>CAWAET010000004.1:0-929539 GCA_963781065.1 Thermoanaerobaculia bacterium | reverse complement strand
TCCCGGGACCCGAACCGGCAGTAGAGGCAGCGCCGGTAGTCGAAGCAGAATCAGCACCGACGACTGAAGCAGCGCCTCTGCCGGAGCCCGAACCCGAGGACTTCTATCAACAGTTCTACACTGAAGCGGTAAGCTTGCTGAAAAGCGGCAAAACCGAAGATGCGCTGGAATTGCTGAAACAGGTCAGCACCGATGCGCCCGATAAGCCCTACATTTTCACCAACCTCGGGCTGGCCTATTTCAAATTAAAGCAGCTGGATCTTGCCGAACAGGCATTTCTGGAAGCGGTTAAACGCAACGACGATGACGCCGTGGCACACAACCATCTCGGTATTCTGCACCGCCATAAAGGCGCGTTCGAAGAGGCGCGCAAGCACTATCAGCGTGCGATAGATAGCGACTCGAAATACGCGCCCGCCTACCTGAATCTGGGTATTCTGTTCGATATATATTTCCAGGATCTGGTTAAGGCATTACAACACTACCAGAAGTACCAGGCGCTGATCAGTGAAGAGAATTCTCAGGTTAGCGGATGGATCGCCGACATCGAACGTCGCCTCAAAAGCGGCACTTCAAGCTCCCAGGGGTAAAAAATGTTAAAACTTTCGCTACACTTTTGCCTAATCTTTGCTATTTCATGTACTGCAATTGTAAATGCGCAGGAAAAACTGCAAATGGAAGGCACCGAAATTACCGGGAACAAGGAGTTACCCAGGGTCCTGTACATTGTTCCCTGGAAATCGATCGAGCGTTTCGAGTTAAAATCGCCACCGATAATAAGTATTCTGGACCAGAAGTTAACCCCTATAGATCGGGCTTCTTTTAAACGAACAATTCACTATCACGACGCCATTTTTTCAAAGGCAAAGCTGGATTAATCCGGCACTAGAACTATACAGCGGGGATTCGCGCGATGAACGAAATGTTGACTACAGTTATCAGGTTTTTCCAGGACGGTGGGCCTTTCATGTACCCCATACTGGCGGTGTTGGCGATTGGCCTGGCGATAACGCTGGAACGCTGGCTTCATCTGAGTTACGCCAAGGCAAAGAATCGCAGGATGATTGCCAAGCTCATGCCGCTGGTGGCCAAGGGTGAAGTTGCCAGCGCCAGTAAACTCGCGCAGAATTCCACCGCCACGGTGAGCCGCATCCTGCTGCAGGGCATGGAGCACTACAAATCAGCGCGCCGCCGGGACGACTTCGAGGCGGCCATGGACGAGAGCATCATGGAGGCAATTCCGCGACTCGAAAAACGCACCCACTATCTCGCGATGTTTGCCAATATCGCCACCCTGCTCGGTCTGCTGGGAACGATTATCGGTCTGATCAAGGCGTTTACCGCGGTCGCACAGGTAGACCCGTCGATGAAGGCGGAAATCCTTTCGACCAGCATCTCGGTGGCGATGAATACCACGGCGTTCGGGCTTATCGTCGCGATCCCGCTGCTGTTCTTCTACACGGTGTTACAAACCAAGACGACCGAAATCGTCGACAGCCTGGAAATGACGGTGGTCAAGTTCGTCAACCATCTGTCACGCGTTAAAAACAACGGCCAGTAGACCGGTTGCCTAATGTCTAAACGGTTACACCGCCGCAAGCACCCCGCTGTGGAGCTGAACATTACCGCCTTCATGAACTTGATGGTGGTACTGGTGCCGTTCCTGCTGATGACAGCAGTATTCAGCCATATCACCATTCTCGACCTGAATCTGCCGCCACCGGGCGCTAACAAGGACGTCAAGCAACCCAAAAAGCCGCCGTATGAGCTGCGCGTGACGATCCGCAAGAACATGATGGTGTTGTCGGACAATCGTCTCGGCATGATCAAGCGCATTCCGATGAAAGGCAAGGAACACAATTTTGCCCAGTTGAAGGAAACCCTGAAACAGGTAAAGGCGCGTCTTCCCGACCATACCAATATTACGATCCTGGCGGAACAGAAAACTCGCTACGAGGATTTGATTTCAGCGATGGACAGTTCGCGCTCCTTCCGCGCGCAGGTAGACGGCGAATGGGTATTCGCGGAACTGTTTCCCGATATTTCAATTGGCGATGCCGCCAGGTAATTTAAGGATATCGATTCGATGAAATCTTCCAGACGCGCCAGACGCATGCAACAACACCACAAACGCGGGCAGGATCGCAATGCCGCGCTGAACATGGTGTCGCTGATGGATATTTTCACCATCCTCGTATTTTTCCTGCTGGTTAACGCCACCAGTACCGAAGTGCTGCCCTCGCCCAAGAATATAACGCTGCCCGAAGCAGCGGCGGAAAAACTGCCCACGCGTAACCTCGTCATCGCGGTCGACGGCAGGGTCATCCGCCTGCAGGGCAAGGCCATAGTTACCGTAAAGGACGCCCTCAAGGGCGACAAGAACTCGATCAAGCCGCTGTATAACGCCCTCAGGCTGGCCGCGGTAACGGTCAAGGACATTACCGATAGTAAGGGCGTCACCATCATGGGTGACCAGGAAATTCCCTATCATTTGCTGAAGAAAATAATGCTGACCTGCGCCGGCGCGAACTTCACCAATATTTCCTTCGCGGTGAATCAGAAGGCGGCGCAAGGCTGATGGCGAAATCGGCAGTCCCCGAACCGAATTTACCCTGGATCGAGCACGACGAAGACAAGGGTTTTCGCTGGATGATGATCATCATGCTGCTGCTTTTCATGGGCGCCGGCATGGTGCTGAACTTAATCAAGCTGCCAGAGGTCGCACAAAAGAACCTGATCGACGTATCTCCACGCCTGGCGAAACTGATTCTGGAAAAGCAAAAGGTTAAACCACCGCCACCGCCGCCGCCGAAGAAAGAAAAGCCCAAGGAAAAAAAGAAGGTAGAGAAGAAGAAAGAAGAGCCAAAGAAAAAGGAAGAACCGAAGAAAAAGGAAGAACCGAAAAAGAAGAAAGAGGTCAAAAAGCCGGATGCGCGCGACGTGGCCAAGCAAAGCGGCCTGATTGCGCTCAGCGATGAACTCGAGGACCTGCGAGAAAGCTTCGATCTGGACGATACGCTCAAGCCCCAGCAAACCGCCGGCAAGCAGGCGATCAAGGTGGCGACGGCGAGCGACTTGCTGACCTCGACCGCGGGCCAGTCCAGCGGCGGTATCAAGACCGATACGCTTAACCGCAACATCAAGACCAGTGAGCTGGCGCAGCGCCAGACCACCAGGGTCGAGAGTAAGATCGAGTCCGATGAAAAGCTCGCCAAGGCGACCACAAGCAGCAAGCAAACCGGTTCAGGCGGCGTCAGCAAACGCAGCGCCGATGAAATAGAGCGCGTGTTTCATCCCCGACCGCGAGGCGGCCCGGGTCGGCACCCGCGACGTCGCCGGCGCCATCGTCGCCTCGACCCTGACCACCTGCGTCATCTTCGTGCCGGTGGTCTTCGCCCGCACCACCACCGGCGCGCTGTTCCAGGCCCTGGCGCTGGTGGTCGTCTTCGCCCTCATCTGCTCGCTGTTCGTTGCGCTGACCCTGGTGCCGGTGCTCGCCTCGCGCTTTCTCAAGCTGCCGCCGCGCGCCGAGCGCGAGGCGTCGCGCCAGGCGCGCCTGCAAAAGCGCGTCGAGAGCTGGTACACCGACCGGCTGCGAGCCTCCATGCGGCACCGCGGCCGGGTCTTCGCCGGCACCGGCATCGCCCTGGCGCTGGCCGTCGCCGCCTGGCCGCTGATCCCGGTGGAGCTGGCGCCGCAGACCGAGGCCGACGAGATCGACATCCAGCTCGAGCTGGCGCGGGGCACCAACATCGCCGTCTCCCGGGCCTACACCGACGAGTTGGAGAACAGGGTGCGCGCCGTGGTGCCGGCCGGCGACGTACGGCTCTTCTCGACCGAGATCCGCGGCGACAACGCCGCCGTCGAGCTCAAGCTGGCGCCGCAGGACGAGCGCGCCATGTCCAGCAGCGAGCTCGCCGACCTGGTGCGGCGCGAGGTCGACGGCCG
Organism: Thermoanaerobaculia bacterium; assembly: GCA_963781065.1. GTDB lineage: Bacteria > Acidobacteriota > Thermoanaerobaculia > Multivoradales > JAHEKO01 > CALZJC01. The sequence goes on along the minus strand of CAWAET010000004.1, from coordinate 925,591 downwards.
GGTGCCGGGAGGAGTGCTCGACGTCGAAGCGCAGCAGGGGCTGTGGATGCTCAACCGGGTCTTCAGCTCGGGCGGCGGCGGCAGCGCTCTCGAGCTCGAGCTGCGCGGCTGGGAGCTCGACCGGGCGGACCGCGTCGCCGACGAGATGCGACGGCGGATGACGGCCGTGCCCGGAGTCACCGACGTCCGCGTCAGCCGCCGTGAGGGGCGCCCCGAGGAGCGGCTGCTGCTCGACCGCGAGCGCATCGCCGAGCTCGGCCTGTCGGTCGGCGAGGTCGGCCGGACGGTGCTGGCCAACGTCGCCGGGATCGAGGCCGGCCGCTACCGCGAGGGCGGCTACGAGTTCCCCATCTCGGTGCGCCTCAGGCGCGAAGACCGGCGCACCGCCGACGACCTGGCGGGCGTCACCCTGCGCACCCCCGCCGGCGCCACCGTCGCCCTCTCCAGCCTGGTCGAGCGCCAGCGCGGAGTCGGGCCGGTGGAGATCGACCGCGTCGACGGCCAGCGGGTCACCTACCTGACCGCCAACCTCGAGACCGGCGTCGCGCTGGGCGACGCCGTGGAGGCGGTGCGCGGCGCCCTGGCGGGCCTCGAGCTGCCGCCCGGCTTCTCGATCCTCTACGGCGGCCAGTACGAGGAGCAGCTGGCCGCGCGGCGCGACTTCTCGATCGCCATCCTCATGGCCCTGGTCCTGGTCTACATGCTGATGGCCGCCCAGTTCGAGCGCTTCATCGACCCGCTGATCGTCATGCTGGCGGTGCCGGTGGCGCTGATCGGGGTCGTCCCCACCCTGCTCCTGACCGGCACGACGGTCAACATCCAGAGCGTCATGGGGCTGGTGATGCTGGTCGGCATCGTGGTCAACAACGCCATCGTCCTGGTCGACGCCATCAACCTGCTGCGCCGCGAGCGCCGCATGGGCGCCGCCGAGGCGGTCGTCGAGGCCGGTCGGCTACGCCTCCGGCCGATCCTCATGACCACCGCCACCACCGTCCTGGGCCTGGTGCCGCTGGCCCTGGGCCTCGGCGTCGGCGGCGAGATCCAGGCCTCGCTGGCCCGGGTGGTCATCGGCGGCCTGCTGGCCTCGACCCTGGTGACCCTGCTGCTCATCCCGGTCACCTACACCACCGTCGCCGGCTGGCTGGCACGAGCCCGCGCCGCGCGCCACGACTGGGCCGGGGACGAGACCGACGAAAAGGTGGAACGACAGGCCTCGGCCTGAGTGGACACGCCCGCCCCGGGGGACCGGTCGCAGCCGCGACCGCAAGACCGGCGACCCCGCGGTCTCGATCGGGCTACTTGCGCCGCGCCAGCGCCCGCACCGCCGCCGCGGCCACGACCCGGCCGTTCTTGACGTAGGCCTCGTGGTTGCGCTCGATCCGCTTCGGCTGGTAGGCGTAGTTCACCATGATGCCGGCCGACTGCCGTAGGCCCTTCTCGGAGAGGTCGGCCAGCCAGTTGAGCCGTTCGACTCGCGCCCCGTTGCCGAGATGGAAGCGCGCCACCGGGTCGCGCGGCTCGCCCCCGCGCTTGGCCTCGAGCAGATAGCGGGCACAGAGCCGCAGCAGCGGCTCGCGGACCGACTCGGCCACCTCCGGCCGCATCTGCCAGCCGGCCTCGCCGACCGCCCGCACCGCCGCCGACTCCTCCTCGTCCAGCTCGGCGCCTCCGTCCGTGGCGGCGGTCTCGAGCCAGCGGCGCAGCCCGCGCACCGGCGACAGGGTGGCGAAGTGCTTCAAGCGCGGCAGCTCGCGCACCAGGTCGAAGACCACCTGCTTGATCAGGAAGCTGCCGAAGGAGATGCCGCGCAAGCCATCCTGGCAGTTGTTGATCGAGTAGAAGATGGCGGTGTTGGCGTTCTCCGGGTCGCCCAGTCCGTCCTCCAGCGCCAGCAGCGACTCGATCGAGTCGGCCAGGGAGTCGAGCAGCGCCACCTCGACGAAGATCAACGGCTCGGCGGGCAGCGCCGGGTGGAAGAAGGCGAAGCAGCGCCGGTCCCGCGCCAGCCGCCGCCGCATGTCGGGCCAGCCGCGGATCTCGTGCACCGCCTCGTGCTCGATCAGCTTCTCGAGCAGCGCCGCCGGCGTGTTCCAGTCGATCCGCCGCAGGTCGAGAAAGCCGCGATTGAACCACGAGCGCAGGACGTGGCGGTAGTCGGCGTCGACCGCGGTCAGATCGGGATGTTCCCGCAGCAGGGAGAGCAGGCTGGCCCGCATGGCGACGATCGCCGCGGTGCCGCCGGGCGCCAGGTTGATCCGCCGAACCAGCTCCTGGCGCGGCGACTCGATCGCCCGTCTCAGAGCGAGCAGGGACTCGGCGCCGGGGGTCTCGAGGTAGGCGTGGGCGGCGGCGGCGATCGCCTCTCCGTCGGGCGGCAACTCGGCGGCCAGCAACTCGAAGAAGGCCAGCCGCTGGCTCTCGTCCATCCCCGCCCACAACTCCACGACCTCGCGCGCCAGCGCCACGCCCGAGGCCTCGCCACGCTCCGAGATCAGCTCCCGGCAGAGATGACCGATCGAGCGGACCTCTCGCTGGTCACGCCGCCGAGCGAGGATCTCGCGGCCCCGGTCGGCCACCGAGTCGAGCAGATGGGAGATCGACGGCACCTCTTCGATCCTACGCTGCAGCCTGGCAGGCGCGGTCGGACGTCATCCGAAAAACAAAGAGAGAAAGCAGCCCGGCCAGCCTACCGGTCGCCCATCACGAGGCCTCCGAGCCCGCCCAGCACCGAGCCCTCGCCCTTGCGCGTGCCGCCGGTCTGCGGCGCCGCGGCGTAGATGCGGCTGGCCAGCCGGCTGAAGGGCAGCGACTGCATCCAGATCGTCCCCGGGCCGGTGAGCGCGGCGAAGAACAGCCCCTCGCCGCCGAACAGCGCCGTCTTGATGCCCGAGACGCTCTGGATGTCGTAGTCGACGCTCTGGTCGAAGGCGACCAGGCAGCCGGTGTCGAGGCGCAGCTTCTCGCCCGCCGCCAGCTCGCGCTTGACCACCGTGCCGCCGGCGTGGGCGAAGGCCAGGCCGTCGCCCTCGAGCTTCTGCAGGATGAAGCCCTCGCCGCCGAAGAGGCCGGCCCCGAGCTTCTTCTGGAAGGCGATGCCGACCGCGATGCCCTTGGCGGCGCACAGGAAGGCGTCCTTCTGGCAGAGGATCGTGCCGTGCCGCTTGAGATCGATCGGCACGATCCTGCCCGGGTAGGGGGCGGCGAAGGCGACCTTCTGGCGGCCGCCGGCGCCGTTGCCGAACAGCGTCATGAACAGCGACTCGCCGGTCAGGATCCGCTTGCCGGCGCCGAGCAGCGTCCCCATGAAGCCGCCGCCCTCGCTCTGGGCCGAGCCGTCGCCGAAGATGGTCTCCATCTCGATGCCGGGGTCCATGTACATGAACGAACCGGCCTCGGCGACGCAGGCCTCGCCGGGGTCGAGGGTGATCTCGACGAACTGCATCTCCTCGCCGAAGATCTCGTAGTCGATCTCGTGCGCGCCGCCGGCGGCTGGGCGGCGGTGGCGGCGGACTGGTAGCCAGCACCGGGTGAAACTCGGGGCGACTGCCGATCGGCTCCCAGTCGGTCGTCCCGGGGCCATAGACCACGGCGTTGGCGCCGAGCCGGCCGGCGCCGATCTCGGCGAGGACCTCGTCCCGGGTGTAGGGGCCCTGCTGCTTTCCGTCGACGGCTACGTGCCATACCTTCTGCTCTGTCATCTCCGCTCCTCTTTCCAGGTCTTGTCTGCGCTCTCTCGGGAGAGCTCCGACTCTACCGCGGAGACCGGCCGTACGCTGCGCCAGCGGCACCTGGTAGAATCTCCTCGGTTCGCCCCAAGTCCACTTCGGCAGCGCCGCGCACCGCGGCGGGAAAGGTAGACCCATGAACTGGACCAAAGCACTGATCGGCGGCATCGTCGCGGGCATCGCCCTGAGCATCACGAACTTCATCCTGCACGGCCAGATCATGGCGGGCACCTACACGAAGTACTCGGAGGTCTTCTCGCAGGAACAGGCCAACCCCGTGTACTTCGTTCTCATCGCCATCTGCGTCGCCATCGCGGCGGCCATCCTGTTCGCCAAGACCCGTTCCTGCTGGGCGGACGGCGTCGTGGGCGGGGCGACCTTCGGCTTCTTCCTCGGCCTGGTGGCGTTCTTTGGCTACTTCTACAACTCGCTGGTCTACGCCGGCTACCCGTACTATCTGGGTTGGTGCCAAGGCGGCATCGCCGTGATCGGCATGGTCGTGACCGGCGGCGTGCTGGGCCTGATGATCAAGAAGAGCTGAGCGAGATCATCACCCGCAACCCATCCTAGGCATCAGGGGCGGCCCATACCGTACCCTACGGTATGTTACGCTCCGACCATGAACGCATACTTCGCCATCGCGGCCGCGCTGTCGGCCGCCGTCTGTACCGCCCACGTCGTCGCCGGCGGGAAGTTCTACGTCCGGCCGCTGCTCGCGGCGACGGGTCTGCACCCGGTACCCCGTTTCGTCCACTACTACTGCTGGCACCTGGTCACCATGATGCTCGCCGCCACGGCCGCCGGCTTCGGCCGCGCGGCCGTCGATCCCGGGGCGGCGGACGTCGCTCTGCTGCTGACCGTGCTGGCGTCGGGCTCTTCGGTTTGGAGCCTGGCTCTCGTCCTGTGGAAGCGGCAACGACCCCTCCAGATGCCGCAGTGGGCCCTGTTCGCGCCGGTCGCGATCTTCGGCATCCTCGGCCTGACGGCCGGCGCCCCGGCGTGAGCGCGCGCCTCGCCCGCGAGGACTGGCTGGCGCTGGGGCTCGATCGCCTGGCCGTCGAGGGACCGCCGGCCCTGCAGCTGGAGCGCATTTGCGCCGCCGCCGGACGCACGCGCGGCAGCTTCTACCACCACTTCCGCGACCACGCCGACTTTCTCGACGCGCTCGCCGACCACTGGCGCAAACGGCATACCGAGGCGCTGATCGATCTCAGCCGGGAGGGATCCCCCACCGCCCGGCTGCGGTCCATCCGGCAGCTCGCCACCCGCGTCGACGCCGCGGTCGAGCTCGGCATGCGCCGGCTCGGCGCCGGCCACCTGCGGATCCAGGCCGTCGTCGACGAGGTCGACCGGCGGCGCATCGACTACATGACCCGCCTCCATCGCTCGCGGCCGGGCGTCACCGCCAACCAGGCCACGGCGTTCGCCTGGCTCGAGTACGCCGCCTACGTCGGCAGCCAGGTCCTGTGGCCGGACGCGGACCCCGAAGAGCTGGCCAGGACCGGGGACCTGCTCAGCGACTGTCTGGCGACGATCACCGCCGGCGAGCCGGCCGCGGAAGGGTCATGAGCCGCGGCAGACGGAAGGCGCCCGCGGAAGCTCTTCCCGTAGCCGATACGATTCCGCCATGAAGAGAGCGCAGCCCGCGCGCCGCCTGCGGGGGGTTTTCCTTACCGCGACCTCATTCGGCCGCGCTGGATCGTCGTCGGCCGCCTGCCGACCCCGACCGCGCCGGCCGGTCACTTCAGCCGTTGGCGGAGCTACGCCAACCTCGTCGCCGCCATCCGGACGGCTTTTCCGGACGCCCGCGTTCCCGGGCGGCCGGGCGAGGCCTACAGCCTGCGGGGCGGTGACGGCGCAGCCCCGGTCAACCCCTGGCCCGGTGCCGCACGGCCTGGGCTGACACCAGTAGCGGCCCGGCGGTGGGCAGCGCCACGCCCGCCAGGACCAGCGCCACGCCCGACCACTGGACGGCGGAGAGGTCCTCGCCGAAGATCAGCAGGGCCCAGAGCACCGTCGCCATCGGCTGGAGCAGCAGCAGGATCGAGGTCTCGACCGCCGGCAGCCGCGGCAGGGCGTAGGCGATGAGCAGCCAGCCACCGACCTGCGAGCCCAGCGCCAGCGCCACCAGCCAGCCGTGGGCGGGCCAGCTCCAAACCGGGTCGAGACCGCCGCTGGCGGTGCCGACGGCGCCGGTCACCGCCACGGTCCCCAGGGTCGCCAGCAGGAAGGCCCCGTACGGCGTCGCCTCGTCGCGGCTCGACCGCCGGAAGAGAAGCAGGAAGCTGGCGTAGGCGATCCCGGCCAGCAGCCCGAAGAGCGTGCCGAGCAGGGGGTTCTCGCCGTAGGCGTCGGCGCGGCCGAGACCCGAGACCATCGCCATGCCGGCAAACGCGATCGGCACCGCGGCCAAGGTCGGCCGGCCGGGCCGCTCGCCCTGGAACACCCAGGCCGCGAGCCCGACGAAGATCACCTGGGTGTTGGCCAGCACCGTCGCCAGCCCCGCCCCGATCCACTGGATCGACCGGTGCCAGACCGCCAGGTCGAGGCCCAGAAAGGCGCCGCTGAGGACCGCGAGCGCCGCCAGCCTCGAAGAGCCGAGCCTCCGGCCGAAGGCGAGCCAGAGCAGAAGCAGCGCCGGCAGCGCGTAGAGCGAGCGGAAGAAGGCCGAGGTGTCGGGCGACACTCCCGCCAGGCGAACCAGGATCGCCGAGAACGAGATCAGCAGGACGCCGGCGATCGCCGCGAGATGAGTCACTGGGGGCCGCGGCTGGACGAGATCGCGGAGAACCTCCTCGCAAGGCGGTGCCCCAGTCGGGGCCGGCTCACTTGGGGGTGTAGGCCAGAGCGTTCACCGTGTCCGGTCGCAGACCACCGAGCCGGCCGAGCGTGGCCTGGTCGAGCACGCACCCCCTGATAGCCGCCGGATCCGAAGTGCCCAGGCTCTCGGCACAGATCGCCGCTACGCCCGCCACGTGAGGCGACGCCATGGAGGTGCCGTCCCAGGTCAGCTGCTCGCCGCGCTTTCCGACCGAGGTGATCGCCACGCCCGGCGCGTGGATGTCGACACAGGAGCCGCCATTCGAGAAGCCCGCGGCGCGATCCCTGTCGTCGGTAGCGCCGACCGTGATGGCTCCCGATCCCCGAGCCGGGCTGTGACCACAGGCGTCGCCCGAGTCGTTCCCCGCGGCTACCACCCACAGCACTCCGGCGTCCCTGGAGGCACAGACCGCGCGGTCGATCGGATCGTCCGGCGTCCCACCCAGACTCATATTGCCGATGCAGGGGCCCTGGCCGCCACACCAGTCCGTGATGAGCTGGATGCACTCGATCACGTCCCCCGAGCTGCCGTTGCCGTTGATGAGCGACTTGCACCAGGCGATCTCGGCGCCAGGCGCGACTCCGTAACGCTCATGGGCGGCGGTCCCGCCGACGTGGCTGCCGTGGTCGTGATCGTCCTTGCAGCTGCCGACCGCGCTCATACACGGGCCGACCTTCTGCCAGCCGGCCCGCTGGAAGGGCTCGCCGGTGTCGTTGATACCGACGCGAGAGCCGCTACCGGTCCCGGCGGGCTCGTACTTTCCGTCGAGTGGCAGGTCCTGTTGGTCGATTCTGTCGAGGCCCCAAACCGCCCGCGTCGGGCTGACCGGGGTATCGGGCACCGAGACCTTCGAGCACTCGAACAAAGCGACCTCGCTGTTGGAGGCCGAACTCACGCTCGAGGCCACCGATCGCGCCCCTCGCCGGTCGACTCCGCGGACCACGAACCCGTTGATGAGTGGCAGCGGGTTCGCCCCCGCTGGGACGGCCGCGGCGAGCTCGAGGGCAGTGGTGTCCCGCTCGAGCAGAATCCCGACGTAGCAGTCGGTGACCGGGTCGGCGGATTCGACGACACCGCTCCTGAGCTCCGGCTGGGCGTCGCAGTCGTACCTGCCTGGCGGTACGGGTTGGGGACAGCTTGCCCCGAGCAGAAGGACGGACAGCAGCGCGATGGGTACCCAGTTCCTCATCTGTGTCTCCTTGTTCGTGGGTGACGGCAGGCCTGCACACCTCGCAGCGCGGTGCCTCCAAACCTACCCGTCGCACATTCGCTGTCGGTCATCATGGAGGTGCTCCGGGCCATACCATCCTATTGGCGATCCTCCGCTTCTCGACCCCGGCAATCTCAATCACGCCAGTACTCGACCTCGTCGCGCAGGTTCTCGACCAGCCGCGTCTGCATGCCCGGCCGGGCCCGGGCGGCGGCATCTTCCAGGGCGGCGAGGGCCTTCTCCCAGTCGTCCGCGTCGTAGGCCACGACGGCGCGGTTGTAGCTCTGGACGAAGCGGTTGTACTTCTGGACGTCGGCGATCTGTTGCATCCAGTCGCGGGCGGCGGCGCGGAGCGGATCGCTCGTGGTGCGGGCGTCGACCTCGGCCAGCAGGGCGACGGCGTCGTCCAGCCGGTTCGACCGCATGAGGTTCCGCGCCTCCTGCATCGTCAGGCGGAGCAGCATCCCGCGAGCTGGTGACCTGGGACTCCGTCGCGCCCAGGGCCTCGAGTCGCCGCAGCAGGGCTCGCACCTCGTCCACCTCGCGCCGTTTGGCTCGCACCAGCAGCAGGTTGTACGCCAGGTCGGTGCGACCGGGCCGCATCACCAGCGCTCGCGTCGCCGCCTCGACCGCCCGATCCGGCGGCGCCGCCTGCGAGGCGTGAGCGTAGGAGAGACGCTCCCAGACCGGGAAGCTGTCGGGCCGCAGGCCGACGGCCAGCTCGAGCGTGGCGACCGCCTCGGCGAAGAGCGCCGCGGCCGCCTCGCCGGTCGCCGCCTGTGCCTGTTCGAGCAACGCGCCGCCCAGCAGGAGATGGGCCTTGAACGCCTCCCGGTCGAGCTCCACCGCCCGCCGCAGCGCGGTGACGGCCGCCTCCGGATTGCCGCGCAGCGCCTCGACCTCGCCGAGAACCTCCCACACGGCGGCGGTCTCCGGCTCCTCCCGCGACAGCTGTCGCATGTCCTCGAGCACCCAGCCGAAGCCGCCGGGCCGAGCGTGCAGCGCCAGCTCGGCCAGCGCCAGCTCGGCTGCGGTGGCGGAGAGCTCGCGAGCCGCGTTGACCTGCGTCGCCAGGCCGGCGGTGGTGATCCGCACATACGGCATCGGCCTGGTGCGAACGTGCGCGATCACCCGCTCGCCGAACTCCTCCGGGGCCAGGCCGAAGGCCCGCTCGAAGGCCCGCCGCGGGCGTTCCAGCTCGGCGACCAGCCGCAGGTACTCGTCGATCTTGCCGGACAGCTGGGCACCGCCAAAGGACAGATAGTGGACCATGGCCCAGGACCAGGAGTCGAACCCCTCCATCGCGGCCGCCTCGGCCGCGTCCGCGCCGAGCACCCGGGCGATCGGCGGCTCGTCGCCCAGCGCGCCCAGGATCCACATGTGACTCCTGATCGGCAGCCCGAGACGGACGCCATCCTCGCCCGCCTGGAGGTTGCTGTAGACCTCCGCCACACCCTGACGGAACCAGACCGGCAGGCCGGGGAAGCGGATCTCGAGGGCGTGCACGATCAGCTGGCGGTAGATCAGGCGGATCGATCCCTCGTCGCTGCCGAAGGCCGCGTAGACGCCGTGCGGATGGGGCACCAGATAGCCCGCGTCTCCCGTATCCAGGCGGTAGGGCGCGAAGCTCTCCTGGTCGGCAAAGCCGTAGAGCGAGATCGGCCCGCCGCCAAGCAGATCGGCCTCCGGCGCCAGCTCGGCCAGCACCGCCAGCATGCGCTGGGCGCCGGTGGCGATGGCGCTCGCCCGGTCGCTCGATCCATTGGCGACGACCCGGAAGTTGTCCGTCCGCACCTCGGTCCAGAGGTCGGGGTCGAGCTCGGCGTCCGGCGAGCCACAGCCGGCGGCGTACATCACGGATCGGGCTCGGCCGGACTTCGGCCCCACCGGCTCCAGCTCGAGAAACCCCGCCAGGGCCGCACACGCCTCTTCCAGCCGCCCCAGGCCCGCCAACACCTCGCCCAGACGGAGCCGGGCGAGGTTGAACGCGCCGCCGCTGAGCTCCAGGACCCGGCGCAACGACGCGGCCGCATCCTCGGGCCTCTCTGCGGCGAGGCTCAGGCCCAGCAGGTAGTGGGCGCTCGCCTGCTCGTCGGGGGTCCGCGCTATCTCGAGAGCGGCCCGGGCGTGCTTTCCCGACCGCGCGAAATCCCCCAGCCGGTTGAAGCAGACCGCCAGGTTGAGCGGCACCCGGACCGACGGCTGCGGCGCGAGCTTGGCGGCCTTCTGCAGCGCCCGAATCGCCTCGCGCTCTCTGCCCTCGGCCATCAGCGCCTCGGCCCGCTCGAGCTGGCGGGCAAAGGCGGCCTCGCCCTCGGCCCGGGCCGGCGCCGCCGGCACGGACAGCCCGAGACAAGACAAGCGCCAGTACCAGCGCCAGCGCCAGCGAACAGGAAGGTCTCATCGGCCGTCAGACCGACAGCACGGCTTCTCGATCCCGGCTGGGCGTGCCCGTCTGCTCGCGGATCGCCCGCCAGACTCTCTCCGGGGTGAACGGGAACTCCCGCAGCCGCGCGCCGGTGGCGTTGAAGATGGCGTTGCCGATGGCCGGCGCCGCGCCGTTGATCGAGATCTCGGAGACGCTCTTGGCGCCGAACGGGCCGGTGTCCTCGTAGCTCGGCACCAGGATCGTCTTGATCTTCGGCTTATCCCGCAGCGAGTGGATGTGGTAGTTCTGCATGCTGGCGTTGGTCATCTTGCCCCGGGAGTCGAACAGGTACTCCTCGCAGATAGCGTAGCTGACGCCGTTCATCACCGCGCCCTCGGTCTGGCCCTCGGCCAGCTTGGGGTTGATCGCCGTGCCGCAGTCGATGGCGGCGACGTACTTCTCCACCCGGACCTTGCCGGTCAGGGTGTCCACCACCACGTCGACATAGTGGGCGGCGAACGGCGGCGGCGACTTGTGGGTGATGTGCGAGGCGACGTCCATGATCTGGAACTGGTTGCGCTCGTACAGCGCGTAGACGGCGATCGCCGGGTAGGTGGCCTCGCTGCCGTCCGCGGCCACCACCCGGGCGTCCTCGACGCGCAGCTCCGCGACCGGCTTGTCGAGCATCTCGGCCGCGACGCCGAGGATCTGTGCCTTGACCTTGGCCGCCGCCTTGCGCACCGCCTCGCCGCTCAGATAGGTGGTGCTCGAGGCGTAGGCGCCGACGTCGAACGGCGTCAGGTCGGTGTCGGAGGCGTAGACCAGCATCTGGTCGTGGCTGGTGCAGAGCTCTTCGGCGGCGATCTGCGCCAGCACGGTATCGGCCCCGGTGCCCAGGTCGGTGGCGCCGAACAGCAGGTTGAACGAGCCGTCCTCGTTCATCTTGATCGAGGCCGCGCCCATGTCGATCTCGGGCACGCTCGAGCCCTGCATCAGGGTGGCCAGGCCGAGGCCGCGGCGAAAGCGCCCAGTCTTCTCTTCCGGCAGGGTGCGCCGCTCCCAGCCGATCTCGGCGGCGCCGAGCTTGATGCACTCGGAGAGGCCGCAGCTGCCGATGGTCATCTCGACGCCCGCCTTGCCCTCGCCCAGGGCGGCGAACACCGGCGAGCCCTCGCCCTCCTGGATGTGGTTCTTGAGCCGCATCTCCACCGGGTCCATGCCGATGGCGTGGCACATCTCGTCGAGCTGGCTCTCCAGCGCGAAATAGGCCTGGGTGGCGCCGAAGCCGCGGTAGGCGCCGCCCACCGGCAGGTTGGTGTAGACCACCTTGGCGTCGAAGTGGATGTGCTTCCAGTGGTAGAGCGGCAGCACCTTGCTGCCGCAACAGCCGACCACCGGCAGGCCGTGGCCGCCGTAGGCGCCGGTGTTGCAGACCGCGTCCATGCCGATGCCGGTGAGCTCGCCGGCGGCGGTCATCGCGGTGCGCAGCCGGAAGTCGATCGGGTGGCGGGTGCGGCCGTAGCGGAAGTTCTCCTCCCGCGTCAGCTGCCAGAAGCAGGGCCGCCGGGTCCTGAGCGCCATCAGCGCGCAGACGTCCTCGAGCAGCATCTCCTGCTTCGAGCCGAAACCGCCGCCGATCCGCGGCTTGATCACCCGGAACTTCTTGACCGGCAACCCCAACGCCTGGGCGACGATCCGCCGGCAGTGAAACGGCACCTGGGTCGAGGCGTAGATCACCACCCGGTCGCTCGCGTCCAGATAGGCGAAGCAGACGTGGGTCTCGATCGGCACGTGCTGGGCGTAGGGGGTCTGGTAAAGGTGGTCGAAGGTGTAGTCGGCGGTCTCCATCTCGCGCTCGAGATCGCCCTCCTCCATGCCCACCTCGGCGACGATGTTCTTCTCCGGCTGGAACGGCACCGGCAGCGGGTGGCTGACGTCGGGCTCGTCGTGGATCACCGGCGCGCCCTCGCGCAGCGCCTCCTCGATCGACAGCACCGGCTCCAGCACCTCGTACTCGACCACGATCTTCTTGAGCGCCGCCCGGGCGATCTCGGCCGTCTCGGCCGCCACCGCCGCCACCCGGTCGCCGACGCAACGCACCTTGTTGTCGAAGATCGCGGTGTCGTAGGGCGAGGGCTCGGGATAGCCCTGGCCGGCGGTCAGGTGGAGGTGCCGCGGCACGTTCTCGTGGCACAGCACGCAGTGCACGCCCGGCATCGCCACCGCCTCGCTGATGTCGATCGACTGGATGCGCGCGTGCGGGTGCGGGCTCCACAGCATCTTGACCACCAGCGCGTCGTCGGGCACCAGGTCGGCGACGAAGGAGGGCTTGCCCAGGGCCAGTTGCATCGAGTCGATCTTGTCGACCGACGTGTTGACCACCTTGAACGGCTTCATCTGGTCCATTGCGGCTCCTCCCCCGTGGTCTCGGCGATGGTTCTGTGCAGCGCGTCCTCGATCTTCTCGTAGCCGGTGCAGCGGCAGTAATTGCCGTCCAGGTTCTCCAGGATCTGCCGGCCGGTGGGATTGGGGATCTCGTCCAGCAGCGCCTTGACCGACAGGACGATGCCCGGGATGCAGAAGCCGCACTGGACGCCGGCCGCCTCGACCATCGCCTTCTGGAACGGGCTCGGGCGGTCGTACTCGCCGATGCCCTCGATGGTCAGGACCTCGCGCTCGTGGGCCTGGAAGGCGAAGGTGATGCAGGCGTTGATCGCCGCGCCGTCGAGCAGCACCGTGCACGAGCCGCAGGCGCCGTCCTCGCAGCCGCGCTTGGTGCCGGAGAGGCCGGAGCGGCGCAGCAGGTCGAGCAGCGTCTCGCCGGCGGTGACGGCGAACTCCCGCGGCTCGCCGTTGAGCTGGAACCGGATCTTCTTCTCGACGCTCATGCCGCCGCTCCTTTCGCCGCCCCGAGCGCCTGCTCGAGGACGTCCTGGAGGATCACGCCGCCCAGGTGACGGGCGAACTCGTCCGACATGCCCTCGCGGCCGTGCCAGTCGAGGTGGCCGATGCCGCCCTCGATGGCGTCCGCGAAGAGCTCCGGATCGGCGGTCTGCCCCTCGAGCGCCGTCTCCACCCGGTCGAGCCGCTGCGGCACCGCCAGCGCCCCGTTGGCTGCCAGCCGCACCTTGGCGAGCCGCTCGCCGTCGAGGGTGATCGCCGCCGCCGCGGTCATCAGGCTGAACGCCGCGTTGGTGGTGCTCTCCTTCTTGAAGCCGAAGCCCAGCGGCGGCGCGACCGCCGGCACCAGCACCGCCGTCACCAGATCGCCGCGGCCGAACCGGTTGAGCGGCTGGGCGGTGAAGAACTCGAGCGCCTCGTAGGTGCGCTCCTCCTCGGCGCGGATCACCACACCGGCCTCCAGCACCAGCAATGCCAGCGGCAGGTCCGACCACGGGAACAGCCGCGAGATGTTGCCCCCCACCGTCGAGATGTTCCGCACCTGGTGGGTGGGGATGCGCGTCGCCACCCGGTCCAGCACCCAGCCGTCGGCGCGATAGCGGACCAGGTCGGTCAGCGTCGTCGTGGCGCCGACGCGAAAGCCGCCGTCGGTGGTCTCGATGCCGCGCAGCCCCAGCCGCGTGATGTCCACCGCGGTGGCGCCCGGCCGGTCCGAGACGTACTGGAATGCCGTGCCGCCGGCGAAGGCGTAGCCCTTCTCACCGAGCGCCTCGAGCGCCTGGCGGGCCTCGTCCAGCGTCCGCGGGATCAGAAAGTCGTCGAATCTCATCGTTCCCCTTCCCCGCTGTTGATGATCCTCCGGCGGGCTGACGCCCGGCGCCGCGGCCCGCGGCCCCGGCCTAGCCGCCCCCGATCTGCATGATGACCGTCAACTCGTCGCCGTCCGCGAGGACGTAGGACGGGTCGACCTTCTCCTCGTTGGCGAAGAGCCTGAGAAACCGCTGCTGCTCGCGGGCCACGTCGAACCCGGCGAGCAGGTCGCCCAGCGTCGAGCCCGGCTCGACATCGAGAACATCGCCGGTCCTGGCGCCAGCGAACTTCAGGTAGCCGGTGTAGTTGAGCTTGATCTTCATCGTCGGGTGTCTGCCGACGGGGCGATCGCGCCACGTCCGCCCCTCGCGCAACTCTTGAGGCTCACCCATGCGGGCGAGATGGCGCAACACCCCGGCGGGCGGGGCCTTCTTATCTTCGAACTCACGGGCGCGCCGGTGGGCCGGGGACCGCGCGCTGGACGACGACCTCAGCCTCGTGGTGCTGCTGGCCAGCGGCGCGGCGCGCGCGTCTTCGGGTGGGTCGTCCTCCCGCCTGATCGGGTATTGCCCCTCGGAACCTCTTCGTGGAAGTTGCTGAGAGCAAACACCCCGGGAGGCACCATGAAGACTCTGTCTTGGACCGGGTTGGGAGTCAGGCTGGCCCAGGCGCCGATGTGGCTGTGCTGCGCGATGTTCCTCGGCTGCGCAGGCTGTGGCGACGATCTCCCGATCACGCCGGATCCCGAGGCACGGGCGAGGTTGGTAGCCCGCGTCACGGAGATGGGAACGGCGACGGGAGACGACCAGGCACGGCGGGACACGGTAGAGGCGCTGTTCGCCGCCGGCTCCGAGCAGACGGCGCTGGAGCTGCTGCAGAAGGTCGACGAGCGGAAGGCGGCGCTGCTGATTCGCCTGGCTCGCTACACGACGCTCCGCGAACGGGAGAACGAGAGCCTCGAGTTCGTCAGCCAGGCGATCGCGTTGGCCGCCGAGCGCGAAGACTCCGCCAAGGCGATCGACGCTCTCGTCGTCGAGGCGGCCAAGATGGCGGCGGAGACCCGCAGCGTAGCGGTCCTCGGCTATCTGCGCCGGCTCGGCCGGGAGCGGGAGCTGAGCGCCGCGGCGTTGAGCCAGATCGTCATCTCCACCTGCGATATCGCCGTCGAGAACGCCGCGTGGCCTCTGCTGGAGGAGGTCTCGCCCCTGGCCTCGGCACTGCCCCTCGAAGACGAAGCCCGCGACTCGGCGTACTCCGCCCTGGCCTGGGCGACCGCCCACCGGATCTCCTCCACCGGGGACAAGAGCCATGTGGAGCGCGCCGTGGAGTTTGCTCGGGCCATCCCCAACCAGCCCCGCCAGGCCATGGCGTTCGCCTTTCTCGCCGAGGCGGGCCGCAAGCTCGGTGACAAGGAACTGATGGAGCAAATGGTCGAGGGAATGGACTCAGCCATGACCGGCAGCAGCGGCTACGACGTCGTCGAGGGTTTCTGCCGCATCGCCCGCGCCTTCCGGCTCAACCGGGAGTTCGGCGAGGGGCTCCTCGAGAGGGCGCTCGAGTATGCCCGGCAGAGCTCGTCGCGCCTCGATCTGCCCGTGGGCAAGGACGGCAAGAGCGCCAGCGGCATCTTCGGCGCGTTCACCGCCAAGTACTACTGCTGGATCGCCCGCGTTGCCCTCGAGGTGGGCGCGCACCGCGTCGCCCTGCCGGCGTTCAAGGCGGCGACAGAGGTCATCGCCGGGGTCGATCCGGAGATGTCGCTGCTCCTCGGCGTGACGTTCAGCCCCTACCTCGAGGCGATCGAGGAAATGGACGACGCCGAGGCCCAGACCGCGGGGCTGGTGATGGTGCGCAAGTTCGCCAACCGGATGCCCGAGCCATTCAGTCGTTCGATGCTTCTCGTTTCGATCAGCGATACCGCCAGCAACATCGCCCTGACCAGAAAGGATCCCGCGTTCCGCGACGTGGCGTGGCAGTCCATTGTGCTCATCCCCATGGCCGACTGGCAGAAGGACCAGATCGCGAAGCTCGCCTACACCAGCGCGCGGCTCGGCGGCACGCAGTACGTGACCGAGCGACTGCCCGGGCTGCTGCCGGCCGAGGATCCGGTGCTCGAGCTGCGCGTGGCCGCGGCGAGCCTCAAGGGACTGGCCGAGTCCGAGGGGGTGCTGGTGCCGCGGGAGTCGCGGTTCCTCGAGGAGAGCAGTCTGACCTCAGATTCCTGAACCGTCTGGCGCGAGCGGTAGGGATCTCCGCGCCCGGATCGACTGTCGAGCGCGCATCAATTCGATGCCCGCCCTGATCTCCTTCGCCTCCGGTTCCCGCGTTACTTAGCGAAGGCAGCGAGGGCACCGGGAAGAAAGGAAGCCGACATGAAGACCAAGACCACGATTCGCGCCGGGCAGTCCACCACCGCCATCCTCGAGTAGGCACGAAGCCGTCTCCCGAGGGGTGCAAGCGCTTCGGGGCGCCGACGGCAACCTCAATACCGGAGAAGCACAATCAGCGGCATCGGCCCGGGCCTGCAAGGCCCGGGTCGGTCCGGCCCAGCCGGGAGGGGCCAGCTGGGACAGCCGCCCACCTGGGCGACGCTCGAGTCACGAATCCTCTATGATCGAGAGGCCATGACAGGTTCAGGTGAGTACAACAGCTGCGTGAGGTGTGGCAACGTTCGCACCGGGTCCTCCATCGTCATGTGCGGACAATGTGGCACGATCTACTGTTCGTCCTGTTGCCACCAAGGGAACCAAGAGGACCTCAAGTGCCCCTCCGCTGACTGTGTAGGCGGCGACTGGAAACGCGGCTCGAGAAGCGCCGGCCCGCTGGTGTTGGGCCACATCCAGAACCCGAGTCCACTCTGAGGCGCAGCCGTCTCGGGAAACGAGGCTACCTGGACATCTCTGGGGTCCGGCGCATCCTTACCCAACGAGAGGTGAGTCCGGAAGGACTGGTAGTAGTCGAAGTAGGCAGCCAAGAGTCGGTGAAGATGGCCCTCGCCAAGGACGAGGACGTGATCCAGCAGCTCACGCCGGATCGAGCCGATGAGGCGCTCGACGTAAGGTAGCGCGGTGCGCTGTCCCATGGGAACGCCTCAACGATCCGCTGGGCCGTCCACTCCGCCGCTAGGCATCAAGGCACTGGCTGGCAGTGCTCGTCGAGGAGATTCAGGCCCCCGTCGTGTACCGACATGCACCTGAACTGTTCTTGGGCTCCTTGAGCTAAACCGGCCAGCAGAGAGTCCACCACGTTGACAGAGGCACGGTCATCCTCAAGCACGAGGTCCCCTCCAAGGTACGAATCCATAATGAATGCTGGGTCGTCGGTCTGCATAGTGATGACTAGATCACCGTTGATCGTCGCTCGGGAAAGCCACAGCAGGTTATGAACAATCCCCTCGAAAGTGATCGGCGCACCGAGGTGCTCTCCGGGCCATCCATGGCACGCCTCGTAGCAGTCCAGAGCATACGCAGCCTCACCTCGGGCCCTCGCCTCCAGCCCGGAGCCGACGAGCCCAGAACGGACAGCCGAGATGGCCGTGTTCCCGAGCGTACCCGCCCGCGCTGTTACGAGGACCTCGTGGACGATGAGCGTCCCGCCGACCGCTATTCCCGTCGTGGCCGAGCCGCCAGTGACTCTCACGGTGACGTGCGACAGGCTGAGATCTCCGCCGCCGAATGGATCTCCAGCCAGGATCCCCACACCTCCCTCGCTGGCGATGACCTCGGTTTCCTCCAGCCACATGGGCAGCCGCGGCGTGGAGGCATTCAACACCTGTCCTCCGAAGGCGTTTTCGATAGTCAAGGAGCGGAGTCTGCTGTTTGATGCCCCGATCACGGTGCGATCGTAGGGTTGTCCCCCTCCCGGGCTCCGCAGGATGGTAAGCCTTCTGCCGGCTCCCTCAACGTCGACCCACGATTTCATCACGACGTGTTCCTCGTATATCCCAGGAGCCACCCAGACGAGATACGGGTTCACCTCCGTCGCCTCGGGCAGCGGGATCCCGTACGGCCCGGTGCCTCCAATGGCGTCGAGCGCGGCCTGGATGGAAGTGAACTGCCCGCCCGACTTCGCAACCACCAGGACATTTTCATAGCCGAAGCCCCGGCCCCAGGCACTGGTGAGCATGGTGCCGTCCTCGAAGCGTATGCCTGTGTCGGAGAGCCCCAGACCTTGCCCCACGGCAGGTGAGGCGATCACCGTAAACAGCACTAGTAGAGCCGCCGCCAAGCAGATGGGTTGCTTCATCCCGCACCTCCTGTTGCAGAGGGCGGCCCCGCCGTTGTATTGCCGCCCTCGGGTTGTGACCCGTCAGCAGCTCGGCGGTCTTGAGAGAGTTCGAGGACCCGTGGCTTTGCGGCCCTGGGTTTTCCCAGGTGTACCTTTGTCGGGGCAAAGGTCAGATTACGCCCGGCGTTACGGGACCGTCGCCACCCCAGAAGGTGGGACGCAAGGAGTGCGGCAGGGTGGGGACGGCGTCATCGGCCGGTCACCGGCCGCCGCGGACGGGCCAGACGTGCTCCTCATCGGTCTTACCGTTGCTGACGACGTGGCTGGTGAGGGGAACGATTACCAATGGGTCGACAAGGACGATCTCAACGGTAGAGGTCACTGTAGAGACTGTGGGGAACAGGGGGCAGATTCTTGATAGTCATTTCTGCACTATCTTGCAAGTCATTCGGCCAAAGGAGACACAGCGCTTTGAGATATCTGTGGGGGGCGGTGCAAGAGCGAGAGCGGCTCTCCTGGTAGTGGGCCGTGTACTCGCTGAATCTGAGTCATGAACCGCACCGATCTCGACCGCCTGAGGTTCCTACAGCGCGGCCTGCGCGAGCCGGCCCCGTCCGAGGAGGCCGAACGGCGGGCTGCCCCAGCGTCCGAGGTCGCTGTTCCTGGCGTTTTGGCCTGGAACGGCAGCAAGGCGGGGCCTTCTGGCACTTGCCTCTGACCTGCCCGGCCGGGTGGTGACGGTACGGGTTCCCAGGTCATAGCCTCCAACCTGCCTTGGAGAGAGTCGCTTTTCTATCAACGCGAGGGGAGGTAGTCATGTGCGGACGGATGGCCCCAGTTCTGGTGCTTTTCCTGCTGGTCGGAGTTGCACCTGCGTGGTCGCAGAGCATCAAGACGGACGGCAACATCGAGACCGAGGGCCAGCTTGTGTCGAAGGTCGCAGACGGCACGGCACCCCTCGCAGTCGACTCGAGGACGAAGGTGGCGAGCCTCAATGCCGATCTCCTGGATGGCAAGACGTCCGGCTCCTTTGCCCTCCTTTCGGAACTTCTGGCTACGATCGACAGCCTGGACAATCCAGACCCACCGTGCTTCGACAATTCGAAGCGATTCGTGAACTGCGGCAACGGTACGGTGACCGACACGGTGACCGGAATCATCTGGTTGGAAAATGCGAACTGCTTTTCGCCCATGACCTACTCGGCGGCGAACGACTCGGCGTCGGCGTTGACGGACGGTCAATGCAACCTGACGGATGGTTCACGACCAGGGGATTGGTACCTCCCGACTTGGGAGGATTGGAACGTCATGACCGTTCCCTACAACACGTGTGGGGCGAACCCGCACTTGGTGGGGAACGGCACGAACGGCGGATGCCACCACGAGGACCCGTGGGCACTCGAGGTCCAAAGCGCCCGATACTGGTCCTCCACGACCATTGAGGACGAAACCGGAAAGGCCGTACGAGTAGACGTTGAGTTCGGGCTTGGCGAGCCTGACCTCAAGACGGGCGAGTACATCCCGTGGCCCGTCCGCGCCGGACACTGAGCGGCCGCCGTTCCTGGGCGTCTGTACTGGAACGCCGGGCGCTGGAGGTACTCAGGCGCCTCTGGCCGGCCCCACTAGAGGTTCCACCCATTTCGGAGTCAGGAGTGGATACCCTGCAGCCAAAGCACGCCGCCACGGCGCCGAGGGGCTCAGCTGAACCGTACACAGTCGTCGCCGGTGACGCCGTCGCCCGGTCACCGAGGATCTGGCACCAGCTGCCGCTGCAAGGCCGACGGGCCCATCGCTCGAGCCGTCCAATGCGGCCTGTCCTTCAGCCGACTTGAAGTCCTGTGATTTAGCTGAGCTAAGCTACCGACCTGCGATCGGTCGGCCGCGGGCATAGGGCAGCGCGGGCGGGAAACAGCCGGCCTTCACGCCGACCGTGGGTTCGAATCCCACCCCCTCCGCCAGCTGATGCCTCCCGGGTTGTCGCTCGCATGAATGAGCGCCTAGCCGCACTTGGGGCGGAGAGTGTGCTAGTGTTCACAAGGGCGTTCGCAAGAATCAGGCTTGGCTTGGAGCCAGGGACGCAAAGCTACGGATCTTCGTCTCCTTCCTGACTGCCCACTTGGGGTCGAGTCGGAAGCAAGACCGCCGGGCTACTGAAAGCGCGCCAGAAGGATGAATCCTGCCCCGCGTTAGCCGAGGGAAGCGTTTCCGTTTCGTTCGCGATAACCGGGCGATACTTGAAAGGAGTGCTCACATGAAGAAGCTATTTCTATTCACGATGCTCGTTGCCGCGCTGGCTGGGCTGGCGCTGGCGGGCCCGGCGCTTGCCCAGACTACTGTCTCCGCATTCGCACCCTCCACGAACACCACCCCCGGGGTGTGGTTCGAGAACGACGTCCGGCCAGGCGGAACGGCGAGCGTCGCCGATCTGACCGGCACCGGCGGAGACCTCGAGACCAACCAGCCGCTGCCCATCGGAGCCGCGAAGCTGACGACGGACTTCACCAACGCCGCCAAGGCGGAGGTCGGCGTCGGGGACGCCTACGGCCAGGCGGGCTCGATCCTCTCTACGCTCCAGGTCGCGTACTCGTGGCACAAGGCCGCCAACCCAGGCCAGAACCTGAACGCCGCGCCGTCGATCAAGCTGACGTTCTTCAATCCCTCCTGCGTCGATGCCACGAACAACCCCGGCCTGGATTGCTTCGGGGCGCTCGTCTACGAGCCCTACCAGAACGGTTTCGGGAACAATCCGGCAGTGGACACGTGGAACACTTCGGCGCTCGACTACAACACAGGCATGTGGTGGTGGACCGGCGGCTTTGGCTCGCCAAACCAGGGCGGCGGTCCGGCGGACAAGACCCTGGCCCAATGGGACTCCCTGCTCTCCGGCCTGTCGAGCGATTTCGCGGGGGCAGATCTGGTCCTCGTCAGCGTCGGGGTCGGCTCGTTCAATCAGGGACAGGTCGGCTACTTTGACGACGTCACGATCTCGCACTCGTCCGGGAGTAGCTACAGTGCGTCCTATGACTTTGAGCCGGCTCCCCAGTTTGCGACGGTGGGCGAGTGCGTCTCCACCCTGATCGCGGACAACTGCACGTCGGTGACCGGCAGGGCGCGTGCCAACTGCAACCACGAGCAGCAGATGACGTGCTTCGACCTGTTCGACATTCCCTAGACCGCGCCTCAGGGTGCGCAAGTGGGTTTCCAAGCCCCGCCCTCCGCGGCGGGGCTTTTTCTTCGAAACCTGGAAGGTCTCCCAGGCCCTGGCAAGCCCTCGAGGCCTTGCGCGAAGGCCGCTGTCAAGCGACACCCAGGTCTACGAGATAAGGCGACATCTACGTTTACGAGTGTCGCGAGCACAGACTGCAGGCGTAGCGTGGAGTACCGCTCCGCTGTATCGCATATTCGGCCCGGCTCCACTGCCAAGGACGGGTCAGACGATCTGCTACGACGCGGTACATGGTGCCGTCGTGGCCTGCGGCGCCGGCATCGGTCTGGGCCAGGATGGTGACTACCAGTTGGGGGTGAGTTGGCCGAACCCCCGCTTCACGAAGAACGGTGACGGGACGGTAGCGGACAATCTGACGGGGTTGATCTGGCTGGAGGACGCGGATTGCTTTGGGGAGAAGGTCTGGGCCGACGCCTTAGCGGCGGCGAATGGTCTGTTTGATGGTTCGACAAACGATCCTGGAAGTGGCGACTGCGGCCTATCGGACAACTCGGGTGCAGGCGCGTGGCGGTTGCCGAACGTGAAAGAACTGCAGAGTCTGGTGAGCTTCGGAATCTGGGGTCCCGCAGTCCCGAACACGGCGGGTACGGGCCAGTGGGTTGAGGGCGATCCGTTCTCGAACGTAGGGAGTACGAACTCCTATTGGTCGTCTAATTCGTACGCACCCATCCCCGTCCACAAGTGGAAAATGACTATCCACAACGGCACTACATCCGCTACACAATCGAACAGCGATTTTGTCCACGTCTGGCCAGTACGCGGCGGCCAGTGACCGCCCCGCTGTAACGCCCCAAGTCCAAGCCCGGCGATCTCCCGCCCGGCCCGGGCCGCGCCCCGGACCGAGCGGGCGGCCGGAGCGCGTCACACGCGCAACTGGTGATCCATGTCAACGGCTGTTGAGAAGCGCGGCATAGCGGCGATCTGACCGCGCTTCCGGATCCCGGTCGGTACAGCGTCATCGTCGCGCGCGGGGGCGCGCACGAGTCGTGCTGGGATTGGGAGAATGGGGAAAGACCGGCGGGGGCGACTCCGATTGAGGCGAAACCCGCCCACCGCCGGGAGGTCTGGGGTGGTGCCCCCAGGGCACCGAGTATGGCGCCATGAAGGCGTCGAGGTCCAGGCCTGTTTGGAGGTCTGGTTCTTGGTGCCCCGTCCGGATGGCCGCCGTTACGTGTGCGATCGATGTCGGCGGGCGGTCTACATCTGCTCGTGGTGTGACCTGGAGGCCCGATCTCCTGCCCTAAATCACTGTATTTATTGAGTTTAATTGGCGGAGGGGGCGGGATTCGAACCCGCGGTCGCCGTGAAGCGACGCCGGTTTTCAAGACCGGTGCATTCGACCACTCTGCCACCCCTCCGCGGGAGATGGTGGCTCAGCATAACGGCTACTCAGCGTTCGTATGCTCGTCGCGGCTGTCAGGCAGAGCCCAGCCCAGATCGTAGCCTCTCTACACTGCTCAAGGATCGGGCAAGACAACTGGGTGATCCACGCGACGGAAGCTGCGATCGAGCGTGAGGATGGGCACCCCCTCGACTACCGCCAGCGCATACGCGAAGCAGTCACCCAGGTTGAGCGGCAGCCTGAGCCGTGCTTCCGCCGCGAGCCGGGCCTGCTCGACATCGGGCGCCACGAAGCGGATGTCCGACTCGAGGAGATCGTCCTCGAGCCGGTCGGCCAGCTGAGGCTGGCGATCGCGCAGCCGGATGAGGGTCTCGGTGAGGTTCACCGTGCTCATCCGCAGCTCGGCGGCGTTCTTCTCGAGCTGCCCGACGACCCAGTCGGCGCCAGGCTCGTTGAAGAGAACCGCCAGGAGGGCCGAGGTGTCAACGACCATTCTCGTCCCAGAGCTCGTCGTCCGACGTGAAGCGCGGCCGTGGATTGAGCGCCGCCTCGAGGGCCGCGCCCTTCCAGCCCGTGAAGCTGGTGCTCCCGCCCGAGCGTCGAGCGCGCTCGACGGCCTCCCGGACCGCCAGGCGAATCGCCTCCGACTTCGTGCCGACGCCCCGGAGTCGCATCAGGCGGGCCAGGTCACGCTCGAAGTCCGGCTTAACGTGGAGATTCAACTGAGTCATGTACATATTATATACAGGAACTACCGCAATCCCGAGTCAAACCGACCCACTTGGAGAAGTCCTCTTCACGGGCAAAGCCGTTACAGAAACTCCCACCCTCCCCACCTCGTAGGCCCTCGACAGAACCGAAAGGAGCCCTCGATGCCGACGCCCCGTTGGAGAGCCGGACTCTGTCTGCTGCTTCTCGTCGCGACTTCACTCCCCGCCATGGCCGCACCGCCCGTCGACAAGATCGCCGCCCGCCTCGAGGCGCTCCGCGACGACCTGATCGAGCTGCGCCGCGACCTCCATCGCCACCCCGAGATCTCGGGGCAGGAGGAGCGCACGGCGAAGGTTCTGGCCGAGCGGCTCGGAGGCGCTGGGGCTCGAGGTGACGACCGGGGTCGGCGGCCACGGGATCGTGGCGATCCTGCGCGGCGGCAAGCCGGGCGGCGTGGTGGGCTACCGGGCCGACATGGACGCCACGCCGTCGATGATGCCGGACCCGGTCGCGGAGATCGCCTCGGAGACCCGGGGCGTGCGCCACATCTGCGGCCACGACGTGCACATGGCGGTGGGCATCGGGGTGGCCGAGGCGCTTGCGGCGTTGCGCGCGGAGCTGCCCGGCACGGTGAAGTTCATCTTCCAGCCGGCCGAGGAGAACGCCGCCGGCGCCAAGGCGATGGTGGCGGCCGGGGCCCTGGACGCGCCGACGCCGGAGGCGATCTTCACGGTCCACACGGTGCCGCTGCCGGTCGGGCAGATCGGCGCGGTGGAGGGGGTGACGCTGGTGGGGCGCGACCTGGCGACGGTGCGGATCGAAGGCGACGGCGATCGCCAGGCGGCCTCGCAGGCGATCTCCGAGGCGCTGAGCGCGGCGACGACCCTGAAGATGCCGGGCTCGTTCGCCGAGCTGGCCTCGATGCCGCTGCCGGCCGAGGAGTTCGCGCTGGTCCAGGTGCTGCGCAAGAGCCAGGCGGAGGTGGTCGCACAGGTGACGGTGAAAGGCGAAGTGAGCCGCGAGCAGGCCAGGGCCGACATCGAGAAGCGCCTGGCGGAGCTCGATCTCGCGGGGCTGAGCCTCGCCCTCACCTACCAGCCCAAGGCGGTCGCCGGCGTCTACAGCGACCCCGAGCTGGTGCGCGCCAGCCACGACGCCATCCGCGCCGCCCTGGGCGAGGACGGGCTGGTCGCCAACGCCCCCGGCGCCGGGCCGGTCTTCAGCGAGGACTTCGGCTCGTTCCTCGAGACGATACCCGGCGCCATGTTCTGGCTCGGCGCGGCCAACCCCGAGAAGGGCATCTCGGGGATGCCGCACGCGCCCGACCACGCGGTGGACGAGGCGGCGATCGAGACCGGGGCGAAAGCGATGGCGGCAGTCGTGTGGGACTTCCTCGAGACCAGGGCCGGGGGGACCTCGGCCCCCTAGCCCGACCTTCTCGCCTCTGCGACTCGATCGCGCGCCGCCGAGGCGAACCGCCCGATGATCTCCCCCACCGGCTCGACCGCCTCGACCCCGGCCACGCTCTTGCCCGCCTGCCAGTAGTCCTTCGAGCCGCTCTCATCGAGCGACGAGCGCTTGAGCTGGAAGATCGAGCGCAGGCCGTAGAGGGTGCGCATCAGGTGCTTGCGCTTGCGGCCGCGCAGCATCCAGCGGGCGATCGGGCCGGCGCGCAAGCCCATGCGCTCGATGTACGGGGTCTTGATCACCGACACCGGCACGCCGGTGATGCGCTCGGAGAGCACGATGTCGTCCTCGCCGGCGTCGACGATCGCCTGCTTGTAGGGCCGGCCGGCGCGGCACTCGGGGGTGGCGATGAAGCGGGTGCCCATCTGCACCCCGGCGTAGCCCATCTCGAGCGCCTCGACAAAGCCGGCCCCGGTGGCCACGCCGCCGGCGCAGACCACCGGCACGCCGAAGCCCGCCAGCTCGTCGAGCAGCTCGCGGGCGCCGCTGGGCCCGGCGTGGCCGCCGGCCCGGTTGTTGACCGCGATCAGCCCGTCGACCCCCCCGTCGACGCCCTTCTGGGCCCACTTGCGCTCGGTGACGTCGTGGTAGACCACGCCGCCAACCGCGTGGACCTTCTCCACCACCCAGCGCGGCTTGCCGAGCGAGGTGATGAAGAAGCGCACCCCCTCCTCGAGCGCGATGTCGACCCAGCGGATCATCCGCTCGTGGTAGATCTTCGACGACTGCTCGATCAGGGCGTTCATGCCGATCGGCTTGCGCGGTCAGCCGGCGCATCAGGCGGATGCCCTCGCGGAAATCGTGGCCGTGGACGTAGGTCAGCGACATCGGCTGGAGCACGCCGAGGCCGCCGGCCTCGGAGGCCGCGGCGACCAGCTCGGGGTTGGAGCAGGGGTACATCGGGCCGCAGATGATCGGCACCTCGATCCCGGCGTGGCGGGTGAAGGCGGTGTCGAGCGGGGCGCCGCCGGCCTCGACCCGGCCGGCCTCGCGGGCCGCGGCTTCCCGGCGCGGCGGTCGCCCGGGGTCCGGCGAGACGCTCAGCCACCGGCCGCCACCTTCCGGGCGGGCTCGGCGGCCGCCGGCACTGCGGGGCGCCAGCAGCCAGCGCGCCGTGACCTTGGCCACCACGTCGCCGGCCTCGTCGCGGATGAAGGCCTCGGCGCGGTGCTCGACCCGCTCGGTGACCTCGGCGGCGCGGCTGTCGCACTCGGCCACCAGCCGGCCGCGCGCCTTCTTGAGGTACTCGGCGGAGAGCCCGACGACGATGCCGCGCACGCTCGCCGGCAGCCCGCTCAGCGTCGCCAGCCCCGAGGCCACCTCGCCCAGGTTGATCAGCGCCACGGCGTGTACCGAGCGCAGGTGGTTGCGCACCCGGTGGCGGTCGCGCAGCTCGACGCGGACGTGGCCGGGCTCGAGCTCGAGCACCCGGGCGCCCAGGGTGCCGGTGTAGGGCGCCGTGCGGCCGACGATCCAGGAGAACAGCCGCTTGCCGCCGGGCAGGCCGCTCAGCCGCCGCCAGTTGCGCATCAGCTCCTCGCCGGGCGAGGCGTTGTCGTCGCTCATGGGGGCTAACCGATCCGCTCGAGCCCGCCCATGTACGGCCGCAGCGCCTCGGGGATCGCGACCGAGCCGTCGGCCTGCTGGTAGTTCTCGAGGATCGCCACCAGGGTGCGGCCGACGGCCAGGCCGGAGCCGTTCAGCGTGTGCACGAGGCGCGGCTTGCCGCCGTCGCGCGGGCCGGTAGCGGATGCCGGCGCGGCGCGCCTGGAAGTCCTCGCAGTTGGAGCAGGAGGAGATCTCGCGGTAGGCGTCCTGGCCCGGCAGCCAGACCTCGAGGTCGTAGGTCTTGGCGGCGGAGAAGCCCATGTCGCCGGTGCACAGCGTGACCACGCGGTAGGGCAGCCCGAGCCGCTGCAGCATCCGTCTCGGCGTGGCCGGTCAGCTCCTCGAGCGCGTCGTAGGACTCCTGCCGGGCGCCGCGAAGTGGACCAGCTCGACCTTGTTGAACTGGTGCTGGCGGATCAGGCCGCGCACGTCCTTGCCGTAGGAGCCGGCCTCGCTGCGGAAGCAGGGCGTGTAGGCGGCGTAGCGCGAGCGGCAGGTCCGCCGCGTCGAGGATCTCGCCGCGGTGCAGGTTGGTCAGCGGCACCTCGGCGGTGGGGATCAGGTAGTAGGTCGTCGCCGGTCGAGCCTGGAACAGGTCGTCCTCGAACTTGGGCAGCTGGCCGGTGCCGACGAGCGAGTCGGCGTTGACGATGAACGGCGGCAGCACCTCGCGTGTAGCCGTGCTCGCCGGTGTGCAGGTCGAGCATGAAGTTGATCAGCGCCCGCTCGAGCCGCGCGCCCGCGCCCCAGTAGACGGTGAAGCGGGCGCCGGTCGAGCTTGGCGCCGCGCTCGAAGTCGAGGATGCCCAGCTCGGGGCCGAGGTCCCAGTGGGCCTTGGGCTCGAAGTCGAACGCGGGCGGCTCGCCACCAGCCGCTCGACCCGGTTGGCTGACTCGTCGGCGCCCACCGGCACGCTGTCGTGGGGCAGGTTGGGCAGCTCGAGCTCGACCTCGGCGAGCTCGCCGTCGATCGCCGGCCAGGGTCTCCTCGAGGGCGCCGATGCGGCCCTTGAGCCGCCCGACCTCGGCGATCTCGGCCCGGCGTCGCCGCCCTCGCGCTTGATCTCGCCGATCGCGCGGCTGGCCTCGTTGCGCCGCTGCTTGAGCTCCTCGAGCTCGACCAGCGCCGCCCGGCGGCCGGCGTCGAGCCCGGTCCAGCGATCCACCAGCTCGGGGTCGTAGCCGCGGCTGGCGACCAGGTCGCGCACCCGCTCGGCGGCATCGCGGAGGAGGTCCCGGGAGAGCATAAGACGGTCAGTCTAGCAGCCGGCCCGGACCGCCCGGACGGCGGCGGGAGGCCCGCCCGGCGGATCCCGAGGCATCGCTCGAAGGTCGGCCCGGGTTCGTCCCGGGTTCGGCCGGGGTCCGGCCGGCAGGCCTCAGCCGTCCCGTCGCCGGCCCCGCGGCAGCTCGCCGGCGGCCAGGGCGAGGGCGCCCGCGACCGCCCGCGCCAGCGGCTCGCGCGTCGGCCTCGCCGCTGCCGGCGATGGCGAACGCCGTGCCGTGATCCACCGAGGTGCGGATGAACGGCAGGCCCAGGGTCCAGTTGACGGCGCTGCCAAAGGCCACGGTCTTGACCGCGATCAGCCCCTGGTCGTGGTAGAGCGCCAGCACCCAGTCGAACTCGCCGCGGCGGGCGCGGGAGAAGAGCGCGTCGGGGCTCTCGGGGCCGTGCGCGTCGATCCGCTGCTCGCGCGCCAGGGCCACCGCCGGCGCCACCTCGGCGCCGTCCTCGGAGCCCAGCAGCCCCTCCTCGCCGGCGTGCGGGTTGAGGCCGGCGACGGCGATGCGGCCGCCGGCGTGGCGGTCGAGACAGGCCAGGGCGTCGACGATGACGTCGCGCCGCACCCGGTCGAGCGCCGCCACGAGCGGCAGGTGGGTGCTCAGCAGGGCGACCTGGAGGTCGGGCGCCAGAAAGGCCATCAGATAGTCCCGGCCGTAGCGCTCCAGCCCGCAGGCGGCCGCCAGGTAGTCGGTGTGGCCGCGGAAGTCGGCCCGCACATGGCGCGCGATCGACGCCTTGCTCACCGGCGCCGTCACCAGGGCGTCGGCGGCGCCGGCGCGGACCAGGGCCGAGCCCAGGTCGAGCGCCGCCAGGGCGCCGGCGGCGTCGGCCGCGCCCGGCTCGCCCGGGCCGCACCTGGCGGCCGTCGGCCAGCGGGTCGATCACCGGGATGCCGCCGGTCGCAGGCAGCTCGAAGGCGGCCGGCGACGACGGCGCCGGCAGGTATTCGAGCCGGTCGCGCACCGCCGCCACCACCGGCCGGGCCTGCGCCTCGAGCGCCGCCCGCTCGGCCACGAGCAGCGGCCGGTAGCCGGCGCCGGTGGCGCTCGCCGCCAGCTTGAGCAGGGTCTCCGGGCCGACTCCGGCCGGATCGCCCTGGGTCAGGGCGACGACGGGTGGTCCGGACCGCATCGCCCAGCAGGCTCCAAGGACGGTGGCCGGCCGCGACGGCCGATCAGCCGGCGGAGGCGCTGCGACGCTGGCGGCGCAACTCCTCCTCCTTGTACATGTAGCGGATGTTCCGCTTGGGAATGAGCAGGTTGGGCTCGCGATGACGGTTGAACTTGAACGCGTTCTTGTCGTACCACTCGATCCAGCCGCGCAGCTCCTCGCCATCGGTGAGCACCAACACCATCGGCGTGCGTGCCGCCATCTGCTTGAGGTAGTAGAACTCCTCGGCGTTGGTCTGCTCCGGCGGTGCCTGCTTGCGGCGCACGGCACGGCCGGGGCCGCTCTTCTTCAGCTCGGCCATGTCGGGACGGATCAGCTTTCGGTTGGCCATCTTCATCACCCACTCGCCGGTGACGGGGCCTTGCCCCGCCGCCTCGGCTTTTTCTGATACTGGTCGTCTTCGTATGCGAGACAGCAGAGCAAGCGACCGCACTGACCGGAGATCTTGGACGGATTGAGGCTCAGGTTCTGTCGCTTCGCCATCTGGATGGAAATCGGCCGGAAGTCCTTGAGCCAGGTGGAGCAGCACAGCGTCCGGCCACAGACGCCGATGCCGCCCAGCAGGCCGGCTTCGTCGCGGGCGCCCACCTGGGTCATCCGCACCTTGGCCGAGAACCGCCGCGAAACGTCGTGCACGAGGCGCCGGAAGTCCACCCGGCCGTCGGCGGTGAAGTAGACCGTGGCGCGCTTGCAGTCGAGGGTGAACTCCACCTTCGACACCTTCATCTCCAGGCCCAGGCGGCGGGCGTGCTCCTGGGTATAGCGCCGGGCGCTGTCCTCGCGATCCAGCTTGCGCTCGTGCGCCACCGCGTCCTCGGGGGTCGCCAGCCGCAGGATCCGCCTGGCCGAGGCCTTCTGGCACGGCTTGAAGACCGGCATCGGCGACATTTCGACCTGCCCGAACAAGGGCCCGGCATCGGACTCGACCACCACCCGCTCGCCCGTGGCGTAGATCGCGTTGCCGGTCGCCGACAGGGTCAGATTGGTCTCTTCGCCAAAGCGAACGCCGACGTAGTTGTTCTCGATCGCGGTCGAGAGACCTTTGTAGGAACAGCCTTGACAGCCACTCATAGCTCGCTCATCAGCGCTTGCACATCAAATACCAACTTGCGGGGCTTCAGCGACCTGCAAGAGACCCTGTTTGGGCTGTACCCTGCCCGGGGGGTGGATCCGACTGTCGGATGGAAACGGCCGCCGATTCGTTAGGCGTATTATCGCCGCCGCCGACGACGGCTGTCAAACGACTCAGGCCGGTGGCTGGCCCTCCAGCAGCCGGCGGCCGATATCGCCGCGCAGGCGCTTGGCCGGCCAGTCGATCTCGGCGGCGGCGGCGTAGGCGCGCCGCAGGGCGTCGCGCAGGCCGCTGCCGGAGGCGCAGACGTTGAGCACCCGGCCGCCGGCGGTCACCACCCGGCCGTCGCGCTCGGCGGTGCCGGCATGGAAGATCGCCACTCCCTCGTGGCCGGCGGCCGCCTCCAGGCCGGCGATCGGCTCGCCGATCTCGGGCCGGTCGGGGTAGGGGGCGCTGGCCAAAACGACGCAGGCCGCGACCTCCTGGCGGAAACGCAGGCGCTGGCTGGTGAACCGGCCGGCCGCGGCTTCCACCAGCACCGGCAGCAGATCGTCCTCGAGCCGCAGCATCAGCGGCTGGGTCTCGGGATCGCCGAAGCGGACGTTGAACTCGAGCACCCGCGGGCCCTCGGCGGTGAGGATCAGGCCGGCGTAGAGCACGCCGGCGAAGCGGCGGTTCTCCGCCGCCATGCCGTCGACCGTGCGCCGCAGGACGTGGTCCAGGATCCAGGCCGCATCCTCGGGCCCCAGCACCCCGGCCGGGCTGTGCGCCCCCATACCGCCGGTGTTGGGACCGGTGTCGCCCTCGCCGATCCGCTTGTAGTCCTTGCTCGAGGCCAGCGGCAGCACCCGCTCGCCGTCGCTCAGGCCGATAAAGGAGACCTCCTCGCCCTCGAGGTACTTCTCGACCACCACCCGGTCGCCGGCGTCGCCGAAGCGGCGCTCGCCGAAGAAGATCTTCAGCGCCTCCTCGAGCTGCTCCTCGTCGCGCGGGATGACGACGCCCTTGCCGGCGGCCAGGCCGTCGGCCTTGAGCACCACCGGCAGCCCCAGGTCGAGAACCGCGTTCCAGACGTCCTCGGCGTCGTGGGCGACGGCGAAGGGCGCGGTCGGGATCTCGTGGCGCTGCATGAACTGCTTGGCGAACACCTTGCTGCCCTCGAGCTCGGCGGCCTGGCGGCGCGGCCCGAAGACGGCCAGCCCGCGGGCGGCCAGGTCGTCGGCCAGCCCCAGGGTGAGGGGCAGCTCGGGGCCGACGACGGTCAGGTCGATCTTCATCTCGGCGGCGAAGTCGGCCAGCTGGGCGACGTTCTCCACCTCGATCGGCACCCGATCGGCGACCGCGGCGATGCCCGGATTGCCCGGAGCGCAGAAGAGCTCGGTCGAGCAGCGGGCTCTGGCGCAGCTTCCAGCAGAGGGCGTGCTCGCGGCCGCCGCTACCGATGACCAGGACCTTCATGATCGGCGGGAAGTCTACCAGCCGCGCGGGCCCGCCTGGCGCGCCGGAGCCGCCGCCGCGCCGATCCCGCCAAGCCCGTCCTCCGAATAGGACGAATCGTTGCCTGCCGACCGCTCACCGACCCCTCAGAAAGATGCCGCCTTCCAGCGAGAAGCCCGTCGCGGCGGGCATCTCGACGCTTGGCATCCCAGTTGCTCTTGTTCAAGGCGACGACATTGGACGGCGAGCCAACCGCGCCGACCGCCGAACAAGGAGAAGAAACCATGAGAACGATTCGCACCCCGCTCCTGATCGCAGCCCTGGCCGCGCTCGTTGCCCTGCCGGCCGTCGCCCAGCACGGCCGCTACGGCGGCGACGAAGGCACCTTCCGCCTCCGCTTCGGCGAGTTCACCCCGAACGGCGACAACGACTACTGGATCGATGCCCGCAACGACTTCACCGGCGACCAGGACGACTTCGCCGACGACCTGCTGGCGATCGACTACATCCACCCGATCGGCCCCCGGATGAGCTTCCTGGCCTCGGTCGGGGCGTGGGAGGCCAGCGTGGCGCAGGAGTACA
Source organism: Thermoanaerobaculia bacterium (assembly GCA_963781065.1). Taxonomy (GTDB): domain Bacteria; phylum Acidobacteriota; class Thermoanaerobaculia; order Multivoradales; family JAHEKO01; genus CALZJC01. The sequence goes on along the minus strand of CAWAET010000004.1, from coordinate 893,629 downwards.
TCAGATTCGAAAACGAGATCACCGGGGCGGGGATCTTCCACACCACCTCCTTCGAGCTCACCTCGCTCGAGGCCGGCCTGCTCTGGAACCTGACCGAACGCGACGCGACGGTGGTGCCATACGTCGGGGTCGGCGGCGGCTACTACGACTGGACGCTGACCGAGGCCGGCGAGTTCATCGACTTCACCGACCTGTCCATCATCGACGCCCGCTTCACCGACAGCGGCGACACCTTCGGCTGGTTCTGGGTGGCGGGCTTGGAGGTGCCGGTGGCCGACAGCTGGCGGGTCTTCGCCGAGGGCCGCTGGAGCAAGATGGACGACGATCTGAGCGGCGACTTCCAAGGCCTGGGGACCCTCGACCTGGGCGGCAGAACGGTCGCCTTCGGCGTCGGCTGGACGCTGTAGCCGGAGATCGTCAGTCGCCGACCGGCGGCACGACCGCGCGGCCTGGCGGCGGGAAGGGGTCCGAGAACCTCTCCTCGCTCGCCAGGCCGTCGTCGGTCAGGCTGAGCAGGAAGGCGATCAGCTCGCGCCGCTCGTCGGCGCCCAGCTCGAAGCCCGGCACCCCCTCGCTGCGCAGCGGGCTGGGGGCCGCGGCGCGGCGCCCGTCGGCGCCCAGGTTGCGGCCGCCAGCGGCGTAGTGGTCGATCACCTCCTCGAGCGTGGCCACGCTGCCGTCGTGCATGTAGGGCGCGGTCAGGGCGATGTTGCGCAGGGTCGGGGCGCGAAACCGGCCCATGTCGGCGGGATCGCCGGTCTGCTCGGCGAGGCCGGTGCCGCTCGCCGGATAGGCGCCGGCGCCGTCCAGGTTGTAGAGCGCGGTGTTGTGGTGCTCGGCCGCGGGACGCGGCTCGCCGGCCACCGCCATGTCGCCCGACAGGTTGAGGCCGCCGTGGCAGCCCGAGCAACCGATCTCCTCGGAGAAGAAGAGCCGCATGCCGCGCCGCGCCGGCTCGGAGAGCGCCTGGCGGTCGTCGCCGAAGAGCAGCCGGTCGTAGGGCGAGCCGGCCGAGATCAGGGTGCGCTCGAAGCAGGCGATCGCCCGGCGAACGTTGCCGAGACCGATCGGCTCGGTCTCGCCGGGAAAGGCGGCGGCAAACATCCGGCGATAGCGCGGATCGGCCGCCAGCCGCGCCAGGACCTCGGCCTCGCGGCCGGCCAGGCCCATCTCCACCGGCTCGACGCCGAGCAGCGGGCGCAGCATCTGCTCCTCCAGCCCGCGGCCCTCGGCGTCCACCCAGTCCATCGCCGGGCTGTAGGCGACGTTGACCAGGCTCATGGCGCCGCGCCGGTGGAGCTCGCCGGTGGCGCCCAGCGCCCGGCCGCGGCCGTCGGTGAAGGCGCGTCGCTGCTGATGACAGCTGGCGCAGGCGTAGGTACCGTCACCCGACAGCCGGCGGTCGTAGAACAGATACCGCCCGAGCTCCACCTTGGCGGCGGTCATCGGATTGTCGGCCGGCACTAGCGGTGGCGCGAAGCCGGCCGGCAGCCGCCACTCGTAGGAGGGCGGCGGCGCTGGAACCGGTCTTGCGGCAGGCGGCGGCAGGTGGCCGCAACCCGCCGCCGCCAGCAGCAGGACCGTCCCGGCGGCGCGGGTGCGCGCCCGCATCGAACCGCCGCCTACCAGGACCGGCCGACGCTGGCCAGCGTGCCCACCTGGGCCGCCAGGTCGCTGCGCTCCTCGACCCAGGTGGCGAAGCTCTCGATGGTCTCCTCGGAGAGCGCGCCGGCGTCCGAGCGCCGCTGCTCGACCCAGCGCTTCATCGCCGTCATCAGCTCGGCGGCGCGGTCGCGGTCCATCTCGAACAGCTGCATGTAGGCGCCCTTGGCCTCATCGATCCGATCGAGACCGAGATACGCCTCGCCGCGGTACTCGATCGCCTCGACGTAGCTCGGGTCGATCGCCAGGGCGCGGTCGTAGGCCGCCAGCGCATCCTCGTACCGGCCGGTCTTGCGCAGGGCGTAGCCCAGGCTGCTATACGCCTCGAAGAAGTCGGGCTTGCCCTCGACCGCAACGCGGAAGCGCTCTATCGCGTTGTTGAATGCCGTCTGCGCCTTCATCGCCTTCTTCGTGGCCTTCCCGCCTTTACCGGCGGCAGCTTCCTCCTCGAGCTTCCAGGCCTTGTCGCGGAACTCGAGCCCCTCGTTGTAGGCGGCCACGGCCAGTTGCTGCGGTGTCGCCTCGGGCGCCGGCGGCGGCTCGGGCTTCGACGAGCTTCCGGCGGCCGGCAGAACGGCCGGCGCCACGAGCAGCACGGCCACGATGGTGGCGATCGTCAGTTGGGTCTTTTTCATCTCTGTCTCCCGAATTTGGTTGTTCTTTACTCGATCAGTTCATTCGGCGGCGGGCAGGGATCGGTTTACGCCGGCAGCGCGGCGGTCGCCTCGACGAGCAGGCTGCAGCAGGTGACTCCGCCCTCCGCCTTGGCCACCTCGGTGGCGGCGACCGGGCGGACATCGAGCCCCGCTCGCTCCAGGCGGTGCCGCGTTCGTGGATGGTGTTCCGGCACGATCACGGCGCCGCCGGCGCGCAGGGCGTTGGCGGCCAGCGGCTCCGCCGGGTCGACCTCGAGCAGCCGGTAGCCGGCGAAGGCCCGCCGGTCGACCATCGCCGGGTTGAGCAGCAGGGTGCCCTCGGCGACCTCGGTCACCGCCGACTTGAGGTGCAGGCAGCCGTGTACGGGCACGGTCTCGACGGCGTAGCCGAGGGGCACGACCAGCTCGCGCAACTGCTCGACACCCGCCTCGCCGGTGCGCTCGCTGCGGCCGACCCAGAGCGTCCGTCCCAGCCGCAGCACGTCGCCGCCGTCCAGGGTGGCCGGCGCCGCCATCCGCAGCAGCGGCCGGTGGGGGGCCAGCGCCGCCGCCACCGAAGCGGTCTCCCGGCGCCGGGCCTCGGCGCCCGGCCGGGTGACGATCGCCGCCTCGTCCAGGATCACCGCCGCGTCCTCGACAAAGACCGAGTCCGGCAGATCCGGCTCGGCCGGCAGCGACCGCACCTCGTAGCCGAGCTCGGCCAGCAGGCGCTCGTAGGCGGCGTGCTGGCGGCGGGCCAAAGCGACGTCGATCGGCCGGCGCTCCAGATGGCTCAACAGGCAGTCACCCAGGGCGGGGCTGACCTGGCGGGTGATGGCTAGCGCAGACGTCGGCGTAGTCGAGAGCTGGTGAGAAGATCGCGCTGGTCCCATGACATCGGCTCGGTGTTCGCGGGCTGCGATGATGCCAGATCCAGGCTCGGCCCGCGCCAGCCAAGGTGTCGGCTCCGTTGTCCGGCCGGCCGGCGGTCCGCAGGCCGTTATGATCCGCTCCGTGGCGAAGCAGCACCATATCGGGCTGGGCCCGGACGAGCTGGCCGGCAACGGCGTGCTGGGCCGCTACGTCCTGCTGCCCGGCGATCCCAGCCGAGCCGGCCGCATCGCCGAGCACTTCGACGAGCCGCGCAAGCTGGAGAACCCGCGCGGGCTCGACGCCTGGCTCGGCCGGCTGCCGGGCGGCGACGGCGAGCCGCCGATCGACGTCCTCACCGTAGCCAGCGGCATGGGCGCCGGCTCCACCGAAGTGGTGGTGCGCGAGCTTCTCGCCTGCGGCGCGCGCCGGCTGCTGCGAGTCGGCTCGTGCGGCGCGATGACCGAGCGCATCCGTCCCGGCCAGGTGGTCGTGGCGGTGGCCGCGGTGCGCGACGAGGCCGCCACCGGCCATTACGTGCCGCCCGAGTACCCGGCGGTCGCCCACCCCGACGTGGTGGCGGCGATGGCCGAGGGGGCGCGCCGCGCCGGCCTGGCCGCGGAGACTTTCCGCGGCATCTGCCACAGCAAGGCGTCGCTGTTCGCGCGCGAGTTCGGCCATGGCCCGGCCGCCGAGCGCAACCGCCGCTACTGCGAGGAGCTGGCCGGCGCCGGGGTCGTCGCCAGCGAGATGGAGGCCTCGACCCTGTTCGTCCTGGCGGCGACCGCCGGGCCCTGGTGCGGCCCGCTCGAGGGCAACTGGCCCGAGGAGCGCCAGGCCGGCGCGGTGCTGGCGGTGTTCGGCTCCGATAAGTCGCAGATGAAGCTCGATCCCGACCTGCCCCGGCTGGCCGAGCAGCGAGCGATCCGCGTCGCCCTCGAAGGCACCCGGGTGTGGGCGCGGCGCGATCGCCGCGGTGCCGCTGGCGGCGCATGAGCCGATCCGGCCGCCTGGCGGCGGGGGCCGCCGTCCTGCTCGCCCTGGCGGCAGCCGCCGTGCTGATCCCGACCCTGCTGCTCAAGCCCTACCGGATCGATCACTTCTACACCCGCCTGTTCGCGCAATTCGCCTGGCGCCGGCCTCTGCTGCTGAGCCAGCTCCAGGTGCTCGAGCCGCTCGGCCTGCGCTTTCACGACGACGAGCTCGACGATCTGTCGGTGGAGTTCCAGGTCGCCGAGGCCGACTGGGTGGAACACCAGCTGGCGATCCTCAGACGCTACGACCGGGCGGAGCTCGATCCCGCCGGCCGCATCTCCTACGACACCGTCGAGTGGTTTCTCGAGGACGTCGTCCGCGGCCGGCCCTTCATGCTGCACGACTACCCGGTCAACCAGTTCAGCGGCGTCCAGTCGAGCCTGCCCGAGTACCTGCTCACCGGCCACCGGATCGACGATCCGCGGGGGGCGCGCGACTACGTCGGCCGGCTGCGCCGTTTCGGCCCCGCCTTCGCCCAGCTGCGCGAAGGGCTGGAGCTGCGCCGCCGCCGCGGCATCGTGGCGCCGGCGTTCGTGCTGCGCCTGGTGCTGCGCGACATGCGGGAGTTCATCGCCATCGAGCCCGCGCGGCACCCGCTCTACCTCTACCTGGCGGCGAGCCTCGATCGGCTCGGCGGCCCGGACTCCGAGCGCGAGCGCCTGCTGGCCGAGGCGCGGAAGGCCCTCAGCGACGATCTCTACCCCGCCTACCGGCAGCTGATCGAGACGATCGAGGGGCTCGAGGAGGAGGCGGCGGGCAAGGTCGGCGCCTGGACGCTGCCCGACGGCGAGGCCTTCTACGACTACGCTCTGGACCACCACGCCACCGCCGACGTCTCGCCCGAAGAGGTCCACCGGCTGGGCCTCGCCGAGGTAGCCCGAATCGAGGAGGAGATTCGCGCCGTGCTCCGCGGCCTCGATCTGCCCACCGCGGAGCCGGCCGCCGAGATCCGCCGCCTGGCGCGCCAGCCGGAGTACCTGTATGCCGACGACGAGGCCGGCCACCGCCGGATGCTGGCCGGCTACCGCGAGATCCTCGGCGAGATCGGCGACCGCCTCGAGGTGATGTTCGAGCGCCGGCCGGCGGGGGGCATCGAGGTGCGGGCGGTGCCGGAGGCCGAGCAGCTCGGCTCGCCCGCCGCCTTCTACCGGCCGCCGGCCGCCGACGGCTCGCAGCCCGGGATCTTCTTCGTCAACCTGCGCGCGATCGACCGCGTGCCGCGGTTCGCCATGCGCACCCTGGCCTACCACGAGGCGATCCCGGGCCATCACTGTCAGGGGACGCTGGCGACCGAAGCCCGGGGCGCGCCGCTGCTGCGCCGGCTGCTGCCGCTGACCGCCTTTGTCGAGGGCTGGGCGCTCTATGCCGAGACCCTGGCCGCCGAGCAGGGCTTCCTCGACGACCCCCACGACCGGCTCGGCTACCTCGAGGCGGAGCTCTTCCGCGCCGTCCGGATGGTGGTGGACACCGGCATCCACCTGCATCGCTGGGACCGCCAGCGGGCGGTGGAGTACATGGCCGCCACCACCGCCATGCCGCGGGCCGAAGTGATGGTCGAGGTGGAGCGCCAGATCGTCAACCCCGGCCAGGCCTGTGCGTACAAGCTGGGTCAGCTCGAGATCCTCGGGCTGCGCGAGCGGGCCCGGCGCCGGCTCGCCGGGCGGTTCGATCTGCGCCGGTTCCACACCACGGTGCTCGAGAACGGGGCCGTGCCGCTGGAGATACTGGAGAGGGTGGTGGACCGTTGGATCGAGAGCGAGCTGCGGGAGGCGGGACAATCCACCGGCTGAGGATCGCCCTGGCCGCCGCGACGCTGGCCGCGACGCCGCTCGCCGCCGCGCAGCCGGCCGCCAAGCCGCCGGCCGCCCAACCGCCGGTCGCAACGCAGCCGGCCGCCGCCGCCGTCCGCCCGCTCGAGGGCGGCTTCATGCGCGGCATGGTGGTCTCCTGCCCCACCTGGGGGCCGATCTGGGGCTCGCCGCTGATGGCCGACTCGCTGGGCGAGCTGCGCCGGCTCGGTGTCGAGTGGATCGCCATCCACCCCTACGCCGGCGTGCGGCGCGACGGCAGCGTGCGGGTCACGCCGGCCGAGTCGACGGGGTTTCTCGACCGGGCGGTGAGGATTACCCGCGACGCCGGCATGAAGCTCTTCTGGAAGCCGCACCTGGCCTACTGGGGCAGCTTCAACTGGCGCGGCGACATCGGCTTCGGCGACGACGAGACCGCCTGGCAGCGCTTCTTCGCCGGCTACCGGGAGTTCATCGTCGACCAGGCCCGGTTCGCCGAGCGGGCCGGCGCCGAGCTGTTCGCCGTCGGCGTCGAGACCGACGCCACGACCTTCCGCGAGGACGACTGGCGGCGCATCATCGCCGCCGTGCGCCAGGTCTACGGCGGGCAGATCACCTACGCCGCCAACTGGGACAGCCTGGATCGGGTCGGGTTCTGGGACGCCGTGGACGTCATCGGGGTGCACGCCTACTACCCGCTGGCCGCGGGCGACGACCCCGACGCCGAGACCATCAGCCGCGGCTGGGACCGGCCGCTCGCCGAGCTGCGAGGCCTGGCCGAGGCCCAGGGCGGCAAGCCGGTGGTCTTCGCCGAGATCGGCTACAACCGCTCGCCCGACGCCGCCCGCAGCCCCTGGGAGTACGAGATGCGCGACAGCTCCGAGACCCGCGCGCTGCGCCAGCGGCTGATCGAGGTGGCGCTCGCCCGGCTCGGGGCCGAGCCGGTGGTGCGGGGAATGTTCTGGTGGAAGTGGATCCCCGGCGACGACCGCTTCGACCGCGACTTCTCGATGCGCGACCCCGAGGCCAAAGAGGCGTTGGCGCGGCACTGGCTGAACGCCCGCTGAGCGACCCGAGCGGGCTCGCACTGGGTTACGCTTGACCGGGACCGATGGCCGAACAGAATCCGACCCCCGCCGCCGCCGCGGCCCTGCCACTGCCGCCCGCCACCGCCCGGGACTACCTGGCGCTGGCCCGGGTCGACCACTGGGTCAAGCACGTCTTCATCATCCCGGGCATCGTCCTGGCCGGCGTGCTGCTCGGCCGCTCGCCGCTGGGATCGCTGGCGGCGATCGGCCTCGGCTTCGCCGCCGCCGCCCTGGTGTCGTCGGCCAACTACGTGCTCAACGAGTGGCTGGACGCCGAGCGCGACCGTCACCATCCGGTCAAGTCGAGCCGGCCAGCGGTGGCCAAGCGCCTGTCGCCGCCGCTGGTCTGGCTCGAGTACCTCGCCCTGGCGGCCGCCGGCCTGGGCCTGGCGGCGGCGGTCTCGCCGCTGTATCTGGCCACCGCGGCGCTGTTTTTCGTAAGCGGCCTGATCTACAACGTGCCGCCGGTGCGCACCAAGGAAGTGGCCTACCTGGACGTCATCTCCGAGTCGATCAACAACCCGCTGCGGCTCACCCTGGGCTGGATGATGATCGACTCGACCAGCCTGCCGCCGGGCAGCCTGCTGCTGGCCTTCTGGGCCGGAGGCGCCTTCCTGATGGCGCTCAAGCGGCTGGCCGAGTACCGCTCCGCCGATGCCGCCGGCACGCTGGAGTCCCTGGCGCGCTATCGGCGCTCCTTCGGTGTCTACACCGCCAACACGCTGCTGCTGTCGGCCTTCCTCTACGCCCAGTTCGCCGCCTTCGCGCTGGCCGTCTTCCTGGTCAAGTACCGCATCGAGTACCTGCTGTCGATGCCGCTGTTCGCCCTGCTGTTCGTGGCCTACCTGCGGGTCGGCCTGAAGCGCGACTCCTCGGCGCAGACCCCGGAACGGCTGTTCCGCGAGACCGGCCTGCTGGGCGTGGTGGCCCTGCTGGTCGCCGCCCTGGTGATCCTGACGCTCGTCGACCTGCCGTTCCTGGACCAGCTGACCGACCCTCACTACATCCGGCTCCCCACCAGCTCTCCGTGACGCCCCTGACCGCTCCCCCGGTGGACTGGCAGCGAGTGCGCGCGGTCGTCTTCGACGTCGACGGCACGCTCTACTCCCAGCGACCGCTGCGGGCGCGGATGGCGCGGGAGCTGGCTCTGCGCTGCCTGGCGCGGCCGGCGACGCTGCGGGAGGCGCGCATCCTGAGGGCGTTCCGCAAGGTGCGCGAGCAACTGGCCGAGGAGGAGGCACCGAGCATCGGCCGGCCGCAGTACGAGCGGACCGCCGAGCGGCTGGGCCTCGCCGCGGCGACGGTCGAGGCGGTGGCCAGGGAGTGGATCCACGAGCGCCCGCTGCGTCACCTGGCGGCCTGCCGTCACGCCGGCGTGCGGCGGCTCTTCACCAGCCTGCGCCGGAGCGGCCGCCGCATCGGCGTCTGGTCGGACTATCCGGCCGAGGCCAAGCTGCGGGCGCTGGGGCTGGCCGCCGACGCCAGCGTCTCCGCCGACGACGCCGAGGTCGATCGCCTGAAGCCGCAGCCGGCGGGCCTCGCCCGGGTGCTCGAGCTGCTCGGAGTGCCGGCCGCCGAGGCGCTCATGATCGGCGATCGCGACGACCGCGACGGCGAAGCGGCGCGGCGGCTGGGGTGCCCCTGTCTGCTGCTCAGCCGCAAGAGCCGATCCGCCGCGCAGTTCTCCGCCTATGCGGCCGTACTCGCCGACTTCGAAGAGGCCGCCGGCGAGCCCGGCTCCCCGAGCGGGGAGCGCGCTGGACGCGGCACGAAGGGAGCTTGAGGCCGGCCGGCTAACCGGCTTTCGGCAACCGGGGGGCTTTCGGCAACAGGGGGGCCTACGGCAACAGGAACCAAGCCGGGGCTTCCAGCCGTTCCTCACCCAGCCGTACTTCGAGCGGCAGCGGCTCGCCGCCGCCGGAGGCACGGGTCTGGAACCAGACCCGCCAGCGGCGCGCCAGGTTGCCCAGCGCTCCGCGCAGCTCGGCATCGCGGCGGACCACCATCCCCGAGGTCTCCCCGGCCAGGTTCTGCAGCGCCGCCAGCTCGGGCTCGAGCTCCGTCGGATCGGCGGCCGGCGGCTGTTCGTCGCCGGTCAGCCGGCGGAAGACGCGGCCGAGATCGATGACGTAGCGGCGGGTGCCGGCACTGGTGTCGCGGCCCTCGGCGCCCTGCTTCCAACTCTCGAACTCGCTCAGCCGCGCCGCCGAGCCCTCGCTGGGCTTCTCGGTCCAGGCGACCGGCACGGTGACCCAGCCGGCGCCGGCCAGGGTACGCGCGGCGCGGCGCAGCGCCTCGGCGCCGCGCATCGAGGAAACGCCGTCGGTCAGCAGCAGCAGGGCACGGGTGTCGCGGCCCTCGTGCTCGGAGACCGTCGACAGCAGGCGTTCGAGCAGGCGCTCGAAGTCTTGCGGCTCGGGGCGCACCCGGGGCGGGTCGCCACGGTCCAGCCGGTAGCGGGCCTTGAGAGCGCGCTCCATCAGCGCCGCCTCGATACGCTGCCAGCTGTCGGTGCGCTCGAGGAACGGCTTGCCGGCATCGGCCACGACGATCTCGACCGTGCCGAGCGCCGCCAGGTCCTCGGCCCTCTGGGCCAGGGCGAGGGAGGCGAGGTAACGCGTGCGGGCGCCGGCCATCTCCGGATCGATGTAGATCAGGAATCGCCAGTCGCCCCGCTTGCCCTCGAGGATCCGCTCGACCCGGGTCACCCGCCGCGGCTGGCCGTCGACACTGACGCTCACCGCCGCCGTCTCGGGCAGGTTGGCGCCGCTGCCCGGCGGCACCACCGCCACCGAGGTCTCGCGCACCTGGATCTCCTCGTCAATGCTCTCGGGCGGGGTCTCCTGGGCGCCGGCGCTGACCGTCGTCAGGGCCAGCAGGGCGGCGGCGATCGTGAGGCGCACTGGCACGGGAGTCGGCATGGGCCCATCCTAACCGCTCTGGCCCGGCCCGCTCACCGGCTCGCGTCAGCGGTTCAGGCCCGCCGCGTCAATACGGCATGTCCTCTTCGTCGAGACCGAAGTGGTGCCCCAGCTCATGCACCACGGTGTCGCGCACTTCCCGCCGCACTTCAGCCGCCGTGCGGCAGCAGCGCTCGATGGGACCGCGGTAGATCACCACCCGGTCCGGCAGCTGGTCGTAGAACGAGTCGCGCGCGGACAGCGGCACCCCCTGATAGAGGCCGAAGAGCTCGTCCCGCTCGGGATCGAGACCGACCGACTCCATGTCTTCGGCGGCGGGCTCGTCCTCGATCACCACCGCGACGTTCTCGAGCAGCTCGGCGAACTCCGGCGGCAGCGAGTCCAGGGCCCGCGCTACCAGGCGCTCGAAACGATTGCTGTCGCGGCTCATCGGTATTCGTGTCGAGTTCCTGTCCGGGCGGCTGGACCCGCCTGGGGCGAAAACAGCCCGCCCCACCTGATAGGCTGCCCGTGCCGGGCGGGGACGGAACGAACCTTGCAATCCTAACGCGGCGCGAGCCGCCGACCCCCAGCGGGCCCGGCACCCTCATCACAATCGAAACGGCTGATCCAAGCGGTAGGAGAATCCAGATGCTGAAGAGAAACCTACGCATCGCCCTGGTGGGCGTGGCGACCCTCATCGTAGCCGGCGGCGCCATGGCGCAGCAGGCGCCGCTGCGCATCGCGGTGATCGACCTGGACCGGCTGGTAGCCGAGTCGGTGGTCGGCAGGAAGCTTCAGGGCAAGCTCGAGAACTTCCAGAGGGAGGTCCAGACCGAAGGCAAGGGCCTGGCCGACAAGGCCCGCGCCACCCAGCAACTGATCACCGACGGCGCCAACAGCCTGTCGCAGGAGAAGCTGGGCGAGCTGCAGGCGCAGTACGAGGACGAGAGCATCAAGGTGCGCCGCTTCACCGAGAAGAAGCAGCGCGAAGGCGCCAAGATGCGCGACGACGGGCTCAAGGAGATCGAGGAGAAGCTGCAGCCGGTCCTCGACAAGATCCAGTCCGACGGCAACTACGACCTGATCCTCAACCGGGCGCTGGGTGTGGTGGTGATGGCCAGCGAACGGGTCGACATCACCGAGTCGGTCATCGTGGCCTTCGACGAGGCCGAGGCGGCCGGCGGCAGCGAGTAGGCGGCGGCGCGCGATTCGGTGAGCCGGGCGGGCTACTCCCGCTCGACCGCCGCCAGCGCGCGATCGATCAGCGCCAGCTGCAGGCGCATCTGGTCGCCGATCGGCATCGGCCGGACGCCGCGGGCGGCGAGGCTGCCGGGGTCGCCACCGACCTCGGCGACCTGGCGGCCCAGCCACCGCTTCAGGTCGTGCCCGCCCGCGGTGCCGGGGACGAACGGCGGCCCTCCCGCGTCTTCGGGCGCCAGCAGGAAGAGCGGCATCTCGCTGACCACGGTCAGCGGGTCGCCACCCAGCGAGCGCACCAGTTCCATCGAGCTGGGCCTGAACAGAGCTGCCGTCTCGGGCTCGCCGCGAGCCTCGAAAAAGGTCCGCATCGCCCGCGAATCGGGCCGCGTCGAGAACCCCTCGCCGATGCGGCGGAAACCCTTCTCGCCGTGGCGGTCGATGTCGAGCAGGGGGTAGCCCATGCTCCCGGCCTGCTGAGCGAGCGCCTCCCGCAGGGCCCCGGTGCGCTCCTCCCAGGCCTCCTCGAGCAGGAACCACACGCCCGGCGCGAAGCCCATGCCGTGCAGGCTGGCGTGCAGCCGGTAGGGCGCGCCGGCGGCGAGGAAACCCGCCACCGCCCGGTTCTCCGGCCGCGCGCCGACGTCCGCCGCCGAGCGCGGGAAGCCGAACTCCACGTCATCGCCGGGGGGCTCGCGCACCGCGTCTCCGAGATAGGCGACCAGGTCGAACCCGCGATCGGGTCGGCCGCGATGGTCGGCCGCGGGCGCCGTCGCCCGGCTCCACTCCGAGTTGCGCAGCTCGCCGTCGGGGTTGACGTGGGGCACCACCGACCAGCGGTGGAGCCGCAGCAGCCGGTGCGAGGCCGGCAGCCGGCCGAGCCACGCGCACAGCCGGCGCAGCAGGTCGGGCCCCACCGGCTCGTCGGCGTGGCAGCCGGCGATCAGGCTGACCGCCACCGGCCCGCCGCCGAACCGCCAGCCGTGGATCGGCCGATCCTCGCGCGAGCGGCCGATCTCCAGGCCGCCGGCGGGCCGCGGCGGTGCCGCCAGGATCTCTTCGACAAACGGTTCGAGGCCACTCATGGGTTATCCGGCGTGCCCCTAATCTAGCCTGAACCGGCAGCCGTCTGTCCCCACAGCCGGCAAGTCGGTCGCCGCGGGGGCTGCCTGGCAACCCGTGGTAGCTCTCGGCTTCTCACCGCTCTCGCCAGGCTGGGCCGGGTTTGACAACTCCGCGACCGCGGGCGGAGAATCTGCGCCACTCCGTGACCCGGCTCGAGCTCTCCGCCGCCCAGCGGCGCTGGACCACCGCGGCGCTGTTCGCGGTCGCGCTCGTGGCGCGGCTGCTCTACGGGCAAGCGACGCCGGACCGCGACTGGCCGCACTCGGCGCTCTACAAGGGCGACGCGCTGGTCTGGACCGACTACGCCACGGCGCTCGACCGGGGCCAACCCTTCGAGCTCGGCCTGCCGCTGCGGCCGCCGGGCAACGGCTATCTACTCGACTGGCTGGGAGTCGACGGCCGCCGGGCGGCGGCGCGGGCGAAGCCGGTCTGGTGCCTGCTCGGGGCCGCCGTGGTGGCGCTGTTCTATCGCGCCACGCTGGCCGCCTTCGGCGCCGGCGCGGCGCTCGCGGCCGGCCTCTGGTGCGCCTTCTCGACCGCGCTGTTGATGCTCTCGGGGTCGCTCAACAACGAGACTCCCTACCTGGTGCTGACCGGGCTGATCCTGCTGGCGGCGCCGCGGCTGGCGGCGGCGCCTTCGGCCGGGCTGGCGCTGGCCTGGGGCGGGCTCAACGGGCTCGCCTGCCTGGTGCGGGTCGAGCACCTGCTGTTCGTGCTGTTGGCGGCGGCCTGGCTGCTGGCCCACCGGTGGCGGCACGAGGCGCCGCGCCGCCGCCGCGGTCGGCTGTCGCGGCTGGCTGCCGGCCTCGCCGCCGGCTTCGTCATCGTCCTCCTGCCCTGGCACCTCACCGCCTGGGCGGTCCTCGAGCAGTTCAACCATCGGCCGCCACGGCTCGACCCGGCCGCCGAGGCGGCCCAGCTTGGCGTCGAGCAGGCGACCGCCGGCCTGCGCTGGACACCGGAGGCGCTCGCCGAGCGCGAACGGCTGCCGGCCTACGCGCGCCGTGGCTCGGCCAACTTCGTCGCCGCCACGGTCCTCGTCCGCGGCGGCGGCGAGGTCCGGGCCGAGCACTTCGCGATCCTCGAACAGGCGTTCGGCAGCCGGCCGCGGCCGCTGCCCGCCCACCCCTTCGTGGCGATCTACGGGCCGCTCAACTTCGTCCTCGCCAACCGCGCCGGCGCGCCGCCCGGCTTCGATCCCGACGGCCTCGATCGCCCGCCGATCCTGGCCGGGGGCCTGGCGCGCTACCCGCGAGCGCTGCTCGCCGGGCTGCCGCCACCCCAGCTCAACTTCAACTACCCGCCGCACGTGGAGATGGTCACCGACGGCTACCGGCTTGGCGGCGCCTGGATCGCCGCCAACCCGGGCACCTTCCTGCGCCGGGTGGCGGCGCGTCTGGACATCCTGTGGCAGGGGGCCGCCCTCGGCTGGACCGGCCGCGGCCTGCCGTGGGGCGCCGGCGGCCTGCGCCGGGCGGTCGACCTGACGGTGCCGCAAGGCGCCGCCTTCGCGGTCTGGCGGTTGGTCCTGGCGGCGCTGGTGGCTTTCGGGGCCTGGCGGGCGCGCAACGTCCCGGCGCTGGCCGTCTGGCTGGCCTTCATCGCCACCAAGCTGGTCGCGGCGGCGCTGTTCTTCGGCTACGCCCGGCACGGCGCCACCTTGGTGCCGGTGGTGGCCGCGTTGGCGGCGGTCGCGCTCGTCGAGCTCGGACGGCGGCTCCTGCCGCAGCCGGTGGCCGCGCGCCGGGCGCTGGTCGCCGCCGGTATTGTCGCGGCGCTCGGCCTCGGCATCGAGGTCCACCGCTGGCTGCGACCGCCGGAGATCGCCATCGACGGCCGGGTGGTGACCGGCGCGGACCCCTACCCGACCGCCGAGCACCGCGATCGGCGGATCACGGTGCGCTGAGGCCGCCGCCCACAAGCTCGAGCTCGCGGGTCACCGGCGGCAGGCAGTGAGCGTTGTCGTAGGGGGGCGCGCAAGAGACTCGCTGGCCGCTAGCCGCCTCACTGCAGGTACCCCAGGGCGCGCAGCTGCCCGCGCAGCTCTTCGCCGAGATCCTCGGGGTCGATCATGGCGCGGTCGGCGCCGGTCGCCAGCCCGGCGGCCAGCGTTCGCGCCCGTTCCAGCAGATAGCCGGCGAGGACCGGGCGGTCGGCGTAGAGGTTGACCCGCTCGCCGGGGTCGGCGGCCAGATCGAACAGCTCGTGGGTCTGCTGGCGCTGGTACTCGGCGTGGCGGGCGTTGCGGTTGTAGTGCAGCTTCATGCCGTCTTCCACGAACGACCAGAGGCGGCGGTCGCGCAGCTCCTCCTCCGAGAAGACCGGGCGGGCGGCGGCGTCGCCCGTCGTGGGCAGGTCGCGGCCGATCGCCGTCGGCGGCACGGCGACGCCGGCCAGCGTCGCCAGCATGACCGCCGCGTCCACCTGCTGCGCGCCGGCGATGCGCCGGGGCGCGACGCCGCCGGGCGGCCGCAGCAGCATCGGGATGCCGATCAGCTCCTGGTAGAGCGACTGGCCGTGCATCACCCCGCCGTGCTCGAAGAACTCCTCGCCGTGGTCCGAGGTGATCAGGATGGCGGTCGACTCGAGCAGGCCCAGCTCGGCCATGGCGTCGACCAGCTCGCCGATCCGGGTGTCGTTGTGGAGGATGCCGCCGTCGTAGAGGCCGCGCAGCTGCTCGAGATCGGCGGCGTGGGCCGCGGCGCCGTCGCTGCGCAGCCTTTCGAGCAGCCGCCCCACCGACGCCATCGAGCCGTCGACCGGGCCGGTGTAGGCCGGGTCGAGGAACTGCCGGTAGCCCGGCGGCGGATGGTACGGCGCATGCGGGTCCATCGAGTGCAGATAGAGGAAGAACGGCTGCTCGGCCGCCGCCAGCCCGGCGAGGCGCGGGATCACTTCGCGGTTGATCACCGCGGAGGAGTCGGTGAACCGCAGGTCGAGATCGATGTAGCGGTACTCGTCCCAGCCCCGATCGAGCCCCCAGCGCCCGCGCAGGTTGGGGTTGGTCACCAGGGCGTGGGTGGCGTAGCCGGCGGCGCCCAGGGTCTCCGACAGCAGCTCGACGTCGGGCGCCAGCAGGCTCAGCGTGTTCACCGCGCCATGCGTCGAGGGCAGCGCGCCGGTCAGCAGCGTGGCGGTGCCGGGGCGGGTCCAGGAGGCGTTCGCCCAGGCCGGGTCGAAGACGATGCCCTCGGCGGCCAGCGCCTCGAGCCGCGGGGTGGTCGGCCGCGGGTAACCGTAGAGGCTGGTGTGGTCGGCGCGCAGCG
Organism: Thermoanaerobaculia bacterium; assembly: GCA_963781065.1. Lineage (GTDB taxonomy): Bacteria > Acidobacteriota > Thermoanaerobaculia > Multivoradales > JAHEKO01 > CALZJC01. Next base: position 878,061 of record CAWAET010000004.1, on the reverse strand, counting down.
TGTCGATCACGTAGAGCAGCAGGTTGGGACGCGCTGAGGGGTCCGCCGGCTGGTCCGCCGGCTGGTCTGGCGGCTGGTCTGGCGGCGGATCCTCCACGGCGGCGGGGAGCGCCGCGCTACCGGGCGCGGCCGTGGCCGCGCCATCGGTTCGCTTCCCCGCCAGCTCCAGCCGCCGCCAGACCAGCGCGGCCGGGGCGCTCAGGCGCAGCCGCGCCAGCTCCCCCGCCCACCGCGAAAGGTCGACCTCTCGCGGGCGGTCCGCGGTCAGCTCGCCCTGCCAGACCTCCGCCGGCGCGCCGCGATCCGGCTCGAGGTCGAGCGCCACCCGAACCGGCGAGCCTCCCGGCGCGGCCGCCGCCAGCACCAGCCGCGGCGATCGTTCGGGCAGCCGGCGGAACAGGTCGACCGAGGTTCCGGAGGGCTGACGGACCCGCGGACCGTCGCGGTCGCCGCCGACCGCCAGCGCCGGCTCGGCCAGGGTCTCGACAGTGAGCCGGGCAACCTGCGCGCTGTGCGACACGCCCTGCTCGACGAGCAGGGTGCCGAAGCGCAGCACCAGCTCGTTGGCGCCGGCCAGCCACTCCTCGCGCGGCGCCTCGAAGATCGCGGTGGACCACTCGGCCGCGAGATCGTGATCGCCGAGCTGGTGGCCGTTGAGCCACAGCTCGAGCCGCTGCGACGCCAGGCGAGCCGGCCGGCGGACGGTCAGCGCCAGCCGGCGGTCGGCAGGCGGCGGCAGATCGATTCGCAACGTGGCGGCGGGAGCGGGCGCCCACAGCCAGGCGGCTCGCTCGGGACCGGTCGCCTCGAGACCTGTTGCTTCGGCGCTGGCTTCTTCGGCGCTGATTTCTTCAGGATTGGCGGCGGCCGGCTCGCTCCAGCCCTCGCCCAGCAGCCCGGCCGCCGCGGCTTCGGCCAGATCGAGCCGCAGCGGCCGCTGCTCCTCGGGCAGCGGGGCCGGCGCACCGAGGCGCAGGGTGCGGAAGCAGGCCGCCAGCGGCCGGGCGTCGGCGGCGGCCGCTGACGGCTCGAGCGGCCGGCCGAACTCGAAGCTCAGCCGGTTGTCGCCACGGCGCAGGAGCGACGGCGCCAGCGCCAGCTCGAAATCGGTCCAGTCGGGCCCCAGGTCGAGCCGCGCGAGCTCGCCGCCGTTGAGCACCAGCCGCACCGGCTGCGCCGAGCCGCCGGGCGTTACGGCGCCTCTTGCCCGCGCCACGAGCTTGGCCTCGCCGGCGGCCAGCGAGTGGAACCCGACCCAGGCCTCGCCGCCCACCGCCCAGCGGAACTCACCCTCGCCGTCCCGCTCCACCAGCCCCCAGCCCGATCGCGTCACCCTTTCCGAGAGCAGCAGCTCGCCGTCGGCCCGCCGCACCACCGCGTGCGGCAGCGCCGCCAGCAGGTCCTCGCCCGGCGGCTCTGAGCCGCAGGCCAGGGCCAGCGCCAGAACGGCTATGCCCACCGAGCACGACCCCAGCGATCGTCTCGGATCGTTGGTTGCGATGACGGGCGCGCGGCGCCTTGCGATGAGTGCCCGGTTTCGCGGCCGGTGGCCCGGAGCGGTCAAACCCGATAGTTATCGGCGCGCCAGACCTTCACCGCCTTCTTGATGGCGGCCTCGCTCAGCCCCTCCTCGGCGGCGCGCTTGGCGAGGGCCGGGAACTCCTCGTCGCTGGCGAAGCGCAGCCCGACGTATTGGCGGGTGTCGAGGCGGCCGTCGGGCATCGCGCCGGTGAGCGCGTAGTGGCGGAAGGTCTCCTCGGCGCGGATCGCGCGGTCCTGCGCCTTGAGGGCAAAGATGCGGCAGTACCAGAAGAGCTGCGCGGCGGCGATCGCCAGCAGCACGAGGAGCACCGACATGGTCCGGTTCTCCTGCATCAAGTAGGCGCGATAAAGCTGCACCAGCGAGCCGACGACACCGAGCAGCACGACAGTCGACAGCACGAAGTGAAAACCGACGACGAAGCGACGGTGGTTCGAGTAGTTCTGATCTGCCATCTGGAACCTCCTGTTACCCTGGTCGACCGAGCCAGGCCGTGACGGGTCGGGACGACCCGACCCATCATAACCACCCGTGCCACGCGAATCCTCCCGGTGAGCCAGCCTTCGCGCCCCTCGAGCGAGTTGCGCGCCCGTATCTACGCGGTGGTGGCGCAGATCCCGCGCGGCCAGGTGGCCACCTACGGCCAGGTGGCGGCGCTGGCCGGCGCGCCGCGGCACGCCCGCCAGGTCGGCTATGCCCTCTTCGACCTGCCGACGGGCAGCGAGTTGCCCTGGCACCGGGTGATCAACGCCCGCGGCGAGGTCAGCCCGCGATCCGAGCCGGGCCGGGACGGCTTCCAGCGCCGGCTCCTCGAGGCCGAGGGGATCGAGTTCCGGCGCGGCCGCATCGACCTCGAGCGATACCGCTGGGAGCCGGCCGCCGATCCGGGGATATGATCGGTCAACTCATGCTCACAGTTCAGGGCGGGCCCGCCGCCGCGGCCGCAGAGGGATAGATGGCGCGAGTCCTGGTCGTCGACGACTCGCCGCTCCAGCGCAAGGTCGCCGGCACGCTGATCGAGCGCGCCGGCGACATGCAGGTGACCTACGCGGCAAGCGGCGACGACGCGCTCGAGACGATGGCGGCGCGGGTTCCCGACCTGGTGCTCACCGACCTGCAGATGCCCGGCGTCGACGGCCTCGAGCTGGTGGCCCAGGTGCGGCAGCTGTATCCGCACGTGCCGGTGGTCCTGATGACGGGCTCGGGCAGCGAGCAGCAGGCCGTCGAGGCGCTGCACGGCGGCGCCGCCAGCTACATCCCCAAGGCGGTCCTCGAGCGCGACCTCATCGCGACGCTCAAGTCGGTGCTCGAGGTCTCGCACGAGAATCGCAGCCGGGCGCTGCTGATGAGCTCGATGATCCACAGCGAATCGGTCTTCGTGCTGGGCAACAACCCGGCGCTGATCGGGCCGCTGGTCAACTACCTGCAGCAGGCCATCTCGGCGATGGGACTGTGCAACGAGACCGAGACCACGCGCGTCGGCGTGGCGCTGGACGAGGCGCTGATCAACGCTCTGCACCACGGCAACCTCGAGGTCGACTCGGCGATGCGACGCCACGATCTGGACGGCTACCACCAGCTGATCGCCGAGCGCCGCCAGCAGTCGCCCTACCGCGAGCGCAAGATCCGGGTCTCCGCCGTTCTCGACCGCGACCGCGCAACCTTCGTCGTGCGCGACGAGGGCAAGGGCTTCGCGCCCAACTCCCTACCCGACCCGACCGACCCGGCCAACCTGGCGCGGCCGCACGGCCGCGGCGTGCTGCTGATCCGTACCTTCATGGACCAGGTGATCTACAACGACGTCGGCAACGAGGTCACCCTGGTCAAGCTCTGCAACCCTGACGCCCGAAACGAGTAGAAGGGATGCCGCGGCGCATCGCCGCGCCCCTTGGAGAGACACCGTGATCGAAGTCGAAGAGCTGCGCAAAGAATACGGCGACCTGGTGGCGGTCGACGGGGTGAGCTTCACCGCCGAGGAGGGCGCCGTCTTCGGCCTGCTGGGTCCCAACGGCGCCGGCAAGACCACCACCATCGGCTGCATCTCCGGCCTGCGGCAGCCCACCGCCGGCCGGGTGCGGGTGATGGGTCACGACGTGGTGTTCGACGGGCGCGCCGCGCGGGCGCAGCTCGGCGTGGTGCCGCAGGACCTGGCCCTCTACGAGGATCTCTCGGCCAGCGAGAACCTGCTCTACTGGGCCTCGGCGTACGGCCTGCGCGGCGCCCGGCTCAAGCAGCGGATCACCGAGTCGCTGGAGGTGACCGGCCTGCTCGACCGCGCCAAGGAGCCGGTCAAGCAGTTCAGCGGCGGCATGAAGCGGCGGCTCAACTTCGCCTGCGGCATCGTCCACGAGCCGCGCGTGCTGCTGCTCGACGAGCCGACCGTGGGGGTCGACCCGCAGAGCCGCGTGCGGCTGCAGGAGCTGGTCAAGACGCAGGCCGAGAACGGAACCTGCGTGCTCTACACCACCCACTACATGGAAGAAGCCGAGGCCCTCTGCGACCGGCTGGCGATCGTCGACCACGGCAAGCTGATCGCCCAGGGCTCGCTGGACGAGCTGCGCGCCATGCTGGGCGAGCGCGATCTGCTGCGGCTCGCCGGCCGCTTCCCCACCGAGGCGCACATCGCCGGGGCGCTGGCCGGCATCGAGGGTGCGGAGATCGTGCAGGCGACCGGCGACGGGCTGATCATCGCCGTGGCCCAGGCGAGCCGCAAGCTGCCGGCGCTGCTCGCGGCGCTGACCGGCGCCGGCGGCGAGATCCGCGAGACCACGCTGACCCGGCCCAGTCTCGAGAGCCTGTTCATCAAGCTGACCGGCAAGGAGCTGCGCGAGTAGCCATGGGCTACGTCTGGGCCACCGCGGTCAAGGACCTGCGCCGGCGGCTGCGCGACCCGCTGGCGCTCGTTTTGTGGGTAGGGATCCCGTTCGTCGTCCTGTCGCTGCTGAGCCTGGCCTTTGGCGGCGGCGACGCCAAGCCACAGGCGCGGCTGCTGGTCGCCGACGAGGACGGGTCGCTGGTCAGCGGCCTGCTGACCGGCGGCCTGGGGCAGGGGGCGCTGGCGGAGATGATCCAGGTGGAGCAGGTGACGGCCGAGGAGGGCCGCCGGCGGATCGCCGAGGGTGACGGCTCGGCGCTGCTGCTGGTGCCGCCCGGTCTCGGGCTAGCGGTGCTCCAGTCGCGGCCGGCCCAACTCACCCTGCTGACCAACCCGGCGCAAAGCATCCTGCCGGGCATCCTGGAGGAAGTCCTGAGCCTGGTGGTAGACGGCGTCTTCTACCTGCAGCGGATCACCGGCAAACAGCTGGCGGCATTCTCCAGCGGTCCGCCCGGGGGCGCCGACATGTTCTCCGATCAACTCATCTCCTCGACCAGCGTCGAGCTGAACCAGCTCGCCGGCGAGGTGAGCGCGTACGTCCTGCCGCCGCGGCTGGACGTTACGGTCGAGGTCGAGGAGCCCGAGGGCGAACAGAAGCTCAACCTGGGCGCGCTGTTCTTCCAGGGCATGTTCTTCCTTTCCATGCTGTTCATCGCCCAGGGCATGAGCGACGACCTCTGGGTGGAGAAGCGCCAGGGCACCCTGGCCCGCTCGCTCACCACGCCCCACGGCGTCACCAGGCTGCTGGCCGGCAAGCTGCTGGCGGCCTTCTTGCTGCTGCTGGCGATCGCGGTGGCCGGCGTCGCCGCCGGCGCGGCGCTCTACGGCTTCGCCGCGGCGCGGGTCCTGCCGGCGGCGATCTGGGCCGCGGCCTCGGGCCTGGCGCTGCTGGTGATGTTCACCCTGCTGCAGCTGTTCGCCACCAGTCAGAAGGCCGGCGGGCTGCTCTCCAGCCTGGTGCTCTTCCCGCTCATGTTTCTCGGCGGCAGCTTCTTCCCCTTCGAGGCGATGCCCGAAGGGATGGCCGCCATCGGCCGCTGGATGCCCAACGGCTGGGCGCTGTTGCAGTTCAAGGCGATCCTCGGCGGCAGCGCGACGGTGGCTGCCCTGCTGCCGTCCGCAGCCGGCCTGGTGGTGGTGTTGGCGGGCGGCGCCTGGCTCGCCGGGCGGCGGCTGCGCGGAGGGTTTCTCGGCCGATGAGCCCCCTCGCCGGCGCCTGGTTCGTGGCGCGCAAGGACGTCCAGTACATGCTGCGGGCCAAGGAGACCATCCTCTGGGTCTTCATCATGCCGCTGGTCTTCTTCTACCTTGTCGGCTCCATCACCGGCGGGTTCGCGGACGACGGCGCCGCCAGCCCCGACCAACTGGCGGTAACCGCCGGCGGCGAGCCCGGCTTCCTCTACGACCAGCTGGCCCGGCGGCTCGGCGAGCAGGACCTCGAGGTGGTGCTGGTCGAGGAGGCCGACCTCGCCGGCTACAGCCGGCGCTTGACCGTGCCCGCGGACATGACCCGCAAGCTCCTGGCCGGCGAGCAGGTCGAGCTCGGCTTCGTGCGCCGTGGCGAGGGGCTGGGCGCCGACTTCGACGGGATCCGCGTCCAGCGGGCGGTCTACACCACGCTGGCCGACATGGTGACTCTGGCGCGGGAGGGCAAGATGGACGAGGCCGCCCTGGCCGCCCTCAACGAGACGCCCAGAGCCCTGACCCTCGAGGTCAGCCCGGCCGGCGAGCGCCAGAGAATCCCCAACGGCTTCGAGCAGGCGGTGCCCGGCTCCATGGTCATGTTCACCCTGCTGGTCATGCTGACGAGCGGCGCCGTAATGCTGGTCACCGAGCGCCGCGAAGGTCTGCTCCGCCGGCTGGCGGCGACGCCGCTGTCGCGCGGCTCGGTGGTGCTCGGCAAGTGGGGCGGCAGGCTGGCGCTGGGGCTGGTGCAGATCTCCTTCGCCCTGCTGGCCGGCAGGCTGCTGTTCAAGCTCGACTGGGGGCCGCGGCTGCCGATGGTGCTGCTGGTGATGCTGGCCTACGCCGCGGTGGTATCGGCGCTGGGCGTCCTGCTGGGCAGCCTGGCCAAGACCGAGGGCCAGGCGATCGGCCTGGGCGTCCTGACCGCCAACGTCCTGGCGGGGCTCGGCGGCTGCTGGTGGCCGATCGAGGTCACGCCGCAGTGGATGCAGAACTTCTCCCTGGTGCTGCCCACCGGGATGGCCATGGACGCCCTGCACCGGCTGGTCAGCTTCGGCCGGCCGGCGGCGAGCGCCTTGCCGCACCTGGCGGTTCTGGCGGCGCTGGCGCTCGCGGCGGGGTGGCTGGCGGCGCGCTTCTTCCGCTACGAGTAGGCGCCCTACCGCGGCGTCTATCCTGCCGGGCGGAGCGGAAGAGCCCTCTCTATACGGCCTTCAGCACCACCACGGTCGAGTCGTCCCAGGCCTCGGTCCCTTCCGCCCAGTCGCGGCTGGCCGCTAGCAGGCCGTCCGCGATGGCGCGGGCCGAGCCGCCGGCCAGCTTCGCGACGGTCTCGCCCACCCGTTCGACGCCGAACTCCTCGTCCTGGCGGTTGTGGCTCTCGTCGATGCCGTCGGTGGCGATGACCACCACGTCGCCGGTCTCGAGGGTCACCAGCTCTTCCTCGTAGTGGCGGTCGGGCAGCAGGCCCAGGGGCACCCCGGCCACCGGGATCGGGCGCGCCACGCCGTCGCGCACCAGCAGTGGATGGGGCAGGCCGGAGTTGGCCAGCACCAGGGTGCGGTCGCCGGCATCGTAGAGGGCCAGGGCGAGAGCCAGGAAGCGGTTGTCGATGCCCAGGTCGAGCAGCTTGTAGTTCATGTCGCGCAGCAGCGCACCCGGCCGCAGCCTCTCTTCGGAGTACTGACGCAGCATGCCCACCGCCAGCGAGCCGTAGAGCGCCGCCGACGTCGACTTGCCCGAGACGTCGCCGGCAGCGATCGCCACCCGCCCCTCGCCGTAGGGCCGGATGTCGTAGAAGTCACCCCCCAGGTGGTTGGCCGGCTCGTAGGCGAAGGCCACCTGCAGGCCCGGCAGCCAGGGAGTGGTCTTGGGCAGCAGCTGCTTCTGGATCTCGCGCGCCGTCGACAGGTCGTCCGCCAGCCGCTGCTCGTCGTCCTGCAGGCGGCCGTAGAGCCGCGCGTTCTCGAGCGCGATGGCCAGCGAGGCGGCGAGGGTAGAGAGAGCGTGCTCGTGCTGCGGCGTGAAGGCGTCGTAGCTGGCGCTCTCGAGGTCGAGCACCCCGACCAGCCGATCCTTGACGTACATCGGCACCGCCAGCTCGGAGCGCATGGTGCGGTCGCGGACGCACTCCAGATAGCGCGGGTCGAGCTGGACGTTGGGGATCCGCAGGGTCTGGCGCAGGGCCGCGGCGGTGCCGCAGATGCCTTCGCCCAGCTCGGCCGGCCGCGCGGCGCTCACCCGCTTGCCGTCGCTGTAGAGCGACAACTGGGGCTCGAGCTGGCGGGTGTCCTCGTTCCACAGCATGACCGAGAAGACGTCGTAGTGGATCAGCCGTTGAATCCGGTCCGCCACGCGCCGCAGCAGCTTCTTGCGGTCGAGGATCGAAGCGAACTCACGCGCCAGCTCGTGCAGCAGCGACAGGGTCTGGGTCTGCTGGAGCAGGTTCTGGGTCAGCCGCGCGCCGTCGATGGCGGCGGCCAGCTGGCCGGCCACCGGCTCGAGCAGGGCGAGCTCGGCCGGGCCGAAAACGCCCGGCTGCAAGGCCCCCAGGTCGAGCACGCCGATCACCCGGTCCTTGACCTTGAGCGGCAGCGCCAGCTCGGCACGGATGGGCTGGGAGGCGCTGATGTAGCGCGGATCGAGGCGCACGTCCTCGACCAGGATCGGCTCGCCGGTCTGAGCGGCGATGCCCACCAGGCCCTGGCCGAGCCCGAAGCGCCAATGCTCCTCTACCTCGGGCGGGTAGCCCCGCGCCAGCGCGAAACGCAGCTCGCGGCCGCGCGGATCGAGCAGCAGCACCCCCAGGTTGTCGTAGGCCACGTATCGATGCAGCACATCGGCCACGTTCTCCAACCCCTGGCGCAGCTCGCTCGCCGCGTGCAGATCCTGGATCGCCGCCAGCAGCTCGATGAGCACCGGCGGCGGCGTCAGGACATGGCCTGCGACGGTATCGGTCTTGATGCCCGCAACGGGCTTGTCAGTCATCTTTGAATTCCCTCTCGCCTCGGTGCTCTGTCCCCGAGAACGGTGCTGTGTCCCTCGAGGGCGGTTTTCCCTCAAGGGCTGTGTCCCCTCAAGGACACTGCGGCCCCCAGTAGTATGGAGGCCGCGCACTTGGAGAGATAACAGTCCCGGAAACGTTTTCCTTCCCTCCGAGCCTACCCGTGCCACCGCGCTCGAACCACTGCTTCGCGGATGCGTACAGAAGACAGCTGTAGACCAACTACCGAGGAGACCCTGGAGATGCGAACCCCGTTCTTGCGTGTACTGACCGCCGCAACCGCCGCCGTCGCCCTGGCCGGAGCCACGGCGGCCGCCGACTGGCCGCAGTGGCGCGGCGCCAACCGAGACGGCCGATCGGCCGACACCGGGCTGCTCCAGGAGTGGCCCGAAGGCGGCCCGCCCCTGGCCTTCAAGGCAAGCGGGCTGGGCGGCGGCTACTCGTCGGTGGCGGTTTCCGGCGAGCGCATCTACACCATGGGCGATCTCGGCGACGGCCAGTACGTCATCGCCCTGTCGCGCGCCGACGGCCAGCAGCTCTGGAAGACCCGGGTCGGCGACACCCACCGGGACCAGTACCTCGGCCCGCGCTCGACGCCGACCGTCGACGGTGACCGGATCTATGCCCTGAGCACCGGCGGCGACCTCGTCTGTCTGGCGGCGGCCACGGGCGAGGAGGTCTGGGGCCGCAGCCTGCCCGGCGAGTTCGGCGGCCGGATGATGAAGGCGAAGGGCACCTACGACTGGAAGTTCGCCGAGTCGCCGCTGGTGGACGGCGAGCGGGTCATCGTCACCCCGGGCGCCCCGGAGGCGGCCCTGGTGGCGCTCGACAAGGCCAGCGGCGAGGAGATCTGGCGCGCCGCCATGCCCGAGCTCGGCGAGGCGGGCGCCGACGGCGCCGGCTACTCGTCGGTGGTGGTCTCGGAGGCCGGCGGCGTGCGCCAGTACGTGCAGCTCGTGGGCCGCGGGGTGATCGGCGTCGAGGCGGCCACCGGCCGCTTCCTCTGGGGCTACAACCGGGTGGCCAACGGCATCGCCAACATCGCCACGCCGCTGGTCCAGGGAGACCTGGTCTTCGCCTCGACCGGCTACGGCACGGGCACGGTCCTGCTGCGGCTGTCCGCCGATGGCGACGGCATCGCCGCCGAGGAGGTCTACTTCCTCCCGGCCGACACCATGCAGAACCACCACGGCGGCCTGATCCTGGACGGCGGCCACGTCTACACCGGGACCGGCCACAACAAGGGATTCCCGCTGGCGGTCGAGCTGGCTACCGGCAAGGTGGCCTGGGGGCCGATCCGCAACGACGGCGAGAACTCGGCCGCCGTCGCCTACGCCGACGGCCGCATCTACATGCGCTACCAGAACGGCCTGATGATCCTTGTCGAGGCGACCCCCGACGAGTACCGCGAGCACGGCTCGTTCATGATCCCCGAGGTCGAGAGGGAGAGCTGGCCGCACCCGGTCGTCGCCGGCGGCCGGCTCTACCTGCGCGAGCAGGACAACCTGTGGGTCTACGACGTCGGCGCCGCGGCGCCGCCGTCGGCGCCGGCCGCCGAGGGCGAGGCCAAGGGCTCCAGGTAGGCTTCAGGGGCCGCTCAGCGCAGGCCCAGCGCGCGGTCGATCTCGCCCTCCCAGGTCTCTCGACCTCAGTGCGGCCGCTTTGGGCGCTACCGGAGGGCGCAGCCGGAGTGGGCGCCCCGTGCCCACGGTGTAGGATGCCGCGACACTACGGGGGTCGCGAATGAACTTGATCAGCCTGATTGGCATGCTGACGCTGCTCGCCCTGGCCTGGGCGATGTCGTACCACCGCACCAAGGTGAACCTGCGGCCGATCCTCTGGGGCCTGGGACTGCAGTTCGTGCTGGCGCTGACCATCCTGCGCGAGGACGTCTGGAGCTTTGTCGGCATGACCCTGCTGGGGCTGCTGGTCGTCGCCTACATCCTCACCGGCCGCGGCGGCGAGGAGCACGCCTGGACCCGGGTCGCCGCGGTCTCGGTGGCGGCGCTCGTGGTCGGCTGGGGCCTGACCTTCCTGCCCGCGACCTTTCTCGTCTGGCTGCCGATCGTGCTGGTGGCGGCGATGCTGCTCAACAGCCGCGTCGGCTTCCTGCGCCAGGCGCAGCCCTACCTGGGCGCGCTCATCGTCATCTCCGGTATCGCCTGGCTGGTCGCCAGCGACCTGCACGGCAAGGAGATCTTCGCCGGCTTCAGCGGCAAGGTCACCTACTTCCTCGGCCTGGCCGACTACGGCTCGACCTTCCTGTTCGGCAACCTGGTCGACGCCAGCCTGTTCGCCCCCTCCGCCGACGGCGTCTGGCCCGGCTTCGGGATGCAGTTCGCCTTCAAGGTGCTGCCGACGATCATCTTCTTCGGCGGCTTCATGGCGGTGCTCTACTACCTGGGCGTCATGCAGAAGGTGGTCGAGGCCATGAGCCGCTTCATGCGCTGGACCATCGGCACCAGCGGCGCCGAGACCCTCTCGTGCTCGGCCAACATCTTCGTCGGCCAGACCGAGGCGCCGCTGCTGATCCGGCCCTTCCTGATGGGGATGACGAAGTCCGAGCTGCTGACCATCATGGTCGGCGGCTTCGCCACCATCGCCGGCGGCGTGCTGGCCGGCTACATCGCCTTTGGCGTCCCCGCCGGCCACCTGATCGCCGCCAGCGTCATGTCGGCGCCGGCAGCGCTGGTGATCGGCAAGATCATCTACCCCGAGCTCGAGCACTCGGAGACCGCCGGCGACGTCAAGATGCCCGACATCCCGGCCGGCGACAACGTCATCGAGGCGGCCTCGAACGGCATCGTCGACGGCCTCAAGCTGGCGGTCAACGTCGGCGCCATGCTGATCGGCTTCATCGCCCTGATCGCGGTGGTCGACGTCATCCTGGGCTTTTTCGACGGGCTGATCGACGGCCGGCTGCTGGGCGGCGCGCTGCGCCAGTACGATGCCGTCGGCCTGTCGCCGATCACGCAGGAGTTCGTCGGCATCTTCCCCGGTTCGCTTCAGACCTTCTTCGGCACCATTCTCCGCCCGCTGGCCTTCGTCATGGGCGTTCCCTGGGAGGACGCCGCGGCGGTGGGCAACCTGCTGGGGGTCAAGCTGTCGCTCAACGAGTTCGTCTCCTACGGCACCCTGGGCACCTACATCTCGACCGGGCAGATCGGCGAGCGGGCGATCATCATCTCGACCTACGCCCTGTGCGGCTTCGCCAACTTCTCCTCCATCGGCATCCAGATCGGCGGCATCAGCGCCCTGGCGCCGGAGCGCCGGGGCGACCTGGCGAAGGTGGGGCTGAAGGCGATGTTCGGCGGCGCCATCGCCTCGTGGCTGACGGCGACGATCGCCGGGCTGTTGCTCTAGCAGCCCGTGGTAGAAGTCTGGACGGTCGCGTTGCGGGCGCCATGGGGCCAGATGCAAGGCGCCACGGCGAGGCGATGCGGGCCATCGTCGAGTCGTGGCAACGCCGCAGATGGCCCCATGCCGCCCGCAACCCAAAGGGCGACAAGGGGTTTCGGCCGGTTCGCTGCCGCGGCGGTGGCCGCCCTGGCTCTGGCCTGCTCCTCACAGCGGCTGGCGCCATCGAGGCCGGTCGACTCGAGCGAGGGCGCGACCCGGGCGCGAGAGATCGCCGGCCTCGAACTGCTCGGCGAAGCGCTGCTCGCCCACGGGCTCGTCTTCCAGGAGACACCAGTCGGCGGCCTCTCGGGGATCACCTACGACGCCGGGCGCGACCGCTACTACGCGGTCTCTGACGACCCGGGCTTCCGCTCGCCGGCTCGCTTCTACACCCTGCGGATCGATCTCGGCTCGGGCTCGCTGGCCTCCGGCGGCGTCGAGATCGAGGCGGTCACCACGCTGCGCGACCACGCCGGCCGGCCCTTCGAGCAGCTGGTCATGGACGCGGAGTCGATCGTCCTGACGCCGCGCGGGACGCTGCTGATCTCGTCCGAAGGCAACGTCGACAAGGGCGTCATGCCCTCGCTGCGCGAGTTCGACCTCGACGGCCGCGAGCTGCGCGAGCTCCGCATCCCGAAGAAGTACCTTCCCCGAGGCAACCGGCCGGTCGGCGTGCGCCACAACCTGGCGTTCGAGGCCCTGGCTTGGGCGGCCTATGGGGACGCCTTCACCATGGCCCCCGAAAATGCGCTCCAACAGGACGGGCCGGCGGCGGATCTCGGGCAGGGCAGCCCCACGCGGATGCTCCGCCTCGACTACGGCTCCGGCAAGGTCGTCGCCGAGCGCCTCTACCTGGTCGAGCCGGTGGCCGAGCCGCCGGCTGCCGCCGACGGCTTCCGCACCAACGGCCTGGTCGAGCTGCTGGACCTCGGCAACGGCGAGCTGCTGGCCCTCGAGCGCTCCTTCAGCGTGGGCGCCGGCAACTCCGTCCGGCTGTTCGCCATCTCGACCCGCGGCGCCAGCGACGTCCGCAGGCTGCGGCGGCTCGACGGCCGGAGGGCGGCCGCGATCCGGCCGGTGGGCAAGCGGCTACTGCTCGATCTCGACTCGCTCGGCCTGGAGCTCGACAACCTCGAGGGCATGACCTTCGGACCGTCGCTCGCCGACGGCCGGCGGAGCCTGGTCCTGATCAGCGACGACAACTTCAACCCGGCGCAGAAGACCCAGGTGCTGGCGTTCGCGGTGCGCCTCGCGGCAGGAGCCGGCGAGTAGACCCGGCCTACATTCCGCTGGCAGCCGCCGCCAGAACCTCGTGCCGCGCCCGCCGAATGTCCTCCAGGCACATATCCATCCGGTCCCGGTGAGTGCGGAAGCTGAGCACGCAGATCCGCAGGATGAAGGTCCCGCCGATGGTGGTGGCGGTAAGGAAGACCCGGCGCGGCGCGTTGATGCGGTCGAGGAACTCGCGGTTGAGCCGGTTGGTGGCCTCCGGATCGAGTCCCGGGGCGGTGAGCCGGAAACCGACGATCGACAGCTGCGGCCGCGCGACGATCTCTATGCCGTCGAGCTTCTCGAGCTCCGCGCAGGCCCACTCGGCCAGGTCGAGCTTCTCGTCCAGGGCGGCGCGGAAGGCGCCGAGGCCGTGCATCTTGAGCGGCAGCCAGACCCGCAGGCCCCGCCAGTCGCGGGAGAGCTCGGGCGAGATCTCGCAGAAGTCGACCAGGTCGGGGTCGGCCTGGAACTGGGGCATGTAGTCGGCGGCGATCGAGTGGGTGCGGTGGAGGGCAGCGCCGTCCCGCACCAGCAGGCAGCCGGTGCCGTAGGGCAGGAACATCCCCTTGTGCGGGTCGAGCACCAGCGAGTCGGCCCGCTCGAGGCCGCGGAACCGCTCGCGGCCGCGCTCGGTGAGGACGAAGAAGCCGCCGTAGGCGGCGTCGACGTGGAACCACAGGCCCTCCTCGGCGGCGAGGTCGGCCAGCGCCTCGAGGTCGTCCACCGCGCCGGTGTTGGTGGTGCCGGCGCTGCCGACCACCAGGAACGGGGTCATGCCCGCGGCGCGGTCCTCGCGGATTGTCGCCGCGAGGGCATCCAGACGAATGCGGAATCGCTCGTCGCTCGGCACCAGCCGCACGTTGGCGGCGGGGAACCCGGCCAGCACCGCCGACTTGACCACCGCGTGGTGGACCTGGTCGCCGGCGTAGATGGTGCCGGAGAGAAAGTCGTCCGGCAGCCGCTCTCGCCGGGCGGTGACCAGCCCCGTCCAGGTGGCCAGCGAGCCGCCGGTGGTGAGAAAGCCCAGCGCCGCCTCGGGGTAGCCGACGAGGCGGCAGAACCAGCGCACCACGTTGACCTCGAGCTGCACCACCCCGGGCGCCGGCAGCCAGACGCCGGAGTACCGGTTGACCGCGTCGGCGATGTAGTCGGCGACCGCCGCGTGGTAGAGGCCGCCGCCGGGGATGTAGGCCAGATAGCCCGGGCCGGCGGTGTTGTAGCTGGTCGGGATGACGCGCTCGAAGAGCAGGTCGAGCAGCTCGCCGTAGGGGGTCGGCCCCTCCGGCGGCGGATCCGCGGCCAGCGCCCGCGACAACTCGGCGCCGCCCTCGACGGCGATCGCCGGCTGCTCGGGCAGCGCCGAGATGTGCTCCAGGACGCGCTCGGCGGCCGCCTCGATCATCCGCCGCATGGTCGCCGGGGAGAGCTCCAGTTCGCGCTCTGGCACAGCCATGGTATCGATCCTAGCTTGTCCTTCCGAGCCACTCCCGACTGCACCGGCGAGGGCGCCGAGATTGCAGCAGCTGCCTCGTCGGACTCGGGCCGGGCTACGCCTCCAGGCCACCCCGTCGCTCCGCTCTGGATGTTTATGCTCCGCTCTCGGGGTGGCCGTTCCAGCTTCGCCCTCCGGTTGCGGCGGACGGAGGGGAGTCCCGCAACTTCCGGAAGGCCACTACCGGAGGCCGGCGTGCGAGGTCTGGGGTGGGGTCTCCGATGGCATTGCGACGAGCGCGGGCACGAGCCTCAGGAGGCCGACGCCGTCGGCAGCGAGGAGCACAGAGGCGAGTAGCCACCCCCTGGAGTCCGACCGAAACGAGCCGTCCGGAGGAGAGCCCACCCCAGACCTCGTACGCCGGCCGGCCCTCTTACAGCTGAACCGAGTGAATCCGCACTCCCACGCCCGCTCGAAGAGGGTATTGGAGGTTGACGATGAAACCACCGATTCCGACCCGCGACGACCGCATCCGAGACTTCAATTTCGAACTCGACCAGATGTACCTGCAGCTCGTGCTGAGCGACCATCCGGAGTGGCAGCGTCCGGACGGCTCGTGCCCGCCCTGCTGGCTCGAAGTGCAGCGCCTGCGCGCCGAGACCGGCGAGGCGGGAGTTCTCGACGCCTGAGGCGAGCTGCTACCGCGCCGCAGCCAAGACCCGCTCGACGCGCCGGTTGGCCGCCGCCACCGGCGACTCCCCACGCTCCGCCGCCTCGCGCAGCAGCTCGCGCACGGTATCGCCGATCGTCTTCGCCTTCCGGCGAAGCACGGCCGGGTCCGACTCGCCCTCCGTCATCAAGCCGAAGGACATGGCGCCGCCGCCGTTGATGATGTAGTCGGGCGCGTAGGCGATGCGCCGTTCGACCAGGCGGTCGGCATCTTCGGGCTCCGCCAGCTGGTTGTTGGCCGAGCCGGCTATCAGGCGGCAGGCAAGGCGCGGGATCGTCTCGCGGTTGACGGTGGCACCGATGGCGCTGGGAGCGTAGACGTCGCACGCGGCCGACGGCACGTCCGCCAGCTCGACCACGGTGGCGCCCAGCTCGCGCGCGGCCCGCTCGCACCGCGCCCGGTCGATGTCGGCCACCTTGAGTGTGGCGCCGGACTCGCGCGCCATCTCGGCCAGCCGCCAGCCGACGTTGCCCAGCCCCTCGACCAGCACCGTGCGGCCGGCCATGCCGTCGGTGCCGAAGACCTCGCCACAGCCCGCCACGATGCCGCTCCAAACGCCGAGCGCGGTGTAGGGGCTGGGGTCGACCTTCTCGCCGGTCTCGCGGTCGAAGCCGTGCACGAACTCGGTCTCCTCGGCCAGAACGCACATGTCGTCCGGCGTGGTGCCCATGTCCTCACCGGTGCGAAAGCGGCCGCCGAGCGAGGCGATCAGCCGCCCATAGCGCCGCAGCAGCCCCTCCCGGGCCGCGCCCGCAAGCGGCCCGGGCACCGCCAGCACCGCCTTGCCGCCGCCGTAGGGCATGCCCAGGGCGGCCCACTTGGCGGTCATCCCGGCGGCCAGCCGCTGGCCGTCCTCGAGCGCCTCGCCCGGCGACGGGTAGCTCTTCATCCGGGTGCCGCCGGTGAAGGGGCCCAGGGTGTCGTCGTGCATGGAGATGAAGATCCACGCGTCGGTCTCCCGGTCGTAGCGGCAGACGACTCCCTTGCCGTTCCAGATGCGCAGTCTCTCTTCGATCGTCGACACCCCGGCATTCTAGCCGCTGAAGCCTCCGCTCCCTTGCTCTACACTTCCTGCCCATCCGTGAGCATCCGAGAGTCCAGGTCGAAACGGCGACCCCAGCGCCTCACGACCATCATGCTCGTGGCCGTCGCGGCGGCGGGTCTGGCGCTCGCCGGCTGCTACAGCAGCCGCACCGCCTGGGGCGGTCTGCGGCTGATGGCGAAGCGGCGACCGGTCGAACGGCTGCTCGCCGACCCGGCCACCGATCCCGGGCTGGCCGAGCGGCTGCGCTCGGCCCGGGCCGTGGTGCGGTTCGCCGCCGAGGAGCTGTCGCTGCCGGTTGGACGCGCCTACGACAGCTATGTCGAGCTGGATCGGCCCTGGGCCACCTGGACCGTCAGCGCCGCTCCAGAGCTGTCGATCGAACCGGCGGTCTGGTGCTTCCCCGTCGCCGGCTGCGTCTCCTATCGCGGCTACTTCTCCGAGGACGCGGCGCGGCGGTTCGGCGAGCGGCTGGGACGCCAGGGCCTCGACGTCGAGGTCGGCGGCGTGCGCGCCTTCTCCACCCTGGGCTGGTTTCGCGACCCGCTGCTGTCGAGCTTCCTCGCCCTACCCGAGCCCGAGCTCGCCGGGCTGCTGTTCCACGAACTGGCCCACAAGCGGCTCTACGTCAAGGGCGACACCACCTTCAACGAGTCGTTCGCCTCGCTGGTCGAGGAGGAGGGCGTCGCCCGCTGGCTGGGCGGGCGGGAGCGCGCCGAAGAGCTGGCCGCCTGGCGCGCCGGGCGGCGGCGCGACGAGCGGGTCGTGGCGCTCGCGCTCGGGACCCGCGCCCGGCTCGCCGAGGCCTACGCCGCCGAGCGGCCGGACGAATGGAAGCGCCAGCGCAAGGCGGCCCTGCTCGAAGAGCTGCGCGCCGCCTACCGCGCGCGCCGGGACGAGTGGGGCGACCGCTGGGACCGCTTCTTCGACGACGGGCTCGACAACGCCCGGCTGGCGTCGCTCGGCGCCTACCACGAGCTGGTGCCCGGCCTGCGCCGCCTGCTGGCGGCGGAGGACGGCGATCTCGAGCGCTTCTACGACGCGGCCGCGGCCCTCACCGAACTCTCGCCAGAGCTTCGCCGCGCCCGGCTCGAAGTGCCCGCACGGCCGGCTGGCTAGTGCGGAAACAGGATCTTGAAGTCGCTCGCGTCCTCGTCGGTCTTGTCGCCGACCGACCTGCCGCAGACGCTGCACAGGTAGTCGTACTTGTTGCCGGTGGGCAGCACCATCAGCAGCCGCTTGCGCACCGGCTGCGACCGCTTGCAGTTGGCGCAGTAGAGCTCTGAGGCCTCGAACTGGTCGAAGTCGGGTCGCCGGTCGCTCACCGCCCCATTCTACCGGGGCCGCCGAAACAGGTAGCCGGCGAGCGGCTAGAATCTCGGAAGTCCAAGGAGATCCCATGAAGACCCTACGCAGCTACATCGCCGGCAGCTGGCACGAGGCCACCGACGGCTTTGCCACCCTCGTTGACCCCTCGACCGAAGAACCGGTGGCCCGCGCCTCGAGCGCCGGCGTCGACTTCGGCGCCGCCGTGGCCTGGGCCCGCGATCGCGGCGGGCCGGCGCTCAGGGAGATGACCTTTGCCGGGCGCGGCGAGCTGCTGAAGGCGATGTCGGGCGTGCTGCGCGAGGGCCGCAACGAGCTGCTCGAGCTGTCGCGGATCAACAACGGCACGACGACACGCGACGGCAACTTCGACATCGGCGGCGGCAGCGGCACGCTGGGCTACTACGCCGGCGTCGCCCGCGGCCTGGGCGACCGCCAGGTGCTGGTCGACGGCGACGGCGTCCAGCTGACCCGCGACGAGACCTTCTGGGGCCAGCACGTGCTGGTGCCGCGCCACGGCGTGGCGGTGTTCATCAACGCCTTCAACTTCCCCGCCTGGGGCTTCGCCGAGAAGGCCGCCTGCGCCCTGGCCGCCGGCATGCCGATGATCGTCAAGCCGGCCACCGCCACCGCGCTGGTGGCCGAGCGGACGGTCGAGATGGTGATCGAGGCCGGCGTCCTGCCCGCCGGCGCCCTGCAGCTGGTCTGCGGCTCGACCGGCGACCTGCTCGACCGGCTCGGCCCGCAGGACGTCCTGGCCTTCACCGGCTCGGCGGACACGGCGCGCATCTTCCGCACGCACGCCCACCTGGTGGACGTCAACACGCGGCTCAACGTCGAGGCCGACAGCCTCAACGCGGCGGTCCTGGCGCCCGACGTGGCCGACGGCTCGCCGGCCATGGAGCTGTTCTTGAAGGACGTCGCCCGCGAGATGACCCAGAAGACCGGCCAGAAGTGCACCGCCGTGCGGCGCCTCCTGGTGCCCGCGGCCCGGCTCGCCGCGGTGCGCGAGCAGCTGATCGGCCGCCTCGAGAAGGTCGTCACCGGCAACCCGGCCGACGATGCGGTGGGGATGGGCCCGCTGGCCACCGCCGCCCAGCTCGAGGACGCCATCGCCGGCGCGGCCGAGCTGATGGCCGAGGCCCGCGCCGTCCACGGCAGCGGCGGCCGCATCGACGGCGCCGGCAGCCCGGCCGGCAAAGGCTTCTTCTTCGGCCCGACCCTGCTCGAGGCCGCCGACGCCCGCGCCGTCGCCGCCGTCCACCGGCGCGAGGTCTTCGCCCCGCTGGCGACCCTGCTGCCCTACGACGGCAGCGCCGCCGAGGCCGCGGAGATCGTCGCCCTGGGCGGCGGCACCCTGGTCAACTCGGTCTACAGCGACGACCCGGAATGGCTGGGCGGCTACCTGGCCGGCGCCGGCAGCACCACCGGGCGGATCTACATCGGCTCCGAGAGCTCGGCCGGCGCGGCGCCGGGCTCGGGCGTGGCGCTGCCCCAGACCATGCACGGCGGCCCCGGCCGGGCCGGCGGCGGCGAGGAGCTCGGCGGCGCGGCGGGGCTCAGGCTCTACATGCAGCGGCTGGCGCTCCAGGGCAGCCGGGTGATGGTCGACGCGGTGGCGGGCGGCGCCGACTGACGGGTGACCCGTCGGCTCGGCGAGGCGGGAGCCGGGCCCCGGATCGGACAGACCCTCGACACTCGGTTCGCCAGCGGTTGACCTTGCCGCACAGCGGCGTAGGATAGATCCCGAAGGGCGCGCCTCCCCTCCCGCGCCCGGGAGACAAAACCATGGCCGACATCCTCTTCACCGGGTTTCCGGGCTTCCTGGGCTCCGCCCTGCTGCCGCGCGTCCTCGCCCGCGCCGAAGGCGACGAAGCGGTCTGCGTCGTGCAGGCGAAGTTCGCGCCGCTGGCCGAGGAACGGCGGCGCCAGATCGAGCGCGAGCACCCCGAGACCGCCGGCCGCATCCGCCTGGTCGAGGGCGACATCACCCGTGCCGGCCTGGGGATCGACGGCAGCGACGTGGCGACCGGCTCGGTGCGCGAGATCTACCACCTGGCGGCGATCTACGACCTGGGGGTGACGCGCGCGGTGGGGATGAAGGTCAACGTCGAGGGCACCCGCCGGGTGCTGGACCTGGCCGAGGAGTGCGCCCACCTCGAGCGGCTGCAGTACGTCAGCACCTGCTACGTCAGCGGCCGCTGGGCCGGCGTCTACACCGAGGACGACCTGGAGAAGAGCCAGGAGTTCAACAACTTCTACGAGGAGACCAAGTTCCTCGCCGAGGTCGACGTGCAGCGGGCGATGCGCTCGGGGCTGCCGGCGACGATCTACCGGCCGGCGATCGTCGTGGGCGACAGCGCACCGGCGCCACCCAGAAGTACGACGGCCCCTACGCCATCATCCGGCTCATCATGCGGCAGCCGTTCGTCGCCGTGGTGCCGGTGATCGGCGATGCCACGATGGTGCGGGTCAACCTGGTGCCGAGCGACTTCGTGGTCGACGCCATCGCCCACCTGAGCGGCCTGCCCGAGGCCAACGGCAAGGTCTACCAGCTGGCCGACCCGGCGCCGCTGACCGTCGACGAGCTGCTCGACGAGATCTCCCGCGCCATCCCGAAGCGGATCGTCAAGGTGCCGTCGTTCCTGTCGATCGCCAAGCCCGCCCTCGAGTACCTGCCCGGCGCCCAGTGGCTGACCGGCATCCCGCCGGACTCGATCGACTACTTCGTCCACCCGACCCACTACACCTGCGCCAACACCGTGGCCGATCTCGCGGGCAGCGGCATCGCTTCACCGCCGTTCCCCTCCTATCTCGGGCGGCTGGTGGACTTCGTCCGCAAGCACCCGGACATCAGCGCCGCCGGGCTGTCCTGAGCTCGGATCACGAGGAACCTGGCGCCAGCCCTTCGCCGTCTGCCGCCGCGGCCAAGCGGTCGTCGAAGGTAAGCAAGACAAGACCGGGGAGCTCCTGCCCCAGAGTCGCCGCGGCTGCCAGGTGCCAGAGGTCCTCTCCTCGCAGCGAATGACGATCAGCGAGGTTGGCGGCGAGTAGGCGATCGGGTTCCAGGTGCAATGCCGACCACGGCCGGGCCTGAAGGCTCGCGATTGCCTGGCGGCGCTCCCGGGCCGAGAGGTGACGCTCCCTCGCCAGGCGCGTCAGCACGGCGCAGACCTCGACGAAGGCCAGCGAGGAGATGAGGTGGGGGCCCGTTGACGCCATCCGGCGTCGAGCAGTCCTCGAGTGCTGATCCTCGACGACAACCGACAGAATCGCCGACGCATCCCAGTAGAAAGCGGTTGCCATCGCGGCTTATCTGGCGTCGCGCTCTTCGCGCAGGTACCGCTGTGCCAAGCCGTGCGCCACACCGAACTTCGGAAGGGCTACCGGTGCGTTGGTGTGATCCTGGATCCAGCCGCGCCTCTTGAGCTCCTCGATTCGGGCCCCGACGTCCTTGTCGGGCTCGGTGATGGGCACGATCTTCGCGACCGGCCGGCCGCGATGGGTGAGGGTGATGCTGTCGCCACGCTCCGCGCGATGCACAAGCCGGCTGAGCTGTGCCTTCGCCTCGCGGATGCCGACGGTCTCCGTCATGAGACCACTGTAGTCACTGATCTGAAACCTGTCAAGGTGGACACACCGAGGCCAAAGAACGGCGCTCAGGCTTGCCCGTTCCCCTCCCAAGCCGGGGGACTGGTGAATCTCGTCCGCAAACACCCAAAGGCCGGCCCCGGAGCCGCCGAACGGAGGCGCCGGCTCAGCGTCTGGCGTCGCGCCGCAGCAGGTCGCCCCGCCAGGCCAGGATGGCCTCGTCGGCAGTCATCAGGGTGGCGCCGCGGATCGCCGCCGTGGCAGCGATGATGCGATCGGCCGGATCTGCGGGATAACCCGCCAGGGAGACCGCGTGGATGCCGATGGCGCCGTCGACCGGGATCTCCGTCAGCCCCGCCTCGAGCAACTCCTGACGCCAGGCGCCGAGCTTCTGGCGTAGGGTGATCCGGCCACGCTCGACCAGCATGGCGACCTCCCAGAACGAGATCGCCGAGCAGGCGAGCCGGCCTTCCTGAAGCGCTCGATCGACGATCCCGCGGCTTTGCGCGCCGAGCCGCCGATCGCCGGCATCGAGCCACAGCAGCACGTGGGTGTCAAGGACGATCACCGCGCGGCGTCCCACTCGACGTCGATCGGCGAGATGACGTCGCCGTCGAGCGAGAGGCTGTCGCGATGCCGCCCGAACAGGGTCGTGGGGATCTCACGCGCCGGCACCAGCCGGCTCACCGGACGGCCGTTCTTGGTGATCTCGATCGGCTCTCCGCTCTCGGCCACTTCGTCCATCAGCTTCAGACACCTCGCCTTGAACTCCGATGCCTTGATGGTCTTCATGAGAATCGCCCCGTAAAGACCATGGTCATGACCATGGTTTTGAACATGGTAGCACGGCCACCAGCCTCAAGACCCAGAGAATCTGAGCGGATCACGCCGAGCCGGGCTACCGGCCCGAGGGATGCCGAAGACGATGAATGGTTCGACTGCATTCCGGGAGCACTGCCTCAGATTCGTCATCAGATCGGCGAATTGCCACCCTCAAACCCAGTCTGGGTTTCTCGATCCGCTCGCGCCCAGTCGTCCAGCTTGCGATCGGCTTCCTCGAGCACCCACACCAGGTCGGGGATGAGCAACCGCGCCTCACCGAGCGTATCCACCACTTCGCTCGCGGTGTCGTCGCCGGGGTCGAAGCTCTCCTTTAGGTCCTTCTTCAGCGACGGATGCTTGCTCAAAGCGCGCCTGTAGTCGGACAGCGTTACCCAGAGGTGCCGGCGCTCCTCCGCCGCTTCATCCCGATGCAGCTCACAACTCCGCCGAGCTTCCAGATGTCGCGACTCCCGGCTGGCATACAGCTCGCCTCCGTCCACGACGGTGTAGAGGGCTCGCACCGTCTCGTCGCCCTTCTTGAAACGATCCACGACGACCGGGCGCTTCCGCCAGCCGCCCCTCCAGCAGTACCCGGTCTCTTCCTTGAGTTCCCGGACGCCAGCCTCGCCAGGGCGCTCGCCGCGCTCGATGTGCCCCTTGGGTAGAACCCAGGTTCCACCGTCCGTGGCTTCGACCAGCAAGAAGCGGCGGCACGTCTCACTTGTGCAGCGGCCACTCAGCACGATGCCACCGTGCGTCGGTCGCAACTCCGGGCGCCCCACGATCATGCCGGCCTCTCGCAGTCGTTCGCTGATCTGGGCGGCAGAAACGGTCTCACCCTCCGTCGGAGGCTTCGTGCGCCACAGCGCCTTCGCATCGTCGTAATGGTCGAGCGCGCTCTGGATCGTGAACTCGCCCAGTCGGAAGTAGCTCCAAAACTGCGCTTCCGAAAACCACTGATCGGTCGTGGATTCGTGGGGGAAGGCGGGATGAAGGTCCGCGTAGCCAGCGATGTCGGCAGGCTCGTCGCCGACCAGGGCAGCCTTGATGTAAACGAGGTCGCCCCGGTCGACCACCCGGCCCTGTTCGTCAAGGTAGCGAATCGAGCCACCATAGACGCGCTGGCGCCGGTTGCGGGCTGGGCTCTTGAGGATCGCACCTTCCTCGGTCCAGCGCAGGCCGTCGATCTCGATGCTGGCCCCAAGATCGAGCCGCACCTTCCGTACCGTGTTCGCCAGGTCGGAGAAGGAGTACTCAGGGTCGCAACTGCCGTCTACGACCACCACGTGTCCGCATCGGCGGCGGATCACCTCGCAGAGACCGAGGTTCTCAAAGTGCCCGCCGTCGCTGAGATAGACCCAGCGGCTCTTCCGGGTCTTGCGGTTCAGCCCAAGGTCTGCGAGAACTTCGCCCAAGAGCGAACCACTCGGGACAAAGGGCTTCGAGGCGTCGAGGCGAAACCACTGCCCCAGGCGCAGATTGAGGAAGGAAAGAAGGTAGCCAATCGCCCTCTCGGTGTAGGCTCCCATCCGGGGCCCTGCCACCGCCGCCGAGGTCGCGAGGGCCAACTCACGATCGGGAGATAGATCTTCCCGCTGATCGGCAGGATAAACCACCTCCGTCCGGGCGGGCTCACCGCGGCATAGCCCGTAGGCGTATCCCAACGGACTCCAGACGAACGGCACCGTGCGGCGCTCATCCCAGTGTTGAGGGCCGGGTCCCGGTGAGCTCATCGCCGCGTTGATCAAGTGCAGCAGTCCAACGGTCGGCGCCTTCCTCTCGGGCCCCTGCTCCGCCGCCCCCTCTCGGAGGAATCTCTTCTTGATGCGGCTGCGATAGAAGGTCGCCACCGAGAACCAGCTAGCAGGCAGCCCGCCGACAGCCAGTGCCAACAAGCCGAGCACAAGCATCAGCAGCACGCGTGGCGGAAGATCCCCAACGATCGGGAATGGGCCGACGGCAGCCAGAGGGCCTTGGTAGAGCGGCTGGCTCACGACCAGGAGCCAGGAGATGAGCAGGCCGATCAACAAGACGCACAAGAGGGCAACGATGCGCACGAGACGCGCGGTACCCAGGCGCGAGGAGATCCACCGAACATGCGCCAAGCCCGACGAACGTCCGAGCAGCCCGACGCCTACCACGATGAGTACGCCGGCTCCCGGCAGCGCGGCGCTTCCGTCGAGCTTTTCGGGGGCCTCGACGAGCAGGTAATGCGCACCGGCAGACAAGGACGCCACCACCAACAGCTGCCTTGCGACCCAGCGGCCCTTTCGTCCGTGCAGCAAAGCCACGAGCACCAGATAGCCGATGGCGCCCGCCAGGGCGAGCAGGGCTTCCGGATGAGCACCCGTGAGCTCCCGTGCCATGACCCAGTCCGCCATCTTCAGCATCAGGCTCCACGCGCTCGCGAGCGCCAGTATCAGAGCACCGAGCGCAGGAATCGCGAAGAGGGCATGGAGAAGCCACTTGCCCATGAAAACGAAGGCGAGCTCGATCGGGCCCCGCAGGCCCCGGGACATCACGTCATCCAGGTACTGGCTGGCCTTTTCCGGCTCTTTGTGTCCCGTGAGGCTCCAAGCTCCGGCAAAGCCCCCGCCCGACACCGTACTCAAGTAGTCAAAGCTCGCTCCGTTTAGCCGCTGTTTCAACTCCTCCAGAACGCCCATGGAAAAGGCGGCGCTACGGATTCCCCCTCCTGAGAGACAGAGGGCTGTCGGCCGCTTCGTTGGAATCTGCAGACTCTCAGCCTCGATCAGGGGACTACACATCTCGCCCCGATCCGCATCGCAGGATGGCGCCATCGCTTGACCTCCTGGTGAGCTCAGCCCTTGCTGGCAGCCCTCTACGAAACTGCCGGAACTCTCCCGGCAAGTTCCTCGCGACCGACCCTCGTATGCCGGCATCAGCGGGCCCGGCTCCGCGGCTCATGAATCACTCTCCTGAGCTTTCCTCACAGACTATGAGGCAGTGCCCAGCAATGTCAACGACATCTTCGAGCGGTGTCTGACGCAGACGGCTTCCCGCAACATCAAAGGGATGTATGTCGTTCTACAATCCACCGGCGAGCATTGCGGCGAGGGACTCCCAGGAACTTGACGGTCTTCGGCGGTGGTGGGCGGCCGAACCCCTTCCCGGGCCCCAGTCGCCCTTGAACCTACCTCAGGGCCTCCGCTGTCACTTGCGGCGACTGATCGAGGCCGGCCCGAAAAGTGGGGCGCCGCTCGAAGACGTCGCGGCAATTGGCCCGGATCTGCTGCCGAGCTACCTTCGATCCTTCCGTACGGGAATCGGGCAGAGGCGCGGCGCCGGCCAGCTGGGCCATGGCGAACGCGGCGAGAAGGACGGTAAGAAACGAGATAAAGCGCTCCAGAGAGAGACGCATGGCCGGCCTCCTTGTCGGATCGGTGCGGTTGCCATCGCGTCCTCCAGCTCGTGTGTGAGTCTGACCACGGTCACCTCCATGAGCAACGCCGATGCCAACCACCGGTGCGACCGCCGGAGACCGCATCAAACGCTGCGGGCAAGGCACTTCGGTCCCGGTCCGGTCCGGCTCGGGGAGGCCCGCGAGCCACCGGCCGGCGGCTCGCGGTGACAAATTTCGCGCCTCCGCCCGAGGCCGCTTGCATCCTTCGTCACCCGCGATTCACCGTCCGCGGATCACCCAGGAGCAGTCCAGCCCAAGCCAGGCCGGCCCACGTCCGGCTTGCTGGCCACGCGCCGGCCACGGGCGATGCGCCGCACCGGCTGGGTGCGGGTCCGGGTATGGACAGACGCCTCGGCCGTGGCCTGATCCGCGGGCGGCGCTGCCTCAGGCCGCGCTCTCCCCGTCCGGCGAGGCGCCTCGCGGCGCAGCAGCGCGGCGAACTCCCTGCAGGCGTCGGTGGCGGTGAAGATGCCCACCAGCTTGCCGGCCTTGAGCACCAGGGCCGAGTCGAGGTGGCGCTCGGCCATCTCGCTCAGGACGAGATCGAGCGGCGCGCTCATGTCGGCCTCGCAGGCCTCCGACATCGTCAGATCGCCCACCCGCGGCTCGCCCTCCGCGCCGCCGGCGGCGGCCCGCCGCATGTCCTGATCGGTGATCACCCCCGCCGGGCGGCCCTCGATCATCACCGGCAGGTGGCGGATCCGGTGCTCGGCCATCATGCGGCGGGCGGTCCGCAGCGAGTCGTCCGGGCCGACCGAGTAGGGAAACGGCGTCATCACCGAGCCGATTCGGGGCATGGCCTTCACGGCAGCAACGCCTCGAGCGCGAACTTCCGCGACAGATATCGCTCGCGCCAGTCGGGAGAATGCCGCTCGAGCAGCATCGCCAGCCCGGCGCCGGCGGCGTAGAAGGCGACCCGCTTCCGCTCCGCCAGCCGCGGCGCCGCGAGCTCGGCCCGAATCTGCGCCTCGAGCTCGTCGGCCACCTCGGCGAACGGCCGGTAGCCGGGCAGCGCGGTGAAAGCGGGTGACGGGGCAAAGCGATCGGCGGCCACCCGCGCCGCCCGGGCCTGGACATAGCGGGCGACCCCCTCCTGCCAGAGCTGGAAGCCGAGATAGCGGTAGGCATCGGCAGGCAGGACGGCGGCCAGGCTGCCCAGGGCCTCGGCGACGAAGCTTGGCGGCACGTCGCCGGCCAGGATGGCGAGGATCGTGGCGCACAGGCCCTTGAAGCGGGCCTCGACCTTCGGGTCGTCGTAGGGGAAGGGGAAGTCGAGCATCCAGTTGCCGGACTCGTCGCCGCCGGCCAGGTCGAGCCGCTCGACGTCGGCGTAGTAGGCGCTGTCGGACATCTGCAGCTGATGGAAGTGCTCGTGCAGGACCATCACGACCCAGGCGGTGGGGTCGAGGCCGGTCGCCTCGGGGCGGCCGACCACCACCAGCGGCGGCCCGCCCAGCATCGGGTAGGTGGCGCGCGCGCCCGGCGGCAGCGTGCGCGGCCGCACGAGCACCCTGCCGTCGAGCGGTTTGTCGCGGCCGAGCTCGACAAAGCCCTCGGGCTGGCGCGGCGAGTTGACCAGGTACTCGTGCTCGTCGCCGACCAGCAGCACCTCCCACGGCGCCACGCCCCAGCCGGGCCAGATCTCCTCGCCCAGCTCGGTGGAGAGGCGGAAGGTCTCGGACAGGAGGACGCGGTCGGCAGGCCCGAGGTCGGCAGGCTCGACGTCGGCAGGCTCGACGTCGGAGACCGCCAGAACAGGACCGGCCAGCGCCAGCGCCAGCCCGACGGCCGCGAGCAGGCGACGCGCCGCAGCGCCGCCCGCCCGGTGGGTCCGACCCGGGCGCGGCGAGCGACAGCCGCGCCGCGCCCGCTCGAGGCGGAAGGCGTCGACGAAGCAGCGGTGGTCCACCAGCCAGCGTGTCGGCCAGGGTGCCGTCGAGATCGAACACCGCCAGGCGCCTCATAGCGCCGATTCGCGCTTCAGCCGCGGCCTGCATCAGTCCAGGATCGCCTTCAGCAGGTCGTCTTCGAACGCCTCGCGGTTGATCTGCTCGACGACGCAGACCGGTGCGCCGCCGGCACTGGGCCGCGTGCGACCGAACTGCGGGCCTTCGCGGGTGACCACCTCGATCGTCTCGTCGCGGCAGGCCAGCACGTCGGGCCGGGCGGTAGCGACCGCCGCCAGGACGTCCCAGAAGTAGTACCAGCCGGCGTCGATCCCCTCGCTCACCGCTTCGAGCAGCGACAGCAGCAGGCCCGAGGTCTGATCGCGCGGCCGGGTGCGCACCCGGTCGACGAACTCCGGGGTCACCGGCAGAGCGCTGGTGGCGTCGAGCGGCATCAGCCGGATCGGGACACCACTGGCCAGCACCCGCTGGGCGGCGTGCGGGTCGAGGTAGAAGTTCCACTCGGCGGCGTTGTTGTCGATGCCGACATAGGGGGTGCCGACGTTGCCGGGCACCTCGACGGCACCGCCCATCACGGCGATCTCGGCGATCTTGTCGACGATTCCCGGGTCTTTCTCCAGGGCCAGGGCGATGTTGGTCAGCGGGCCCATGGCGATGATGGTCATCGGCTCGGGGCTCGCCGCCAGGGTCGAGAGGATGAGCTCCACCGCCCGCCCGCGCGGCCGGCCGCGCGCCGGCGGCAGCGCGGCGTCGCCGAGACTGTTGGCCTGCGGCTTCCAGAACGACGGGAAGCCGCGCCGCCCCTCGAGCGGCCGGCGGCGGCCCCGCGCCACCGGGATGTCGCGGTTGCCGGTCAGCTCGAGGATGCGCATGGCGTTGCGGGCCCCGGGCTTGACGTCGGCGATGCCGTGGACGACGGTGATCGCCTCGAGGCTGACCTCCGGCGCCTTGAGCAGATAGAGCAGCCCCATCACGCTGTCGATGCCCATGTCGGTGTCGAGGATCACCGGCCGCCGGCGCGCGGTACGGGCAGGCGGCGGCTCGCCCAGGAAGCGGATGCGGCCCTCGACCCGCGGCGCGATCGACTTCCGCTGCCGCACCGTCTCCTCGAGGAGGGTCACCAGCATGCTGCCGGCCTCGGGCGTGACCAGCACCTTGCCGTCGGCGAACATCGAATAGCCGTCGCCGCCGCCGAGCATGTAGTCGGTGACCGCCACCGTGTACCGCCGCGCCGGATCCAGCGGTTGGCCGCCGACGGTCGCCGCCGCCACGCGCTGGCCGGCGGGCCGCTCCGGATCGACCTCTACCTCGATGCCGCCAACCTGGGGGAATCGCCCGGCGCTCTCGCCAAGTCGGCTGAAGCCGTTCTCGAGCGCCGCGACGATCGTCTCGCCGGAGACCTCCACTTCACAGGCGATACCGCCGAACGGGTGCATGGCGACCAGGTCGCGACGCGTCAGCTCCCCCGGCGGGTAGACCCGGTTGCTGCGGATGCTGCCGCTGTTGAGGATGGCGATCTCGGCGCCGGTGTCGCGTCGCATGGCGTCGGCAAACAGGTTGCCCAGGTTGATCTCGCGCGATCGCACCTCCTCCGCCACCGCGTTGAGCGGCTCTGCGGTGGCGCCCACCGTGACCGCCAGTTCGCTATCGAGACGCGACTCCCACTCGGCCACCACGGCGGCGGTGACCGGCTCGGTCGCCAGGCCCTCGACGATCGGCACCAGCTCGAAGTGCTTCTCGATCGGCGCCTCGGCGCGCGGCCGGCTGATGTCGACGCGGGCGACGTTGCGCGCGTCCGACCCCGGCTTGATGATGAGGCTGCGCTCGACCTGGGTGGTGATCGGGAAGTGCTCGTGGCCGCCGAGGATCAGGTCGATGCCGGGGAAGCGGCGCGCCAGCCGCACGTCGTCGGCGAAGTCGAGGTGGGTAAGGGCGACGATGACGTCGACGCCCTCCCGTTCGAGCTCCGGCAGGTAGCGTTCCGCGGCTTCGAACGGGTCGAGAAACTCGACCCCCTGGCGCTTCTTGGCGGCGATCTCGTCGCCGGCGAGGCAGAGGCCCAGGAAACCGACCGTGAGATCGCCGTAGCTGCGCACCAGCCAGGGCGCGGCGCCGCCGAAGGGCTCGCCGGTGGCGGCGTCGACCACGTTGCTCACCACCCAGTCCCAGGGCGCTTCGCGCATCCGCTGCCGCAGGAGCTCGGGGCCGAAGTCGAACTCGTGGTTGCCCAGCGTCGCCAGGTCGAGCCCCATGGCACCGAGCGCCGCGACCATCTGCTCGCCCTGGAAGATGCTCGAGGCCACCGAGGGCGAGAGGAAGTCGCCGCCGATCGTCATCAGGACGTGGCTCTTCTCAGCCGCCAGCCGCCGCTCGAGCGCCGCCACCCGGGCGAGGCCGCCGTACTTGCCGCCGTCGACCGGGGCGATCTCGTAGACGTCGGCCAGGTGGAGCACCGTCAGCTGGGCGCTCGTCGCGCGAGCCCAGCGCCTCGCCAGCCACGGGCGGCGCGCTGACGGCGCCGAACGCCAGCAGCGCCAACGCCGTGGTCCGAAACCTGCCTTGGTACCCGGATCGGGCTTCTCTCATGACCGCACCTCGCTGGCCCGACCTTGCCACCGGCCCTCGTCGCTGGTAGCCGGTCTGGGTGTCTGCAGATCTGGACTTGCCGAGAAGGTCGGGCTCGACCTGTGCATGATCTCACGCCGCCGCGACCGGCGACGGCTCAGCGCTTCTTGCGGCGCGGCAGGTAGAGGTCGGTGATGGTGCCCTCGAAGGCCTCGGCGGCGAGGGCGACGGTCTCCGACAGGGTGGGGTGCGGGTGGACGGTGAGGCCGAGATCGGCCGCCTCGCAGTCCATCTCGATGGCCAGCGTCAGCTCGGCGATGAGGTCGCCGGCGTTGGACCCCACGACGCCGGCGCCGAGCACCCGCCGGCTGTCGGGATCGAAGAGAATCTTGGTCAGCCCTTCCTCGCGCCCCATGCCCAGCGCCCGGCCGCTGGCCGCCCAGGGGAATCGCCCGACCTCGTAGGGCGTGCCCTCGGCCTTGGCGGCCGTCTCGGTCAGGCCGACCCAGGCGATCTCGGGGTCGGTGTAGGCCACCGAGGGGATGACCCGGGCGTCGAAGCCGCTCTTGAGGCCCGCCGCCACCTCGCCGGCCACCTTGCCCTCGTGGCTCGCCTTGTGGGCCAGCATCGGGCCGGGCACCAGGTCGCCGATGGCGAGAATGTGCGGTACCGCGGTGCGTTGCTGCCGGTCGACGGGCAGGAAGCCGCGGTCGTCGAGCTCGAGCCCCGCCGCCTCGAGGCCGATGCGATCGCCGTTGGGCCGCCGCCCGACCGCCACCAGGGCGCGGTCGAACAGCTGCGGCTCGGGAGCGTCGGCGCCGCCGAAGGAGGCCTCGAGGCCGTTCTTGCGCGGCTTGATCTCCTCGACCCGAGTCTCGAGATGGACCTCGGCGCCATAGCGTTTCTTGAAGCGGCGCTCGAGCGGGCGTACCAGGTCGCGGTCGCAACCCGGGATCAGGCCGTCGAGCAGCTCGACGATGGTCAGCTGGGAACCCAGGGCGGCGTAGACGTTGGCCATCTCGAGGCCGATGATGCCGCCGCCCACAACCAGCAGCCGCTTGGGCACGTCGCGGATCTCCAGCGCGCCGGTGGAATCCATCACCCGCGGGTCGTCCCAGGGGATGCCGCCGATGCGCACCACCCGCGAGCCGGCGGCCAGGATCGCGCTGTCGAAGCCGATGGCGACCTCGCCCTCGGCCGTGGCCACGGCGATCTCGTTGGCCCCGGTCAGCCGGCCCTCCCCGCGCACCACCTCGACGCCGCGCTTGCCGGCCATGGTGGCCAGGCCGCCGGTCAGCCGGGCGACCACCGCTTCCTTGAAGCCGCGCAGCTTGTCGAGGTCGAGCTTCGGCTTGCCGAAAGCAACGCCGTGCGCCGCCAGGTCGGCCGCCTCGTCGATCACCCGGGCGACGTGCAGCAGCGCCTTGGACGGAATGCAGCCGACGTTGAGGCAGACGCCTCCCAGGGTCGCGTCGCGGTCGACCAGGATGACCTTCCTGCCCAGGTCGGCGGCCCGGAAGGCGGCGGTGTAGCCGCCCGGGCCGGCGCCCAGGACGACGACCTCGGCGTGACGGCGGCCGCCAGTTGTCGCCGGCGATGGCGATGGCGATGGCGACCCTGATGGCGATGCAGCCGCGGAGTCCGCGGCCGCCGTGGCGGCCGGCGCGACGGGCGCCGGCTCCGCAATCGCCTCAGCTGGCGCGGACGGCTCGGGCTGCGCGGCTGCCATCGGCTCTTCAGGCGGCGCGGCAGCGCCCTCCGACTCCTCGGCGTCGGGCGCCGCGGCGCTCGCCGGCGACGCCGCCGGGCCGGCGCCAGGCTCCACCATCGGCTCGGCGGCCGTCTCGGACGCGGTGTCCGCCCCGGCCTCGGTCTTCTCTTCGACCTCGAGGGTCAGGATCAGATCTCCCTCGCCGATCTTGTCGCCGGCCTTCACCCGGATCTTCTTCACCACCCCGGCCCGGGGGGACGGCACGTCCATCGAGGCCTTGTCGCTCTCCAGCGTGATCAGGCCGTCGTCGACCGCGACCGACTCGCCCGCCGCGACCAGGATCTCGACGACGTCGACCTTCTCGTCGGTGCCCAGATCCGGGACGCGGACCTCCAGCGGCTCGGCCATCTCTTGCGGCGCCCTCTCGCGCTACAGCAGCAGGCGGCGCAGGTCCGACAGGACCTGGCAGAGGTAGGTGGTGAAGCGCACCGCCAGCGCGCCGTCGATCACCCGGTGGTCGTAGGAGAGCGAGAGCGGCAGCATCAGCCGCGGCACGAACTCGCCGTCGTGCCAGACCGGCCGCGTGGTCGAGCGCGAGACGCCGAGGATCGCCACCTCCGGCGCGTTGACGATCGGCGTGAACGCGGTGCCGCCGATGCCGCCGAGGCTCGAGACGGTGAACGAGGCGCCCTGGACCCGGTTCGGAGTCAGCTTGCGGTCGCGGGTCTGCTGGCTGACCTCGGCCAGCTCGCGGGCGAGCTCGAAGATGCCCTTCTTGTCGACGTCGCGCACCACCGGCACCATCAGCCCCTCCTCGGTGTCGACCGCGACGCCGAGGTGGTAGTAGCGCTTGAGCACCAGGTGCTCGCCGTCGGGGTCGAGCGAGCTGTTGACCTTGGGGAAGCGCTGGAGCGCCGCCACCACCGCCTTGAGCACGAAGGCCAGCGGCGTCAGGTTGAAGCCCTCGGCCTTGGCCTCGGCCTTGTGCCGCTGGCGGAAGGCCTCGAGGTCGGTGATGTCGGCCTCGTCGTGCTGGGTGACGTGGGGCACGTTGAGCCAGCGAGCGCTGCAGGTTGGGGCCAGAGATCTTCTGCACCCGGGTCAGCGCCACCCGCTCGATCTCGCCGAAGCGGGAGAAGTCGATCACCGGCATCTCGGGCAGGACGCCGCCGCGCGCCGCCGGCTCGGCCAGGGCCTTCTTGACCCAGCCCTCGACGTCGTCCTTGACGATCCGCCCCTTGCGCCCGGTGCCCCTGGACCCGGGTCAGGTCGACGCCCAGCTCGCGGGCGAAGCGCCGCACCGCCGGGCTGGCGTAGGCCTTGACCTGCGTCGCCGGGTCGAACGCCGGCTCGGCGGCAGCGGCGCGAGTGCGGGCTCGCCGGGGCGGCGGGCGCCGGTTCGGAAGGCGGTTCGGAAGGCGGTGAGGCCGCGGCAGGGCCGGGGGACGGCTCGGGTGCGGCAGCGGCCGGCGGCGCGGTCTCGGCCTCGGTCTCGGGCTCAGCCTGCTTCGCGGGCGCCGCCGCGCTCGGCTCGAGCATCAGGATGAGGTCGCCCTCGCCCACCTTGTCGCCGGCCTTGACCCGCACCTCCACCACCCTGCCGGCCAGCGGCGAGGGCACGTCCATCGACGCCTTGTCGCTCTCGAGCGTGATCAACGGCGCGTCGACCTCGACCTCGTCGCCGTCGGCCACCAGCACCTCGACCACGTCGACCTTGTCGACGTCGCCCAGGTCCGGGACCTTGACCGCCTCAGTCGCCATCGGCTCGGCTCCTCGGTGCGGCCGGCGTGAGCGTGGCGCGGGCCATCAGACCGTCCACGGCGCCGGCGCCTCCGGGTCGATGCCGTACTTGCCGATCGCCTCGGCGACGGTCTTGGCGGGCAGCTCGCCGTCGTCGGCCAGCGCCTTGAGCGCCGCCACCACCACGTGGTGGCGATCGATCTCGAAGAAGCCCCGCAGCGCCTCGCGCATGTCGCTGCGGCCGAAGCCGTCGGTGCCCAGGGTGACGTAGCGGCCGCGCACCCAGGGGCGGATCTGGTCGGCGACGCTGCGCATGTAGTCGGTCGCGGCGACCACCGGACCGGCGGCGGTCGTCGAGGCACTGCTCGACATGGCTCCGCCGGGCCTCCTCGCCCGGGTGCAGCCGGTTCCAGCGCTCGACCGCCATGCCGTCGCGGCGCAGCTCGTTGAAGCTGGGCACGCTCCACACGTCGGCCGCCACGCCGAAGTCCGCGGCCAGCAGGTCGGCCGCCGCCATCACCTCGCGCAGGATCGAGCCCGAGCCCAGCAGCTGCACCCGCGGCGGTGTCTTGCCCTTCTTCGTGGGCGCCTGGCGCAGCGAGTACATCCCCTTGCGGATGCCCTCCTCGGCGCCGGCCGGCATCGCCGGGTGCGCGTAGTTCTCGTTGAGCAGGGTGACGTAGTAGAAGACGTCCTCGTTCTCGGCGTACATCCGCCGCAGGCCGTCCTGGACGATCACCGCCAGCTCGTAGGCGAAGGCTCGGATCGTAGGAGACGCAGTTCGGCACGGTCGAGGAGAGCAGGTGGCTGTGGCCGTCCTGGTGCTGCAGGCCCTCGCCGTTGAGCGTCGTCCGGCCGGAGGTGGCGCCGAGCAGGAAGCCGCGCGCCCGCTGGTCGGCCGCCGCCCAGATCAGGTCGCCGACCCGCTGGAAGCCGAACATCGAGTAGAAGATGAAGAACGGGATCATCGGCAGCCGGTGGTTGGCGTAGGCCGTGCCGGCGGCGATCCACGAGGACAGCGAGCCCGCCTCGGTGATGCCCTCCTGGAGGATCTGCCCGTCGCGCTCCTCGCGGTAGTAGGCCAGCTGGTCGCGATCCACCGGGCTGTAGAGCTGGCCCGGCGGGCGCGTAGATGCCGACCTGCCGGAACAGCCCCTCCATGCCGAAGGTGCGCGCCTCGTCGGCGACGATCGGCACGATGCGCTCCTTCAGCCCCTCGTCGCGCAGCAGGGTCATGAGGATGCGGACGAAGGCCATGGTCGTCGAGAGCTCGCGGTCGCCGGTGCCCTCGAGCAGGACGCTGAAGGCCTCGAGCTCGGGCACCGGCAGCGGCGCCGCGGTCGGGCAGCGGCGCCGGCAGGTAGCCGCCCAGCGCCTGCGCGCCGCTCGTGCAGATAGCGCATCTCCGCGCTGTCCTCGGCGGGCTTGTAGAACGGCAGCTCGTCCAGCTTCTCGTCCGAGACCGGGATGTTGAAGCGGTCGCGGAACTGGACCAGCGACTCCTCGCCCATCTTCTTCTGCTGGTGGGTGATGTTCTGGCCCTCGCCGGCCTCGCCCATGCCGTAGCCCTTGACCGTCTTGGCCAGGATCACCGTCGGCTGGCCGGTGTGCGCCACCGCCGCGGCGTAGGCGGCGTAGACCTTCTGCGGGTCGTGGCCGCCGCGCTTCAGGCGCCAGAGCTCCTCGTCGGACATGTCGGCCACCAGCTCGGCGAGCTCCGGGTACTTGCCGAAGAAGTGCTTGCGGACGAAGGCGCCCGGCGCCGCGGCGTAGGTCTGGTACTCGCCGTCGACGCACCTCCTCCATGCGCCGGCGCAGCAGGCCGGTGGTGTCCTTGGCGAGCAGCGGGTCCCAGTTCGAGCCCCAGATCACCTTGATGACGTTCCAGCCGGCGCCGCGGAAGACCGCCTCGAGCTCCTGGATGATCTTGCCGTTGCCGCGCACCGGCCCGTCGAGCCGCTGCAGGTTGCAGTTGATGACGAAGATCAGGTTGTCGAGCTTCTCGCGGCTGGCCAGCGAGATCGCGCCGAGCGACTCGGGCTCGTCCATCTCGCCGTCGCCGAGGAAGGCCCAGACCTTGCGCTCCGCGGCGTCGATCAGGCCGCGGTGGTGCAGGTAGCGCATGAACCGCGCCTGGTAGATGGCCGTGATCGGCCGTCAGCCCCATCGACACCGTCGGGAACTGCCAGAAGTCGGGCATCAGCCAGGGGTGCGGATAGGAGGAGAGGCCCTTGCCGTCGACCTCCTGGCGGAAGCCGGCGAGCTGCTCCTCGGTGATCCGGCCCTCGAGGAAGGCGCGGGCGTAGATCCCGGGCGAGCTGTGGCCCTGGAAGTAGACCAGGTCGCCGCCGTGCTCTTTGGTCGGGGCGTGGAAGAAGTGGTTGAAGCCGACCTCGTAGAGGGTGGCCGCCGACTGGTAGGTGGCGATGTGGCCGCCGACGTTCGTTGCCGTCGCGGTTGGCCCGCACCACCATCGCCATGGCGTTCCAGCGGATGATCGACTTGATGCGCCGCTCGAGCGCCGGGTCGCCGCGGCGTTGCGCCTCCTGCTGCGGCGGGATCGTGTTGATGTAGGCGGTGGTGGCGTTGTAGGGCAGATAGGCGCCGCTGCGCCGCGCCTTGTCGACCAGCGCCTCGACCAGGTAGTGGGCCCGCTCCGGGCCGTCCCGCTCGACGACCGCCTCGAGGGCGTCCTTCCACTCCCGCGTCTCCTCGGGGTCGACGTCCCGCTGCAGCAGGTCGATCTCGGCGTCCGTCTTCATGGCCCAATCACCTCGTTGTCGCGCGGATTCCCTCGGTCTGCTCCCCTGGCTGCCCGGCGAAGGTCCGCGCATTCTACGCCATCCAAAGGACTTCACGCCCAATGGCCGGCCCTTCGTCACCGCGCCGACTCCTGCCGGTCACGGTCACGGCCGGCGCCCGATCTGATTCAATGGGCCCTACCAGTGGCCCAACGACCCCTCACCCTGCTGCTCGTCGACGCGCTGAATCTCATCCGGCGGGTGTACGCGGCCGGGGCCGGCGAGGACGGCCCGGAACGGGCCGAGGGGGCGCGGATCTCCTCCACACAGTCGCTGCGGCGGGCGCTGCGCCAGTGCGCCCCCACTCACGCCGCCTGCGTCTTCGACGGCGACGGCCCGAGCTGGCGGCACGAGCTGGATCCGCACTACAAGGAAGGGCACGCGCCGATGCCCGAGGCGCTGCATGCTGCGCTCGACGGCTACCGCGAGGCCTTTCGTGAGATTGGCATCGAATCAATCGGCTTCCCCGGGCTCGAGGCCGACGACGTGATCGCGACGATGGCGGTCAAGGCGGCGACGGCGGGCGCCACCGCGATCGTGCTCTCGACCGACAAGATCTTCGCCGAGCTGCTGCCGGCCGGGGTGCGGGTGCGGGACCACTTCCGCGGTCGCGAGGTCGACCCCGCGGCGGTGAGCGCGAAGTTCGGCGTCCGTCCCGAGCAGCTGGCCGACTATCTGGCCCTGGTCGGGGATCGCGGCAACAACATCCCCGGCGTGCCGGGCATCGGGCGCAAGGGCGCCGCCGCGTTGCTCGGGCGGTTCGCGACGTTGGAGGAGGCGCTGGGCTCGGCGGCCGAGGTCGCGGGCCGGCCGGGGGCGCTGCTGCGCGAGCACGCCGAGACGGCGCGGCTGTGCCGGCGGCTGGTGGCGCTGCGGACGGATCTCGAGCTTGGGGTGAACTTGAGCGAGCTGCGTTGCCGGTGGGACGGGACGTAGGGCCGAGCGACGCCGCGCACGGGTCGGCTCTGTCTGGAGGTGCGCTCGGACTGCCGTGAACGACGGGCCGGTCGGCTATCGAGTCGAGTTCCGAGCGTTCCGTGCGTCTGGCCGGTCGGCTCTGGAGCCGAGAGGTGGGGGGCCCCAGGTACCGGCTCGGCTCAGTCGGACTTTGAACGTCGCCTCGCCTGCGCACTCCCGACGCGCCGGACCGGCAGAGGCCTCCGGTCGCTCGTGCTGTAGCGCTGCTCGTGAGCTACCTGAGACCCCCCACCTCTCGGCTCCGCCGCCGACCTCCGGTGGTGGCGAGATGGGTTGTGGTTCCCCGCTGGCCGCCGACCTCCGGCAGAGGCGAAAGGCACGCTTTCAGTAGCCGCCGACCTCCAGCCCCGAGTCACCCGGCACAGCGGTAGCGAAAAGCCGCCGCGGCGTCGCGTAGTGGCGCCTCAGGCGACCGCCGGACTGCCGCACGCCAGCGCCGCCTCGAACTCCACCGTCTCGCGAGTCCCACCGCCACCCCCTCACGCGCGGGCGACAGTGCCACGGAGCGACGCCGCGGCGGCTTGTAGCGGCCCCGGACACGGCCCAGGCTCGGGCGAGCCGTTCGTGCCAATGGGCAGGTCGGCTCTGGAGCCGACCTCCGATGGCGGCAAGCCGGCTCGCAGGGAGTGAGGCGGCGAGGGGGGCGGCGGTGCTCGGCTACGAGGGAGCGGGCAGCCGGTCGAGTGGGATGGCGCGGGCGCGGATGTGGTGGCCGTCTTCGGGGGTGGTGTCGACCCAGGCCAGGTAGAGGGTGTCGCCGCGGCGGGCCAGGCGCGGGAAACCGCTGGCGCGGGAGGCGCCGGTGGTGGCGATCTCGAGGGGCTCGCCCAGCGAGCCGTCGGGGAGCGCCCGGCGCAGGCGCACCGAGCCGGTAGCGCCGGCGGCGGCCAGCCAGCTGA
The DNA here is from genome assembly GCA_963781065.1 of Thermoanaerobaculia bacterium. GTDB lineage: Bacteria > Acidobacteriota > Thermoanaerobaculia > Multivoradales > JAHEKO01 > CALZJC01. The sequence continues at coordinate 839,818 of CAWAET010000004.1, read as the reverse complement.
CGATGGCGCCGCCGCCGGCGTCGAGCTCGACGTCGACCCGGCCCAGCGGCGCCGCGGGGTCGATCACCTTGGGTAGGCCGAAGGTCGCGGCGCCGTCGGTCGAGAAGGCCACCTGGACCCGGGGCGCGTCGCCCGCGGCGGTGAACCAGGCCGCGGCGGCGGTCCGCCCGGCGGCGGAGACGGCCGGGCCGTTGACCGGGCAGCCGGCGATGATCCAGCCGTCGGCCGCCACCGGTGCGGAGTCGCTCCAGTCGTTGGCCGATATCGACCCGGGGTCGCGCCAGTCGTCGGAGCGGCGGCGCACTACCGAGATGTCGCGCCTCTCGTCGTCGGTGCGGTCGCGGTAGACCGCCACCGCGCCGCTGGCCGCGGCGGCAGCGTCGGTCGAGCAACAGTCGCAGACCCGCGGATCGACCAGCTCGGAGGCGCCGATCGTCTCGCCGACGAGGGCGGTGCGCAGGGCCATGGCGCCGCCCCCGGCGGTCTCGCGGCCGTCGAGCCAGAAGGCGCGCAGCGCCGGGCCCTCGGGCACCCAGGAGACGAAGCCGTGCTCGGTCGGCGTGTCGTCGTCGTCGAGCCGGCCCAGGGGGGTCCAGCTGGCGCCGCCGTCTCGCGAGCGCGCCAGGAAGATGGAGTAGGCGTAGGTCTGCTCGGCCGTCTTCGCCAGCCAGTGGGCGATCAGGGAGCCGTCGCCGCTTTCGGCCACCGCCGGCAGGTCGGCCCAGTTGGCGAAGAACCGATCGCCCTCGGCCACCACCACCGGCCGGCCCCAGCCGTCGCCCTCGAGCAGCGAGACGACCAGCCGGTGCCCGCCGCCCGCCAGCGGTTCCAGCCAGCTCAGGACCAGCCCGTCGCCGACCGGCGCCAGGTTGGGAGCCAGGGAGCCGACCGCCGCCGGGGGATCGATCTGGCGATCGGCGGCCGGCGGCGGCGCCGACCGCACGCCGGCCGGGGAGGGCTCCTCGCCGCTACATGCGACGGTCATCGTGCCGATCAGCAGCAGGCCCCCCAAACCGACGGCACGGGCGAGGGCACGGGCGAGGGCCGGCGACGGGCACAGGCCGCCCCAAGGGGCGGACGGCGCGACCGCCGGCCGCCTCCCGCCGGAACAGGCCCGCCGACAGATAACGCGCACCACTGAGCCGCTCACCGCGTCACGTCGACCGCCCGAGCGCCGAGAGCCAGCGCTAGGACACCAACTCGACGACGCCGCAGGCGAGACGCCCACCCGCATCGCCAGTGGGCTGGGTGACGAAGTCGTCGGTGCCTTCGTGCAGGATGACGCCGCGCCCCACCACCGAGCTCGGTCCGTCGGCGACGGTGATCATCGACGAGCTCGCCTCGTGGTGCGCGGTGCCGTCCTCGGCCACCTCGACGTTGCCCAGGTCCCCGGCATGGCGCTCCATGTCGGCGGGCCCGGCGTGCGGCATGCCGGTCGGGTTGAAGTGACCGCCGGCGGACTTGAAGTCGGCCGAGCTGCAGTCGCCCACCTCGTGGATGTGAAAGCCGTGGCTGCCCGCAGGGGCGCCCGTGATGTGGGCGACGATAGCCACCGAGCCATCTTCCTCGGTGAAGGTCACCTCGCCCGCCACCGTCTCGCCCTCGCGGGCCATCAGGGTCGCCTTGGCGACCAGCGCCGGCGCCGCCTCGACTACCGGCGCTGGCGTCTCCGCCGGCGCCGGAGGCGCCGCCTCCTGCTTGCCACCGCAACCGGTCACGGCGAACGCCGCGACCACCAGAACTGTCCAGATGCAGATTCTCTTCATGACTTCAAATCCCCTTGCCGTTGGTTTCATCAGAAAAAAAGTCTAACCGCTGCAATGCAGCCGTCCGCTCAGGGTACCGCGGCGGCTCGCCGCAGCTCCGGCAGCCCGAACTGCGACGCCTCCTCGTCGAGCCGCAGGCGCGCCCGCACTCCCTTGTTGAGGACGGCCATCTCCACCGGCGTTGCCGACTCGTCGTCCGCCAGATAGAGCTCGAGCCCGCCCTTCCACTCGCGCTCGCCCGGCACCCGATAGCCGGTGATCGCGTAGATCCGCACCCTGGCGGGGCGGCCGCGAAACTCGGTCCGGCTCTCGCCGAGCGGCTCGACCACCACCGGATAGAGCCTGCCGCTCGACCAGATGCGCATCCGTCGCGGCACCTGCGGTGGATCGCGCCGCACGAGCAGGATGCCCGAAGCCAGGTCGATGACGTCTTCGCCTCGCAGGTCGGCTTCCCGGACCCTTTCGTCGTCGCCGATCTTCTGCTTCGACCAGGCGCGCAGGCTTCGTTGCGCCACCGGGTCGACCGACGAGCCGTAGCGCCAGAAGTCGCCCTTGCGCCGATGCTCCGCCGACATGTGCAGCTCGGTCTCGAACTCGCCTTCGGGGTTGAGGATCGTGGTCAAGCTGCCCTCGCCGCGACCCGGCGCCACCAGCCGCAGGATGAGGCCCTTGATGCCCTCGATCTTCCACTTGTAGACCAGGCGCTCGTCGCCAGCCGCCGCCTTCAGCGTCGGCTCGGCGCGCGCCGCGCCGGCGACGCCAAAACCGAGAACGAGAAGCAGCGCGCCAATGCGTCTGACCCCCATTGGACGCACTATAGCGTCGCTCTCGCTTCGAATCGCCATCACGGAAAATCAACTCGCAAGGATCGCGCCAGCTCAGGTCACGGAGTCCGGCGGACCAACCCGTTTGGGCTGGGCCGCTCCAAGCCGCCGAGGTGACGCTCCGTGGCGATGGCTCCCTCGGAGTAGCGCAAAGCGCTCAGGGCTCGGCGACCCGTCGTGGTTTCGCGAACGCCTGAAGCGGGTCCACCAGCGGTCCGCTTTATTCGCCACTACGGTCACCTCGGCGGCTTTGCGCTCCGGTGGTGGCCGCCGCACTGAAAAACGGCGGAGGACGCGCTTGAGTGGCGACTCGCTGGCGCAACACCGGAGGGCGCAGCCGGAGTGGGCGCCCCCGAGGAGCGAAGCCTTGGCTGCGAGCGCAGCGACCGGGGAGCGACCACGCAGGCGGAGCCCGGCCCCCGTGCACTACCGCAGGGCGTAGCCGGAGTGGGCGCCCCCGGGGAGCGAAGCCTTGGCTGCGAGCGCAGCGACCGGGGAGCGACCACGCAGGCGGAGCCCGGCCCCCGTGCACAACCAGAGGGCGCAGCCGCAGCGGGCGCCCCCGGGGGAGTCCGCCCTCGGCAAGAGGCCCACGTGCTACCCTGCCGCCCCGCCACACTCCCGGGAGGACCCCCATGCGTCGAGCGCTCGCGATCGCCACCCTCAGCCTCTGCTGCGCCCTACCAGCGGCCGCCGAGCCTCCCACTTCCGAGCTCCCGACTCCCGAGCAGTTCCTCGGTCACCCGGTAGGCGCCGACCGCAAGCTGGCGCGCTGGCCCAGGGTCGTCGAGTACCTCGAGACCGTCGCCGCCTCTTCCGACCGGGTCGAGATGGAGTCGGCCGGCACCTCGACCCTGGGCAACGACATGCCGGTGGTCATCCTCAGCTCCGCCGCCAACCTGGCGCGCCAGGAGCGCTGGCGCGAGATCGCGCGGCGGCTGGCCAACCCGGACGAGCTCACGGAGGAGCTGGCCGAAGAGCTGATCGCCGAGGGCAAGGCGATCGTCCTGGTGACCTGCACCATCCACTCGACCGAGGTCGGCGCCACCCAGATGGCGATGGAGTTCGTCTGGCAGTTCGCCACCACCACCGACCCGCGGCAGACCGCCTGGATGGACGACGTGGTCTTGCTGCTGATGCCGTCGATCAACCCGGACGGCCAGGTGCTGGTGATCGACTGGTACGAGAAGCACCTGGGCACCGAGTACGAGGGCGGCCCGATGCCCTGGCTCTACCACCACTACGTCGGCCACGACAACAACCGCGACTTCTACATGCTGACCCAGAAGGAGTCGCGCGCGGTCAACGACCTGCTCTACCAGCGCTGGTTTCCGCAGGTCTTCGTCGACGAGCACCAGATGGGGTCGACCGGGCCGCGCATGTTCGTGCCGCCGCAGACCGACCCGCTGGCGCCCGAGGTCCACTCGTTGATCTTCCGCCAGGCCGACCTGATCGGCACCAACATGAGCTACCGCCTCGAGGAGGCGGGCATGACCGGCGTCGGCCACAACATGATCTACGACTCCTACTGGCCCGGCGGCACCCGCAACACGGCCTGGTGGAAGAACGTCACCGGCCTGCTGACCGAGGTGGCCAGCGCCCGCATCGGCACGCCGATCTACATCGACCCGGGCGAGCTGCGCGGCGACCGCAAGGGACTGCCCGAGTACAACCGCCGGGCCAACTTCCCCTCCCCCTGGCCGGGCGGCTGGTGGCGGCTGCGCGACATCGTCGACTACGAGCTGGTGGCCACCTGGGCGCTGGTCGAGTCGGCCGCGCAGTACCGCGGCGAGATCCTGCGCAACTTCTACGAGATCGGCCGCGGCGAGATCGAGGCCGGCCGGGCCGGCAACCCGGCCGCGTGGATCGTGCCGCCGGGTCAGCACGATCCGGTGGCGGCAGGCAAGCTGGTCGAGCTGCTGCTGCGCCACGGGGTGCGGGTGGAGCGGGCCACCGAGCCCCTGGTCGCCGGCCGCCAGCGCTTCCCGGCCGGCAGCCAGATCATCCGCGCCGCCCAGCCCTACCGCGCCTTCCTGCTCACCATGCTGCGGCCGCAGCGCTACCCCGAGGTGCGGCCCTACGCCGGCGGGCCGATCTACCCGCCCTACGACGTCACCTCCTGGTCGCTGCCGATCTCGATGGGGGTCGAGGTCGTCGAGCTGGCCGACTTCCCGACCGGCGCCAGCGAGCCCATCGCCGAGCCGGTCTGGCCGGCCGGCGAGGTGACGGCGGCGGCGGGCGGCTGGCTGGTGAGCCACGCCGCCGACACGTCGGCGACGCTGGCCAACCGCCTGCTGGCCGGCGGCGCCAAGCTGCATTGGCTGGCCGCCCCGCCGGGCGGCGCTGCCGGCGACCTGTGGCTGCCGCCGGCGGTGGGCGCCAAGCGGCTGGCGGCGCTCGCCGCCGAGCTGCACCTGACCCCACGCGGCCTCGAGTCGGCGCCCGGCGGCGACGCCTACCGGCTGCGCCCCGCCCGGGTCGGGCTCTACAAGCCCTGGGTCGCCTCGATGGACGAGGGCTGGACCCGCTGGCTGCTCGAGCGCTACGAGTTCCCGTTCGTCAACCTGAGCAACGAGCAGATCCGCGACGGCACGTTCGCCGGTCGGATCGACGCCCTGCTGCTGCCCGACGTCGACCGGTCGATCCTCGAGACCGGCAAGCCCGACGACCCGCGCGCCGCCGCCGGCCGATCGCCGCTGCCGCCGGAGTACGTCGGCGGCCTGGGCCTCGAGGGCGGCCAGGCGATCGTCCGCTGGGTGCACGAGGGCGGCACCGTGGTGGCGCTCGACTCCTCCACCGACTATCTGATCGAGCTGCTCGAGCTGCCGGTGTCGAACGTCCTCGCCGATGTCCCGGGCGACGGGTTCTCGGCGCCGGGCACGATGCTGAACATCCTGGTCGACAACAAGCACCCGCTGGGCTACGGCTTACGGCCCCGGGAAGCGGCCTACTTCGCCGGCTCGCCGGCCTTCCGCACGCGGGTGCCGGACGCCCGTTTCGACCGCCACGTCATCGCCCGTTACCCGGACCACCGAGACGACATACCCCTGAGCGGCTATATCAGCGGCGCCGAGCTGCTGGAGAAACGCGCGGCGGTGGTCGAGGTGCAGGTGGGCAAGGGGCGCGTGGTGCTGATCGGCTTCCGGCCGCAGCACCGCGCCCAGCCGCATCGCACGTTCAAGCTGCTGTTCAACGCGCTGTTCCTGGCCGGGGCCGAGAAGACGGTGCTTTAGCCCGCCTTCTGACCAGCTTTCTACAGCGCCAACGTGCGCTGGTGGAGTTGTGCGATACAGGCTTGTGCGCAAATAGGCCGGCCGGCGCGCGAGGTCTGGGGTGGGCTCTCCTCCGGACGGCTCGTTTCGGTCGGACTTCGGACGGAGGCTACTCGCCTCTGTGCTCCTCGCTGCCAACGGCGGCGGCCTGCAAAGTTGCGTGGCGGGGGGCGTCCCGGAGGCGTAGCCCGGCATCGGGCATAAGAGTGCTACCGGATCAGGTCGCCAGCGACCGCTGACGATTGCACCGAGCGTCAATCGGCGCTGCGAATATTTGTCAATCGGCCGCGAGACCCGGCCAAAAAACCCTTTACCAAAGGGAAGATAGCGACTGGCACGGTTTCTGCTATTCAAGAACCACGGAAACGGCGACAAGACCATGAACACCAACCGCCAGACCCAGACTCTCCTCTCCCAGATCGGCCACGGCGTTCGCCCGAGTGACGACGCCGTGGCCGATGCCCTTTTGCTGTTCGCGGTCCGCAACGACGCCTTGACGCCCGATGAAGCCGGTGAGCTACAGGAATGGGACCTGCCGACGATCTCGGAGTTCCTGGCCCTGCGTCTCAATATGCTGGGTTACCTGACCCGGCAGGAGGTCGACCAACTGGTCGTGACCTCTTTAGAGCATTTCCACTAAGGCCCCGCATCCCATCCGCTCCACCCCTCGCCTCCCGACGACCGGCCTTACCGCCGGTCGCCCGGCCTTTTGGGGCACTAAATCGGGCTGGATGACGGAGTTCGCGGTATTGGCCGCTCCAAGCCGCTGGGCTGCTCGCTCCGTGGCGCTGCCTCCCGCCCCTGCGGAATCGAGGCTTCCAGTCGTTGCTGTCGATCGTGGTGGATCGCAGATTAGTGGCGTATCAAGGGGGCGGTCGCTTTATGCGCCACTACGCGACATCCCAGCGGCTTTGCGCTCCGGCGGTGGCCTACGCACCAGAGGACACCGGAGGACGCACTTGAGCGGCGACTCGCTGGCGCAACACCGGAGGGCGCAGCCGGAGTGGACGCCCCCGAGGAGCGAAGCCTTGGCTGCGAGCGCAGCGACCGGGGAGCGGCCACGCAGGCGGAGCCCGGCCCGGATGCACAACCGGAGGACGCAGCCGCAGCGGGCGCCGCTCAGATCCCGGCGGCGCCGAGGCTCTCGAGCTCGTCGATCATGCGCTCGACGATGCGGAAGCCACCGCGCCAGAAGTCCGCGTCGCCGATATCCACCCCGACCTCGCCCAGGATCCGCTCCGGCCGCGCCGAGCCGCCGTAGGAGAGCAGCCTCAGATAGCCGGGGATGAACGCCTCCCCCTGCTCGCGGAACCGCTGGTAGAGCGACAGCACCAGCAGCTGGCCGAAACTGTAGGAGTAGCAGTAGAACGGCGTGAGGAACAGGTGCGGGATGGCGATCCACTCGCGGGCGAAGTCGTCGGACAGCTCGACCGAGTCGCCGAACTGCTCGCGCAGGGTCTCGAAATAGAGCTCGTCGAGGGCGCTCGGCCGCCGGCCCTCGCGCACCGCCTGATGGGCGGCGATCTCGAACCGGGTGAAGTAGGCCTGACGCATCACCGTGGCGTAGATGTCGTCCATCGACGAGGCCAACAGCTCGCGCCGGGCCAGCGGATCGCTCTCCTCCTCGAGCAGACGGTCGGTGAGGAGCATCTCGGCGAACACCGAAGCGGTCTCCGCCAGCGGCAGCGAAGGCGCCTGGGTCAGCACCGAGTGGTCCGCCGCCAGCAGGCTGTGCACCGCGTGCCCGAGCTCGTGCGCCAGCGTCGCTACCGCCCGCACCCGGCCGGTGTAGTTGAGCAGCAGCCAGGGCGTCTGGCTGGGCAGGATGGTGGCGCAGAAGGCGCCGCTCTTCTTGCCCGGCCGGATCTCGCCGTCGACGTGCCCCTCCAGGAAGGCCCGCTCGGCCAGCTCGGCCACGCGGGGATGGAAGTCCGCCAGGGTGTCCAACACCAGCGCCACCGCGTCGCCGTAGGGCACCGTCCGCTGAGAAGCCGCCAGCGGAGCGTAGAGGTCGTAGCGGCGCAGCCGGTCGCGGCCGACCCAGCCGGCCTTGAGACGGAAATAGCGTTGGAACAGCCCGGCGCTCTCCCGCGCCGCCTCGATCAGCAGGTCGACGGCCTCGTCCGGAACGTCGTTGGACCGGTTGCGCACCGAGATCGGCGAGGGGTAGCCGCGCAGCGTCAGGTTCTCGTTGTGCCAGTCGAGGACGCGGTGGGTGTAGATCTGCCCCAGCACCCGGGCCTCGCCATCGAACACCCGGAACAGCTCCCGGTAGGCCGCCTCCCGCACCTCCGGTTCGCCGGCGTAGAAGTAGCCCTGGATCTCGTCGCGGGTGAGGATCTTCTCCTGGCCGTCGACCGCCAGCCGGAACTCCAACCGGCTGCTCAACATCGAGTAGAGGGCGACCAGGGCATCGATGCCGTTGGCGTTCTTGAGGTTGATCGCCTGCTCGCTGCGCTCGTCCAGGCTGAACTGGCGCAGGCGCCGCAGCTCGCCCAGGAAATGGTGGGTGTCGGGCGAGCCGGCGAGAGCGTCGAGCAGCCGCGCCGCAGCCTCGTCCTCGAGCTCCTTCCACCACAGGACGAAGAACAGCGTCCGGTTGGAGAGCCCGGCCAGCGCGTCGCGCAGCCGGCTGCGCAGGCTCAGCGCCTCCTCCGACCGGGTGTCGGCCGAGAACCTCAGGGCGGCGTAGCCGGACAGCACGTAGACCGACTCCACCAGGGCGGCGTAGCGATCGACCATCTCGGCGAGGCCCGCCGGCTCGATCTCCGGACCGAGGGAATCCCGCAGGAGCTCGAACGCGCCGACCTGCGCCTCGATCTCGGCCAGGCGCACCACGACCGTCGCTTCGTCGGCATCCGGCAACAGCTCGCCGAGCTGCCAGGATCCCGCCTCGTACAGCGCGGCTCGGGGCGATTGGACGGACATCAGTTACCGGATGGAGGTCGCCGGGCCGGAGAGCCACGGCAGGGAGACTTAATAAAAACTATAGTGGAAGCCCGACTCGCGATCAAACGGCAACGGACGTCGGTGGCGGCTCAGAGCCACTACCCGGACGTCGCCTCGAGCTGTGAAACGTTGCTCTCGACGCCGCGGAGTTGCCGAGTCACTCGGTCGTAACGGCCTGGGGCGAGGCCCGCAGCGCCGCCCGCAGCGTATGCCACGGCAGGGTGGCGCACTTGACCCGGATCGGGAACTCCCGCACGCCGGAGAACACGGCCAGCTTGCCGAGCTCGCCCGCTGCCTCGGCCGGCACGCTGGGGTCGCCGGTCAGCATCTCGTGAAAGCCCTCGAAAAGCAGTTCCGCCTCGGCAACCGTCTTTCCCTTCACCGCCTCGGTCATCAGCGAGGCCGAGGCGGTGGAGATGGCGCAACCCTGGCCGCGGAATCGGAGCTCGACGATGCGGTCCTCGTCGAGAATCAGATCGACGGTCAGCCGGTCGCCGCACAGCGGGTTGTGGCCCTCGGCCTGCTGATGCGGGTCGGCCAGCTCGCCGAAGTTCCGCGGCCGCTTGTTGTGATCCAGGATGACTTCCTGGTACAGGTCCAGCAAGTCGGACATCAGGCGAAGATCTCCCGCACCTTGAGCACGCCGGCCGCCAGACGGTCGATCTCGTCGCGCCGGTTGTAGAGGGCCAGCGAGGCGCGCACCGTGGCCGGCACCCGGAAGTGGTCCATGACCGGCTGCGCGCAGTGGTGGCCGACCCGTACCGCGATCCCCTCGAGGTCGAGGATGGTGCCGACGTCGTGGGCGTGCACGCCGTCGATCACGAACGACACCACCGCCGCCTTGTGCGCCGCGGTGCCGATCAGCCGCACACCGGGAAGACTGCCGAGCGCCTCGGTGGCGTAGGCCAGCAGGTCGTCCTCATGCCGCCGGATCGCCCGGCGATCGTGGCCGTCGAGATAGTCGAGCGCCGCCGCCAGGCCGATCGCGCCGACGATGTCCGGCGTGCCGGCCTCGAACCTGGCCGGCGGCGCGGCGTACTCGGTCTTCTCGAAGGTGACCGAGCGGATCATCTCGCCACCGCCCTGGTAGGGCGGCATCTCCTCGAGCAGGTCGAGCCGGCCGTAGAGCGCGCCGACCCCGGTCGGTCCGTAGACCTTGTGCGACGAGAAGACGTAGAAGTCGCAGCCCAGATCCTGGACGTCGATCGCGAAGTGGGGCGCCGCCTGGGCGCCGTCGACCAGCACCACGGCGCCGGCGTCGCGCGCCGCCGCGGTCATCTCGCGCACCGGGTTGATCGTGCCCAGAGCGTTGGAAACGTGGACCAGGGCAACGACGCGCGTGCGTTCGCTGAGCAGCCGGCGGAACTCCTCGGGGATCACCTCGCCCCGGTCGTCGATCGGCGCCACTCGCAGTTTGGCGCCGCGCTCCTCGCACAGCATCTGCCAGGGCACGATGTTCGAGTGATGCTCCATCTCGGTGATCAGCACCTCGTCGCCGGCCGAGACACGGCGCCGGCCGAGGGTCTGAGCCACCAGGTTGATGCCCTCGGTCGCGCCGCGGACGAAGACGATCTCGCGCTCGCTGGCGGCGCCGAGAAACCGCGCCACCCGGGCGCGAGCCCCTTCGTAGGCCTCGGTCGACCGCTGGGACAGCGTGTGCACCCCGCGGTGGACGTTGGCGTAGTACTCGCGATAGCAGCGATTCTGGGCCGCCAGCACGGCCTCGGGCTTCTGCGCCGAGGCGGCGCTGTCGAGGTAGGCCAGGGGCCGGCCGTGGACCCGGATGGACATCGCCGGGAAGTCCCGGCGCACCGCCTCGACGTCGAGGAGCGGCTCCGCCGATCGCTCGACTGTCTCGCTGTCGGTCACGGCCATAGTTTGGCCCAAGGGTGTCTCGCTAGACCGCCTGACGGACGATATCGCCCTTGGGCAGGCGGCGGAAGAGAAACTCCTCCAGCTCCTGGCGCACCTGCGGCACGCGGATGCGCTCGACGATGTCGGCGGCGAAGGCGTAGGTCAGCAGGCTGCGGGCCGCCTCCTCGCCGATGCCGCGCGAGCGCAGATAGAAGATCGCCGTGTCGTCGAGCTGGCCGACGGTCGAGCCGTGGGTGCACTTGACGTCGTCGGCGAAGATCTCGAGCTGCGGATTGGCGTTGCACAACGCGTCGGGCGACAGCAGCAGGTTGCGGCTGGTCTGCTTGGCGTCGGTTTTCTGCGCCCCCGGGTGAACGTAGATGCGGCCGTTGAATACCGAACGCCCGGCGCCCTCGAGAATGCCCTTGAACAGCTCGTGGCTGTCGCAGTGGGGCGCCACGTGCTCCACCCGCATGTGGTAGTCGACCAACTGCTTGCCCTCGACCAGATAGAGGCCGTTGAGGTTGGCATCGCAGCCCTCGCCAGCCAGGATGGCGTTGACGTCGTTGCGCACCAGGTCGCCGCCCCAGGAGATGGAGTGCGAGCTGACGTTCGAGTCGCGGCCCTGGTGGATCTGGAAGGTGGCCATGTGGAAGGCGTCGTTCGACTCACGCTGCAGCTTGTAGTGATCGACCACGGCGTTGTCGTGGGCGACGATCTCGGTCACCGGGCAGGAGAGGTAACGGCCTTCGCCGATCGTGGCGTACTGCTCGACCATGGTCAGCTGGCTCGACTGTTCGGCGATCACCAGCAAACGCGGGAAGAAGGCGATGGGCCGGCCGGCCGGCGCTCCCAGGACCACCACGTTCACCGGCTTTTCCAGCACCACGCCGCGCGGCACGTGGATCAACGCCCCGTCGCGCCAGAGAGCCGTGTTGAGGGCGACGAACGGGTGCTCGCCGTAGGCGGCGTGGCGGCCCAGCTCGGCCTCGGCAACCGTCGACCCGGCGCCGAGCGCCTCGGCCAGGCCGCGGACCTGGACGCCCTCGGGTAGTCCGTCCAGATCACAAAGCTCCGGCGCCAGCCGGCCGTTCACCAGCACCAGCCGGTAACAGTCGCGATAGCTGTAGGGCTCGAGATCGGCGACCGCGATCGCGCCCGCCTCGGGCGAGAGGTCGAACTCGGTGCCGGCGATCGGCGAGACGTCGGTGAACCGCCACTCCTCCTGGCGCACGTTGGGGAAGCCGATCTCGCCGAACCGCTCGATGGCGCCGCGGCGCAGCTCCGCCACCCGGCCACCGCCGGGCAGCTCGCCCAGCAGCCGCTCGAAGGCGACCGCGTAGGGCGCGATCGCGTCACTGACCAGAGTCGTGCTCATGGCGCTCTAGGCCCCCACCGGCACGGCGGCCCCGGCGGCCGCATCCCGCTCGATCGCGGCGTAGCCCTGCTCCTCGAGCTCGAAGGCGAGCTCCTTGCCGCCCGAGCGCGCGATCCGCCCGTCGACCATCACGTGCACCACGTCGGGCACGATGTAGTTGAGCAGCCGCTGATAATGGGTGATGACGACGAAGGCCCGGTTCTCGTCGCGCAGCGAGTTGACCCCGTCGGCGACGATCTTGAGCGCGTCGATGTCGAGCCCGGAGTCGGTCTCATCCAGCACCGCCAGCACCGGGTCGAGGGTCGCCATGTGGAAGATCTCGTTGCGCTTCTTCTCGCCCCCCGAGAAGCCGTCGTTGACCGGCCGCTGCAGCAGCGACTCCTCCATCTTGACCACCTTCATCTTCTCGCGCACGTAGGTGAGGAAGTCCATGGCGTCCATCTCGGGCTCGCCGCGGTGCTTGCGGATGGCGTTGAGCGCCGCCTTGAGAAAGTAGACGTTGCTCACCCCCGGGATCTCGACCGGATACTGGAAGGCGAGGAACAGCCCTTCGCGGGCGCGCACCTCGGGGTCCATGTCCAGCAGGTCCTGCCCCTTGTAGAGCACCTCGCCGCCGGTCACCTCGTAGACCGCGTCGCCGGCCAGCACCCGTGCCAGGGTCGACTTGCCGGAGCCGTTCGGCCCCATCACGGCGTGCACCTGACCCGCCTCGACGGTCAAGTTGACGCCCTTGAGTATCTCCTGTCCCTCGACCTGCGCGCGCAGGTCCTTGATCTCCAACATGCTCATCTTTCGGTCCTCTCGATATCTGAAGAAAACAAATGTCTTTCGCGAAGTAAGGGGTTGCCGGCGGGGTTTCCGCTCAGCCGACGCTGCCTTCGAGGCTCACCTCGAGCAGCTTGCGAGCCTCGACGGCGAACTCCATCGGCAGCTCCTTGAAGACCTCTTTGCAGAAGCCGTTGACGATCATCGACACCGCGTCCTCGGTCTCGATGCCGCGCTGGTTGCAGTAGAACAGCTGGTCCTCGCCGACCTTCGAGGTCGACGCCTCGTGCTCCATGTGCGCCGTCGGGTTCTGGACGTCGATGTAGGGAAAGGTGTGCGCCCCACACTGGTCGCCGATCAGCATCGAGTCGCACTGCGAGAAGTTGCGCGCGTTGTCGGCCTTCTTGAGGATCTTGACCGCCCCCCGGTAGGTGTTCTGGCCGTGGCCTGCCGAGATGCCCTTGGAGACGATCGTCGAGGTGGTGTTCTTGCCGATGTGGACCATCTTGGTGCCGGTGTCGGCCTGCTGGTACGCCTTGGAGAGCGCCACCGAGTAGAACTCGCCAACCGAGTCGTCGCCCTTGAGGATGACGCTGGGGTACTTCCAGGTGATCGCCGAGCCGGTCTCGACCTGGGTCCACGAGATCTTGGCGGCACGGCCGGCGCAGATGCCCCGCTTGGTGACGAAGTTGTAGATCCCGCCCTTGCCGGTCTCGGGATCGCCCGGGTACCAGTTCTGGACCGTCGAGTACTTGATCTCGGCCCGCTCGTGGGCGTACAGCTCGACCACCGCCGCGTGCAGCTGGTTCTCGTCCCGCATCGGCGCCGTGCAGCCCTCGAGATAGCTGACGTGGGCGCCCTCCTCGGCGATGATCAGCGTGCGCTCGAACTGGCCGGTGTTCTGGGCGTTGATGCGGAAGTAGGTGGACAGCTCCATCGGGCAGCGCACGCCGGCGGGCACATAGACGAACGAGCCGTCCGAGAAGACCGCCGAGTTGAGCGCCGCGAAGAAGTTGTCGCTCTGCGGCACCACCGAGCCGAGGTACTTCTTGACCAGCTCGGGGTGCTCCTTCACCGCCTCCGAGATGGGGCAGAAGATGACCCCGGCGTCGGCCAGCTTCTCGCGGAACGTCGTTGCCACGCTGACGCTGTCGAACACCGCGTCCACCGCCACCACCCCGGCGAGCATCTTCTGCTCGTCGAGCGGAATGCCCAGCTTCTGGTAGGTGCGCAGGATCTCGGGGTCGATCTCGTCGAGGCTCTTGGGGCCGTCACCCTTCTTGCGCGGCGCCGAGTAGTAGGAGATCGACTGGTAGTCGATCGGCTCGTAGGTGATGTTGGCCCAGCTCGGCTCGGTCATCGTCTGCCAGTGGCGAAAGGCCTTCAGCCGCCACTCGAGCATCCACTCGGGCTCGCCCTTGGTGGCGGAGATGAAGCGCACCACGTCCTCGTCGAGGCCCGGCGGCAGGGTGTCCTGTTCGACGTCGGTGACAAAGCCGGCCTCGTACTTCTTGTTGACCCGCTCTTCGAGTAGTTCGGTTCCACTTACAGGCATATCTCGTTCTCCCTCCGGCAGCCCGCGGGCTGCTAGCCGATCTCGGCGCTGCGCGCCGTCGACGCGCTGCCGAGGCTCACCAGGGGCACCGCTTCGGGCTGCGCCATCTCGGCCAGGTTGATTCCGTCCAGGGCCTGGCGAATGGCCTCGTTGATCCGGTGCCAGTTGCCGCGTACCGGGCAACGGGCCTCGTGCGAGCATTCGCCGGGCGTATCGTCGATGCACTCGGTGATCCCGATTCCGCCTTCGAGCGCGCCGATCACCTCGGTGACGGTGATCGTCTCGGGGTCGCGAGCCAGGGTGTAGCCGCCCTTGACGCCGCGGTGCGAGTCCAGCAGACCGGCCCGGGCGAGGACCTTGAGGATCTTGCTGACCGTCGGCTGCGGCAGCCGGGACTCGGCAGCCAGCTTGGTGGCGTTGAACTGGCGGTCCGGCAGGGCGGCCATGCGGGTCAGCAGGACGATTCCGTAGTCGGTCTGCTTGGTCATGCGGATCATGGTTGTGGGCTTTGCGTGAGAAACAGGACCTCTCTGGTCCTGTTTCGACCGATCATAACAATTGGAGGCACCCTGTCAACGGGCAGGCCGGGACCCAGGCGTCCGGCCCGGCCCCGCTCAGGGCGCGGGCGCGGCGCGCGGCGCCGGTTCGACCAGCAACGCCAGCCAGCGCCAGCGCTCGGAGTAGTCGAGGGCGATCTTCAGGGCCATGGTCATCGGCACCGCCAGGATCATGCCCAGGGGACCGAGCACCCAGGCCCAGAACACCAGGGCGACGAAGACCACCAGCGGCGACAACCCGAAGCGGCGCCCCATCAGGTGCGGTTCGAGCAGGTTGCCGACGAGCACGTTGACCGCCAGATACCCCAGCGCCACCAGCGCCGCCCTGCCGCTGCCCAGCTGCACCAGGGTGAGCGCCACAGTCGGCACCGCCGCCAGGATCGAGCCCAGGACCGGGATGTAGTTGAGCAGGAAGGCAAGCAGGCCCCACAGCAGCGGGAAGTCGACCCCCAGGACCCACACCCAGAGACCCACCACCAGCCCGGTGCCCAGGCTGACCACGGTCTTGACGCCGAGGTAGCGCTGGAAGTCGCGGCTGATGTGAGTGAAGTACCGCGAGGCGGCGCCATCCCGGCCCGTCACCCGCTCCAGCTTGGCGGGGAAACTGACCATTTCGGAGAGCAGGAAGATCAGCGCCACCAACACCACGGTGACGAAAGAGACCGCCGAAGCCACCCGCGCGACGCCGCGGCCCAGCAGGCCGCCGGCCAGGTCGACGATCTGCCCCGGATCGATCTGCGCCCCGGCAAAGAGCTCGGACAGGTCGATGCCGCGCTCGCGCAGCGCCTCGATCCCGGAGCCGATCATGCCGTTGAGTTGAGTCAGATAGGTCGGCGCCACCTTGGTGAAACCGTTGAGTGCGCCGGTGAGCGCGAAGCCGAAGGCGGTCAGCAGAGCGACGTTGGCCAGCACCGTGGCCAGCACCGCCAGCCCCGGGCGCACCGAGTGCGCCAGCAGGAAGCGCAGCAGCGGCAGGCTGAGGGTCGCCAGGAACAGGGCCATCAGCAGCGGCCCGAGCAGCGGCGCCGCCGCCTTCAAGCCCGCCACCACCACCACCACGGCGGCGACGGAGAGCGCCGGACCGATGTCGCGCCGGCCGGGCGGGGGCGCCGGCGACCGGTGCGCCGGGGGCTGCTCTGTGAGATCGACCACCGTGCGCTCGCTTTCCAGGGGGGATCTTAGCCCGAGCCTAGCAGCCCGTGGTAGAAGTCTGGACGGTCGCGTTGCGGGCGCCATGGGGCCAGATGCAAGGCGCCACGACGCAGGCGATGCGGGCTATCGTCGAGTCGTGGCAACGCCGCAGATGGCCCCATGCCGCCCACAACCCGAAGGGCGACAAGGGGTTTCGGCCCTTGTCGCGCGACCATCCAGACTTCTACCACGGGCTGCTAGTGCCGGCGCTCGCCGCGACCCGGCTCAGTCTTCGGGCTCGAGCTCGACGCCGAGCGCCGCCAGCTGGCGCTCGGCCGCCTGCCGCCAGCCCCGGTTGGCCGCCGGGCTCGCCGGGCTGGGGTGGAGAATGCGCCCCACCGGCACCGCCATCCCGGCGAGCGCCTCGGCCGCGCGGGCCTCGGCGAAGCCGCCCACGCCGACGACCAGCCGCGGCTCCATGACGGCGACCAGCGCCCGCAGGGCGTCATCGCAGGCAGCCAGCAACGGCGCCCGCACCGCCACCGGCAGCCGGTCCGGCGTCAGGTTGCGGCCGCTCGCCTCGAGGAAGACCAGGGGGCAGTAGTTGGCCACGAAGAGGCGGGCGAAGAACCGCCGCGGCGAGCCGAACCGGTCGCGCGCCCAACCCCACAGCCGCCGGCCGCTGACCTCCCGCCGGCGGCAGGCAAACCCCTCGATCGGGCGCTTTGGATGCTCGCTCGGCGGCCGCCCGACCGGTGACCGGATCCGCAGCCAGTCGCGCACCAGCTCCACCTCGCCAAACGGCACGCCGGTCTGGGTCATCCCCCAGGGGCCGGGGTTCATGCCCAGCAGCACCACCCGGCCGGGCGCGCCGCCAAACCGGCGCAGGTACTCCTCGTGCGCGGCGCGCGCGTACTCCAGCGGGTTGTAGACATGGCTCACCGGCGGCCCGACCTCGATCCCGTCCACCCGGTTCGAGAGCTCGCGGGCGATCCGCACCAGTCGCCCGGCGCGTTCTGTTACCTGCTTCGCAGTCTCTTTCACCGGGCGAATCTATACTCACGCGGCAATGGGTCTGCCGCAACGTCTGCGCGAGGCGCCTCTGTCGGCCGCCGAGCTCGGCGACGTACTGGTCGCGTCGAGTCCCGCGGTGGTGGTCGTCTTCGACCGCCAGCTGCGCTACGCCAATCCCGCCGCGGCGCGGGTGCTCGGCCGCCAGGTGGACGAGCTGACCGGGCTCGACCTCGACCAGTTGCTCCATCCCGAGGGCCGCGAACTGGCCGCCGAGCTGCTGCGCCGGCTCGAGCAGGGCGCGCTCACCACCCAGGAGATCGAGTTGCGGGTCCGCCGCCGCAACGGCGACAGCCGCTGGTTACATCTGGTGGCAACCCCGGTCGAGCTGCGCGGCCGGCGCTCGATCCTGGCCTCGGGCAGCGACGAGACCGACCACCGGCAAACGCGGGCGGCGCTGGCCCGCAGCCGGGAGAGCCTGCGGCTGCTGCAGCGGGCGGCGCGCTCGGTCTACTGGGAGTGGGAGCCGGACAGCGACCGGCTCGAGCTCAGCGGCCTGGCCGACGAGCTGTTCGGCTTCGCCCTGCGCCGCAGCGCCAACTCGGGGGCCGACTTCGCCGAGTTGATCCATCCCGAAGATCGGCCACGGCTGCGGCGCGCTCTGATCGACACCCTCAAGCAGGGCAGCGATCTGGCCATCGACCTGCGCATCATCACCCCGTCCGGCCAGGTGCGCTGGCTGGCGGAGCGCGGCGTCGTCGTGCGCAACGAGGACGGCTGGACCCGCCGGGTCATCGGCGCGGCGCACGACATCAGCGAGCGCAAGATCGCCGAGGAGGCGCTGTTCCAGGAGAAGGAGAAGGCCGACGTCACCCTGGCGTCGATCGCCGACGGCGTGCTGCGCACCGACGCACGCGGCATGATCGACTACATCAACCCGGTGGCCCAGAAGCTCACCGGCTGGACCCTCGCCGAGGCCTACGGCCGGCCGGCCGAGGAGATCTACCGGATCGTCGACCCGGCAACCGGCGAGCGGCTTCCGGATCCGCTCAGCCAGTGCCTGCGCCAGGGCCCCGAGTCGATCCTCGTCGGGGACCGCCTGCTGGCCGACCGCGATGGCGGCCGGCACCCGGTGCAGGACTCGGCGGCCCAGGTCTGCGATCGCCGGGGCGAGGTCATCGGTGCGGTGCTGACCTTCCGCGACCTCAGCCGGCTGCGCAAGATCCAGCAAGAGGTCAGCCGGCTGGCCAGCCACGACTCGCTGACCGGGCTGATCAACCGCCGCGCCTTTGTCGGTCGACTGGAGCGGGTCCTCGCCGAGCGCCAGGCCGAGGGCACGCGCCACGCCCTGTGCCACTTCGACCTGGACAACTTCCGGCTGGTCAACGACACCGGCGGCCAGGCGGCCGGCGACCGGCTGATCCAGCAGACCGCGGCCCTGATCGAGGCCAACCTGCGCGACACGGACCTGGTAGCGCACCTCGGCGGCGATACCTTCGCGGTGCTCTTCCGCGACTGCACGCCGGCGCGGGCGCACAACCTGGCCGAGCAGATCCGCCACGCCATTCGTGGCGCCCCGTTCCTCTCCGAGGGCCGTACCTTCAGCTGCCGCGCCAGCATCGGCCTGGTCGCGATCGGCCCCGACCCGGTGGACCCGGTGGCGCTGCTGCGCGATGCCGGCGCCGGCGGCGCCGCCGCCCTGATGCGCGACGCCGACGCCGCCTGCCTGATGGCCAAGGAGAAGGGCGGCGACCGCATCCACGACTTCCAGCCGGGCGACAGCGCGGTCGCCGAGCGCTTCGGCCAGATGCAGTGGGTCTCGCGCATCAACAAGGCCTTCGACGAGAACCGCTTCACCCTGTACCACCAGAAGATCGTGCCGCTGCAGGACGGCGGCGACCGGGAGGCGCCGCTCAGCGAGCTACTGGTCCGGATGATCGACGAGCAGGGTCGAATCGTGGGGCCCGGCAGCTTCATCCCGGCCGCCGAGCGATTCGGGCTGATCGCCGAGATCGACCGCTGGGTGCTGGCGACTGCGCTGCACCGGCTGGCCGGGAACGGCTGGGCCGACGACGAGCGGCGGCCCTGCTTCACCATCAACATCTCGGGCTTCAGCCTCGGGGCGAGCGACTTTCTCGACCTGGTGATCGGCGAGTTCGAGGCCACCGGGGTCGATCCCGGGCAGATCCTCTTCGAGATCACCGAGACCGCGGCCATCGCCGACCTCAAGCGCGCCCAGCGATTCCTCTCGGCGCTCCGGAGCATGGGCTGCCGGTTCATCCTCGACGACTTCGGCAAGGGGCTGAGCTCGCTCGGCTACCTGCGCAGCCTGCCGCTCGACTTCCTCAAGATCGACGGCGAGTTCGTGCGCAACATGACCGTCGACCCGATCCAGACCGCCCTGGTGGCCTCGATCCACGAGATCGGCGACGTCATGGGACTGCGCACGATCGCCGAGTTCGTCGAGGACGAGGAGACGCTCGAGTCGGTGCGGCGAATCGGCATCGACTACGCCCAGGGCTTCCTGCTGGCGCGCCCCGAGCCGCTGCCCTAGCCCAAGCCGGCAGCCTCCGGCGGCGGCGGCCGCCGGCACGCGATAGACTCGGTAGGCCAGCGGGGCCGTAGCCGCCAGGCGCAATCGCCCACAACCCAATGTGTTGGGCCGCAAGGCCGAAAGGAGTCGTCCCATGACCGTAGCCAAGGTTTCCGAGATCTCCGCCAGTTCCCCCAACAGCTTCGATGACGCCGTCAAGGTCGGCATCGCCCGGGCCCACAAGACCCTGAAGAACATCACCGGTGCCTGGGTCAGCGAGATGAAGGTCGACGTCGCGGACGGCGAGGTCTCGGCCTATCGCGTCAACATGAAGGTCACCTTCGTCCTCAGCGACTGAGGCCGGCCGGCCGCGTCGAGGCGCGGCGAAGCGCGTATCCAGGGAGGCCGAGGCCTCCCTTTTTCTTGTTCACGGCACTCGGCCCCGCGGTTCGAGGCGCCGCCCCGCGGCGACATACGGATCTCTTACGCCGCCCCGCCGGGCCAAGCCGCTCCTCTACGCCGGCCCGGCCGCCGCCACCTCGGCGGAGACGCCGTCGGCGAACTGCTCGAAGTTGTCGCGGAACATCCCGGCCAGCCGCGCCGCCTTGTCGTCGTAGGCCGCCGGGTCGGACCAGGTCTGCCGCGGCGTCAGCAGCTCGTCCGGCACCCCTTCGACCCGGACCGGCACCGCCAGCCCGAACACCGGGTCGACCCGGGTGGCGGCCTCGTCGAGCTCGCCGCCGACGACCGCGTGCACGATCCGCCGCGTGTGGCCCAGCGAGAGCCTGCTGCCGACGCCGTAAGGGCCTCCGGTCCAGCCGGTGTTGATCAGCCAGGCGCGGGAGCCGTGCTCGCTTAGCCGGCGGCCCAGTGCCTCGGCGTAGACCCCGGGATGGCGCGGCATGAACGGCGCCCCAAAGCAGGTGCTGAAGGTGGCGCTCGGCTCGGTGACGCCGCGCTCGGTGCCCGCCACCTTGGCGGTGTAGCCGCTGAGGAACTGGTAGAGCGCCTGCTCCTCGCTCAGCCGGCTGATCGGCGGCAGCACCCCGAAAGCGTCGCAGGTCAGGAAAACGACGTGCCGGGGATGGCCGGCGACCCCGCCCACGTCCACCCGATCCAACATCTCGAGCGGATAGCTGGAGCGGGTGTTCTCGGTCAGCGAGTCGTCGTCCAGATCGAGCCGGCGGCTGTCGGGATCGTAGACCACGTTCTCGAGGATGGTGCCGAACCGCCGCGTGGTGGCGAAGATCTCCGGCTCGCCCTCGGGCGACAGCTTGATCACCTTGGCGTAGCAGCCGCCCTCGAAGTTGAACACCCCCTCGGCGCCCCAGCCGTGCTCGTCGTCGCCGATCAGGGTGCGCTCGGGGTCGGACGAGAGCGTGGTCTTGCCGGTGCCGCTCAAGCCGAAGAACAGCGCCACGTCGTCCCTGCTGGCGCCGTAGTTGGCGCTGCAGTGCATCGGCAAGACGCGCTGCTGCGGCATCTCGTAGTTCATCACCGAGAAGATGCTCTTTTTGATCTCCCCGGCATAGGCGGACCCGCCGATCAACACCTGGCGCTGCTCGAAGTCGACCAGGATGAAGGTCGGGCTCGAGGTTCCATGCACCTCGGGGTCGGCGACGCACGAGGGAGCCGAGAGAACGGTGAAGTCCGGCTTGAACGCCGCCAGCTTGTCGCCGTCGAGCTCGCGGCGGAACATGTTGCGGGCGAACAGGCTGTGCCAGGCCAGCTCGGTGACGACCCGCACCGGCATCTGATGCGCCGGGTCGGCACCGGCGTAGCCGTTGAAGACAAACAGGTCGCGGCTGCTCATGTGGGCGCGCACGCGATCGCGCAGCGCGTTGAACCTCGAGCGCAGGATCGGGCGGTTCACCGCGCCCCACCAGACCGTCTCGGCCTCGGTGTCGCCACGCACGATGAAGCGGTCGTTGGGCGAGCGGCCGGTGTGATGGCCGGTGTGCGCAACGAGCGGCCCTTCGGCCGCCAGCACCGCTTCGCCGCGACTCAGCGCCTCTTCGTAGAGGCGCGCCGGCGGCAAGTTCCAGTAGGCCCGGCCGCTGCTTTCCACACCGTGCAGATCGAGACCGTGACGGCTGATATGGACACCCAGATTCTCCATCTCGAGTCCTCTCCTCAGTGACGGTCACTGTCTGGACCGGGTGGCATGGGCACCTCTTGCCGACAAACGGGACCGGGTCCAGACCGCTGCTGGGATTCTACCTTCAGCGGAAACGGGCAGGCTGCGGTCCCCACAGGCGGTACAATGACCGGGCGGCCCGGGCCGGGGCCGCCGCTTCTCGACAACCGATGGACATCCAGGGAAAGAAGGTCCTTGTACTGGGCGGCTACGGGCTGGTCGGCATCGCCATCTGCCGTGAACTGCTGATCCGCAAACCGGCTGAGATCCAGATCCACAGCCTGCGGCAGGAGGAGTCCGAGCAGGCGCGCCGGGATTTGACGTCCGAAGCCGGCGACACCCGGCTGTCGGTCTCCTGGGGCGACATCTTCGGCCTGGCCGAGAAGGCGCCGCGCCGCCAGCGCATCGCGGCGCAGCTGGCGGTGCTCCGGGACGACCGGCTGGACTCTTTCCTGCTCTACCGGCTGCTCAACGAGTCGCGGCCGGAGATCGTCGTCGACTCGGTCAACACCGCCACCGGGATCGCCTACCGCGACATGTTTCATGCCGCCGAAGCGCTCTACCAGCAGTTGGAGAAGACCGACGCCCCGCCCGCCACCGCCATCGAGGACCTGCTGGAGTCGCTCTACATACCCCGGCTGATCCGCCACATCCAGATTCTCTACCGCGGCATGATCGACGCCGGCACCCGCATCTACTTCAAGATCGGCACCAGCGGCACCGGCGGCATGGGCCTCAACGTGCCCTACACCCATTCGGAGGAGAAGCCCAGCCGGGTGCTGCTGTCGAAGAGCGCCGTCGCCGGCGCCCACTCGATGCTGCTGTTTCTCATGGCGCGCACGCCGGGAGCGCCGATCACCAAAGAGATCAAGCCGGCCGCCGCCATCGCCTGGAAGAAGGTCGGCCACGGTCCGATCGTGCGCCGTGGCGAGGCTCTCCGCCTGGTCGACGCGAAGCCGCAGCCGATCGGCGAGACCTTCTCCACCCTCGACCCGTCGGCCGGCCACCTGACCGACGAGGTGCTCGAGACCGCCTACATCGACACCGGCGAGAACGGCATCTTCAGCCTCGAGGAGTTCGCCCTGCTGACCACCGCGGCGCAGATGGAGTTCGTCACGCCGGAGGAGATCGCCCGCATCCTGATCTTCGAGATCGAGGGCGGCAACACCGGCCACGACGTCATCAATGCGCTCGACAACGCGGTCCTCGGCCCGACCTACCGCGCCGGCCTGATGCGCCACTGGGCGCTCGAGCGGCTGGGCGAGCTCGAAAGCCAGGGCCACACCCGCAGCGTCGCCTTCGAGATGCTCGGCCCGCCGCGCAACTCCAAGCTGCTCTACGAGGCGCACCTGTTGCGCGAGGCGTTCGGCACCATGACCGCGGTGCGCGAGTCGACTCCCGCCGCGGTGACCGCGAGACTCCACGCGTTGCTCGACGAGCGACCGCGCCTCGCCGCCGAGGCGCTCGCCGTCGGGCTGCCGATCCTGCTCGACTCGGGCGAGCTGCTGCGCGGGCCGTCGGTAATCGTGCCGGCCAATACCTGCGGCGCCGAGGTGACGCCGCAGCGCCTGGAGGGCTGGGTGCACGACGGCTGGATAGACCTGCGCGAGAGCAACTGCGCGTGCTGGATCTCGCGCTTCGAGAAGATCCACCAGGACACGATGGCGATCCCCGAGGAAGACAGCTCCAGCCGCTGGATGCGCAATCGGCGCTTCTGGCACGAGGCCAAAGAGATCCAGCCCGGCAAGATCGTCGGCTGGATCCTCTCGGTCGAGGAGGAAGGGGACCGCATCAAGCGTTGACGGCCCGCGGGGGCCGCACAAGGGGGACGCCAGGAGATGACAGAGACCCAGGAGCGCAGCTTCTCGCAGGAGGTCACCAGCGCGTTCGATCGCGCGGCGGCTCTCACCGATCACCACCCGACCCTGCTCTCCCAGATCCGCGAGTGCACTTCGGTCTACCACGTCGCCCTGCCGCTCAAGCGCGACAACGGCAAGATCGAGGTGATCCACGCCTGGCGCGCCGAGCACAGCCATCACCGCATGCCCACCAAGGGCGGCATCCGCTACAGCCTGATGGTGGAGGAGGACGAAGTGCGGGCGCTGGCCGCGCTGATGACCTTCAAGTGCGCCATCGTCGACGTCCCCTTTGGCGGCGCCAAGGGCGGGATCAGGATCGACAGTCGCAAGTACAGCGTCGGCGAGCTCGAGCGCATCACCCGGCGCTACACCTTCGAGCTCAAGAAGAAGAACTTCATCGGCCCCGGCGTCGACGTGCCGGCGCCCGACTATGGCACCGGCGCGCGGGAGATGGCCTGGATCGCCGACACCTACATGGGGTTGAGCGGCGGCGAGGTCGACTATCTGGCCTGTGTCACCGGCAAGCCGGTCGCCCAGGGCGGCATCCGGGGGCGCACCGAGGCCACCGGGCGCGGCGTGTACTTCGGCATTCGCGAGGCCTGTGACGTGGCCGAGGACATGCGGAAGCTGGGGCTCCAGACCGGCATCGCGGGCAAGACGGCGGTGATCCAGGGGCTGGGCAACGTCGGCTACCACACCGCCAAGTTCCTCCAGGAGGACGGCGCGGTGCTGATCGGCCTGGCCGAGTACGAAGGCGCCATCGCCAACCCGAAGGGGCTGGATCTCGAGCAGGTGGTCGCCCACCGCCGCGAGACCGGATCGATCCTCGACTTCCCGGGCGCCCAGAACCTGGCTCGCTCGGCCGACGCTCTGGAGCTCGAATGCGACATCCTGGTGCCGGCCGCCCTGGAGCGGCAGATCACTCTCGCCAACGCCGATCGGGTGCGGTGCAAGATCCTCGCCGAGGCCGCCAACGGGCCGCTCACCCTGGCCGCCAACGATGTCCTCAGCAAGCGGGGCGTGCTGATCCTTCCGGACACGTTCCTCAACTCGGGCGGCGTCACGGTCTCCTATTTCGAATGGGTCAAGAACCTCTCGCACCTGCGCTTCGGCCGGCTGCAGAAGCGGTTCGAGGAGCAGGCCAACCGGCGCATCCTCTCCGCGGTCGCGACCCTGACCGGTAAGAGCCTGGATGCCGACCAGGTAGCCGAGTTCAGCCGCGGCGCGAGCGAGAGGGACCTGGTGCTCTCCGGCCTCGAGGAGACCATGTCCAGCGCCTACCAGCAGCTGCTGGAGGTGCGGCACCGCTTCGGCGACCGGATCGACCTGCGCACCGCGGCCTTTATCTGCGCCATCGACAAGATCGCGACTACCTACGGGGACCTGGGGATCTTCCCGTAGACCGCCCGCGCTTCGTGGCCGCTACAAGCCGCTGGGCTGCTCCCTACGTGGCGATGGCTCGGCTTGTCGTGGGCGAGGGGTTGAGGGCACGGCGGGTCCACCGGGGTAGCCGTGTTGCCGTGGCCGCGCAGAAGGGCGCCTGCGCTTTATTCGCCACTCCGGGACATCCCAGCGGCTTTCCGCTACTCATGCCGCCCAGCAGGGCACCTCCGGAGGCCGGCTGCGACACCACGATCGGAGGCCGGCCGGGAGCCGTGGGGCCGGCCCGTCAGGCGGGGAGTGTCCGAGCACGCAGCGAAAGCGGCGCGCGCAGGATCAGCTCCCCGCCCAAGGGCCAGGCCCCACGGATCCAAGCCGGCCGGCCCGAAGCGGTACTGGGTCGCTCCGTTAGGTAAGCCGGGGCCGCAAACCCAGCGGCTTCGTCTTGTTGTGGGCTACCGCTCGGCGGCGGCGAAATCGCGTAAGCGAACCGGCTGGCGGCGTGGGCCCCAGTCGCCCGGCCGGGCCTCGAACCGGCCTGGCAGCGGCTCGCCGCACTTGGTGCAGGTGCCCTCGGGCGTCAGCCCCCAGCCGGTCAGCTGGTACCAGTCCCGCCCGATGAGCAGCTCATCGCAGCTGTGGCAGCGGGTCGAGCCCCCGGCCTCGTCGTGGACGTTGCCGGTGTAGGCGTAGCGCACGCCGTTGCGGCGGGCGATCCGGCGCGCCCGCTCCAGCGTCCCGGGCGGCGTCGGCGGACGGTTGAGCATCTTGAAGTCGGGATGGAAGGCGGTGAAGTGCAGCGGCACGTCCGGCCCCAGCTCGTCGACCACCCAGCGGGTCAGGGCGTCGAGCTCCTCGTCGGAGTCGTTCTCGCCCGGGATCAGCAGGGTGGTGATCTCGAGCCAAACCTCGGTCTCGTGCTTGAGATAGCTCAGCGTGTCGAGCACCGGCGCCAGCTCGGCGCCGCAGACCTGGCGGTAGAACCGCTCGCTGAAGGCCTTCAGGTCGACGTTGGCGGCGTCGATCCAGCGGTAGAAGTCGCGCCGCGGCTCGGGGCAGATCTCGCCGGCGGTGACCGCCACGGTGAAGATCCCCGCCGCGCGGCAAGCGCGCGCCACGTCGACGGCGTACTCGAGGAAGATCACCGGATCGTTGTAGGTGAAGGCGACGCTGCGGCAGCCGAGCCGCGCGGCCGCCCGCGCAATGACTTCGGGCGAGGCCTGATCGGCCAAGGTGTCGACCTCGCGCGACTTCGAGATGTCCCAGTTCTGGCAGAACTTGCAGAACAGGTTGCAGCCGGCGGTGCCGAAGGAGAGCACCGGAGTGCCGGGCAGGAAGTGGTTGAGCGGCTTCTTCTCGATCGGGTCGACGCAGAAGCCGCTGGAGCGGCCCCAGGTGGTGAGCACCACCTCGCCCCCCAGCCGCCCGCGCACGAAGCACAGGCCGCGCTGGCCTTCGCGCAGCTTGCAGAACCGCGAGCACAGATCGCACTGGACGCGGCCGTCCTCCAACCGGTGCCAGTACCTGGTCGGCACCACGTCGGGGCCGGGCACGATCTCGACGTCCATTGGTAGTTCCAACCGCGGGCGGACGTTGGATTATTGCGTCGGGCGGTGGCGATGGCCGGGCTGGGGTGGGTAGAGAGTGGCTGGGCGCTCGTGGCTTCGATTCGCTATCGGCCGCTGGGACTGTCGACCGGTGGCGATGGCTCGGCGTGTGGCGGCAGAGTGTCGCTGCCACGTCTTGCCTGGGGGGCGGCTCTGCCCGTCTCCGAGGTCAGCGCGCCTGCGCTTTATTCGCCACTTGTCGACATCCCAGCGGCCTTTCGCTACTGGCAGAGGCCTGCGGTGGTCCGTGCCTTCGGCTCCGTCGACCGTCGAATCCCCTCCTCCCCGAGACGGAAGGGGTGTCGCGGCCACGTCTTGGGCTGGGGGTCATG
This sequence comes from Thermoanaerobaculia bacterium, assembly GCA_963781065.1. GTDB lineage: Bacteria > Acidobacteriota > Thermoanaerobaculia > Multivoradales > JAHEKO01 > CALZJC01. The sequence continues at coordinate 812,908 of CAWAET010000004.1, read as the reverse complement.
CTTCGGGGGGGACGTGCACAGACGAGAGCGGGCCCCGACGCCGGCCTGCGTCGGAGCACACCGACGGGAGCGGAAAGCCGCCGAGGTGACCGGAGCGGCGAATAAAGCGGACCGCGCCAGCCGCAACAGCTCGAACGCCACCTCCACCACACCGAATCGCTGCGCCCCGACCCCCGACGCCACCACGCGCGGGAGCCATCGCCGCGGAGCGTCACCTCGGCGGCTTGGAGCGGATCTTGCTCTACAATCGTCAAATGCCCGGATACAAGCTCGTCACCGAGCCGTCCACAATCCCGGTGCCCGGCGGCAAGACCATCGAAGAGATCTTCGGCCGGGTCAACACCGGCACCGAACAGTTCAGCCTCGCCCACATGGTGGCGCCGCCCGGCTGGGGCGAGCCGCCGCAGGCGCCGGAGTTCGGCGAGCTGACGGTGATGGTGCGCGGCCGGATGCGGATGGAGGTCGAGGGCGAAACCATCGACCTCGAGGCCGGCCACGCCATCTGGACCGAGCCCGGCGTGCGGGTCCACTTCTCCAACCCGTTCGCCGACGAAGCCGAGTACTACGCCATCTGCATCCCGGCCTTCTCGCCCGAGCTGGCGAACCGCGAAGACGACCCGGAATAGCGCGCCGCCAGGCGCCGCCCGCCGCCTTCCACCGCAGCGAAAAGCCGCTGGGATGTCCCGGAGTGGCGAATAAAGCGCAGGCGCTCCTTCATGCGGCCACGCCAGCGCAGCTGCCGGCCCGGCCGACCGTGACCCCTACCGCTCGCCCAAGAAGAGCCGAGCCATCGCCACGGAGGGAGCAGCCCAGCGGCTTGTAGCGGCCGCGAAGCTCGAGCTCGCCCTACCTAGTCGTCCTCGAGCTCCTCCACCGCCTCGCCAGCCTTCCCCCAAGCCTGCTTGAAGCGATCGATCGCCTTGTCGAAGTCTCCCTCGGCGATCTCGTCCAGGGCGTCGGCGTACTTCGCCTGAGCCTTGACCAGCTCCTCGACCGCCTCCTCGCACTCCTCCCCGGCCCCCGGATCGAAGCAGCCGGCGTCGTCGAGCGCCTCGAAGGCATCGTCGATCGCCACCCGCGCGAGGATCTCATCAGCCGATAGCAGGGCACCGACCGCGGCGGCGAGGACCTCCTCGACCTCCGGATCGACGCCGCCGTCGAGCGCCTTGGTCAGCTCCTTTACCGCCTTCTTCTCCTCCGAGAAGACCTTGTTGCCCTTGCCCGACAGGTGGCGCCCGTCCAGCCACAAGGTGGAGTCCAGGCTGTCGACGATGCTGTCGATCGCCTTGGCGATCCGCTTGTCGGTCTTGGAGTCACCGGTCGAGCCGAGGGCGGCGAGGCTCTCGGCCGCGACGGCCTTCTTGCCGCGCGGGCACTCGCTGTCGAGGTAGAGCACCAGGCCGTCGTGATCCGACGAGCGCAGCACGGTCGTGGGGTCGTTGATGAGGTCGACGGCGGCGTCGGAGTTGCCGCGGCCGAACTCGGCGCCCGCGATGAGCGGATCCAGCCCCTCCGAGGTCAGGGCCTGGTCGAGCGACTGGGCGCTGCCCCGGAAGATGAACGAGTAGCGCTCGGCTGCCTCGAGGGCTGGCACCTGCTTGGTGAGGTCCGGGTCCACCAGGTCGTCGCAGGACTCGGTGTCGCAGATCAAGTTGTCGTCCGGCGTGAAGTCGCCGGCGATCTGGCCGGTGACGTCGACGTAGCCGTCGGTGAACTCGAAGGCGTTGAAGTCGCCGAGAACCACCAGGCGGACCGCCGGGTCGGCGTCCTGCAGCTCCTGGACGCGGGTCGCCACCGACTGAGCCTGGGCGTACCGCTTGCTGCGCACCCGCCCGTCGGCATCCTCGATGCCGCCGAGCGACCGGTTGTGGAGGGCGATCACCTTGAGGGCGTAGCCGGGCCCCGGCTCGCACCCGACTCCGCCGTCCGAGTCGCTGTCGCTGTCGGAGTCGCTGTCGCTGTCGCTGTCGCTGTCGGAGTCGTGGTTGCTGTCCGAATCGCCACCGCTGTCCGAATCGCCATCATCGGCGCCGTCGAAGCTCGTGTCGCACTCGCAGAGATAGCGAGCCTCGAGCAGCAGCGGCGGCCGGTCGTGGAGGATCTCCGCCTCGCCGTTGGTCGGGTTGATGTAGGTCTCTTCCTTGTCGAGCTGGGTCACCGCGTCCACCTGGACGGTGTCGCGCACCAGGTAGCCGACGTCGATCGTGCCGACGTCGTTGCCCTCGACTCGAGGTAGGCGGTGTAGACGACCGAGGGATCCTCCAGCTCGATCAGCGCCGCCAGATCCTGGAGCACGCCGAGGCTTCTCGGCCTCCTGCACCGCCAGGACGTCGGGCGAGTCGAGCACCTCGCGGATATGGGCCGAGAACTTGGCCAGCCGCCGCATGTACTCGGCGGTCGAGACCACGAAGTCGTCACGCAGCCGCCCGTCGGCGGCCATCGACGGCGGATCGTCGACGTCGTCGAACAGCCGGAACACATTGAGCGTGCCGACGGTGAACTCGCCGGGCTCACGCGCCCGCACGGCCACCGGCAGCGGCGCCGGAGTGACGTCGAGCGAGGTCGGCCAGAGCTCGTAGCCGCCGAACTCGAAGCCGATCACGCCGGTGGCGGCGAAGGTCGAGCCCGCCGGGATGATCTGGTTGGGCAGGCCCAGCTTGTCGGGATCGAGCTCGAAGACCTCCGGGTTGCCGTCCCACTCGGGGAAACCCGGGATGCCCGGGAACTCGATGCCCGGCTCGCGGAAGGCGCGGTTGGCGCTGGCCACGATGTGCACCTCGGCGACCGGGTCCGGGTTGAAGCGCTGGTTGGGCCCGGTCACCGTGCCCTCGGCGATCTCCACCAGCATGCCCTCGTAACACTCGAACTCGATGGCGCAGCTCGGCGTCAGCGGGTCGGGCGTCGGCACGGTGGCGTCGAAAGCCACCGCCGCGGGCACCGCGCCGGCGCCAACCAGCGTGATGCTCGACCCGAAGCCGATCTCGGTGAAGTCGAAGAACTCCTGTACGTTGCCGACGACGTCCACCAGGTCGCCTACCGCCAGCGGCGTACCCAGATCGTCGGTCGGCGCGCCGCCGGTAAAGACGAAGATGCCGTCGGAGGTGTCGACGTCGAAGTCGCTGTCGGCCGCCGGCGTCTGCATGAAGAAGCCGTCCGGCGCCAGCGCCGTCACCACGTCGGCGTCGGTCGAGACCAGCTTGCCCTCGAGCGGGCTCGTAGCGCCGTCGCCCTGGATCTCGTAGATCTCGGCCGCGACCGGGCAGCCGTCGAACTGGGTGCCGTCGATCTTCGTCCCGGGCGAGAAGAGCGCGCCGCCCGAGCCGGTGGCGACGCTGTGCTTGACGCGGGGCAGGGCGCCGAAGATGTCCGGGTCGAGGGTCAGCGACTGGTTGTCGCCGCCCTCCCCGCCGTAGCTCGCCATCGACTGGTCGCTCGAGCCGTCGGAGAGGGTCAGGTTGTCACCGGTGTTGTTGAGCCCCAGGGAACCGCCCGAGGAGGTCTGCACCAGGCTGTTGCCGAAGGCTCCGGTGGGCCCGCCGCCGCCGAAGACCACCACCGAGCAGCCCTCGAGGACCACCGAGCCGGCCGGGAAGACATGGCGCACCGTGACGGCGTCGGAGAGCGTCCAGCCCGAAATGTCGACGTCGGCGCCGGAGTTGTTGACGATCTCGACGAACTCGTCCTGCGTCGTGCTGGTGGTGCCGTCGCCGTTGGCGTCGCCGGCCGCCGCATCGGGGTCGGCGTGGATCTCGTTGATCACCCACGGAGTCGGACAGCCCGAGAAGTTGCTGCCGTCGATCCGGGTGCCGGGCGAGAACAGTGCGCCGCCCGAGCCGGTGGCCACGGTGTGCTTGACGAAGGCGGCGCCGGTGATGTCCGGGTCGAGCGTCAAGGACTGGTTGTCGCCGCCCTCGGAGCCGTAGCTGGCCATGGCGACGTCGCTCGAGCCGTTGTTGAGGAAGACGGCGTCGCCGGAGTTGTTGAAACCCAGGAAGCCGCTCGAGGCGGTCTGGACGGTCATGTTGCCGAAGCTGCCTGTGGGCGTGCCGCCGCCAAAGACGACAAAGCCGCACTGGTCGGGGATCACGGTCCCGGCGGGGAAGGTATGGCGCACGCCGACCGCGTCGGACAGGGTCCAGTTCGAGATGTCGACGGCGGCGCCGCTGACGTTGATGACTTCGACGAACTCGTCCTGGCTGGTGTTGACCGTGCCGTCGCCGTTGGCGTCGCCGGCGGTCGCGTCCGGATCGGCGCTGATCTCGTTGATCACCCAGTCGAAGGCCACCACCGGCGGGCCGCCCGGCGTCGCCGGCGCCGTCTCCCAGGTGACCGACAGGTCCTCGGACGTCTCGTCGCTGCCGGTGACGCCGTTGCCGCCGGTCTGGGTCTCGGCGCCCTCGGTGAAGTCGATCCGCTGGAACGAGTCGCCGTTGGAATGCGAGCCGGGGGCGACCACGTCCTGGATCGGAATCGCGGTGTCGGCGAGATAGGCAGTGGCCACGGCGTCGCCGTCCGGGCCGTCGATCGAGACGCCGGTCTTGTCGACCGCCTCGGCTTTGTCGCCCCAGACCGCGTAGTCGATGTCCTGGACCAGATCGGAGGCGCCGTCCCAGGTGTAGAGGACGACCACCTCGCCCGCGTTGGAGAGGCCGCCCTGGCCGGCGATGGCGCCCGGCAGCGCCTCGCGCATGTCGGGCACTGCATCGGGGGCGCCGTCCTCGAAGAGCTCGTAGGTCGGGGCGAAGCCGTACTCGGCGACGTAGGCGTCCGAGCCGGCCATCGCGATCGTCTGGAACTCACCCGGGGCGATCGAGGCGCCGTCCGGGAAGCGCGCGTGGAAGTCGCCAAAGCCGCCGCCGCCGGCGTTCGTGCCGGTGACGATGTTGTAGTAGTAAGTGCCGCCGCCGGCGAAGGTGGCGTCGGTCAGGTAGACGTCGGAGAGATCGACGCTCGCCGCCGTCGGGTTGTAGATCTCGACGAACTCGCCGCCCGTCGGGGTGACGACGATCTCGGAGAGCAGCAGGTCGGGCACCGGCTCCGGCAGCTCGCACGCCGAGTAGGCGCCGAGCGGGAAGGGCGTCGCCGCGGTGGCGTTGGTGGTCTCGCCGTCCAGCGCGTTGATGCCGCTGAACGACCAGTTGGCGATGGTGAAGGCGGTGCCGTCGGGACCGGTGCCGTCAGCGCGGTAGGCCCAGCCGTCGGTGTAGGCCCAGGCCCCGGCGCCGCTGTGGGTAATCTCGCCGAAGACGTCCACCACGCCGCCGGACATGAACAGCTCGATGGCGTCGTCGCCGTTGATCGCCATGGCGCCGCTGGTGTACTGCGGAGCGAAGCCGAAGAAGCTCGAGAAGCCGGTGGCTTCGGAGGCCACATAGAGGAAGGTGCCGGCGCTCACCGGCCCGGCGGGGAAGGTGAACTCCTCGCCGTCGCTGCCGCCGCCGTTGCTGGCCGAGCCGACACCGTAGATGCCCAGGTCGGCGATGTCTGCGGTGACGCACAGCTCGACCGCCTTGGGCACGCCGCCGGTCAGGGGGCCGTCAACGACGCCGGTGATGACCAGGTCGGAGGCGCCGAGGGCGCCTCCACCGGCCACGGTGAGCAGGGAGCACAGCAGGAGGGCCGGCAGGCGGCGCAGGTGGCTTCTGGCTTCGTTCATCTCGTTCTTCTCCCAGGTGGGCGGACTTGTGGTCTTGCAATCGCGAGGGGCTCCGACGGTCGAAGGCCCGCATTCGTAATGTTGAACAGCTCGCGCCTCAACGCGACGGCCGTCCCGTTACAGGGCGGTGGCACTGGCAGCCGGGCGAGTGGGACCGCGCGGCCTTGGGGCTTAAGACGCAACTCTACCGCCCCTTCCGAGCGCCTTTCAAATAGACCCCGGTCGATACCTTCATCCGCGGCGGCGCGCCGCCCTACGCGATGGCCGCCCTCACGGGGCCAGCCGGTCGGCCTTTGCGGCCCAGACGAAATCGGCCTCGTTGAGGCCGTCGATCTTGTGCGTCCAGAGCTCGACCCGCACCTTGCCCCAGGTGAGGAAGATGTTCGGATGGTGGTTCACTGCCTCGGCCAGTTCGCCGATGCGGTTGGTGAAGTCGAGCGCCTGGCGGAAGTCCGGAAAGCGGTACTCCTTCTCCAGGTGGTGGCCGTCGACCACCCGCCAGCCGCCGCCGAGATCCTTGGCCAGCCGGTCCAACTCCTCGCCCGCGAGCGGCGGCACGCCGCCGCGGCAGGGGGTGCAGGTCCTGTCCGCCAGGTCGCTCATCGCCGGTCTCCCTTTGCGCGGGCTGAGGCCCGCTTCGCCTTCAGCCGTTCCACCATGGCGGTCAGCGCCGCCTGGGTCTCCTCGCCGAACCAGTCGTCCACCAGGCCCTCGATCTCGCGCTCGTCGCCGGCCCGCATCAGTTCGCGCAGATCGTGGCGAGCCCGCTCGCGAGTCCTGAGCATCGGCCCGCGCGGCAGCGCCAGGAGCCTGCGGCACCACTCCAGGGCGCGCTCGACCACCTCGTCGGGAGGCGCCAATTCGTCCACCAGGCCGACCCGCAGGGCCTCCTCGGGGGAGACCATCTCGCCCGCCACCGCCAGCCGTTCCGCGCTCCGCCGGCCGACCACCCGTTGCAGCGCGGCAAGCAGCGCCGGCGGCAGGGGAATGCCCACCTGGACCTCGTTGAGCCCGATGGCGAACCGGCCCTCGGCCATCACCCGGCGGTCGCAGCAAATGGCCAGCACCGCGCCGCCAGCCGGGCTGTGGCCGGTGATCGCCGCCGCGATCGGCACCGGCGAGTCGGCCAGTGCCTGCAGCAGATCGTAGAAGCCGGTCCACGCGGCGGCAATGCCGCCGCGATCCAGGGTCAGCAGGTAGGGCACGTCGAGCCCGGCCGAGAACATCCCCGGGGCGCCCGACAGCACCAGCGCCTCGGCCCCGTCGACGGGCGCCGCCCGCAGAGCGGCGGCGATCGCCGCAACCAGGTCGGGCGACAGCGCGTTGGCCGGCGGGCGATCGAGCCGCAACTCGCGAACCGGCCCGTGATCTACGGCGCGCAGCAACATCGAGGGGTCCGGAAGCTGCCTCGGGTCGGCGGGGGCGAGAGCTTCGCGGCAGGCGGCGGGAGGCGGCTAGGCAGAGGGGAAAATGGCTCCTGGGGAGGGATTCGAACCCCCGACCAATCGGTTAACAGCCGACCGCTCTACCACTGAGCTACCCAGGAACGGGTCCGACTACGCGGTGGATGATATCAACTGGCGCCCGTGTCGAGGAAAGGTCGCAGCTGGGCGGCGCGGCTGGGGTGGCGCAGCTTGCGCAGCGCCTTGGACTCGATCTGGCGGATCCGCTCGCGGGTCACGTTGAACGACTGCCCGACCTCCTCGAGCGTGTGCTCGGAGCCGTCGCCGACGCCGAAGCGCATCCGCAGCACCTGCTCCTCGCGCGGCGTCAGGGTCTTCAGCACCCGGCCGGTCTGCTCGCGTCAGGTTGCGTCGAGATCACCGACTCGACCGGCGAGACGGCGTTCTTGTCCTCGATGAAGTCGCCCAGATGCGAGTCCTCCTCCTCGCCGATCGGCGTCTCGAGCGAGATCGGCTCCTGGGCGATCTTCAGGATCTTGCGCACCTTCGAGGCCGGCAGGTCCATGCGCTGGCCGATCTCCTCGGCGGTCGGCTCGCGGCCCAGCTCCTGCACCAGCGAGCGGCTGGTGCGGATCAGCTTGTTGATCGTCTCGATCATGTGCACCGGGATGCGGATCGTGCGCGCCTGGTCGGCGATGGCGCGGGTGATCGCCTGCCGGATCCACCAGGTGGCGTAGGTCGAGAACTTGTAGCCGCGCCGGTACTCGAACTTCTCCACCGCCTTCATCAGGCCGATGTTGCCCTCCTGGATCAGGTCCAGGAACTGCAGGCCGCGGTTGGTGTACTTCTTGGCGATCGACACCACCAGCCGCAGGTTGGCGACGATCAGCTCCTGCTTGGCGCCCTCGCAGACCGCCTCGCCGCGGCGGATCTTCTGGATCGTGGCGGCGACCTGCGAGCGCGTCGTGCCGTAGCGGGCCTCGAGGTCCTTGATCCGCCGGCGGTACTTGTCGATCCGCCGCCGGTGCAACGCCTTGATCTCTTTCGAGGTCTCGCGATCGAGGGCGATCTTGGCCCGGCGGATGTCGCGCTCGAGGCGCGTGTACTGGCTGTCGAGATCGTGCAGGAACCGCACCAGCCGATCGCGGCTCTGCAGCGAGAAGTCGATCGAGCGGATGTCCTTGGCGATCTTGGCGACCACCCGGTCGATCTCGCGCTCGATCTGCTGGAACCGGTCGCCGGTCTTGGAGTAGCGCTTCTGGCGCTTGCGCAGAGTGCGGATCTTGGTGTCGTGCTTGCCGATCTGGTCGAAGACCTTGAGGTTGCCCTTGATGCGCTGCGCCGCCTTGGGATCCAGCGGCTCGTCGGGATCGCTGTCGAGCAGCTCGCGCAGGACCCGGTCGTCCTTCTCGGCCAGCTCGTTGAGCCGCAGCAGCTCCCGGAGAACCACCGGGTTCTCGCACAGCGCCTCGTAGACCAGCCACTCGCCCTGCTCGATGCGCTGGGCGATCTCCACCTCGCCCTCGCGGTCGAGCAGCGGCACGGTGCCCATCTCGCGCAGGTACATGCGCACCGGGTCGTTGGTCTTCTCCTGGGCATGAAGGGTGAAGTCGGCGGTCTCCTCGCCGCCGGGCTTGTCGAAGCCGATCACCATGTCCTCGACGGCCTCGCGGCTGCGATAGCTCCCGGGCCGGTCGATGAACGCGATGCCGAGCTCGTCGAAGCGCAGATAGATCTCGTCCAGCTCGTCCGGCAGGGCCGTGATCTCGTCGGGCAGGATGTCGTAGATCTCGTCGTAGAGCAGGTAGCCCTTCTCGCGGCCCAGCTCGATCAGCTGCTTGACGGCCGGGATCTTCTCTTCGACGAGTTTCTTGGTAGCGGTGGTCAATTTCGGCTCCCCGGGGTTCTGGGTCGGCGGCCGCTCGGCCGGCGGCACGGCTCAACGCAATACGAAACTAGCCGCCGCTTTCGGGACGGCGGTGCAACTCCCGACTCAGGGCGGTCTTTTCGCTCAGTAGACGCTTCAGACGTGCCTCGTCGCCGGCCCGCTGCGCCTCGCCGATCTCGGAAGCCAGCGAGCGCTGACGCTGCTGCAGCCAACGACGTTTCAACTGCTTGAATGCCTCCTCCAACTCACCCGCGGGAGAGGCGAACGGACCTTCTAACAGAAGCCGCGCCAGCCGGTCAACAGCACCGTCGTCCTCACCCAGCCCGGCGACGATCAGCTGGGGTTCGGGTCGAACCCCACAATCGTCTCTCAGTAGAGCGCAAAAGACGGCGAAAATATTCCTCAGGGCGTCGTCGTGGAACGCCTCTACCGGCGGCAACCCCTTCGCTGGCGGCGGCGGTCCGGAGGCAGTGAGCAGCAGTTGCAGGGCCCTTTCCTCGACCGAGCGCACCAAACCGGGCTCGCGTCGGGGCGCCGACTCGGCGTCGCGTCGAGGCGGAGCCCCGGCGTCGCGCGGCGCCGAAGCCCGACGCAACAGCAGCTCTTCCGGCACCTGCAGCCGGGCCGCGGCCCGCCGTCCGTAACCGAAACGCAACACGGCGTCGGGGATGCTGCCGAGCAGCTCGCCGATGGCGGCGGCGGCCGCCGCCACCTGCCGCGGATCGCTCACCGTCTCGGGCGGCGACAGCCGGTCGATCTCCAACGCCACCGCATCCGGAGCCTGCTCGACCGCCGCCGCCACCGCCTCGGCGCCGCTTTCCAGGCGCAGCGAGTCGGGATCGTGGCCGGCCCCGAACCGGGCACGGCGGATGGTGAGGCCCTGGCGCAGCAGGTCCGGCAAGATCCGTTGGGCGGCCCGCTCACCGGCTTCGTCGCCGTCGTAGCCGACGACCACCTCGTCGACGTAGCGCGACGCCAGCCGCGCCTGGTCCGGGGTCAGCGCGGTGCCCATGCTGGCCGCCACCCAGTCGACGCCCGAGGCCACCGCCCCCAGCACGTCGAAGTAGCCCTCCACCAGCAGCAGCCGGCCGGCCTCGCGGATCGCTCGCCGGGCGCGATCGAGACCGTAGAGCAGGCGGCCTTTGTGAAAACCCGCGGTCTCGGCGGTGTTGACGTATTTGGCCGGATCGTCGTCCAGCGCCCTGCCGCCGAAGCCCAGCAGCCTGCCGGCGGCCGAGCGGATGGGAAAGACCAGCCGGTCGCGAAACCGATCGTAGGGCTTGCCGCTCTTGCTCGACAGGCCGACCAGGCCGGCCGCTTCCAGCTCGGCCTGCGGGATCCGCGACCGCAGCGCCTCGAGCAGGTTCTGCCAGCCGGCCGGGGCGTAGCCGAGGCCGAACTCCTCGATCAACTCGGCCGGGATCTGGCGCTCCTCCAGATAGCGGCGCGGCTTGGCCTGACGCTTCAGCTCGGCGGTAAAGAACTCGGCCGCCGCCTCGAGCGCCGGCTCGAGGTCCGGTCCGGCGGCGGCGCCGCCGCCGCTCCGCCGCTTGGGCAGCGGCACGCCGTAGCGCCGCGCCAGGGCCTCCACGGCGGCCGGGAAGTCGTCCCCCGAGAGCAGCATGTGCAGGCGGATCGCGTCGCCACCCTGGCCGCAGCCGAAGCAGTAGAACAGCCCCTGCCCCGGATCGACGCTGAACGAGGGGGTCTTCTCCTTGTGCAACGGGCATAGCCCGCCGTGCCGCCGGCCCGCCTTGCGCAGCTTGGTGTAGTCGCCGGCGATGTCGACGATATCGACCGCGTCCCGCACCGCCTGCACGAGCTCGGGGGTCAGCTGGACGTTGCGCAGGGCCATCGGGGCTACCGAACACGGAAGGATATACCGGCGCCAGGTAAACGTTTCGCCGGCCGCGCGCCCTCTATACAGTGTGACGAGCCTGTCCGGAAGGAGCCATGCCAAGCGAAGCCGAGGCGACAGCGACCCGCACGGTCGAGTTGGTCGGCCGCGCCCGAAAGGGCGATCGAGAGGCCTACGGTGAGCTGGTCGAGATGATGTGGCCGCAGCTCGTGGCGCTGGCGCGGACGATCCTGGCCGGCGACGACGAGGCCGAGGATCTGGTGCAGGAGGCGCTGGTGCACGCCTGGTCCCGACTCGGCACGTTGCGGCGGGCGGAGAAGTTCCCGCCATGGATCCGCCGAATCGTCGCCCGGCGCTGTCTCGCCCACAGCCGCCGGCGACGGCTGCCGGCCGAGAGCGTGCCGGTGGTTCCGGCCCCATCGCCGGTCGAGCGCATCGACGTGGTGCGGGTGCTTCGCCGCCTGGCGCCGCGCCAGCGAGCGGTGGTCTACCTGACGCTGGTAGAGGGCCATTCGGCAACCGAGGCCGCGGCGATACTGGGCATCCTGCCGGCGACCGCGCGGGTGCACCGCCACCGCGCGATGGCCCGCCTGCGCGACGAGCTGAAGGAATGGCGTCGATGAGGGAGAAGCGCCTCGAACAGCTGACCGGCGAGCTGCGTCATTGGGCCGAGCGCCCGGGCTCGCTGTCGCCGCAAACGGCGCGGAGAAGGGTCCTCGCCCACCTGCCCGATCGCCGGCGCCGGCCGTTCCGGCGGCTCGTGACCGCCGGCGCCGCGCTGGCCGCGATCGCCCTCGTCGTGGCGCTGGCCGTCGACCGCTCGAGCCAGCCGGTCTCGACACCGCCACTGGCGAGCGAGAGCGCCCCGCAGACGATCGTCCACCAGCTCAGCTCGGGCACCAGGCTCTACATCGTCATCCGACCCGACGTCGCGAAGGGCGCACGCTGAGTCCACACCCAGAAGGAGACGGCTCATGAAGAAGACCTTGATCCACGTGACTCTGGCCCTGGTCCTGCTGCCCGCCGTGGCGGCTGCCGGGAGCGAATCCACGGACGGCGATGTCCTGCTGCTGCGCCACGCCCTGCTGGTGGGCGGCCGCGACGCCTCCCGGGTGCCGATCGCCGGCGAGGCGCGTAGCGCCGAGGAGCTCGCCACCCAGCTCGCCGAATGGGAGCCCGGCAAGGAGACCGAGGAGATCCGCGAGTTGTTCGCCCTCGAGGGCTTGAGCGAGGTCATCCGCCAGGCCCTGGTCCTGCCGGTCACGGGCGGACAGTCGAACAGCCTCTACGCCCACGACGGAGTCGGCTTCGAGGTGCGCTTCGACGTCCAGCCCGAGGCGGACGACAGCGTGGCCACCGGCGTGGAGATCCGCCGCGACGGCTCCTGGCTCGCCGGTCCGACGGTGACCGCCAAGCTGGGCGAGCGCGCCATCGTCAGCACCACGAACGGGCCCGAGGCCCCCTTCCTGTTCCTGGTGGTGGAGGTCGATCGGGTGTCGCAAGAGAGCGTCCGTCACCGCGGCCTGAAGTACGCCTGGCGCGACGATCTGATGACCGTCGACGGCACGAGCGTGACCGCGCCGCGGGCGACTCACAAGGAGCCGCCCCGCTATACCGAGCCCGCCCGCAAGGAGCGTATCCAGGGGCTGGTGATCCTGCGCCTGGTCATCGACGAGACCGGCGAGGTCACCGAGATCGACGTCCTCAAGGGCCTGCCCTACGGACTCACCGAGTCCGCTATCGAGACGGTCGAGAGATGGGAGTTCGAGCCCGCCCTGCACAACGGCAAGCCGGTGAGCGTGCTCTACAACATCACCATCAACTTCCGCCTGCAGAAGGAGAAGAAGCCGGAGACGGAGGAGCCGGCCGCCTGACCGAGCGCCCGCGCGGGCCGGCTGGCCGGCTACCCGGCGAGGGTGACAACGGTGGCGCCGTTGCCGCCCTCGTCGCGCCGGCCGGGGCGGTGCGCGGCCACCGCCGGGTGCCGGCGCAGATGCTCGCGGACCGCCTCGCGCAGCCGGCCCGAGCCGTGGCCGTGAATCACGCGCACCTCGGGCAGCGCCGCCAGCAGCGCCCGGTCCAGGTAGGCATCGAGCTCGTCCAGCGCGGGCTCGACCCGCAGGCCGATGAGCTTCAGCTCGGCCGGCGGCGGCGCGGCGTCCGGCGTGACGACGGCAGCGGTCTGCCGCGGGCGCGGCTCCGCCCCGTCGCCGATCGCCTCGAGCTCGCCGAGCTCGCAGCGCAGCCGCTTGCCGCCCACCGCCACCTCGACCGCCCCTCCCGACATCTTCTGCAACGTGCCCTGCCACCCCAGGCCCCGGTGCCGCACCAAAGCGCCCAGCCGCGGCGGGCCCGACGTCGGGGCGGGCGGCTCTTCGATCACCGGCGCGTCGGCGAACAGGCGCTCGGCGGCCCCGCTGACCAGTCCCTTGCGGCGGCCGCCGTCCACCGCCTCGCGCATGGCGTCGAGCTCGTCGCGCAACTCGGCCCGGACCTTGCGCTCGAACGTCTCGAGCTCGGCCCGCAGCCGCCGCCCCAGGCTCTTGCGCTCGTCGGCCAACGCCTGGCGCTCTTCGTCCAGCCGGCGGCCCTCGGCGGCCAGCCGGTCCACCTCACGGCGCGCCAGGCTCTCGGCGGCGGCCAACTCGGCCCGCACCGACTCGACCTCGGCCAGCAGCCGGCGCAGGTCCCGGTGCTCGGCGCCCAGCAGCTCTTCGGCCCGGTCCAGCCACGCCGCCGGCAGGCCGAGGCGGCGGGCCAGAGAGAGCGCTTGGCTGCCGCCCGGCGCTCCCGGCCGCAGCCGGAAAGTGGGCTCGCCGCTCTCGGGGTCGAACTCCATGGCGGCGCACCAGGCCCCGTCGCGCTCGAGCGCCGCCGCCGCCAGGGGCGTCAGATGGGTGGTCAGCAGGGCTAGGGCGCCCTGCTCCAGCAGCGCCTCGAGCAGCGCGATCGCCAGCGCCGCCCCCTCCTCCGGGTCGGTGCCCGAGCCCAGCTCGTCGACCAGCACCAGGCTGCCGGGACCCGCTGCCTCCCAGACCTCGGCCAGCCGCTGCAGGCGGCCGCTGAAGGTCGAGCGGTTGCGCAGCATGTCCTGCTCGTCGCCGACCGCGGCCGTCACCCGGCGCAGCACCGGCAGGCGGGTCCCGGCCGCCACCAGGACCGGCAGACCGCACTGGTGGGCGAGAACGGTCAGCCCGACGGTCTTCAGGGTCACCGTCTTGCCGCCGGCGTTGGGCCCGGTGACCACTACCAGCCGCCGATCGGCGGGCAGCTCCAGATCCACCGGCACCGAGCGGCCGGTATGGCCCTCCTCGCCGAGGGTCGCCAGACGCAGCGCCGCCAGCCGCGGCTCGAGCAGGGGGTGATGGACTCCGACAAGCCGCATCTCGCCCTCGCCGCAGACCTCGGCCAGCCGGCCGTCGGCGGCGCCGGCGTAGCGCCAGGCGGCCTGCAGCGCGTCGAGCCGGCCGAGAAAACCGAACACCCGGCGGAACGCCTCGGCCTGCCGGCGCGCCTCGGCGATGAGGTCGTTGAGGATCCGCTGCCGTTCGGCGAGCTCCTCGAAGACCGTCTCCTGCAGCCGGTTGTTGCCCTCGACCGCCGCCAGCGGCTCGAAGTAGAGGCTGCGGCCAGTGGCCGAGCGGGCGTGGACCAGGCCCGGCAGCCGCCCCCTGGCGCCGGCTTGGAGCAACAGCACCAGCCGGCCCTCGTGCAGCGGGATGGTCTCCTCGCTGAGCAGCTCGCGGCTGGCGGCGGCCGTCTGCTGCAGCTCGCCATAGAGGCTCTCGCGCAGACCCTGAACGCGCCGGCGCAGCCGGCGCAGCTCGGGCGAGGCGTCGTCGCGCACGCCGCCGCGGCTGTCGAGGGCCTTCTTCACCCGCCGCTGCCACGGCTCGAGGTCGGGCAGCTCGCGCGCCTCCTCCGCCAGCAGCCCGGCCTGGGGTCGGCGGGCCGCCGCGACGGCCGCCCGGACGGCGGCCGCGAGGGTGACCAGCTCGGCGCCGCCGAGCTCGCAGCGCTCGCCGTCGAGCTCGTCGAGGAGCTCGGCCAGCGGCTCCTCGAAGCTCGGCACCAGGGCGCCCTCGCCGAGCAGCTCGGCGGCCTCGGCGTAGCGCCGGCGTCGCTCCGCCAGGGCTGCGGCGTCCGCCAGCGGGCGCAGATCGAGCAGCCGCTGCCGGCCCAGGTCGGTCGCCGCCTGGCCGGCCAGCATGGCCAGCAGCTTGGGCAGGTCCAGCGCCTCGAACGTGGCGGTCGAGGCGACCGCTTTCGGCTTACCGCTCATCGGGTCCGAGGGCTGGCGAGCACCGTACGCAAAACGGGCGAGGCCCGTGGCCCCGCCCGTGGTGTCGCTCGGGTTGCGTCGGCGGCCCTAGGCCAGCCCGGCGCGCCGATCCTCGGTCAGCTTGCGCAGCATCTTCTTGCGTGCCTGGATCTGCTTGCGCTTGCGCTTCACCGAGGGCTTCTCGAAATGCTGACGCTTCTTGAGCTCGGTCAGCACTCCCGACTTCTCACACTTGCGCTTGAAACGCCGCATGGCGTTCTCGAAGCTCTCGTCTTCACGTACGTGCACTAAGGGCAAATCTCTCTCACCTGCCTTCTATTTGGGGGATTTGAACAGCCGCGGCCGCTGGGCCGACCGGCGAAGTCTGCCCGATCCGGTGCGGCCAGTCAAGGCCGGCAGACCGCGCTTGGCTAGCCCGCGGCCTCATTCTCCTTGGGCTTCACCTCTTCGAAGTTGAGGCGGTAGACCTTCTTGGCGCCTTCCTTCTCTTCTTTGAACCAGACCGCCGCCGCCGCGCCGCCCTCGGCCGTCGGGTAGAACCAGGCGACGACCTTGCGCTCGGGGAACGGCTTGATGTTGTGCAGATTCACCTGGCCCAGCGCGGCACGCACCTCGGCCTCGGTCATGCCCTTCTTGGCCGCCGCGAACCGCTCCTCGCTCATGTAGCGCTTGTCCTCGGCCTCGGTCAGCGCCTGCTTGACTGCCTCGTTGTCGGGGTCGAAGCGCAGGGCGTTGGTGTAGATGTCGATCGCCCGCTTGTAGTCACCGCCCTTGTCGATCCACTCCCGGGCGAGGGCGATGTCCTCCTCGCTCTTCATGTGCAGGGCCGCCAGCTGACGCTCGGTCGGCGGCTCGCCCTCGATCATCGGGTCGTTGTTGAGAAAGCTCACCAGCCGGCCGCCGAACTCCTCGGCCGCCACCGCGATCTCGTTCTCGAGGGCTTCGATGTCGGCCGCCACCGGCATCGGCTCGCCGTCGGCCTCGGCGCCCTCTTCACCCTCCGCCTCCTCGGGCGCCGCGGCCATCTGCTGGCGCATGTCGGCCAACTGCTGACGCTGCCCGTCCAAAGCCTGCTTGGCCTCCTGCAAGGAAGCCCACTCGGCCGCCTGCTCCAACTCGAGCTCCGACGGCCCGGAGCCGCCGCCACAGGAGATCGCCACCAGGGCAATCAGACATGCCACTATCGCGCTGCGCGTCCAATGCATCTTCTCGCCTCCCTTGACCACAAGTTCGTCCGCAGATCGAGAAGTTACCACAGCCCGCTGCCGGCGCCCCACCCCGCAAGCAGCCCTTTCGGGTGGTGGCGCGCGCTAAACCCTAATAACTGCAAGGGTTTTCGCTGACCGCGTGCTTGACACCCCCGCGCGGCTCCAGAATAATCAAACCGAATCAGAAGTGTTTGCCGGCCCGGCCCGGCCGGACAGGAGAGAAGATGTCGTCGAACGATTCCAGCTCCGACCTCGACTCGCGAATCTCTGCAATCGTCGAAAGCACCGTCGGCAGGATGCGCGACGAGCTGCTGCGCCGGATGCAGGACACCGAGGCCCGCCTGCGCGACATCACCGGCCGCCTCCAAGGTGGGGGTGGGGCGGAGAGCGTGCCCGCTGCCGCCCCGGAGCCGGCCGCGGCCCCGCCGGCAGGCCCGGAACCTGCGGCGGCCGCCCCGCCGCCGCCCAGCGGCGATGCCGGGGCCGACATCTTCGACGCCATCGTGGCGATGGATCGCGGCAGCTCGCAACAGGAGGTGCTGGCTGCCCTGCTCGAGGGCGTCGGCAGTTTCGCCACCCGTTCGGCCCTGTTCCTGACCCGTGCCGACGTCGCCAAGGGTTGGGGCAGCTATGGCTTCGACGACAGCGGCGAGATGCAGCAGGTCGAGCTGAGCTTCGCCGAGGGCCCGCTGGCCGTCCTGGCCGAGGGGCGAGGCTGTGTCGCCCTCACCGCCGACGACTGCGCCGCGCTATGTCGCCAGATGGGCGCCGCGCCCGGCGCCGAGGGACTGCTGCTGCCCTTCGTGCTGCGAGACCGCCTGGCCGCGGCCTTCTATGTCGATCGGTTCGCCGAAGATCCGCCGCTCGGCCGCCGAGCGCTGCAGCTTCTGGCCTATGTCGGCGCCCAGGCGGTGGAGGGGCTGGCCCTGCGCCAGCGGGACGAGACGTCCACCCTGAAGATCGCCACTGAGGCGGCCGAGGCGCCGGGGGTGGCGACCCAACCCGCGGAAGCCGCGCCGGCCGAGACCGCGCCGCCGAGTGCCGAAGCCCCGGCGGCCGAGACCCCGGTACCCGAGACCCCGATGCCGGCGCCCGCCGCGCCGAAGCTCGGGATCTCGGAGCCGCACCTGACCGAACCGCGGCTGACCGCGGCCGAGCCGCACATCGAGGCCCTGTCCGACGGGATGAGCTTGACCGAGCCGGCCGACGAGGCCGCGCCTGCCGCCTTCGCGACCGCCGCGCCCGCCGAAGTTCAGCCGGAGCCTGCTGTCGACGACGACTGGCAGCTGCCGGCCATCCCAACCGACGAGCCCGCCGAACAGACCATCGGGCAGTTCGAACCGCCGGTCGAGCCGCCGCCCCCAGCGCCGGTCGAGCCGGCGCCACCCTGGGTCGGGACCGCCGGCGGCGACCTCTCTCCCGCCCCGGCAGGCGCGACGCCGGAGCCGGGGGCGATCATGCCGCCGGCCGAGGACCAGCCCCGCAGCACCGGGGGCGAGAGCACCCAGGTGCGACCTCCCACCGACGTCTCGGGACCCGGCTGGGCGTTCACCGCCAGCCGCGCTGCCGCCGAGACCGGCGACGACGCCCAGCACGAGGAGGCGCGCCGGCTGGCCCGTCTGCTGGTCACCGAGATCAAGCTCTACAACGAAGAGCAGGTCGAGGAGGGCCGGCGCGGCAACGACATCTACGCCCGCTTGCGCGAGGACATCGACCGCTCACGGCAGATCTTCAACGAGCGCGTCGACGAGGCGGTCCGCCAGGAGACCGACTACTTTCACGAGGAGATGGTGCGGATCCTCGGCGGCGGCAATGCCGAGGCGCTCGGCATTTGACCGGCCGGCCAGCCGCCGCGGGCGGCCGCTCGGCGTGATCAACCTGTACCGCCGGCTCGGCATCGCCGCGCTAGTCGCGCTGTCGCTCGGCCCGGCTGTCGAAGCGCCGCGGGCCGCCGCCCCCCTGCCGGGCGACGGGATCGCGGGCTTTGCCCGGCCGTCCGAGCCCTGGCCGGCCGCGGCCTCCGCCTTCCGGCAGGGGAGCCTCGACGCCGCCCGTCGCCTGCTCGAACCGCTGGCGGCGGGCGCGGGCTCCACCGCCGGCGAGGCACGCCTGGTCCTCGGCCTCTGGGACCATGCCGCGGGGCTACACGCCTCCGGCGCGGCTCGCCTGCAGAGCGCGGCCGAGCCCGGCGGCCGCTTCGAGGACTGGCGTCTGCTGGCGCTCGCCGACTGCCACGCGGCGCTCGACCGGCTGCCCGCCGCGGCCTCCACGCTCGCGCGCCTGCTCGACCGCCAGACCCGGTCGCCGCTGCGCGCCGTGGCGACCCTGCGCGCGGCGGAGGTCGCCGGGCGGCTGGGAGACGGCCGGCGGGTGGAGGAGCTGGTGGCGCTCGGGCGACGCGAGGGGTTCGGGGCCGACGCGATCCGCGAGCTGGAGCAGACCGCCTGGCAGGTGGCGGCAAACGCCGGCGACCAGACGCACCAGCGAGACGTCGCCCGCCGTCTGCTCGTCCACCTGCCGATCCTGGCCTCGAAGCTGGAGGTGATCGAGCTCTTCCGGCTGCCCAGCGGCGCCATCGACTGGCTCTCCTTCCTGACCGTCGAACAGCTGCTCACGCGCGCCCGCAGCCTGCTGGCGGTGGGCATCAGCGGCGGCGCCCTGGACGCCCTGGACGCCGTGCCGGCGCCGGGCCGCGGGCTCGACTGGTGGCTGTTGCGGGCGGAGGCACTGACCGTGGCCCAGCGAAGCGACGAGGCGCGGGCGCTGATCGTCAACCTCGAAGCGGCAACGACGAGCGAACGGATCCGGCTCGAACAGCGGCGCGCCGCCGCCGCGATCGAGGCCGCGCGGGTGCGCCCCGGCCGTGCCGTGCCAAGCGCCGCCGAGCGCGACCGCCTGCTCGGCCAAGGCCGCGCGGCCCTGGGGAGGGTGCTGGAGCTCGCCGGCGGCGAGCCTGCCCACCGCGACGCCGCCCTGGCGGCCCACCGCCAGCTGCTCTCGCTGCTGCTCGACGAGGAGAAGATCGAGCCGGCCCTGGCCCTGCTCAGGTCGCTCGCGCGGCTCGACCCGGACGACGACTCCGGAGCCCGGTTTCTCTGGCAGCGCGGCTGGCGCGAGTATCAACGCCGCAACCCCACCGGCGCCATCGGCTACTTCTCGGAGCTCGGCACGATCTTCCCGGACAGCCGGTTCGCCCGTTCGGGCCGCTACTGGACCGCCCGCGCCCACGAGAGCCTGGGCGAGTCCGGCCGCGCCGAGGAGATCTACCGCGAGGTAGCCGGCGTCGGCGCCGAGGATTTCTACCGCCGCCATGCCCTACGGCGGCTGGCCGGCCAGCCCGCGGACCTCGGCGACGGCGCCCCGCCGGGACCGACCGAGCCGTGGCCCTGGGACGCCGGCCTGGCGCGAGCGCTGTGGCTGAGCGACCGCGGGCTCGACGAGGCCGCGCTGGTCGAGGCCGGCGGCCTGGCCGGCCGCATCGCGCCGCGGACCCTGGCGGCCTTCGAGGCCGTGGTCCTGGCTCGGCTGGACCGCCGCCGGAAAAGCATCCACGCCATCAGCCGCGCCTTCCCCCAGCTCGGCACCCTGCAGCAGGCGAGCGCCCCGCCGGAGGCGCTGCGGCTCTACTACCCCACCGCCTTCGAGCCGATCGTGCGGCACTTCGCCGGCACACGGGGGATACCGGCGCCGCTGCTGTTCGCCATGATCCGCCAGGAGAGCGCCTTCGACCCCGGCGCCGTCAGCCGCTCGGGGGCCCGCGGCCTGATGCAGCTGATGCCGGCGACGGGCCGGGAGCTGGCGCAGCGCATGCGGCTCGACTTCTCCAACGGACGGCTGTCGGAGCCCGAGTTCAATGTCCGCCTCGGCAGCAGCTACTTCCGCCAGCTGCTGGAGATGTTCGACGGCAGCGAAGAGCTCGCCCTGGCGGGCTACAACGGCGGTCCCTACCGCATCAAGCGGCTCTGGCGGAGCGAGGGCTCGGCGGCCGAGCTGGACAGCTTTGTCGAGGGTCTCGCCCTCACCGAGACCACCCGCTACGTCAAACGGATCGTGCTGTTCCGCGACTCCTACTCACGGCTGGGCGAGGGCGCCGCCTGAGCGCCCGAGGGCTGGTATACTCTGCCGCCCGGTTATGGGGCTATGGGTCCATAGCTCAGCGGTTAGAGCATCCGGCTCATAACCGGCAGGTCCCTGGTTCGAATCCAGGTGGACCCACAATTCACGCTTGATGACAGGAACCTCCGCTACGCCGAATCGATCGCCAGAAAGGGCCGAGGCGCCGACGCCCGGCCGCTCTTCGAGGGGGTGTCCAGCAAACGGGCACCCCCTTGCGCGTTCTGCGTGGACGATGTGGCGGCGGGCGGATGGGGAGCGCCGATGACAGGCCCACTCGAGAACATCATCGCCTTGCAGGTGGCCCTCGACGAGCTTCGCTCGGCCGAGTCGCAGCTTGCCGGCATTCCGGACTGGATGGAGGAGCTGCACGCCGAGCACAGCGTCGCCAGGGGCGAGATCGACGAGCTCGAAGCGGTGGTCGAGCAGGCCCGCCACGAGCGCCTCGTGGCCGAGCAGGTGGTTGCCGACTCGCAGGAGAAGCTGAAGCACTTCCAGGAGCAGGTCAGCATGGTGCGCAACCAGCGCGAGTACGGCGCCCTGCTGCAGGAGATCGACCAGGTCAAGGACCTGATCCGGCGGTCGGAGGAGGAGGGCCTGGCGGCCCTGGAACGCCAGGACGAGGCGCAGCAGCCGCTGGCCGAGAGGCGCGAGGCGTTTGGCGACCTCGGGGGTCGCTACGAGGAGGCGCTCGAGCGGTGGGAAAGCGAGAAGCCGGCGGTGGCCCAACGGGCCGAAGAGCTGCGCGGCTCGATCGAGGCGCTACGCGGGAAGGTGCCGGCGGCGATGCTGATGCGGTTCGACCGCATCCGCGAGCGCTACGACGGCAAGGCACTGGCCGAGATCAAGGGCCTCGAGCGCGGCCGCATGCCCAAGATCTGGCACTGCGCGGCCTGCAACTACCGCGTGCGGCCGCACGTCGTCATGCAGGTCCTCAACGAGGGACTGATCGTGCTGTGCGACAGCTGCAAGCGAATCCTCTACGTCGAACCGCCGGAGGCCGAGGCTTGACGGCGCTGGCGCCCGACACGCCGGCCGGCCGGCGCATCGACACTCGGCCTCGGGTCCCGAACCGACCTGGGCCGGAGTTGCCGGCCGCGTGACGCCGCAAGGCTCCGAAGCGGTTGCCGAGCGCTACCGCGAGGTTCGCCAACGGCTCGAAACCGCCTGCGGCGCCGCCGGCCGATCGCCGGCGGACGTGGTGCTGGTCGGCGCCAGCAAACGCCAGCCGATGGAGAAGCTGCAGGCAGCCTGGCAGGCCGGCCTGCGGGTCTTCGGCGAGAACCAGGTTCAGGAGGCCGAGGACAAACGCCCGCGGATGCCCGCCGAGTGCGAATGGCACCTGCTTGGGGCCG
Source organism: Thermoanaerobaculia bacterium (assembly GCA_963781065.1). Taxonomy (GTDB): domain Bacteria; phylum Acidobacteriota; class Thermoanaerobaculia; order Multivoradales; family JAHEKO01; genus CALZJC01. Next base: position 791,145 of record CAWAET010000004.1, on the reverse strand, counting down.
CTGCAGTCGAACAAGGTCAAGCGGGCGGTTCGCCTCTTCTCCGCCGTGCACGCCATCGACCGGCTCAAGATCGGCCGGGCGCTGGATCTTCACGCGGGGCAGGCGGGCGTCGAGATCGACGGCTTCCTCGAGGTCAACCTCGGCAACGAGCCCAGCAAGCACGGCTTCGCGCCCGGGAACCTGACCGAGCAGGCCGCCGAGCTGGCCGGGCTCGAGCACCTGCGGGTCGTCGGCTTGATGGCCATCCCGCCCTTCGAGAGCGACCCCGCCCGGGCTCGCGCCTGGTTCGACCGGCTGCGCGAGCTGCGCGACGGGTTGGCGGCAAGGCCCGAGTGGCGCGGCTTCCCGGGCTGGCTGTCGATGGGCATGAGCCACGACTTCGAGGTCGCCATCGCCGCCGGCGCCACCCACGTGCGGGTTGGGACCGACCTGTTCGGCGAGCGACCATGAGGGGAACATCGTGAACTTCGCCGGCGGCTTCATGCTTGCCCTCGTGCAGCTCCTGCTGACCCTGCTGGGCCTCTACACCTGGGTGATCATCATCCGCGCGCTCATCTCCTGGGTGAGCCCCGATCCGCGCAACCCGATCGTGGTGATCCTGCACAAGCTCACCGAGCCGGTCCTGCGGCCGCTGCGCCGGCTGGTGCCACCGCGGATGACCGGCAACATCGACGTCTCGCCGATCCTGGCGATCCTGCTGATCCAGCTGGTGCGCTACACCATCATCTACAGCTTCAGCTCGGCGCCGCGGTTGTTCTAAGCAGGCGGAAGCCCTCCGGCTTCAGCCCGCTTAGGTGTCAGTCCCGCCGAGCAAGGCTCGGCGAGTCAAGAGAACTAGGCGGGCTTCAGCCGTGCGGGCGGTGGCGGCCGCCGGGTGATAGCTTTTCGGCAACGCGGGGAGCGCCGCGGGGGCTCATGACCGACCTGCTCATCCACAACCTCGCCGAGGTGGCAACCGCGCGCGGCTCGACGAGCCTCAGTGGCGCCGAGCAAGGCCGGGTCGAACGGCTGACCGATGCGGTCGTCCTGTGCCGCGACGGCGAGATCGCCTTCGTCGGCGCGGCCGAAGAGCTCGAACGCCGCTTCGGCCCCCTGCCCGAGGCCGAGCGCCTCGACGGCAACGGCGGCACCCTGGTGCCGGGCTTTGTCGACCCCCACACCCACCTGCCCTGGGCCGGCGACCGGGCCGAGGAGTTCGCCCAGCGGCTGGCCGGCAAGAGCTATCTCGAGATCGCCGCCGCGGGGGGCGGCATCCTCTCCACGGTGCGGGCCACGCGCGGCGCCTCGGAGGAAGAGCTGGTCGAGCGGGTGCGGTCGCCGGCTCGACCAGATGCTCGCCCTGGGCACCACCACCGCCGAGGCCAAGAGCGGCTACGGCCTGACCCGCGACGACGAGCTCAAGCAGCTGCGGGCGATCCGCGCGGCCGCGAACGACCACCCGGTGGACCTGGTGCCGACGCTGCTCGCGGCGCACGAGATCCCGCCCGAGCACCGCGACAGCCGCGAGCGCTATGTCGACCTGATCTGCGACGAGATCGTGCCCGCCACCGCCGAGGCCGGCCTGGCCCGCTTCTGCGACGTCTTCTGCGAGCAAGGGGTATTCACGCCCGCAGAGTCGCGCCGCGTCCTGCTCGCTGGCAAGAAGCACGGCCTCGCCCCGCGCCTCCACGCCGACGAGTTCGTCGACTCCGGCGGCGCCGAGCTGGCGGCCGAGCTGGGCGCCCTGTCGGCCGACCACCTGGTAGCCGCCTCGGAGAAGGGCATCGAGGCGATGGCCGCGGCCGGCGTCACCGCGGTGCTCCTGCCCGGCACCAGCTTCTTCCTCATGAAGCACTCCTGGGCACCGGCCCGGCGGCTGATCGAAGCCGGCGTGCCCGTGGCCCTGGCCACCGACTGCAACCCGGGCTCGTCCCACACCGAGTCGATGCCGATGGTCTTCGTCCTGGCGGTCTACGAGCTCGGGCTGACGATCGAAGAGGCCCTGGTGGCGGTGACCCTGAACGCCGCCTGCTGCCTCGGACTGGGCGAGCAGATCGGCACCATCGAAGAGGGCAAACGCGCCGACCTGGTGCTGCTCGCCGAGCCGTCGCTCTTCCACCTGGCGTACCACTTTGGGGGCAACCCGGTGGCGGCGGTGGTGAAGGGGGGCGAGGTCGCGGTGTCGCCCCACTGAATGGGGTTCAGTTGACGGGTTTCTACAGATTGCCGGCCGTCAGCGAGCCGTCGACACCGATGAAGAAGCCGTCCTCGAGGAGGACCACTGGCGCCGTAAGGGTGAGTTCGCCGTTCGGGCCGTAGACGCCGTAGTTCGGGCCGGCGGTGATCGAATAGCACGCCTCGAAGGTCTCGGGGGAGTCGCAGGAGTCGTTCTCCAGCGTCAGGTTGACGACCCCGACGCAGCTGGCGCAGGGCTCGGTGAACCACGGGGTGAAGAGGATCGAGCCTCCAGGCTCGTACCAGACCGTGTCGCCCGAGCCCGAGCCCTTGCCCGATGGGCCGCTCGAGTCGCCCCACCAGACGTAGCGGGCGTCCACCGTCACCGCGCTGTCGTGGTACATGCCGCTGTCGTTGCCCACGATGTCGTTGCATGTCGCGTCGAACGTGCCCATGGCGGCGAGGTTGGAAAGCCTGACTCCGGTCAGCCCGTTGTTGGTGACCATGTTCTTGGTCACCGTGATGGTCTCCAAGTCGACATTCTCCTTCTGGATCTTGAAGCCCTCGAGGGTGTTGCCGTCGGCGGTGCAGTTCTGGATCGTCACCGGCCCAACGTCGGCGTCGATCTTGATGCCCTCCTCGAGGCCGGAGTTGGCCGTGCAGTCGCTGATCATCACCTCGCCGGCCGTGGCGTCGACCCGGACGTTGGTTCGGTTGTTGCCGTTCGTGGTGGTGCCGTCGATGGTCACCGGCCCCGTGACCTCCTTGACGTAGATGCCGTTGCCGCCGTCCAGCAGGCCGTTGTCGTTGGCCGTGCAGTCGGTGATCGTGACCTCGTCGAGATTGTTCGAAACGAAGCTCTCGACCCGGATTCCGTCGCCCAGCCCGTTGCCGCTGGCCGAGCAGTTCTCGAAGGAGACGACGCCGGTCAGCTCGAAGAAGAAGCCGCGGTCGTCGTTGTTGTCGGCCTGCGCTCCGTCGACCGCTGCGTCGCCGGTCGCTCTTACCTGGTAGCCGCGGTCGTCGTTGCCAGTGGCATGCCCGCCCGTGATCACGAGACCCCCCATGGCCATCAGCTCGCCGAGGGCGGAATCCCAGATATCGAGACCGTCGCTCCCGTTGTTCTCGAAGCTGCAGTTCGTCACCGTCACCGGGCCGCCGACGAAGGCGAGCGACACACCGTTGTCCTCGTTGTCGTTCGATTGCAGGCCGGTCAGCGTGACGCTGTCGATGGTGTCGACCGCGTCTACTCCTGCCAGCTGCACGCCTTCATGGCCGTTCTTGCTTCCCGTGACCACCGAGGAGGAGATCTCTATCGTGCTCGTCGACAGCGCGTAGATTCCTTCCCTGCCGTTGTCCGTGATGTTCGCTCCGCTGATGGTCAGCGGTCCGCTGATCTCCAGGTCGATTCCCTGAGTTCCGTTGTTCTCGGCGGTCGGGTTGGTGATCTGTACCGCGCCGGCGACATTTGAGACGGTGACTCCCGCTCCCGGGTTCGAGTTGGTGGTGCAATCCGTGAGCGTGACCGACGTGGCCGAGCTCCCCCCTTCAATCCGAATGCCCTCCTTCACAGCGGCGTTGTTGGCCGTGACCCTTTCCATGGTCACGTCGCCGGTCACGCCGTCGCTGCCGTCATCCTTGAACAACAACGCCGTGTAGTCACAGTTGTTGGCGGTCACGTCGCGCAGCACGGTCTCGCCGGCGTGACCTATCCAGAGGCACGGCTCGTCGCTGAACGAACTGAGGGTGATGCCTTCGATGGTCACGGTATGCATGTGGAGTGTCGGGGACTGGTCCTGGTGGTGGATCGCTGGATCGTTACCGTTCGAGGAGACGAGCACGCTTCCCGGCGTCGACGCGGCCTTGACCGTGATGTCACCGATGCTCGCCATGCCGCGAAAGTCGAGGGTTTCGGGGTAGGTGCCGTCCGCGACGCTGACGATGTCGCCGCCGGCGGACTTGCCGATGGCAGCCTGAATCGTGCAGCAGGGGGCGCAGGCGGTGTCGTCACAGGTGACGGTGTTGTCTACGATCCGGGTGGTCGCCCACCCGGCACCGGTTGCGACGACGACCAACAGAATCCAAAGGATCACACGTCGAACAGCCATTCTCGATCTCCTCTCCACTAGAGCCGCAACCAACCCCAGTCGGCGAGACAGTGCCGCCCTGGAAAGCCTCGTCGACTAGGGGTGAGAGCGCATCGTCAAGAAACGCCGGGCGAAGCCGTCCCCCTACTGGCGAGCCTTGCCAGCAAGCTAGCAGCTGGGCAGTGGGGGCTCACCACCCGAGCGGGTGGCTGCTGCGCGATGTTCCCGGGTGGGGCCGAGCGTGGTCGCGGGGTCGGTGAGAGAGTATCGGGATCCCTTCACCAGAAAGCACCAGAGGCTTGATTATAGGTACAGATACTTGTACAATACGGCCATGCCACGCATCACCACCTACAGCGACGCCCGCGCCCACCTGAAGAGCTACTGCGACGAGGTTGCTGAGAGCGGCGAGCCCCTGATCATCAAGAGGCGGGCGGGTGCCGACGTTGCCCTGGTGAGCGTCGATGAGCTCGCCGGGCTCGAGGCGACGGCCCATCTGCTCCGCTCACCCAGGAACGCCCGACGCTTGGTCGAGTCCATCGAGGAAGTCCGTTCTGGCGGTGGCAGCGCGCTGAGAATCGAGGAGCTCGAGGCGAGACTCGACCTCGATGAGTGAACGGCAAGCGACTCTATCCACTCACTTCCTGGAAGACCTCGAGTACTGGGTGGCCAACGACCGCAAGGTCGCGCGAAGGCTGGTCAAGATCGTCCGACAGACGCTGCGCGATCCGTTCGCGGGCGTCGGCAAGCCGGAGCCGCTGAGAGGAAAGCTGTCCGGCCTATGGTCTCGCCGTCTGACCCAGGAACACCGAGTCGTCTACCAGGTCACCGACAGCGCCATCGCTTTCCTGCAGGGGCGCCATCACTACTAGCTAGCTCATCTCGGATTCCAAGCCCGATATGTTGCGCTTGTCGGGGAAAGCCACAGCTTCGAGGCTGCAGCGCGGTGCGGCCTGATGACGAGTCTGTCGCTCTCGGGCAGAGCCACGTCCCTGACGGGCACCGAGACTCCGCCTACTCGCCGCCAGCAACCTGGGCCACTAGAATGTGTAGCGAGAAACCGCCTAGAGTTTGGGATGAGCTGGGATATCGCTTTTGACCCCGCGAGCGGGGGGTCGATGAGCTCCTGCCAGGCGCTCGCGGACCGGATCTCAGCACTGGTGCCAGGGATCGCCTGGGAGAAGAACGAGAGCTGGGGAGTTCTGGAGGGTGAGGGCTTTTCAATCGAGTTCAACCTGGCAAGTGCGGAGACGGGGTCGTTCATGATCCATGTCCGGGGAGGGAATGGCTGCCATGAGCCGCTGCTAGCGCTGACCGGTGCCGCCGATTGGGTTGCGACCGACATGGCATCCGGCGAAACGCTGGATCCAGCGGAGCACAGCAGGGGCGCCGTCGTCAGGATGTTCTGCTCTTTCTGTGAGGAGGCCAGGTTCGTCCGTTTCATCAGCGAACTTCTGTGGGAAGCGGAAAACGAAGGGCGGCTAACAGAGTGGCAGGTCGAGTTGCTGGAGGAGTTCTGCTCCGAGTTCGGGATTTCCCCAGTGCCCGATCTCAAGGCTGTCAAGAGCTGGCCCTGGTAGGGCGGCTAGCGCGGCTGCACACCCCCGCGCGAAGGTCACCTGAAGTACCAAGGATCTACCTGCCTCCATGGCCACTGACAGGCGATCCGCCGGCGCCGATGGCGCCAAGCTAGCCGGTCGGTCCTAGAAGCCGCGCATATCGGACGACATGCGGACTCCCCATCCCCCGGTGGTGGACGAGAAGGACCTGACCCGCTTATCCTCTGGTCAGGACACGGGACTGCTCGGCTGGACAGGACACGGGACTGCTCGGCGAAGGATGGAAGGCGCCACGATGACACGAGTTGGGAGTTCATTGATAGAAGCCCTTCAGGGAAGCATCGAGATCGGCAGCGCCATGGTTACTCCCTTCCTCAGGCCCCGACGCCGGAGGTGGGGAGCGACCGACGAAGAACTCGAAGAACCCTATCCAGGAGACGAACTCGTCCCCGATCCGAAATGGACTGCCTCTCACGCGATTTCGATCAACGCAACGCCGGAGCACATCTGGCCATGGATTGCTCAGATCGGCCAGGGTCGAGGCGGATTCTACAGCTATCAAAGGCTCGAGAACCTCGCTGGCAGCAAGATCGAAAACACCTCTCGTATCCTCGAAGAGCATCAGAACATCCACGCGGGCGATCTGATCAAGCTGCACGTGGAGGGGCCGCCGATGACCGTAGCCATCGTCGAAGAACCCACGGCTCTCGTGTTGCTCGGCAACCCCGCCGAAGCGGACGGCAGCGCGGTGCTCTCGACCAGCTGGGCTTTCCTGCTCCTCGAGCAGCCAGACGGAACCACGAGGCTCCTCTCCCGAACTCGCTACCACCACAATGACGATTTCCGCTCCAAGCTTATGGGAGGTCAGTTGCTGATAGAGCCCATATCGTTCGTGATGGAGCGCAAAATGCTCAAGGTCATCAAAGCGCTCGTGGAGTCATCTCAGCCAGCGCCGTAGAAGTGCAACCCGCTTCTTCAGGCGGTGCGCCTATGCAACGCCTCTTTCGGGATGTTACTGGCCAGCGGCCGGGTCAAATAGGCCCTAGAAGTCGCCCTTCTCGGACGTAGGGCGCAGGGCCGGGACACGGCCGTGTCGAGCAGGCCGGCCATCTCTTTTGCTTGCTTAGAGCCGCGCTCTGCTTGCCGGATCAGGAGGAAGGGTGCAAGGTGGCCGTCGATCGAGCGCTAATCGATCTCCTTGCCATCGGGGCAGAAAGCGATGGTGTAGTTCGTGGCGTTGAACGTGGACGGACTGGTCTCGTGATCCGGCTTGGCGTAGCAGTTGAAGGTGGACGTGGCATCGTCGAACTGGTAGGCGTAGGCGGTGGGGCAGGCCTTCTTCAGGAAGGTGATCTTGCTCAACACATCGGGCCCCGGCGTCGTGCCATCCCAATAGGGGTTGGAGTTTCTGCCCGGACCATCATAAGTGCAGGCGATGTTCTTGTCCTTGTACTTGCCCTGGCTCCCGATCTGCCCGGACTCGATACCCAGGTGAAGATCGGACCACACGGTGCAGCCACAGCACACCTTGCCCGTATAGGCAGCCTTGTCCTGGACACAGTTCGTGGTGTCGCCATCGCAGCTATAGAGGTTCTTGTACTCGAGCGAGATCGGTTTCGAGCCACCCGGTGCGGTTGATGTGAAGGTTTTCCTGCATTGGAAGTAATTGTCGTTGCCGCTGGTGATCAGCGAGCAGATGTTCACCGGAGTGTTGAATCCCAGCCGCTCGCCACAGGTCAAGGGGCCGGTCTTGCCATTGGTCCCCGTGGTGGTGAAGAGGGAGGGACGATCGGTCGCCGCCACCGCCGACAGCAGGCCGTAGGACAGGCCGCACTTCTGAGGAGAGCAGTCCGGATCCGTTTCGCAGTAGCTCAGCTTTGCCAGATCGATCTGGCCCTTCTGGGTCAGCGCGTGGGAGATGTCGGGCATCGTGACATTGACGTAGAAGCTCGCGTACGACTGACCCGAGGGCGTCGTGCTCGTGGGCAGATGGCTCGAGAAGTCCCAGTCGCATTTCCGTAGGCCGTTTTCGGTTGTCGAGCCCGGCGTGTTGCACCAGTATTGGTCGACCACCGCGCCCTGCTGGCTCGCGACCGGAGTCTGGTGGGGTGAGGTGCCGAAGCTGATGGGAAGGTGCGCCCCGTTGATCACGCTGATGTCGTAGAAGTCGACGGCCGTCTTCTGAAGGGTGAATTCGGCGATGGTGGCGCCGTTGCTCGTTCCGGTGGTGTAGCCGCAGGCCAGGGCGTTTTCGTCGTCGTTGCAATTCCCAATCGAGCAGTGGGTGTAGTCGCCGTTCCCACCCAGACAACCCGCCCTGGCCGAGGCCCCACCACTGAAGGTGATGTCGTTCGCCGAGTAGATAGGCAGCGTGATCGTATTCGAGGTGATGCCGCCCGGAGTGCCCGCGGCATCGAGCTTATAGTCGTCGAGAAGGTTGTCACCACGGCTCGTGCCGGGGGCGGGGATGTCGTAGAAGCAGAACGCCGTATCCTCGTTCACGAAGCGACAGGTGGTGCCATATGGACAGGTGAAGCCGGTGGCACCGTGCTGGTTGGCGCAAACGTTGGCTTTCGTATTTACGGGGGCGCTGTGCGAAGGAGGGGGCCCCACCGTGCCCGACACCAGGCTGAACCACACGGGCTGGTCGCATTGATTCGTGAAGGTCAGGGTCCGGGTGCCGATCGAGGGCGACGAGGGTGCCGAGCCGGGCGCCTTGGGATACACCGCCAGCGGCCCGTTGGTCTCGGGGAAGGCCAGGGTGTTCTGCGGGTAGCCCTCGCCGAGGCTCTGGACCGAGGTGTTCTCGCAGGTGGTCTGGTTGTTGTCGACGAACCGGTCGTAGAGCACCACCTCGCACGTCCTGCCCGCGCTGCTGTCCTTGAAGCTCAGGGTCAGGGGGCCGTTGTCGGCCAGCGACCGCTTCAAGAACAGGCCGCTGTTCGTCAGGCTCGTAACCGAGCTCGGGCATGGGCTGGGCCTGCAACTCGCGCTCACCTGGCCGGCGGTCCCCTTGGGAAAGCTGAAGGCAATGCGCTGGTTCGGAGGGGTGATCCCCGCCGTCTCGGGGAAGGTGAGGGTCTTGCCCGTCGTGGTCGTCGGCACACAGCTGCTGGTGCTCGGATCGAACTTCGAGTCGGCATCGAACTTGGCCGTGCACGAGGACAGCGGTCCCTGAAGCGAGATGCTGCCCTTGGCGGGGATGACGCAGGAGACGGTCGCCGCGCTGTTGATGGCTCTCTTGGCGTGATAGGGGCACTGGACGGTGACACCACCATCCGCCCAATCCCCCGGGAACTCGTCGATGATCGTCCACACGACCCCGGGAGAGATGCCCTGCTGCGGGGAAAACGTCAATGTAGAGTTTGAGATCGGCAAGACTGGCTTGCAGGTACTGGTGGTCGGGTCGAACTTCGAGTCGGCATCGAAGTTGGCGGTGCACGACGACACCGGACCCTTGAAGGTAATGCTCTTGCTGGCTGGGATGAGACACAAGACAGACGCTGCGCTATCGATAATCTGTTGTTCACCGCCAGGGCAGTGGACCGCAACCCCGCCACCCTTCCAGTCGTCGGGATCGTTGTCGAAGATCGTCCACAGGATCCCGGGAGAGATGCCCTGCTTTGCGGAGAACACCAGCGTAGAGTTTTTGATCGGCAAGACTGGCTTGCAGGTACTGGTGGTTGGGTCGAACTTCCAGTCGGCATCGAAGTTGGCCGTGCACGACGACACCGGACCCTTGAAAGTGATGCTCTTGCTGGCCGGGATGACGCAGGAGACGGGCATTGCGCCTTTGATGGTCTGTTGTTCACCACCAGAGCAGGTGAAGGTGACCCCGCCCTTCTGCCAGTCGTCGGAATCGTTGTCGATGATCGTCCATGGCGGCTGGCTCGATGCCCCCCCGGCCGTGTCAGCGCCCGTTGAGGCCTGGGCCAGCGCTGGGCAAGACCAGGGGATCGACATGGCGATCCACAGAGAGAAGGCAAGAGCGAAGACCACGTTTCGACCCGTACACAGCATCGGCAAGCTCCTCTTGTCGCGGCGTCAGTGCTGAATGACTATAACCGCAAATTTAGAATGGCTCCCGTCCAGACTTGCCGTGCAGTGCAGGAATTTGCTTTTGTGCGACGTGGGCTTTGGGCTGTGAACTGGCCGCGAAGTGGTACGTGGCGGACTCTCGTGCGAGGTCAGGCCCCAGCGCAGTTCGCCCGCAGGAGGCACCACCCGTTCCGGCTCCGCTCCGGGCCGAGGGAGCACGCGCCCCGGGCTCGGCAAGCGGATCAAGAGCCGTTGGGACCAGCCGCGCTCGCCGGCGGGGCGTGCTCGCGCAGCAGGGCCTCGATGGCGGTCGCCGCCTTCCCGGCCAGGTCGGCCTTCCAGTCGCCGCCGCCGGTGCCGTAGAGGATCACCCGTCGCGTGCTGAGGTCGATCGGGATGTCCTCGGCGTTGCGCGACAGGATCAGCACGGGCTTGGCCAGGGTATGCGCCATGCCGAGCTCGTAGAGGACGTTCGCGTTCCTGCCGGTGATGTCGGCGATGATGAAGTGGGCGCCGCTGATCCCGCGCCAGATGTCGTCGAGGATGTCGGTCGGGGTGAACAGGTCGTCGCCCCGCATCGGCCGCACGCCGGCTTCGCGGCAGGCGCGGCGGAGGATCTCGTGGACCTCGTCCGAGTCTTCGAGGCTGAAGGGCATGACGATGAAGCACTCGGGCTCGCCCTCCTCGGCGGGCTCCGCGGCCGCCCGGTAGAGCCGTTCGGGGCCCAGGAAGAGCACGTCCTCGCGCAGCCGGGACGCGGTCGCGCGCAGGGAGTCCAGATAGGCGCCCAGGCCGGTCGCCTCGAGAATCCAGTCGAGCCCGTGCTCGCCGCGCCGCCAGTCCTCCGCCCGAAGCCGACCGCGATGCAGGCCGCGGGAGTAGGCGCGGACGAAACCGATCCCCCGATCGAAGCGTGCGGTAAGCCACACCATGATCACCACCAGCAGGACGACGAACAGCACGACAAAGAACGGCCGTCCCGCCTTGGCCGCGTCCGCCTCACCATCTGAGCCGTACTCGAGACCCAGCGTGACCACCGCGGACAGCAGCACCGCGCCGAGCGACAGCGCCAGCAGGACCGCCGACAGGCCGGACCGGCGACTCCCCCGGGCCATCGTCGCGAGCGGATCCTCCGCACTCCGGGCCTCCTCGGGCTTGCGAGGCAGCACAACGGCGCCGGCCAGCAGCAGGCAGAGCCCGAGCATCCAGACCGGCTCGACTCCCGCGACTCCATGGGCATCGATCGCGGCTTCGCTGTAGAGCATGTCCGAGGCGGCCAGCAGGGTGACCCCGAAGACCTGCAGCACCAGGGCGGACGGGATCCCGAGGAGGACCGCCGCCAGTCCGCTCACCACGCTACCCAGCTCGAGGGCGGCGATCGCCGCGTCCACCCTGCCGGCGACCGTGCCCAGGGCGTCGGAATAGACCGGGGCGTAGAAGCCGGCAAAGAGCACGACGAAGCCGGACATCAGCAACAGGAACAGGGTCACGGTCTGGCGGCTCGGGCGGTGCCGGCGCGCCAGATGCAGCACCAGGTAGCCCCACGTGCAGACCCAGGCAAAGAGGAACAGCAGGTAGGCGGCGTTCGACAGGTCGACTCCCGAGCTGCCGAGGGTAATCTCCTGCTCGTAGGTCAGCGTCGTTACCAACAGGAACCCGACCCCGACCGCGCCCGCGAGCAGGAACGACCTCAGCGGCCGCGGCCGGCCGAGACCGGCCTGGATCAGCGCCGCCGCGGTGCCGATCAGCACGACTCCTTCGTGCCAGAAGTAGCTGGCGGTCCCGAAGACCCTCTCGCCGAGAATGAAGTAGGCGAAAACGAACGCCACGTAGGCGGCCGCGACCGCCGCGAGTCTGAAGGGAGCCGAGTCGTTCATCGCCTGTGCACCGGGCAAGCCGGGCCGGCCGGCGGCGCCGGCATCAGGGCGCCCCCCGCCGGTGCTGGCGCAGCCCGCCGAGCCAGCCGCCGGCGACCGCCGCCGGCACCACCAGCAGATAGCCCAGGGCGTCGACCCACCAGGGCGCCTCCGGTCCCTCGCCGGGGGCGGTGGACAGCAGGATCGCCAGGACCAGCGACAGCGCCCCGACGATCGCCGCGTGGCGCAGCGGATCTTCCGGCGCCAGCCGCGCCGCGACGTAGCCGCCCAGGGCGGTGAAGAAGGCGCCGTGGACGGTGGCCGAGATGATGAACTCGGGCGCCGCCAGCAGCGCCTGGAGGCGGCTGTCGGGGGTCTCCGGGCCGACGCCGAAGGCGACGCCCAGCAGACCGACGGTGAGCAGCGTGCCCAGCCAGTCGGCGGCCACACCCGCCGCCAGCGCGCGCAGGTCGACCCGCAGGTCGAGCCAGCCCGGCGCCCTCATCCGGCAGGCGCCAGCTCCTCGGCCTGGGGGTAGATCGGCCGCACGTCCACCGGCACCTCGCCCAGCCGGTCGATCGCCGCCAGCAGCGCCTCGGAGGCCACGCCGTAGGTGTCGAGGAACTCAGCGGTGCCGGCGTAGTCGCCGGTGGCCTGGAGCATCAGCATGGTGTTGAGCAGCTGCTCGATGGCCCCGTCGAACCGCTCGCTGACCGACCGGAAACGGCCGTCCGCATCCACCTCCAGGGCGCCGCGTTCGAGCAGGTAGTTGAACTGCGCGACGACGCCGCGGCCGTGCGCCTCGTGCACGCCGAAGCGCGCCGCGCGGAACAGCCCGGCGACATAGGTCGGCTCGAGGGTGGCGCGCAGCTCGGCCGGGATCTCGCCCTGCTCGATCAGCGCCAGGATGTTGTAGACCCCCATGACGTCGGCCTTGGCCTCCTCCAGGGTCGAGTAGAGCTCCTTGAGCTCGAGGCGCACCTCGGTGTCGCGGCCGTCGAGGGTGATCTTGCCCGGCCCCAGCCCGTGACTCAGCTCGTGGTGCAGGACCTCGGCCATGTAGGCGTCGAAGGAGACCCGCTCGAGCGTCGGCGGGCGGCAGGACGCGCTCGGCGATCGGCACCAGGATCTGGTCGAACTTGGCCCGCAGGACGTTTCTCAGCAGCACCTTCTTCGAGCCCTTCTCCTCGCGCACCCGCTCGTCGTTGGGCAGGTTGAAGGCCAGGGTCTGCACGCCCGCCTTGGCGTCGCCGCCGACAAAGAGCACGTCGACGACCCGGATCGGGCTCTCGCTGCCGCGGTCGAGGTTCTTGTGCTCCTCGGGGATCGGCAGGTTGCGCTCGAGCGAGGGCAGCAGTGCCTTGAACCGCTCGAGCCGCGCCGACTCTTCGGCCGAGGTCGACGGTGACGAACGCCTCGAACGCGGCCTTGTAGCCGAACAAGCCGTCCTCGTAGGTCTCGTACGGGCCGATGGTCACCTCGACCGGCGAGTCGAGGTCCATCCAGGCGACGTCGCTGGCGTAGTAGTCGTCCGAGAGGAAGGCGTCGGCGCGCGCGGTGAGGAAGCGGCGCAGCGACTCGTTGCCGGTGGCGGCGGCGGCGCGGCGCAGGGCGGCCGCGGCCGGCTCCAGCCACTCGCGATAGGCGCTCGAGTAGGGCACCGCCACCAGGTCGGGATCCTGCCGGCGGATCACTGTCACGAGCGAGGTGAAGGCGGCCTCGTCCTCGGGGTGCTCGGCGATCCAGGCCTCGAACTCCTCCTTGTCATGTCGTCCGGGTAGAAGCCGGCGCCCGGCGGGTGCGGCCGGTTGCCGACGAACGGCTCCATCTCGTCGAGCCGGTCCCAGGGGCCGAAGTTGACCTCGAAGTAGGCGCGCGCCGCCTCGGAGTCCGGCCCGCTGAGCGTCGGCGAGCTGGGCGCGCATCTCGGGGTTGCCGACCCACACCTGGCGCAGGAAGATCTCGTCCATCAGCCGGGCGGCGGTGACCAGCTCGGCGAGCACCTGCCGATCCGCCTCTTCGCAGCCCGGACAGGTCGGCGCGCAGCTCGGTGGGCGCGAAGCGCGCCAGGCGGGCGGCGATGTCGGCGGTCGAGCCGGGTTCCTCCGCCGCCTCTTCGGCAGGCCCCTCGGGCGGCGGCGCGCAGGCCACGATGAAAGCGATCGAGAACAGGGCGGCGGCGTGCTTCATGGCGGATTCCTCCCCCGCTATGGTGGCACAGACGGCGGTCGCCGGGGGGGTGGGCGATCGCCTACTCCCGCGGCCGGTCCCCGGCCAGGATCCGCGCCGCCAGCTCCAGCAGCTCGCCCCCTTCGACCAGATAGGTGCGATCCTGGCCGCGGGCGAAGGTCAGCTGCAGCCGCACCGGCTCGGCGCCGCGGCGGCGGCTGACCACCTCGGTCAGCGACGGCGGCAGGTCCTTCAGCCGGTAGCCCCAGATCTCGTAGCTCTGGTTCTCACGCGTAACCCTGTCGCCGCGTTTCTCGCGCGGATCCCAGTTGAGCACCGGCCGGCTGGTGATGTGCAGGTGGCTCGGCGAGCCGAGCAGGATCAGCGCCCCGCCGCGATCGCTCAGGCTGCCGCGCCGCCCGGGCTCGGGGTAGAGCTGATCAGCGGCATCGACCCGCTGGTTGAACGTGGCGCGCACCGGGTTGCCCGGCTCCGCGAGGTCGGGATCGCGTCGCTGCCAGAAGTCCTCGATGAAGTACACCGAGCCCACCGAGGAGTCGACGCGCCGCAGCTGCTTGCGCTCGCTCGGCAGCAACAGCCAGCTGACCGGCCCCGCGGCCCAAGCGGCCAGCGACGGGCCGCTGGCGGGACCGGGCGGCGCGGGCCGGCCCGGGCCGACGCAGGCCAGCGGCAGCCACAGCAGCGCCCAGACGGCCAGCGGCCGCCAAAGACCACCCGATGAATCGTGCAGCCGCATGGCGGCCGTGCTCTCCAGAACGGGGAAATGCTACCGCATCGCCGGCCCCCACAGCCGGCCGGCCGGGGCTAGCCGTCGGGCCGCTTGCGCCAGCGGATATCGCCCGCGAACTCCCAGTGATGCTCGGGAAAGTAGATGCCCACGCCCTCGTCGCGGGCGGTGATGGTGAAGCTGAGCACCCGCCGCTGGTAGTCGTAGGGGTAGCCCTCGCGGCTGTGCACCGCGACGTCGAGCAGGTACTCGCCGGGCGCCAGGCGCAACGCCGGGCAGATCACCCTTGCCGTGGCGGCGGCCTCCAGCCCGGCCGAAGCGTAGCCCTCGAGATAGGTGTTGGTGCCCCAGCACTCGATGCCGCGCGGGGTGAACAGCCCGACGCCAAAGACGACGTCGGCCAGCGGCTGGCTCGCCTCCACCTCGATCTCGAAGCAGACCTCCTCGCCGCTCTCGAAGTAGTAGCGTTCGTGCCGCTCGCGATCGAGCAGCCGCACGGCCTTGACCTCGGCCTCGCGCGAGCCCCAGCGCAGCGGCTCCTCGGTCTCGGGCGGCTCGGCCTCGGGCGCCGCCTCCGGCTCGGGCTCGGGCGCCGCCCCCGGCTCGGCCTCGCCCGCCGCGACCTCTTCGCTCGACGCCGCCGGCTCGCCCTCGGGGGCCGGCTCGCCCAGCGCCATCGTCGGCGAGCCCGAGCCCAGCTGGCGGGCGCGCTCCTCCTTCGCCTCGCGGTGGCCGCGCCCCTCCTCCTCGGCGACCGCCTGGCGGTAGGCGTCGACGACAAAGCGGGGCTTGCCGAGCAGGCGGCAGACACCGTCGTCCAGCCACAGCACCCGGTCCGAGTACCCCTCGATCATGCCCAGCGAGTGGCTCACCAGCAGCAGGGTCTTGCCGCGCGCCAGGAACTCCTCGATCCGCCGCAGGCACTTGTGGGTGAAGGCCTCGTCGCCCACCGCCAGCACCTCGTCTACCAGCAGCACGTCGGGCTCGGTGTGGATCGCCACCGCGAAGCCGAGGCGCACGTACATGCCCGACGAGTAGTTCTTGACCGGCTCGTCGATGAAGTCGGCCAGACCCGAGAACTCGACGATGCGGTCGTAGCGCTCGTCGACCTCGCGCCGGGTCATGCCCAGGACGGCGCCGTTGATGTAGATGTTCTCGCGCCCTGAGATCTCGGGGTGGAAGCCCGCTCCCAGCTCGATCAGGGCCGCCACCCGGCCGGCCACCTCGATCCGGCCCGAGCTCGGCCGCAGCATGCCGACGAGCAGTTTGAGCAGGGTCGACTTGCCCGAGCCGTTGCGGCCGATGACGCCGAACGCTTCTCCCGCCGCGACCTCGAACGAGACTCCTCGGAGCGCCGGGATGGTCTCTTCCGGCAGCAGTCCCTGGATCAGGCTGCGGTCGAGCAAGGCGCTCTTCAAGGTCCGCAGCTGGAACCCCGGCGCCATCCGCCGGAAGAGCTTGTGCACCTCCTCGACGCGGATCGCCGCCGTCATACCGCCTCCGCCAGGCTGCCGCTCAGGCGATCGAACAGCCAGCCGCCGGCCGCCCAGGCCACCACCGCCCAGATCACCAGCGTCGCCCAGACCGTCGCGTCCGGTACCAAACCTCGCAGCAGGAGATCGTGATAGGCCAGCGTCGGCGCGGTCACCGGGTTGCCCCAGATCAGCAGCCCGCGCAGCAGCGGGCTCTCGACAAAGCTCAGCGGATAGATGATCGGGGTCAGGAAGAAGAGCAGGGTGATCAGATTCTGGACGATGTCCTTGACGTCCTTGAAGTGGACGTTGAGCGCCGACAGCCCCAGCGCGAAGCCGCCGACGATCAGCAGCTGCAGGGCGATCACCACCGGCAGCAGCAGCGCCGACCAGCCGCCCACCGGATGACCCAGCAGCCGCCCCGCCACCAGCGCCACGCCGAGGATCGGCAGGGCGAACAGGAAGTGCACCAGGTTGGCGGCCACCGACACCATCGGCAGAATCTCGGCGGGGAAGACCGCCTTGCGGATCAGGCTCGAGTTGGTGGTCAGCGAGACGGTGCCCTCGAGCACCGAAGTCGAGGCCCAGATCCAGGGGAACAGGCCGATCATCAGGAACAGCCAGTAGGGCTGGGCCCCGGGCGCCCGGCCCCCGGGCAGGATGCGGGTGAAGACGAAGGTGTAGACCAGGAACAGCAGCAGCGGGTTGACCAGCGACCAGAGAAAGCCCAGCACCGAGCCGCGGTAGCGGGCCTTCAGCTCGCGCGCCACGAGGGTGGCGAGCAGGCCACGGTGGCGCAGGATACGGCCGGAGAGCTCCAGCATGAATGGGGCGGCGCCGGCGGCAGGAGCCGCCTCGGCGCTAGGTCGGCGGGCCGATGCCGATCAGCCGGTCCCCTCCAGCGCCTTCTGGCGCTGGCGGCGCTCGAGCTCACGCAGACGTTCCAGCAGCTCGCGCCGTCGCTTCTCGACCTCGGCCTCGTAGTCGATCAGGTTGCCCTCCTCGACGACATAGACATGCGGGAACTTCTGCACGTCACCGCGCTCGTCGAACTGGATCATGCCGGTGACGCCGGAGAACTCGCGGATCGAGGTGATGCCCTTCCAGAAGTCGCTGGGGATCGGGCCGCTCTTGCGCAGCGCCTCGGCCAACACCATCATCGCGTCGTAGCCGTGCGCGGCATAGAGGTCCGGCGGCACGCCATAGGTCTCGCGGTAGGTATTGACGAAGCTCTGGACCTGCTCGTCCTCGCTGTCGGGCTCGAAGACCGTCTGGGTGAGGAAGACCCCCTCGGCGTTCTCGCCCTGCTGCTCGATCACCGCCGGTGCGGCGAACGCCGAGGTGGTGAAGATGTACTTCTCATAGCCCTTGCCGCGCAGCGCGGTCAGCAGGGCGGCGATGTCGGGCGCGTAGGCGGCGATGTAGACCGCCTCCGGGTCGAGGGTCATCACCCTCTCGACCAGGCCGCTGACGTCGGAGGTGGCCGGGAACTCGATCAGGTCGAGCACCTCACCGCCCTGGCGCTGGAACTCTTTGGCGAAGACCACCTGGATGCCCTTGGCGTACTCCTCCTCCTTGGCCAGGATCACCGCCGACTTGATGCCCAGCTTGCCGTAGGCGAACGACGCCATGGTGGTGCCCTCGCGCGCATCGGACAGGAAGACCCGGTAGAAGTTCTTGGAGATGCCGGTGAGCTCGGGGTTCGAGGCCGACGGCGACAGCAGCACCCGGTCGTACTGGTCGGCGACCGACACCATCTGCAGCGCCTCGGCCGAGGTCGCGCCGCCGATCACCGCCACCGCGCCCTCGGCGTAGAGCTCGGCCAGGACCCGTTTGGCGGTAGCCGGATCGCTGGCCGAGTCGGCCACCGCCAGCTTGAGCGGCAGCGGGAAGTCGCCTCCCTCGGTCAGCTCCTTGAAGGCCAGCTCGACCCCGTTCTTGATCGGCTGGCCGTAGATCGACCATTCCCCGGTCAGCGGCAGCACCGCCCCGATCTCGACCGAGTCGCCGCCGCCACAGCCCAGGAGAACCGGCAGCGCAGCGAGTAGAGCGAGTAGGAAGACAACTCGTCGAATCATGATCGCTCCTCCTGTAACCGTGCCCATCGTTTCTAACCCACCCCCCCAACGCTGTCAAGACAACCGGCGATCCGGCACGAGACCGCCCTACACTACCTTGGACACGCCACATTGCGGACCGGTTCCCACCCCTGGAAGCGGCCGCCGGCCAGTCCGGGCCTCACGAAGGCTGCCGACCGACCGGCACACGCACCCGCTAGAATGGCAAGGTGGAGCGCAAGAAGCGTCTGCAGGTCGTCTGCCCGGACTGCTCGTCGCGCCTGGTCGTCGACGCGGCCACCGGCGAGGTGATCTCGCACCGGGCGCACAAGGCGCCGCCGGCCGGCGGCAAGGCCCTCGACGAGCTGTTGGAGGGCCTCGACCGCGAGAAGGAGCAGGCGGAGGATCTGTTCGAGCGCGAAGTGGCGGCGCACAAGGACCGGGATCGGCTGCTGAGCGAGAAGTTCGAGGAGGCGATGAAGCGCGCCGAGGAGGCCGACGACGGCAAGCCGCCGCCGCGGCCCTTCGACTTCGACTGAGGCGGGACCCCGGCGGGTCGGTCGACACGGAGGTCGACCGCTACGGGAGATCCGGGGCCGGGGCGAAGGCGATGGGGGCGGCGAGACAGCTGTCGGGGATGGCAAAGGCCTCGACCAGGCCCAGGGCGTCGGGGCGGAGCTCGGCGAGAAGCTTGTTGACCAGGGTGCGAATGGCCTTGGCTTTGCCTCCCTCCAGATAGCCGTTCTCGAGAAACCAGCCCCGATCCTGCTCGATCCGCCACAGCGCCCAGAGGTCGCACAGGAGGCCGAGGACCGGTCGCAGGCTCTCGTCCTCGAGCCCGGCCAGGGTGGCCTGGAAGCGCTCGAGGATCACCCGCTCGACGTAGGCCAGGGCGAGGCTCAGCAGATGGTCCTGGCAGTCGTTGAGGGCCTCGAAGCTGTCCATGCCCCGGTCGATGCGGCCCTTCAACCGTCGCGCCGCGGTGGTCAGCAGCCGCTCCTCGCGATAGCGCAGGGCGTGCAGGTGGAACTCGGGATTGCGCAGGTGAGCCTCGTCGGTGCGGCGCGGAAAGACCGGGTCGATCTCCGCCAGGGCCTGGCCGGCGCGCGTCGCCAGGTAGCGCACCAGGCCGCCGAGACGCAGGTCGGTGAACTGGTGGCGGTAGCGGGTCAGCAGGCCCTTGGCCACCAGCTGTAGCAGCACCGTGTTGTCGCCCTCGAAGGTGGTGAAGACGTCGGTGTCGTCCATCAGCTCGGCGATCCGGTTGACCCGCAGGTAGCCCTGGCCGCCGCAGGCCTCGCGGCAGGCCTGCAAGGCCGCCACCGTCTGCCCGGAGCTGTACGCTTTGAGCCCGGCGGCCAGGCCCTCGACCTCGCGGGCGTCCTCGTCGCCGCGGCCGACGAACCGGTCCACCAGGTAGCGGTGGGCGAAGCCGACGGCGATGGTGTCGGCGAGCCGCGGCAGCAGCCGCCGCTGGTGGGTCCGGTAGTCGAGCAGCGTCACCTCCGGCCCTCCCGCGGGACCGAACTGGCGCCGCCGCTCGGCGTAGCGGATGGCGATGGCGAGCCCCGAGCGGGCGGCCGACAGCGCCGCCCCGGCGACGCTGATGCGGCCGCCGACCAGGGTCCCAAGCATGGTGAAGAAACGCCGGTCGGGGCTGGCGATCGGGCTGTCGTAGGTGCCGTCGGCGGCCACCGTGGCGAACCGGTCGAGCAGGTTCTGGCGCGGGATGCGCACCCGGTCGAAGGCCAGGCGGCCGTTGTCGACCCCGTTGAGGCCCTCCTTGAGGCCGCAGTCCTCGATCTCCACTCCCGGCCGGGTCCGGCCGTTCTCGTCCCGGATCGGCACCACAAAGGCGTGCACGCCGAGCCGCTCGCCGGCGATCTCGAGCTGCGCGAACACCGTCGCCAGCCGGCCGTGGCGGGCGGCGTTGCCGATCCAGTCCTTGCGGTCGAGCGGCGTCGGGGTGTGGATCTCGAACTGCTCGGTCGCCGCGTCGTAGCGCGCCACGGTCGCCAGGTCGGCGACGTTGGAGCCGTGGCCGGTCTCGGACATGGCGAAGCAGCCCGGCAGCTCGAGCCGGCCGGCGGCGGGCAGGTAGCGCTGGTGGTGGGGGCGGGTGCCGAGCTGCAGGATGCTGCCGCCAAACAGCCCGAACTGGACGCCGAACTTGACCAACAGGCTGTGATCGAAGAAGGCCAGGGTCTCGAACACGGCGATGAACCGGCCGAGGTCCCCCTCGCCGCCGAACTCGGCCGGGAACGCCAGCGCTCCGAGCCCTTCGTCGGCCAGCCGGCGGCACCACTCCAGCACCTGGTCGCGGTAGGCGTCGCGGTCCAGGTCGGGGCGGTAGGAGAACTCGGGCTCGGACAGGACGGCGCGCACCCGGTCACGCAGCTCGGCGTGGGGACCGTCGAGCAGACGGCGCAGACGCGCCGGCTCGAAGCCGGGCGCCGCCGCCCGGCCGGTCGGGGCCGGCCGCCGGTCCGTCACCAGCTCCCGCGCGATCTCTTTGCCGGCCACGCCCAGGGCCTCCTCGAGGGCGGCGAGCGCCCGGCGCTCCGCTTCGCTGACCTCGCCGTCACCGGCCGCCGCCACGAGGTCGGCGCCCAGCGCCGCCAGCGATCCGCGCGCCGAGCCCGAGATCCCGCCGCCGGCTCGTCGCACGGTGCGCAGGATCGCCTGCAGCTCGCGGGCCGGCGGCGGGCGGGTCGGGTCCAGCCACTCGGCGAGACGCGAGCGGCACTCGTCGCCGAGGTCCTGCTCGTCGACCAGGGCGCGGATGCGCGCCGCCTCGTCGGCAGCCAGCTCGCCATCGGCCCAGGCGACGTAGATCAGCGGCAGAAACGGCAGCAGCGGCCGGTCGCGGCGCAACTCGGCCAGGGGATCGCTTTCGGCGGTCATGGGCACCTCCGGGGCAAAGCTACGCGCGCAGCCGGTGGCCGGCCGCATCCAGAACGGCGAGCGCCCGCTCGAGCGCCTCCCCGGGGACCAGCAGATAGTCGGTGTCGAAGGTCGACAGGGCGAAGATCGGCACCCCGGCCGCGGCCAGCGGCGAGGCCAGCGAGGCCAGCACGCCGGTGAGATCGAACGCCAGCGGACCACGCACCCGGATGCAGCGCCAACCGCCCTTGCTGCGGACGCCTTCCGGGACCAGCTGCTGCGGGCAGACCACCGACAGCTCGTCGACCGTACGAGTGACCGAGCAGAGCTCGCCCGCCGCCCACTCGGGCACCGGCGAGGCGGCGGACAGGCGGCAGACGGCGAACGGCTTGGGCAGCAGGGTCAGATCGAGGCGATTCTCCGCCGGCGGCAACCCTCTACTCCCCTCCACCGCCTCCGTCCTGGCCTCCGTCCTGGCCTTCGTCGACCTCGGCCAGCAGGGTGCGCGCTTCCTCCACCCGGTCCGCCGGCACATGGATGACGGCGCTCAGGCCGCGGCCCGAACCGGTCCAGCCGGAAACGGGCTGACCCACCGGCCACAGGCCCATGATCTCGTCGCCGTCGACCACCGGCTGGATACCGGCCGACTGCAGCAGACCGACCAACACCGGCAGCAGTGCCGGCTCGGAGATCTCGGTCAGCTTCACCAGGTTGGGCTCCGGGTGGGTCGGCTCCGGCGGCGACTCGGCCACCAGCGGCACTTCACAGTCGGCGCACTCGGTGACGCCTACTTTGTACTCGGCTCCGCAGTCAGGACAGAACAATGTCGGACCTCCTGCCGGCCATCGTAACCGGGCGCGGCCCGCGGTAGCCAGCGCCCCGGCGGAAGACCGGGCCCGTGCCGCCGTCAACCGGTGTTCTGCAGCGCGCCGGCGATGCCGTGCACGGTGCTCAGCAGTGCCCGCAGCAGGTCGTCGTCGGCGCGGTCCGACTCGCGCCAGCGACGCAACAGGTCGACCTGGATCAGGCTCATCGGATCGACGTAGGGATCGCGCAGCAGGATCGAGCGCTGCAGCCACGGGTCGCGGTCGAGCAGCGCCTCGTTGCCGGTCGCCGCCAGCACCATCTCGACGGTGAGCTCGTACTCCCGCCGGATGCGCCGGAACACCGCCGCCCCAGCTTCGCCCGCCAACCACGCGTAGCGCTCGGCGATCGCCAGGTCGGCCTTGCCCAGCACCATCTCGGCGTCCTCCAGCAGATTGCGGAAGAACAGCCAGCCGGCGGCCATCTCGGCCAGCCGCGCGGGCCCGTGGCGCTCGGCCGCCGCCGCCAGGCCGCTGCCCAGCCCGTACCAGCCGGGCAGCAGGTGGCGGCTCTGGGTCCAGGCGAACACCCAGGGGATCGCCCGCAGGTTGTCGATGCCGCCACCGGCGCGGCGCGAGGCGGGCCGCGAGCCGATGCGCATCCGCTCGATGACGTCGATCGGCGTCGCCTGGCGGAAGTAGTGGAGAAACTCCTCGCCGCCGCCGTAGACCAGATCGCGATAGGCGGCGCGGCTGTCGCGGGCGATCTCGTCCATGACCGCGGACCAGGCCGGAGGCAGCGCCGCAGGGGCGGCGCCAAACGTCGCCAGCGCGGTGGCGCCGGCGATCCGCTCCAGGTGCCTGAGGGCGATGGCGCGCAGGCCGAAGTTGCGGTCGATCGCTTCGCCCTGCTCGGTGGCGCGCAACCGGCCGGCCACCGCCGCCGGCGGCGCCGCCAGGATCGCCCGGTGGGCCTTGCCGCCGCCGCGGCTGATGGTGCCGCCGCGGCCGTGGAAGACGGTCAGCTTGGTGCCGGCGGCCTCCGCCGCCGCCGCCAGGTCGGCCTGGGCCCGCTGTAGCGCCCAGCGCGACGCCGCCAGGCCGCCGTCCTTGTTGCTGTCGGAGTAGCCGACCATCACCACCTGGCGCCGGTCGCGCGCTTCCAGGTGGCGGCGGTACACCGGGTCGGCCGCCAGGCGGCCGAGGATCTCCGGCGCCGCCCGCAGGTCGGCCACGGTCTCGAGCAGCGGGGCCACGTCCAGCGGCACCCCGGCGCGTTCGGCGAGCCCGCCCCAGCGCGCCAGCAGCAGCACGCTCAGCACGTCGTCGGCGCCCTCGGTCATGCTGATGATGAAGGGCCCCAGGGCGACATCGCCGAACCGCCGGCGGCCCTCGGCCAGAGCCGCGAAGACGTCGAGGACGCGACGGCCCTCCTCATCCGGCGCGGCGGCGGGGCCGGCGTCCTCCTCGATCGCCTGGCGCAGCCGCCCCTGGCGCTCGCTGGCGCTGCGCTCGAGCCAGCCGTCCTCGCCCAGCAGCCGGCCGACGACCCGGCGATGCACCAGGGCGTCCTGGCGCACGTCGAGCGCGGCGAGATGGAAACCGAAGCACTCCACCCGGCGCAGCAGGCGCCGAACCCGGAAGAGACCGGCGTGGCGCCCCTGGTTGCGCTCCAGGCTGGCGGCGACGAGGCGCAGGTCGGCGAGGAAGGTCCCTACCTGCCGGTAGCCGCCGGCCGCGCCGGCCCGGGCCGCCGCGAGCCGGGCGGCGATCAGGCTGAGCAGCACCCGGTAGGGCATCTGCCGGTGCCGCGCCGGCACCGCCGCCATGGCGTCCGGATTTCGCTCGGCGTAGTCGGCGATGCGGTCGGCCACCTCGGCGTCGGCGATGACCCGCGAGCTCGACTGGCTGAGCCGCCGCGCCAGCCGCCGCACCTCCGGCAGATAGAGGTCGAGGATCAGCTGGCGGTGCCGCTCGAGGGTGGCCAGCAGGGTGCCGGCGTCGACGTTGGGATTGCCGTCCATGTCGCCGCCGACCCAGGAGGCGAAGCGGAGGATCGGCGGCATCGGCCCGATCGGCGCCGCTTCGCCCCAGGCCTCGACCAGCGCCTCCTCCAGCGTCTCGTAGAACATCGGCACCACCGGGTAGACCACCTCGGTGAGGTAGAACAGCACGTGCTCCATCTCGTCGGCCACCGTCGGCCGCTCGTGGTGCTGCTCGGCGGTCTGCCAGGCGGCGGTGACCTCGGCACGGATGCGGGCCCACAGAACGCGCTCCTCGGGCGGCGTCAACGACGGATCCAGCCGTTCCACCAGCCGCTGGGCGATGCGCTGCTGCTTCTCCAGGATCGTCCGGCGCGTCGCCTGGCTGGGATGGGCGGTGAACACCGGCTCGACGCGCAGGCCGGCCAGCAACTCGTCCAGCTCGTTTGGGCCGACGCCGCTGTCGCGCAGGCGGACGGCGCTTTCCACCAGGCCGCCGGGCTGCGCCCGCCGGCCCCGCTGATAATCGCGACGGCGGCGGATGCGATGCACCTTCTCGGCCAGATTGACCACCTTGAAATAGGCGGCAAAGGCCCGCGCCAGCCGAGCGGCCTCGCCGGGATCGAGGCCGGCGAGCAGCGGCCAGAGATCGCCGTCGGCGCTGTCGTCGCCGCCGCGCCGGCGGATCGCCGTCCGGCGCACCGACTCGACCCGCTCGAAGAACCGGGCGCCTTCCTGCTCGGCGAGCATCGCGCCGACCAGCTCGCCCAGCTGCCGGACGTCGGCCCTGAGCGGCTCGTCCTTGGCCTCGAATCGGATCCGCGGGCGCGTCATCGGCTGGTCATAACTTCGTGCCGCAGTACTTGCAGAACTCCGCGTCGGAGGCGTGATCCTCGGCGCCGCACTCCTGGCAGGACTCGGTCCGGGTCGAGTGCTTGAGGGCGCCGGCGATCTCCACCGTGACGATGCCGGTGGGCACCGCGATGATGCCGTAGCCGAGGATCATCACCGCCGAGGCCAGGATCTTCCCCGGCACGGTCTGCGGCACTACGTCGCCAAAGCCCACCGTGGTCATGGTCACGATCGCCCAGTAGACGCTTTGAGGGATCGAGGTGAAGCCGTTCTCGGCGCCCTCGACCAGATACATCAGGGCGCCGACGATCAGCACCACGGTCATCACGCCGCCGAGAAAGACGATGATCTTGCGGCTCGAGGCCCTCAGCGCCGCGTGCAACAGCCGCGCCTCGCCGACGAAGTGGGCCAGCTTGAGGACCCGGAAGACCCGCAACAGCCGCAGGGCGCGGATGACGATCAGCGACTGGGTGCCGGCGACCGCCAGGCTGAGGTAGGTCGGCACGATCGCCAGCAGGTCGACGACGCCGAAGAAGCTCCTCGCGTAGCGCCAGGGCCTGCCGACGCAGGCCAGCCGCAGGAGGTACTCGATGGTGAAGACGATCGTGAACAGCCACTCGGCGGCGCGCAGGCGGGCGCCGTAGACCGCTCGCACCTCGGCGACGGTCTCGAGACAGACCACCACGACGCTGAGCACGATGGCGACCAGCAGCGACACGTCGAACGCCTTGCCAAAGGGCGTCTCGGCCTCGAAGATGATCTCGTGCAGCCTGGCTCGTCGCGAGCCGGGCACCGGCAGGGGTTCCGCCACGCGGCGACTCTACCCCAGCGCCCGGCGCTAGAATCGCACTCGGCGGCCGCCGCCCGGCAGAGGGCGGCGGTCGCCACCAAACCCCGGAGGCCGCATCATGAGCTCCAAGACCCTACTCTTCGTTCTTCTGGCCGCCGGCCTGGGCTGGGCCGCGGCCGCCCAGGAGCCCGCCACCGCGCCGGACGCCGCGGCCGAGGAGACGGCCGACGACAGCGAGGAGACCGAGGCCGACCGGCTCGCCGGCCTCACCGTGCCCGGCGAGCATCACGAGCACCTCGACCGCCTGGCCGGCGACTGGGACCTCACCATCCGGATCTGGACGTCACCCGACGGCGAGCCGATGGAGTCGGCCGGCACCGCCGAGGCGCGCTGGATCCTCGACCGCCGGTTCCTGTGGACGATCTACCGCGCCGAGCTCTTCGGCCAGCCCTTCGAGGCCTGGTCGATCGAGGGCTACGACAACCAGGCGAAGCAGTACGTCGGCACCTGGCGCGACACCCAGGGCACCTACACGCTGATCTACCGCGGCAAGTGCAAGCTGCCTCCGCTCGAGGAGGGCGAGACTCGCGAGGAGCTGGTGCCCGACGGCCGCTACCGCGAGATGACGACCCAGCTCACCGATCCGCTCTCGGGCGAGAAGCTGGACGTCCGCACCGAGCTGCGCATCGGCGACGACGGCGGTTTCGTCCAGCAATCGTTCATCGTGCTGTCGCCCGAGGAGTCGCTCAAGAACCTCGAGCTGGTCGGCACCCGGCGCAACAACTAGCCCGATCTTCTCACCCGCCCTCGACTCCGCCGACGTATGCACCTGAATCTGCGAGACTTCCCTCGGTCGGTCATCCTCGACGTACTTCAAGTACGCCTGTGGTGCCCTCGGTCGGCAAGTCCCACATCTTCAGGCACCTACGCCGGCTCGCTGCGAGAGCCGATGAGAAGATCGGGCTAGCGCCCCCTCTCACCCTGACCAGACGCGATGGGAGCCTGGATGTTCGCGCGACTTTCATCCCGCCGGCGGCGGTTGCTGTTTGTCGCCGCCATGATGCTGCTGGCCTGGGGCGTCCGCCAGCTCAACACCTCGGACGGGGAGCCGGCGGGGGACGAGGGCGAGATCGCGCAGGCCTTTCGCGACCAACGCTCGGGCCTCATGGTCGAGGCCGCCGGCACGGTGGAACGCCTGCTGGCCGACGATCGCGAGGGCTCCCCCCACCAGCGCCTGATCGTGCGGCTCGGCGACGGCCGGACGGTGCTCATCAGCCACAACATCGAGCTCGCGCCGCGGGTGCCGGTAGCCCCCGGCGACCGCCTCGAGTTTCGCGGCCAGTACGAGTGGAACGATCGCGGGGGCGTGGTGCACTGGACCCATCACGATCCCCGGGGGAAGCGGCCGGGCGGCTGGCTGCGCCATCGCGAACAGACCTATCGCTAGGGTTGCTCCGACCATGCCCAGGATTCACGAACGGCTCGAGATCCCCGACTCGGAGCTGAGCTTCGCCACTGCCCGCAGCTCCGGCCCCGGCGGCCAGAACGTCAACAAGGTCGAGACCCGGGTGACTTTGCTGTTCGACGTCGGCGCCTCGCCCAGCCTGAGCGAGAGCCAGAAGCGCCGGCTGGGCCAGCGGCTGGCGACCCGGATCAACCGCCTCGGTGTGCTGCGGGTCACCAGCCAGCGCCACCGTACCCAGGCCGCCAACCGCCAGGCCGCCACCGAGCGGTTCGTCGAGCTGGTGCGAGCCGCCCTCAGCCGGCAGCGCCGGCGCCTCGCCACCCGCCCCACCTCCGCGGCCCGCGCCCGGCGGCTCGACGACAAGCGCCGGCGGGCCCGCCTCAAGGAGCGGCGCCGGCGCCCCACGACCGGCGACGACTAGACCAGCCGCGGACGGCCGCCCCGAGAGCCCGCCATGGCAACCGCCTATCTGGTCGACGCCAGCCCGTACATCTTCCGCGCCTACTTCTCGCTGCCGGCGACGATCACCGATCCCGGCGGCCGGCCGGTCCACGCGGTGCACGGCTTCGCCGCCTTCCTGATCAAGCTGATCGAGGACGAGGCGCCGAGCCATCTCGCCGTAGCCTTCGACGGCAGCCTGACCACCAGCTTTCGCAACGAGATCTACCCGGACTACAAGGCACAACGCGAGCTGCCGCCGGCGGAGCTCGAGGCCCAGCTCGACGACTGTCGCGAGCTGGCGGCGGCGCTGGGCGCCGCCACCTTCATCGACCGCCGCTACGAGGCCGACGACCTGATCGCCACCCTCTGCCGGGCGCTCACCGCGGCCGGCCACCGGGTGGTGGTGGTGAGCTCGGACAAGGACCTCTGCCAGCTGGTGGGGGACCGGGTGGAGCTGTTCGACTTCGCCCGCGGCGAGCGCTACGACGCCGCGGGGGTGGTGGAGAAGTTCGGCGTCCGGCCGCGGCAGATCCCCGACTACCTGGGCCTGGCGGGCGACCCGGTCGACAACATCCCCGGGGTGCGAGGCATCGGCAAGAAGACCGCCGTCGCGCTGCTGGGCGAGTTCACCGACATCGAGGCGGTCTACGCCGGGCTCGAACGGGTCGCCGAGCTGCCGCTGCGCGGCGCCCGGGCGTTGGCCCGACGACTCGAGGCCGGCCGCGCCGACGCCTTTCTGTCCCGCCGCCTGGCGACCCTGGCCGATGACGCCCCGGCGGCGGCCGGCCTGCCGCGGCTGGCGCTCGCCGGCGCCGACCGCGCCGCGGTCGAGCGGCTTTTCGCGCGGCTGGGCTTCCACGGCCTGGTCGAGCGGATCGGCCGCTGGGCGCCGGGGTAGAATCCAGCCTCCGCCAGGGGCTCGCATGATCTTCGACAACATCCTCCAAACAGTGGGTTGCACCCCGGTCGTCCGGCTCAACCGGATCGGCGCCGGCAGCGGCGTCGAGCTGTACGCCAAGTGCGAGTTCCTCAACCCGGGCGGCTCGGTCAAGGACCGGATCGGGGTGCGCATGGTGGAAGGGCTCGAGGCGGCCGGGCGGATCGGTCCCGAGACCACCCTGATCGAGCCGTCCAGCGGCAACACCGGCATCGGGCTGGCGATGGCCGCGGCGGTCAAGGGCTACCGCCTGATCATCACCATGCCCGAGAAGATGAGCCGCGAGAAGCAGGTGGTGATGGAGGCGCTGGGGGCGGAGATCATCCGCACGCCGACCGAGGCCGCGCACGACGACCCCGAAAGCCTCCTCGGCGTCGCCAAGCGGCTCAACGAGGAGATCGAGGACTCGGTCATCCCGGACCAGTACGGCAACCCGGACAACCCCGACGCCCACTACCACGGCACCGGGGCCGAGATCTGGGCGGAGTTCGGCGACGAGCTCGACATGGTGGTCATCGGCGCCGGCACCGGCGGCACCATCACCGGCGTTGCGCGCTATCTGAAGGAGCGCAAGCCGGAGATCGTCGTCGTCGGCGTCGACCCGGAGGGGTCGATCCTCGGCGGCCGCGACGAGGTGGGCACCTACCAGGTGGAGGGCATCGGCTACGACTTCATCCCCGACGTGCTCGACCGCGACCTGGTGGACGAGTGGGTCTACTGCAACGACCGTGAGAGCTTCCGGCTGGCGCGGCAGCTGATCCGCGAGGAGGGGCTGCTGGTGGGCGGCAGCTCGGGCTCGGCCGTCTGGGCCATGCTCGAGGTCCTGCCCCGCTACCCCGAGACCCGCAAGGCGCTGGTCCTGCTGCCCGACTCGATCCGCAACTACCTGAGCAAGTTCGTCACCGACGGCTGGATGCGCGAGCACGGCTTTCTCGCGCCCGAGTAGCGGTGGCGGGCGCCGCGCCCGCGGCGCCGGCAGCCCCAGCCTGAGCCTCAGCCCGACCCTCGGCCTCGGCCTCGGCCTCGGCCAGGGCATCGACGATCGGCTGCGGCCGGGCCGCGTGCTCGGCGCCGTGTCGCCAGGCCCCCAGCGCCTCCTGGCGCCGCCCCTGGTCCAGCAGCAGCCGGCCGAGCCCCAGATAGGCGCGGCCGAACCGGGGCTCGAGCGCCGCCGCCCGCCGGTAGCTCCGCTCGGCGTCGTCCGCTCGCCCCAGACCGCGCTGCGCCTCGGCCAGGTAGAGCCACGCCTGGTGCATGGCGGGCCGCATCTCGACCGCGCGCTCGAGGTGCGGCAGGGCCTCGTCGAAGCGCTCGTACTTGGTCAAGAAGAGCCCCAGGTTGAAGCGCGCCTCGGGCCGGTCCTGCCCCCGGCGCACGGCCTCGAGGATCAGATCCACCGCCTGCTGGCGGTTGCCCAGCCCGGCGTGGACGATGCCCAGCAGCTCTCTCGCCTTGGGATAGTCGGGCGATCTCTCGAGGATCGACTCCAGGATGTCCCGCGCCGCGTCCAGGCGGCGCTGGTTGAGCGCCGCCTGGGCCAGGGCCAGATAGGGCTCGACCTCCCGCGGCCGCAGCTCGGGCAGCAGCGCCTCGAGCCGCGCGGTGGAGACCGCGTGGCGGCCGCCGGTGAGCTCGACCAGGGTGTAGGCGCGGTAGAGATCGGCCAGCAGGCCCTCCGGTCCCCGGGCCGGGTCGAGCAGCAGGACGTCGTCGATCTCGGGATCGCCCTCGGCCAGCTCGGCGAGCGCGTCCTCGACCGGCGGCCGTCGCTGGATCCGATGGTCGGTCATCACCACCCGCACGACGTCCTGGGTGCGGCGTTTCGGCATGTGACAGGCGGCGCAGTCGTCGGCGTCCGTGCCCGCCGTGGCCGCCGCCGCCATCTCGTCGAGCCGGCAGGCGTCGACCTCGTGGCAGCCCAGACAGGCGGCGCGGTAGTGCGCCGCCCGCTCCGCCGGCGCCACCTTGCGATGCGGGTCGTGACAGGTGAGGCAGGAGAGATCGCCGGCGCTCGCCAGATAGCAGCGGCTCTGCTCGAGGCGGTAGGGGTGGTGGTTGATCTCGAAGCGCTCGCCGCGGTCGCGACCGGCCTCGACCACGTCGACCGCCACGACGATAGTCCGACAGCGGTTCGCCCGGGCGGAACGAGAAGTCGGCGCGGCCGAACCGGCGCTGGCCGGGGATCGCCACGGTGGGCTGCATGTGGCAGCCGTAGCAGACGTCGTCGCGCAACCGCCGCGGCAGGTCGGCGGGGTTGACGATCGTCGCGTAGACGCGCTCGAAGTCGACCGGCTCGCGCATCGCCGCCCGCGCGTGGGCCGCCCCGGGGCCGTGGCAGCGCTGGCAGCCGACGCCCTCGGGCAGGTCCTCGGGGAACCGCTGGGGCTGGTTGTGGGCGTCGCTCCCGGCCGGCATCTCGGGGTAGGCGTTGTGGCAGAAGAGGCACTCGCGGCGCACCAGCCGCGCCAGCCCGAGGTGGCCCGGCCGGTCGAACCCCGGCGCCATCCCCCAGCTACGGCTCTGCGTGTACCAGGCGACGGGCAGCTGGTAGAGCTCGCCCCACGGGGTGCGGTAGAGGTAGGTGCGGGAGTGGTTGCCCGAGCCCAGGATCCAAGCCACCTCCTGCTCGACCTGGTTGATCGGCTCGCCGGCCGCGTCGAGCTGGTGGCGCCGCATGAAGAGCCGGTCGCCCCGCCGCACCATCCGGTAGTGACGCCGCGATGGGGCGTGGAAGAAGCCGGCGGAGGCGAAGTCCTCGATCAGGTTGTCGGGCCGCGGCCGGTAGAAAGACCGCGCCATGCCCACTTCCCGGTACGACTCGTAGAGCTCGGCGTGGCAGCTGCCGCACAGCTCGTCCGCCACGTACCCCGGCGCGGCGCCGGTGGTGACGTGGTGGCCGCGAGCGGCCAGGGGGTCGGCGGCCCCCGTCGCGGCCGGAGGCGCGGCCTCGGCCGCCGGAGCCGTCTCGCCGGGCTGGGCGCTCTCGACCGTCGGGGCCTTCTCGACCGCCGGCGCCGCCCCGGCCGCCGGGGTCTGCCCGGCGGGGCCGCAGCCGGCCGCAGCCGCCAGCACCAGCAGGCAGGCGGCGGCCGCCAGAGTCGAGGCGCCTCGGCCACCGGCAGGAGCGGTCTGTATCGAGCCTGTTGCGGGGCCGGTCAAGGGAGGCCGATTCTAGCCGCCGCTCGACGGCCTCGCGCGATCGAGAGCGTCCCGCCCTGTGTTATGAAGACCCTCACGCGCCGCTGCCCGCGGTAGAAGCCTGGATGGTCGCGCGACAAGGGATTTCGGTTCGCATGCAAGGCGCTCGGAGGAGTCGATGCGGGGCCGTCCTGGCCACCGCGTTGCTGGTGGCCGGCTGCCGAGCCGAGCCGCCGGTGGCGCGGCACGTCGTCCTGGTGACGATGGACACGCTGCGGGCCGACCATGTCGGCGCCTACGGCGGCGACGTGGCGACCCCGCACCTCGACCGGCTGGCGGCGGCCGGCGCCCTGGTCGAGCAGGCCAGCGCGCACACCGCGCTGACCCGCCCCTCCCACATCTCGCTGCTCACCGGCCTGCTGCCGACCCGCACCGGGGTGCGCGACAACGTCTCCCCCGCCGTCGTGCCCCGGGTGCCGCTGCTGGCCGAGGTCCTGGAGCGGGCCGGCTTTCGCACCGCCGCCTTCGTCTCTTCAGTGGTGCTCGCGGGCGGCTCGGGCCTCGACCGCGGCTTCGAGGTCTATGCCGACGAGTTCGACGCCGACCCCACCGATCCGCGCTTTCTCAGCACCGCCCAGAAGGCCGGCGACCGCACCCTGGCCGAGGCGGTCGGCTGGCTCGAGGCGGCGCCGAAGGACGAGCGGATCTTCCTCTGGCTGCACCTCTACGACCCGCACGAGCCCTACGAGCCGCCCGAGCCCTTCGCCGGGCGCTACCCCGACCGGCCCTACGCCGGCGAGGTGGCCTGGACCGACGAGGTGGTGGGCCGGCTGCTGGCGGCGCTCGAGCGGCTGGGCCTGGCGGCCGACTCGCTGGTGATCGCCACCGCCGATCACGGCGAGGGCCTGGGCGAGCACGGCGAGCTGCTGCACGGCTACTTCGCCTACGAGACCACCTTGCGGGTGCCGCTGCTGATACGCGGCCCGGGCATCCCGCCGGGGCGCCGGCTGGCCGGTCCGGTGGGGCTGGTCGACCTGGCGCCGACGATCCTCGAGCTGGTCGGGCTGGCGCCGCCGGACGGCGCCGAGCTGTCCGGCCGTAGCCTGGCGGCGGCCCTGCGCGGCGGCCCGGAGCCGGCGCCGCGGCCGCTCTACGCCGAGTCGCTGGTGCCGCGGTTGCGGTTCGGCTGGAGCGACCTGCGGGTGCTGCGCGAGGGGCCCTGGAAGTTCATCGCCGCGCCGGTGCCGGAGCTCTACGACCTGGCCGCCGACCCGGAGGAGGCCGACAACCTGGCTTCCAGGCAGGCCCGGCGGGCGGCCGCAATGGGCGAGCGTCTCGCCCCCTTCCTGGGCGCCGAGCGGTCGTCCGAGGCGGCCGGCGAGGAGCTCTCCTCCGAGCTACGCGAGCAGCTTGCCGCGCTGGGCTACCTGGGCGCCGTCGAGACCGTCGCCGAGGACCGCGGCGCCGATCCCAAGGAGAAGATCGGCGAGTTCCGCTTCGCCAACGACGCCATGCGCAGCGGTCTCGAGCTGCTGCGCGCCGGCAGGTTCGACCAGAGCGCCACCCGTTTCGGCGCCCTCGTCGAGCGCGGCATCGACAGCGCGGAGATCCGCCTCCACCTGGCCCAGTCGCTGCTCGGGCTCGATCGCGTCCCGGCGGCGGCCGAGGAGTTCGCCGCCGCCGCCGCCGCCGACCCGCGGCTGAGCCGCGCCTGGCTGGGACTCGCCGATGCCCACTCGCGCCTGGGCGAGCCCGAGGAGGCGCTGGCGGCGCTGCGCGCCGGCCGGCAAACGCAGCCCGAAGAGGCGCTCTTCCGGCGCGAGGAGGCGCGGCTGCTGCGCCTTCTGGGACGGCCCGACGAAGCGCACGCCGCTCTCGTCGCGGCGATCGAGCTCGAGCCACGCGACCCCTTCCTGCGCGCCGGTCTGAGCGAGCTGCTGTGGGAGGCGCAGCGACCCGAGGAGGCCCTGACCGAGCTGCGCCGGGCGACCGAGCTGGGTCCGGACAACCCTCGCTACTGGAACGCCCTCGGCCAGCGGCTCGGCGAGCTGGGCAGGTTCGCCGAGGCCGAGGCGAAGTTCCGCCGCGCCCTCTCGCTGGCGCCGGACAACCCCGGCTACGCCTTCAACCTGGCCCTGGCCGTCGCCCGCCAGGAGCGCTTCGCCGAGGCCCGCCCCCTGTTCGAGCGCGCCCTCGAGCTCGACCCTGGCGCCGCCGACGCCCGCGCCTGGGTGGAGCAGCTCAAGACCCTCGGCTAGACAGTATGGAACGCGGTGGGGCTGAGATCGCACGGGTTTGCAGCCGCTGGCTGCAAGCCCGCTAGAAACGAACCTTGCCGCCGAGCATCACCCGCCGCGGCAAGACGAAGCTGCTGGACTGATTGAACACCGATGAGGTGCCGAGGGAGCTCCGCACGCCGTCGTAGGCATCGTCGTTCAGCGCGTTGAACACATCGGCGGAGATCGCCAGCTCGACATCGTTCTTGAGGGCGAACGTCTTCTCCACCCGGAAGTCGATGATCGTCTGGCTGGGCAGGCGACCGAAGTCGCCACGCTCCTCGCCAAGGATGAAGCTCCTCTGGCCGGCCACGTCGAAGGGCAGCAGCAGAACCCGCACGCGGTTGGCGCCGTCGCGATGCGCCAGGTTGGCCGACACCAGGAATCCTGCGGGTAGCTGATAGACGAACTGGGCCTTGACCTGGATCGGGATGTCACCGCGCAGGCGGCCTCCGGAGTTGACGAAGTGGTTCGGGTCGCGCCCGAACTGGCGGAACTGCAGACCGCCGCGCTGCAGGATGCTGGTACCGCCGCCGCTGACGCCCAGGGTCTGGGCGCTATCCGGCGTCCGCCCGTCCGACCTGAGGAAGGTGAGCGAGGAGACCAGCGACCAGTTGTTGGACATCGGCTTGTTGACCACCAGGCTGGCGACGCGGATGTCGGTGTCCATCTCCGGCCGGTTGGTGATCTGGAAGACGCGGCCCGCAGGGTCGCTGACCAGCTGGAACACGGTTATGGGATTGCCGGTCGCGTTGGAATCCACTCCCGGGTCGACCGCCCCGTCGAGGTCGTAGTCGCCGTCGATCCAGGTGACCGTGTCGTAGGCCCCGGCGATGTCCTCCCAGGCGGCGAAGTCGCGGCCGCGCTTGTAGACCAGGTTGAGGGCGACGCCGATGTTGCCCTTGAGCTGGCGCTCAAGGCTCAGGATGTACTGATCGGTGCGCGGGCTGTCGTAGTTCGGATCCACCAGAAGGTTGGTGTTGTCGGTGATCTGGAACAGCGTGTCCTCGAAGAAGCTGTCGGTCGTCAGGTCGTAGAAACCGGCGAAGATCGGCTTGATCGACGGCCCGATGATGTTGGCGAACTCGCCGGTGGCGATCGCCCGGTGGTAGCGGCCGAGGTGGCCCTTGAGCACCGTCCTGCCGTCGTCGGTGAGCTGGTAGTTGAAGCCCAGCCGCGGCGAGACATAGTCCCAGGTGAAGTGCTCGACCTCGGGGAAGATCACACCGGTCGGGTTGCCGTCCGCGTCGAGCTCCGCCTGGGCCTCGGAGAAGGCCCGGTTCTGGTCGTAGCGCACGCCGAAGTTGAGCGTCAGGCGGTCGTTGACCCGCACCGTGTCGTCGACGAACACGCCCAGCGCCTCGGTGTTGCCGCTGTAGCTGAACGGGGCCCGCGAGTAGCCGTAGCCGAAGCCGGGGTAGGAGATCGAGTAGGTCAGGATGAGGTCGTTGTAGCCGTAGAGGCCGCCGGCCGAGGACTCGTTGTACTGCACGCCAAAGCGGAAGTCGTGGCTGGCTCCCAGAAACTCGTCGGCCAGGTGCGAGACCTTGGCGTTGACCGTCGTCCGGGTCGGCTCGAGGTCGTAGAAGTAGTACCAGCCGCCGTAGCGGTAGTAGGTATCGAGGTCCAGGAAGCCCGGCTCCTGCAACGGTGCGTTGGGGTCGGCCGGGCCGAGGAAGACCTCGGAGCGGAAGCCGGTGGCGCGCACGTCGAGCAGGGTGGAGTTGGACAGCACGGCGGTATAGCCCAGGCTGGGCGTCGGCGTCTTGGTGGTTCGTTTGAAGGCGGTCGAGGGCGCGAAGCCCGCCTCGGTGCCGGCGGTCTCCGAGTGCTCGTCGCTGTTGTAGCTGAACTGGAGGCTGTGGCTGGGGTTGATCTGCAGGTTGCCCTTGAGAAACACCCGCTCGGCGTCGTTGAAGCTGCGCGACAGGGGCAGCGCCGGGTCGGCGCCGAGAGCGAAGGAGCCGTCCTCCTGCTTGTTGTAGGAGGCGAAGAACCACAGCTTGTCCTTGGCGATCGGGCCGCCGAGCTGGACGCTGTAGTCGGTGAACTCGTCCCGCGTGTAGGGGAGGCCTTCGTCCTCCTCGGCGGTCGTGTTCTTGCCCGTCAGGCCGTCGCTCTGGGTGTAGTAGTTGACATCACCGTGGAACTCGTTGCTGCCCTGGCGGGTGACGACGTTGTAGACCGCGCCGGTCAGGTTGCCGTACTCCGCGGGCGCGCCGAGCGACAGCACCTCGACCTCCTCGATGATGTCGGGGTTGGCCTCGGCCAGGGACTCGTTGAAGAAGTTGTCGTTGACGTCGGCGCCGTCGAGCTGGAACGAGTTCTCGTCGTAGGACGAGCCGTAGACCATGGTGCGGGCGCTCTGCTCGCCGCCCTGCAGCGAGCCCGGGGCGGTGGCCACGAGGTCGTTGAAGCTCGAGCGGGCGATGGGCGCGTTGGCCACCCAGTCGCGGCCGATGTTGACGCCCACCTCGTTGGAGGTGGTGTCGACTACCGGCGTCTCGGCGACGACGGTGATCGCCTCGGCGAGGCCGCCGATCTTCATCACCACGTCGATCTCGGTCGTCGCGCCCAGCGACACGCGCACCCCGCTCTGGGTCTCGGGAGCGAAGCCGTCGAGCGTGAACACCAGGTCGTAGAGGCCCGGCGGCAGGTTGATGAAGCGGTAGAAGCCCTGTTCGTTGGTCACTACCGGGCGCGAGCCGGCGACCTTCACGCCGCTCAGCGTAGCGGTCACGCCCGGCATCAGGGCACCGCTCTCGTCCCGGGTCACTCCGACAACCTGACCGGTGACTCGCTGGGCGACGGCAGGCGTCGCCAGCAGGGCGATCGCGGCCAGAACGACGATGCAGAAAGACGCGCGTCTCATGGCGCTTCACCTTTCCCGCGGCGGGCTGAGCCACGCCGCGCGCTCCACGGCGGAACAGGTCGCAACCTGACGCCGTGTCCTGGTCCAGACATCTCGGGAAACCTTGGCGGATCGCTGGCGACTCTAGCACGGGGCCGAGTCCCGGCCGCGTCGCGGCAGCGTCTGTTTTGCCTCCCCTGGGATACGCGCCGCCCGCGCGGAGGTTCCCGCTGGCGGGCCTGCCCGCTTGGTTGCGCACTCTCCCCGGGCCGCTCACAATAGCGCCGTAGCCGGCATGCGGAGCTCACTCCTCAAAGCGGTAGTCACCGTGGCGCTTCTGGTCGCGACGCTTCTGGTCTCGGCCTGCGGCGACCGAGAGCCCCGCCCCCGCAACCTGCTCCTGGTGACCCTCGACACCCTGCGCGCCGACCGGCTGGGCAGCTACGGCTACGCCGCGGCCGAGACCCCGAACCTCGACCGGTTGGCGGCGCGCGGCCTGCGCTTCGACCGCGCCGCGACGGTGACGCCGCTTACCCTGCCGGCGCACTCCTCGCTGATGACCGGCACCCACCCGTCTACCCACGGCGTGCGCGACAACGGCGGCTTCTATCTCGAGGAAGAGGCCGTGACCCTGGCCGAGCTGCTCGCCGCCGCGGGTTTCCGCACCGGCGGCTTCGTCGGCGCCTTCGTGCTCGACTCGCGCTGGGGGATCGGCCAGGGCTTCGACCGCTTCTTCGACGACTTCGACCTCACCAGGTTCGAGGACGCACCGGGCATGGACGCCATCCAGCGGCCGGGCTCCGAGGTGGTCGACCAGGCCCTGGCCTGGCTCGGCCAGCGAGATACCGCTGACGATCAGCCGTTCTTCGCCTGGGTGCACCTGTACGACGCGCACACTCCCTACCAGGCGCCGGAACCGTACCGGTCGCGTTTCCCGGCCACCCGCGACGGCGCCTACGACGCCGAGATCGCCTACGCCGACTCCCAGGTCGGGCGGCTGCTCGAGGCACTCGAAGGACAGGGCCGGCTGCGGGAGACGCTGGTGGCGGTGCTCTCCGATCACGGCGAGATGTTGGGCGAGCACGGCGAGGTGACCCACGGATTCTTCGTCTACGAGGCGGCGGTGCGCATCCCGCTGATCATCTCGGGCCCGGGCATCCCGACCGCGGAGATCGACCGCCAGGTGCGGATCGTCGACGTGCTGCCGACCCTGCTGGCGCGGCTCGGCCTGGCGGCGCCGGAGGAAGTACAGGGCGTCGACCTGCTGCCGCTGGCGGACGGCGAGGGCCTGCGGCTGGCGGCGCTGTCGGAAAGCTGGTTCCCGCGCTACCACTACGGCTGGAGCGAGCTGGTGGCGCTCGGGGACGGCCGCTACAAGTACATCCGGGCGCCGCGGCCGGAGCTGTATGACCTGGAGGCGGACCCGGGCGAGACCGACAACCTGGCGGCCCGCCAGCCGGACCGGACGGCCTCGCTGGCGGCGGCGCTGGAACGCCTTCTCGGCGAGGTGTCGGCCGAGCGTCAGGCAGAGCCACGACGGATCGACGACGACACGGCGGCCCGGCTGCAGGCCCTGGGCTACCTGGGCGGCGGCTCGTCGCGCCACCTGGAGGATCGCCCCGGCGAGCAACGGGCGGACCCCAAGGACAAGATCGCGCTCTACAACCGGCTCAAGGAGGCGACCGGCGCCGCCGGCCGAGACGATCTCGATACGGCCCTCGCGCGCGTGCGCGACGTCCTGGCGGAGGATCCCGGGATCGTCGAGGCGCACGTCCTGCTGGGCAACTTCGAGCGCGACGCGGACCGGCCCGAGGCGGCGGTCGGCGGCCTACCGAGCCGCCCTGGCGCTGGATCCCGAGCACCGCGAAGCGCTCTACAGCCTGGCGCAGGCGTACAAGGACTCGGGCCGGCTGGAGGAAGCCGCCACCGGCTTCGAGCGCGCCGCCGAGCTCGACCCGCGCAACGGCAAGGTCCTCTGGCAGCTGGCCGACGTGCGGCTGCGTCAGGGCCGGCTCGGCGAGGCCGAGAGCCTGCTGGTGGCGGCGCTCGAACAGGACCTCGACCGGCCGCGCTTCCTGCTCAAGCTGGCCGAGTGCCACCTCGAGCAGGGCCGGCCGGCCGACGCCGAAGGCCGGCTGCGCCAGGCGCTGAACGAGAACCCGGAGCTGGCCACCGCCCACTATCACCTCGGGCTGGCGCTGGAGGAGCAGGGCCGCCCGCGCGACGCCGTCGCCGCCTACCGCCGCGAGCTCGAGCTGCGGCCCGAGGCCTACCGGGCGGCCTTCAACCTGGGGCGGCTGCTGGCCCGAGCCGGCAAGACCGCCGAGGCGGCCGAGCAGTTTCGCGCCAGCGTCGCGAATCAGCCAGGGTTCGGCACCGGCAGCCTCTACCTGGCCAAGGCGCTGCTCGACCTGGGCGATCTGGAGGGCGCCGAGAGCGCGGCGCGGCGCGGCCTCGACTCGTCACCCGAGCCGGGTATCGCGCCGCTCGGCCACTATGTCCTGGCCGACGTCTACAGCCGGCTCGGCCGGCCGCGGGACGCCGAACGCGAAGCGGCCGCGGCGCGCCGGTTGGAGCGCGCCACGGCAGGTTCGTGAACGCCTGCAGGGCGGACGGGACGATGCTCAGCCCGGCGGGCGGGTATGGCGCGCGCCCCGGCGGGGCTGTGCGCGCTCGCGTTCACCACGGCCCCCGCGGCGGTCGCGGTCGCCGCGGTAGGACCGCCCGCGATCGCGATCCCTGCCGCGGTCGCGGTCGTAGTCCGAGCGCCGCCCGCGATCACGCCGGTGGCGATCCTCGTACCGGTGCCGGGGAGCGACGCGGCCGCGATAACCGTGCCGGGAGTAAGGAACGTAGGACCGGCCGCGGTACGGGAGGTAACCGGGGCGGTAGGTGCGGTAGGGCGCGTAGTGGTCGAGGTAGTAGCTCGGCCCGTAGCCGACGCGGGAGAAGTGGAATCCGAGCACGGGGCAGGAGGCGTGGTGATAGTAGCCGGCGCCACGCCGGAAGCAGAGGCCGTTGCAGGTGTAGCGCGGGTGGTGGAGCCGGGCGCCGGTGAAGAAGAACGGCCCGGGATAGCCGGCGTGGCCGTGCGGCGCGTAGCCGATCTGGAAATGGAGGCCGTCGACACGGAAGCCGAGGCCAAAGCTCCAATCCAGGTGTCCCGCCTCGGCCGGCGGCGCCGTGGCCAGGGTGCCCAACAGGACGCCCGCGGCGGCGATCACGATCAGTCTTGCTTTCATCTCGGTTCCTCCTCTCGGGGTTGCACTCACCCCTCGAGACTTCAGGAACCGTGCCAGCACGCAAACCCCTGCCGGCACTGCTCGAATGCCAAATCCACGCTGTGAGGCCAGGCCAAAGCGTCCCTTTTGGAGGACATTAGCACTGCTGGTTGCGAATAGGGGCGCTTAGCCCGTGGGGCTGCGCCGCGCTGGCAAGGCGCGCGACTGAGTAGCCAGAGCTATGCCGCAGGGAGCGCCTCCAAGGGCGACGTGAGTCGCCCGCGACCGCCGCCCGGCTTCCGGCGTGCCGGGAGGCGGGCAAGAACGCCGCCAGCGTGGATGCAGCGCCGCGGGATGCGTGCCCGTACTTGCGACCAGCAGTACCCTAAACCCACTCTTCGATGTACTTGTCCTTGGCCAGCCGCCAGGCGACGACCAGGAAGGCGGTCAGCGGGATGGCCAGGATCATCCCCAGAATGCCGTTGAGCGCCGACCCCCAGAAGAAGATCGCCACGATGATGGCCACCGGGTGGAGGCCGGTGCGGTCGCCCATGATCTTTGGAGTCAGTAGATAGCCCTCGATCAGCTGCACCACGGCAAACACCCCCAGCACCCAGGCCACCAGCAGCCAGCCGCCGTCGTTCTGAAACAGGGCGAGGGGCAGCGCCACCGACAGCCCGACGATCGAGCCCAGGTAGGGAATGATGTTGAGAAAGCCGAGCACCAGGCCGAGCACGAAGCCGTAGCGGAGCCCGACGAAGGAGAAGCCGATGGCGAACAGCAGGCCCTGCAAGAAGGCGACGATCAGCTGGCCGCGAAAGAAGCTGACCACCATGTTGAGGAACTCCTGCGCCAGGTAGACGAGATCGCCGCGGGTCTCGGGCTTGAGAAAGGGCAGATAGCCCTCGATATTCGAAAACCGCCTGGAGTCGGCCATCAGGAAGAAGGCGAAGTAGACCGGCAGCACCGCCCACGCCAGCGCCGTGCCGATCCCGCGCACCACCACCGCGCCGGCCGACAGCGCCGTCTGGCCGAATCCCTGCAGGCCCGAGACCAGCTGCGACTCCTGGGCCTCGACCGCCTCGCGGATCCGCTGGCCCCAGGGGTTCTCCTCGAAGAACCGCACCACCCGCGGCCACCGCTCCTGGACGTCTTCGACCAGCTCCCGCCACCACTCGGGGATCCGCGCGATCAGGTCGGCGACCTGTTCCACGACCAGCGCGCCGAAGAACCAGACAAACGCCGCCAGCGGCACCAGGATGGAGAGGAAGACAACCGCCAGCGCCACCGTCGCCGGCAGCCGCAGCTTCCGCCGCAGCCATTCGAAGTACGGATTGAACACCAGCGCCGCGACCGCGCCCACGGCCAGCGGCAGAAAGACGCTCGAGAATCGCTTCAAGAACTCGGCGGCCAGCCACAGCAGGATCCCGACGGCGCACGCGATCACCACCGCGGCCAAGATCGTGACCGCGGTCGCCACCGCTCGCTGCTGACGTTCGCTCAGCTGCATGAGAACCCGCGCCCGATATTGCCACAGGACTCTCCGCCACGGTCGCGTCGCCGACGCGGTCCGTCATCGCGGCGCTAGAATGCCGC
Organism: Thermoanaerobaculia bacterium; assembly: GCA_963781065.1. Classification (GTDB taxonomy): domain Bacteria; phylum Acidobacteriota; class Thermoanaerobaculia; order Multivoradales; family JAHEKO01; genus CALZJC01. The sequence continues at coordinate 749,770 of CAWAET010000004.1, read as the reverse complement.
CCTTCCTCCGGCCCGATAGCCGGTTCCCGTGGGGCTCAGCGGCGCCCCGGGGGGGGAGGCGCCCCGCCATCAGGGGGGACGGGAGAGAGTGACGACCGAGCCCAAGCCAGAGGATCGCCGCCGCCTGGCGGCGCTGGCCGACGACAACGAGCGGCGGCGGATGTTCGTCGACCGGCCGCGGCTGGCCGGCCCCGAGACCGCGCGCTGGCTGTGCAGCGAGGTGGCGCGACAGGTTGCCGTCGATCTCCGCTCGGCACGGCGGCTGGCCGCCACCGCCCGCTGGCTGGGCGAGCACCTGCGGCACGCCGGCAGCCTCGCGCTCGCCCGCCGGGCTGAGGCCAACGTGCAGCAGTTCAGCCGCGAGTACGCCGCGGCGGCGGCGACCTACGAGGCCGCGATCGAGGAGTTCGAGCGGCTCGGGGACGGACACGAGGCGGCCATCACCCGTAGCAGCGCCATCGTCTGCCTGAGCCATCTGGGGCGCTATTCGCGGGCGCTGGAGTTCGCCGCCGCGGCGCGCTCGAGCTTCCGCCGCGCCGGCGACAAGCTGCGTCTGGCGCGGCTCGAGAACAACGTCGCGCACCTGCTGTCGCGACGCGACCGCTTTCCGGAGGCCCTCAACCACTACCGCCGCGCCCACTCTCTGCTGCGCGACGCCGGCGTGCCCACCGACGTGGCGATGGTGCTGCGCAACATCGCGGTCTGCTACCAGGAGCTCAACGACCTCGACCGCTCGCTCGAGGCCTACGCCGAGGCGCGCGCCTACTGCGACAAGCACGGCTTGACCCGGATCGGCCTCGAGCTCGAGTACAACGTCGCCTACTTCTACTACCTGCGCGGCGAGTACGCCCGCGCCATATCGAGCTTCGAGACCGCCCGGCGCCACTGCCAGGAGGCCGGCGACGAGCACCACCGGGTGCTGTGCGACCTCGACCAGGCGGAGATCTTCCTCGAGCTCAACCTGGTCTCGGACGCCGCGCTGCTGGCGGAGCGGGCCATCGACGGCTTCGGCGCCCTGGGCATGGACTACGAGGTCGCCAAGGCTCTCGCCTACGCCGCCATGGCCGCCGACCGGCGCGGCGACGGGGATCGAGCGCGAGAACTGCTCGACCGGGCACGGCAGGTCTTCGCCCGGGAGGACAACCGAGTATGGGGCGCCATGATCGATCTGTACGAGGCCTTCTCCCGCTATTCCGCTGGGCGTCCCCTGGAGGCCGCCGAGCTCGCCGCCGCGGCGCTGGCCGGCTTCACCCAGGCGGGCATCCCGTCGCGGACCGCGCTGTGCGAGGTGCTGCTGGCGCGGCTGGCGATCGAGCGCGACGACCTCGGAGAGGCGCGGTCCCTGAGCGACCGAGCGCTCGAGCGGGCAACGGCGGTCGGCCGGCCGATTCTCGAGCTCCAGGCGCAGCTGGTGAGCGGCCAGGTCGACGAGGCGGCGGGCGATCGCGACGCGGCCCGGGCCGCCTACCTCCGCGCCGAGGCGGCGCTCGAGCGCATGCGGGGCCAGCTCGCCACCGACGAGCTCAAGATCGCCTTCAACGACGACAAGCAGGCGGTCTACGAGGGGCTGGTGGCGATCACTCTCGAGGGCGTGGGCGAGGATCGGCAGCGGCGCGCCTTCGAGTACGTCGAGAAGGCCAAGTCGCGCAGCCTCGCCGACCTGCTGGCCTTCGGCGCCGGTGAGCTGCGCCCGGTCGCTTCCGGCTTCGACGAGCTCGACGCCCGGATCCGGCAGCTGCGCCGGGAGCTGCGCTGGCTCTACCGCCAGCTCGACGCCGAGGAGCTCAAGGGCAACGAGCGCTCGCTCGACACCGTCGTGCGGCTGCTCGGCGACTGCCGGCATCGCGAAGAGCAGCTGCTGCGTCACCAGCGGCGGCTGTTGAGTGTCGACGCCGAGCTGGGCTCGCTGCAGGGCGCAGCGGCGGCCGACGTCGACGCGGTCGCCGAGGTGCTGCCCGAGGGCGGCGTGCTGCTCGAGTACTACGTGGCGCGGGGGCTGGTCTACGCCTTCGTGCTCGACCGCAAGGGCCTCACCGTGCGCCCGGTCAGCCTGATCTCCGACCTGCGCGATCTGCAGCTGCAGCTCGGCTTCCAGTTCGAGAAGTTCCAGCTCGGCCCGGACTACCTCAGGCAGTTCGGCCGGTTCCTCGAGCAGAGCACCGGATCGCTGCTGCGCCGGCTGTACCGCGAGCTGGTGGAGCCGATCGCCGACGCGCTCGACGGCGAGCACCTGGTGGTCGTGCCGCACGGCCTGCTGCACCATCTGCCGTTTCACGCGCTGCACGACGGCGAGCGCTATCTGGCGGACCGTTTCGTAGTCTCCTACGCCCCCAGTGCCACCGTCTTCCGGCTGTGCAGCCTGAAGCGGGCGCCGACCACGGACCGCGCGCTCGTGCTCGGGGTCCCCGACAAGCGGGCGCCGATGATCCGCCAGGAGGTCGAGGCGGTGGCCGGGCTGCTGCCCAACTCGCGGCTGCTACTGGGCGACGAGGCCACCCCCGAAGCCCTGGCGCGTTGGGGCGACGGCTGCCGCATCGTCCATCTGGCTACCCACGGGCTCTACCGCAAGGACAATCCGATGTTCTCGGCCATCCAGATGGGCGGCTCGCGGCTCAGCCTCATGGACCTCTACAGCATCCGGCTGACGACCGACCTGGCGGTGCTGTCGGGCTGCGGCACCGGCATCTCGGCGGTGCGCGGCGCGGACGAGCTGGTCGGCCTGACCCGCGGGCTGCTGCACGCCGGGGCCAAGGCCGTGGTGGCGACCCTGTGGGACGTCAACGACGAGAGCACCGCCGACTTCATGCTGGGGTTCTACCGCCATCTGCTGGCCTCCGGGCGTCCGGCGGCCGCCCTGCGCGCGGCCCAGCTTGAGCTGCGCGAACAGTATCCCCATCCGTATTACTGGGCGCCGTTCCTACTCGTCGGGCGGCCCCACCCGACCCTGACGAACTAGGGAACCGCCCTCGGGACAGGGTCCGGCCCCGGATTTCCACGTCCGGGCGTCGTCCTGAGGCTTGCCTATATCAAGCGCGACCAAACGCCACACTATTCAGGTGTAACGCCCGAATTTATGACTCATCCCCTCCACACCAGACCGGAATCTAACGGGCGTCCCTGAAACTCGAATCCAGCTTCACTGGCCAAAGGCAAGCCAACCGTATTCAGGAGTCCAAGAATGAACCGCAATCGTCTCGTCCTCCTCTCCCTCCTCGCGCTCTTCGTTCTGCCGGTCACCGCCTGGGCGGGCTGCGCCGACCCCGGCAACTGCTTCCTGGTGCGGGTCCCCCACGGCAGCCTTGTCGCCGCCGTCCTGCAGAGCCACGGCCTGCAGCACGTCGACGAGGTCCACAGCTCCCGGCCGGAGATCTTTCTCGCCCAGGGGCCGGCCGGGGTCTCCCCGGCGACGACGCTGCAGAACCTGATCGCCGACGGCCTGGTCGCCGGCGCCGAGACCGCCGCGATCGCCTCGCTGTCCGAGGGCGACGCCGACTCCGTCCTCGAGTACGTGCCGCTGGCAGGGGTCACCGACCTCAACCTGCCGGGCACCTACGACGGCCCGGCCGTCGACCATTTCAACGCCACCGCCTGGTCGGGCTATCTCGAACAGACCGCCGCCAGCCTGCTGCGGCTCGACGAGACCCACGCGCTCGGCCATGTCGAGGCCCAAGGCACCGGCGTCGTCGCCGTGATCGACACCGGTGTCGACCCGGACCACCCGCTGCTCCAGGGCGCCCTGGTCGCCGGCTACGACTTCCTCGAGCGGGAGTACGGCATCCCGTCCGAGTGGAACGCGCTCGATCCCTCCGACCGTCAGGATGCCGTCGACGACCTCACCTTCGCCGCCGACCAGTCGTTTGGCGGCATCGTCGAGGGCTCGGCCGTCTCCTGGGACGGCGACACCGAGACCGGGGTCGAGATCATCCTCGACCAGTCGTTCGGTGGCATCGTCGAGCAGTCCTTCGGCGGCATCGTCGAAAGCAGCGACCTGCCGGCCGGCTTCGGCCACGGCACCATGGTGGCGGGGCTGGTCCGGCTGGCCGCCCCGGGCGCCCGGATCATGCCGATCCGCGCCTTCGACGGCGACGGCACGGCCTCGGTGTGGGACATCGTCAGGGGGATCTACTTCGCCACCCTGGCCGGCGCCGACGTCATCAACATGAGCTTCAGCGTCGACGAGCACTCCGAGATCCTCGCCAACGCGGTCAACTTCGCCAAGCTGCTGGGGGTGGTCTGCGTCTCCTCGACCGGCAACGAGGGGACCGCCAGCCTGACCTACCCGGCCGCCCTGGGCAACGTCATCGGCGTCGCCTCCACCGACAACCAGGACCAGCTGAGCGCCTTCTCCAACTACGGCTTCGGCCTGGCGACCCTGGCCGCGCCCGGCGAGGGGGTCATCACGCTGTTCCCCGGCGGCCTGTACGCCGCCGCCTGGGGCACCTCCTTCAGCGCCGCCCTGGTCTCGGGCACCGTCGCGCTGCTCAACGAATGGCGGTTCTTCTTCGGCAACCCCTACCTCAGGACGGTCAACTTCGCCCTGGGCGAGATGGCGGTCGTCGACTCGGCCTACAACCCGACCAGCGCCGACGACTGGGGCGCCGGACGGTTGGACAGCCGTGCCGCCTTCGCCTACGGTCTGATCGGCGAGTAGCCACCGACCCCGCTGCCTTGCGGCCCCGCCGCCCGCAGGGGCGCGCGGGGCCGCGTCACATTGCGTTGGCGGCCACTTCCCGGCAGGCCGCAGCTCGAGGAGCCGACCACCGACGAGTTCCTGCTCGCCAGCGGTCAGCCTGTGCGCCGGGTGTCGACCCACTCGTCGCAAACGCGGCGGATGACCACCTCGTCCGGGGTGCTCAGCGCCGCCTCGGAGAATGCCTCGATCTCGCGCGAGCCGACGCCGGCGCGGCGCAGCTCTTGGCGCACCACGGCCACCAGCAGCCACGGGTTGGGCGTCCGGGTCCTGACGCGGACTTCGGGATAGCGAGTCATCGTCGCCGAGGCCAATAGGACCTATAATCCTTATTCGACACGGAGGTCCCCTCTCTTGTCCACCAAGGTCAAAGGCGCCGTCATCCTCGCCCGGCGCGCGTTCGTGCGCGATGAGTTTGGCGAGGACGCCTGGAAAGGCCTCTTGGAGACGCTGCCCGAGAGCGACCGCGAGCTTCTCGACGGCTTCATCCTGACCGCCAGCTGGTATCCGTTCGAGCTCAACGACCGGCTGGACGCGGCGATCGTCGAGCAGCTCGGCGGCGGCGCCCCGGCGATCTTCGAGTCGATCGGCTCCTGGTCGGCCAAGAAGAACCTGGCCGGCCCGCACAAGACCTTCCTCACGCCGGGCAGCCCCCAGCGGTTCATGGAGATGACGGACCGCATCTACGACTTCTACTACGACACCGGCGAGCGAAAATTCGAGCCGACCGGCGAGCGCTCCGGCGTCATGACGACCTACGGCGCCGAGACCTTCTCCGAGACCGACTGTCTGACGGTGATCGGCTGGTACCGCGAGGCGCTCAAGATGTGCGGCGCCGACGAGGTGACCATCCGCGAGGTCTCCTGCCGGGCACGCGGCGACGACTTCTGCCGCTACGAGTTCAGCTGGCGCTGAGCCGCGCCGTCTCTCTTCATCGCAAAGTACTTGACGCCGAAGACCGCGCGGCCGTATCCTGGGCGGCATGCGGCAGCCGTCGATTGCTCCCCCGCCTCGACCGGTGACCCTGCAGTCGCAGGCCGCCGACAATCTGCGCTTCATCCGCGAGGCGATGGAGTCGTCCGGCTCGTTCACCTCGGTGCCGGGCTGGGGCGGCATGCTCATGGGGCTGACCGCGCTTGCCGCCGCGGCGGCCGCCGAGTGGCTGGCGCCGAGCCGCTGGCTGGAGATCTGGCTCGTCGACGGGCTGCTGGCGTTCGCTATCGGCGGCGTTGCCATGGCGCGCAAGGCGCGAGCCCAGGGAGTGCGGCTGTCACGTGGCGTCGGCCGGCGCTTTCTGCTCAGCCTGACGCCGCCGCTGGCGGCGGCGGCACTGCTGACGGTGGGGCTGACTCGGGCCGGTCTGGCCGAACTGGTGCCCGCTACCTGGCTGCTGCTCTACGGCGCCGGCGTCATCACCGGGGGCGCCTTTTCCGTGCGCCTGGTGCCGATGATGGGGGCCTGCTTCATGGTCCTCGGCGTGGCGGCGCTACTGGCGCCCGACGCCTGGTCGAACCCGATCCTGGCCGCCGGCTTCGGCGGCTGTCACCTCCTGTTCGGCGGCATCATCGCCCGCCGCTACGGCGGCTAGCAGCCCGTGGTAGAAGTCTGGATGGTCGCGCGACAAGGGCTTTTGGTTCGCATGCAAGGCGCTCGGAGGAGGTCGATGCGGTGTCATCGTCGACGACGAGCCTCCAAGGTCGGCGCAGCCGACCGCGACCGCCGCCAGGTCGGGGCCTGCCCCGAGCTGGCAAGAACGCCGCAGGCGGGCCGAAACCCCTTGTCGCCCTTCGGGTTGCGGGCGGCATGGGGCCATCTGCGGCGTTGCCACGACTCGACGATGGCCCGCATCGCCTGCGCCGTGGCGCCTTGCATCTGGCCCCATGGCGCCCGCAACGCGACCGTCCAGACTTCTACCACGGGCTGCTAGAGGCGAACAGGCGATGAAACCCAGACGGAAGACGGAGCCGGAGGCCGAGGAGCCCGCCGTGGCGCGGCGGCAGCGGCTCGAGGGCGTGGCCGGCTACCTGGCGGACCCGGCGGCGAACAGGTTCGACCGCCTGGTCTACGAGCGCATCCGGCTGGGCATCATGAGCGCCCTGGCGGTCAATTCCAAGATGTCCTTCAGCGAGCTCAAGGAGTTGCTGCAGGCCAGCGACGGCAACCTGAGCGCCCACGCCCGCAAGCTCGAGGACGCCGGCTACATCGAGTGCAAGAAGAGCTTCAGGGGGCGCTTGCCCAGGACCGAGTACCTTCTGACGGCGACCGGCCGCCAGGCCCTGGAGCGCTATCTCGACCACATGGAACGGCTGATCCGGGCCACCCGAGCGGAATGACCGGGCCCGGAGCAGCAGCCGGCCTGACGCTCGCTCGGGGCCTGCACGTGGCGATCATCATGGACGGCAACGGCCGCTGGGCGCGGCACCGCGGCCTGCCGCGCCCGGCCGGTCACCGCGCCGGCGGCAAGGCGGTGCGCCGCACGGTCGAGGCGGCGCCCGAGTTGGGGATCACCACCCTGACCCTCTACGCCTTCTCGGCCGACAACTGGCGGCGGCCGGCCGCCGAGGTAGCGGCACTGATGCGGCTGTTCGAGCGCCACCTGCGCGCGGAAGGCCCGCGGCTGCGCGACAAACGCGTCCGCCTCAGCGTCATCGGCCGCCGCGACCGGCTGCCACCCAAGCTGGTCGACGAGATTGCCGCCGCCGAGCGCGCCACTCGCGCCGGCCGCCGGCTGCACCTGCGCATCGCCGTCGACTACTCCGCCCGCCAGGCGATCGCCGCCACCGCCGCCCGGCTCGCCGCCGGGCCGGCAAGCCTGGCGGGCTTCGCGCGGCAGCTCAACCGCACGGTGCACTCGGTGCCCGCGGCGCCGGACGTCGACCTGCTCATCCGCACCAGCGGCGAGCAACGGCTGAGCGACTTCCTGCTCTGGGAGTGCGCCTACGCCGAGCTCCACTTCACGCCGCGGCTGTGGCCGGACTTCGGCGGCGAAGACCTGGCGGCGGCGGTAGCCGATTTCCGCCGTCGCGAGCGCCGGTTCGGCGCCGTCGATCCCGCTCTCGAAGCGGCGGTCTAGCAGCCAACCGGGGCGGCTCGCCGCGGGCCGCGCCGCGGCCGGGCAATCACGAGTCCACTTCGAGCGCCTGCCAGAGCCCGCCCGGGGCGTCTCGATGAATGTCGACAAAGCCGGCGCCGGCGTGGAAGACCGGCCGCTCGCCGCCCTCGGCGTCGCGCACCTTGCCGCGCAGGGCGCACCACTTGACCAGTACCTCGAGGTTGACCTTGGCCTGCCCGTAGCGCAGCTCCATGTAGTAGCTCTCGCCGACGGTGATCGGGTGCGAGGTCTCGAAGGAGATCCCGGTGCGGCTCAAATCGAGCAGGGTCAGGTCGCCCGCCCGCTTCAGGCTGCCCTGGATGCCCGAGACCGGGAAACGGCCGTAACGGCGGCGTTCGCTTCGCTTCATGGATTGCGCTCGGTTTCCGAACGGGGCGCCGCAGACTCTCTCACAAGCGGTGAGGGGCCGCAAACGCTGCCCTGGCGACTGTCGCCTATCAGACTACCGTTCCCTTCCAACCGCCGCGCTTGAACAGCACGATGGCCACCATGGCCGCCAGCGAGTAGGACAGGGCGACCGCCCAGTAGACGCCGTTGGGGCCCAGGCCCAGAGTCCGCGCCAGCAGCCAGGCCACCGGGATCTGGAACAGCCAGAAGCAGCCGAAGTTGATGCGCGTCGGCGTCCAGGTGTCGCCGGCGCCGTTGAACGCCTGCACCATCACCATCTCCCAGGCGTAGCAGACATAGCCGTAGCTGATGATCCGCAGGCAGTTGACAGCGTTGGGAACGAGGGCGGGGTCGGTGGTGAAGATGCCGACGATGTGGCGTGCCATGCTGAGGAAGACGATCGTCACCCCACCCAGAAAGGCCATGTTGTACCAGCCGGTGATCCACACCGAGCGCTCGGCGCGCTCGGGGTGGCCGGCGCCCAGGTTCTGCCCCACCAGGGTCGCGGCGGCGTTCGACAGGCCCCAGGCGGGCAGCAGGGCGAAGACGATCACCCGGACCGCGATCACGTAGCCAGCCAGCATGTTGCTGCCAAAGACCGCCAGGATGCGGATCAGCCCGATCCAGCTGGCGGTCGCCACCAGGTACTGGCCGATGCCGCCCCAGGAGACCCGCAGCAGGTTGCGGATCACCGGCACGTCGGGCCGGAAGTCGGCCGCCCGCGTCTCGAGCCGGCCTCCCCGCCGGAGCAGCATCCAGAGCTGGAAGACCACCCCGGCGCCCCGCCCCAGGTTGGTGGCCACCGCGGCGCCGGTCAGCCCGAGCTCCGGGAACGGTCCCAGCCCGAAGATCAAGCACGGATCGAGGACCAGGTTGACGGCGTTGGCCAGCCATAGCGAGCGCATGGCGATCGAGGCGTCGCCGGCGCCGCGGAAGGCGGCGTTGATCAGGAAGAGCAGCAAGACCGTCACCATGCCGCCCGCCATCAGCCGGGTGTAGCTGGTGCCGGTGGCGATCACCTCCGGCGCGGCCCCCATCAGCGCCAGCAGCCGCGGCGCCGCCAGCGCCCCGGCCAGCCCCATCGCCAGCGACACGCCAACCCCCAGGACGATCGCCTGCGCCGCGGCCCGGCCGGCGTCGGCCCGCCGGCCCTCGCCCCAGCGCCGCGCAACCAGGGCGGTGGTCGCCATGCTCAGACCGATGGCGACCGAGTAGACCAGCGCCATCAGCGACTCGGTCAGCCCCACCGCCGCGAGCGGGGCGGCGCCCAGCCGCGAGACAAAGAAGGCGTCGACGACCGCGAAGACCGACTCGCCGACCAGCTCGAGCATCATCGGCACCGCCAGCAGCAGCACAGCCCGCGGGATCGACCCCGAGGTGAAGTCCCGCTGGCTGCCGCGCAGGGCCTCCCAGACCGAGGGCCAGAAGCCGGGGTCGGGCCCGACCGCGGTGATCTGCTGCTCGCTCATGGGAAACGTTTGCGGAGGGTTGAATATATCCCCGCCGAGGGCACGGCGAGGCCGGTGGCAACCCGACACCGCCAACCGCCTACGGCCCCGCACCGCACCCAGGCGCCCTTCGTCGAAGCCGTGCCGCGAACCGACACCAGCTCATTGGGTGCGACCCGCGGAAGAGCTTGCGCGTACACTCGACGCGCGAAAGGCCCTCTGAGAGAGCGTCGCCACCCTAGCGACCGAGACGGCGTTCGTCTCGACCGCTGCCGCCGATCGACCGCGAGCACGAGGAGCAAGCCATGCCAGAAGAGACCAAAGCCCGCCAGTGGATGCAGCAGGTGCTCGAGGAGCACCGCCAACTCCAAGCCGCCATCACCGCGATGCGTGGCTTCCTGGAGCAGCCGCGTCCGGACATCGGCGACGATGCCGCCCGCGGTTGGTCCGCTCGGCTCAGCAAGGACCTGGTCGAACTGCACCACCTGCTGGTACGCCACTTCCGCTTCGAGGAGGACGGCGGCATGATGACCGACTTATCCGAGAAGCACCCCCGCGCCGATCGCTGGGTCGACGACCTCATCGACGAGCACCGTGATCTGCTGCACGACGTCCGCGCCATCACCGAGGCGGTGATGTTCTACGAAGAGGGCCGCCAGCCCGAGAACCCGGCCATCCGCCGCCGGTTGAACGAGCTCTTCGACCGTTTGCACAGCCACGACAAGACCGAGACCGACCTCATCCAGCGTCTGGAGTACCAGGAGCTGGGCTCGGGGGAGTGACGGCCTTCCTACCTCGGAGAGCGATGCTTCAGACGAAGCTACTTCTGATGACCCCGCCAGCCAGCGGCTCGCTACCGGGCCGGAAGCCGGCCAAAGTGGAAGCGGCCTGCGGGTCTCGCTAGGCGTCGGCCCGTTGTTCGACTGACGGCCTTCCAAGCCGTTGGTCGTTTTCAACCGGCTCTCGCGAGCACTTCGACCTGCCTCTCCAGCGACGCCCCCAGCCGATCTTTTTCGCGCTCAAGATCGAACCGCGTCTGGAGATTCAGCCAGAAGCGCTCGCTGGTGCCGAAGAACCGTGCCAGACGCAGTGCGGTGTCGGCGGTCACGGCCCGGTTGCCGTTCTTGGCCATAACGACTCCTAGTGATAGTCGACGATCTCGACCGTAGCGTTAGTAGCGTCAAGCGTTGTGGGTGATCGCCTGCGGCAGGTTCTCCGCTCGCCGCAGCACCCGATAGAGATTGAGATCGCCCCCCTTCCCGTCTGCCAGAAACGAGGCCACCGGCTCGAGCGGCAGGCCGTCGAGCAGGCGATCGACCTCCTCGGGCGGCGCCCAGTGGCAGTAGCGCACCGGCGGCGTGCGGCCGTGGGTGGTGGGCGCCTCGCCCCAGGCCAGCAGGACGTCGCCCGGCTCGAGATCGCCGGGGTCGATCGGCTCGGGCGCGTTCCGATTGTGGACCTGCCAGGGCACCGTGCGGCGGCGAAACCGCTCGTGCGCGCCGAACTGCCAGAAGGAGGCCGCCAGCAGCCCGCCGGGCGCCAGGCGGTCGGCGGCGGCGGCCAGCAGGGCGGCGCGGTTGGCGAGGCCCGGCAGGTGGTGGAGGAGGCCGAAGGCGCAGACCAGGGCGTAGGGCTCGCCCGGCAGCTCGTCGGGTAGCCCCTCACGGACCAGGTCGCGGCGCAGGAAGCGCCCGCCCGGACTCATCGCCCGGGCGATCTCGAGCATCGGCTCGCTGGCGTCGACCCCCACGTAGTCCAGCCGGTCGCCCCACCGCTCGGCGAAGAACCGGCCCAGACGGCCGTTACCGCAGCCAAGGTCGAGGACCGACCACGGCGCGTCGTTGCCCCGCTCTTCGACGATCTCCGCCAGCCGTTCCCAGGCCGGCCAGGGCTTCTCCCGCGTGGCGCTGAACTCGGCCGCGCGGCCCTCGTAGAAGGCCGTGTTGATGCGCTGCAGCGCTTCGGCGGTTTCGGGGATCACGGACCGAGGATGCCACGCCGTGACCCGGCGCGCTATCCTCGGTCCGATGCGTCGGAACGCCGTCCGGGGAATCATCGCGGCCCCTGACGCAGAGCCTGCTCTACCAGGCACGGTCCCTCGGGCGACCGTGAGCGTTCCCAAGACGACCTACGCCTTCGCTCCCGAGCGCTACGAAGACCAACTCGCGGCGCTGATCGGCGAGCTCGACCGGCTGGCCGCGATCGACAGCGAGGGCTACCGCCAGGCGCTGCGCCGGTACCCCAAGGACGGCCGCGGGTTCTTCTCGAAGAGCGAGATCATCCGTGGCTTCCGCCACCTGAACGCGGCCCTCGCCTGGGGCCGCGACGAGGACGAGTTCGCCGCCCGGCTGCGGATGAAGCCGGTGCGCACCGCCAGCGGCGTGGCGCCGGTGACGCTGCTGACCCGGCCCCACCCCTGCCCGGGCCGGTGCATCTTCTGCCCTTCCGACGTGCGCATGCCCAAGAGCTATCTCTCGGACGAGCCCGGCGCGCAGCGGGCGGCGCAGCACCGCTTCGACCCCTACGCCCAGACCCTGTCGCGGCTGCGCGCCTACCACCACACCGGGCACCGGGTCGACAAGGCCGAGATCATCGTCCTCGGCGGCACCTGGTCCTCCTACCCCGAGCCGTACCAGGTCTGGTTCGTCAAGCGGTCGTTCGACGCGCTGAACGACTTCGCGCGCTGGCGCGACGGCGAAGTGGCCCCGCCGGCCACCGCCGGCCTGGAGTGGGCGGAGCTCGGCGAGCGGATCGACGGCCGCAGGATCGACCGGAACTACAACCGGATCGTCGCCGACCACGCCGAGATCCACGACAACGGGCGGTCCGCCGCCGAGGCCGCCGGCTGGGAGGAGCTGGCGGAGGCCCAACGGCGCAACGAGACCGGCGCCGCCCGCTGCGTCGGCCTGGTGGTGGAGACCCGGCCCGACCACCTGACCGCCGGCGAGGTGGTGCGCATACGCCGGCTCGGCGCCACCAAGGTGCAGATCGGCTTCCAGAGCCTCTCCGACGAGGTGCTGGCCGCCAACCGCCGCGGCCACGACGTCGCCGCCACCCGCCGCGCCGTCCGGCTGCTGCGCGGCGCCGGGCTCAAGATCCACGCCCACTGGATGCCCAACCTCTACGGCTCTTGTCCCGAGCGCGACGTCGAGGACTACGAACGCCTCTTCGCCGACCCCGACTTCCGCCCCGACGAGCTAAAGATCTACCCCTGCTCGCTGATCGAGTCGGCCGAGCTGATGGCCTACTGGCGCGACGGCCGCTGGCGCCCCTACGAGCACGACGAGCTGCTCGAGGTGCTGGTCGAGTGCCTCCGGCGAACGCCCGAGTACTGCCGCCTCACCCGGGTGATCCGCGACATCCCTGGCACCGACATCGTCGCCGGCAACCGCAAGACCAACTTCCGCGAGCTGGCCGAGGCCGAGCTCGCCCGCCGCGGGCTGCCGGCGCGCGACATCCGGGCGCGCGAGGTGCGCCACCGCGAGGTCGAGCCAGGCGAGCTCGAGCTGCGAGAAGCGCGTTACGCGACCTCGGTAGGCGAGGAGCGCTTCCTCCAGTACGTCACCCCCGACGACCGGCTGGCCGCCTTCCTGCGCCTCTCGCTGCCCGCCGCGCCGGTGGAGATCGGCGAGATCGCGAGCAGCGCCATGATCCGCGAGGTCCACGTCTACGGCCGGCTGGTCGGTCTCGGCGAGCGGCGCGCCGGCCGCTCGCAGCACCTGGGGCTCGGCACCCTGCTGATCGAGCGCGCCGCCGCCCTGGCCGCCGAGGCCGGCTTCGCCGACCTGGCGGTGATCTCCGCCGTCGGCACCCGTGATTACTACCGCCGACTGGGCTTCGACGACGGCGAGCTCTACCAGCACCGACGCCCCTAGGCCGCCGCGATCGCCCGGCACAACCCCCACCCGGGTGGCTCGAGGACTACCCCACAAGGTAGCGACACCGCCCAAAAAAGGCCCTTGCCAAATGGGTGGAAGAGGAGTATAGTTAACCAGGTTAAACTCTAACCTGGTTAACTAACCTGAGTCAGATGAGCCGCCCCACAGCCACGAGCTCCGCTCCCAAGCCTGTCGGGGAAGACCGCGGCGACCACTTCGCCCTGCTGCGCTACTCGCACATCTTCGCCTCGGCGGTGCGCGATCTGCTCGAGGTCAAGGTGCTGCGCGAGGTCACCAACGATCCCCTGAGCCTGCCGCAGTTCCACCTGCTCAAGCTCATCGCCATGAACGGCAGCCACAAGGTTGGCGAAGTGGCCCAGTTCCTCGGCGTCAGCGCGCCGGCGGCGACCAAGAACATCGACAAGCTGGAGGGGCTGGGGCTGGTGGCGCGCATCCGCTCGACCGGCGATCGCCGGGCCAAGATCCTGGCCTCGAGCCGCAAGGGGCGCCAGTTGGTGAAGCGCTACGAGGCGCTCAAGGAGCAACGTCTCGAGCCGGTCCTCGATGGCTTCAGCGCGAAAGACCTGCGGCAGCTCACCCGCCTGCTCGAGCGCTTCTCGCTGCTGCTGATCAAGCAGCAGGACTCGGGCGAGGGCCTCTGTCTGCGCTGCTCCGCCTACTACGACGACATCTGCCCGGTGAACCACCTGCGTGACGGCTGTCCCTACCAGCGGATGCGGGACGACACGCACGAAGGAGAGCGGCGAAAGACGGCCTGATTCGATTGCCGGCGCCAAAGGGGGTGGTCGACCGGCGGGGGAGAACCTTCGATGAAGTATTGGCGCGAACCCCTGGACAGCCACCGCGTCGCCAGCACCCGCGGCGACCTGGTGATCTTCGACGAGCGCTGCAAGGGCTGCGGCTTCTGTGTCGAGTACTGCCCGCGCGACGTGCTGGCGCTCGCCAATCGGTTCAACCGCAAGGGCTACCACCCGCCCGAAGTGCTGCGCACCGGCGAGTGCGTCAACTGCAGCCTGTGCGAGATGATCTGCCCCGAGTTCGCCATCTTCAGCTACAAGAGCGTGCCGGACCGGGAGGCTGAAGGCCCGGCGCGGGAGGCGCAGCCATGAAGGCCGACCCGACCGGCGTGCTCACCGGCGCGCACTATCTCGACGGCGATTTCGCCTGCGGCGAGGGAGCCATGGCCGCCGGCTGCCGCTTCGTCGCCGGCTACCCGATCACCCCGTCGACCGAAGTGGTCGAGCGCATCTCGCGCCGCTTCCCCACCGTCGGCGGCACCTTCATCCAGATGGAGGACGAGCTGGCCTCGATGGCGGCGGTGGTCGGGGCGTCGTGGACCGGCACCAAGTCGATGACCGTGACCAGCGGCCCCGGCTTCAGCCTGATGATGGAGAACATCGGCCTGGCGGCGATGATGGAGACCCCCTGCGTCGTCGTCAACGTGCAGCGCGGCGGGCCGTCGACCGGGCTGCCGACCATGGTCGGCCAGGCCGACGTCATGCAGGCGCGCTGGGGCTCGCACGGCGACTACGAGGTCATCGCGCTCTGCCCGCAGTCGCCGCAGGAGGCCTTCGACCTGACCATCGAGGCCTTCAACCTGGCGGAGCTTTACCGCGTGCCGGTGCTGGTGATGCTCGACGAGTGCGTCGGCCACATGACCGAAAAGGTCGTCATTCCCGAGGCGGACACCATCGAGGTCGAGCCCCGGCGGCTGACCGCCAAGCCTCCGGGGGAGTTCCAGCCCTATCGCCTCAACGGCGGGCCGGTGCCGGAGTTCGCCCGCGCCGGCGACGGCTACCGCTTCCACACCACGGGCTTGACCCACGACGAGCGCGGCTACCCGGCGATGAGCGTCGAGTGCCAGGAGACCTGCGTCCGCCGGCTGGTCTACAAGATCCGCGACAACGCCGACGCCATCGTCCGCTTCGAGGAGGACGGCACCGAGGACGCCGAGGTGGTGGTGGTGGCCTATGGCATCACCGCCCGGGTAGCGCGGCTGGCGGTGCAGAAAGCCCGCCAGCAGGGGGCCAAGGTCGGCTTTCTGCGCTTGATCGCCCTGTGGCCGTTCCCCGAGACGCGTATCCGCGAGCTCGCCGGCAGCGCCGGCAGCTTCCTGGTGCCGGAGATCAACTACGGCCAGATGGTGCTCGAGGTCGAGCGCTGCGCGGCCGGCAAGGCGCGGGTCGGCGGCCTGTTCCACGGCGGCGGCGCCGTCCACGATCCGGCGGTGATCGTCGAGGCCATCCTGGAGGCGGCGTCATGAGCGAGATGAACCCCGAACTGGTCCGCCAGCCGCCGATGGAGCACCCGCTGTCGCCCTATCTGCGCATGGACCGCATTCCCCACGTGTGGTGCCCGGGCTGCGGCATCGGCACGGTAGTGCAGTGCTACGCCACGGCGCTCGAGAAGGCCGGCTGCGACCTGGACAAGGTCTCGGTGGTCTCCGGCATCGGCTGCTCGGGCCGCGCCGCCGGCTATATGAAGCTGGACGGCTTCCACGCCACCCACGGCCGGGCGATCCCCTTCGCCACCGGGCCTCAAGCTGGGCCGGCCCGAGCTGCTGGTGACCGTGATCTCGGGCGACGGCGACCTGGTGGGCATCGGCGGCAACCACTTCATCCACGCCGCCCGCCGCAACATCGACCTGCTGGTCATCCTGATCAACAACTTCATCTACGGCATGACCGGCGGCCAGAACGCCCCCACCACGCCGCTCGGCGCCCGCTCCTCGACGATGCCGTTCGGCAACTTCGAGCCGCCGTTCAACCTGCCCCACCTGGCGGCGTCGAGCGGCGCCTCCTACGTGGCGCGCTGGACCGCGCTGCACATCCGGCGGCTGACCTGGGCGATCGAGGAGGCCATCGAGCGCAAGGGGTTCCGCCTGATCGAAGTCATCGCGCCCTGCCCCACTCTCTACTCGCGGCTCAACAAGCTCGGCACCGGTCTCGCCGGCATGCGCTTCTACCACGACAACGCCGAGATCCGGCACGGCGCCGACACCCGCGAGGTCGCCATCGACTTCCAGGAAAAGATCGTCTGCGGCAAGTTCGTGGACGAGGAGAGACCGACCTTCAACGAGATGATGGACCGCCACTACGGCAAGATCCTGGGCGAGCGCTACCGGCCAATGCCGCCCGAAGGAGGGATGATCCATGCCGGCTGAAGCGTCGCGCACCGAGATCCGCATCACCGGCTTCGGCGGCCAGGGAGTGGTGCTGGCCGGCCACATCATCGGTCACGCCTGCGCCATCCACGCCGGCCGCCACGCCACCATGATCCAGAGCTTCGGCCCCGAGGCCCGGGGGTCCTCGTGCAGCGCCACCCTGGTG
This sequence comes from Thermoanaerobaculia bacterium, assembly GCA_963781065.1. Classification (GTDB taxonomy): domain Bacteria; phylum Acidobacteriota; class Thermoanaerobaculia; order Multivoradales; family JAHEKO01; genus CALZJC01. Next base: position 732,905 of record CAWAET010000004.1, on the reverse strand, counting down.
GTGGACGACAACGAGGTGCTCTATCCCTACATCCACCGGCCCGACATTCTGGTGGCGATGTCGGGCGACGGCTACCAGAAGTACCGCGACGAGCTGCGCGACGACGGCCTGCTGGTCTACGAGCAGGATCTGGTGCGGCCGGAGCTCAAGCAGGGGCAGCCGGCCTACGGCGTGCCGTCGACGCGCATCGCTGAAGAGCTTGGTCGGGCGATCGTCCAGAACATCGTCATGGTCGGCTTCTTTGCCGGCGTCAGCCGCCTGGTGAGCGAAGAGGCGATGCGCGAGGCGGTCAAGGGCTCGGTTCCGGCCGGCACCGAGGAGCTGAACATCAAGGCGTTCGATCGCGGCCTCGAGTACGCCGCTGGGCGCGTCGAGCAGCCGGCGGTGGAGCTCCGCCGGCCGCCGCTGGCGGAGGCGACGACATGAACGGCCCCGGCGACGCCCTCGCCTCCGAGCGGACCGCCGAGGTCCTGGCGGGCGCCCGGCTGCGCGTGCCGACGCTGGGTAGCGAGCCGTTCCGGCTCGAGCCGGTGGAGCCCTCGCCCTGCACCACCGCCTGCCCCGCCGGCATCAACGTCAAGGCGTACGTCTCGCTGATCGCCGAGGGCCTGTTTGCCGAGGCGCTGGCGGTGGTGCGCGATCGCTGCCCGCTGCCGGGCATCTGCGGCCGCATCTGCCACCACCCGTGCGAGGCGGCCTGCCGCCGCGACGAGCCGATCGCCATCCGGGCGCTGAAGCGGTTCGTGGCCGACGTCGCCGACGAGACGCCGCCGCCGATGCTGCCGGTGATCCACCCGGAGTGGCCCGTGGCCGTGATCGGCTCCGGGCCGGCCGGGCTGGCCGCCGCCTGGGACCTGCGCCGCGCCGGCTACCCGGTGACCCTCTTCGAGTCCGAGGCCGAGCCCGGCGGCATGCTGCGCTACGGCATCGCCCCCTACCGGCTGCCGCGCGAGGTCCTCGACGCCGAGATCGACTATCTGCTGGCCGCCGGAATCGAGCTGCGCACCGGCTGCCGCATCGGCGAGGACCTGAGCCTGGAGTCGCTGCTCGACGACAGCTGGGCGGCGGTGCTGTTCGCGGTCGGCGCGCAGCGCGGCCGCGCCCTCGGCATCCCCGGGGAGGAGGAGTCCCCCGAGGTCGAGGACGCGCTCGGCTTCCTGCGCCGGGTGAACGCCGGCGATCGCGCCCCGCTCGCGGGACGAGTGCTGGTCATCGGCGGCGGCTCGACCGCGGTGGAAGCGGCGCGCACCGCCCGCCGGCTGGGAGCCGATCCGGTGACCATCCTCTACCGCCGCTCGGCCGCCGAGCTGCTGGCCGGCCACGAGGAGATCGAGGCCTGCACCGCCGAGGGCATCGACATCGAGTTCCTGGTGGCGCCAAAGGCCGTGGTGCGGGACGACCAGCGCTTTGTCGGCCTCGAGTGCCTGCGGATCGAGCTGGGCGAGCCCGACGCCAGCGGTCGGCGGCGGCCGGTGCCGGTGGCCGGCAGCGAGTACCTGGTCGAGGCCGACCGGGTGCTGGCGGCGGTCGGTCAGAGCGCCGACCTCGGATTCCTGCCCGAGAAGTACCGCCGGCAGGTCAGCGAGCGCAACCGTCTGCGCACCGAGGCCGACACCGCGATGACGCCGATGCAGGGCGTTTTCGCGGCCGGCGACGTGGTGACCGGCCCGGCGACGGTGATCGAGGCGGTGGCGGCCGGCCATCGCGCCGCGGCGGCGATCCGGCACTATCTGGAGAGCGGCCGGCCGGAGCCCGAGGCGGCCACCGCCCCCGCCCCGAACGAGCTGGCGCTTTCCGAGCCGGCGCCTCCCGCCGCGCCGCGCCACTGGCCGCCGCTGCGGCCGCTGTCGCGCGGGCAGGAGTTCGCCGAGACCGAGCGCGCCTTCGGCGCCGCCGAGGCGATGGCCGAAGCCGGGCGCTGCGCCCGCTGCGGACCCTGCAGCGAGTGCCTGATCTGCGCTCCGTCCTGCTCGCGGCGTCACTTCGTCGTCAGCCTGGGCGACGACGGCGCGGCGCCGGTCGTCCGGGTCCGCGCCAGCGCCGCCTTCGCGGCCGGCATGGCGCCCGACGGGCCCACCGCGGCCCGGCTGGCCGCGACCTCCACCGAGAGCGAGCTGGACGTCTGCCTGCTACCGGTCCAGATGCAGGTGCGCGCCGCCCGCTGCCGCGCCTGCGGCGAATGCGTCGAGGTCTGCCCCTTCGACGCGATCCGGCTGGGCAAGGACGATCGCGCGGTCACGGTAGACGCGGCGCTGTGTCGCGGCTGCCTGTTGTGCGACGCCGTCTGCCCGACCGACACCCTGGTCTCTCCCGCCTGGTCGCCGACCTGGTGGAATCACCGGCTGGGGGCGATCGCCCTCGAAGACGGCGAGACGCCGCCCTGGGTGGTGGTGACCTGCGCCCGCCGCGCTGCCAGTCTGCCGTCGCGCCTGCACATGATGGGACGCCGGGTCGAGGTCCTCAGCATTCCCTGCGCCGGCGGCCTCGACGCCGGCCGGCTGCTCGAGGTCGCCCACCGCGGCGCCGGCGGCATCCTGGTGGCCGGCTGCGCTCCTGGCCACTGCCGGTTTGGCGACGGCGCCGACCTCGGCGCCCGGCAGATCGCCACCGCCCGCGCCCTGCTCGCCCTGGTGGGCGTCGACCCGACCCGGATCCGGGACGACTGGTCCAGCGATCCCGACCACGAAGCCATCGCCCCGGCGCTGCCGGGGATCATGGCGGCCGCCTGGGCGGATCCCGCCGCCGGCGCCGCGCGGGAACGAGGAGACTGAGGATGGCGACTCTCGACACCCTGCGTCGCAGCACCGCGGCCGCGATCTGTCTCGAGTGCGGCAAGTGCAGCACGCTTTGTCCCCTGACCCGCTTCGAGCCGGCGCCGTTCGGACGGTTCTCGGCCAGCCGGCTGGCCGCCATCCGCGACGCCGAGGACGCCGCCAACGGCGGCCGCGCCGCCGTCGAGCGCTGTCTCACCTGCGGCCTGTGCGAGGTGCGCTGCCCGCAGGGGGTGCGCTTCGTCGACTTCGTCGGCGGCCTGCGCCGGCTGCTTCCCGGCAGCTGGCCCGAGCGCTGCTCGCACGGCGACGTGCTGCAGGCGGCGTCGCGGCTGGCGGCTCGCGGCGAGGCCCCGGCGCGCCGGCTGGACTGGCTCGACGACGACCTGCGGGTCGCCGAGGAGGGCGAGGTAGGGCTGTTCGTCGGCTGCCTGCCCCACTACGACGCCCTCTTCGCCGAGCAGCTCGGCATCCGCCCGACCGACATCGCGCGCGCCGCGGTGCGGCTGCTCAACCGGCTCGGCATCGAGCCGGTGGTGGCGCCCGACGAGCGCTGCTGCGGCCACGACCTGCGGTGGGGCGGCGACGAAGAGTCGTTCCAGGCCCTGGCCGCCGCCAACGCCGAGGCCTTCGCGGCACGCGGCGTCAAGCACCTGCTGACCACCTGCGCCGAGTGCTGCCGCACCTGGCGGCTCGACTACCCCGCGGCCGCTCCCGGCTACCGTCCGCGGGTCGAGCACCTGGCCGAGTTCCTGGCGGCGCGGCTGGAGGGGGAGGATGACCTGTTCCAGGCCAACGGCAAGAGCCGCTTGACCTATCACGACCCCTGCCGCCTGGGCCGCCACCTCGGGGTCTACGACGAGCCCCGGCAGGTGATGGCGGCAATCCCCGGAGTCGCGCTCGAGGAGATGGCGGCTAACCGCCAGGACGCGGTCTGTTGCGGCACCAGCGGCTTCACCCACTGCGACGCCGCCTCGCGCGGCCTGCAGCTGGAACGGCTCGAGAGCGCCGGCGCGGCCGGGGCCGAGACCATGATCACTACCTGCCCGAAGTGCTGGATCCACTTCGCCTGCGCCCAGGCCGGCGAGCGGCGGCGCGGCGCGGAGCCGCCCGCCGTCGAGGTGCAGGACTTCACCATGTTCGTTTCGAGCCGGCTGGCGGCGCCCGCCGCCGAGCCGATCACCGCCACGGAGGAGAACCCCGGAGGTCCTTGAATGAGCGAAGAACTCCGCATCGGCGTCTTCGTCTGCGACTGTGGGCTGAACATCGCCGGCATCGTCGACAACGAGGCAGTGTGCCGATACGCCGAAGAACTGCCCGACGTGGCGGCCGTGGTGCGCAACCGCTACACCTGCGCCGACCCCGGCCAGAACGAGATCAAGCGGGCCATCACCGAGCACCAGCTCAACCGGGTGGTGGTGGCGTCGTGCTCGCCCAAGCTGCACGAGCCGACCTTCCGCGCCTGCGTCGAGGAGGCCGGTCTCAATCAGTACCTGATGGAGATGGCCAACATCCGCGAGCACTGCAGCTGGGTGCACATGCACGACAAGGAGGCGGCCACCGACAAGGCCAAGGACCTCGTGGCCAGCGCCGTGGCCCGGGCGCGCCGGCTGCGGCCGCAGGACGAGAAGGTCTTCCCGGTCACCGACGCCGCCCTGGTCGTCGGCGGCGGCGTCGCCGGGATCCAGTCGGCCCTGGAGCTGGCCGACGGCGGGCATCAGGTCTATCTGGTCGAGAAGGAGCCATCCATAGGCGGGATCATGGCGGCGTTGGACAAGACGTTCCCGACTATGGATTGCTCTATATGAATTCTCGGGCCTAAAATGATGGATGCCGGTCGGCATCCCCGCATCGAGCTCCTGGTCAACTCCGAAGTCGAAGACATCACCGGCTTCGTAGGCAACTACAGCGCCCGCATCCGGCGGCGGGCACGGCACGTCGACCCGGCCGACTGCACCGCCTGCGGCGACTGCGTCGACGTCTGCCCCGTGGCATTGCCGGACGAGTATCAAGAGGGCCTCGCCACTCGCAAGGCGATCTACATGCCCTTCCCCCAGGCGGTGCCGGCGACCTACACCCTGGACGCCGACAACTGTCTGGGCTTCAACCCCATCGCCTGCGGCAAGTGTCGCGAGGTCTGCGACAAGAAGTGCATCGACTACGACGCGGTCGACGAGGTCCGCCAGATCGAGGTCGGCACCGTGGTGGTCGCTACCGGCATGGACGTCTACGACCCGCGCGGCACCGACGAGTACGGCTACTGCCGCTTCCCCGACGTCATCACCTCGATGGAGTTCGAGCGGCTGATCAACGCCGGCGGGCCCACCGAGGGCGAGCTCGTTCGCCCGTCGGACCGCCAGCACCCCAAGCGGATCGGCTTCATCCAATGCGTCGGCTCGCGCTCGCCCAACCGTGGCGTGCCCTACTGCTCCAACTTCTGCTGCATGAACACCATCAAGGAGACGCTGCTGCTGGCCGAGCACTACCCGGACAGCCGGTCGACCGTCTTCCACCAGGACATCCGCGCCTTTGGCAAGGGCTTCGAGGACCTCTACACCCGCAGCCGCGAGGAGGGCGTGCGCTTCGTCCGCGGCCTGCCCGGCTCGGTCGAGCAGGAGGGCGGCGAGCTGGTGGTGCGGGTCGAGGACACGCTGCGCGGCGAAGTCGTCGAGCATCGCCTCGACCTGGTGGTGCTGGCGGTCGGCATGGTGCCGCGCAAGCTCAACGGCGACGCCCGACCGGGTCAGCGCTCGATCGACGAGATCCTGAGCCTCTCGCACACCTCCGACGGCTTCGTCATGGAGGCCCATCCCAAGCTCAAGCCAGTCGACGCGCCGACCCGCGGCGTCTACTTCGCCGGCTGCGTCGAGGCGCCCAAGGACGTCAAGGACAGCGTCACCCAGGCGGGCGCTGCCGCCTGCCGCGCCGGCAACCTGCTCGGCGCCGGCCAGGTGAAGATCGAGGCGATCACCGCGGTGCTCAACTCAGACCTTTGCGCCCAGTGCAAGATCTGCGCGCAGGTCTGCCCCTTCAACGCCATCGAGGAGGCGAACAAGAAGCTCAAACAGGACCCGTTCTTCATCGAGGCCGCCTGTGCCGGTTGCGGCACCTGCGCCGCCGAGTGCCCGTTCGACGCCATCACCATGCGTCACTTCGAGGACCAGCAGGTGGTCTCGCAGATCGACTGCATCCTGGCCGACCGGCCGATGGAGAAGGTCGTCGCCTTCGCCTGCAACTGGTGCTCCTACGCCGGCGGCGACACCGCCGGCACCGCCAGGCTGCAGTACCCGGCCACGGTGCGGCTGATCCGCACCATGTGCAGCGGCCGGGTGGACCAGCGGTTCATCTGGCGCGCCTTCCGCAAGGGGGCGCCGCTGGTGCTGGTGTCCGGCTGCCACTTCTCCGACTGCCACTACATCGATGCCGTCACCTGGACCCAGCGGCGGGTGGAGAAGGTCTGGGCCCAGATGGAGAAGCTGGGCATCCGGCCCGAACGGCTGCAGCTCGAGTGGATCAGCGCCGCCGAGGGCCAGAAGTTCGCCCGTGTCATGCGCGAGGTCGACACCCTGCTGCGCCAGGTGACGCCGCAGGAGGTCGCCAAGACCATGCGCATCCTCGAAGAGAAGGAGCTGGGCCTCGCTCCGGTGGTGGTGCCGGCCGACGTCCCGGCCGAGCCGGCCCTGCCGGTCATCACCCACTGAGACCGGAGATCGACCATGGCCGAGAGCAAGACCTTCTACTGCCTGCGCTGCCAGCGCCGCTTCCCGATGGACTACGACAAGAAGCTAGTAGTCGAACGCAGCTGCCCTGGTTGCGGCAGCAACAGCGTGCGGCTCGAGACCCCGAAAGCCGCCGCCGCGTGGCAAGCGAAAGGAGATACCGCCGATGCCTGAGACCAAGACCACCCACGAGTGGATCCAAACGGTGCTGCAGGAGCATCGCCAACTCAACGCGATGGTCGCCGATCTCAGGTCGTACCTCGAGCAACCCCGGCCCGCCCCGGGCGCCAAGGGCGCCCATGCCTGGTCGACCGAGCTGACTCGCCGGCAGGTGGTGCTGCACGACGCCCTGTTCCGCCACTTTCGCGAGGAGGAGGAGGGCGGCATGATGGAGGAGCTCACCGAGGCCCATCCCCGCGCCACCGGCGCGGTCGAGAGCCTGGTGCACGATCACGAGAAGATCCTCCGGGATCTGCGCCGCTGCACCACCAGGACGATGGAGTACTCGGAAGGCAAGGCGGTGGACGTACCGCTGCGGCAGCGCCTTGCCCAGATCCTCGACTGCCTGCACGAGCACGAGGTCGAGGAGACCGACCTGATCCAGCGGCTCGAGTACGAGATGATCGGGCCGGGGGACTGACCCGGACAGCCCGAAAGGCGGGGCGTAATGCCCGCCTTTTCGATCACCCCTCCCAGAACTCCCTGCCTGCGGGGTAGAGCGGCCGACCGCGGGGCCGGATAAAAGGCCCCCGGACAAGGCGTTCTCGACCCAACCGGCCACGCTGCCGGCTGGCACGGCTGTTGCGGTAACCGTAATGCGAGTCGGGGTCCGTCCAGGACCTCGTTCCCTACCTCTACAAACCGACGAGGATCCGCGTATGAAGCGCTCGAAGTCCATCTGCCGCCACCTGATTCTGACGCTGCCCCTGGCGGCCCTGATATCGGCCACCGCCGTCAACTCCCAAATCACCGCTCCGGGGACCGACTACCCGACATTCTGGTCGGGCGAGCTGCGGGTCTTCGCCCAGCAGCCCGACACCCGGGTCACCCTGCTCGACCTCGACGACGGCTCGCTGTTCGATCTCGGAGACGCCCGGGCCGCCGGCGGGCCCTGCTACGTGATCACGGCCGGGGGCGCGATCGTCGAGCCGCCCACCAACCCGTTCCTGCTGCCCGATCGCGGCTCGATGTTCCGCTGCACCGGCGGCCTGGGCGGCCCCACCGACGAGATCCGCGTGCGCGTTCTGAGCGACGACGCCACCGGCGCCGGCGGGCTCAAGCCGGTCACCCTGTGGACCGGCTCCCCGGTGCTCGACGAGCCGAACTCCTGGGGCTCACTGCTGCCGAGCGACCTGAGCGAAGGCTCCTTCTTCGGCCGGGAGATCGGCACCAGGTTCGTCGGCTTCACCCAGAGCGAGTTGATCATCACCAGCCGGCCGCTCGCCGGATCGACAACCTCGCTGACCATCGACCGACTCGATTCGGGGAGTCGGCTGGTCCTCGATCTCGACGCCACGGTCCCCGTCTGTCCGCCGCTGGCCCCGACTTTCCCGCCGATCGATCCCGCCGCGACGCCCTGCTACCTCCACAACGATGCCGAGCTGCAGGTTCTCTACGACGGCAACTCCGCCGATGACCGGGTGCTGGTGTCGAGCAGCGCGCCGAGCTCGGTGCTGACCGGCCACCGGCTGCTGGCCGCGGTGCCCGACAACGGCACGATCACCCATGAGGCCGCCGACTGGACGGTGACCCCGCCCTCCTGGGCGGCCGGCGACGACGGTGTCGAGCTCGGCACGGAGTTCTACACGTTCGTCCGCCAGGCCCTGACCATCTTCCCGACCGAGCACGACACTACGATCGAGATCACCGACCTGAGCGACGGCGACGACAGCCGCACCGTCTTTCTCGAGCATGGCGATCTGATGAACCCCAAGGACCCAGGGGTGCCGCGGCTCGACGTCTTCACTCCATTCACCGATACGGGTCGAGGCAACTTCGTCCTGCCCCGCCCGGCCGAGCCCGCGGTGGAGCTGGTGACGGCAGCTGAGAACCCGTTCGACAACGACGTCGTGCGTATCGTGGCGGACAAGCCGGTCCTGGTGTACCAGGGGCCGGCGGGGAGCGACACCAACGAGTTCGCCGACGTCGCCTTCTCGGTGGCCACCGGCCCGCAGAGCCGCATGGTCTACTGCTACGCGCAAAACTTCGGCGGCTCGAACGACTTCCAGCTGTTCTCCTTCCCCGGCGCCAACCAGGTCTCCGTCGTCTCACTCTCCTATACGGACGGCCTCACCAGGCCGCCGGCCAACCACGACTTTCTGGTCGACTTCACCGAGACCCAGCCCCCGGCGGTGACCCCCTGGCCGGTGCACGACAAGTTCGTCACCCACGGCGTGCCGGGCGCCATCCAGCATTTCGGCTCCGGCGTCTGGAGTGGCGAGCTGCTGGTGGTGCACTCTGAGCGCCCCATCACGGTGATCGGCGGCGACTACGACACGCCGTTGTTCGGCGCCTACGTGCCGTTCGTGCCCACCAGCCGCGACCTGCCGCCCGTCGCACGGCTCGCCACGGCAGCGGACAGCACCTGCTTTGGCTCCTCCTTCAGCCTGAGCGGCGCCGGGTCCTTCGATCAAGACGCCGAGGGGCCGGCGCCGCAGATCGTCCGCTACGACTGGCAGTTCGGCGACGGCAGCTCGCTGTCGACGACGACGTCCGACGTGGTCCACACCTACGCCGCGCCGGGCGACTACACCGTCGAGCTCACCGTCACCGACAACGAGGGCAACCCGGACAGCGACTACCTCGACGTCACCGTCCTGGCGCCCGGCGAGGCGGACTGCGAGGAGTGCGCCCCTTGCGAGGGCAAGGTCAGCGAGTTGACCCTGCGCTACGACGGCGACATCGACGCGGCGCTGGTGGAGATCTTCCAGCGCGGGCGCCGGTCACGGATCGAGGTCTTCGAAGCCGAGGTCCGGCCCGGCGAGGAGCTCTCGTTCGTCGGCCGCAACCGCCAGGGCACCTTCGGGTCGAAGATCGAAGTACGGGTCGAAGGCGTGCCGCACGCCGAGATCCACACCAGTTGTTCGCAGGCCATCGGTCCGGGTTTGAGGTACGGCGACTTCACCGTCGTCGCCGGACGCAGCCGCCTCGGTGGACTGCTCTGCCCGGACTGCGATGACGACTCGGACTCCGACTCCGACTCCGATGGCGATTCGGATAGCGATGACTCGGACAGCGATAGCGAGGCGGACAGTGACTCCGACAACGACTCGGACTCGGACTCAGACGGCGATGACTCGGATAGCGATAGCGAGGCGGACAGCGACTCCGACAACGACTCCGACTCCGACTCCGACGGCGATGACTCGGACAGCGACAGCGAAGCGGACAGCGACTCCGACAACGACTCCGACTCCGACTCCGGCGGCGATGACTCGGACAGCGATAGCGAAACGGACAGCGACTCCGATGACGGCCCGGACGGCGACTCCGACAGCGATTCCGGCGGCGCGGCCGGCGGAGGCGGAGGGGGGAAGAGCAAGAAGGGTCGCGGCGGCCACCGGGCCGGCGCCTGGTGAGCCCGTCCCAACCAAGGCCTGGGCGACCTGTCCCTCTCGCCGGCTCTCATCGCGGGCCGGCTGAAGAGATGGCACCCGCCGACCGAGCGCACAGCGGGCTACGGCGCCAGCCGCTCGCCCGCCTCGTCGACGGCCTCGAGAGCGCCCACCGGGCAGAACTGGCAGGCGTCGACCAGGCGCTCGCGCTCGATCACCGCGGCGGGCTCGACAAAGGTCGCCAGCTGCCGCGAGTCGAGCCGGAACACCTCGGGCGCCGCCTTGACGCACGCGCCGGTGCTGATGCACCCGTCGCGCTGGATGCGCACGGTGATCGTCCCGATCTTCCGCTCCGGAGTCTCGCCCATCGTCAACGCCTCGCGACCGCGATTATAGGCCGCTGAGACGGTCGCGGCGGAGGCCCGCCCCTGCACTGCCGCTGCCGACTTCGGGCCACCCCACAGCCTTTCCGGCGGCCCCCTGGAGGCCGGCCGGGAGACGAGGGGCCGACCGACAAAGGGGAGCTTCCGAGCACGCAGCGAAAGCAGCGCGCGCAGGATGACTCCCCGCCAGAGGCCAGGCCCCTCGGCTCCGAGCCGGCCCCTGGCAATGCCGCAGGCCGATCTCTTCTTGTCCGGCCCTCGCACCAGCACTGCGCCCAGCCCGGCCGCCCCCCTGGCAATGCCGCAGGCCGGCCGGGAGACGAGGGGCCAACCGACAAGGGGAGCATCCGAGCACGCAGCGAAAGCAGCGCGCGCAGGATGACTCCCCGCCAGAGGCCAGGCCCCTCGGCTCCGAGCCGGCCGGCCCTCGTGCACTACCGCTGGCGGCCCGGGCCGCCTACGGGAACTCAGTCTCGCCCGGCTCTCCCGCCTCGTCCGGATTCACCGGCGCGCCCGTCCGCACGCTCTGCCCCACCGAGCGGAAGCCGCGGCCGACGACCTGGAACTTGATCTCGTCGTAGATCAGATCGTGCGGCAGCGAGACCGAGAATTGACGTCGCGCCCCGGGACCCAGCGGGCCGTCCTCGAACCCCACCTCCCGGGCCGCGAGCAGCCCGCCGGTCTCGTCGTAGAACAGGGCGTTCACCTTGAGGCTGGTGGCGAAGTCCGAGCCCAGGTTCTGGATCACCCCCCGTACCGCGATGCCGTCCTCGCCGTCCGCCTCCTGGCTCCACTGCACCACCTGGACGCCGCGGCCGGAGCCGGCAACGGCGGCGCCCGCGGCGTCTCCGTCCTCGCCCGCGGCCTGGTCCTCACGGCCACTGTTTCCGGTTTCGCCGGCGTCGGCCTCGCCGCCACCGCCGCTGCCGGTCGAGCCGCCAGCGCCGGAGTCGCTGACGACGTCGTCCGGGCCGCCTTCCGGCTCGGGCAGCTCGCCGAGGTCCGGGGCGTGCGAAACGTCCCGGTCGGTCAGCACCACGGTTGCCTGCGGCGGCTCGGGCGACGGTCGCAGCGCCTGCTGGCGCGCCCGCTCTGCCCGCTGCTCGCCCTCGCGCACCCGCCGCTCGCTCGCCTCGAGGTCGGCCTCATCGAGCCGCAGCGAGGCCAGGGTGCCGTCGGCCAGCTTGAAGACCAGCAGCTTGCCCCGCACCTCCCAGGGGCCGCGGGTCTGGATGACCTGGCCGTCGCGGGTCACCAACTCATCGGCCCCGGCCGCCCCGGCGCCGATCGCGACCAGCGTCGCCAGCGTCAACCATGCTCGGCCGCGGCTCATCAGAACTCCCTCCAGTTGGTGCGCACCGTGCAGACCGGGATCGCCGCCAGGTACTCGATGCCGGTGTCGTCGCGCACCGCCTTGATGTTGATGGTGTAGTTGGCGAACCGGCACTGCGGCGGCAGCAGCTGCTTGAGCTCCTCCACCAGCTGCTCGAGGTTCTCGGGCACGACGGCGTCGGTGGTGCAGTCGGGGCCGGTGCAGGGCCCCTCCGGGTTGGCGGTGACGCCGGTCTCGACAAACGGCGCCGACAGGAAGCCGCCCTCGACGGTGAAGTACCGCTCCTCCGTCCGGAGCAGCGTATCGGCGTTGGTGGTGTTGACCACGAAGACCCGGCTGCTACCGCGGCGCAGGCAGATCTCGCCGTCCTCGGTGACATCCTCGCTCGGCTGGAAGGAGGAGAAGATGGTTACGCCGCCGAGGGCGAAGGCGCGCGAGATGACCCGCTCGCGCGGATCGAGATTCAGGAACCAGCCGAAAGGCGGCTGGCGCAGCAGATCGTTGTGCCGGTCCTCATCGCCCACGTTGATACTGCCGAGGGCGGCGTAGTCGACCTCCTTTTTGGGCAGCGTCTCGGCGAGGTAATCGGCACGCCGGAAGTCGTTGTCGAGGATCATGTAGAGCCGCCCCGCGATCGGCGCCAGCGACCAGAGATCCTCGCGGTCGCCGGTGCCGAAGGCCAGCGCAAACTGCCCCCGCTGGGCGACGAAGACCACCGCCGGCGGATGGTAGATCGGCCGGTCGCCGGTGTCGAAGACGGGGAAGGGCGCCCAGTCGCTGTCGGTCACCTTGAGACCCAGCGTGCCGAGGTCGAACAGCTCGCGCGGCTCGGAGATGTCGGCCTTGTAGAGATAGCCCCGGGTGGTGCCGATGTAGATGGTGTCCAGATAGCCGTCCTGGTCGGTGTCGACCGCGGCCGGATCGCTGGCCGCCGAGCCGGCGCCCCGGCTGTCGCTGGGGTTCGGGTCGACCAACTCGCGCTTGTAGATCGCCTTGCCGGTCTCGATGTCGACCATGTACAGGTAGTTGCCGCCGGCCACCAGCTGTTCCTTGCGCTCGACGTCCATGCCGCCGCCGAAGACGGCCACGAACCGATCCTCGGGCTCCGGACCGACGCCCAGCCCCTTGTCGAACAGCACCTTGATGCGGCCGATGGTGACGGTCGACCAGCTGTCGGCGAAGTCGGGCCGGCTATCGAGATTGTCGTCGCAGCGGCCATCGGGCAGCGTGGCGCCGCAGTCCTCGTTGTCGTAGAACTCGAACAGCGGCATCGGGTAGGGGTAGTCGCTGCCGCCCTCGCCCCCGGTGCAGCCGTCGACACATGACGGCACGTAACCGCCCCCCTCCGGCAACGGGATGGTGGGGGTGCCGTCACAGACGTCGAGGGTGTCGGGCTGGGTGATGTCGAGCACGTAATAGCCGCTGCCGCCCTCGCGCAGGCCGCCCATGATGACGCTGCGCCATTCCCGCTCCGAAGGCGTGCCGCCGTGCACCGGGTCGATGAAGACGTCGCCGGACGAGACCCGGCCGTCGACGGTGAACTGCTGCTGCAGCGAGTCCTTCAGGTCGTTGAGGGTCGGCATCACCGCGGTCGGCACGTAGGAGAACAGCTCGTTGCCGGTGCCGTTGTCGAACTGGCCGACGACGAACTGCTCGCTGGTGGCCGCGTTTTCCAGGCAGCCGGTGGCCGGGGCCCCGTCCACGTCTTTGCCACGGAAGATCCCGGCGTCGAAGGCGTGCACCTGGCCGTCGTTGGCGCCCGCCAGGAGCACCTTGCGACGGTTGCGGTGCTTGGCGAAGAAGCAGCGATAGCCGTTGGGCGACCCCTCGGTGATGTCGCAGTAGTCGATGAGGGGCGGCTCCTCGTCGGCCGGTCCGCCGACGTCGGCCACCCAGTAGCGGAAGTTGTCGGGCCCGCCGAGGACCGCCGGGTCGGAGTGGAAGATGTCGCCCAGGATATAGGGCCCGGGCTCGGGCTCGAGCCGCGGGTCGTCGTTCGGAAGGTCGCCCATCTTCTTGCTGTGGAGAAGGTCGAACACCTCGGTGCCCTCGTCGCGGCTGGCGGTAGCCGTGCCGCAGGCGGTGTTGCCTTCGGCGCAGATGCCCATCGACTCGAGCAGGTACTGCCACTCGGCGCCTTCGGAGGCCGGGTCGGTGGGCGGTGCGAAGAAGCGGCGCGTCCACGGCAGGCCGGGGTTCTCGCCCCGGCCGTAGTAGACCCGGCGCTCGTCGTCGAGCGGGCCCAGGTTGTAGTCGCCGGGCGTGAGCTCGGTGTCTTCGGCCGCCTGCGCCACCAGCTGCTCGCCGGCGTTCCACACGTGGCAGGCGCTCTTGAGCAGCGTGCCGCACTCGCGCGACGGGTTGGGCACGTTGCGGCTCTCGATGGTGCCATCGGGCAGCTCGAGGTCGACCTCGACCAGGGGGATCGGCTTGAGGTAGGCATCGACCCGGGCCGGCCAGATCGTCAGATCGCGGTCGGGCAGGAAGCTGGTGAGGTAGACCTTGTCCTGGACGTTGACCTGGCCCTGGGGCACGGCGGCCGAGCTGAACGAGCGGGCGCCAACGGTGATCACCGAGACGATCTGGCGCAGGGCGTCGACCAGCTCCTGCTCGTTGCCCGGCAGGATCGGCCCCTCGATCTCGGGCTCGCCGTCGCCGTCGAGGTCGATGAAGTCGGTGCCGCCGTTGTGGGCGATGCAGTCGAGGAAGTTGGCGTTGGTGCCCTGCACGCCGAAGCCGATGACGAAGGTGCGGATGTTGCGATCGCCCAGGGTGAGCAGCTGGGTGGCGACGCCGCACGGGTTGTAGTCGCCGCCGCCGTCCTGCAGCGGGCCGTCGGGAGAGCCGCCGTAGCAGGTCTCGTCGCCGTCGGTCAGGATCAGCAGGTTGACCGTGCGGCAGCCGAAGAAGGCGTCGCCGTCGTTCGGGTCGCAGGCCTCGGGCTTCCAGGTGTCGTACCAGTCTCGGAAGTCCTTCATCGAGTTGCCGATCGGCGTCGAGCCCTGGGGGATCAGCGGCGGCGTGTGAACGAACTCCGGCTTCAGCGGCAGCCGCCCGTTGAACAGGGTGTTCGGGCTGTCCTCGAAGTAGGTGGCGGAGCGGAAGTCGGGCTCGAAGTCCGGGTCGCTCGGATCGTAGTTGGGGCTCAGCCGCTGCAGGAGGGCGTCCCGGTTCGAGACGCCCCAAGCCGCCTTGCTCCTCCAGTCGAGCGGGATCACGTCGCCGCGGTCGAGCACGCTCGGGTGACGGCCCAGCGGGTCGTCCTGGGTGGCGTACTTGAGCAGCACGCCCAGCGAGTCATCGTCGGTGCTGTCGGTGTTGGGCTCCCAGCCGTCGCAGGTGCCGCTGGCCTTCATGTCGCGGATCTGGCTCGAACCGGGGGACTGGAAGAAGCCGGCCTGGCCGCCGTTCTGGTCGGTCCAGGTGTCCTGCTGCCAGAAGAGCACCTCGTTGCCGCCGGGCAGGTCGCGGCCGGTGCCGTCGGTCATGTAGACGCGCTCGAAGGTGATCGAGGCGTTCGTGGGAGTGTTCTGGACTCCGGGGCAGCTCCCCGAGCGCCGGCGCAGCTCCAGCTGGACGGTGATCTCCTCGGCGCCGAAGCCGCCGCTGATCGGCTTCCAAACCAGGCGGTAGGTGTTGCCGTCAAAGCGCAGCCACTCGGTGGTCTCGATGGTGCCGAGGTCCCCCAGGACCGGGAAGCTGAAGGTCTCGCCCTCGTCCTCGTCGAGAGTGGCGTCGAGGTCGAAGTCCTGCGGATTGCTGCAGCTGCCGAGCCGCGGGTTCGACAGCTGGCCCCCGACCTCGTCTTGCCCGTCATCGAGGTCGCAGGTGGTGTTGCCGTCCTCGTCGTCCATGCAGGGGTCGCCGAAGTGCTTGGGCTGGCCATGCTGCGGATAGGGCAGCCGGCCGTCGGTGACCCATGGCGGATCGGTCTTCGGAGTGTAGATGTAGTGCTTGCGGTGCACCCGCAGGAAGTCCTGGTTGTAGGTCGAGAACCCCCAGAGCACCCCGCGCAGAGTCGGGTCGGAGACGACCGTGTAGAGCGCCGACTTGGCCTGGTACATCTTCGAGTTGGGGTCGTCGCCGTAGCCCGGCGCCCAGGCGTCGCCCGGCACCGGGGGAACCTCGTCGGGGTCCGGCGGCTGCCAGTTCATCGAGCCCGAGACGTCGAAGATGACGTGCAGGTAGGGGTCGCGGGTGCCGCCCTTGACCAACTCGCGGTCGTCGCCATCGGCGGCCCGCGGGATTGCCAGCGCCAGCAGGAGAGCCGGCAGGAGAAATCGAACGGTTGGTCTGAAAGCCTTCACGGTCTTGCCCTCGCTGTAGGCGGTCATGGGACGGGTTCCGGTTCCGGCTCCGGTTCCGTCAAGTCGGTGGTTCCGGTCGTCTGGTTGAAGCTGCCGACGGTCATGATCGTCGACGGGCCGTCGAGCTGCCACGGCTGGAAGGAGACCATCACCTCGAGCCTCTTCTGGGCCAGCGGCGTGATCCCGGCCGGCACCGGCGACGCCGATCCCTGCCACCCGATCCGGGTGGCGGTGGCGTCGACCTGGTGGTGGAGCTTGCGATAGGCCAGGCCGTCGTTGATCTGGCACAGGTCACACGGCGTGTCGAGGATCGGCAGGAAGCGCGACACGTCGACGCGGTTGCGCACGTTCAGGTTGGGCAAGGTCCGCGGCACCACCTGGTCGAGACGCATGGGCTGCAGGTCGCGCAGCACCAGCGCCTTGGCCGTCGCCACTTCGATGCCGGAGCCGGCGGCGTAGAACATCGTCTGGCCGAGCCGTTCGTTGATGCCGATCTGCATCTCGCTCTGAGTGATCAGGGCGATGCTCAGACCGAGCAGGGTCAGCACCAGCAGCACCACCAGGGTGATGATGTAGACGCTGCCGCGTTGGGCACGGGGCGATCGGATCGAACGTCGCATCAGTAGTTCCTCAGATCGATGACGGTCTGCTGGAAGGACCGCCGGTAGAGGCGCTGGTCGAACTCGTTCCACGCACTGAGGCGGCTGGCCTGGAGGTCCTCGTAGCCCAGCAGCTCGGGCGCCTGCAGGTTGCGCTCGCGGCGCGCCGTGCGGGCGAGCAGGCTGAGGCGGACGTAGTGGAGCCGCGGCTGGGGCGCCGCGCCGGCCCACGGCGCCGCCGCCGGATCATCGTCCTCGGCGTTGAACAGGTAGTCGTCGTTCTCGCCGTCGGTCGCCTCGTAGATCTCCATATCGTCCTCGTCGACCTCGGTGTCGCCGTTCTGGTCGACCCAGGCGGGGCCCTGGTTGGAATCGAACGCCAGCGCCACCTGCATGTCCAGCACGTTGTCGGCCAGATCGACGGCGGTGTTGGCCAGGGAGCCCAGATAGGGGATCTCGGTGCCCGGGAACATCCTCGCCATCGACAGCTTGGGGGCATCGCGGGGCAGGCCCGGGATCGGCGCCGGCGCCTTGCGAATGTAGAAGCGGTACTCCTCGAGGATGCCGACGTTGGAGACGCTGTTGAGGCCGATCGGCAGCGCCGGCTGCGCGCCGGCACCCGACTCATACAGGTTGCGGTACTCGGGGTGGGTCAACTGCTGGACCTTGAAGGCCACCGTGACCTCGCCCGGTGTGTTCGACATGCTGCTGGCGGGGTTGAGCTCGACCACCGCGACGATACGCTCGTCCATCGGGCTCAACAGCACCAGGGCCTCGGGAACGCCGTCGGTGATCGCCGCGATCAGCGGCGCCAATTCCTGGGCGGTGCCGGTGTTGGTCATCGCGCGGATCACCACCACGCCATCGGTGGCCGTCGTCGGGTCGGTGGTCTCGTCGCCCGTGTCGAGCAGCGTGAAGTCCGCCGGCGCCAGCGTCTCGATCTGATAGATCGGGGTGGAGAAGACGCCGCGGGTGATCAGGATGTCGCTGCCCTCGATGGCGAAAGGCGTATCGACGAAGCCGACCGCGATCTCGCCGTTGTCGCCGGCGACGCCGGCGTTGTTGCGCATCGCCAGCGCCGGCCCCTGGTAGACCGGCACGTTGGGCAGCGTCAGCGGCAGGCCGCCGCGGCCGGCCATGTTGACGAAGCGGTTGATCTGCCGGTGCGACGCCCGCAGCGACTGCTGCAGATCGGAGTTCTGGGTTTCGACCCGGGCCACCTTGCTGCCGGCATCGAACACCCCGACGATCGCCAGCAGCAGCATCGAGGTCACCGCCAGACCGACCAGCAGCTCGATCAGCGAGAAGCCGCCGGCCCGCCGCGAGCGGCCGGCCAAACGGTGATGTCTTTTTTCACGCATCTTCTGCCTCTCCCAGCGGCCCTAGAAGGCCTTGATGGTCTGAAGGTCGAGTCGCAGGGGCTCACCCATGGTCACCGTGCCGGCCGTCTTCTGCAGCGACACGTCGAGGGACTTCAGGTGGACGAAGGACCGGGACGAGCCGGCAGGCAGGGGGTTGTCGAGGGTTCCGTCGATGGGGTCGATGTCCTCGAGGCCGACGATGACCTCGAGGATGCCGTCGAGATCGTCGTCGCGCGCCCCCTGGATCCCGAACTGCCGCACCACGTTGTCCATCTCCCAGGAGGCGACGGTCGGGTGCGGGTCGGCCTCGGTCCAGTACTCGTCGCCGCGCTTCTCGGGGTTGTTCTCGGTCCAGTAGAGATGCTGGGCGCGCTCGCTGTCGCTCTCGATCTCGACCAGCCAGTTGTTGAAGTCGACCTGCAGCATCTCCTCGAGCTCGGTTCGGCCGTGGCCGGTGGCCTCGGTCGACTGCTTGCCCTCGAGGTTCTGCTGGATCGACTTGGTGAACAACGGCATCAGGCCGACCAGCGCGATCATCAGGATCGTCAGGCCCAGCAGCACTTCCACCAGCGAGTAGCCGGCGGCGCGACGCGGCGCCCGCTCAGCCCGGCGGCGCTTCGCCCCGGCGTCTAGAACCATTCCCATTTCTTGCCTTCCTCTCCCTGTGCTCTCCACTTGGGGACTTCCGCGTCCCACTTCAGCAGCGTCACTCGCGCGGTAGCCGTGGGCGCCACCTGGATCGCCAGGTAGTTGCCCCGCGTGTCGCCGAAGCGGAAGCTGCCGATGTCCTGGATCGTGCCGTCGGGCTCGAAGATGCCCACCTGTTCGGTGCCCGCGGTGGTAAAGCCGAGAACGATGGACGGATCGTCGGCCGGCCCTCCCCAGCTGACGCCCGCGGGCAGCGCGCAGCGGGCAATCTCGTGGTCGGTCGCCAGCGCATCGACGCCGGTGACGGGCGCGAAGACGTTGTCCGGTGGGTCGTCGATCGTCAGGCCGTGCACGTCGACGAAGGCCATCAGCACCTCGAAGGTCGCGTCGTACCTCACCACCACCGGCGAGTTCTTGCGGATCGCCTCGGACTTGGCCCGGCGCACGGTGATGTTGCAGTCGTAGCCCACCGACGACATCTTGGCGGTGTGGATCGTCCGCAGCGCCACCGGCGCGGCGAGGGCGAACAGCACCCCGATGATCGCCAAGCCGACGATTATCTCGATCAGGGTGAAGCCGGCGGCGCGTCGGATGTTCGGTCTCTCGATCACTGGCACTCCTCTCTGTCCCCCTTCATCGCAAGGCCCATGCCATGCCCGGTACATGACATCAAATGACTGGAAATAAAACACTTACGGTATTCTCTGGGATACACTGCGGCGACCAGGTTGTTACTTTTCTACCCGGTATCGCCAGGCCGCAACCCTGCCCCGGCGCCGGATGGCACCGCGCACGCGATACTCTCGACCCGGATCGCGGTCCGGCGGCGCCTGCAGCTGCGGCGGGCTGGAGACCATCCGAATGGAGATCAGTTGACCGAAGAGAACAGCCACGGCAACAGCTGGTGGGGAGACCTGAGGCTCGGCGAGAACGAGTCGGCGCGCTGGCACATCGGACCGCTCGACCTGGCCGTCTGCCGGGGGCCCCTCGAGTGGCAGCTCGCCTACGGCTGGGACCGCGGCAGATCCGAGTCCGACGACTGGGATTTCGAGCTCGGCGCCGAGCTGCCCGGGGAGCTGGCCCAGCACGAGCGCTTCGTGGTCGGTGAGACCAGCCCTCGAGTGGCGGTGCGGCCCGCGCTGGCGGATCGCGCGATCGTCTCCCTGCCCCGGCTGCCGCTCGAGCTGCTGCCCGAGCGCGAAGCGACCCTGTACGTGGGCTCGCCGATCTGGGTGCGGGTCGAGATCGGCGAGCCGCCGGTGACCCTCCGCGAGCTGCCCAGCCGCCGCCTGTCCGACACCTGGTTCGGCGGCTCGACGCGCGACGGCGAGCTCTGTTACGCCACCCATACCCGCGCGCGGCTGCTGGCGGAGAGCCTGCCGGTGCTGAGCCGCAGCGCCGTCACCGCGGTGAGGATCCGCAACCGGGCTGCCAGCCCGCTGTCGATCGAGCGCCTCAAGCTGCCGGTGCCGATGCTGTCGCTGTTCTGTGACGAGCTCGGCCGCCTGTGGACCGAGGAGGTGACCCTCAGCCGCAACGAGGAGTCGGAGATGGCGTCGCTCGACATCGGCCAGGGGCCGCCGGCCGCGGCCGCCGGCGCCGAGCTGCTGACCCCGCCGCGCTCCACCACCGAACCGAATCTCTGGATCCGCGCTTTCAGCGGCCTGTTCGGCTTCGGCCGGAGGGAGGTGTAACGACATGAGCGAACTGCTGAGCACGATCCGCGAGTACGTCACCCCGGAGCAGGTCCTCAACCTCACCCGCGCGCTCATCCTGCTGCTCGTCGGCGTCCTGCTGGCCAACCTCTTCGGCCGGCTGACGCGCCGGCTGACGGCGGATCGGCTGCCGCTGCAGCAGGCGAAGCTGGCGCGGCGGGTCGTCACCTACCTGACCCTGGCGCTGTTCCTGATCGCCGGGCTGCACCAGTTGGGGTTCCAGCTGAGCGTCCTGCTGGGCGCCGCCGGGGTTCTGTCGGTGGCCATCGGCTTCGCCTCGCAGACCTCGGCCTCCAACCTGGTCAGCGGCCTGTTCCTGATCTTCGAGCAGCCGTTCCAGATCGGCGACATCATCCAGGTCGACGGCACCACCGGCGAGGTCCTCGCCATCGACCTGCTGTCGGTCAAGCTGCGGACCTTCGACAACATCTTCGTCCGGCTGCCCAACGAGTCGCTGATCAAGACCGAGGTGCGCACCCTGAGCCGCTTCCCGATTCGGCGCGCCGACGTCCAGATCGGCATCGACTACAGCTCGGACCTGAAGCTGGTGCGCGCGGCGCTGCTGGCGGTCGCCGAGGCCAATCCCATGTGTCTCGACGAGCCGGCGCCGCTGATCATCTTCCAGGGTTTCGGCGACTCGTCGATGAACCTCCAGTTCTCGGTCTGGGCGACCCGCCAGAACTACCTGCCGTTGAAGACCAGCATCCAGGAGGAGATCAAGGCGGCGTTCGACGAGCGCGGCATCGAGATCCCCTTCCCCCACCGAACGCTCTACGCCGGCAGCCAGACGGCGCCGCTGCCGGTGCGGCTCGTCGAGCCGGCGGCGACGACGACGCCCCCCACCGACACCGTCAGGCCAGAGGAGGGCTGAGCATGGACTGGAAAGACCGGCTGGCGAACGACCTGCCCGCCTTCGACGTCCGTCTGTTCGAGATCAGCGGCACGCCGGTGACCGTCGCCACGCTGGCGGTCTTCGTCATCGTGCTGGTGGCGACCCTGGTCATCGCCCGCGTCCTGCAGCGGCTGTTCGTCCGCGCCTTCACCGCCCGCGGCCAGCAGAACGAGGGCTCCGTGGCGGCGTCGGCGCGGCTGATCCGCTACGGAGTCTGGGTCACCGGCCTGGCGGTGGCGGTGCACAGCGTCGGCATCAACCTGACGGCGCTGTTCGCGGCCGGCGCGGTGTTCGCTGTCGCCATCGGCTTCGCCATGCAGAACATCGCCCAGAACTTCGTCTCCGGGGTCATCGTCCTGGCCGAGCGGGCGATCAAGCCCGGCGACGTGCTCGAGGTCGAGGGTCGGATGGTGCAGGTCAAGGACATGGGCATCCGTGCCACCGTCGCCCGCACCCTCGACGAGGAAGACATCATCATCCCCAACAGCCAACTGGTGACCACCTCGGTCACCAACTACACCCTGCGCGACTCCCGCTACCGGCTGCGGGCCAGGGTCGGCGTGACCTACTCCTCGGACATGGCCAGGGTGCGCGCGGTGCTCGAGACCACTGCCGCCGGCCTCGACTGGCGCGCCCAGGAGGAGAAACCGCGCGTTCTCCTGCTCGACTTCGGCGATTCGGCGGTGGTCTGGGAGGTCTCGGTCTGGATGGACAGCCCCTGGCAGATGAACAGCCGGCGCTCGGATCTCAACGAGGCCATCTGGTGGGCACTCAAGGATGCCGGGATCACCATCGCCTTCCCGCAGGTGGACGTCCACTTCGACACCCCGGTCTCGGCCGCGCTCGAGACCCTGGGCGCCGGCCGCCAAGCGCGCTAGGAGGAGATCCCGATGTCCCGATTCCGACGCCATCGCAGCGCCCCCGGCAGCGCCCCGGGCATGCTCAGGGCACCGACCGAGCGCCGCGTCGAGAAGGTCTCCATACGCCTTCTGGACTACGACTCCGAGCGGTTCGAGGAGAAGCAGGTGGAGACGCTCGGGGCCGGCGACCGCGATGCCGAGCGCCTCGAGGACGGCCAACAGACTGCGATCGACGAGCTTCAGCCGTACCTCCACCGTCAGGACAGCGTCACCTGGATCGACGTGGTAGGGCTGCACGATATCGACCTGCTGAGCCGGCTCGGCGACGAGTTCGGGCTCCACCCGCTGGCGCTCGAAGACGTGATCAACACCCACCAACGGCCCAAGCTCGAGGACTACGGCGACCACTGCTTCCTGATCCTGCGACTGCCCCATCTCGGCGAGCAGCTGTCCACCGAGCAGATCAGCCTGTTTCTCGGCCGCGGCTGGGTGGTGACCTTCCAGGAGACCGCCGAGGACCCCTTCGAGCCGGTGCGGGATCGGCTGCGCCGCGGCCGGCCGCGGATCCGCGGCGGCGGCGCCGACTACCTCGCCTACGCCCTGATGGACACCCTGGTCGACTCGTTCTTCCCGCTGCTCGAGCAGTACGGCGAGCGCATCCAGGCGCTGGAGGACGAACTGCTCGACGAGCCCGAGCAGGGCACCCTGGGCCGGGTGCACGCGGTCAAGAAGGACCTGATGGAGATCCGCCGCGCCACCTGGCCGCTGCGCGAGGTCATCAACGGCTTCGAGCGCCAGGACATCGAGTTGGTGGGGGAGCAGACGCGCCTCTTCATGCGCGACTGCTACGACCACACGGTGCAGGTGATCGACATCGTCGAGACCTATCGCGACATGGCCGCCGCCCTGACCGACCTCTATCTGTCGAGCGTCTCCAACCGGATGAACGAGGTGATGAAGGTGCTCACCGTGATCGCCTCGATCTTCATCCCGCTGACCTTCCTAGCCGGCATCTACGGCATGAACTTCAACCCCGACGCCAGCCCCTGGAACATGCCCGAGCTCAATTGGCGCTGGGGCTATCCGGCGTTCTGGGTGCTGCTGCTGGCGGTCGGCGGCGGCATGGTGTGGCTGTTCCGCCGCAAAAAGTGGCTCTGACGGATAGCCCGGCGACGGCGGCGGGCGCGGGATAAGCTGACCGCCGTGCGCACCCTGCTCATCCTGCTGCTGGCCATTGCGCTGCTCGCGGGCGGCACGCTGTGGTGGACCGGCCGCCAGGGCACCCAGCTGCCCGACTGGTATCTGGAGGCGAGGGCCGCCGGCGAGCTCGAGCCCGATCTCGAAGCGGCCGCGCGCGACGCCCAGCAGAGCCTCGTCGGCCGTTTCGGCCGCGAACTGCTGGACGAGGTCACCGCCGACGACGGCACTCTCGACGAGTCGTTTCTCGACCGCATCAAGCGCCGCGGCAAGATGGTCCTGGAGGGCCTGCGCGCGGGCCGCGAGGTGCGGCTCGACGCCCGAGACCTCGAGCGGATGGTTCTCGCCATGGCCCATGAGGCGGAGGACAGCCGCGAGCTGCTGGCGGCGACCCGGGCGGTACGGGCGCGGATCACCGGCGGCGAGCTCGAACTGGGCGCCGTCCTGGTGCCAGCCCAGCTGCCGACCGACCGCCTCTCCGGCAGCCAGCGGCGGTTGCTCCAGTTGATCCTGGGTCTCGCCGGCTCCGACGGCGAGGTCTACGTCTCGCTGCGCGCCGCACCCGCCGCGGTGGACGACCGCCTGCTGCTCGGCCCGCCGATCCACCTGCGCGCCGGCGAGCTGAGATTGGCCGCGACGCTGCTGTCGGCCCTGGGGGTCGAAGCGCCCGAGCTCGAGAGCGGACTGGCGCTCAACGTCGGCCGGGTCAAGGTGCGAGAGGCGGCGATCGACGGCGAGACGCTGGTGCTGGTGGTTTCGCCGGAGATTTAACCTGGCTTGCTCAGGACCGTGCGGATCGCCATGGCCACCGTGGCGGCGGTGTCGTCCCAGCTGAAGCGGCGAGCGTGGGCCGGGCCGGCGGCGGCCAGGCGCGCGGCCAGCTCGGCGTCGGTGGCGAGGCGGCGCAGGCCGGCGGCGATGTCGGACGGGTCGCGCGGGTCGCAGTAGAGCGCCGCGTCGCCGCACACTTCGGGCAGGGCGCCGGCGCGGGCCGCCAGCACCGGCCGGCCGCAGGCCATCGCCTCGATCGCCGGCAGGCCGAAGCCCTCATAGAGCGACGGCAGCACCAGGGCGGCGGCGCCGGCGACCGCCCGGCGCAGCTCGTCGTCGCCGAGAAAACCGGTCAGCCGGACCCGCTCGCCCAGGCCTCCGGCGCGCCGGGCGACCTCCGGGTCGCCGGTGAGAAACCCCTGCCGCCGGCCCGCCAGGACCAGGTCGTGCGGGATCTCGCCGACCAGCGCCGCGAACGCCTCGAGCAGCCGGCCCAGGTTCTTGTGCGGCTTCACGTTGCCTACGTAGAGGAAGTAAGGGCGCGCCGTCGCGGCCGCGGGCGGCACATCGAACCAGCTCGGGTCGACGCCGTTGGGCGCCGTCCACTCGGCGCCGCGCGGCGCGCCCACCAGGCGGTGGAACTCGTCGCGGCTGAAGCGCGAGACGAAGAGCAGGCCGTCGGCCCGCCGGCGGACCGCGGCAAAGGTCAGGCAGGCGTAGGCCCGCCGGGCGCCGCGGCCGAACACCTCCGGCAGGGCCAGGTGGGCCAGATCGTGCACCGTCACCAGCAGCCGCCCGCGCCAGCCGAGCGGGATGTTGTAGTGCGGCACCCACAGCAGGTCGGGTTCGAGCCGCCGGGCGGCCGCCGGCAGCACGTGGCCGCGCAGACCGTAGAGCGGCGCCCGGTGGGCGACCACCTCCACTCCCGGCGCCGAGCTCCAGGCCTCCCGGCCCAGCGCCTCCGGATCGCCCAGCAGCAACAGCCGCCACTCCGCTCTCTCGGACGCCAGCCGGCCCAGCACCTGGCGCAGATAGGTGCCGATGCCCGAGGCCTCGACCATGCGGGCATCCACCGCCACCAGCGGCCGGCGTCGGCTGTGGCTCATCGTCGCAACCGATTCTAGCCCGGCCCTCTCTCCTCTTCCGTCGCGGCTCTCTGGTCCCGGCCATCCCGAGGTCGTGTTAGCTTCCCCCCGACTGTTCCCGCCGCCCATTCTTCCCCGTAGAGAGCAGGAGATTCCCCATGGCCGTCGTCGAGAGCAAAAAAGGTGTCATCGGAATCCTCACCGGGGGCGGCGATGTTCCGGGCTTGAACCCCGCCATCCGCGCGGTGACGATCCGTGCCCGGCGCGACGGCTACAGCGTCATCGGCATCCGCCGCGGCTGGGCCGGGCTGGTCGACCTCGACCCGGACGCCGACGACGCCCATGAGCACTACCAGGTGCTCACCCAGGAGGTGGTCAACCGGGCCGGCCGCACCGGCGGCACCTTCCTGCACAGCTCCCGCACCCACCCCGGCAAGGTGAAGAAGGCCGACGTGCCGGCCCGGCTGCGCGACCGCTACAACGAAGAGGTCAACGACCTGACGCCGGAGGTGCTCAAGAACCTCGACTGGCTGGGCATCGACTACCTGATCCCGATCGGCGGCGACGACACCCTCTCCTACGGCGTGCGGCTGTTCGAGGAGGGCGTCAAGGTAGTAGCCATCCCCAAGACGATGGACAACGACGTGCCGGGGACTGACTACTGCATCGGCTTCTCCACCTGCGTCACCCGCACCATCGAGATGACCAACCGGCTGCGCACCTCGGCCGGCTCGCACGAGCGGTTCCTGGTGATCGAGGTCTTCGGCCGCTATGCCGGCTACACCGCCCTGCTGCCGACCATGGCCGGCGCCGCCCACCGCTGCGTCATTCCCGAGCACCGCTTCAGCGTCGAGCGGCTGACCGAGCTGCTCTCCGAAGACCGCCGCGACAACCCCAGCCGCTACGCCGTGGCGCTGGTCTCCGAGGGGGCGATGTTCGAGGGCGGCGAGATGATCTTCGAGGACCATGCCCGCGACGCCTACGGCCACGCCAAGCTGGGCGGCGTCGGCGAGCAGGTCGGAGCGCGCCTCAAGGCCCTGTCACCGCAGTTCAACAACGGCCGCACGGTCAACGTCGTCTACCAGAAGCTCGGCTACCTCACCCGCTCCGGCGACCCCGACGCGGTCGACTCGATCGTGCCCATGGCCTACGGCAACCTGGCCCTCGACCTCATCCTCGCCGGCGTCCACGGCCGGCTGGTGGTGCTAAAGAACGGCCGCTACGACAACATCCCGGTCGACGTCGTCACCTCGACCAAGAAGACGCTGAACATCAAACGGCACTACAACACCGACAGGCTGCGGCCGCTGTATCGGAGCTTCGAGATGTTGCCGTTGTTCATCATGACGAGCGATAGCTGAGGGCTGGCGGCAAAGCAACGGGGTCAACGGCCTTCCAAGCCGTTGGTCGCGGTGCCAAGATTGAGACCAGCACGGTGAGACCGTAACGCTCAGCGATCTCGAGCCTGCTTTCGACTTCGCCGAACGCCCGAGTGCGGCGCGCCGTTCTTGACGGGGCGCGGGTATGGCCATACGCTCAGAGTATGGCCAGAACCTCAATCAAGTCGACCTATTCCCTCGACGTCGAGACGGTGCAGAAGCTCGAGCGGATGGCGAGTCGACTGGGAATCACCAAGTCCGAGGCTCTTCGGCGGGCCATCCGTGCCGCCGCCGGAGATGACGCGAGCGAGCAGCTCCGGGCGGTCGCCGCGCTCGAGGAGCTACAGCGGTCTCTTGGCCTGACGACCGCCGCCGCCAGGGAATGGGCGAAGGGCGCCAGCGATGAGCGGCGCAACGGCTCGCAGCGCCGAGAGGCCGGGAGCCGTTGATCCATCTCGACACCAGCTTCCTCATCTTGGGACTGGTGCGGGACTCTCCACATGGGCGGCGGCTGGGCGGATGGCTTTCGCAGGGAGAGTCGCTGGGCATCAGCACCATCGGCTGGGCGGAGTTTCTCTGCGGCCCGGTGAGCGAGCGTGAAGCCGTCCTAGCGTCACACTTCCTCGAGAATCCGATTCCCTTCCAAACCCAGGACGCGGCGTTGTCAGCCGAGTTGTTCAATCGTTCCGGCCGCCGCCGGGGCAGCTTGGTCGACTGCATGATCGCTTCTGTGGCACTTCGCTCCGGGGCCGCGCTGGCCACGGCCAACGCCTCAGACTTTCGCAGGCTGGAGCCACTCGGGCTGACAATCGAGACTGCTTGACGCCCGGCAGGCTCGGGGGCCGGGGCGGCTTCGCTCGGTCGTTCCGGCTACGCCTCAGCGAGGCGCCGCCTGGAACGCCACGCCTTGCCAAACCTCGACGCTACGCTGTCGACAGCACTTATACTCGGCGGCGCTCGCTTCGCGCGCAGGAACCCCAATGACGACCAACTATGACGCCATCGTGATCGGCGCCGGCCAGGCCGGGCCGTCCCTCGCCCACCGGCTCGGCAAGGCCGGCTCGAAGACGGCGATCGTCGAGCGCCACCTGCTCGGGGGCACCTGCGTGAACGTGGGCTGCATCCCCAGCAAGACGCTGGTGGGAAGCGCCCGCGTCGCCTGGCAGGCGAGGCGGGCGGCCGAGTTCGGGGTCCGGGTGGGCGGCGAGGTGACCGTCGACATGGAACGGGTCAAGGCGCGCAAGGACGAGATCGTTGGGGAATCACGCGAGGGGCTCGGCGACTGGATCGAGCGGATGAAGAACGTGACCCTGATTCGCGGCCACGCGCGCTTCACGGGGCCGCGATCGCTCGAAGTCGACGGCGAGACGCTGACCGCCGATCGGATCTTCATCAACGTCGGCGCCCGCGCCCGGGTCCCGGAGATGGCCGGCATCGACCGGATCGACTACCTGACCAACTCGAGCATGATGGAGGTGGACTTTCTGCCCGAGCACCTGCTGATCGTCGGCGGCAGCTACATCGGCCTCGAGTTCGGCCAGATGTACCGTCGCTTCGGCGCGGAGGTCACCGTGGTCGAGACGAAGGACCGGCTCATCGCGCGGGAGGACGAGGACGTCTCCGAGGCGGTGCGGGAGATCCTCGAGGCAGAGGGCGTGCAAGTGCGGCTCGCTGCCGAGTGCATCGGCTTCGAGCCGGGGCCCCGCGGCGTGCGCATGGCCGTCGACTGCGAGAAGGACGCGGCGCCGATCGACGGCAGCCACGTTCTGCTGGCGGTGGGCCGGGTGCCGAACACCCACGACCTGGGGCTCGAGGAGGCCGGCATCGAGACCAACGAGCGCGGCTACATCCAGGTGGACGACGAGCTGCGCACCAGCGCCGAGGGGGTCTGGGCGCTCGGCGAGGTCAACGGGCGCGGGGCGTTCACCCACACCTCGTACAACGACTACGAGATCGTCGCCGCGAACCTCCTGGACGGCGAGACGCGGCGCGTCACCGACCGCATCCCCTGCTACGGTCTGTTCATCGACCCGCCGCTCGGCCGGATCGGCATGACCGAGCGCGAGGTGCGCGAGTCCGGCCGCAAGGCGCTCGTCGGCACCAGGCCGATGACCCAGGTCGGCCGGGCGCGCGAGTTCGGCGAAACCCGCGGCTTCATGAAGATCCTGGTGGACGCGGAGACCGAGGAGATCCTCGGCGCCTCGATCCTGGGGCTGAGCGGCGACGAGGCGGTCCATACGCTGCTCGACGTGATGTACGCCAAACGCCCCTACACGACCATTTCGCGCGCCGTTCACATCCACCCGACGGTCAGCGAGCTGATCCCAACGGTCCTGCAGGGGCTCGTGCCGCTCGCGGACGGTTAGGATCACTCCCGGGAAGACCAGAAGAGGAGAACCAGAATGCGAGAGTCACAGAGAACACCCCTGGCCGGAGCCGGCCGGGGACGAATGGCCGCGCGGGCGGCGATCGCCGCGCTACTGGGCGTTGCGCTCGTCGCGGCGGCATGCGGCGGCGGGGCCGCGCCGCCGGCCGCCGAGGAGCGGCCGCTGCGCTTCGGCGCCATCCCCGACCAGAACACGACCGAGCTGGCGGAGAAGTTCGGCCCCTTTGCCGACTACCTGGCGCAGGCGCTGGGGGTCGAGGTCGAGTACGTGCCGGCGCACGACTACCAGGCGTCGGTCGAGATGTTCCGTAACGGCGACGTCGACCTCTCCTGGTTCGGCGGCCTCACCGGAGTGCAGGCGCGCAACGCGGTGCCCGGCGCCCGGGCGATCGCCCAGGGCGAGGCGGACCCCCAGTACTACTCCTACTTCATCGCCCACCGCGACACCGGCCTCGAGCGGGCCGACGAGCTTCCCGCGGACATCGGGGCCTACCGCTTCACCTTCGGCTCGGAGAGCTCGACCTCGGGCCGGCTGATGCCGGAGTACTTCATCCGCGAGGCGACCGGTCAGGGGCCGGCCGAGCTCTTCGCCGAGCCGGTCGGCTTTTCGGGCAGCCACGACAAGACCGTGGAGCTGGTCGAGTCCGGCCAGTACGAGATCGGCGCGGTGAACTACAAGGTCTACAACAAGCGGGTCGCGGCCGGTTCGACCGATCCCGAGGTCTGCCGGATCATCTGGCAGACGCCCTACTACGCCGATTACAACTGGACCGTGCAACCCGACCTCGACGAGGTCTTCGGCGACGGCTTCACCGACCGCCTGCAGGCGGCGCTGCTGGCGATCGACGATCCCGAGCTGCTCGCCGCGCTGCCGCGCGAGCGGCTGATCGCGGCGCGCAACGAAGAGTTCGACGGCATCCGCCAGGTGGCCGAAGAGCTGGGCATGCTGCGTTAGCCGGCCCCGCGGCATGCAGATCGGTAGCGCCGGCTTCCGGCTCGAGCGGGTTTCGGTCGCCTACGACGGTCGCGGACCGGCGCTGCGCGACATCGACCTGGCGATCGAGCCCGGCGAGTTGGTGGGTCTTGTCGGCCCCAGCGGCGCCGGCAAGACGACGCTCCTCAGGCTGCTCAACGGTACCCTGCGCCCCAGAGCCGGGTCGGTGGAGGTGGCCGGCGAGGACCTGCGCGACCTGACCCTCGCCCAGCTGCGCCGGGTGCGCAGCCGCATCGGCACCATCCATCAGAACCTCAGCCTGGTGCCCAGCCTGCGGGTGCTGCAGAACGTGCTCGCCGGCAAGATCGGCCGCACTTCGCTGCTCGGCGCGGCGCGCCTGCTGCTGATGCCGCCGCGGGCGGAGGTGCGTCGGGCCTACGAGATCCTCGCCCGGGTGGGCATCGCCGAGAAGCTCTACGACCGCACCGACCGGCTCTCCGGCGGCCAGCAACAGCGGGTGGCGATCGCCCGGGCGCTGTTCGCGGAGCCGGCGGCGCTGCTCGCCGACGAGCCGGTGTCGAGCGTCGATCCGGCGCGGGCCCGCGACACCATCGGCCTGCTGGTCGAGCTGTCGCGCGAGCGCGGCCTCACCCTCTGCGTCAGCCTGCACAACCTCGAGCTGGCGCGCGAGTTCCTGCCGCGGCTGGTCGGTCTGCGGCATGGCGAGGTGGCTTTCGACGAGTCAACGGCGGACCTGGACGACGGCGACTTCAAAACCCTCTACGAGCTGGTGACCGTTGACCACGGCGCGGGCTGAGCGGCGTCCGACCGCCGGCTTGCGGCGGCTCGTGCTGGCCGGCATCCTCGCCGCCGGACTGGCCGCCGGCCTCACCCTGAAGCTCGACCCGCGAGAGCTCGTCCCCAGCAGCGGTGGGCTCGCGTTGGCCGGCGAGTTCTTCTCCCGCGCGCTCTCTCCGGCCCTGACCTACGAGGCGGATTTCGTCCCCGAGACGGCGCCGCCGCTGGCGCTCAAGGTGCTCGTCGCGCTGCGCACGACGGTCCTCTTCGCCGCCGCGGCGATGAGCCTGTCGATCCTCGTCGGCATCCTCCTCGGCTTCCTGGGCTCTACCGCCTGGTGGACCGAGGACCCGATGGGCGGCCGCGGGCGGGGGCGCCGGCTGCTCGGCCGCGGCCCCAGCCTGGCGCTCTACGGCGGCACCCGCGTGGTCATCGCCCTGATGCGCTCGGTCCACGAGCTGCTGTGGGCGGTCCTCTTCCTGGCCGCCTTTGGGCTGAGCAACCTGGCGGCGGTCATCGCCATTGCCATCCCCTTCGGTGGCACGATGGCCAAGGTCTTCTCCGAGCTCATCGACGAGGCGCCGCGCGAAGCGGCCAATGCCCTGCGCGCGGCCGGCGCCTCGCCGGCCCAGGTCTTCCTCTTCGGCCTCCTGCCACGGGCGCTGCCCGACATGAGCGCCTACGCCTTCTACCGCTTCGAGTGCTCGCTGCGCTCCTCGGCGGTGCTCGGCTTCTTCGGCTACCCGACCTTGGGCTACTACCTGGCGGCGTCGTTCGAGAACCTGCACTACGGCGAAGTCTGGACCTATCTGTACGCCCTCTGCCTGCTGGTGATCCTGGTCGAGTGGTGGAGCGGCGCCCTGCGCCGGAGGTTTGTCGCGTGAGCGACCGCGAGATCCACCTCCTCTACCATCAGCGCCCTCGCAGCCGGCTGGCCCGGTGGAGCGGACTGGCTTTGCTGGCGCTCATGGTCTGGGCCTGGACGAGCGGCGAGCTCGATCCGGGTGAGCTCTTCAACCAGCGCCGGCTGGGCAACCTCGAGCGCTTCCTCGGCGAGCTGCGCCCCTACCCCCTGCAGGAGCGGGCGGCGGCGGAGCCGGTGGCCGAAGGAGGTTCGGCGCTGCGCGCCACCGGCGCCTGGCTGGCCGAGGTCATGAGCTCGCGGGGCTGGTCGGCGGCGGTCATCACCCTGGCCTTGTCGATCGCCGCCATCGTGCTGGCCGCCCTGGCGGCGCTGGCGCTGGCGCCGGCGGCCACCCGCACCATCGCCCGCGCCGAGCCCTATCTGCCCGCGCCCCGGCCGCCGAACCGCGCCCGGCAAGTCCTATGGTGGCTGGTGGTGACGCTGGCGCGGGCGGTGATGATCTTCGTCCGCTCCATTCCCGAGTTCGTCTGGGCATTCGTGCTGCTCGCCCTGCTCGGCCCGACGCCCTGGCCGGCAGTCCTGGCGCTGGCCCTGCACAACGCCGGGATCCTGGGCAAGCTCACCTCGGAGGTGGCGGAGAACCTGGACCCGGCGCCGCTGGCGGCGCTGCGCGGGATGGGGGCGAGCCGTTCCCAGATCCTGTTGCTGGGGGTCTTCCCCCTGGTATTCCCCCGCTTCCTGCTGTTCTTCTTCTACCGCTGGGAGACCTGCGTGCGCGAGGCCACCGTGCTGGGCATGCTCGGCATCGTCTCGCTGGGCTACTGGATCGTCGACGCGCGGGCCCGCAACCACTACGACGAGATGTTCGTGCTGGTGCTGATCGGCGCCGCCATCGTACTGGTCGGCGACCTGGTGTCGGCCGCGGCCAGGGAAGTCGTGCGCCGCGCCGCCTAGTCTTCCGTGCGGGAGGTTCGCTAGCCCGCCCTTCTCACCGGCTCTCGCAGCGAGCCGGCGTAGGTGCCTGAAGATGTGGGACTTACCGACCGAGGGCACCACAGACGTACTTTAAGTACGTTGAGGATGACCGACCGAGGGAAGTCTCGCAAATTGAGGTACATACGTCGGCGTAGTCGAGAGCTGGTGAGAAGGGCGGGCTAGTCCACCGCGCAGGTGCGGAAGCCGGCCCAGACGTCGCGGCGGTGCGGCTGGTAGAAGTTTCGCCAGGTGTTGCGCAGCATGCGGAAGCGGGTCGCCCAGCAGCCGCCGCGCAGCACCTTGTGGTCGCCGAACCAGGGGGCGGAGTACTCCTTGTAGGGATCCGGCTCGAATCCGGGGAAGGGACCGAAGTCGTCCGCGGTCCACTCCCAGACGTTGCCCATCATCTGCCGGCAGCCGAACGGGCTGTCGCCGCCGGCCAGGGCGCCGACCGTCACCGGGCCGCCGGCGCGGCCGTCGAGGTTGGCCCGGCCGTCGGCCCGGGGCTCGTCTCCCCAGGGGTAGGTGCGCTTGCCTCCGCCGGCGGCGGCCGGGCCGGCGGCCGCCAGCTCCCACTCCGCCTCGCCGGGCAGACGGCGGCCGGCCCAGCGACAGTAGGCCTCCGCCTCGTGCCAGCTCACGTGCAGGACCGGCAGCTGGTCCTCGATCTCGACCCAGCGGTCGAACTGCCGCCGCTCGAAGCCGCCGCCGCCGGCGCGGCGCCAGTAGAGCGGTCCGGTCACCTCGTCGCTGGCGCGCCAGGTCCAGCCCTCGGCGCTCCACAG
This sequence comes from Thermoanaerobaculia bacterium, assembly GCA_963781065.1. Taxonomy (GTDB): domain Bacteria; phylum Acidobacteriota; class Thermoanaerobaculia; order Multivoradales; family JAHEKO01; genus CALZJC01. Next base: position 699,588 of record CAWAET010000004.1, on the reverse strand, counting down.
CGCGCGGCGCTCGTAGCCGCCGTCCTCGACAAACTCCCCGAACTGGCCCTGGGTGACGGCGGCGCGGGCGATGCGGAAGGGCGCCACTTCGACCTCGTGCCGCCACTTCTCGTTGTCGAAGACGAAGGGCGTGCCGGGCGCGGCGCCGAGCAGGAACAAACCACCCGGGACCTCGGCGTCGCCCGGCAGGGCGGCCGGCGACGGCGAGTCGACGGGCGGCCCGTAGACCTCGGGTGCCGGGTAGCCGTGGGTCTGCCGGGTGTAGGCGAAGGCCTCGCCGTGCATGTCCTCGTGGAACAGCGGCAGGAGGTGGAAGTAGACCTCCTCGGAGGAGAGCTCGTCCGCCGCGGCGAGGTGCCCGATGACCGAGTCGAGCACCCGCCGCATGTAGGCCAGAGTGCCCTGGCGGGTGAACAGCGGCAGGTCCCAGCGGGTGTCGTGGGCGACGGCCATCGAATCGTAGAGGGCGTCGGCCTGCTCCTCGAGCGGCTGCTGCCCCCGCAGGTGGCGAAGCGACCACTTCTCCTGGAACCAGGCGACGTGGCCGATCTCCCAGAGCAACGGGTTGACGATCGCCAGGCGGGGGCCCATGAGCTGCTCGTCGTCGAGGTCGGCGACCAGGCCGAGAGTAAGCCGGCGGGCCTCCTCGAGGTGGGCGATCAGGGTCCGGGGCGAAGGTGGAAGGACGAGAGCTTCGTTCGACAGGCTCATTCCACCTGGATTGTAGTCTCGGACCACTACACTAGACTCCCGCACCGGGGGAGCTCGAGCCCGGCAACCGTCCGGTAGCGGCCGCTCCTCAGGCTCGAGAACGGCCGCCCATGCGCATCCAGCTCGTCACTCCCGCCCCGACGCACTCGCGCACCGGCAACCGGGTCACCGCGGTGCGCTGGGCGCGGATTCTGCGGCGGCTCGGCCACCGGGTCGGGATCCACCAGGAGCTCTCGGGCGGGCGCTGCGACCTGCTGGTGGCGCTGCACGCGCGCAAGAGCCACGCGGCGGCCGCCAGGTTCCGCGAGCTCCATCCGGGCCGGCCCCTGGTGGTGGCGCTCACCGGGACCGATCTCTATCGCGACCTGCCGGGCTCGCCAGAGGCGCGGCGCTCGCTGGCCTGGGCCGACCGGCTTATCGTGCTGCAGAGCGAGGGCCTGACGGCGCTCGAGCCGGAGATGCGCGACAAGACCCGCGTCATCTATCAGTCCGCCCAGCCCTCGGCGGCGGGTCTCAGCCGCAGCCGCCGCACTTTCGACATCTGCGTGATCGGCCACCTGCGGCCGGTGAAGGACCCGTTGCTCGCCGCGCGCGCCGCCCGCCTGCTGCCGCCCGGGAGCCGGGTGCGCGTCCTGCATGCGGGGAAGGCACTCACCCCCGAGATGGAGGCCGCCGCCTGCGACGAGATGGCCGCCAACCCTCGCTACCGCTGGCTGGGCGAGCGACCCGGCTGGGAGGTACGGCGGCTTTTGAAGCGCTGCCACGCCATGGTGCTATCTTCGCTGCTCGAGGGGGGCGCCAACGTCGTCTCCGAAGCGGTGGTGGCGGGGCTGGCGGTGCTTGCCTCCCGCGTCTCCGGCTCTGTGGGGATGCTCGGTGAGGACTATCCAGGGTACTTCGCGGTCGGTGCGGCAGAGGAGCTCGCCACGCTGATCGATCGCTGCGAGCGCCAGCCCGCCTTCCTCGAGGAGCTGACTGCGTTGTGCGGGGCGCTGGCTCCGCGGTTCGACCCGGCGCTGGAGGAAGCTGCCTGGGCGAGCCTGATCGGGGAGTTGGCCTGAGCCACCGCCCTCACGGTGCCGAAGGCGCCGCAACAAGGAGAGACGAGAGATGGGACTGTTCAAGAAACCGACCCTGACCAGCCTGGCCAAGACCTGCGGCTGAGCGGCCAAGTTGAGCCCGGTCGGGCTCGGCGAGCTTCTCCGCGGCCTGCCCGCGAACGAGGACCCGAACCTCCTCGTGGGCTTCGACACCAGCGACGACGCCGCCGTCTATCGCCTCACCGACGAGCTGGCGGTGGTGACGACCGCGGACATCATCACCCCACCGGTCGACGACCCCTTCCTGTTCGGCCAGATCGCCGCCGCCAACTCGCTGAGCGACATCTGGGCCATGGGCGGCAGGCCGGTGACCTGTCTCAACCTGATCGGCTTCCCGTCGGACAAGCTGGGGCCCGAGGTGCTGCACCAGATGGTTGCCGGGGCGCTCGCCAAGATCACCGAAGCGGGCGCCGTCCTGGCCGGCGGTCACACCACCGAGGACGAGGAGCCCAAGTACGGCCTCGCGGTCACCGGCCTGGTGCACCCTGACGAGATTTGGAGGAACGTCGGCGCCCAACCGGGCGATGCGCTGGTCCTCACCAAGCCGATCGGCAGCGGCGTGATCTTCAACGCCAACCTCAAGGGCTGGATCTCCGAGGGCGCGCTTGCGGCGTGCATCGAGACCATCAGCACCCTCAACAAGGCGAGCGCCGAGGTCCTGCGGCGCTTCACCGTGCACGCCGCCACCGACATCACCGGCTTCGGCCTCGCCGGCCACGCCTTCGAGATGGCCAAGGGCACGCCCGCGACGACGATGCGCATCGACGTCGACGCCGTGCCGCTGATGGACGAGGCGCTCGACGCCTACCACCGCGGCATGAGCACCGGTGTCAACAAGGTCAACCGCGAGCTGGTCGCCGCCGCCCTGCGGTTCGAGCGCGAGCTGCCCGGCTGGCACGAGGAGATCTTCGTCGATCCCCAGACCAGCGGCGGCCTGCTCGCCGCGGTGCCCGCCGAAGAGGCCGAGAAGGCGGTCGCCGCGCTGCGCGAGGCGGGCGTCTCGAGCGCCGCCCGCATCGGCACCGTCGAGGCCTACGACGGGCGCTCGCACCTGGTCTTCGTCTGAGCCGGGTGGTGTTCGAGGACCACGCGCGCCACAGGGCCTTGATGAGCCGCTTCGACCGGTTGCGTCAACGACGGCGGCTGACCCACGATGTTCTTGCAATCTGCAAGTAGTACCTTCATATCGCAAGAAATGGAGACCAAGGATGCGAGACTGATCGAGGCTCCCCTCTTCGCCGGGATTCCCAGGCCAAACCTCGAAGCCGCACTGGCGCGCGGACGCTAGTCGCTCGAGGCCACGACCCGCGGCAGCACCCCGCCCGGGCGGCCGAAATGGGGCACGGCGTCGGTGGCGTCCCGCGGATCGATGAAGGCGCGGCGCGCGGCGCTGTAGTAGAGGCAGCCGATATCCTCGGGAGGGCGCGAGGCGACGAAGGGCTCGACTGAGTCGAGCGCTTCGAGCCAGGCGGTCTTGAGCTCCTGGAGGTCGATCGGCTGCACCAGATCGAGCCTTGCCAGGTCCTCCTGGCGAACCCTTCCGCGTCGCCGCAGCAGCTCGAGGAGCGACAGCGGGGTCAAGCCCGGGTCCTTGCCGCAGGCCGCCCAGCACAGGGGACCGAGGCCGAGCAGACCGCGATGAAGGTCCAGGGTGTCGACGACGTCGCGCGCCTCGTCGCGGCCGGCAAGGGCGAGCACCTTGTTGACCGCCAGGTCGACCGGGTGGAGGACGAAGCCCACCCGCTCGTCCCGCACGGTCGGCATGAAGCGCCATGAGGAGTCGTGGGCCCATTCGACCTTGGTCGCGTCGCCGCCCTGGCGCAGGGCTGCCTGATAGTCGGTCAGGGGCATAGCTTGCTCGCGGTCTCCCAGGCGTCGCGCCCACCGTGCCGCTTGAGCCGGTCGGCCACCCAGGCGACATCCGCCGGGCCGACCTGGTAGTCAGGATCGAACGACCAGAAGCACCCGGCGTGGAATCGCCGGTAGGCCCGGCGTGCTTCACGCACCCGGACCATCGCCCGAGCGGTCTCCGAGTCCAGATTCCGGCGGCTGTTGCGGCCGCCGCGTCTTCCGATCTCTGCCAGATAGGCCTTCACGTTCGCGTCCATGGAAATATCTTAACCCGCTTATGATTAAATGCTGCAAGTTCATGGCGGATCCAGGCCCCGTGGACAAGGATCTCAGCTGCGCCGGCATGGGGGCGCGGCGCTAAGCCGCAATTGGATTTTGGATCAGCATCAATCGGTGATCTGTTCGTGTTTGCGGCTGTGCCATAGGTCACGGCCCCGCCGTCGGGCGAGAGGTAGACTGAACCATAAATGCGCACCCGTACCGCCCTGATCCTGCTGGCGGCGTGCCTGACCGTGCCGCAAGCCGCCCCGGCTCAGCCGACCGCCCTCGACCCGGCAACCGCCGGCCGCCTCGCCACGCTGGCCCTCGACTGCGTCCACCGCGAGTATCCCAACAAGATCGCCCACGTCATGGCGGGCGACGAGGACGTGCTGCCGCCGCGCGAGCTGACGCCGGCCTTCTACGGCTGCTTCGACTGGCACTCGTCGGTGCACGGCCACTGGCTGCTGGCGCGGCTGGCCGAGGTTCTGCCGGAGGCGCCGTTCGCGGCACCGGCGCGGGCGGCGCTGGCGAAGAGCCTCACGGCCGAGCATCTCGCTGCCGAGGCCGCCTATCTCGAGGGCCCCGGCCGGGTGCCGTTCGAGCGCCCCTACGGCCTGGCCTGGCTGCTGCAGCTGGCGGCCGAGCTGCGCGGCTGGGAGGACCAGGCGGCGCAGCTGTGGGCGTTCAACCTGGGTCCGCTGGAACGGCAGGCGGCGCGGCGGATCGCCGACTGGCTGCCCAAGCTGAGCCACCCGATCCGCACCGGCGAGCACTCGCAGACCGCCTTCGCCTTCGGCCTGATCCTCGACTGGGCGCGAGCCGTGCCCGAGGCCGAGATGGCGGCGCTGGTCGAGGCGCGGGCCAGGACGTTCTATCTCGACGACCGCGACTGCCCGCTGGGCTACGAGCCGTCGGGGCAGGATTTCCTGTCGCCCTGTCTGGCCGAGGCCGACCTGATGCGGCGCATCCTGACACCCGCCGAGTTCGCCGCCTGGCTCGGCGCCTTCCTGCCCGGGCTGCCGCTCGAGGGCTCGGCCGCATGGCTCGAGCCGGCGGTGGTGACCGACCCGACGGACGGCAAGCTGGCCCACCTCGACGGGCTCAACCTGAGCCGCGCCTGGATGCTCGAGGGGATCGCCTCGGGCCTGCCGGCCGCCGACCCGCGCCGGCCCGGAGTGCTCGCCGCCGCCGCCCGCCACCGCGCCTCCGGGCTACGCGCGGTCACCGGCGAGCACTACGAAGGCGGCCACTGGCTGGGCAGTTTCGCCACCTATCTGGTGACCGGCCGCGGGTTGCCGGCCTCCACCGGATCCGAGTAGCGCACCGAGCCCGGCGACCCGTAGGCAACGCCCGGCCCGAACGAAGACAACTGGGCGGAGTGAGCGCGGAGCGGCCGGCCGGTGCACAGGGGCCGGCCGGCTCGGAGGGGTGGGATGGGGTCTCCTCCGGACGGCTCGTTTCGGTCGGACTCTGGGGGGTGGCTCTCGCCTCTGCGTTCGTCGCTGCCACCGGCGGAGGCCGGCGCACGGACTTGCCCGCGCTCCTCACGATGCCGTCGGAGACCCCATCCCACCCCTCTGACGCCGGCCTCCGGTAGTGGTAGCTGGCTCCGGCCCCCGTGCACAACCGGAGGGCGTAGCCGGAGTGGACGCCCCGCGAGGAGCGAAGCATAAACATGCAATAGCGAAGCGACCGCGGGGCGACCCGGAGGCGAAGCCCGGCCCACTTGCACAACCGAAGGGCGCAGCCGGAGTGGGCGCCCCCGAGGAGCGAAGCCTTGGCTGCGAGCGCAGCGACCGGGGAGCGAACACGCAGGCGGAGCCCGGCCGCCAACCGATACCGCCTGCTTCCTTTCTCCCGGCCGACGTTGAATCCCGATACTCTGCCTATCCCAATGAAACCCACCGCCGGCTACCTCGAGCTCCTGCGCAGCAACCGCGACTACCGCCGGTTGTGGATCGGCGACATGGCCTCGCTGCTGGGCGACTGGATCAACACCATCGCGCTCTACACCCTGATCCGCCAGCTCACCGGCTCGCCGGTGGCTCTGGGGCTGGTCTTCATCGTCAAGACCCTGCCTTTCGCCCTGGCCTCGCCGCTGGCCGGACTGCTGGCGGACCGCTACGACCGCAAGCGGCTGATGATCGGCGCCGACCTGCTGCGGGCGGCGGTCGTGCTGGGCTTCCTGTTCATCGACCGCGCGGCCCAGCTACCGCTGCTCTACGGGCTGATCGCCCTGCAGATGATGATCGGTGCGGTCTTCGTGCCGGCGCGCAGCGCCACGCTGCCCAACATCACCTCTCCGGGCGAGCTGCTGACCGCCAACGCGCTGTCGGCCTCCACCTGGTCGGTGCTGCTGGCGGTGGGCGCGGCAATCGGCGGCTTCGCAACCGAGGGCCTCGGGGTCGACGCGGTCTTTGTCCTCAACAGCGTCAGCTACCTGGTCTCCGCCGCCTTCGTCGCCGGGGTGCGCGTACCACCCCGGGCCGAGCCGGCAGCCGCATCGGCAGAGGCCGCGCCCGGGCCCCTGCGCCTCGTCCGGCTGGGCATCGCAGGCTGGCGCCGGGGCCACAACGAGATCGTCGACGGCTGGCGCCAGCTCACCCGCCGCCCGGAGATCGGCCGCATCGCGCTGGTCAAGCCGGCCTGGGCGGTCGGCGGCGGGGCGCTGGTCTACGCCTTGACCCTGGTGGGCGAGTCCTGGCGGCCCGGGGCACCGGCGGTGGGCATCGGGCTGCTCTACGCCGCCCGCGGCCTGGGCACCGGCATCGGGCCGATCGCCGCCCGCGCCGGCGTGCCCGAGCGCAACTGGCCGATGATGTTCGGCCTCGGGCTGGCCTTCACCGGTGTCTGCTACCTGACGGTCGGCTCTATCGGCTGGGGCCTGTGGCTGCCCCTGCTGGTGGTCCTGGCGCACAGCTCGAGTGGCGCCAATTGGGTCACCTCGACGGTGCTGCTGCAGAAGCGGACGCCCGACCGCTACCGCGGCCGGGTCTTCGCCACCGAGTGGTTGCTGATCACCCTGGTCGACTCGATGGCGATCCTGGCGGTGTCGGTGCTGCTCCAGACCGGCTGGGTGTCGCTGCGTCAGGCGATCCTCTGGTTCGCCGGAGTCGAGTTGGCCGTCGGGGTGATCTGGCTGCTGACCGTGGTGCCGGCCGAGAGGCGTCAGTCCGACGCCTTGCCGCCGGCCTGACCCCGGCGGCAGCCCGCGCTGGCCGTCCGTCGGGGGGACAGTTGGCGGTGGCCTGCCTGCTGGGCCTGCGGCTGTCCCGAGCCCCGGTTGACAGAATCGACAATTAGTGTATTGTGTAATCTGTAAGTCAAAAGACCACGTACACTAATTGCGGAGACGAACTGATGACCAAAGACAAGACTGCGGACGGCGACCACGAAGAGCGGGCCAAGGACGACTCCTTCGACTTCGGCGGAATTTTGGGCTCGATCCAGGCGGGGCTCGAGGAGGCAGGGATCGACGTCGACCTCGGCGGAAGCTTCTCCACCTGGTCCTGGCCCAAGAACAGCAAGCGGGTCAAAGTGGTCTGCGTCACCCCGGGGCTCAAGCAGTCGGTCGACGAGATGGGCAAGACGGCGCGCGATCAGGTGGTGATGGTCCGGGTCGACAGCGATACCAGCGAAGCCCTCGACTCCTGGGTCGCGACCGGCGCCGTCAAGAGCCGGTCGGAGGCGGCCGCCCTGTTCATCCGCGAGGGGCTCAGGGTTCGTGCCGACGAGCTCGAGCGCTTGAAGGGCGCGCTCGACGACGTCGAGGCCGCCCGCGAGCGGCTGCGCCAGCAGGCCAAGCACGTCTTCGGCGACGAGGCCGAGACCGCCGCCCCCAAGGGTTGATCGCAACGGTGAAAGCGGTGACCGCCGGGCGGTGGATCGGCAACGTCCAGGCCACCTGACCTCCTCCCCAAGCCCCTCAAACCGCGGGGTCGCCGAACCGCGGGGCCACCTCCGACGGCCGCGGCCCGTTCAAGCGTGCGCGGCGCGGATCGACCGGTCGCTCAGCAGTTCCAGGACCAGGTCGCCGTTCACCGGCCGGCTGAACAGGAACCCCTGGCCGAGCTCGCAGCCCTCGGCGAGCAGGCGCGTCGCCTCCGCCGCCCGCTCGATGCCGCTGCCGACGATCTGCACGTTGATCTTGTGCGCCAGCGCGACGATCCCGGCCAGGACGTCGCCGGAGCTCGAGTCGTCGCCGATGCTCCCCACCAGGCTGCGGTCGAGCTTGAGTCGGCGAAAGCGGAAGCGCTTGAAGTGCCCGAGCGCGGAGGAGCCCTTGCCGAAGTTGTCCAGCGTCAGCCCCACGCCCAGGGCCTCGAGCTTGCGCAGGGGCTCATCCATGCCCTCGGGCAGGCTGGTCAACAGGCGCTCGCTCAGCTCCAGGTTCAGCATCTGCGGCGGCAGGCCGTGCTCCTGCAGCACGCGCAGGACGGAATCGGCGAAGCGAGCGTCCCGACACTGCACCGGTGAGACGTTCACCGAGACGACCAGCCGTTGCCCCGAGCGCTGCTGCCAGCGGCGGCTCTGCGCGCACGCCGAGTGGAGCACCCACTCGCCGAGGGCGATGATCTCGCCGGTGCTCTCGGCCAGCGGGATGAAGCTCCGCGGCTCGACGACGCCGCGCGAGGGGTGGCGCCAGCGGAGCAGCGCCTCCACCCCCTGGATCGAGCCCGAGCGGAGGTCGATGACCGGCTGGTACTCGACCCGGAACTCGGAGCGTTGGAGCGCGCCGCCGAGATCCCGGGCCAGGGAGAGGCTGCGCTGCACGTCCCGGTCCATCTCCTGGGAGAAGAAGTGGATCCTGCCGCCGCCGAGCCGCTTTGCCCGGTACAGGGCCAGATCGGCCTGCCGCAGCAGGTCCTTGGGCAGCGAGTCCCCCTCCGGATAGACCGTGACCCCGAGGCTCGCGTTCACCCTGAGCTCGCGGCCCTCCACCCGGATCGGCTCGGCCAGCACGCGGCGGAAGCGGCGCGCGAACTCCGTGACGCTTTGGATCTGCTGGAACTCCGAGTAGATCACCGCGAACTCGTCGCCGCCGATCCGCGCCAGGGTGTCGACCCTTCGCACCACGCGCTCCAGTCGCCGCGCCAGCTGGACCAGCAGCCCGTCGCCGACCGGATGGCCGTGGGTGTCGTTGACGTACTTGAAGTCGTCCAGATCGATCAGCAAGAGGGCCAGCTTGTGGCCGTAGCGATCGGCGTGTGCGGCGGCGTGCTCGAGACGCTCGTCGAAGGAGAAGCGGTTGTAGAGACCGGTGAGGAAATCCCGGCGGGCGAGCCGCATCAGGTTGCTGGACGGGTCGCCGTCTTCTCCGGCCTCGGGCCGCACGGCAACGGCCACGTCGTCAGGCGCGGTGTCGGCCGGCACTGCCCGGATCTCCTCCTTCTCCGAGGGCGCCTGGCCTTCGACCAGGCTGCGAATCGTGCGCTCCAGCGTGCCCGCGCGCTCGGGCCGCGAGAAGAGAAACCCCTGCAGCTCGTCGTAGTCGTGATCGCGCAGAAACCGGCTCTGACCTTCGGTCTCGACGCCCTCGGCCACCACCCTGAGCCCCAGATGATGGGACATCGCCACCACCGCGCTGACGATGGCGGCGGAGGCGGCATCCTCCGGGACCCGACTGACGAAGGAGCGGTCCACCTTGACGCACTGGATCGGCAGGGTGCGGAGATAGGACAGCGAGGTCTGCCCGGTGCCGAAGTCGTCGATCGCCAGCTGGATCCCTCGCGCTGCCAGCAGCTCCAGCTGGGGCATGATCCGCCCCGCCTCGGGCAGGACCCCCCGCTCGCTGAGCTCGAGCTGCAGCTGCGCCGGCGGCAGTCCGGTATCCTCGAGGATCGCCAGCACCTGCTCGGCGAAGCCCTCCTCTTCGAGGAAGCGCATCGAGACATTGAGCGAGACCTTGAGCGGCGCCAAGCCCCGGTCGAGCCACCGCCGCGCCTGGCGGCAGCCGGCGCGCAGGACCCAGCGGTCGATCTCGACGATCAGGTCCGACTCCTCGGCCACGGCGAGAAACTCGCCGGGCGGGACCTCCCCGCGGGTAGGGTGCTGCCAGCGGATGAGACCCTCGACGCCGCAAGGAAGGTCGGTCCGGGTCGCTATCAGGAGCTGGTAGCAGAGGTAGAGCTGGTCCTCGTCGATCGCCGTCCGCAGCTCGCTGGTCAGCGCCAGCCGCTGTGCCACGAGCTCGTTCATGAAGCTCTCGAAGAGAACCACGCGCTTGCCCTTCTGTCCCTTGCAGTAGCGCATCGCCGTCTCGGCGCGCTGCACCAGCTCCTCCTCGCCGGCCTCCTCGAGATCGGCCGAATCGGCGATTCCGACACGCCCGGCAAGCCGGAACTGACGCTCACCGACCGCGATCGGCTCCGACAGCCGCTCGAGCAGCAGCTCGGCCAGGCTGGTGGCCGCCGGCTCACCCTCGGCGGCGTTGACGAGGACCGCGAACTGATCGCCCGCGAAGCGGGCGAACGCGCCGTAGAAGCCGTCGGCTGGGGTGGCGGCCAGATCCTCGTTGCGCAGGCACCCCTGGAGGCGCTCGGCAACGAGCTTGAGCAGCTCGTCGCCAAGGTTGCGGCCGATCAGGTCGTTGACCTCCCGGAAGTCCTCGATATCCAGGAAGAGCACCAGGGGATCGCCGCCGCGTCGCTTCTGCTGCGACAGCGCCAGGCCCACCGTACTGACGAACAACTCTCGGTTCGGCAGGCCGGTCAGGCTGTCGTAGTTGCGCAGCTGGAGGACCTCGGTGGTGGCCTTCAGCGCCGTGTCCCGAGCCTCCCGGAACTCCTCCTGGTGGACCTCTCGATCCTCGAGCGTCGACAGCTTGCGCGCCAGGGAGATCCAGCGATGGGCGCGAAAGACCAGCACGTGCCACTGGATCGGGGTCGAGATGAAGTCGGTCCGGTCGTCTTCGAGGATCTTGCGAATCGTCGGCGCGTGTGGCAGGTCGGAGACCACGAGGATCGGGACCTGCCGGCCGACATCGTCCTGGCGGACCCTGGAGCAGAGATGGACCACGTCCATGTCGTCGAGCAGCAGCTCGGTGAGGATCAGGTCCGGTCGCACGCGGCCGAGGCCGGAGAGAATCCCCTCGCCGCTGGTCTCCACCACGACGTCGAAGCCCGCCGCCTCCAGCACGGTCGTGCCAAACGTCATCACCGGCACGGTGCGCGCGGCCATCACCACCACGGGCCGCCGCCCTTCGACGGTCAACTCCGGAAATATCGCCTCCTCTTGCCTGGAGTCCCGCTCCATCGTCCGTGATCTTTCCTCGTTCGGTCCGGCGTTCCGCTGACGCGGCGCTCCATGCGTCCATGGGCCGCCGGCGGCGCCGGCGGCTCGCGGAACAATCCTCCTATGAGCAAAAGCCCGGCCAGGCCTGGCCCTTCGAGAACCCCTGTCGTGCCGGGCTTCTCAGGGCCGTGCCGGTCGATCGGGGCAAGAATACGGCCATCGGCCTGTCAAGAATTGGTAGCCCGGCGGGAGGGCTAGCAGCACTAGAGCAGCAGGTCGATGATCTCGGGCACGGTGCCCCGCTCGCCCAGGCGGATGAAGCCGGTGGTCATCCGGGCGACCGGCCCTGGCTTCCAGATCAGCTTGCCCAGCAGGGCGACCTTGCGGTCGGTGGCGGCGATCTCGGCCGCCTGTTCGTCGGGCGCCAGCGGGGCCAGACGCTGGGCCAGGCTCCAGGCGCGGTCACGCGCCTCGGAGATCGAGAAGTTGACGATCCGGTCGTCGGCGCTGCCGGCCAGACGGTCGAGCCGGCGCAACCGCGGCCAGACCGTCGACAACTCCTGCTTGACGCCATCGGTCAGTTCGGCCAGCACCACGTTGATGGCCTTGAAGTCGTTCTCGAGCCCGGCCAGCTGCGCTCCCGGCGCTGTGCGCGCGGCGGCGACGCCGAGGTCGAGGTTGATGTGGGCATTCATGCCCAGCAGCAGATGCTGCAGCACGATCGGCCACCATCGGCGGCTGGCCTCGAAGGAAAGCTGCCAGCAGCGGCTGGGCGGCTCGCCCCGCCGCAGCGCCGCTACCGCCGCCAGATAGCGGTTGGCGAAGATGACGTCGAGCCGTTCCATGCGCTCGCCGTCTTCGAACCGGCCGGCCGCGATGCCCTCTTTCACGCCCACCGTGACCTTGCGGTACAGCGCCGGGAAGTAGCCGGCGCGGCTACCCTCACGGCGGGCGTCGTCGATCAGCCCGTCGAGCTGCTCGATGACCTCGTCGATGGTCGTCGCCTGGCGCGGCGGACTCGCTGGGCTCATCCCTCCTCCTGCTGCTCGGCGATCGCCTCGCGGCTCAGCAGCCGGCGCTCGGTGGCGTAGTCGAGCCGTTCCAGAGCCGCCTCCGGCGTCATCCACTCGAGCTTGTCGACCTCGGCGTTGGGGGTGAAGGGGACTTCCGAGGTGACCGTCATGTGCCAGAAGAGGACGACCTTGGGCCGCCCCCGGACCGTGTAGATCGTGCCCGTGGCGAAGCGCCCGATCTCCGCCTCGCAGCCGGTCTCCTCGAGCACCTCGCGCAGCGCCGTCTGCTGCCAGCTTTCGCCCGGATCGCGCTTGCCCTTGGGCAGCGACCAGTCCTGGTGCTTCGGTCGGTGGATCACCGCCAGCTCGGCCATCCCTCCCCGGCGCCGCCAGAGGATGCCGCCGGCCGCCTCGATCACCTCGGCTTGGCTGTTTTCGTCCATCTTTCCGGCCCGAGGCTACCGCAGAATAGCCGAGCCCCGTAGGGCGCGCCTCGGAGAACGCCGCGCACCTGATCGGCTGGTATCTCGGGAGGTCATACCTTGGTATCTCCTACAGTGCTACCATCAGCCCGACATGAAGATCGGCGTCTCCCTCCCCGACGAACTGGTCGCCTTCGCCGACGAAGCGGCGAACCGCCGCGGCACCTCCCGGTCGGGGCTGCTGGCCGAGCTGCTCGCGGCCGAGCGTGTGCGCGAGCAAACGGTGCGCTACCTCGACCGCTACGGCTGGGACGTCGCCGAGGACGACGAGGCCTGGCACGAGTATCAGCGCCGCCGGATGGCCGAGGAGTACGGCGCCGATGAATGGTGAGCCGCTGCCACGGCGCGGCGAGGTCTGGTGGGTGCGGGTCGACAAGCGCCGCCCGGCGGTAGTGATCCAGACCGACGCAGTGCGCGAGCCGCGGATCCGCTCCTTCCTGGTGGCGCCCCTGACCAGCCGTCTCCACCTGGCTGAGTTGCCCGGGACCGTGCGTCTCGAGCGCCGCGCCACCGGTCTGCGCAAGGCATCGGTGGCGAACCTCTACGACGTGCAGAAGGTGCTGCGCTCGGACTTTCTGGAGCCGCTGGGCACCCTGCCGCCATCCGAGCTCTCGCGGCTCAGCGCGGGCCTGCGGCTCGTCCTCGGGCTATGACGATCCCGTTGCAGGACCAGGCGGTCTGGATCACCGGCGCCTCCTCCGGAATTGGCGAGGCGCTGGCGCGGGCGCTCGAGCCTCGCGGGGCGCGGCTGGTGCTCTCGGCGCGACGGGTCGACCAGCTGGAAGCGCTCAGGCAATCGTTCGCCGAGCCCGGCCGCCACGCCGTCGTGCCGCTCGACCTCGCCGATGCAGCCGCCATCCCCGGGGCGGTAGCGTCCGCGTTGGCGGTCGCCGGCCGTATCGACGTCATGGTGCACAACGCGGGCATCAGCCAGCGCGCCCTGGTCGTGGACACCGATCTCGAAGTCGACCGCCGCCTGCTCGAGGTCAACTTCTTCGGCACCGTGGCCCTGACCAAAGCGCTGCTGCCTTCGATGCTGGCGGCCGGCGGCGGCCGCTTCGTAGTGGTCACCAGCCTGGTGGGCAAGATCGGCACCCCGCTGCGCTCGGGCTATGCCGCCTCGAAGCACGCCCTGCACGGCTTCTTCGACTCGCTACGCGCCGAGCTCTGGGACCGGGGCATCCGGGTCACCATCGTCTGCCCGGGCTTCATCAAGACCGAGCTACCGCTGGCGGCGCTGACCGGCGACGGCTCGCCCCAGGGCACGATGGACCGCGCCCAGCTCGCCGGCTACCCGGCCGAGCGCTGCGCCGAGAAGATCGTCCGGGCGGTCGAGCGCGATCGCGAGGAAGTGCTGATCGGCGGCAAGGAGAGATACGCCGTCTACCTGAAGCGCTTCCTGCCGGGCCTGTTCAGCCGCATCATCCGGCGGGTGCGGGTGACCTAGCCTGGGTTATTCATTACGGCGCAGCACCCCGTCGGTCCTCCGCACCAGGGTCGCGACCTCCCGATGCCCTCGCATCAGGGCGGAGTAGGCGTTGGTGTCGAGCAGAACCCTCAACGCCACAGCTCCGCGTCGATCTCCTGGAACGGCGCGACCGCCTCGAGCAACTCGGTCTCCTGCTCCCGCGACCAGACTCCGATGAAGCTGTCCAGCGCCCCCCCGACCTCGCTCGCCGAACGGGGCCGCGAGTCCAGGCCCGCGCCGCGCCGCATCAACAGCAGAGCCGCTCGATTGAGCGAGAATCGGCGAACACATCGGACAGGTCCAGGCGGGGCACACGGGCGAAGTGCTTCAGGTTGCCGGTCACCAGGGTCAGGCCGTGCCGTATCGCCGTCGCCGCAATCTGCAGATCGGCATCCGCCAGGAGCTCACCCCGCTCCTCGAGCTGCGCCCGGATCGCCCCGAACTCGCGGGCCACGCCCGTATCGTACGGCAGCACGGTCAACGCGGGCAGGACGCGCTTGTCGATGTTCCGCAGATGCCGCTCGCGGTCGCGCGAGCGGGAGGCACCTTTGTAGAGCTCGCCGACGACAACGGCGCTGGTCCACTGCTCACTACGAGGCACGGTCGACAGCCAGTCGAGGTACCGCTTCGCCGGGCGGGACCGCAACAGCTCCGAGATGGCGTCGGTATCGAACAGATAGGCCACGCCTAGCCTGCTCTCCTCACCGATCGTCGTAGCGAAACGCCGTAGGTGCCTGAAGATACAAGGCTTGCGACCGAGGGCACCGCAGGCGTGCTCGAAGCACGCTGAGGATGCCCGACGAGAGCGTAACGCAGTAGATTCAGGTACATACGGCGTTGTAGTAGACGATTGGTGAGGAGAGCAGGCTAGCCCTGGTCGAGGTCGGGTACCGGCCGGCCCACAGAGCGGCCGTACTCGAGTGCCTTCTCGGCCACCTCTTCCGACCCTCGCCAGCCGCCTGCAACGCTGGCCAGCCCGCCGGCGGGGCCGGCGGCCCGAAGCCTGGCGAGCTCCTCGACCAGATCGATCGGCACGATCGCCGCGACCGGTTTGCCGTGCCGCGTCAGCACAACCGCCTCGCCCCGCTCGGCCTCGCGCACGTATTGGGAGAAGTGCGCCTTCACGTCGACGATGGTGCGGACCTTGGCCATAAGGTCATTATGATCTTTCTGACCTCAAAAGAGCAACAGCCCCAGAGCACCGGCTTTCAGTCGAAGCGGAAGCAGCTTCGCTGGCCAGGGGCCGCGACTGGATTCAGCTGGCGCCAGGGGTCGGCGGCGACGGATCAGTCGTGATGATCGGCCGGCGCCAGCCCCTCGGCCCCCGGCAGCAGGCCGATCAGCCGCGCCGGGTCGTGGATCAGGATCGGCAGGTGCTGCGGGCAGATGCGGAACTCGCCGTCGCGGTAGCTCAGCCGCAGCAGGGGGACCTCGGTGTCGTCCCGGTCACAGGCGACACAGGTGGTTTTCTCTTGGCTCATGGCTTCGCTCCTTGCCGAGCAACAGGTGAGATGAACGGGCGATCACGCTCGGTCAGCCGGCTGGAGAGCATATCGCTGGCCCCGAGGTGGAGTAGAGACCCCTGGCGTCTCGAGTGGCGCCTTGTCCAGCCGGCCCGGGTTCTGGCGCATCTCGTGCTATTTTTTCCTCTCCCTGTCTCGGTCTGGACCTGCCGACCCTCGGGCTTCGGATTCGCGCTCTTGGCCTTTGAATACACCATGGACTCTCTCGTCTCGCCGCGCGAGCTCGCCCGCGGTGTCTGCGCCTGTGCCCTGCTCTGGATCCTGAGCCTCGCAGCCGTAGTGGCGACGGCGCAGGAGTTGCCGGTAGTGCGCGTCGGGGTGGTCGTCGACGGGCCCTGGGAGGGCAACCCGGGGATACGCGCGCTGACCCGCAGCGAAGTCACGGCGCTGACCGAGGGCGAGTTCGACGTGCGGTTTCCGGACGAGGCCTACCTGGTCGGCGACTGGACCCTCGAGACGGTGCGGGCCAACCTGGACCGTCTGCTGGAGGACCCCGAGGTCGACGCGGTCATCACCTGGGGGCTGCTCTCCTCGCATGCCGTCTGCTGCTACGGCGCGTTGCCCAAGCCGGTGATCGCGCCGGTGATGATCGACCGCGCGATTCAAGACGTGCCGATCGTCGACGGCGCCAGCGGCGTGCCCAACCTGAGCTACGTCTCGCTGCCCAACAACCTGGCCAACGAGCTGCGCTTCTTTCGCCAGATGGTGCCCTTCCAACGGGTGGCTATCCTGACCATCGAGGCCCTGGTGGAAGCGATTCCCAGACTCGAGCTGCGGACCCTGGAGATCATCCAGGAAGAGGGGCTGGAGTTCGAGTACGTCGGCGTCGGCACCAGCGCCGAGGAGGCCCTGGCGGCCATCTCCCCCAGGGTGGACGCGGTCTTCTCCTGGCCGCTCTTCCACCTGCCGGGCGCCGAGCAGCAGAAGCTGATCGACGGCCTCAACGAGCGCAAGCTGCCGACCTTCTCGGCCCTGGGCGGCGCGGACGTCGAGTTGGGCATGCTCGCCAGCCTGGGCTCGGACGAGTTCCTGCCGCGGCTGACCCGCCGCGTGGCGCTCAACCTGCAGCGGATCCTGCTCGGCGCCGAGCCCGGCGAGCTGCCGGTCGACTTCCAGATGCGCGACGAGCTGAGGATCAACATGGCCACGGCCCGGACGATCGGCGTGTCGCCAAGCTGGGAGACGCTGGTCGAGGCGCGCCTGCTGCACCCGGAGGCCTCGGACCTGCCCACCCTGGCAATGGCGGCCGCGGTGGACGAGGCGATTGCCGCCAACCTCGACCTGGCCGCCCGGCGACTCGACCTGGCGGCCGGCGAGCAGCAGGTGGCGCAAGCGAGGTCGACCCTGCGGCCCCAGTTCGAGCTCTCGGCCACCGGCCTCGAGATCGACCAGGACCGCGCGGCGGCGAGCTTCGGCTCGCAGCCCGAGCGCACCGTCACCGGCTCGGCGGCCCTGAGCCAGCTGCTCTTCTCCGATGGAGCGCTGGCCAACGTTCAGGTCCAGCGCGAGCTGCAGCTGGCGCGGGAAGAGGGGCTCGAGACCCTGCGCCTCGACATCGCCTTCGAGGCGGCGGTCACCTACCTCAACCTGCTCCGCGCCAAGACCCTGGTCCAGGTGCAGCGCAACAACCTGGAGCTGACCCGTTCCAACCTGGAGCTGGCGCGGGTCCGGCGCACTATCGGCGCCGCCAACCCGGCCGAGGTCTTTCGCTGGGAGAGCCAGATCGCCACCGACCGCAAACAGCTGATCGACGCGATGGCGGGCCAGCGGGTGGCCGAGATGGCGATCAACCGCCTGCTCCACCGGGATCTCGAGAAGCGGTTCCTGACCGCCGAAGTCGACCTCGACGACCCCTACCTGATCACCGGCCAGGAGCGCTTCCGGGGTTACACCATCACGCCCGAGCGGCTGCGAGTGCTGCGCGACTTCATGAGCGACGAGGGCCTGGCCGCCTCGCCCGAGCTGCGCCAGCTGGATGCCGCCATCGCCGCCCAGCGGCGCGCCGCCACCGCCGCCCGCCGCGCCTACTGGGTGCCGACACTGGCCCTCGTGGCGAGCTACGACGAGCGGCTGTCGAGCTCCGGCGCCGGCAGCGTGCCGATTTCGCTGCCCGGCCTCTCGCTGCCGGTGGCCGACGACTCCAGCTGGAGCCTCGGCCTCAACGCCGCGGTGACGCTATTCGCCGGCGGCGGGCAGCGGGCGAAGGCGGTCGAGGCGACGCTCGAGCTCGATCGGCTGAGCCTCGAGCGCAGCGGGGTGGCCGAGCGAATCTCGCAGCGGATCCGCTCCGGGGTGGAGTTGGCGCGCGCCTCCTTCGCCGGCATCGAGCTTTCCCGCCAGGCCTCCGAGGCCGCCCGCAAGAGCCTCGACCTGGTCTCCGACGCCTACGCCCGCGGGGCGGTGTCGATTCTCGATCTGCTCGACGCCCAGAACGTGGTGCTCAACGCCGAGCTGCTCGAAGCCAACGCGACCTACGACTTCTTGATCGACCTGATGGAGGTCCAGCGCGCCGCCAACCGGTTCGACTTCTTTCTCAGCCCGGTGGAGCGCGACCTCTGGTACGAGCGGCTCGAGGGCTACTTCGAGCGCGCCGGAGTCAGCGGACCCGAACCCAGGGAGCAGAGCCCATGAACCGTTTGTCCACGCTGTCCAGGCCGAGCCTCGGCCTGCTGGTCCTCCTACTGGCCCCCGGCCTCTCTGGCTGCGGTGACGAGCCGCCGCCGGCCGAGCCGCAGCTGCGCCCGGTGCGCACGGCGGTCGTCGAGCGCACCGGTGGCGGGATCACCCGCACCCTGGCCGGCGTGGCGCGCGCCGGGGTCGAGTCCAGCCTGAGCTTTCGCGTGCCCGGAACCGTGATGTCCGTCGGCGCGGCGCTGGGGGACCGGGTGCGGAGCGGCCAGGCGCTGGCGCGGCTCGACCCGACCGACTACGAGCTCAAGGTCGAGGAGGCGGAGGCCGGACTCGCCCAGGCCGAGGCCGGTCTGCGGCGGGCCGAGGCGGACTACGAGCGGGGGCGCGCCCTGTACGAGAACAACAACGCCTCCAAGGGCGAGCTCGACGCCGCCCGCGCCGGCGCCGAATCGGCGCAGGCACAGGTGGAGAGCGGCGAGATGCGTCTCCAGCAGGCTCGCCAGCAGGTGGGCTACACCGTGCTGCGGGCGCCCAGCGACGGCGCCATCGCCGAGGGTCTCGGTGGAGGTCAACGAGAGCGCCGCCGCCGGCCGCGAGGTCTTCCTGCTGGCCGCCGGCAGCGAGCTGGAGATCGAGGTGGCGGTGCCCGAGGTGCTGATCGCCCAGGTGGCGGTGGGCCAGCCGGTGGAGGTGCGTTTCGACGCCCTGCCCGGACGTCGGCTGGCGGGCGCGATCACCGAGGTCGGCGTGGCGGTCACCGGCAGCTCGAGCACCTTCCAGGTCACCGCCGCCATCACCGAGGCGGCGCCGGAGGTACGGTCCGGCATGGCGGCCGAGGTCACCTTCACCTTCGCCCCGGACCGGGCGGCGCGCATCGTCGTGCCCGGCGTGGCGATCGGCGAGGACCGCGACGGCCGCTTCGTCTTCGTTCTCGAGCGCGGCGCGGACGGCGTCGGGACGGCGCGGCGGCGGGCGGTCGAGATCGGCGAGCCGGTCGAGGGACTGGGCGGTATCGAGATCCTCGCCGGCCTAGAAGAGCGGGAAGAGGTGATCACCGCCGGCGTCCGCCGGCTGACCGACGGCATGGCGGTCAAGATCCTCGCCGCCGAAGCCCACGAGAGCGCCGCATGAGCTTCACTCGCGCCGCGATCGAGAGGAACCGGGTCACCTTCGTGGTCCTGGGCGTGCTGGCCGTGGCCGGCACCCAGGCCTACCTGGGCATGCCGCAGTCCGAGGACCCGGGCTTCATCATCCGCACCGCCATGGTGCAGACCGTCTTCCCCGGCGCCTCCCCGGAGCGGGTCGAGCAGCTGGTGACCGACAAGCTCGAGAAGGCGATCCAGGAGATCCCCCAGCTCGACTCGGTGACCAGCCAGTCGAAGACCGGCGTCTCGATCATCCTGGTCAACGTGCTGGAGAGCTACAAAGAGATGCGGCCCATCTGGGACGACCTCCGGCGCAAGGTCGAGCGGGTGACGCCGGAGCTGCCCGAGGGCATCCGCGGCCCCTTCGTCAACGACGAGTTCGGCGACGTCTTCGGCACCGTCGTCACCATCACCGGCGACGGCTTCTCCTACGCCGAGCTCAAGACGGTCGCCGACGAGGTGCGCGACGAGCTGCTGCTGATCGGCGAAGTGGCCAAGGTCGAGATCTACGGCGCTCAAGAGGAGCGGATCTTCGTCGAGTACAACAACTCCCGCCTGGCCGAGCTGGGCCTGTCGCCCATGCAGCTGCGCAACATCCTCGAGAGCCGCAACATCATCAACCCCGGGGGGCAGGTCCGCACGCCCTACGAAGAGATCGCCGTCGAGCCCAGCGGCAACTTCGAGTCGGTCGAGGAGCTGCGTCGCACGGTGATCGGCCTGCCGGGCGGCGAGCTGCTCGCCCTGCAGGACGTCGCCACCGTCAACCGCGGCTACATCGACCCGCCGCGCGCCAAGACCCGGGTCAACGGCGAGCCCGGGCTGGCGCTGGCCATCTCGCTGCGCGAGGGCGGCAACATCCTCGACCTCGGCACGGCGGTGCGCGAGACCATCGACCGGGTACGCGGCGAGTATCCGATCGGCGTCGACTTCGACACCGTCGTCTTCCAGGCCGACGCGGTGGAGAAGAAGGTCAAGGACTTCGTCGGCAACCTGGTCCAGGCGGTGGCGATCGTCCTGTTGGTGATGCTCCTGACCCTCGGCGTGCGCACCGGCCTGGTGGTGGCCAGCCTGATCCCGATGGCGATCGTCACCAGCTTCATCTTCATGGCGGTCTTCGACATCGGCATCAACCAGATGTCGCTGGCGGCGCTGATCATCGCCCTGGGGCTGCTGGTCGACAACGCCATCGTCATGTCCGAGTCGATCATGGTGCAGATGAGCGAAGGCGTGGCCGCGGTCGAGGCGGCGGTGCGCTCGGCGGCCGAGCTGCGCACCCCGCTGCTCACCTCCTCACTGACCACGGCCGCCGCCTTTCTCCCCATCGCCCTCGCCAAGTCGACCACCGGCGAGTACACCCAGGCGCTGTTTCAGGTGGTGACGATCACCCTGCTCTGCTCGTGGGTGCTGTCGCTGACCATGATCCCGCTGTTCTGCGTCATGTTCCTCAAGGTCAAGCGGAAGGTCGCCGAAGAGGGCTTCGACAGCTCGTTCTACCGCCGCTACCGCCAGTGGCTGCTGCTCGCCCTGCGCCACCCGGCGATCAGCCTGGTGCTGGTCGGGCTGGTCTTCTTCGCCGCCCTGCGGCTGTTCGGCATGGTACCGGTGATCTTCTTTCCGCCCAACGAGCGCGCCACCCTGCAGGCCGAGCTGCGGCTGCCCACCGGCTCGCCGCTGGCGGCCACCGAGGCGGTGGTGCGGGAAGTGGAGGCCTTCCTCGAAACGGAGCTGCGGGTGGCACCGGAGGCGGCCGCCGCGGGCGAAGAGGGTGTGCTCAACTGGGCCTCGTTCATCGGCGAGGGGGCGCCGCGGTTCATCCTCTCCGCCAGCCCCGAGCCGCCCAGCCCCGAGTACGCCTTCATCCTGATCAACACCACGACCCGCGCCGAGGTCGACGTGGCCATCGCGCGGCTGCGCGAGTTCTGCGCCGACTTCCCCGGGCTCAAGGCCAAGATCGACCCGCTGCCGCTGGGCCCGCCGGCGGCCAACCCGGTCGAGGTGCGGATCTCCGGCCGCGACCCCGACGTCGTCTTC
Organism: Thermoanaerobaculia bacterium; assembly: GCA_963781065.1. Classification (GTDB taxonomy): domain Bacteria; phylum Acidobacteriota; class Thermoanaerobaculia; order Multivoradales; family JAHEKO01; genus CALZJC01. Next base: position 678,139 of record CAWAET010000004.1, on the reverse strand, counting down.
GACCTCGTCGACCGCACCAAGCAGAAGCTCGCCGAGCTGGCCGGCACCCGCGGCATCAGCGACAACTGGGGGGCGCGCTCGAAGAAGCTCCTGGTGCGCATTGACGAGGCGCGGGCGCGCCGCGCCGGGGTCACCAACCAGGACATCGCCCTGTCGCTGCAGACCGTCTTCTCCGGCTTCGAGACCACCGAGTACCGCGAGGACGACAAGGTGATCCCGGTCACCCTGCGCTCCGAGCAGGCCGCCGCCGGCGGCACCCACCAGGTCGGCCAGCCTCAACGTCTTCTCGCAGGCCACCGGCCGCTCGGTGCCGGTGCAGCAGGTGGCCGAGATCGAGCTCGCCTGGCAGCCGTCCAGGATCCGCCGGCGCGACCGGCTCAAGACGGTCACCGTCGAGTCCGACCTCGAGCCGGGCGTCACCGCGAACGAGATCAACCGCCAGCTGGTGCCCTGGCTCGAGCAGGAGAGCGCCGGCTGGCCGCTGGGCTACAGCTGGGAGCTGGGCGGCGAGGAGGAGGCTTCGGGCAAGGCCAACGCCTCGATCATGGAGCAGCTGCCGGTGGCGGGGCTGATCATCGTGCTCCTGCTGGTGAGCCAGTTCAACTCGTTGCGCAAGCCGGCGATCATCCTGATCACCATCCCGCTCGGCGTCATCGGCGTGGCGGTCGGGCTGGTGGTGATGCGCTCCTACATCGGCTTCATGACCCTGCTGGGGATCATCTCGCTGGCCGGCATCGTGATCAACAACGCCATCGTGCTGCTCGACCGGATCCGGATCGAGATCGAGGAGAACGGCCTCAGCCCGCAGCGGGCGATCGTCGAGTCGGCGCAGCGGCGGCTGCGGCCGATCCTGCTGACCACGGTCACCACCCTGGGCGGGCTGATCCCGCTCTACCTCGGCGGCGGCCCGATGTACGAGCCGATGGCGGTGGCCATCATGTGGGGGCTGGTCTTCGCCACCGCCCTCACTTTGGGCGTGGTGCCGGTGCTCTACGCCCTGTTCTTCCGAGTCTCCTTCCGCGACTTCCGCTACGGCGCCTGAACCCTGGCGCTGTCTCCGGCTCCACGGCCGCTGGTGGCCGCGGTCGGGGCCGGGGCGAGTTCATCGACCACCGCGGCGGCGTGGATCTCCATCGTCTCCGAGCCCTGGAGAAACGCCGCCAGGCCCAGGTTGCCGACCGCCCACGCCGGGTCGAGGGTGATGCTCACCCGTTCCCGCCGCACCGGCTCCGACCCCGGCTCGATCAACATGGCCGGCCGCAGCAGCCGCACGACGTAGTCATTCTCGAGGGTCCGCCGGGCGTTCTCGCCCGATCGCACGCGGGTTATCAAGCCGTTCTCGAACAGGGCCAGGTTGGCGACCATCGGCGGCGCGGCGGCGCCCGCGAGCAGCTCCACCGCCAGGTCGACGACGAGCTCGCGCGCCGCCGCGTCCAGCCCGGCGCGGACGATCTCGATCCGGCCCGCCGGCCGCGCCGGCACGGCCGGCGGGATCTCGTCGCGCACGCTGCCCTCGTGCGAGCCCACCAGCTCGGCGCGGCCGTTGAGCACGATCTGGGGCGTGTAGATCGAGCGCAGGCTGAAGACACCGGCGTAGCGCCGCTGGCGAGCCGACCAGCGAGACGAGGAGAACGGGTCGACCCAGCCGAGCCGGTTCCAGTAGTCGACGTGGAAGGCCAGCGGCACCAGGGTGAGACCGTCGGATCGCGTCTCGCGGCCAAGCCGGCTCAGCACCCGGTCGGCCGCGGGGCAGCTGGAGCAGCCCTGGGAGGTGAACAGCTCGAGGACCACGGCCGGTCGGGGTCGAGCGCCCTGGCCGTCGTCGCCGGCGGCGGCGGACGAAAACATCAGCGCTCCGAGCAGGAGGGCGGGGACCAGCGGGCAACCGGCGGAGAGCACGGCGTCGCGCGGCCGGCTAGCTGACTTTCTCACCGATTGTCGTTGCGAAACGTCGCAGGTGGTAAGAAGCTGCAAGGCTTGCGACCGAGGGCACCGCAAGCGTGCTCGAAGCACGCTGAGGATGCCCAACAGGAGCGTAACGTAGCAGATTCAGGCACATACGGCGCTCCGTAGACGATTGGTAGAAGGTCGGGCTAGCCAACCTCGAGGGTCCGGAGCACGAGAGCTCCGCATGAGCTTCACCGACGCCGGGGTGTTGCCGGTCAAGCCGCCGTTAATTCGGCGCTTCGCTCAAGGCGTGCCCTCCAACAACCCGCTGAGCCAGGCCGGCTTCGTCGGCCTCGAGGGTGGCTGCCGCCGAGGAACCGAGAGCGCCAAAGCAGCCAGCATGGCAAAGGACCTCTCGCTTCCTTCAGCAGACGGCGAAGCGCGCATCGCGCCTTGTCTATGGAACGCCTCTTGCGGTGACATGGGTCAGCCGACGGCGAGATTCGCCACTTTTTTCTGCACGGACGAGAAGGAGTCGAGAGTTGACCATCAGAACGAAGATCCGAGCCGGCGGCTTCATCTGGAACGACTGAGAGGAAGTGACCTCGATGCAACATCGACACATGAGACTGGCGGGCCGGCGACTGCCATCGGCCGTTTCGGCGCTGCCGCTACTCCTGCTGCTGTTCGCCGCCGCCAGCGGCCCGCTCGCGGCCGAGGCGCCGGAAAGCGTGATCGTCCAGGCGGCCAGCACCGCCGAGGCGGCCGCGCTGGTGCGCGCCGCCGGCGGCACGGTGACCCACGAGTTGGGCGTGATCCGCTCGGTGGCCGCCGAGCTCACCGCCGGGCAGCGCGCCGGGCTCGACCGCACCGCCGGCATCCGCCGGATCTGGGACAACGCAACCGCCGAGCTGACCGGCAAACCCGACAAGGGAGACAAGGGTGGTGGTGGTGGCGGCGGCGGCGGAACCAGCCAGGTGATCGAGACTTTCTATTCGAGCCACCTGGGAGCCGACCTGCTGCACGCCGCGGGGATCGACGGCACCGGGGTGACCATCGCGGTGCTCGACTCGGGCATCTTCAGCGACAACGGCATCAAGCAGGGCGCCTTCGGCGATGGCCGCCTCCTCGCGATCTACGACGCGAGCGAGCAAGCCTTTTCGCAGGACCAACAGGGCGATGCGGTCCCAGGGGACGAGTTCGGCCACGGCTCGCACGTGACGAGCATCGCCATTTCCAGCCGCCAGACCTCCGCGGGCAACTACAACGGCATGGCTCCCAATGCCGAGCTGTTGGTGGTGCGCGCGTTCGACGCGACCGGCACCTCCAGCTACGCCACCGTCATCCACGGTATCGACTGGGTCGTGGCCAACAAGGACGCCTACGGCATCCGGGTGCTCAACTGCTCGTTCTCGGCCGAGCCCCGTTCGTACTACTGGGACGACCCGCTGAACCAGGCGGTGATGGAGGCCTGGCGGGCCGGCATCGTCGTCGTCGCCTCGGCCGGCAACCGCGGCCCAGCCGCCATGACCATCGGCGTGCCCGGCAACGTGCCCTACGTCATCACCGTCGGCGCGATGACCGACAACTTCACCCCCGAGAACATGAGCGACGACGTCCTGGCCAGCTTCTCCTCGGCCGGACCGACCGCCGAGGCCTTCGTCAAGCCCGAGATCGTCGCCCCCGGGGGGCACGTCATGGGGCTGATGAAGAGCAACATGCAGATCGCCCAGGACCACCCCGAGTTCCACGACGGTGGCTACTACTTCAACATGTCGGGAACCTCGCAGGCGACGGCGTTCGTCTCCGGCACGGTGGCGCTGATGCTGCAGCAGACGCCGCAGCTCACCCCCGACGAGGTGAAGTGGCGGTTGATGGCTTCGGCCAACGGCGCCAGCTTTTCGGGCGGCAGCCCGGTCTACTCGGTCTTCCAGCAGGGCGCCGGACGGCTGGACGCCTACGGGGCGGTGCACACCAGCGCCACCGGCAGCGGCAACCGGGGTCTCGACATCGACGCCGACCTGGCCGGCAGCCAGCACTTCCGCGGCACCGCCGACGCCTACAAGAAGAAGGGCAAGAACGGCGGCTACGTCTTCTTCATCCGCGCCCCCGACGGCACGGCGATCGAGGACGACGGCTTCCTGTGGAGCGACGAGTACGTCTTCGAGGACGGCTTCCTGTGGAGCGACGCCTTCCTGTGGAGCGACGGCCTGGTCTGGAGCGACGCTCTGCTCTGGTCCGACGGTCTCGTCTGGAGCGACGCCCTGCTCTGGTCCGACGGCTTCGTCTGGTCCGACCTCCAGACCGAGACGCTGTTCACCGAGAGCTGGATCCCCCAGGAGTGAGCACCCGTCACCGGCAAGACCGAGGCAAGCCCACTACCCGACCTCGAGCGCCTGCAGCACGATCGAGGAAATGGCGCCGATCTCGTCGCGGACGCCGATGGCGACCAACTGCTTGCCGGGCCGCATCAGCATGGTGTGCTGCAGCTGGTAGTCGCTGACCAGGGCGCGTTCCATCTGCGCCTCGGAGATGACGATCGGGTACGGGATCTGCTCGACCGCCGAGGTCTCGCCGCCCTCGCCGCGCGCCGAGATGAACAGCTTGAGCTGGCTGCGATGGCTCTGCTCCACCGGGAAGAAGACCAGCTTGCTCATCGGGATCCGCACGGTCACCGGCACCTTGTAGAGCTGCCCCTCCCCGCGGGTGCGCTGGCCGAACTCCACCGATACGCCGAGGGCGTTCTGCTCGACCCCGAAGCGCAAGGCCGCCTGCACGCTCTCGGTCATCCGCTGCTCGGGCGGCTTGTCGCGGTACCCCTCGCGGTGGCGCACCTTGAGGTTCTTGCGTCCCGGCAGCTTGACGTCGATCGAGTGATAACGACCGCTGCCGACGGTCTGAGAGACGAAGCCCAGCGAGTAGTAGCTCTTGAAGTCCTCGCCGATACGCTCGAGCAGGGGCTGGTACATGTTGGTGTTGGCGATGACCTGGCCGCCGGTCTCGTTGGCCATCAGGAACAGCGGATCCTGCAGGTTGGCGACGTGGGTCGACTCGACGTTGCCGCCGCGGCCGGCCTTGTAGACGGTGACGTCGGCGTTGCCGTGCGGCCGCAGGCCCGAGGCGTCGACGCTGTAGATCACGGTCCGGTTGGCGTTGGCCTGGCTGGCCAGGATCTCGAAGCGCCGGCTGACGTCGTAGTTGAGGGCCCGCATCTCCTCCTGCGGCTGGCTGAATTGCTCGGCCATGGCGGTGAACACGTCGGCCCCGGCGCGCATGGCGATGCCGTCGCTGACGTAGAGGACGGCCTTGCGCCCCGGCAGGCCGGCCAGCGAGTCGACCAGCCGCTTGAGCGCGTCGATCGATCTGTGGACGTCGTTGAGCACCGAGTCGGCGTAGACCGACGCCATGCTGCTGACCTCGCCGGGGCTGCGGGCGTCGTAGATCTCGGCCAGCAGGTCGCGGCGCTCGAGGTCGGCCTGCAGGCGGTAGCCGTTGAGCTCCTCCATCTCGATCAGGGTCGAGATCACCGCCCGGGGATCGTTGGTCAGCGCCTGGCGCTCCTTGAGCGAGCGGTCGTAGCTGACCACCATGAAGCGGTCGTCGGGCCCGAACGACCGCAGCATGAACAGCCGCAGGTAGCGGAACGCCTTGTTGCGGGTCAGCGGGCGCAGGTTGCCGTTGTCGATGTAGATCACCAGCAGCAGCTGCTGGTCCGCGGGCGGCCCGGCTTCGACCGCGTTCGGCGGCGCGACCTCCACGGTCTCGACCCGCGGCGGCGCCGGTGCCGGCCGCTGGCGCCGCGACCGCTCCTCGCTCACGTAGAAGTTGGAGATCTCCACCGGCTCGCCGTCCACCCGCAGCTCGAACCCGTCGCGGCCGATGCCGGTGACCGGCCGGCCCTTCTTGTCGGTAACGAAGACGTCGACGTTGACCACCTCGACCCGGACCGAATCGGTGAACAGGCTGGCCAGCGGATCGACCTCCTGCGCCGGCCCGGGACGGCCGAGCAGGAGCGCCAGCGCGAGAGCGAGCAAAGCCGCGAAGCGGAGGGGATTTCTCATGATTCGGGGTGAAGCGAAGACCCCCGAGAGGGCCCTCGATTATAGCCCCGGCCGGACCCTCGACGCGGCCGCCCTGGCACCTCGTGCCACCAGACCCCCGCCTTCCCGAGCGCGGAACGGGTCGTAGCCGGGACGCCACCACAACCGCTGAGGCGTTAGACTGAGCCGATGTTCCGACATGACCGGGCGCGCGTCGCCCTCCCGAGCCTGGCCCTGCTGTTCGCCCTGCTGCCTGCGCCGGCGCCGGCGCAGGAGGACGATGACGTCACCTGGCAGACGATCTTCACCGGCACCACCGACGTCAACGTGGTCAACGTCGACGTCGTCGTCACCGACAAACAGGGCCGGCCGGTGACCGGGCTCGGCGCCGAGGACTTCCAGCTGTTCGAGAACGGCAAGCGGGTCGAGATCTCGAACTTCTACGCCGCCGCCGGTGCCCCGGCCGTGCGGGATTCGGGTTCGGGGGACTCGGGCTCGGGGGACCCGGGCTCGCCCGGCGAGGCGGCCGAGCCGGCGATCCCCCAGCGGCTGCACCACATGATCCTGTTCGTCGACCAGGCGAACATCGCCGAGATCAACCGCGCCCGAATCCTGGCGCGGCTGCGCGAGTTCCTGCTCGAGCGCTGGCGCGACGACCTGCGGGTGATGGTGGCCTCCAACGGCCGCACCCTGGCGGTGCACAGCGACGGCTTCGCCACCTCGCCGCACGACGTCTTCGCCGCCCTCGAGTCGATCCAGAAGACCACCAGCGTCGGCCAGCGGTTCGACGTCGAGCGCCGGCAGCTGCTGGCCGACATCGGCGACCTCAACGTCGAGGCCTGCAGCGGTTTCTTCGCCACCACCTCGGGCGGCGGCCAGGTGCAGCCGCAGGACCAGATCTGCCTCGAGGTGACCGGCGCGGCGCGTGCCCTGCTGCCGCGGATCCGCGGCCTGGCCGAGCAGCAGATGGTGCACACCCGCCAAACGCTGGGGGTGATCCGCGAGTTCGTCGGCATGGCGGCCGGGCTCAGCGGCCGCAAGTCGGTGGTCTACATCAGCGACGGCCTGCCGGTGCGCCCGGCCCGGGCGATATTCGACGGGCTCTCCCGGCGGCTCGATCCCATCGCCGACAAGATCGAGGTCCGTCCCGATCTCGAGACCCAACGCTACGACCTGTCGCTCGACTTCGAGGACCTGGTGACCCGCGCCAACACCGGCGGCGTCGCCTTCTACACCCTCTACTCCGACACGCCGGCGGTTCTGACGCGGGGCTCCGCCGCCACCGCGGCGGGCGCCGGCGGCAACTTCGGCAACTGGAACAGCGACGTCGCGGTCAGGCATCGAGCGCACCGCCCAGGAGTCGCTGGTCATCATGGCGGAAGAGACCGGCGGCCGCTACGCGCTGGGAGCCGAGAACGCCGACGCCGTGCTCGACGGCCTGATCGAAGACGGCGACACCTACTACTCGCTGGGCTACGTCGCCGAGCCGCTGGAGGAGGAGGAAGCGCGCGACATCCGGGTCACGGCGAGCAACGACGGCTGGCTGCTGCGTTTCCGCCGCCGCTTCGGCGACTTGACGGTGGTCCAGCGGACCGAGCAGCACACCCGCGCCGCGCTGCTCGCGGACCCCGAGGCCAACCCGCTGGAGATCTCGGTCGAGGCCCTGAAACAGAGCCCCGCGGAAGACGACACCTTCCTCGTGCCGCTGCGGATCGGCGTGCCGCTGGGGCGGCTGGTCCTGTTGCCGGGCGCCGCGCAGCACCAGGCCCAGGTCTCCATCTTCGTCATGGTGCGTGACGAGAAGGGCAGGGTCTCCAAGATCAGCCGCCATATGTGCCCGATCCGCATCGCCAACGACGAGATGCTGGCCGCCCGGGGCCGGAGCGCCGCCTGCGGCGTCAACCTGCGGATGCGCGGCGGCCCGCAGCGGGTCGCGGTGTCGCTGCTCGACGAGGTCGCGGCCCAGGACTCCACTCGGGCGCTCGAGCTCGAGGTCGGCGGCGAGGGGCCCGCGCCGGCGACGTCAACGGCAACGGCGGGGGGCTGACCCTGCGGCCACGGGGGCCGTCTCGGCCGTGAACGGCAACATGTCAGCCCGTCTCGCGCGGCTCGTCATGTCAGCCCGTCTCGCGCGGCTCGTGCCGGCAGCGCTGTCAGCGCTGGTGGTGATCTCGGTGGCCCCCTCCTTCACCGCGGCCGGCGAGGTCCGCACGGTCGACCTGCGGGGCCTCGAGGCCCGTTCCGCCGCCCTGCTGCTGAGCGGCCAGGAGACCGGCGAGCTGGAGGCCTCGTTCCTCGCTCGGCCGCTGGCCTCGACCGGGACCACCACGCCGATCCTGCTGGTCGCCGACCTGGCGGGGGAGCCGCTGCTCCAGGGGGTCGGCGGGACCTCCCTGATCCTCGAGGTCTACGCCTACGCCCTCGACGGCACCGGCCAGCCCCGCGCCACCCTGTCCCGCGCCCTGCGGATCGGCCTGGCGGCCCACCGGGCGCTGCTCGAGACCGGCGGCGTCAAGTTCCTGGGACGGCTCGATCTCCCCGCCGGCGCCGAAGCCGACTCCCTGCGGTTGCTGGTGCTCCACCGCGCCAGCGGCCGGTTCGCGCTGCGCACCCTGGCGCTGACGCCGGCCGTGACACCCGGCGGCGGCGAGACGGCGGCCACGCGGCCCCTGATCCTCGAGCCCGCGGCCTCCTGGCTTCTGGCCAGGGCGCCGGCGGAGAGCTGGCCGGCGGCAGGCGGCGGCGGGCTTCCCGCGACCCGCCTCTTGGCCAGCGCCGGGGGATCCCTGAGACTCGGCATGACCGCTGCCGACGGCGACTCGGAGCCGGTCGGCCGGCTGCTCGATCTCGACGGCCGGCTCGTCGACGAGCTCGGCTCGAAGATGCTGCCGGCTGGGACCAGCCCCTCCCCGGCGCGTGAGGTCGTCCTCGATCTGGCGGCGGCGGCGCCGGGCAGCTACCTCCTCGAGATCGCCTCCGGTGGGAGCGCGCCGGCGACCCGTCTGCCGCTCGAGCTCGTGCCCGAGCCGCTCGCCGAAGGCACTCCCTGGGTCGGCCGCCCGCTTGCCGTCGTCGCCGACCTGGCGCCGGCCGCGGAAGGGCCGGCGGTCGGCGGTCGCTCCGACCTCGCGAGCCGCGCCCTGGCCGCCTATCACCGCGCCTTCGAGGCCTGGCTGGGCGGCGACTTCGACGGCGCGACCGCCGAGATGCGGCGCTTCGAGGCCGGCGCCGCCTATACCGGGTCGTCCGCCACCCTGTCGATCGAGGAGGGCCAGGTCCGGGCGGCGGCGGAGCTGGTGGCCGGAGACGGCGAGGCGCTGGTGCCGCTGATGTGCCTCCACGAGCGGCTCTACCGCCTCTATCGGGCGAGCGACAGCCCGCAGCTCGCCACTCACTCCCGGCGCCTCGCGAACGAGTTCGCCCGCATCTACGCCGATCGTGGCGGCCGCGAGGCCGGGCGGATCGCCGCCCTGGTGCCGGTCAGCCTGGCCGGCGCACGGCAGGAGGTCGGCGCCCGCAACGCCGCCGTGGCCGCCTACCAGCGAGCGCTCGAGCTCGACCCGCGGCAGCCCGAGGCGCTGCTCGGGCTGGCGGTGCTGCACGAGTCGTTCGCCCACTACGAGACCGCCGTCGAGCTGCTGCGGCGGCTCGCCAAGGCCGGGCCGCTGCCGCCGGCGGCGCGGATGCGGCTGGCGGTCAACCTGGGCCGGGTGGGCTCGACCCGCCAGGCCGAGACCCACCTGCGCGACCTGGTCGAGGCGCAGCCGGAGTGGATCTCGCGGCTGGCCTACCAGGAGCTGGCGGGCCTGCTGGCGGGCAGCCAGCGCGGTGAGGAGGCGGTCGAGCTGCTGGCGGCGGCACGCCAGCGCTACCCCGAGGACCAGGGGCTGGTCATCCAGCAGGCGGCGCTGCTCGACCGGCTCGGCATGCCGCTGGCCGGCCAGCGGGTGCTGGCCGGGATCGACGAGGTGCACGGCGACCGCGGCGACTCGCCGCGGCTGCGCTACAGCGAGCTGCCGTCGGGCCAGATCGAGCGGGCGCGGCAACGACTGGCGCAGGCCGCGTTCGAGCGGCTGGCAGGTCCGCTCGACAGAGCGCGCGCGCTTCAGGAAGGCGGCGCACCTTGAGGGCGTGGTCGGCGGCACTGCTCGCCGCGGCGCTGCTGGCGGCGTCGGCCCTGGCGCAGGCGCCGGCGGAGGAGGAGACGATCCGCGTTTTTCTCGACCAGCCGGAGCGCACCAAGCCCGCCTTCGGCAGCGTCGAGATGCTGGCCACGGTGGGCTCGGACGAGCCGGTAGCCCGGGTGGTGCTCTACGTCGACGGCATCGTCGCGGCGGAGTTGACCGAGCCGCCCTACGCGGCGACGGTGGAGGTGGGCAGCGAGAACCGCCCGCATCGTTTCGAGGCGGTGGCCTACGCCGTCTCCGGCGCCACCGCGCGCGCCTTCTTCACCACCCCCACGATCCGGGTCGACGAAGAGGTGACCATCAGCCTGCAGCAGCTCTACGTCACCGTCACCCGCAACGGCCGGCGGGTGACCGGCCTGACCCGGGACCGGTTCACCGTCACCGACCAGGGCCGGCGCCAAGAGCTGGTGACCTTCGCCCGCGGCGACATCCCCTTCACCGCCGCGGTGCTGCTCGACTCGAGCACCAGCATGGCGGGTGACAAGCTGCGTGCCGCGCTGGCCGGGGCCAAGGCGTTCTTCGAGCGCATGAGCCCGCTCGACGAGAGCCGGCTGGTGGTCTTCTCGGACCGCATCCTGCACTCGACGCCCTTCACCAGCTATCCCGAGGTGCTTACCGCCGGGCTGGGCAGCGTGCGGGCGGCGGGCGGCACCGCCCTGGCGGACCACCTCTACCTGGCGCTGAAACAGCTGCAGCAGCGCCAGGGACGGCGGGTGGTGATCCTGCTCTCCGACGGCGTCGACTCGCACAGCGTGGTGTCGATGGCCGACGCCCTGGCCCAGGCGCGCCGCAGCCAGGCGCTGATCTACTGGCTGCGGCTGCCCTACGGCAGCGGCCGCGAGACCGCCTCGGGGCTGCCGCGGTTGGCCTCGGCCTGGCGCGACAGCGACGACTACGACCGCGAGTTCGCGCTGCTGTCGCAGACCGTGCTCGAGAGCGGCGGCCGCATCGCCACTCTCGCCGCCATGGCCGAGATCGGCCCCGCCTTCGAGGAGATCCGGCAGGAGCTGCGCGAGCAGTACGTGCTGGGCTACTACCCCACGGCCCGGCGCCGCGACGGCAGCTGGCGCAAGGTCCAGGTGCGGCTGCGCGACGGCTCGCTCGACGTGCGCGTGCGCGAGGGGTACAACGACTTTTAGGCGCTAGCGCGGGCGCCCGACCCTGGACCGGTGGCAACTCGTCGCAGCCGGCCACCCGCCTCCGTGCCCGGGGCCGGTCGGCTCTGGAGCCGACCTACGGTGGTGGTTGACGAGGAGTCTCTCCATCGACTCCCGCAGTTCGCGTGTCTGCCCGGTGGGGCTGGCATGCATGTTGTATCGTGAATCGGTCATATGCAGATGAAACTCGCACCCTTCGCCGGACGCTGCCCGCAGCTTCCTGCCCGTCGCAACCGCTTCATGTCCCTGCTGGCGGCAGCGCTGGTCGTGGCGTCCGGCGGCGCGGCCGTTGCCCAGGAGCCGACGTCGCCGCAGGTGTTCCGCGAGACCGCCGAGGTCAACGTGGTCAACGTCGAGGTGTCGGTGACCGACCGCCAGGGGCGGCCGGTGACCGGGCTCGGGCGGGAGAACTTCGAGCTGCTCGAGAACGGCAAGCCGGTCGAGATCAGCAACTTCTTCGCCGTCCAGGGCGGCCGCGAGGCGCCCCGGGTGGTCACCCCCGGCGCCCCCGAGCCGGTGGCTGAGATCCCCGCCGGCCCGCGGGTCCGCCAAAGCCACCTGATCGTCTACGTCGACAACGCCAACATCCGGGAGACCAACCGGCGCAAGGTCTTCAAGCGGCTGCGCGAGTTTCTGCGCGGCAACTGGCGGCCCAACCTCTGGGCGATGGTGATCTCGAACGACCGCTCGCTGACCATCCGGCAGGAGTTCACCCCCGATCTCGAGGCCACCCTCGATGCCATCGACGGGCTGGAGAAGCAGGCCAGCGCCCAGCCGCGGTTCGACGCCCAGCGGCGCACCATCATGCGGCTGATCGAGGACGTCAACGTCGAGGCCGGCAGCGGGCTCTTCGGCGTCACCAGCGGCGACAGCGCGGCGGTGATCGAGGGCCAGGCGCGGGCGCTGCTGCCCCAGATCCGCGCCTACAGCGAGGAGCGGCTGCAGTACGTCCGCGAGACGATCGCCGTTCTCGACCAGTTCGTCACCATGGCCGGCGGGATGCCGGGGCGCAAGGCGGTGCTCTACGTCAGCGACGGCCTGCCGTTGCGGCCCGGCGAGGCGCTGTACGAGGGCTTCGCCCGGCGATTCCAGCTGCTGGGCAGCATCGGCGCCAACACCTCGCCCGAGTTCGAATCCGCCCGCGACGACGCCTCGGCCGACTTCCGCGACCTGGTCACCCGGGCCAACACCAGCGGCGTCACCTTCTACGCCATCGACGCCTCTCCGTCGGCCCCCATCGTCCGCGGCTCGGCCGAGAGCGTCGGCTCGGCCGGCGGCAACTTCGGCTCCTGGAAAGACGCCATCGAGTCGACCGAGCAGAGCGTGCGCCAGGACTCGCTGGTGATGATGGCCGACGGCACCGGCGGCAGGTACGGCTTCACTCCCGGCAGCTTCGACGACCTGTTCGAGGGGCTGTTCACCGATTTCGACAACTTCTACTCGCTGGGCTATCTCGCCGACCGCCTCGAGAGCGGCAAGAAGCGCAACATCGTCGTCCGGCTGCGTGACAACCCGGGCGGGCTGGTGGTGCGCCACCGGCGCAGCTTCCGCGACAAGAGCGCTCTCGAACTGGCGGCAGAGCGGGCCCAGGCGGCGCTGCTGATCGAGGACCTGGACAACCCGCTGGGCGTCACGGTCGAGCCTGGCGAGCGCCAGCCGGCCGAAGACGGCAACTACTTCGTCAAGCTGCTGGTAACCCTCGACGTCGGCCAACTCGCCCTGGTGCCCGAGGAGGACCTGCTCAAGGGCAACGTGTCGCTCTTCGTGGCCGTGCGCGACGAGAAGGGGCGGGCCTCCGCGGTGCGCCGCATCGTCTGCCCGATCCAGATCCCGCGCGCCGACGGGGCGGAGGGAGCCAGCGGCACCGCCGGCTGCGGTGTCCGGCTGCTGATGCGCCCGGGCCGCCAGCGTGTGGCGGTCTCGGTGCTCGACGAGACCGCGGCGGTCCACTCGACCACCAGCCTCAAGGTCGACATCGGTCCGACCGGCCAGGTCTCACGCTAGCCGGTCGCGGGCGCCGAGCATGGCCATGCCGGGGCCGGTCCCGATCCTCGCCCTGGTGGCCGGGGCCTTGCTGCTGACGGCGCTGCTGGCGGCGGTCGCCTGGCGGCGGCCGCGCCTCGCCCTCGCCGCCCTGCTCGCCGCCGGCGGCGCCGCTCTGGCCGCCGGCCAGGCGTCAGCGGTGGCGGCCCGGCAGGCCGCGTCCGCAAGCCTGGCGGCCCAGGCGCCCGCCCTCGGCCGGCCGCAGGAGCAGTTCACCACGTCCGAGACCTGTCGCGCCTGTCATCCCGACCAGTACGCCAGCTGGCACCGGAGCTTCCACCGCACCATGACCCAGCTGGCCACGCCGGCCACCGTGACCGGCGACTTCGACGGCGTGCGCCTCGAGTCGCGCGGCCGCGTCTACGGTCTCGAGCGGACCGGTGACGAGCTCTGGGTGGAGCTGGTCGACCCGGCCTGGGAACGCCGGCTGCTGCTCGACGGGAAGAACCCGGACCATGAGCCCGACCCGCCCCGGGTCCGGCGGCAGGTGGTGATGACCACCGGCTCGCACCGGATGCAGACCTACTGGGTCTCGACCGACCAGGGCCGCGAGGTCTGGAACCTGCCGTTCGTCCACCTGTTCGAGCAGGACCGCTGGGTGCCGCGCGAGGACGTCTTCCTGCGGCCGCCCGGCGAGCGCCGCTTCTTCGCCATGTGGAACAACAGCTGCATCGACTGCCACAGCACCGCCGGCAAGGTCGGTTTCGATTTCTCCGCGGAGGTCTTCGACTCGCGAGTGGCCGAGCTGGGCATCGCCTGCGAGGCCTGCCACGGCCCGGCCGCCGAACACGTCGCCGCCAACCGCGACCCGCTGCGCCGTTACCGGCTGCACCTGGGCGACGGCGCCGACCCGACAATCGTCCAGCCGGCGCGGCTCGACGCGCGCGCCGCCTCCGAGGTCTGCGGCCAGTGCCACGGCGTGTCGCTGTCGGACGAGATGGACTGGCTGGCCGAAGGCTACCGCTACCGCGCCGGCGAGGAGCTCGAGGCGACCCGCGACCTGGTGCGGCCGGCGGTCGGCGCCCCGGCCGAGCGGCTGCGCGAGCTGGCCGCCAAGAGCCCGACGGCGATCGCCAGCCGGTTCTGGCCCGACGGCATGGTGCGGGTCTCGGGGCGCGAGTACAGCGGCATGCTGGAGTCGGGCTGCTTCCAGCGCGGCGAGCTCTCCTGCCTCTCCTGCCACTCGCTCCACGCGAGCGACCCCGACGACCAGCTGGGCGCCGGCATGGACGGCGACGAAGCGTGCCTGCAGTGCCACGAGGGCTACCGCGAACGGATCGAGGAGCACAGCCACCACCCGGCGGCCTCGAGCGGCAGCCGCTGCTACAACTGCCACATGCCGCACACCACCTACGGCCTGCTGTCGGCGATCCGCAGCCACTGGATCGACAGCCCGAGCGCCGCCTCCAGCGTCGCCACCGGGCGCCCCAACGCCTGCAACCTCTGTCACCTGGATCGCACCCTGGCCTGGACCGCGGACCACCTGACCGACTGGTACGGCGCCGAGCCGCTGGCGCTGCCGCCGCCCGAGCGGGCGATCTCGGCGGCGCTGCTGTGGTTGCTGACCGGCGACGCCGGCCAGCGGGCGTTGATCGCCTGGAGCATGGGCTGGGAGCCGGCCCTCGAGGCCTCGGGCCGCGCCTGGCTGCCGCCCTACCTGGGCCACCTGCTCAACGACCCCTACGCCACCGTGCGCTTCATCGCCCAGCGCTCCCTGCGGTCGCGGCCGCGCTACCGCACGCTGGCCTACGACTACATCGCCCCCGAGGCCGACCGGGTGGCGGCGCGCGAGGCGGTCCTGGCGCGCTGGTTCGAGCTGCCGCTCGAGCAGCTCGACCGCACCGGGCCGGAGCTGCTCATCGACGCCGCGGGCAACCTCGACTACCCTCTCCTGCAGGAGCTCAGCCGGCGGCGGGACGACACGCCGCTCTTCCTCGCCGAGTAGAAGGACCTTGCGACATGAGCAAGAAGAGCAGAACCCCGACTGGCGACAAGGCCGCCGCTAGCGGCCTGGATCCGGCCCGACAGCTGGTCCGGCGCCATCTGCGCTTCGGCTGGGCCGCTCTGCTCGGCTTTCTCGCCCTGGGCCTGGCCCTCGAGGCGCTGCACGGGCTCAAGATCGGCTGGTACCTGGACGTGGCCAACTCCACCCGGCGGCTGATGTGGACGCTGGGGCACGCCCACGGCACGCTTCTGGCGCTGGTCAACATCGCCTACGCCGTCACCCTGCCGCGCTTCCCCGCCGCCGGCAGCCGCTTGACCTCGAGCTGGCTGATCGCCGGCAGCCTGCTGCTGCCGCTCGGGTTCCTGCTTGGCGGCGTCATCACCTACGGCGGCGATCCCAACCCGGGCATCGCGCTGGCGGCGGTGGGCGGCGTGGCGTTGTTGGTGGCGGTCGGGGCTGTGGTGCGGGAGTTGATGCGGGCGGGTTGACGGACGGGGGCGGCGGGCGGAGGAGGCGGCCGGCCGCTACGAGCCGCTGAGGTGTCGCCTCGTTCCGCTATCGCGCGTGGTGGTTGGGAGGACTGAGCCACGGCCATCGGTTTAGGAGGACGCGGCGTTCGTGCCGTGGCGCCGGGCGCTCTTTTATGCTGCACGAGGCAACACCTCAGCGGCTCTTCGCTCCGTCGGTGGCCTGCGCGCGGGGCGAGGCCTCCACGCGGTCAAGGGAGCCTGATCGGCCCTGCCCCGTCGGTCACGACAGGAACAGCAGCGCGAGTCCCAGGAAGGTCGCCCCGCCCGCCGGTGGAAGGTCGGGCGGCAGAGGGGGAGTGCGTGGTGCTGAGCTCCGTTGAGGTGGGACTGCCTGAGAACCTCAGGCGGTGGCAGTGCCTCGTGGCCAGGCGGATGCTCACGAAACCAAGAGTGTGTGTCTTGGCCGGGCGGGGCCGGCCGGTTCTCGAGATTGGCGGCGCCGTCTGCGAATCGAAGGCCGAGCCCACGCGCCCATAGCCGACCGGCCCAAGTGCGCTGACGTCCAGACCGCAACTCCGCAGCCGACCGGGTTCATCGCGCCAACGCCAGAGCCCACGCCCCCATAGCCGACCGGCCCCTGCGGTCAACGCCCGGCCGGCGTCTCCACAGCCGACCGGCCCTTTGGCACGGACGCCCAGGCCGGGCGCTCCCGCGGCCCGCGCGGACACAAAAAAACGGGGGGCCTTGCGGCCCCCCGGGAAGTGCTGCGGTGCGCGGTCCGCTAGAAGCGGAGGCGCGCGCCGATGAAGTAGCGGCGGGGCTCGACGAAGTCGAGTCCCTCGCCGAAGGCGACACCGCCGCCACCGGCAACCAGATCCTGGTTGCGGATGGAAGCCTGGTCGTCGAGGAGGTTGAAGACGTCGAGGAAAAAGTCCACCTCGTAGCGTCCGCTGAGGTTCCACAGATAGGCGACGCGGGCGTCGAAGGTGCCGTAGGACGGGTTGGGGAACTTGCCGACCGCGTCCGGCGACAGCCAGAAGCCCTCGCCCCCGGCCTCGCCCAGGCCGGAGCCGCCAGCGAAGACGATGGGATTGCCGGTGTAGTCCGGGTCGTTGATGTCGAGCAGCGGCAGGTTACGGCGCGAAGCGCTGAACGTGCGGCTGACGATGGCCCCGGAGTTCCAGCGGTAGGTGCCGCCGGCCGAGACGCCGTTGTCCCACTGATAGGTGCCGGCGACCTTGAACAGGTGCTCCACCAGACCCGGCTGGGTGCCGG
This sequence comes from Thermoanaerobaculia bacterium, assembly GCA_963781065.1. GTDB lineage: Bacteria > Acidobacteriota > Thermoanaerobaculia > Multivoradales > JAHEKO01 > CALZJC01. The sequence continues at coordinate 661,135 of CAWAET010000004.1, read as the reverse complement.
CCTGGTTGGCGGCGCCAGGATCGAGCCACAGGACGTCGCCCTGGAAGTCGGCGTTGGAGTCCGAGTTGGTGTTGCCAGTCGCGTCGGCGTAGTTGTAGGAGGCGAGCATCTGCCAGCTGTTCGACATCCGCTTGCGGTAGACGAGCTCGACGCCCTGCCAGTCACGAATCCCGCGCGCCAGGGTGCCGATGAAGAAGTTGGCGTTGGGGAAGGTCGAGAAGCCGAAGTAGTCGAGCCCCAGGAACAGCGAGTTGGGGTCGGAGGTCGGCAGCCCGTAGACCCCGGCGTCCGCGTAAAGCGGCAGGTCGTAGTCCTCGAGGATGTCGTTGGTGCTGCGGTCGATGAAGTTGACCTCGACACTCTGGTTGCGGCCCAGGTCCATCTTGTAGCCGATCTGGAACTCGTCGGTGTACGGCGTCTGGGTGGTGGGCGCGAAGTTGGCGTCCGGCTGGGTCGGGCCGCCGCGGATCCGGTAGGTGGTCCACTCGCCAGCGCCCGTCGCCGGGTCGGTGGTGACGAAGACCTGCTCACGGCGCTCGCGGCCGGTGACGCTGCCCGCGAAGTTCGTCATGTTGTTGCGGATCGGGTCGTAGTAGCGGCCGTAGTAGGCACTCAGACGCTGCTTGCCGTCGCCCTTGAGGTCGTAGGTGACGCTGAGACGCGGCGCGACCTCGTTGGGGAAGGAGTAGATGTTGGCGCCATCGGTGGCGAAGTGCTCCCACTCCTCGGTGCGCACACCGGCGTTGACCGACCAGCGGCCGCTCTGCCAGGTGTCCTGCCCGTAGAGGGTGGTGCCCTCCGACTTGGTGAACTGGGCGCCGGAGCTCGACTGGAAGATCCGGTCGTAGTTGATGAAGCCGTTGGGATTGCCGGCGGTCGAGTTGTAGACGATGCCGCTCGCCGCCTCGGCCGACGAGATCACCCCGTCGTTGTTGGCGTCCAGGACACCGAACACCGCCGGGCTGGCGAACTGGTTGAAGCCCGCCATGTCGCTGGTGTTGTTGGGGTTGAAGTCGACGACGCCGAAGTCGCTGGCCACCTCGCCGGCGGTCACGCCCTGACCCAGGTAGATCGGGGAGAGCGAGTTGTAGATGCCGCCGTCGCCGGTGGTGACGAAGTTCCGGTTGTCGTTCATCTCGGCCGCTTCGTAGCCGACCTTGAAGGTGTGGTCGCCCCAGGAGGTGTCGGCCAGATACTCGAGCGAAGCGCGGAAGGTCTCGCTACCGCGGGCCTCGTCGAAGAGCGTGCCGCTGCCGCCGAACTGCTCGTTCTGGATCGGCTGCGGCAGGTCGGAGTTGCGGAAGTTGACGTCGTTGCGGGTATCCAGGTTCGACGGAACATCGTCGAGGTTCCGGGTGTGCTCGGCGTAGCCGAGATCGAACACCAGGCCGCCGCCGGTCACCAGGGAGTAGGTGCCGGTGTAGCGGTCGCCGCCGCGCTTGACGGTGGTGTCCCGCAGGTTGGTGGTCTGGTCGTTGAAGCTGCCGTCCCGATCCCAGGGATCGTCGAGGAAGATGCCGGTCAGCAGGCTGCTCCCGGTCGGCGCGAAGCTGACCTTGAAGAACGACTGCTCGTCGTCACGGGTGACCGTGCGCTGCAGGTTGCCAGCCGGGTCCGAGACGTCCTGCGAGCGGTTGACCAGCCGGAACGAACCGAAGAACCACGCCTTGTCCTTGACGATCGGCCCGCCGATGGTGAAGGCGGTGTCGTAGGTCGAGAACGAGTCGTCGCCCCGGTTCTTGTTGGTCTCCACCAGGCTGTCGTTCTGCAGGTAGTAGTTCACCGAGCCCGAGAAGTCGTTGCCGCCGCTCTTGGTGACGACGCTCGACACCAGGCCGGTGGCACCGATGAACTCGGCAGCCAGACCGCCGGTGGTGACGTTCTGCTGCTGGATGATCTCGGTGTTGATGAAGGCGCCGGCGATGCCCGACACGGAGTCGGTGACGTTGATGCCCTCGAAGTAGTAGAAGTTGTCGGCCGAGGAACCGACCGCGCCACCGATGTCCGAGTAGTTGGTGCCGGAGCGCGAGGCCGGGTTGTTGTTGCCGTTGGAGTCGACCACGGCGGGCTGCACACCCGGCACCAGCTGCAGGTAGTCCTGGTAGGTGCGGGCGGTGGGCAGCGACTCGACCAGGTCGAGAGTGATCTCCTGACCGGTCTGGGCGCTGGTCATGTCGACCACGGGCGATTCGGCGGTGACCAGGACCTCTTCGGTCACGGTCGCCAGGGTGAGGGTCACCCGGATCGGCGTGTTCTGACCCGCCTTCACCAGGATGTTCTCGTTACGGGCGCCGTTGAAGCCGTCCATGGTGGTGGTCACGATGTAGTTGGAGGCCGGGTCGATACCCGGCAGGCTCGCAACGCCGTCGGTACCGGTAACCGCGGTGCGGGTGCCCAGCGTCTGGTCCGAGCTGGCTTCGACGGTGGCTCCAGGCATCGCGGCACCCGAGTCGTCCACCACGCTGACCGTGATGGAGCCCTTGGTGCTCTGCCCGAACGCCGTTCCGCCCACGGCCAGCAAGGCCAGGCAGGCAAAAACGAAAACTTTCTTCATTCGATTCTCCTCTGTTTGTTGCACTACCCGCGGTGCCCCGACGGGGCTGATCAACGCGGCTCGTTGTACCTAGACTCAACCGGTATGAAGAGCAAGACCTGTACCAAGCCCCCACGACCGGCCCCGGCTCACGACGAACCGGACATCTTCCGAAACAAGTCTCTTGGAATCAGTGACTTAGACTACAGGCGCAGAGGCCCGGAGTCAACCGAAGCGGACGCCGTATGCGGGGAGGAGGCTCTCGAAGCGAGCTGGATCCAAAAGCATGAATCCAATTCCTTGAGGATAGCCCCTCCCAGCTCCGTTGATTGATCCCCGATTCTTGGATCGGTCCGCGCGATACGGCCGGTGGTAGCCTCCTGCGCGATGCGTGCGCGCAAGCCGACCCTGGCGCTTCTCGGCTGCTCGATCGGCCTTCTCACCGCGGGTTGCGGCGGCTCCGGGGAACCGCGGCAGGCCGAGCCCGCGGCGACGGCAGCGGCCCCGGCGGTACCCGGGTTCCCCTTCACCGACGTCACCGCCGACAGCGGCATCGACTTCACCCACGACAGCGGCGCCGCCGGCCGCCGACACTATGTCGAGACCATGGCCCCGGGACTGGCGTTGTTCGACGCCGACGGCGACGGCGACCTGGACCTCTATGTCGTCGACGGCGGCCCGCTACCCGGCTCGCCGCCCGCCGACCCGCCCGGCAACCGGCTCTTCCTCAACCGCGGCGACGGCACCTTCGAGGATCTCGGCGCCGCCTCCGGCGCCGCCGACACGGGCTACGGCATGGGGGTGGCGGTGGGCGACTACGACGGCGACGGCGACCCGGACCTCTACGTGCTCAACTACGGCCCCAACGCCCTCTACCGCAACGACGGGGTCGGCAGGTTCGAGCGGGTCGCGGCCGGCGTCGAGGACCCCTCCTGGTCGGTCAGCGGCGCCTTCTTCGACTACGACGGCGACCGCGACCTCGACCTCTACGTGGCCAACTACCTGACCTACGACGTCGCCACCGAGACCTCCTGCCGCGCCGGCACGTTGGAGATCTACTGCAGCCCCGAGCAGTTCCCGCCCGCCGCCGACCGGCTGTACCGCAACGACGGCGGCCGCTTCACCGAGGTCTCCCGCGCCGCCGGCGTCGCCGTCGACACCCGCGGCATGGGCATCGTCGCCGGCGACCTCGACGGCGACGGCGACCAGGACCTCTACCTGACCAACGACCGGTCGCAGAACCTGCTCTACCTCAACCAGGGCGGCCGGCTCGAGGACGTGGCGGTGGAGTCGGGCGTCGGCTACAGCGAGACCGGCATGGCCGAGGGCGGCATGGGCGTGGTGACCGGCGACCTCACCGGCAGCGGCACGCCGGCGATCTTCCTGACCAACTTCCAGAAGGAGCCCAACCGGCTGTTCGTCGCCTCGGAAGGGACGTTCTTCGACGACCGCTCCAACCCCAGCGGCGTCGGCATGGCCTCGCGGCCGCTGATCGGCTGGGGCATCGCCACCCCCGACGTCGAGGGCGACGGCGACCTCGACCTGGTGGTCGGCAACGGCCACGTCTTCGACAACGCCGCCGAGTTCATCCCGGGCAGCGCCTTTGCCCTGGCCGACCACCTCTTTCTCAACGACGGCTCGGGGCGGTTCGAGCTCGAGGAGTTCCCGGGGCCGCCACAGTCGTCGCGCGGGGTGGTCAGCGGCGATCTCGACGGCGACGGCGATCCCGACCTGGCGATCGCCGCCTGCGGCGGCCGCCTCCGGATCTGGCGCAACGACGCCGGCGAGGCCGGCCGGTTCCTGCTCGTCGAGCTGATCGGGGCGCCGCCCGCGACCGACGCCTATGGCGCCCGCCTCACCGCCCGGGTGGCCGGGCGCGAGCTGTGGCGCGAAGTGACCTCCGGCGGCGGCTACGCCTCGCAGAGCGATCGCCGCATCACCATCGGCCTGGGCGCCGCGGGCGGGGTCGAAACCCTCTCGGTCCGCTGGCCCGACGGCACCGTCGAGCAGGCCCCGGCCACCAGCGGCGGGCAGCTGCTGGTCTGGCGACAGGGCGCGGGCGTCGTCGCGACCCGGCCTCTGGGCGGAGGGGCGGGATGAGGGGGCGGCGGCTCGCAACCGCTCTGCTGGGCGCGCTGCTGGTCTGCCTGCCCGCGGCGGCGCCGGCCCAGCAGGCCGACATCGAGGCCCGCTACCAGGCGGGCGTGGCCGCCTTCCGCGCCGGCCGCCCGCACGAGGCGCTGGGGGCCCTCGGGGCGGTAGTGGCCGAGCGGCCGGACTTCCGCGACGCCCAGCTGCTGCTCGGCCAGACCTGTCTCCTGGTCGGGCGCGAGCGCCAGGCCAAGCAGCAGTTCGAGCAGATCCTGGCGCGACAGCCGGACAACGGCCAGGTCGCCTTCCTGCTCGGCTTCTCGCTCTACCGGGCGTCGCGCTGGGTCGAGGCGGTGGCGGCGCTCGACCGCGCCCACGCGCTGGCCCGCGCCAACCCCTACCCGCGCCTCTACCGCGGCCTGGCGCGGCTCAGGCTGGGCGATCCCGACGCCGCCCGCGAGGACATCCAGGCCGCCCTGCGCCTGGCACCCGACGACGATGCGGTGCAGGCGGCGGCGGCCGAGCTCGAGCTGGCCGAGGGCCGCTTCGACGCCGCCGCGCTCCGCCTGCGCCCGCTGGTGGAGCGCACCGCCGACGTCGAGCAGTCGATCCTCCTGGCTCGCGCGCTGCTCGAAGGTGGGGACGCCGGCGGCGCGGTTGCCGTGCTGGCGCCGATCGAGGCCCGGCGCTCGGACCTTCATTACGTCCGCGCCCAGGCGCTGCTGCGCAGCGGCGAGCGCCAGCGCGGCCGGCAGGAGCTGGCCCGATTCCGCGAGCGCAAGCAGGTGGAGGAGAGGCTGCGGCTGCTCGAGGCGACGGTCAGCACCGACCCGGGCGATCTGGGCGCTCGGCTCGAGCTGACCGGGCTGCTGCTCGACGAGGGCCAGCCCGGCGCGGCCGGGCTGCATCTGGCCGCCCTCTACCGGCTGTTGCCTGGCGACCCTCGGGTGGCGGCCCTGGCGCGCCGGCTCGACAAACTCCAACCGTAGTCCTGCCGCGGCGCGGCTGCTCTGTCGACCCGAGGCCGTGGCGTGGCTGCGCGGTCAAGCGGCCGCCGTGGCGCCCCACCCCGGCGGTCGGGTCTCAGCGGGCGGCTTCGAGGGCGCGCAGGCGGCCGGCGGCGAGCGGGTTGGGCTCGACCTCCATCGCCCGCCGGTAGTGGACGATCGCCTCCGCCGGGCGGCCCAGCGCCTCCATTGCGAGGCCCAGGTTGGTTAGCAGCTGGGGATTGTCCGGCAGCTCTTCGAGGCCGGCCCGGAAGCGCTCCGCGGCCTCGGCGTAGCGGCGCCGCCGGGCCAGCAGACCGCCCCACTCGAGGTTGGCGACGGCGGGCAGCGGCCCCAACGCGGCAGCCCGCTCGAGCTCGGCCAGCGCCTCGTCCTCGGCCCCGCCGCGGGCCAGGGCGACGCCCAGCTGCGCCCGCGGCCGGGGGTCGGCCGGCAGCTCGGCCGCCGCCCGCCGCAGGTGGCCCGCCGCCTCGCCGGGGCGGTCGAGATCGAGCAGCGCCAGCCCCAGCTCGAGCCGGGCCTCGGTTAGATCGTCCTTGAGCGCCACCGCCCGCGCCAGGCTCTCCGCCGCACCGTCGAGATCGCCCATCTGGCGCCGGGCGATGCCCAGGTCACGGTGGGCGTAGGGATCGTCCGGCCGCGCCGCCACGACCCGGCGCATCTCGGCCGCGGCGTCGCCGAAGCGTCCCAGCCGCAGGTACTCCTGGGCGCGCTCGAAGCGCACCGACGAGCTGACGCCCACGGCGCCGAGCTGGCGCAGCAGGGGATCCGGGAAGCCGTCGAGACGCGGCTTGCCCTGCGCCTGGCGGGCCGCCTGCTCGGCTCGCTGCCGGTCGCCGGAGCGCAGGTAGGCGCGGGCCAGGGCGGCGAGCGCGGTGGCGTCGTCGGGCTCGAGCCGATGGGCCGCTTCGAGCGCGGCGATCGCCTCGTTCACACGGTCCAGCTCCAGCAACGCCTGGCCCAGGCCGAGATGGGCCCGGGCGAGGCCGTCTTCGAGCTCGAGGGCGCGGCGATAGGCCGCCACCGCCTGCTCCGGCTCGCCCAGGCCGGCCAGGGCGTCCGCCAGGCGGAGATGGCCCGGCGCGTAGCCGGGCTCCAATTCAAGCGCGCGGCGGAACAGCTCCACCGCCTCCTCCGGGCGCGCCCCTTTGAAAGCCAGCAGCCGGCCCAGGTAGTAGGGCCAGCGCACGTTGCCCGGCTCGAGCTCCACCGCCCGGCGGTAGCAGAGCAGGGCCAGCTCGTCGTCCTCGTGGGCGTCGGCCACCATCCCCAGCCGGCCCCAGGCGGCGCCCGATCCGGGCTCGCCGACCACCGCCACGCGGGCCTCCTCGAAGGCGCGCGCAACGGCCGGCTCCATGCCGGCCGTCTCCACCTCCGGCGGCAACGGCAACGGCGCGCCGCAGCCGTACAGCGCCACCATCAGCGCTCCGCAGCCGAGCAGCACGGCCCGCACCTTGGCCGGCCGGGGAACCGCTCTCACTCCGGCCGCCCCGCGCCGCGGACCAGGCGCAGCCGCCCCACCGCGCCGCTGCCGGCAGGGGCCTCGACGCCGGCGAAGACCTCGCGCAGGCCGTCGGGCCAGCGCACCACGAAGCGGTCGACCCCGGCCGCCTCGCCCAGGCCGAAGAGCATCGCCGGCTCGCTCGACGACAGGTAGCTGCTGCCCCTGCTGTGGACCCGCCGCAGCCGGCGGTCGCCGAGCTCGGCAACCACAACCGCGCCCTCGGCGAGCCGGCCGAGCCGCGGGTCCCAGGCCTCGAGCCGCAGCCCCCGGCCGCGGCGCGGCGCGTCGTTGCGGTAGATGCGCGCCGGCCCCTGGCCGTTGCTCAGCAGCAGATCGCCGTCGCCGTCGCCGTCGAGGTCGCCGATCGCCAGGCCGCGGCTGATCTCGGTGCGGCGGTGGAAGTCGCCGGCCTCCCGGTCGGTCCGCTCGAAGCGGCCGCCGCCGAGGTTGCGATAAAGCAGGTTGGGCTCGGCGTAGTCGTCCCACGGCGGGGCGAGCTCGCTCGGCAAAGGCGGCCCGCGCAGCACCCGGCCGTTGACCAGCGCCAGATCGAGGTCGCCGTCGAGCTCGGCGTCGAAGGCCACGTTGCCAAAGCCGGTAAAGGGCGCGCTGCCGCTGGCCAGCCCCGAGCTGACGGTGGCGTCCTCGAAGCCGAGGCCCGAGCCCAAGTTGCGGTAGAGGGTGTTGCTCTCGTTCACCAGGTGGGTCATGAACAGATCCGGCAGCGCGTCGCCGTCGAAGTCGGCCGCCACCACCCCCATGCCGGCCTCGGTCACCCCCTGGGCGTTGACGCTGGCGCCCATCAGCAGCCCCTCGTCGCGAAAGGTGCCGTCGCCGAGGTTGAGCCACAGCTGGTTGGGGTCGGCGTCGTTGGCGACGTAGACGTCGGGCCAGCCGTCGTCGTTGAAGTCATCGCTGACCACCCCCAGGCCGGCATCGCTCATCGCGGCGATGCCGGCGGCGGCGCTGACGTCGCGGAAGGTGAAGCCGCCCTGGTTGCGCAGCACCACGTCGCTGACGCCGGGAAAGGCGCTGGGGCCGCAGTACTCGTGGCGGCCCGCCGTGTCGTAGCACTTCACCCGCGGGTCGTAAGCCACATAGCGGGCGACGTAGATGTCCAGCAGGCCGTCGCGATCGAAGTCGACGAAGATGACCGAGGTCGACCAGCCGTCGACGGCGACGCCGGCCGCCGCGGTGACGTCGGCGAATCGCCCTTCACCCAGGTTGCGGAAGAGCCTGTCGGGCCCGTAGTTGGAAACGTAGACGTCGTCGCGGCCGTCGTTGTCGAGGTCACCCACCGCCACGCCCATGCCGTAGCCGGGGTCGTCCAGGCCGGAGCCCTCGCTGGCGTCCACCAGCCGGCCGTCCTGTTGCAGGTAGAGCCGGTTGCGCGGCCCGCCGGGGCCCGGCGAGCGCCCGAGATCGAAGGCGCCGTCGATCAGGTAGACGTCCAGATCGCCGTCGCCCTCGGCGTCGAACAGCGCCGCGCCCGAGCCCATGATCTCGGGCAGCTGGAGCTCGCCGACGCCGCCGGTCTCGTGGCGGAAGTCGAGGCCGTGCTCCGCGGTGACGTCGACCAGCCACGGCGGCGTTGCGGGCGTCACCGCGGCCGGTTCGGGCTCCTCGACCGGCGCACCGCCGCAGGCGGCCAAGACCGTCGCGACACCGACGGCCGCGACACCGACCGCCACCAAGAGCCGGCGGCTGCCGCCCGCGGGGCTCGCCAAGGGGCGCGACACCCTCACCCCGTGGCGTCGAGCTCGCTCAGCAGCGAGCGGATGCGCTGCCGTTCGAGCTCGCCCTCGGCCAGGCGGAGAGCCCGCTCGAGGCTGGAGCGGGCCTGCGGCTGCCGTCCCAGCCGCAGCTGGAACTGGGCCAGCTCGACGTGGAACAGCGCCTCGCGGGGGAATCGCCGGATCGCTTCGCGAACGTGCTCGACGGCGGCCTCCCACCGCTCGTCACGGCCGGCCTGCATGGCCTGGCGGAAGTGATGGAACGGATTGCGGCGCAGATGGCCTTCGACCCGCTCGAGCAGGGGCGCCGCCTCCTGCCGCCGCCCCTGGGCGAGATAGAGGGCGGCCAGGTTCGACGCGGCGGCCAATTCGCCGGGGTCGATCTCGAGGGCCCGCCGCAGGCTCGCCTCGGCGCGCTCGGGCCGGCCGGTGTGACGGAAGGCCACTCCCAGGTTCACCAGCGCCGGGCTGAAGCGCGGATCGTGATCGAGCGCCCGCTCGAACAGGCCGATCGACGCGGCCGCACGGCCGGCGGTAAGACTCTCCACCCCGAGGTTGCTGTAGTAGTGGGCATAGACGCGGGCGGTGTCGACCCGGCGGGTGGAGCGGTAGACCTTGCTGCCCGACGGCAGGAAATCCACCTGCACCACGCCGTTGTCGGCCTCGACCTCGGCGAACATGTGCCGCTCGGTGATCACCACGTCGCCGCGCTGATCCCAGCTGGTGACCTCGTCCACCTCGCGGAAGTAGGCCCGCAGGCCCAGGTGCCGGGCCATGGCGACGAACATCAGGGTGAAGGAGAGGCAGTTGCCGCTGCGCTCCTCGAAGGTCTCGATGGCCGTCCGGGTGCGGCTGTTGCCGTAGCTGATCCGCAGGCCTTCGGCGCCGAAGATCACGTCCAGCAGCGCCTGCAGCCGCAGGGTGCGCACCAGCCCGGGCTTGATCCGGCGGGCCAGGAACCGGCCCATCTCCGGGCTCAGCGCCAGGATGTCCGGCTCGTCGCGCCGGGCCGCTGCGGCCGGCACGGGGGCCAGGCCCGCGGCGAGAAGGAGGGCGACCAGGACCACCGCGACCGCCCGCCTCATCCGCCCTCCATCTGCCGCGCCAGCCGGCTGGCGTTCTCCCGCGCCAGAGCCAGATCCGGCGCCAGCCGCGCCGCCCGCCGGTAGAGCTCGAGCGCTTCGGCGAGCCGGCCCTGATGCTCGTACACCGTTGCCAGGTCGTTGGCCGCCAGGGCGTTGTTCGGGTCCAGCTCCATCGCTCGTTCCAGGTGCGGCAGCGCCGCGCTCGGGGCGCCGCCATCCTCGACCAGCGCCTTGCCCAGCAGGTGGTGCACCACGGCGTTGTCGCCATGACGAACCAGGGCGTCGTGGAGGATACCCGTTGCTTCGCCGGGGCGGCGCTCGAGCAGTCGCAAGGTGGCGAAGTCGATCCAGGCCTGGGCCGGGGCGCCGGGCAGCTCGATGGCGCGGCGGAAGGCCGCGCCGGCGTCGGCGAACCGCCGCTGCTGCGCCAGGGTCCTGCCCAGCAAGTGCTGCAGCGCGGCCGTCGGCGCGGGGGCCGCCGCCAGGCCGGCGCTGAGGACCCCCGAGGCATCAGCCGGCCGGCCGAGGGCGAGGAGCGCTCTCGCCAGCGTCTCGACCGTCTCGAGGTCGCCGAGCTCCGCCTCCCAGGCCCGGCGCAGCTCGTCGAGCCCCTCATCCCGCCGGCCGAGCTCGAGCAGGGCCTGGCCGCGCCCGCGCCGCGCCTCCACCAGGTCAGGGCGCAGCTCGAGCGCGGCGGTGAACTCCTCCAGCGCCGCCGCGAACCGCTGGCGCTCGCCGTGGACGAGCCCGCGGTTGGCCCGCGCCTGGGCAAAGCCGGGCCGCAGCTCGACCGCCCGGTCGTAGGCCGCCATCGCCTCGTCCAGCTGCCCGATCTCGAAGTGGGCGGTGCCCAGATTGTTGTAGCCGTCGGCGAAGCCGGCCGCGACCGCGACCGCCCGCCGGGCCGCCCGCAAGGCCTCGTCGGGCTCGCCGCGCACCAGGAAGGTGGTGGCGAGGTTGTTCCAGGCGTTGGCGGCCGCGGGGTCGAGCTCGACCGCCCTCCGGCCGGCATCGAGCGCTCCGTCGAGATCTCCCTCGCGCGCGCGGATCGCTCCCAGCTGATCCCAGGCAGGGGCCGCGTTGGGGTCGACTCGGACCGCCTCGAGCAGGCTCGCGCGGGCCTCGGCCAGCCGCCCGGCGTCGAGCTGCACGACGCCGGCGTTGTAGTAGACCTCCCAGTCGCTGACCAGAACGGCGGCGGCCTGGCGGGCGTACCTCTCGGCCTCGCTCTTCTTGCCCGCCCAGAGCAGCACCTTCGACAAGTTCTTGAAGGCCCGGGCATAGGCCTCCTCGTCGACCCGCCCCAGGATCACGCGGGCCACCCTCTCGTCCAGACCGGCGAGCCGTTCGGCCGGCGCCGTCACCAGGCCCATCGCCGCCAGCCGGTCGAACAGCGCCCGGCCCAGCAGCCCGTTCGCCTCGACGGTCGGGTGAACGTGATCGAGGAACTCCTCGCCGCCGAGCAGCTTCGGCTGGCCGGCGGCGCCCGCCGCCTGGAGCCGCTCCCGGAAATCCACCAGCTCGACTCCGTAGCGCTCGGCCGCCTCGCGGATGGCGCGGTTCATCATCGGCAGGGCGCGCAGCGGACAGACGTCCTCGACGATGGCGCGCTCGAAGGAGACGGCGGCGGCGGCGCGGTCGCCGGCGGCGAGCTGCGCCAGGCCGAGCTGGAAGTGGCCGTCGGCGTGAAGCGGATCGAGCCTCACCGCCGCGGCGGCGTTCTCCAGGGCCAGGCCGGTCTGCCCGGCCTCGAGCGCCGCGGCGGCCGCCGCCCGCAGCTCGGCGTGCCGGCGGCGGTCGGCCTCCGAGACCCCCGCGCCGTGCTGGCTCTTGAACGGCGCGAACCCCTGCTCGTTGACCGGCACCGTCACCAGGATCACCTCGGCGCCGGCTGTCCGGGCGAGCTCGATCATCCGCCCCAGGTTGTGCCGGTAGTGCTCGACGACCTGACGGTGGAAGTCGGGGTCGCGCTGGTAGTAGTCGAGCCCGGCGGAGCTGTCGAGCAGCTCCTCGACCTCGCCGGTCAGCTCATAGCGCGCGCGCGAGTCCTGGCGCAGGGCTCGCACCGCCCGCGTGCCCACCGCCCACAGCCGCATCCGCTGCAGCGCCATGCGGCCGCGGGTCATCACCGCCGGCTCGTCCAGCAGATCGCCATAGGTTCGCCGCTCGAGGAACTCGTTGTTGCCCGAGTAGATGACGAACAGGTCGGGCTCGTAGCCGGCCAGCTCCTCCATCAGCTTGGCCACCCGGTAGCTGGCATACGAGATGCCGCCGGCATTGACCACCTCCCAGGCTCGCTCCGGCGCCGCCGCCGCGAGGTACTCGCGCAGCCAGCCGGTAAAGGAGGTGCCGTCGTCGAACGGCCGCCCGTAGGTAGTGGACCCGCCGACGGTGAAGATGCGAAAGCCGCCAGCCGGCTTGTCAATGGCGAACGACTGCGGGTTGAACAGCGCCAGCTTGTTCTTTGCCGTTTGGTAGAGGCCGGACTCGGCGTCCGGAGCGAACAGCCTCAGCGTCGGCTGGAAGCCGACATAGGGGTCCTCGTCGACCAGGATCGGCCGCACGCCGGCCAGCGCCAGCGTCAGCTCGACAGCACCGAAGAAGGCGACCAGGACGACGGTGGAGAACAGGAGCTTGCGTCCGAGCGACAGCTCCCGCGGGTTTGGCGTTGGCGGCATGGTCGACCGGTCCCCCGGGGCAGCAATCCCATCACAGTCTCGCCCGGGGGGCGCGGCGCGGCGATCAGGCGGCATCGAGCGCCAGCGACAGCAGACGCTCGAGCCGCTCCCGCTCGGCCTCGTCGGTGGTGAGCCGCAGCGCCTTGCGGAAGCTGCGCGCGGCCCGGCGCGGCCGGCCGGCCCGTGCTTGCAGCATGCCCAGCTCAACGTGGAACAGGACGTCGTCGGGGAGCAGCCGGATCGCTTTCCTGAGCAGGCGGCGTGCGGCCTGCAGGTTGCCCGCCTCGGCTTCGTCCTGCGCCTGGCGGAACTGGAAGAAGGGGTTCGACCGCCGGTACCTCCTGACCTGCCTGAGGTAGGGCGCCGCCAGCCGTTCGCGGCCGCTGGCCCGGTAGAGGCTGGCCAGGTTGGACGCCGCCGAGATCTCGCCCCGGTCGAGCTGGAGCGCTCGCAAGTAGCTTTCCTCCGCGTCCCGCGAACGGCCCAGCCGCCGCTGGGTGACGCCCATGTTGACCCAAGCGGCGGCCAGGGTGCCGTCCGACTCGATCGCGCGGGAGAACAGCGCCATCGCTTTCTCGAACTCGTCGTGGGTGAGCGCCTCGGCGCCCAGATTGCTGTAGTAGTGGGCCAGCACCCGCGCCTCGTCGATCCGGCGCACCGAGCGGTAGCGCTTCTCGAGGCCGGGCAGGAAGTCGACCCGGTTCGGGCCTTCGGCGGTCTCCACGACGGCGAACATGTGGCGGTTGCTCACCGCCACGTCGCCGCGGCGGTCCCAGCTCAAGATCTCGCCGACCTCCTGGAAGTGGGCCTCGAGCCCGACATGCCGCGCCATGGCGACGAACAGGATGGTGAATGACAGGCAGTTGCCGCTGCGCGTCTCGAAGGTCTCGGCGGCGGTCTTGGTCTCGAGGTTGCCGTAGGAGATGTCGAGCCCGTCCTTGCCGAACAGCGCGTCCATCAACTCCCGCATCCGGGTGCTGCGGGGGAGATTGGCCGGCACCCGCTCGTCGATGAAGCGCTCGATCTCCGGGGTCAGCTCCATGATCTGGACCGCCTCGGGCACGCCGTCCGGCGAGCGCGCGGCGGCGGCGGGCACCACGGCCAGCGCGGCGAGCAGCGGCAGGACGAGAAGCCCCGGGGTCGAATCTCGGATCCGCCGTTTCCACATTCTGTCGATAGATACGGCTGGAGCGGCCGCCGGGTTGACGGCCCCGGCCGTTCAGCCTACCGGGCCATCGCGGCACTCGGATCAGCGGCGCGCCCGCCCACCGCCTTCGAAGCTCAGCCAGACCCCGCCTCCGAGGGTGCCGGCGGGCGGCGGGTGACGCGCCGCCGGGCCCAGCGCTTCCGGCCGGTGGAACTTGGTGCCGATGGCGGAGATCCGGTGCAGCACGGTGATGCCATCGGGCACCTCGGCCACCGCGGTGCGCGCTTCGTCGGCAAAGCGCGGCGCGAAGACGCCGAGAAAGAGCCCCGGATCGGGAGCCAGCGTGAGGTCCCCCTCGTCCGTGGCCAGGCTGGCCCAGCGCACCCCGGCGTAAAAGCCCGGCAGCTCCGGGTAGCGCCAGTCGACGCCGGTGACGGAGTCGTTCCACCCCGTCCGCCAAAGCCCGAGGACTCCCCCGGCCAGCCGGTTGCGCCAGACGCGATAGGGGCCGAGCCCCAGCCAGGTGAGAGAGCGCACCCGGCCCTCGAGCCCGTCGAAGCGGATGCCGAGATAGTCGGCGTCGTCGCGGCCGGCGCGAACGGTCCACTCCAGCCGCAGGCGGCCCTGGTCGTGAAAGGTCCAGGTCGCCTCGTCCAGCGCTCCCCGGTAGCGCGCGCGCACCGCAACCTGGCTCGTGCCGGGAACGATCTCGATCTCCTCGAGCGCCGGGCGGCGGCCGTCCGCCCGCCGGGTGCCGCCGGCGACGGGCAGCCGGCGCTCGCCGTGGCCGAGCTCGACCAGCGCCCCGGTGTCGAGGTCGAACCGCGCCCACCGGCCGTCGGCCGCGCTCAGCGTCAGCAGCGACCCCTGGCGCTCGGACGCGACCCCGGCGCCGCCCTCCTCGGCGGGCCGGCCCCAGGCGGCGGCGACCGGGTCGGAGCTCTCGTCGGGCAGCACCCAGACCATCAGCTCGCGGCCGTCCGGCGCGAACGCCCGCAGCTCGACGGCGTCGGCCACTGCCGCATCTTCGGGCCGTTCCAGGCGCAGCCGCGCGCCGGCGCCCGGGGCCGCGGCGGGCAGCGGCCCCTCGCCGCCGGGCGCCGTACCGACCTCGCCACCGGCCGCCGGCAGCGGCGGCAGGGCGAGCCAGCGCCAGCGCACCGTGCAGTCGGCCAGGTCGGTCTCGTCGAAGCGGTTCTCGAGCTCGATCTCGATCGCCTCCGGCGCGAAGCGGAAACCGGTGACCTGTACCGGCGACCAGAGCTCGCGCACGGCCCGGGCGCTGGCCTCGGGCTCGCGGTGCGGCCCCAGCAGGCCGTCGGCGCCGCGGTTGCCGGCGGTGTCGATGCGCCCGTCCCGGTCGGTCCGCACCACGCCCTCGTCGAACAACGACCAGAGAAAGGCGCCGCCCAGCCGGCCGGAGGAGCGCAGCAGCCGCCAGTAGTCGGCGAGCGAGGCGGCGCCGCCGCCGTCGTAGAGCGCGTGCAGCAGCTCGGTCGGCAGCAGCACCGGCGCCGGCTCGTTGCCCGGCCCGTCGGACTCGCCGGCGACCAGCCGGCTCAGCTCCTCCCAATCGGGGTAGTGGGTGGCCTCGAAGCCCAGCGCCCGCGCCCCGGGATGGACCACCGGCCGGCGCTGCGGATCGAGCTCGCCGAAGAGCGGGTCGAGCTCGGGGTTCCAGCCGCCCTCGTTGCCGTTGGACCAGAGAATCACCGCCGGGTGGTTGACGTCGCGCCGCACCATCTCGCGCAGGATGCGGGAGCCCACCTCGGTGTCGTAGGCGTCGTGCCAGCCCGGCAGCTCGTCGAGCACGTAGACCCCGAGCTCGTCGCAGGCGTCGAGGAAGTCGGAGTCGGGCGGGCTGTGGGCGGTGCGCACCGCGTTCATGTTCAGCGACCGGATCAACTCCACGTCGCGCCGGTTGACCGCCGCCGGCACCGCCCGCGCGGTCTCGGGCCAGTGGGAGTGGCGGTTGACGCCCCGCAGCACGGCGCGGCGGCCGTTGACGAAGAGCCCCTCGCCGGGGCGCAGCTCGACGGTGCGGAAGCCGATACGCAGATGGCGGCGGTGCAGGACCACACCGTCGGGGCTCAGCAGCTCGAGCCGCAACCGGTAGAGGTTCGGCGACTCGGAGCTCCACGGCAGGACACCGTCGACTCTGCCCTCGAGCCGCGCCGGACCGGCCCCCGCCGGCGCGCTCAGGGCGTCGCCCACCGCCTCGCCCGCCAAGGTCTCGACCTGCGCCCGCGCCACCGCGGCCACTGGGCCCGCGATCTCGAGGTCGACCGCCAGGCTGCCGTCGTGGCGGGCGTCGACGGCCGCGTAGGCGATCGACGCCGGCGGGTGCACTTCCAGGTAGACCGGCCGGTAGATACCGCCGAAGACCCAGTAGTCGGCCGCGCGCTCGGCCCGGTCGACCGACGGATCGGCCGAGGCCTCCGCCACCCGCACCTCGAGCACGTTCGGCAGGTGGTGCCAGAGCATCCGTGAGACGTCGTAGGCAAAACGCGTGAAGCCGCCCTGGTGGACCGCGCCCACGGGCCGGCCGTTGAGCCAGACCTCGGCATCGGTCATGACGCCCTCGAAGACCAGCTCGACCCGCCGGCCGGCGAACCGCCGCGGGGCCTGGAACCGCGTCCGGTAGACCGCCCGCTCCGCCGGCCGCCACCACTGCTTGCCATGGGTGTACCGGCCGAACCCCTCGAGCTCCCAGTTCGAGGGCACCGGGATCACCCGCCAGTCGCCGGCCCCGCGGCCGCTGTCGATGCGGAACTCCCAGAGCCGGGCGTCATCCGGACCGCTGCCCGACAGCAAGAAACGCTCGCTCTCGACCGGACTGACGCCGACCGGAGTGAGGTCGACTTCGGTGCTGACCGGGGTGCCGCCAACCTTGGTGCCAGCGACTCCGGGTGAGGCTTGGGGTGACAGTCCCGCTGGATCGGCGGCCCGCGACAGGGGACCGGCCGCGGCGGCCAGGACCGCGGCCAGGGCGAGCGCGGCGGCGGGTGGGCGGCCGGAGGCCAGGCGACGGCCCACGGCGAACCGTCCCCGCCCCTGCCGCGGCCGCACGTCGGGGTCTGTCGATGGCGGTCTCAGAGCCTCTATCGTAACCGCGCCGGGAAAAGCGGAGAAAAGCGGTGACAGGCTACTCATTCCGCAAGATGGCCGGGCTCGTTTTCGTCTTACTGGACGATGGCCCGCTTCGCTCGAGTGGTCGTTCCCGGTGTGCCACATCACGTGACGCAGCGCGGCGCGCGGCGCATGCGGGTCTTCTTCTCGGACGGCGACTACCACGCCTACGCCCGACTGCTGGCCCGGCGGGCACGCCGTCACGCCTTGGACGTCTGGACCTACTGCCTGATGCCGAACCACGTCCACCTGATCGTGGTTCCTTCGAGCGAAGACGGGCTGGCTCGGCCTCTGGGTGAGGCGCACCAGCGCTACGCTCTTCAAGTCAACCGCCGCCACCGGTGGACCGGCCATCTGTGGCAGGAACGATTCGCTTCATTCCCGATGGACGAGCCTCACCTCATGGCGGCGATCCGTTACGTACTGCTCAACCCCGTGCGGGCCGGGCTCGCACGCACCGCCACCGACTGGCCCCATTCAAGCGCCAGAGCGCACGTCCTTGGTGAGCCGGATATCCTGGTCAACCGCGAGCCGGGCGCCAAGCGCATCGCCGACTGGAACCTCTACCTGGGCCAGGACCACCCGGCCGACGAAGCAACCGAAGCCCTCAGACGGCACGGGCGCATCGGCAGGCCGCTCGGTTCCGAGAGCTTCGTCGACCAGTTGGAGAGGAGCACAGGGCGGTGTCTAAGGCCCCGCAAGGTAGGACGCAAGCCCAAGAGAGAATGAGCAGAGGAATGAGTAGCCTGTCACCGCTTTATACTGCTTCAGGTGTCCAAGACAACCAAGTCGATTCTCTGGCTGACGGCTGCGCTGGTCGCGGCCGGCGCCCTGCTGTTGCCGCGACTCGACTCCTCGGGCGCCGGCGGTGAGGGCTCCGATGCGGCCGCCGAGCCGCTCGGGGTGGAGACCGTGGTGATGGTGCCCCACCGGCTGGTGGAGCGGTTCGCCACGGTCGGCACCATCCAGGCGGACGAGCAGATCGAGCTGCGCAGCGAGATCTCCGGCGTGCTGCGCGAGATCCGCTTCAGCGAGGGCTCCGCGGTCGCCAAGGGCCAGCTCCTGGTGCAGATCGAAGACGCCGAGTTCGTCGCCGAGCGCGACCGCGCCCGCCACCGCCTCGAGCTGGCGCGGCTGCGCGAGGCGCGGCAGCAAGACCTGCTGGCGCAGGGGCTGACCAGCCAGGACGAGTACGACCTCGCCCTGAGCCAGCTCAACGTGCTCCAGGCGGAGCTGAGCCTGGCCGAGGCGGAGCTCGAGAAGACCCAGATCCGGGCGCCGTTCCGCGGCGTCATCGGCCTGCGCTCGGTCAGCCGCGGCGCCGCGCTGACGCCGCAGACGCCGATCGCCAGGCTGCAGAAGATCGACACCGTCAAGATCGAGTTCTCGGTCCCCGAGGGCCAGGCCGGACGGGTGCGGGTGGGAGAGACGATCACCTTCCGCGTCAAGGGCACCGCGCGCGATCAGACCGGCGAGATCTACGCCCTGGAGCCCAACGTCGACTTCGAGACGCGGTCGCTCAAGGCACGGGCGCGCTGCGCCAACCCCGACGGCGCGCTGCTGCCGGGGGCGTTCGCCGACGTCGAGCTGGCGATCAACGCCGTCGAGGACGCCCTCACCGTGCCGGCGATCGCCGTCATCCCCGAGCTTGGCAGCAAGAAAGTGTTCGTCGCCGAGGAGGGCAGGGCGGTGCCGCGCCTCGTCGATACCGGCGTCCGCACCGACACCGAGGTGCAGATCACCCGCGGCCTCGAGCCCGGCGACCGGGTGATCGTCTCGGCCATCCAGCGGCTGCGCTCCGGTCTGCCGGTGCGGGAGAAGGCCGCCCCGGGCGAGGAATGAGCCTCTACTCGCTGAGCATCCGCCGTCCGGTCCTGGCGATCGTCATGTCGCTGGCCATCCTGCTGTTCGGCGCGCTCGGCTTCCGCAACCTCGGCGTGCGCGAGTTCCCCTCGGTCGAGGCGCCGCTGGTCACCGTGGTGACCGACTACCGCGGCGCCAGTGCCGAGGTGATCGAGACCCAGATCACCGAGCCGCTCGAGGAGTCGATCAACGGCATCGACGGCATCCGCACGCTGACCTCAACCAGCCGCGAGGGGCGCAGCACCATCCAGGTGGAGTTCGACCTGGGGGCCGATCTGGAGCGGGCGGCCAACGACGTGCGCGACCGCGTCTTCCGCGCCCAGCGCAATCTGCCGCCCGACGTCGAGCCGCCGTCGATCTCCAAGGCCGACGCCGACGCCAGCCCGGTGGTGGCCCTGGCCATCGGCAGCGACCAGCGCAACCTGCTCGAGCTGACGCGCTTCGCCGACGACGTCTTCGTCGACCGGCTGCAGACCATCTCGGGGGTGAGCCGGGTCGACATCTGGGGCTCCAAGACCCACGCCATGCGGCTGTGGCTCGACCCCCAGAAGCTGGCCTCCTACCGGCTGTCGCCGGCCGACGTGCGCGACGCGGTGCGGCGCGAGAACGTCGAGCTGCCGGCCGGCCGGATCGAGGGCCGCGACGTCGAGCTGACGGTGCGCACCATGAGCCGGCTGACGACGCCGGCCGAGTTCGACGACCTGATCCTCAAGGAAGACGGCGGCGGCCTGGTGCGGTTGCGCGACGTCGGCCGCGCCGAGCTCGGGCCGCAGAACCAGCGCACCATCCTGCGGCGCAACGGCGTGCCGATGGTCGCCCTGGCGGTCCGCCCGCAGCCGGGCTCGAACTACGTCGAGATCGTCGACGAGGTGCGCCGCCGGGTGGCCCAGATCGAGCGCAACCTGGCGCCGGACATCGAGCTCAGCTACGCCTTCGACAGCTCGGTCTTCATCCGCAAGTCGATCAGCGAGGTGCAGCAGACGATCTTCTCGGCCCTGCTGCTGGTGCTGGCGGTGATCTTCCTCTTCCTGCGCGACTGGCGCACCACCCTGATCCCGGTGCTGGCCATCCCGGTGTCGCTGATCGGCGCCTTCTTCGTCATGGACGCCGCCGGCTTCTCGATCAACGTGCTGACCCTGCTGGCGCTGGTGCTGGCCATCGGCCTGGTGGTCGACGACGCCATCGTCGTGCTGGAGAACGTCTACGCCAAGATCGAAGGCGGTATGGCGCCGGCCGAGGCCGGGGTGGTCGGCACCCGCGAGATCTTCTTCGCCGTCATCGCCACCACCGTGGCGCTGGTGGCGGTGCTGCTGCCGATCTTCTTCCTCGGCGGCCTTACCGGGCGGCTGTTTCGCGAGTTCGGCGCAACGCTGGCCGGGGCGGTGATCATCTCGTCGTTCGTCGCCCTGACGCTGACCTCGATGCTCACCACCCGCCTGCTCAAGAAGCGCGAGCGTCAGCCCTGGCTCTACCGCGTCACCGAGCCGTTCTTCCGCGGGCTCACCGCGGCCTACCGCGACAGCCTGGGCGCCTTCCTCGCCCATCGCTGGCTGGCCCTGCCGATCCTGGTCGCCTGTCTGGCCGCCATTGCCCTCTTCGGCCGGCTGCTGCCCGCCGAGCTGGCGCCGCTCGAAGATCGCAGCCGCGTCGCCGCCAGCTTCAAGGCGCCCGAGGGGGCGACCTACGAGTACATGGACGGCTATGTCCAGGCGGTCACCGAGATGATGCTGGCCGAGTACCCCGAGCGGCGCGAGCTGATGACCGTGACCTCGCCCGGCTTCGGCGCCTCGACCTCGGTCAACTCGGGCTTCGCGCGCCTTTGGCTGAGCGACCCGGAGGAGCGCCAGCGCGGCCAGAGCGAGGTTGCCGCCGACCTGCGCGGCCGCCTTGCCGGCTACCCGGGGGCGCGCGCCTTCGTCAGCGAGGACCCGACCATCGCCGTCGGCCGGCGCTGGGGCCAACCGGTGCAGTTCGTGCTCCAGGCGCCCACCCTGGAACGGCTGCAGAGCGCCGCCCCGGCGTTCCTCGAGCGCGTCGAGCGGGCGCCGGAGCTGACCACCCCGGACGTCAACCTGGTCTTCGACAAGCCGCAGCTCAGGGTGGAGATCGAGCGCGACCGGGCGCGCGACCTGGGGATCTCCGCCCTCGACGTCGCCGAGACCCTGCAGCTGTCGCTGTCGGAGCAGCGGCTGGGTTTCTTCGTCATGGACGGCAAGCAGTTCGAGATCATCGGCCAGGTCGAGCGCCGGAACCGCAACGAGACCCTCGACCTGCGCAACCTCTACGTGCCCACCGGCGACGGTCAGCCGGTGCCGCTGGACAAGGTGGTGACGGTCACCGAGGAGAGCATCCCGCCGCAGCTGTTTCGCTTCGACCGCTACGTCGCGGCGACCGTCTCGGCCGGGCTGGCCCCCGGCTACAGCATGAGCGACGGCATCGCGGCGATGGAGCGGATCGCCGCCGAGGTGCTGGATGACACCTTCTCCACCGCGCTGGACGGCCAGGCGCGCGACTTCGCCGAGAGCTCGCGCGCGCTCGAGTTCGTCTTCGTGCTCGCCCTGGCCTTGATCTACCTGGTCCTGGCGGCCCAGTTCGAGAGCTTCCGCGACCCGTTCATCATCATGCTGTCGGTGCCGCTGGCCCTGGCCGGGGCGCTGTTCTGGCTCTGGTACTTCCACCAGACCCTCAACATCTTCAGCCAGATCGGCATGATCATGCTGATCGGACTGATCACCAAGAACGGCATCCTGATCGTCGAGTTCGCCAACCAGCGGCGCGCCCGCGGCCGCGGCGTGCTGGAGGCCATCCAGGAGGCGGCGACCGCCCGCCTGCGGCCGGTGCTGATGACCAGCCTGTCGACCATGCTGGGCATCCTGCCCATCGCCCTGGCCCTGGGCGCCGGCGCCGAGAGCCGGGTGCCGATGGGAGTCGCGGTGATCGGCGGCCTGTCGGTGGGGACCCTGCTGACCCTCTACGTAGTGCCGGCGATGTACTCCTACCTCACCAGCCGCGAGTGGCGCCGCTCGATCTCGGTCGAGGGGGCCGTCGACCTCGCCCGCGAAGCCGGCAGCGCCCCGGCCGCCGTGGCCGGCTCGGCGTCCGCACGGCCGGGGTAGCCTGCGCGTGTGGCCACGACAGGGTCCCGGTTGGCGTCCGGGCCGGGCGGAGACGCGACACGCAAGCAAGCGCAGCCGAACGGGGCCCTCACCGAGCTCGCCCGCCGCCGGCCGCCGGCACGCCGCCGCATGAGTATCGGTCGATCTGTGAACTGGGTCGCTGCCGACGCCCTCGCCGGTCCCTAGACTGGCCTCGGGGTCAGGGAGGCCGACGATGCGACTGGTCACACGCTGCGATCTCGACGGCCTGGCCTGCGCCGTGCTAATCGGGCGCAACGAGGGAATCGACGAGATCCTGCTCACCCACCCGCAGGAGATCGCCGACGGCAAGATCGAGATCGGCCCCGGGGACATCATCGCCAATCTGCCGTTCCGGCCGGGCTGTGCCCTGTGGTTCGACCACCATCTGCACACCGCGGCGGCGGCGCCCGCCGAGCCCTACGCGGGCGTCTTCGGCCGCGCCCCCTCGGCCGCGCGGCTGGTCTTCGAGTACTACGGCGGTCTGACCACCATGGCCGGGTTCGAGGAGCTGGTGCGTGAGACCGACCGCTTCGACTCCGCCGACCTGGATCTCGACGACATCCTCGACCCGCAGGACTACATTCAGCTCGGCTTCACCCTCGACGCCCGCAGCGGCCTGGGGCGCACCGGCGAGTACTTCATGACCGTGCGTGAGCTGCTGGCCGCGGGCGCGGCCATCTCCCAGGTGCTCGAGCACCCGGAGGTCGAGGAGCGCTGCCGGCGCCTGGCGGCCGAGGACACCGAGCTGCACACCGCCCTCGAGGCCAGCAGCCGGGTCGATGCCAACGTCCTGATCACCGACTTTCGCGACCTCGACCCGGTGCCGGTGGGCAACCGCTTCCTGGTCTTCGCCCTCTTCCCGCAGATCAACGTCGCCGTGCGCGTCCAGCGCGACGCGGGCCGGGCCGACACCATGGTGACCCTGGGTCACAGCATCGTCGACCGCTCCTGCCAGGTCAACCTGGGCGAGCTTGCCGCCCGCTACGGCGGCGGCGGCCACCGCGGCGCCGCCAGTATCCGCCTGGCCGGCGACGCCGACCGCCAGCTGCACGGCCTGGTCGCCGAGCTACGCGACCGCGAGCCCTTCGACCTCGAGCATCTCACCGCGCTGCCGCTGGCGGGGCCGGCCGCCAGACCCGACCCCGGTCCCGGCGCCGACGATCTCGAGACCGCCGCCGCCCTGCGCCGTCTCGGCCCCATCGAACCGGCTTCGCCCGACCGCCGCCGCCGGCCCTGAGCGCCAGCCTGGCCGCCGCGCCCGCCGGCCCCCCTCGCCGCGGGAACGCCGCCATGTTCTGATAGCGCCAGCGGCGAAGTCGGAGACACGACGCGCCTTGCCAGGGACGAAGACGACCTCGAACTTGTTGAACGGGACTAGTCAAACGGGACACTAGGAGGACATGGACATGGCCACGAGACGTTTTCTGATCACCGGCGGCAGCCAGGGCATCGGCGAAGCGCTGGTAGTAGCAGCGCGCCAGGCGGGGGACGAGGTGGTGTTCACCGGCCGCAACGAGGAGCTGATCGCCCGGGTCGCGGCCGAGACCGGCGCCCACGGCATCCGCGCGGACGTCTCTTCGGATGAGGACAACGCCCGCACCGTAGCCGCGTGCCACGAGCGGATGGGCGGCATCGACGTGCTGGTGAACAACGCCGGCTACGGCTATTTCGCCAAGATCGGCGAGTTGAAGATGGACCGGATGAAGGCCCAGTTCGACACCAATGTCTTCGGTCTTGTGGACCTGACCAACCGGGTGGTCCCCGAAATGAAGCGACGGGAGAGCGGCGACATCGTCAACATCGCCTCGACCTCGGGTCTCAAGGGCCACGCCAGCGGAACCGCCTACTCGGCCAGCAAGTGGGCGGTGCGCGGTATCAGCCAGTGCTGGCAGGCGGAGCTCAGGCCGCACGGCATCCGGGTGACCTGCATCTGCCCTTCCGAAGTGCAGACCAACTGGGGCGGCAAGACCGGCCGCGACAACCCCAACAAGCTGTTCGCCTCGGACATCGCCCAGGCGATCCTGAGCACCCTGGCCGCCGAGCGCCGGGCGCTCTGGCCGGAGCTCGCGGTCTTCGCCACCAACCCCTGGAAAGAGGGCTGAGCGGCCCGCCCGTGCGGTGGCCGGGCGCCCCGGCCGGCGGTGCCGGTTTGACGCGGTGGGTCGCGCGCCGCTATGGTTAGGGGAAACCCGGGCCGGCAGACCGCGTCAAGACATCGCATTCACGTCCGGGTTCGACACCCGGAAAGGAAGTTGTCATGGCTCGCAATCAAGCATCTATGGTCCGCCGCCAGCGCGAGAGGATCCGCCAGCAGAAGCGGCGCGAGAAGCAGGCGAAGCGCGACGCGCGGCGAGTGCTGAAGAAGGAAGAAGCCGAGCTCGCCGAGGACGTCGCGCCGCCGGCGAGCGCAAAAGACGATCCCACGATCGACTGGGACGCGGTCCAGGCCGTGGACCCGGCGGAGATGGCCGAGATCGAGATCATCCCCTGAGCGAACTCCTGCCGTCTGCAGTTTGATCCGCACGTCGGCCCGATACCCCTCCCGCCCAGGCTTGGCATCTGGAGCTCGGGCCGGCTGCCGAGCACCGAGGTCCCGCGGCTGTCCTGCTAGGATCCGCCTCAGTTCGTCCGTCTGAATCGGCTGGGCAAGCAGCGAGATGCCGGCCGGCCGCCGTCGCAGCTCGCCGCGGCCTCAGCGCGCCCGAGGAGGGCCGCCATGAGCAAGAACATCGTCATCTTCTCGGATGGAACCGGTCAGGAGGGAGGCCTCGGCACCAACACCAACGTCTACGAACTGTTCAACATGATCGAGGACCGGACGCCGCGTCAGATCTCTTTCTACGACCCCGGCCTGGGCACCGACCGGAGCAAGCTCGGCCAGATCTCGGGCCGCGGCATTACCCGCAACATCCACGAGTGCTACCAGTTCCTCTCGGACACCTTCGCCGCCGGCGACCGGATCTTCCTCTTCGGCTTCAGCCGCGGCGCCACCACCGTCAGGACCCTCTCCTCCTTCATCCACCTGTTCGGCGTCCTGCCCCGGTCGCGACCAGAGCTCATCCGCCGAGCCTGGCGGATCTACCAGATTGGCGATCGGGCCAAGCGGGACCGCAAGGCGAAGGAGTTCGTCCGCAACAACCACACCATGTGGACGCGGATCCGATTCCTCGGCGTCTGGGACACGGTCGCCGCCCTCGGCCTGCCGATCAAGACGATCGACGTGATCATCGACAAGGTCCCCTTCTGGCACCACTCGTTCCACGACCTCCGGTTGGCGGACGGCGTCGAGTACGCCCGCCACGCGTTGGCCATCGACGATGAGCGGCTCACCTTCCACCCGCAGATCTGGGAGGAGAAGGAGGAACCGCCGGGCCCGACCCGCCTGGAGACCGAGATCGAGGGCTTCACCCTGGAGGACATCGAAGACATCTACCTGGTCGCGGAGAAGCTCAAGGACTCCCAGCACCCCGTGACCCAACGGCTGCAGTTCAAGTTCTCTGAAGAGCCGCTGTGGAAGCTTCTCAAGTCGTTCAGATCGCCCTGGCGCCGCGAGTCCGACTCGAAGATCGAGGCGCTCGAGAGAGCCGTCGTCCGCTGCTTCAACACCGCGGTCTACAAGATCGACGAGTCGCTCTTCGAAGGGTCCGGAGTCAAGGACTTTCATGGCATCACGCTCTCGAAGAAAACCTCGGAGCTGATGGCCCGTTTCGACGAACGCGACCGCGGCAGCGCCCAGAAGCTCGACCAGCTGCTCCTCGAGGACGCCTATTCGCTGCGGCCGGGGGACCGGCCCCGTGTCAAGCAGGTCTGGTTTGCCGGCATGCACACGGACGTCGGCGGCGGCTATCGCGAGTATGAGCTGGCGCACGTCCCGCTACTCTGGATGGTCCGGGAGGCGGTTGCCGCGGGAGTGCGCATCTACCCCGGGCACCACGTCGAGCTGCGACCCGATCCGACCGGCGCAATGCATGACTCACGCCAGGGACTTGGCCGGCTCTACCGGCGCCGGCAGCGGCGGTGGAACCCGGACCAGCACCGGGGTCGTGATCCTCTGGTCCACGAGAGCGTCGTCAAGCGCAACGACCGCGACCCGTCCTACGAGCCCTGGGTCCTGAAGACCGGTTACCAGCTCGAGCCCTGGCCGGACCGTCTGGCGGCCAGCATCCAGTTCGACGAGCACCACATCTGGCGGGAGGCGTTCTGGGGCTGGCACAGCGCCTTCACCGTCCCCTGGCTCGCGGTCGAGCGGATCACCTGGGCAAAAGGGGATCTACCGAGATCGCAGCGGACCCTCACGCTCCATCTCCGCAAGGGCTACGAGAGCTACGGCCGAGGGGGTAAACGGGGCGAGGTCGTGATCAGCGGCTGCCTGCCGGACGACCTGTCGGCTCTCGAGTCGGAGCTCGAGAAGTGCCTGCGGCCGCACGAGCCCGGGGGGAGCCGGGAATCCCCACCCGACGAAAGGTTCGGGGAGCAGGAGGAGGGGCTGCGGGAGGTAGTCGCCGAGCTCACGGAAGAGGTCGCCCGGCTCAAGCGGGTCATCTCGGGGCGCCCAGCACGCCCCCAAGCTCCCGGCCGGCTCAGCCAGCGCGCGGGCAGCGCCCAAGACCGGCCGGCCGGCGGCGACGGTTCGGAGTCCGACCGCCGAGAGCCATGATCGACTCGGCCTAGCCGGCAGGACCGGCCTGGACGCCGATCTCTCTACCGCGCGGCTCTAAGCCTCTGGAGCCTCCGCCAGGATGCCCATCATCGAGGTCCGCCAGGTACCGGGCCAACTTCCTCACGGTCAGCCTGCGCCGCGGCGCGACTTCCGACCGAGCTGTTCGAGCGGGCCCAGGGCCGCGGGCAGCTCGAGGGACTCGCCAACCGCCGGCGCCACAAACGTCACGAAGCCACCGTCGCGGTACTGCACCCAGCGCCGCGACGGGGACTCGAGCGGCTGGTCGAAGCGAAAGCGGACGGTGGCGGGCTCGCCGGTGGGCGTCCGCGTCAGGATCGTGGCCGTCATGCCGGGCACGGTGAAGAGCGCGCCAACCGCGAACGGCTCCAGCGAGTCGTTGAACAAGGCGCCGAACGGTCCGCCGAGGTAGCCGCCCGCCAGCGACAGGTCGAGCGTGCTCTCGTCGACGCGCCGCACGGTGACGGCGGAGGGGCCAACGGCCAGGCCCCGCACGCTGCGCGGCATCTCCCGGCCGTTGAGCACCAGCACGGAGCCGGCCTGGCTGACGTAGCTCAAGTACTCGGGCGCGTTGACGATCACCAACTCTCGGCGGCCCAGGTCCTCGGGCAGCGTCAGGATGGCGTCGCTGACCGGCTCGCCGAAGAGCTTGAACGCCAGGGCGTTGAACGGCAGCAGCAGCGGCGCCAGCACCAGATGGACGGTCACCAGGCCGACCGCCACGAGCCTGCTCAGCCAACGCCGCGGCCCCGCCTCTCGCGACCACGCGCCCTCGAGCCACGACGCCACCAGGCCCATGCCGCCCAACCCGACAAAGAAGAGCACCCGGTTCGACGGGAAGGTGGCGCACAAGGGCACCACGGCCAGGACCATTCCGAGGGCCCAGAAGCGGGCCTCTCGCCGCCGTGCCACGAGCGGCGCGAATACGGCGGCCATCACCAGCGTGGCCCCGAGCATAAGAGCACGGACGCCCGCCGCGCTCTCGGGCGGGGCCAGGATCGCCAACTCCGCCGGCAGCGGCGTCAGCTGACCGGCGAGATAGAACGGCGCCCGCTCGACGAGGCGTGCCGCGAACGCCAGCGGCTGCCCGGCCGGGTCGACGTAGAGGCCCGAGCCGGCGGCGCCGAAGCCGAGGGCGCGGTAGAGCACCGCCCAGCCGGCCAAGACCGCGCCGCATGGCGCCAGTGAGCCCAACCGCTGCCACGTTGAGCCCCGATCCAGGAAGACCGCGTAGGCGACGAGGTAGGCAAAGGCGCCGAGGCCCATCTCTCCGCCCACCAGCGCCAGGGCGAAGCAGAGGGCGGCCAGCGCGGCGTGGCGACCACCTGCCCCGGTGCCGCGCCGCCAGCGGTCATGGGCGAGCAGGCAGAGCAGACCGAAGAGGGTGGCGACGAGCGCGTTGCGATTGGCCAGCCAGCCGGCCGGCGCGCCGTGGGCGTCGTCGATGGCATACAGCAGCGCCGCCAGGCCGGCGACCCCAGTCGCGCCGTGAACCCGCCGATAGAGCAGGGCCGCCGCGGCCACCAGGGCGCCCAGCCAGAGCAGGCTGTGGGCGTGCTGGAGGATCGCCGAATCCGGCCACAGCCGGTAGTCCAGCCAGTGGGTCGCCGCGCTCAGGTGGCGCAGGAAAGCCAGCCGGAGATCCTCCGAGGTCCACCAGGGAAACAGACCGAGATCGACGTACTCGCGTCGCACCTCGGGTCCCTGACGCATCACCGAGAACAGCTCCAGCGGCGAGTAGCCGGTCTCGACGTCGCCGCGCAACACCACACGGTGGAAGTAGTCGTCCGCTTGCCAGCCGTTGCCCAGCGCCGGCAGGCAGAGCGCCACCGCCAGCAACGCCAGGTGGATCGGCAGCCTCGGGTGGACCAGCCACGCGGAGAATCGCTGCCGCAGAAGCTGGCCTGTCTTGCCGGTCATCTACTCGGCCGCCACGACCGGCTCCCGCTCGCCGGTCAGCCCGGGCCGGTTGCCGGCCTCGATCTCGCGGTGCTCGCGGGCGATGCCGCGCACCAGCCACAGCCAGCCGGCAATGAACAGCAGGTTGATCGCGGCGAAGCCGCGCGCATCGAGCGACAGCACCGCGGTGCCGAGAAAGACCACCGCCGCCGAGCCGACGTCGCCGACCCGCTGGAAGAAGCTGTCGATGGCCTGTTTGGCCTTGTACTTGACGTCGCGCGAGGTGGGCAGGAAAAGCATCTGCACGGTGGTCTTGTTGATCGAGTAGTCGGAGGAGTTCTCGAGCGTCTTGCCGATCCGCACGTACGCCAGGACCGGCAGCACCAGGACCAGAGCGTAGGTGCCGAAGGCGATGATCGGCAGCCACAGCAGACCGGCCCGGACGCCGCCCAGTTTGACCAGCCGGCCGACCACGAACAGCTGAAGCACCATGCCGAGCAGGTTGACCCAGCGGAAGAAGGTGGCGTAGACGTTGCCGATCGTCGAGCGCGTGAAGGCATCCCGCGCCTCGCTGGTGGCGGGATCCCCAAGCTCGCGGTCGCCAAAACGGAGCGGCGCGCCGGCCGCCGTGGCCTCGGCCACCGCCAGCTCCAGCCGCTGCTCGCCGTGCTCCTCGACCAGCCGCCCGAGGATGTACTCACCGGTGGTGTTGACCAGGTTCAACGTCAGGATGACCAGCGCGATGTACCACAGGTAGCGGTGCTCCTTGAGCACGCCGAAGGCCAGCTTCTCGCGCTCCCGGCGCTCCTTGCGCTCGGCCAGCCAATTTTCCAGGCCGCTCTGCTGGACGCGGATCTCCTGCCGTCCCCAGACCTTGAGTGAGATCAGGTTGGTGATCACGATGCAGACCGCCGAGCAGCGCCGCCGCCAGCAGCAGCATCTCGTAGACCCCAACAAGCTCGAGCAGCCGTTTCGCCAGGTCCGCGCCGACAAAGGCGCCCAGCATGCCGCCGAAGCCGACCAGCGGGAAGAGCCGCTTGCCGGCCTCGTTCGAGTAGACGTCGTTGGCGTACGACCAGAACTGCGCCACCACCATGACGCTGAAGATGCCCACCCAGACAAAGAAGGCATAGCCCAGGTAGGGCACGCCCAGCCGGCTCAGGGCCCAGAAGGCGAGCAGGCAAGCGATGAAGATCGTCGTCACCACCGTGATCAGCCGGGTGCGCTCGAAGCGCGAGACCAGCTTGGCGTAGCCCTGGACGAGGAAGAAGAGCAGCACCGCCATCACCGCCACCAGATAGCTCTTCACCTCGGCGCCGCCCTGCTGCAGGATCAGCGCCTCGCGCACCGGCTTGATCAGGTAGTAGGCGGTCAGCAGCAGAAAGACCAGCAGCGCCATCGCCAGCGTCAGGCCGGCCTCGCCGGCGCGCACCTCGGTGAAGATGCCCAGCAGGCGTTCCAGGAGCCCGCGCCGATCGCTTCGGTTGTCCGCCATGAACGCAGCTACAGTCTAGCCTGCCCCTGCCACCATCCCCCCGTCGCATCCCCGGGGTCGGTCGTCTTCACTGGACGAAGCAGGCTAAGCTCCGGAGGTCGTATGGAAGAGACCGTAGTCATCGACGTTGCCGGCCGCGTCACCATCGGCCCCGACGCCAAGATGCGCGACGCCATCACCGAGGCCCTCGAGGCGGGGGCGCGCAACGTCGTCATGAACATGGAGCGGGTCTCCAAGCTGGACTCGTCGGGCATTGGCGAGCTGGTGGCGGCGCACACCAGCGTCAAGCAGCGCGGCGGGCGGTTCATCCTCGTGGCGCTGTCGGACCGGCTGGCCACGGTGCTCCAGATCACCCAGGTGCTGGGGGTGCTGGAGGCGTTCGACGACATGGACGCGGCCCTCGAATCGCTGGGCACGAGCGGATGAAAGAGAAGCACATCCGCATCCGCATCGAGCAGTGTCTGCTGCTGGCCAAGGCCTCCGGCTGCCCGCGGCGCAAGTTCGGCGCCCTGCTGCTCGACCCCGAGCGCAACGTGGTGCTGATGGACGGCTACAACGGCGGCCCGCGCGGCGGCGGCACTCTGTGCGGCGACGGCGTCTGCCTGCGCGACGAGATGCGGATCCCCTCGGGCCAGCGGATGGAGATCGGCTGCCATCACGCCGAGATGAACGTCATCTGCAACTCCGCCGCCTCCGGCGTGCCCACCAAGGGCGCCTGGATGCTGGTCACCGGCGAGCCGTGCACCCTGTGCGCCAAGCTGATCCACCACGCCGGGATCACCAAGGTGATCGTGGTCGGCGGCGGCTACGCCGGGGAGAACGGCCTCGGCTACCTGACCGGCCACGGCATCGAGGTGCAGAGCGTGGACGGGCCGCAGGACGAGCGGCTGACCGGGATCGCCTGAGATAGCGGCAGCAACCTCGACTGACATCGGCGTCCCCAGGGATGGGCATCTTCGACTTTCTCTTGCGGCGGAAAGACACCCCCCTAGCCAGCTTTCGCGTGCAAGTGGCCCTGTAGGGCTGCGAGGCCGTCGAGCTTGACAAGGTAAATCATAAAATCTGATAATCAGACCCCATGAGCGCCAAGAAGAGCAAGCGACAGCCTGGTTGGGTCAGGGAGGCCCCGACGGAGTATGGGGCGATCAGGCGCCTTTCGGCCACCGAGGTGGCACGAGGTTTCTCCGAGCTGCTGAACCGCGTCCGCTATCGGGGAGAGCGCTTCATCATCGAGCGTGGAGGCGTGCCGATCGGCGAGCTCGGGCCGGCGGCCCCGGTGCGGTTCACCGGGGCGGACCTCCTGGCTCTGCTGCGCTCTCTTCCGACGGTCGACGAGGAGTTCTTCGACGACGTCGAGGAGGTGGCCAGAAACCAGCCTCGCCTGCCCGATTCGCCATGGGAGCGCTGATCGACTCGAGCGTGCTCATCGCGGCCGAGCGGGGCGAGCTCGACCTCGAGGGCATCCTGGGCGGCTTCGAGGACGATCTCGCGCTCTCGGTCGTCACCGCCTCGGAGCTCCTGCACGGCATCCACCGGGCACGCGACGAAGCCCGACGCGCCCGCCGAGAGGCGTACGTCGAGGCCCTCCTGGCCGGCTTCCCGGTGATCGCCTTCGACCTGGTGGCGGCGCGGCTGCACGCCCGGCTATCCGCCCGCATGGCAAATTCGGGCGAGACGGTGGGTGCCCACGACCTGATCATCGCCGCCACCGCCCTCGCCCGCGGGCTCGACCTGGTGACCCGGGACGAGCGCAGCTTCCCCAGGATCGCAGGGCTGTCGGTGATCCGCTGGTAGGACGCCTTGTTCCTGAAGACGATCATCCCCAGCCGCAAGGCGACCCGGCAGATTGCACACACCTTGCGCTGCCGAGGCTCAACCCGTCGCGGGATCACTCACCGGGCCAGGAGCCCGGCGACCAGGACTGCTCGAACCCGCCCCACTCGCCATCCTTCTGCGCCTCGACCCGGACGCGCAGGGTCGCTCCCTCGCGCCAGTAGGTGATGCGCTGCGGGAAGTCGTGCTCGGGGTTGGCGAAGACGACCCTTTGGTCGCCGACCTCGGTCGCCCGAAAGGGCGTCGCCGGCGACTCGCCGCGCGGTTGGGCCAGGAAGACCAGGCCCCGCTCGTCCTCGACGATGCGCAGCAGCTCGAAGAAGGGCTGTTGGCCCTCGCGCGCCGGCGCCCGGTTGACCGCGATCATCATGCCGCCACGCGGCTCGAGCCAGCACTCCTCGCCGCCCTCGCCCTGCCAACAGCCGGCCAGCCAGGCCAGCTCGCCGATCGTTCGGCCGGCAGAGCCGCCGGCCGCAACCAGCGGCACGTGAGACGCCAGGAGGACGAGCGCGGCGACGACGGCAAGGCGCTTGATCTCGGGAAGCATGTCTCTCTCCTTGGACGGACGGCGCGAAACGGTTGGGCTACTCTACCGGGCTGTCACGGACCCCCGACAGCCGAGTTCTCGACCCGCCTGACGGCCGCCACGGATCGCTCCCACCCGCCGGGGTGTTGAGGCCGGCAGCCGGCTGGCGCCAGAGTTGCCGGTGGAGGTGCATCATGAAGTCGATAGGTAAGCTGTGCTTGGTGTTCATGGCCCTGACCGCCGCCCTGCTCGTCGCCTGCGCCGCCGAGCCACCGGAGGCCAACGAGCCCGAGGACGCGCTCTGGGCGCGCGCCAACCTGATCTTCAAGCCGCTGCCGAGCGCGGCGCCCAGCGCCGACAACCCGGTGACCCGGGCCAAGGTGGAGCTGGGCAAGCGGCTGTACTTCGATCCTCGGCTGTCCAAGAGCGGCAAGCTGAGCTGCGACTCCTGCCACGCCCTCGAGACCTACGGCGTCGACAACCTGCCGACCTCGCCCGGCGACCGGGGCCGGCACGGCGACCGCAACTCGCCCACCGTGCTCAACGCGGCGCTGCACGTGGCCCAGTTCTGGGACGGTCGCGCCGAGGACGTCGAGGAGCAGGCGGGAATGCCGGTGCTCAACCCAGTGGAGATGGCCATCCCGGGCGAGGAGTTCCTGGTGGACCGGCTGGCCGGTGACGCCGACTACCAGGCAGCCTTCGCCGAGGCGTTTCCCGAGCAGGAGGCCGCCCTGACGTTCGACAACGTCCGCCACGCCCTCGCCGCCTTCGAGCGCACCTTGCTGACGCCGTCCCGTTTCGACGACTTCCTGCGCGGCGACGCGGACCTGGGCGAGGAGGAGCGGCAGGGCCTGGAGATCTTCCTGCGCCTGGGCTGCAGCGCCTGTCACAACGGCGCCACCGTCGGCGGCCACATCTTCCGCAAGTTCGGCCTCGCCGCGCCATATTGGGAGCTCACCGGCAGCGAGCGGATCGATGAGGGCCGCATGGCCGTGACCGGCGACGAGGAGGACCGCTGCGTCTTCAAGGTGCCGTCGCTGCGCAACGTGGAGAAGACCTACCCCTACTTCCACGACGGCAGCGTCGCGACGCTCGAGGAGGCGCTGCAGGTGATGGCCCGGCTGCAGGTCGGGGCGGAGCTCTCGCCGAGCCAGGTCACCCAGCTCGCGGCCTTTCTCACCACGCTGACCGGCGAGCTGCCGCCCGAAGCCCTGACGCCGCCGGAGACGGCCGGCTAGCGCCGAGCCGGCGACGAGCGACGCGCATTCGGAGGAAACGAGCCCGGTGCGGCGAGCTCGACGCAACCTCAACACGGTGTGTGGCGAACGTGATGAGTAGCGCGACAGATCGATAACGACGATTTCCAGCTGCCGGATCACCGGCCGCCCACTGTCACCACTCCCAGAAACCGGAGGGAACCATGGACAAACAGACCCTGATCGACAACCTCAACAAGGACCTCGCCAACGAGTTGTCGGCGATCGCCCAGTACATCACCTACGCCGCCAAGGCCACCGGCCCCTACCGGCCGCAGCTGGCGGCCTTCTTCCTCGAAGAGGTCGTTGACGAGCAGGGGCACGCCCAGTTCCTGGCCAACAAGGTCGTCGCTTTGGGCGGCGAACCGGCGACGGTGCCCGCGCCGGTGCCGCCCGCGAGCTCGAACCGGGAGATGCTGCAGGCGATCCTGGTGGCCGAGCTCGACGCGGTGGCCGGCTACACCCAGCGTGCCCGCGAAGCCGACGAGTACGGCGACAAGGGCCTGGCGGTGCAGCTCGAGGACATGGTGCGCGACGAGAGCTCGCACGCCGAAGAGACCGAGCGCATGCTGCGCGACTGGCCGCTGTAGCCGTCTCAGCGGCCCGGCGTGATGCGCGGCCGGGATGGTGCCGGGCTCAGTCGACCCTGAAGCCCATGTCGACCGTCGCCTGAAACTCCGACGGCTTGCCGTCGACGATCGCGCCGCGCATTTCCGTGACCTCGAACCAGGCCAGGCCGTGCACGGTCTCGGCGGCCTTCTCGACCGCTGCCTCGATCGCGGCCTCGTAGCTCTTGCTGGAACAGCCGGTGATGGTGATCTGCTTGAAAACCTTGGTGCTCATGGATTGGCCTCCTGGTTGATGAAACGCCGATAGTCGCCCGCTGATCTTCTCATTGCCCGGCCGCCCTGCCGGCCGCGGGTTGGCGCGGCACGATGCCGCGCCCCCCGGGTCTGCCCGTCGAGCATCGCCTCGACCCGCGGGCGCTGGCGGCGGACCCTGGCCGCGCGGGTATCCGGCAGGGCTCGCTCCGGAGGCCGGCTCAAGCCCGCGGCGGCGGTAGACTCGGCACGGTTGTCAGACAGCGTGCCCCGCCGCGGGCAGACCAGGGAGGCCTTCATGACCTATCGCCGGACTCTTTCACTCGTCGCCTGCCTTCTCGCCTTGCTCGGAGCGTCGACCGCCCGGGCGGCCGACGACGCCGCCCGTCTGGTGGCGGCGATGCTGGGCACAACGCCGCTGATCGAGGACCTGCGCGTGCTGACCGACGAGATCGGCGGCCGCGCCACCGGCTCCGAGGCCAACGAGCGCGCGGTGGCCTGGGGCGTCGAGACCTTTCGCGCCGCGGGGGTCGAGGCCCGGGCCGAGCCGTTCGAGATGCCCGAGCTGTGGCTCGAGACCTCGGCCGCGGCGCGGATCGAAGGCGCGGGCGTGCGCTTCGCGCCGCGGGTGGCCGCCATGCCCTTCTCGGCGGACACGCCCGAGGGCGGCACCTCGGCGCCCCTGGTCGACGCCGGCACCGGCACGGCGGCGGACTTCGCCCGCCTGGGCGAGACGGCCCGCGGCGCCTTCGCCCTGATCGGCATGCCGATCCTCGAAGACATCCCGGGGCTCTTCACCGAGTACATCGAGGCCAGCGAGATCGAGGAGCGGGCCTTCGCCGCCGGCGTTGCCGGCCTGGTCTACATGGGCTCGCGGCCGGGCAACCAGCTCTACCGCCACAACGCCTCGTACGGGCCCGACAACGAGCACCCGATGGTGGTCATCTCGCGCGACGCCGCCACCCGCGCCCTGCGCCTGCTGGCCGCCGGCACCGAGCTCACCCTGACCCTCGACCTCGACCTCGAGACCGGCGGCGCCTACACCAGCCACAACGTCATCGGCGAGATCCGCGGCAGCGAGCTGCCGGAGGAGTACGTCGTCATCGGCGCCCATCTGGACTCCTGGGACATCGGCACCGGCGCGCTCGACAACGGCTGCAACGTCGCCCTGGTGATCGACGTCGCCCGCCAGATCCAGCGGCTCGGCCTCGAGCCGAAGCGCACCATCCGCTTCGCGCTGTGGAACGGCGAGGAGCAGGGGCTGTACGGCTCGTGGGCCTACAACCAGATGCACGAGGACGAGCTCGACGGCCACGTCATGGCCGCCTCCTTCGACACCGGCAGCGGCCGGGTCCGCGGCTTCGTCGCCAACGGCCGGCTGGCCGAGATGCGGCCGGTGCTCGACGCCTCGCTCGAGCCGGTCGCCGGGCTGGGGCCGTTCGCCTACAGCGACGACG
Organism: Thermoanaerobaculia bacterium; assembly: GCA_963781065.1. Lineage (GTDB taxonomy): Bacteria > Acidobacteriota > Thermoanaerobaculia > Multivoradales > JAHEKO01 > CALZJC01. The sequence continues at coordinate 625,263 of CAWAET010000004.1, read as the reverse complement.
CCTACTACGGCACCGACCACTTCGACTTCGTCCTCGAGGGCGTGGCGGGCATCATGGCCGACCAGGAGTCGGCCAACTACGGCCCCAACTACCACGCCCGCCCGGACACCTTCGACAAGGTCGACCAGGAGCAGCTGAAGCTCAACTCGGCGGTCGCCGCGGCGCTGGTCTGGGGCTACGCCAACGCCGAGATCGGCTGGGGCCGGCTCGACCGGGCCGGCGTGCAGAAGATCATCGACGGCGGGCTCGACCAGCACATGCGCGCCTTCCGGGTGATGCCGCACTGGCAGGACGGCAGCCGCGGCCGGACCGAGTAGCCGCGCGATCCGCTAGCATGCCGCCGTGGCTTCGCCCCCGGACGGCCTCGAAGTGGCCAGCGACGGCGCGCTGGCGCCGCCGTCCAAGCTGCTCATGCTGCTCGAGGGCCGCGCCGCCGGCGAGCTGCTGACCAGCGTGGTCCTGCGCCGCTGGCTGCGCCGCCAGCCGGCCGGCGACGGCCATCCGGTGCTGCTGCTGCCCGGCTTCCTGGCCAGCGACTTCTCCACCCGGCCGCTGCGCCGCTTCCTGCGCGACCTGGGCTACTGGGCGCATCGCTGGAAGCTGGGCCGCAACCTCGGGCCCAAGGACGGGCTCGAAGAGGCCATGGCCGAGCGGCTCGACGAGGTGAATCAGCGCCACGGGCGCCGCGTGAGCGTCGTCGGCTGGAGTCTCGGCGGCGTCTACGCGCGGGTGATGGCCAATCGCTTCCCCGACCAGGTGCGCAGCGTCATCTCGCTCGGCAGCCCCTTCGCCCGCGATACCAGGGCCAACAACTCCTGGCGCCTGTACGAAGCCATCACCGGCGACCGCCTCGACGAGATCGCGCCCGAGCGGCTGGCCGAGGTGCGGCGCACCCCGCCGGTGCCGACGACCTCGATCTTCAGCCGCAGCGACGGCATCACCTCCTGGCGCACCGCCCTCGAGGTCGAGGGGCCGCAGTCCGAGAGCGTGCAGGTGCCCGGCAGCCATCTCGGCCTGGGCTTCAACCCGCTGGTGCTCTACGTCATCGCCGACCGGCTGGCGCAGCCCGCCGGGTGCCTGGCTGCCGCTCTTTCGCCCCGGCAAGAGCCACCCGCCCGGCGTGCGGCGGCCGCCCGAGGCGGCTGAAGCCGGCGGGGCCGACTGACGTGCGCCGGCTCTCCGGGCTGGACGCGGGGTTCCTGTCGCTCGAAACGGCGACCGCGCCGATGTCGATCGGCTCGGTGTCGATCCTCGACCCGCGCACCAAAGACGGCCGGCTGGACGCCGCCGGCCTGCGCCGGGTGCTGCGACGCCGCCTCGACCGGGCGCCGGCGCTGCGACGGCGGCTCGCCTCGCTGCCCTTCGACCTGCGGCGGCCCCACTGGGTCGAGGTGCCGGCGGCCGAGGTGGACCTCGAAGCGCACGTCGAGGCGACGAGCCTGCCCGAGCCGGGCGGCTGGCACGAGCTCTCCGAGCTCATGGCCTTCGAGCTCGGCCGGCCCCTCGACCGCGACCGCCCGCTGTGGCAGCTGCTCTTCGTCGAGAACCTGCGCTCCATCCCCGGAGTCCCCGATGGTGCGGTGGCGCTCATCGCCCGCGTGCACCACGCGGCGATCGACGGCGTCTCCGGCGCCGAGATCCTGATGGCGCTGTTCGACGGCGCGCTGGCGGCTCAGCCGGGAACACCGTCGCCGCCGCCCGAAGAGCCCGAAGAGCCCGAAGAGCCGGGGGCACTCGACCGGCTGCTGAGCGCCGGCAAGGAGCTGGCCGGCGCCCCGCTGGCCATCTCCCGATCCGTCGGGCGCTCGCTCGTCGGCCTGGGCGAAGGAGCCCTGGCCGGCCTGGGGGGCTCCGGCACCGCGCCGCCGCTGCCGTTCTCCGCCCCGCGCACGCGGCTCAACCGCCCGGTGACCGCCGAGCGCTCCTGGGCGCCCGCCTTCTTCGAGCTGGATCGGGTCAAGGCGATCAAGAACGCCGAGCAGGCGACGGTCAACGACGTGGTGCTGGCGATCTGCGCCGGGGCGCTGCGCGGCTGGCTCGCCGATCGGGGCGAGCTGCCCGAGAAGCCCCTGGTGGCGATGGTGCCGGTCTCGGTGCGCTCGGAGAGCGAGCGCGGCGACGCCGGCAACCTGGTCTCGGCGATGCTGGTCTCGCTCGCCACCGACGTGGCCGACCCGCTCGAGCGGCTGCGCGCGATCCGCGAGGCGGCGCAATCCTCGAAGACCGCGCTGCGCGCCGTCGGCGCGCGCACCCTGGTGCGGTCGGCGGACCTGCTGCCCTACGCCCTGTCCGGCCTGGCGGTGCGCCTCTACAGCCGCCTGGCCCTGGCCGAGCGCCACCGGCCGCTGTTCAACCTGGTCATCACCAACGTGCCGGGGCCGCCCCGCCGGCTGACCATCGGCGGCGCCGAGATGCTCCGCTATGTCGGCGCGGCGCCGGTCTTCGACGGCCTGGGGCTGATCCTGCCGGTGCTGAGCTACGCCGGCACGGTGTCGATCGGCGTCACCGCCGACCGCACGATCCTGGGCGACGCGGCGGAGTTCGCCGGGCGGCTGACCGCCGCCCTCGACGAGCTCGAGGCCGCGGCGGCGGCCGGCGGCTGACGATCAGGTCGGCCACGGACGCGCTGCTTTGCCTACCCTCGTCGCGAGCCGGCGTAGGTGCCTGAAGACGTGAGATCCGGCGACTCAGACGCACCGCGGGCGTACGCGGCGTAGATCGGAGCCCCAGCCGCAAGGCCGTGGCTCCGATTGGATTCCCGGTCGAGGCGAACCTCGCAGGTTCCTACCGCTACGTCGCAGCGTGACTCAAGGGCAGGGCGTCGGCGTGATCTTGAACGCCGCCGTCCCGAGGATCTTCACGACCTCAACGAAGACGATCCGCTCGCCCGCCTCTACGGTGACGTTGGACGACCCGTCGAACGTGGTGGCGGCGCCGACGGTGACCGCTCTGGACGGCGCTGAAGGTCGGTGTCCCCATCACCGTCTGGCCGGCTACCGCCAGATCCTGGGGACAGCCGGGCGGAGCCGCCACCGCCACATGCACCGTGTCCGAGTCGGGCAGCCCGCCCGAGTCGGTCACGCTGGCGGTCACCGTGTGGTAACCGGCGCTGAGCGTGGTCGAGAAGGAGCCGGTCGTGCCGATGGCGCCGTCGATGTCCGAGCTCCACGCGAGGCTGGGCGCGAGATCGATGTCCTCGACGTCGGTGGCGGTGCCGGTGAAGCCGATGGTGTCGCTCACCGTGAACTCCGCGCCCTCGGCGGGCGCCGTGATCTTGACGTTGGGCGGGTTGTTGCAGACGTCCGCCTGGGCGTCGGGAACCACCTGCTCGAAGTCGGTCAGGGTGACCTTGTCGAACCAGAAGCCCTTGCCGTTCACCGCGGCGTCGGTGCCGTAGGCGACGTCGAGGTGGACCGTCTTGCCGGCGAAGCCGGCGCTGCCCAGCGCACCCGCCGACCAGCCGCTCGAGCCCCAGGTGTTCGCGACGTCCGCCCAGCCGGGCTGGCCGGCGGTGACGCAGCTGGCGCCGGCGCCGCTGGCGTTGTACGGCCGGCCGCTGTCCGGGCTGACGGCGGTGCGCGCCGCGCCGTCGAGCACCGCGACGTTGGCCCGGTCCCACCACTGGCCGGTCGAAGCGCCTCGATGTCGTAGTTGGTGAACGCCGCCAGGGTCGAGGCCGCGGTCAGCCGCAGGGCGGGCGAGCGCACCTGGTCGCACTGGCCGTCGAGGAAGGTCGACGAGGCCACATAGCCGGCGCTGCCCGAGGCGCCGCCGCCGGTTGTGGTCTGGTTGAAGGTGCCCTGGATCAGGGCCCAGCCGTCGAGATCGGACTCGAAGTCCCAGGTCTGGCTGCCCACCGCCTGCAGGTCGCTCTCGGCGTTGTACGCCACCACCAGGGTGCGCGTCCGGACCGCCGGGCTGAGCTCGTTGCTGGTGACGTCGACCTCGAAGGTCACCGTGTCGCCGTGGGACGAGGCCCTCGGCGGTGAAGTCGAAGCTGCCGGTGCCGTCGGTACAGACGGCGAGCCCGCTGGGCGAGACCGCGTTGATGCTGTCGATCGTCATGCCCGGGTGCGAGACCGGGCGCACGTCGTCGATGCGCACGTTGGTCTGGGCGGCGTTGCCGATGTTGAAGACGTCGAAGCTCACCGTCGCCGTCTCGCAGTTGTCGAGGAAGTCGTCGGCGTCGCCCGAGTTGATCACCAGGGCCGTCGTGGCGGCGTCCACCGACAGGTTGGCGCCGGCCGCCGGGGTGACCGTGTCGCAGGTGCTGGCCGGCCCCATGCAGGTGTCGGCGGCGCCGATCGGGATGACCACGTAGGAGTAGGGGCGCCCGTTCTGCAGGTTCTCGTCCTGGTACGAGGTGCCGGTGGTCTCGCCCACCTTGACCTTGCCGAAGTCGCAGGCGAAGACGCCGTCGGTGCGGAAGACCTGGTACTTGCTGGCGCCGGCCACGGCGCCCCAGGAGAGCGCCGCGCCGCGATCCAGCGCCGTGGCCGTCACCGCCGGCGCCGATGTCGGCGTGCCGGCGCAGCCGGAGTCGGTCACCGTCGGCGTGTCGCAGGCGATGCCGTGGCGGTCGAAGGCGTCGTAGATCGCCGACATGTGCGGCGTGCCGTCGGCCAGGTTGCCGTTGTCGTCGTCGGCGGCGAGGTAGTTGAGATAGCCGCCGTCGGCGGCGCAGCCGCCGAACTGGGGCGCCGACGTGTCGCAGGTGAACCAGGCGCCCACCGGCCCGGCGCCGAGGTAGGTCAGCCGGGTGCCGACCTCGAAGGCGGTGTTGGAGTCCATGCCGAACAGGCTCGGCAGGTCGCGGTTGACCAGGTCGTAGACCGCCTCGGCGTAGACCTGGCCCTCGCAGTGGATCGAGCCGCCGCAGGGGGCCGGGCCGGTGAAGCCGCAGGCGGCGTCGGCCCAGACGAGGTCGTGGGGCGCCCCCGAGGCCCGCTTCGCCCAGTCGATCTCGCGCACCCCGGTGCAGTCCAGGCAGGCGTCGCCGAAGCCGGAGCAGTTCAGGCCCGGCCGGAAGCCGCGGCCGATGCAGGAGTCGTTGAGGCGGAGGTAGGCGTAGAGGTCGGCGATGCCCTCGCCGGGGTTGGAGAACGGCCCGACGTCGTTCGAATCGATCCCGTGGCCCCACTCGTGGTCGAAGACGCCGGCGAGCTCGCCGGTGTTGCCGCAGCCGCCGCCGGAGCGGTAGAAGTTGATCGTCGAGCCGTTCCAGAAGGCGTTGCAGGTCTGGTTGATGTTCATGTTGGAGGTCAGCTGCTGGTACAGCCAGCCGTTGTCCGGCAGCTGCCCCTTGGCCTGCTCGATGAGGCGGTTGAGCTCGTGGAAGCCGGTGCGCGAGGAGTGGGTGTTGCCGGCGCCGCCGAAGCCGGGGGTCACGCAGTCGTCGCCGCCGCTGGTGCCCCAGTCGATGTCGGTGCCGGTCAGGCTGGCGGCGCCGCAGTTGTCGAACATGTTGACGAACGGCCCGCTCATGTTGGCGGTGACGTCGCCGTCGACGCAGTAGGCGTTGCCGCCGCTGTCGGTGGTGACCGGCCCGCCGGCGTTGGCCAGCTCCTCGAAGGGCATCGGCCAGCCGGCCTGCTCGACGCCGTCGGGGGCGATGCCGTCGTTGGAGACCGGATAGACCCCGCCCTTGACCTCGCGCGAGGTGGCGTAGTGGTTGGTGTCCTCGAACGACAGCAGCTCGCCCGAGTGGGCGTCGATCAGCGCCTCCCAGCTCGCCAGGTCGTCGGCGAACTCGGGCCGCACGACCCAGGCCAGCCGATGGCTGTAGCCGCGGCCGGGAACCACTCGCGCCGCGTCCGCGCCGTCGGCCAGCGGCACCAGGACGAGATGGGTCTTGCCGCGGGTGCCGGCGATGGTCAGCGGGTCGACGTGCCTCTGGACCCGGCCGAGCGCCTGATCGCCGGCGAGCGTGGCCCGGGTCGAGACCTCGATGTCGCCCCAGTTGACGGCGCCGAACAGCACCAGGTTGCCGTGGTTGATCACCGCGGTGAGGTAGCTGCCGCGCACCGGCACGCCCTCGAAGACCCGCGGCGCGTGGATCTGGATCAGCTCGCCGCCGCCGTGGATCGCCACCCGGCCCGGGCCGGCCAGCTCGGCCGGGTCGATCCGCAGCTCGGCGCGGTGGGCCTCGAGATAGCCGGTCAGGGCCTGCCAGGCCTCCTGCCGGGTCGGCGGGCCGGCGGCGGCCGGGCGGCCGGCGGCGGCGCCGGGCGCGGCGCCCGGCAGCAGCCGCGCGCTCGGCATCAGCGTCGCCCAGCGTCCGCCGCGCAGGTCCAGCCGTGCGCCCTCCGGCCGCTGGATCCCCAGAGACGCCAGCTCCCGCAGGGCCTTGACGGCGTCCACCTGGGCCAGCTCGGCCGGCGCCCGGTGGGCGGCGACGATGCGGAGATCGGGGTTGCGGAAGGCTTTGTCAGCCGCAGGCGAGGCGCCGTCGGGCGGCTCGATGGCCGCGAGCGGCGCGGCGGCGATCAGGCTCAGACAGAGGAGCCTCCAGGTGCGGCGGGTGGTGCTTGACGATCGGCTGTGGGGTGAATTCATCAGGACAACTCCCTCGTTGGGCGCTCCGTGCAGATGGGGATCGTGCGGAGGGCGTTCAGGCGGCTCCGAGCGAACCGAGTTCAGTATACGCGTAGACCGCTCGACCGCCGTGCGCTGTTCCACACCGCCCGACCCAAGAGGGCTGGCAGCCGGCCAGGGACCTAAAGCCATGCACCGCCCCGCCGGTGGCCCCGAAGCGAGGCGAGCGCGCCGGGCGGCCGTCCGGGCCCGCCGCCGGATGCCGGCTACGGCGCCGGCACGGCGTTGATCGCGGTGAAGCTGCCGCCGGTCACGCTGGCCTCGAAGATGACGATCGTCGGCGCCCGGAAGAGGACGTCGGAGGCCACTTCGACGGCCGGCCCGGCTGCAATCGAAGCGCAGGCCTCGACGGTCTCCGAGCCGGCCAGGACCACGTCGCTCAGATGACGGTCCTCGAAGGCGCCGCAGGCGCCGAGCTCGAGGACCACGGTGGTGTCACTGCCGGCGTCGTTGGCATCCACCGGGTCGATCGTGTCGCCGGGCGCGACGGCCACCGCCGTGTTGACCAGCGGGCCGCCGGCGCCGGGGTCGACGGCGCAGCTGGCGGTGAAGGTCACGGTGGCGCTCACCGGCAGATCGACCGACTCGTCCAGATCGCCCGCCGGCGGCGACGGATCGCAGACGCCGCCGCCGGCGCCGACGCAACTCCAGCTGCAGGTCAGCCCGGCCGGCAGATCGTCGGTCACGCCGGCGCCGATGGCGTCCGCGGGGCCGAGGTTGACGACCTCGATGGTGTAGGTCAGGGCGCCGCCCGGGTCGACCTCGGTCACCCCGTCGTCCTTGGTCGCCGCCAGGTCGGCGGCCGGCAGGTCCGAGTAGGAGAACACCCCCACCAGTGTGCCGGCGTGGATCGTCTCGGCGGCGCCCCCGGCGCGGGCCAGCACCAGGGCGCCGCCGACTCCGGCCGGGAACCCGGTGGCGTCGAACATCGACCAGGTGGCGCCACCGTCGTCGCTGGTGTAGACCGGGTCGCACGCCACCCACAGGGCGTTGGCGGTCACGGGATCCGGCAGCAGGTCGTTGATGCAGGGCACCGCCACCGGCAGGTCACTCCAGCTGCCGCCGCCGTCGAGGCTGCCCAGGACCTCGAAGCCGGCGTTCGGCGAGATGAGAGCGTAGACGGTGCCCGGGGTCAAGGGATCAAAGTCCAGCGCAACCGAGGCCAGGGCCGGATGCCGTTCCACTTCGTCCCAGGTAGCGCCGCCGTCGAGACTGCGGTACAGCAGCGAGACGAAGGTCACCTCTCCAAAGAACTGGCCGCTGAGCCCGGCCAGCACGCGGTTCGGGTCCGCCGGGTCGACGGCGACGCCGCCCGCCCTCAGCACCGTCATCTCATTGGGCTGGAAGACCCGCTCCCAGGAGACCGCGCCGTCGACGGAACGCAGAAACCCGGGCCCGCTGCCGGGCCCGATCTCGCCACCCTGGGTGGCGAACAGGGTGGTGGCGTCCAGGGGATCGACCGCCAGACCCGCCACCTGTGGCCCAAACGGCCCGAAGTCCAGAGGATCGGTCACCGGGTCGGACCAGCCCGCGCCACCGTCCAGGCTGCGACGCAGACCCAGCGGCTGCGCCGCGTAGAGCGTTGCGGGCGCGGTCGGCGCCAAAGCCAGCTCGACGATGGAGAGGTCTCCCAGCCCGGCGCTGGCCGGCCCCCAGGAGGTCCCGCCGTCGGTGGATCTGAAGATGCCGGACTCGGAGCTCGCCGCGTAGAGGGTGCTCGGCACGGCCGGATCGACGGCCAGCCGATCCACCCGGACCGAGCGCAGGCCGGAGTTGGCAGCGGACCAGCTGGCTCCCGCGTCGGCGCTGCGGATCACTCCAGCCCCGGTTCCGGCATAGATGGTGCTCGAGCTTGCGGGGTCTATGGCGAGCGCCAGGATCTCCGCCGGCGGCACGCCGGCGGTGAGCTCGGTCCAGCTGGCACCGCTGTCGGTGCTGCGAAAGATCCGACCAGAACCGGCGGCCAGGAGCGTCGCAGGCACCGCGGGGTCGATCGCCAGCCGCGAGATGAAGCTGTTGCCGGGATCGGCCAGCTGCGTCCAGCTGTCACCGCCGGTGGTGGTCTTGAACAGCCCGCCGTCCGAAGCCAGATAGAGCTTCGCGGGGGTCTGCGGATCGATGACCATGGAGGCGACGTCGAAGCCCGAGATTCCCTGACTCTTGGCGACCCAATTCACCCCGCCGTCGGTCGACTTGTAGACCCCCTCACCGTCGACGCAGACATAGAGCGTCGAGGGGGTGAGCGGGTCCACCACCACGCATTCGACCCGCGACTCCGGCAGCCCGGCGCCGCTGGAGGACCAGCCGGCGCCGCCGTCGGTCGTCTTGAAGACCAGCCCCAGTGAAGTCCCCGCATAGGCCGTGCCGGCAGTCACGGGATCGGCTCCCAGGGTCGTGGCGAGGTCCCCGAGGACCTGCTCCCAGGTGGCTCCGTCGTCGGTACTGCGGAAGACCCCGGGGCCCTCGCCGATGGCCAGCAGCACGCCGTCCGCGGTGACGGCCAGCGACCGGATCAGCCGTGGCAGACCCGTTCCGGCCCCGTCCCAGGTCGCCGCACCGTCGGCCGAGCGGAAGACGGCGTTGTGCCGGGTCCCGGCGTAGAGGGTCGAGCTCGCGGCGGGATCGAAGCTCAGCGCCTCGACCGGGCCGCCATCGGGGCCGCCGCTGGTCCACTCCCCGCTGCCCGCACGGACCTCACAGGCCGCCAGAACGACGACGACGCCGAGAACCAGCGGCTTGATCAATCGAGCTCCGATACCTGGGCTACGAGCTGGGCCCGGACGATCCGAGCCCGTGAACCGGCGGCGTGCCGCCAGGCCCCCGGGGGCGCGGCGCCCCCGGGGACGCGGTCGGCCAGGTCCCTGCCTACTGCGCGCGGGGATTGAGGATCTTCTTGGGCGCCCGTCCGTTCGCTGCCGCGGCACCCCACAGATCGACGCACCTGGCCCGGCCGCCGATGACGTTGGCGGCCAAGCCCTGGTTGAAGGAGAAGTTCCCGCCGTACTGGTCGATGCGCCGATAGGTCGCCTCCGCGCCGCAGGAGAACGGCGCGAAGCGGAAGCCGCCGAAGCCCCACAGGCTGGGGCCGATACGGCTGCAGGTCACATCGAGGTACACCTCGCGGGTGTTGGTCCAGACGGGGGTGATGAACCCCGAGCCCCAGTCGACGTTCCTCCAGAAGGCGGTCGTGCGCGTGCGCCCGCCCTCGAACTCGGAAGTGATGTTGTCGTAGGTGCCGCGCTTGCCGGAAAAGAAGGCGTCCGCCGGACACTTGGGGGCGTTACAGCGAATGAAGTCGACACATTCGACCGTGCCACCCACGACATCGTCGAAGTTCACCGACCATCCCTCGGGGAACAGGTTCTGCGCCGTCGCCGGCGCCGTCTGGAACGCCGCGACCGCCATCAGGAGCATCACCGCCAAACACAAACCGGTTCTCTTGTCCATCACTCGAGACTCCTTTCTGTGCCACCTTCGGACACATGGTTGAACGGCGCAGAGACAGGCCGACAGCAGAAGCCGCGGCCCATCTTGCACATCACTAACTGCTCCTTCGGACGTACACCAAGCTACTCCCACCGAGTGTCCCTGTCAACCTCCTTCCCTAGTGGCTCATGAACTGAGCTTGACGGGGACGGTGAGCCTCGCGATCGACCCTGGGAGGCACCGCCGCAGGGCCGAAGCTGGACCGTCGAGCCGGATGTCGCAGGGGGAGTCTCGTCGGAGCGGTCAGGGCGCCGGCAACTCGTTGAGCGCGGTGAAACTGCCACTAGCGACGCTCAGCTCGAGGAGCTCGATCGAGGGCGCCCGGAAGAGGACGTCGGAGGCCACTTCGACGGCCGGGCCGGCGGCGATCGAGGCGCAGGCTTCGATGGTCTCGGAGCCGGCCAGGACCACGTCGCTCAGATGGCGGTCCTCGAAGGTGCCGCAGGCGCCGAGCTCGAGGACCACGGTGGTGTCGCTGCCGGCGTCGTTGGCCGCCACCGGGTCGACCGTGTCGCCGGGCGCGACGGCCACGGCCGTGTTGACCAGCGGGCCGCCGGCGCCGGGATCTACGGCGCAGCTGGCGGTGAAGGTGACGGTGGCGCTCGCCGGCAGATCGACCGATTCGTCCAGATCGCCCGCCGGCGGCGCCGGATCGCAGACGCCGCCGCCCGCGCCGACGCAGCTCCAGGTACAGGTCAACTCGGCCGGCAGCTCGTCGGTGACGCCGGCGCCGGTCGCATCCGCGGGGCCGAGGTTGACGACCTCGATGAGTATAGGTCAGAGCGCCGCCCGGGTCGACCTCGGTCACCCCGTCGTCCTTCGTCACCGCCAGGTCGGCGGCCGGCAGGTCCGAGTAGGAGAAGACTCCCACCGGTGTGCCGGCATGGATCGTCTCGGCGACGCCCCCGGCGCGGGCCAGCACCAGGGCGCCGCCGACCCCGGCCGGGAACCCGGTGGCGTCGAACATCGCCCAGGTGGCGCCGCCGTCGTCGCTGGTGTAGACCGGGTCGCATGCCGCCCACAGCGTGCCGGCGGTCACCGGGTCGGGGAGCAGGTCGTTGAGGCAGGGCACCGCGACCGCGAAATCGTCCCAGCTGTCGCCGCCGTCCAGGCTGCGCAGGGCGGCGAAGCCGGGGCCGGGGTCGAGCACGCTGTAGACCGTGTCGGAGTCCAGCGGGTCGAAGTCGAGAGCGACAAAGCCAGTCCCGTTTCGGCGCAGCTCCTCGTCCCAGGTGGCGCCGCCGTCCAGGCTGCGCAGGATCAACAACACCAGGGCGGCACCATTGCTCTCACGACCGCCAAACGTGGCGAGCACCCGGTCCGGGTCGTCCGGATCGATCGCCACCTGGCCGGGCCGGATGGCGACCAGGTCGGCGGGCTCGTAGACCCGCAGCCAGGAGACCGCGCCGTCGATCGACCGCAGCAGACCGGGGCCATCCGGCGCGTCCCGCGCGCCGGGGCTGCGGTTGGCCGCGAACAGGGTGAGCGCGTCCTGGGGATCCACCGCCAGGCTGACGACCTCCGGCCCGAGGGCGCCGAACTTCTCGGGATCGGTGACCGGGTTCGACCAGCTGGCCGCCGCGTCCTGACTTTGCCGCAGGTGCCGCGCCTGCGCCGCGTACAGGGTCTGCGGCAGCGACGGCGCCAGCGCCAGGTCGGCGATCGCCAGCTCACCCAGGCCGTTGCTCGCCGCCGCCCAGCTGACGCCGCCGTCGACCGATCGAAAGACCCCCGACTCGGAGCTGGCGGCGTAGACGGTCGCCGGAGTGGCGGGGTCGACCGCCAGGCGATCGACGCGCACCGAGCGCAGGCCCTGGTTCGCCGCCGCCCAGCTGGCACCGCTGTCGACGGTCTTGATCACCCCGGCGTCGGTGCCGGCGTAGAAGGTGGCGGACGAGGAGGGATCCACCGCCAGGGCCAGGACCTCGGCCGGCGGGACGCCGCTGCTGATCCCGGTCCAGCTGGCGCCGCCATTGAGGCTGCGAAAGACGCCGCCGAACGAGCCCCCCAGCAGCGTCGAGGACACGCTCGGATCGATGGCCAGGCGGGTCAGGAAGCCGCCCGCCGGACCGGTGAGCTCGGTCCAGTCATCGGCGCCGTTGGTGGACTTGAACAGGCCCAGATCGGAGGCGATGTAGAGGGTCGACGGCGTCTGCGGGTCGATCACCAGCGACAGGACGTTCGCGCCGCTGATGCCCTGGCTCTTCGCCGTCCAGCTCACCCCGCCGTCGGCCGACCGGTAGACGCCGCCGCTCTCGGCGCCCAGATAGAGGGTCGCGGCCGTCAGCGGATCGACCGCCAGACGGCCGATCGGATTCTGCGGCAGGCCCTGACTGCTCGAGGTCCAGCTGGCGCCGGCGTTCGTCGTCTTGAAGACGTTGCCGCCCGCGGTGCCCGCGTAGACCGTGCCAGTGGCCGAGGGGTCGGCGGCGAGCGCGGTGATCAGCCCGCCCAGCACCTCCTGCCAGCTGGCGCCGTCGTCGGTGCTTCTGAGGACTCCGCCGCCGTCGCCGATGGCGAACAGCGTGCCATCGGCGGTGACGGCGAGCGAGCGGACCGTGCGCGGCAGGCCCGCACCCGCCGCCGACCAGCCGGCCGCTCCGTCGGTCGAGCGGAAGACGGCGTTGTGGCGGGTCGCCGCGTAGAGGGTCGCGCTGGTGGCGGGGTCGAAGGCCAGGGCCTCGACCGGCCCGCCCTCCGGGCCGCCGCTGGTCCAGGCACCGCCATCTCCCCAGGCGACCGCCGCGGCCGCCGCAACGGCGACCCACCCGGCGAGCGGTCGCAGTAGACCTCTCTTCATTACCATACTCTACCGAACGGGACCGGCTGCACCGCTCCTGGCAGCCCGTGTAGAAGGCTGGAGAGTCGCGGAGTCGTTTCGGCGAGGATACCGGGCGTTCCGCCACCGCCGTGGCAGCGGAACGCCCCCCGCGGTCTCGGTTCAGACCGGCGGATTCACAACCGAGCGGATGCTAGCGACGACGCATCCGGACGAGGTCGCGAGCTTCGTAGACTTCGGAGTGCTTCGCAGCCGGGCCGAAGATCGAAGAGCACTTGCGCCTGCTACCGATGGTCGCGGCGGAATAGCCCTCGTTCGCGGTGAAGTTGGCCCCGTACTGGTCGACGCGCTTGTAGCTGGCGCCGGCAGCGCACGAGGCCGGCCCGGGGCTACCGACGAAGTAGTAAACGCCACCCCAGCGGGTGCAGGTCACGTCGAGATCGAACCTTTTGGTGTTGGGAGCGAAGAACGACCAGTCGACGTTCCGCCACACGCATTCCAGCCGCGTCCGCCCCGGCTCGAACTCGTCGACCGTGGTACAGCTCCCGGCCTTGTCCGCATAGAGGTATGCGTACGCGGTGCCGTCCTGCGAGAAGTCGACGCACTCCATCAGGAAGCCGGTCACGTCGAAGAACAGCATGGACCAGCCCTCGGGGAACTGGGCCTGTGCCGGCGCCGGCTGGAAGCCGAACGCAACGATCACCAAAACCGCCACCAGAATCCAACTCGTTTTGCCTCTCATCTGCGACTACTCCTTTCCGCGCCCGCGAGGGGCGCTGGTTGAACTAACCGACGCCACCGCGACCTGCCGCGGCGACTGCCACTGAGATCCTGCGCCATCTGACACATCGAGCCTGCTCTTCCAGGTCGAGAGTTGTTTTACTGAGCTATTGAATTATACACGGCGGACCCGCGCGTTCGCCACTCATGAGGGTGGGCCGGGGCACCAACGGCGGCCGCGTGCGGGTCGACCGGGCGCCTCCAGGAGTTGATCGGCTAGCATTCCAGCCATGCGCGCCAAGCCTCTGCCGGTCATCTTCCTGTCGCTACTCGGAGCCCTGGCGCCGACTCTGGCTGGCACCGCGGCGGCCCAGATCCCGACCCCTGAGTCGGTGCTGGGCCACGAGATCGGCGCGGACTTCCATCTCGCCACCTACGAAGAGTCAATCGACTACTTCCAGCGGCTGGCCGCGGCCAGCGACCGGGTCGAGCTGCGCCGGGTAGGCCGCACCTCGTTCGGCCGCGACTGGTTCGTGGCTATCGTCTCCAGTAGCGAGAACCTGGCCAACCTCGAGCGTATCCGCGAGATCGCCCAACGCCTCGCCCACCCCGACGGGCTGAGCGACGACGATGCCCGCCGGCTGGCGGCCGAGGGCCGGGCGGTGGTGCACATCGACGGCGGCCTGCACGCCACCGAGGTGGCGCACGCCCAGCACACCATCCAGCTGGCCTACGAACTGGCCAGCGAGGCTGAGGACCAGGAGATCCTGAACATCCTCGACCGGGTGGTGCTGGTGCTCTGGCCGTCGATCAACCCGGACGGCCAGACCCTGGTGGCCGACTGGTACCGCGCCAACCTGGGCACCCAGTTCGAGGTGGCGCCGATGGTGCGGCTCTACCAGAAGTACGTCGGCCACGACAACAACCGCGACGGCTGCATGGTCAACATGATCGAGTCCCGGGTCATCAACCGGGTGGTGCGCGACTGGGAGCCGCAGATCCTCTACAACCACCACCAGACGGCGCCCTTCCCGGCGCGCATCTGGATCCCGCCGTTCGCCGAGCCGATCTCCGAGTTCGTCCACCCGCTGATGTGGCGCACGGTCAACCTGCTGGGCATGGGCATGGCGCAGGCGCTCGAGGAGCGCGGCCAGGAGGGCGCCATGCACATGGGGACCGGCTTCGACAACTGGTACCCCGGTTTTCTCGACCACTCCAACAACTTCCGCAACGTCGCCTCGTTCTTGACCGAGACCGGCCTCTACCGCTACGCCACGCCCCACTTCTACACCGTCGACGACTTTCCCGAGTCACGCCGCGACCTCAGGCCGCAGTCGCTCTACGCCAGCCCCTGGGAGGGCGGCTGGTGGCGGCTCGGCGACGCCGTCGACTACATGCTGACCGCCTCGATCTCGGTACTCGACCACGCCGCCAAGTACAAGGAGGACCTGCTCTACAACCGCTACCAGGCGGGGCGCGACGTCATCGCCTACCACCGCGACAACCCGCCCTACGCCTACTTCGTGCCACGCGACCAGCGCGACCCGGTGGCGGCGGTCGAGATGCTGCGCCGGCTGGCCTTCAACGGCGTCCGGATCCACCGCACCACGGCCCCGCTGGAGCACGAGGGCCAGAGCTACCCGGCCGGCACCTGGGCGATCCAGATGGACCAGGAGTTCGCCAACTTCGTGCGCCAGCAGTTCGCGGTTCAGAAGTACCCCGACATCCGCGAGTACCCGGAGGGGCCGCCCGACCAGCCCTACGACGTCGCCGGCTGGACGCTGCCCTACCTGATGGACGTGCGGGTGGTGGCGGTGACCGAGCCGCTCGCTCCGGCGACCCGGGCGCTGCTCGAGCCGGTCGCCGGCGAGCCGCTGCCCTTTGACGGCGCGGACGGCGCGGACGGCGCGATCGACGACGCGGCGCCGTTCGACAGCGTGCCGGGGGTCGGCTTCGACAGCCACCCGGTGGCCACCGCCATCCGCCCGCCGGCCGGCCGGCTGACCGGCAACGGCGCGGCCATCGCCCTCGACCCGGCGCAGAACAACGCCTTCAAGGCGCTCAACCTGGCGTGGGACGCCGGCGCCACCGTCTCCTTCGCCGTGGCCGGCGACGGCCGCGGCGGCCGCTACCTGGTCAGCGGCCTGCCCGACGACACCACGCGGAGCCTGGTGGACGATCTGGCGCTCGACGGCGAGCGCACCGGCGCCTCGGGGCGCAAGGTGAGCCGCCCCCGGCTGGGCCTCTACAAGCCCTGGCGGACGAGCATGGACGAGGGTTGGACGCGCTGGCTGCTGGAGCGGTACGACTTCGCTTTCGCCAACCTGACCAATACCGAGATCCTCGCCGGCGACCTGCGCCGCCGCTTCGACGTCATCCTGCTGCCCGACATCGCGGCGCAGCGGATCCGCGACGGCCACGCCAAGGGCGAGGTGCCGCCACGCTACGCCGGCGGCCTGGGCCGTGAGGGCGCCCGCGCGCTCGACGCCTTCGTCCGCGCCGGCGGCACGCTGGTGGCGCTCAACTCGAGCAGCCTGTGGGCCATCGACGAGTTGCACCTGCCGGTCGAGAACGTGGTGGCGGATCGGCCGCGCGACGAGTTCTTCATGGCCGGCTCGATCGTCGAGTTGATCGTCGACCCGTCGCACCCGGTCATGGCCGGCATGCCGGAGCGAGCCAAGGCGCTGGTCTTCCAGAGCCCGGTCTTCACCACCGGTGAGGGCTTCGCGGGCCGGGTGCTGGCCAAGTACCCGGCGGCCGGCTCGCCGCTGCTTTCGGGCTACCTGCTCGGGGCCGAGCGTCTCAACGGCTACGCGGCGGCTGTCGAGGCCCGCCACGGCGACGGCCGGGTGGTCCTGCTGGGCCTCAAGCCCCAGTGGCGGGCGCAGCCCTTCGGCACCTTCCGGATCCTCTTCAACGCGGCGCTGTACGGCGCCGAGCTGGCGGCGGCTACGCCCGCCGAGTCGCGACTTCTGGACGCCGCCGGCGACGACGGCGACGATGACGGCACAGCGACGACGGCGAAGAAACGGCCGAGGCGGACCCGGCTCCCTGACCTGGATCTCTGGCTTGGGGTCCCTTGGTTTGGGCTCTCTGGCCTGGGCTTGTATCAACGCTCTACTGCGCCAGCGCATGCCGGTTCGCTGTGGTCCGACGGCAGGGCAGGTTGGAAGCCATCCTCGGCACTGTCACCGCCCTCGTCGCCAGCACCGTTCTCGTCCCTATCGAGCTCCTCGTCTCCCTCGCTTGCCGGCCCACCACCCCTTGCGCCCACTTCGCCGCCTTCCGACAGACGGCCAGCCGCGTGCCCGGACTCGGCGGCGCTCCTCGACCGGTCGTCGCTGACGCCGGTCGCATCCGCGCCGCCGCTTCCGCCGGGTGACCGGCCGCCAGGGCGTGCACCGTGGTGTCCAGAGCCATCGCCGCCAGCTGGGCGCGAAAGCCCGTGCCGTCCCACTCGGGGGCCTTTCGCGGGTAGTAAGATGGTGGTATGAAAGTGAAGACGTCGGTCGCCATATCCGAAGAGGTGCTCGCCGCCATCGACCAGATCGCCGCCGGGCCCGGGAACCGCTCCCGGGTGATCGAAGAGGCCCTGATCGAATTCGTCGAGCGGCGCCGGCGCGAGGCGCGGGACTCCCGTGACCTGGAGCTGATCGACCGCAACGCCGACGAACTGAACCGCGAGGCCGAGGACGTGCTCGCCTACCAGACCGAGCCGTGAAGCGGGGCGATCTCTACCGCGTCAAGCGTCCCGGCGGCGGCGAGCCGCGCCGCAGCCGCGTCTTCGTCGTCGTCAGCCGGCAGGCCCTGCTCGACTCCCGCTTCTCGACCGTCATCTGCGCCCCGGTCTACAGCCGCCGCGACGGCCTGGCCACCCAGGTGGACATCGGGCCGAGCGAGGGGCTGAAGCACGAGTCCACGATCCACTGCGACGAGCTGGTGAGCTTGCCGAAGAGCCGACTCACCGACTTCGTCGGCAGCCTGCCGGTGGCGCGACAACGGGCCCTCGACCTCGCATTGGGCGTAGCCCTCGGCCTCAGCTAGAGAGTGGCTGACGAGGCTACCCAAACGTCGCCCGACGCTCTTGAAAACCGGCGTCCCTTCACGGGGACCGACTCCACGCCTGGCCCGAGGCCGCTGGCACGAGTCGTTGGTAGACTGCAGGAGCTATGAGCGTCGTGCGGTCAGTGGTGCATCGAGATCCGGAGATCCAGGGCGGTGTGCCGGTCTTCAAAGGTACGCGAGTACCGCTTCGGAACTTGATCGACTTCCTCGAGGCCGGTGACAGCCTGGAGACCTTCTTGGACGCCTTCCCCTCGGTTGAACGGGAGCAGGCGGTTGCGGCTCTCGAGGAGGCCTCCGCAGCCCTTGCAGCGACTTGCGAGTCCTCCTAGACGAGTCCCCGGGAATCGAGGCCTTCGTCACCGCCGATCAAGGTGTCGAGTTCCAACAGAATCTCCAGGGTCTGGCCGTCGGGGTGGTTGTGATCCGCGCGGCCAGCAATCGCATGGAGCACCTGTTGCCGCTCGTAGGCAAGTTGCAGTCGGCAATCCGATCAGTACCAGCTGGAGCTCTCGTGCGGGTTGGGGCGTAGTGCTGATCGGCGCTCTGGAAACCTGAACGATGGGCGATACGGGAATCGGCGGAGTCAGCCCTCGGGGTCGATCGCCAGCGGCCGGTGGGTGAAGGCGCGCCCGCCGGGCCCGTAGTCGCCGGCCCCCTGGCCCGAGCCCTCGAGCAGCCAGCGGGTGGTCAGCAAGCCCTCGACGCCGACCGGGCCGCGGGCGTGGATGCGGCCGGTGGAGATGCCGACCTCGGCGCCCAGGCCGTAGCGGTAGCCGTCGGCGAAGCGGGTGCTGGCGTTGGCGAAGACCGAGGCGGAGTCGACCCGGTCGAGGAAGCGGCGGCGGGCTTCCGGGTCGTCGCTGACGATGGCGTCGGTGTGAGCGCTGCCGAAGCGGTGGATGTGCTCGACGGCGGCGTCGAGGCTTTCGACGGTGCGCACCGCCAGGGTCAGGTCGCCGTACTCGACGGCGCCGTCGCACTCACCGGCGGCGACCGCCCCCGGGCAGTGCGCCAGTGCCGCCGGGTCGGCCCGCAGCTCGACCCCGGCCGCGACCAGGGCCGCCGCGACCTCGGGCAGACGGGGCAGGAAGTCGCGGTGGACCAGCAGGGTCTCGATGGCGTTGCAGGCCGACGGGTAGCCGCACTTACCGTCGAGCGCCAGGTGGCGCGCCATCTCGGGATCGGCGGCGGCGTCGAGATAGAGGTGGCAGATGCCCTCGGCGTGGCCGAGGACCGGGATGCGGGTCGCGGCCTGGATGGCGCGCACCAGCTCGCCCGAGCCGCGCGGGATCACCAGGTCGATCAGCTCGTCGTGCTCGAGCAGGGCCTGGGCGGCGGCGCGGCCCTCGACGCCGGTGATCGCCGCCGGTGGCAGGCCCTCGTCGGCCAGCGCCCGGCGCATGCAGTCGATCAGCGCCCGGTTCGAGTGCTTCGCCTCCGCACCGCCCTTGAGCAGCACGCCGTTGCCGCTGCGGATCGCCAGCGAGCCGATCTGGATGGCGGCGTCGGGGCGGCTTTCGAAGATGATCAGCAGGACGCCGATCGGGCTGGTGACCTGGCGCAGCTCGAGCCCCTCGTCGAGCTCGGTGCGGCGCAGGACGCGGCCGACCGGGTCGGCGGCTGCGGCCAGCGACTCGACGCCCTCGACCAGGGTGTCGAGCTTGCCGGGCGAAAGCTCGAGCCGGCCGAGCAGTGGCTTCGCCAGGCGATTCGCCTCGGCGGCCGCGAGGTCGCGCCGGTTGGCCGCCAACAGCTCGTCGGCCTCGTCACGCAGCAGCGCCGCCAGCCTGAAGAGCGCCCGCTCCCGTGCCTCGCCGCCGGAGCTGCCCAGCCGCCGCTGCGCCTCGCGCACCGCCCGCGCAGCGGCCATGGACTCTTCGCTCATCAGGTCGAGTCTCTCACTCGGATCGGTTCCGACCCGCCGAGCGCAAATGGAGGGCGCAGCCGGATGGTGACAAGGTCAAGCTATCCCTCCAGGATCATGTTGTCGCGATCGATCAGCGCGTCGTGGTTGCGTATCCCCGCCGGCGGCTCGCCGGCGCACCAGGCGCGGGTGACGTCGGCGTCCCAGAAGGCGATCCCGCGGCCGACCGGCTCGCCGCCGGGGCCGCGCAGCTCGACCACGTCGCCGGTGCGAAAGTCGCCCTCGACACTGCGACACCCCGGCCGCCAGCAGCGAGGCCTTGCGCTCGCGCAGCGCCCGCACGGCGCCGGCGTCGATCTCGAGCCGCCCCCGGGTCGCCGCGGCGAAGGCGATCCATCGCCGCCGGCCGTCGAGCCCCTTCTCGGCCGGCAGCCAGCTGCCGACCTCCTCGCCGGCCAGGACCCGGTCGAGGGCGCCCGGCTCGACTCCCGAGGCGATCACCGCCTGGCAGCCGGCCCGCGCCACCATTCGGGCCGCCTCGAGCTTGCGGCGCATGCCGCCGCGGCCCGCCGTCGAGCCGGGCCGGTCGGAGGCTTCCACCCGTTCGTCGGCAAGATCGAGGCGTTCCAGCAGCCGCGCCTCGGGATGCGCGCGGGGGTCGCGGTCGAAGACCCCGGCGACGTCGGTCAGCAGCACCAGCAGGTCGGCATCCAGCTTGGCCGCCACCAGGGCGGCGAGGCCGTCGTTGTCGCCAAAGGCCTGACGGCGCCCTTCCTCGACGAAGGCGAGCTCCTCGGTGGAGACCGCGTCGTTCTCGTTGATCACCGGGATGACGCCGTGGCGCAGCAGGGTCTGGAGCGTCGACCGCAGATTGAGATAGCGCAGCCGGTCCTCGAAATCGCCGCGGGTGAGCAGCACCTGGCCGCAGACCCGGCCCAGCCGCTGGAAGCCCGCCTCGTAGAGGCCCATGAGCCGCGTCTGGCCAACCGCCGCCGCGGCCTGCCGTTCCATGAGATCGGCCGGCATGCCGCTGAGGCCCAGCGCCTCGATGCCCAGCCCGACGGCGCCCGAGCTGACGATCAGCACCTGGCGCCCGGCCTCGCCGAGCCGCGCGGCGGTCTCGACCACCGAGAAGATCCGCGGCAGGGCGACGCGGCCGTCGGGATGGGTCACCACCCGGGTGCCCAGCTTGAGCACAACGCGCCGGGCCGCGGCCACGGGAGGTCTGGCGGGCTGGCTCACGGTAGCGGAGATTCTAGCCCGAGCTTTTCACCAACTCCCGCAGCGGCGTTGGTGCCTGAAGAGATGGGGCTGGTGAGTCAGCGCGCCTTCGGCGACGCCGCCCCGGGCAGCCGGGCCAGCCGCTGGTAGCCACCCAGCTGGCGCTGGAAGCCCTTCACCAGGCTTTCTGGATCGGGCACCAGCCCGGCGTCGGTGGCGACCCCCAGCCGCACGCCGCCGGCGTAGCTGAAGATGCTCACGCCCAGACCGACCCGGCCGCTCATCGGCACCCAGAACATCATGCCGCGGACCGCGGCGCCGGCCAGGTGGACGCGTTCGCGCGGTCCGGGGACGTTGGTGATCACCGCCGTGGTCTTGGCGCCCACCCACTCGACCAGCCGCTTCTGGACCTCGGCCGAGGTGAGCCCGACGCCGGCCAGGATCTTGAGCGCCACGCCGGCCTCCGGGCTGGCCTTGAGCCGGTCCATGCGCCGCCGCACTTCGAACAACCGTTCCAGCGGCTCCTTGACGCTCACCGGCAGCGAGACGAAGACGAGGCCGAAGCGGTTGCCGAGGGAGATCGGCTCGTCGGGGCGGCGCAGATCGACCGGTACGGCGGCGTGCACGTCCGGCGTCGCGGCCCGTCCGGGGCTCCCCTCGGGGTGGCGGCCCTCGAGATAGCGACGCAGCGCGCCGGTGACCGCCGCCAGCAGCACGTCGTTGACGGTGCAGCCGGTGATCCGGCCGATCCGCTTGACCTTGTCGAGCGGCACCTCTTCGGACCAGGCGACCCGCTTCTCGACCCCCAGCTCACCCCGGAGCACGGTCTCGGGATCGGCCGGGCGAAGCAGCACGTGCCCGGCGGCGCCGAGGCCCGCGGCACCCCGCCCCGCGGCCGCGAGCAGCCGCCCGGGCCGCAGCCGGCCGGCGCCGCGCGCCAGGGCCCCGGCCAGCTCCCCGAATCCCGTCGAGGTGCCCGCGCCCGGCGGCGGGTCCGCCGCGCCGGCGCCGGCCGCTGCTTCCTCCCCGGTGAGCGACAGCAGCACCCGCATCAGCGCCATGCCGTCGCCGATCGAGTGGTGGATGCGGGCGAGCAGGGCATCGCCGCCCTGGTAGCCCTCGATCAGGTGGAGCTGCCACAGCGGTAGCTCCGGGTGCAGCGGCGTCGATACCAGCCGATCGACGACCTCGCGCAGGCACGCCTCGTCGCCGGGCGAGGGCAGGGCGTAGCGGCGCAGATGGGTCGCGAGGTCGAAGTGCGGGTCCTCTTCCCAGAAGAGCCGGCGGCGCAGCCGGCCGCGCTCGACGACCCGCTGCCGGAAGCGGTCGAAGACCAGCAGCCGCCGCTCGACCGTTTCCACCAGAAGCGACCAGTCGAGACGAGTGTCGAACAACAGCAGGCCGCTGACCACCATCAGGTTGGTCGGGTCGTCCATGCGCAGCCAGGCCACGTCCACCGGCGTCATGGCGCAGCTTCGCGCGGGGCCCGCGGTCGTCATCTCGTCCTCCGGATCGCCATCGAAAGAAACGGCCGGGCGCCGGCCCGGCCGTCGAGAGTCCACAGCCGGACGGGCGGCTCGGTCGCGGCGCCTCAGTTGCGCAGCGGTTTGCCCTTCTTCAGCATGTGCGCCATCCGCGCCTGCGACTTGGGCTCGCCCGCCAGGCTGACGAAGACCTCGCGCTCGAGGTCGAGCAGAACCTGCTCGCTCACCACCTCCAGGCCGTTGGCACGGTCGCCACCGGTGACGACGCGGGCCAGCAAGCGGCCGATGTGGGCGTCGTGGTCGGAGATCTTGCCCGCCTTGCGCAGGCCGTCGACGGCGGACTCGATGGCCAGCCGGCCGCCGGGGCCGGCCGGCACCAGCTCGGGCGGCGCCGGCGGCGTGTAGCGCTCGGCAAGGCTCAGCACCATCTCCTTGGCGACGGCGATCTGGTGCTCGCGCGACAGCACGATGCGGTTGTCCTGGCGCAGATAGCCCAGCGCCACCGCCTCGTGGGCGGAGGTCGAGACCTTGGCGAAGGCGACGGTCTCGAACGCCTTCTGCGCCGGCACCATCGGTCCCAGCTTGCGCGGCGGCAGCCGCTCGCTCCAGTGGGTCAGCAGACGCATGGTGCCGCCGGCGCCGGGAATGAGGCCGACGCCCACCTCGACCGCGCCGCAGTACAGCTCGGCCAGGGCGACCACCTGCCGACAGGGCGCCACCATCTCGAAGCCGCCGCCGAGACAGAGGCTGAACGGCGCCGCGACGACCGGGAACCCGGCGTACTTGATGAGCTGGGTGAGGCCCTGGAAGTCACGCGAGATCGCCTCGATCACGTCGAACCGCTTCGCCCGCCCGAGCTCGAGGATCAGCGCCAGGTTGGCGCCGGCACAGAAGTGGGTGCCCTCGTGCGAGATCACCAGCCCCTTGAAGCCCTCGTGCGCAGCGCGGTCGAGGGCCGCGGCGGCCATCTCGAGGATGGCGCCGTCGACCGGGTTCATCTGCGGCTGCAGCGCCGAGTGGAACTCGAGGCAGCCGACGCCGTCGCCGAGGTCGACCAGCGACGCCGACCAGTTGCGCAGCACCTCGCCGCCGGCAGCCTTGCGATCGGCCAACGACACCGTGCCGGCCGGGGCGGCCGACACCTTGGCCGCGCCGGCGACCGGGTCGAACACCAGCCTCCGGCCCGCCTCGTCGCGGTGATAGAAGCTCCCTTCGCCGCTGCCCAGCAGTTTCTGGACGGCCGCCGGCACCGGCTTGCCCTCGCTCGCCATCCGGCGCACCGACTTGTCGACCCCGATGGCGTCCCAGACCTCGAACGGGCCCAGCTCCCAGCCGAAGCCCCAGCGCATGGCGCGATCGATGTCGGCGACGTCGTCGGTGACCTCGCCCAGACGGTTGGCGGCGTAGGCCAGGGCGCCGATGGTCAGCTCCCAGGCGAAGCGGCCGGCCGGGTCCGGGTTGTAGACCAGGGCGTCGAGCTTGGCGCGCAGGTCGGTGAACCGCCGGGCGACGCCGATGCCGGCCATCCGCGGCTTGACGAGCGGCACGTACTCCAGCTTCTCCAGGTCGAGGGCGAGGATCTGCTTGCCCTCCTTGCGGTAGAAGCCGCCGCCGCTCTTCTGCCCCAGCCAGCCGCGCTCGAGCAGCTCGGCGAGGACCGGCGGCGGCTCCAGCAGGGCCCTCGACTCGTCCTCGGGACACTGCTCGTACGAGGTGCGGGCGACGGTGGCCAGCACGTCGAGGCCGACCAGGTCGGCGGTGCGATAGGTGGCCGACTTGGGGCGCCCCATGACCGGGCCGCTGATGGCGTCCACCTTCTCGACCGAGAGGTTCATCTCGCGGGTGAGCTTGAGCGCCAGCATCATGCCGAAGATGCCGATCCGGTTGGCGATGAAGTTGGGCGTGTCCCGGGCCGGCACGACGCCCTTGCCCAGGGTCTCGGAGATGAAGCCGGCGAGCTCGTCGCGCGCCGCGGCATCCGTCGTCTCGCCGGTGACGATCTCCACCAGCCGCATGTAGCGCGGCGGGTTGAAGAAGTGGGTGATGAGGAAGCGCCGCTGGAGGTCCGGATCGAGCTCGGCCGTCAGCTCGGCCAGCGACAGCCCCGAGGTGTTGGAGGTGAGGAAGGCCTCGGGTTTGAGATGTGGGGCGAGGCGCGCGTAGAGCCCGCGCTTCCAGTCGAGCCGCTCGGCGATCGCCTCGATCACCCAGTCGCACTCGGCAATCCGGTCCAGGTGATCCTCGTAGTTCCCCGGCGTGACCCGCTTGGCGAAGCGCTTCAGGTAGAACGCGGCCGGCCTCGCCGCCAGCGCCCCGCCGAGCCCCTTCTCGGCCAGCTCTTGTTTCAGATCCAGCAGGTGGACCCGCAGGCCGGCGCTGGCGAACAGGGCGGCGAGCTGCGCCCCCATGGTGCCGGCGCCGCAGACTCCGACGGTCTCGATCCTGGCCATCTCTATCCCCTCTCGATGATGGTGGCGATGCCCTGTCCCGAGCCGATGCACATCGTCGCCAGCCCGTAGCGGCCGTCGTGCTGCTCGAGCACGTTGACCAGGGTGGCCAGGATGCGGGCCCCCGAGGCGCCCAGAGGGTGGCCGAGGGCGATGGCGCCGCCGTGAACGTTGACCTTCTTCAGCGGCCAGCCGGTCTTCTCGAGCACGTAGAGGGACTGGGCGGCGAAGGCTTCGTTGAGCTCGATGAAATCGAGCTGGTCGGCCTTGAGGCCGGCCCGCTCGAGCGCCTTGGCGCTGGCCGGGATGGGGCCCTTGCCCATCACCTTCCAGTCGACCCCGGCCACCGCCCGCGCCACGATCTTGGCGCGAACCGGCAGCCCGTGCGCCGCCGCGAACTCCTCGCTGGCGACGACGACGCCGGCGGCGCCGATCGAGATCGGGCTCGAGGTGGCGGCGGTGACGGTGCCGTCCTCGAGGAAGGCGGGCTTCAGCGAGCGGATCTTCTCCAGATCCGGCTCACGCGGCCCCTCGTCCCGATCGACCGGCCCGCTGCCGTTTTGGACCGCCACCACCTCCTGCGAGAAGTGGCAGTCCTTCCAGGCGGCCAGCGCCTTCTCGTGCGAGCGGATGGAGAACTCCTCCTGCTTCTCGCGCGAGATATCGAGCTCGCGGGCCAGGTTCTCGGCCGTCTCGCCCATGCCGATGTAGTAGTCCATCTCGGCCAGCCGGGGATGGAAGGAGGGGTTGTAGCCGCCCATCGGGATGGCGAACATGTCCTCGACGCCGAGGGCGACGCCGCACTCGATGTCGCCGGCGACGATGGCCTGCGACAGCTGGTGCACCGAGTCCATCGACGAGCCGCAGAACCGGTTGACCACCTTGGCGCCGGCCTCCGCCGGCAGACCGGCGAGCAGCGACACGCCTCGGGCCATCAACATGCCCTGGGTGTGCTCCGGGAAGGCGCAGCCCAACACCACGTCCTCGATGGCCTCGCGAGGCAGGCCCGGCAGCCGGTCGAGCAGCGCCGTCAGGACCTGTGCCGAAAGGTCGTCGGCGCGCATGCCGACCATCTTTCCGCCCTTGACCCCCATGGGACTGCGGACGGCGTCGACGATGACCGTTGTGCGATTCATGTTCTCTCCCTTCGTAAAAGGCCGGCCGCTAGTCGAAGCGGTAGCCGCCGTGTTCGTAGAGGTCGTCGGTGAGGACCCGGATCTCGGCCACCGGGTCGAACGGCAGGTGCAGGGCCGCCAGCAGCTCGTCCACCCCGGCCAGGTCGCGGCGGCCGTAGGCGTCGGCGAACAGCAGCGGCCGCAGGCGGAAGCCGATCCGCCAGGCTTCCTCCAGGAAGGCGGCCGTCGACAGCCGCGCCAGGGCGCGGTAGGCGGGGCTCGAGCGCTGCTTCTCATCGAGGCGCAGGATGCGGTTGACCGCCGCCGAGGCGGCGAAGTAGCCGATCGCCAGATCGGCCAGGTCCT
Source organism: Thermoanaerobaculia bacterium (assembly GCA_963781065.1). GTDB lineage: Bacteria > Acidobacteriota > Thermoanaerobaculia > Multivoradales > JAHEKO01 > CALZJC01. Next base: position 599,122 of record CAWAET010000004.1, on the reverse strand, counting down.
CGCCCACCACCTGGGCGTTGCGCAGGTCCTGGCCGTAGAGCGAAACCGCCTCGAACAGGCACTTCACCGTCAGCCGCCGCGCCGCGTCGAGGGCGCCGAGCTCCCAGGCCAGCGGCCCGTCGGCGGGCGTTGCCGGCCGCTGCCAGTCGCGCGCCGCCTCGGCGCACCGGCAGCTCCTCCATCAGCGTCTTCTTCAGGTAGTAGCCGTAGATCACCATCCGGTTGATCTCGTTGGTGCCCTCGAAGATGCGGTCGATCCGGCAGTCGCGGTAGACCTCGGCCACCGGATACTCCTCGGAGAAGCCGTGGCCGCCGTAGATCTGCACCGCGTGGTCGGCCACCCGCGCGACGGTCTCCGAGCCCAGGATCTTGCCGATCGACGACTCGATGGCGTACTCCTCGAGCGCCGCCGCACCCTGCTTCTGGTAGTCCGCGGCGGACGGGTCGAGGGCTGAGATCCGCTGGTCCATCAGGCCCACCGCGCGGTAGATGGCGCTGTCGAGCAGGAAGGTGCGCGCCACCATGTCGGCGAACTTCCGTCGCACCGCCTCGAAGTGGGCGATCGGTTGGCCGAACTGGATGCGCTCGAGGGCCTGGGCCGTGGTCATGCCGATGACGTTCTTGCAGCCGCCCAGATCCGCCGCGCCCAGTTTGAAGCGGCCGACGTTGAGGCTGTTGAGGGCGATCGGCATGCCGCCGCCGGGCGCCCCGAGCAGGTTCTCCTTCGGCACGCGGACGTTCTCGAGGAATACGCTGACCGTCGACGAGCCCTTGATGCCCATCTTGTGCTCTTCGGCGCCGGTCTTGAGCCCGGGCGAGTCGCGCTCGACGATGAAAGCCGTGTTCCCTTCGCCCTCGAGGTCGGCGAAGACGATGAACAGGTGCGCCCAGCCGCCGTTGCTGATGTATTGCTTCTCGCCGCTGAGGACGAAGGCCTCGCCGTCCTCGGCCAGCCGCGCCTTGGTGGCCATGGCGGCGACGTCCGAGCCGGCGCCCGGCTCGGTCAGGGCATAGGCACCGAGGTACTCCACCGACGCCAGCTTGGGCAGATAGCGCTCCTTCTGCCGGCCGTCGCCAAAGTAGACGATCGGCAGGGTGCCGATGCCGACGTGGGCGGAGAAGGTGACGACCCACGAGGCCGACCCACCCAGGGTGAGGGCCTCGACCACCAGCGCGGAGGTCGTCTTGTCGAGCCCCATGCCGCCGTACTGCTCGGGGATGTCGATGCCGGTCAGCCCGAGCTTCCCGACCTCGCGCATCAGCTCCAGCGTCAGCTCGCCGTTGGGGCTGGCCAGGTCCTCTTTGAGCGGCAAGAGCCGCTCGCGGGCGAAGTCCCGCACCATGCTCTCGATATCGCGCTGCTCCTGAGTGAAGCGCTCACGGGTGAACACGTCGCCGATGACCGGCTCGAAGAGAAAGCCGCCGCCGGGCGACGGCGGCGTCGGCCGCTCGAGATCCGGCGCGGCGGCGGGCGACTCCTCGCCCAGGGTCATGGTTCCCGGTTCGCTCATCTCGACTCCCTTCTCGGGCCCGGCCGGCAGCGCGAGGGCGCCGGCAACACGGCGGATGACGGTGAACGGCCGCGAGTCCGTGCCTGCGTGCACGGGAACCGGGTCGTCCGTGGATGGCGTGGGCAGCTCACAGGAGGCTGGCCTCTTGCGGCTCGTCGGCGGCGGCCCTCTCCCCCAAGGGAGCGTTCGCCGCGATGCGTCATGATCCTACAACATTTCGCTGCGGCGCGGCATTCCGGGCCGCAGTGCGGCAGAACGCCAACCGCGCGTCAGGGCGACGGGGCGGCCTCGAGACGCTCGAGAAGGCGCCGGAACCCCTCCCGGCTCCCAGATCTGGACGACCTTGCCCGAGCGAGCTACTCGCCCGGGATCGGGAAACCCCGGTCGCGCATCAGCGCTTCCATCTTCGGGTCGCGGCCGCGGAAGGCGCGGTAGGCGTCGTCCGGGTCGACGGCGTTGCGCACCGCGAAGAGGTTGTCGACCAGCTTGCGGGCCAGCTCCTTGTCGTAGAAGCCGCCCGGCGCCTCGGCGAAGGCCTCGGCCGCGTCCGAGGTCAGCACGTCGGCCCACATGTAGCCGTAGTAGCCGGCCGAGTAGCTCTCGCTCGAGAAGATGTGGCCGAAGTGCGGGCTGCGGTGGCGCATCGGGATCTCGCCGGGCATGCCGAGCTGGACGAGCGCGGCGCGCTCGAAGGCGTCGGCGTCGAGCCCCTCCGGGTCCATGGTGTGGTACTTCATGTCCATCAGGGCGCAGGCCAGGTACTCGGTGGTGTCGAATCCCTGGTTGAAGGTCGCCGCCTTCTTGATCTTGGCAACCAGCTCGGCCGGGATCGGCTCGCCGGTCTGGTGGTGCACCAGGTAGCGGTCGATCACCTCGTCGGTCAGCAGCCAGCGCTCGAGCAGCTGCGACTGGAACTCGGTGTAGTCCCGCACGCCGCCGTTGAGCGTCGGGTAGGCCACCCGGGAGGAGAGGGTGTGCAAGGCGTGGCCGAACTCGTGGAACAGCGTCTCGGCGTCGGTCCAGGAGATCAGCACCGGCTGGCCCGGCGCGCCCTTGATGAAGTTGGAGTTGTTCGCCGCCAGCACCGTCTTCTTGCCGTTGAAGGTCTCGTGGCTGCGGTAGGCGGTCGCCCAGGCACCCGAGCGCTTGCCCTGCCGGGCGTAGGGGTCGAGGTACCACAGGCCGACGAAGTCGCCCGAGTCCCGGTCGCTGACCTGCCAGACCCTGACGTCGGGGTGGAAGACCGGCACGCTGCCCTCGGGCACCGGCGCGAAATCGAAGCCGAACAGCTCGCCGGCGACAAAGAACATCGCCTGGCGCAGCTTGTCGAGCTGCAGGTACTGCTTGACCGCGTCCGAGTCCAGGTCGTAGCGGTCCTGGCGCACCTTCTCGGCGTAGTAGCGGTAGTCCCAGGGCTCGATGGTGATGCCGGCGCCCTCGGCGTCGGCGATCGCCTGCATGTCGGCCACCTCTTCGGCGACGCGGGCCAGGGCGGCGGGCCAGACCGCCTGCATCAGCTCGAGCGCCCGCTGCGGGGTCTTGGCCATGCGGTCCTCGAGCCGCCAGGCGGCGTAGCTGTCGTAGCCCAGCAGCCGCACGCGCTCGTTGCGCAGCTCGAGGATCTCGGTGATCAGCGCGGTGTTGTCGTGCTCGTCGCCGTTGTCGGCGCGGGAGTAGTAGTGGCGCCACACCGTCTCGCGCAGCGCGCGCTCGGTCGAGTAGGTGAGGAACGGGTCCATCGACGAACGGGTGTTGGTGATGGCGTACTCGCCCTCGCGGCCGCGCTCGGCGGCGGCGGCGGCGGCCGCCCGGACGAGCGACTCCGGCAGGCCGCCCAGCTGCTCGGCGGTGAGGTAGACGACGTAGCCCTCCTCGTCGGCCAGGATGTTGTTGCCGAACTGCGAGTGGAGCACCGCCAGCCGCGCGTTGATCTCCGCGTAGCGCTGCTTCGCCTCGCCCTCGAGCGTCGCGCCGTTGCGCGCGAACCGGTCGTAGACGAGCTGCACGAGCCGCTGCTGGTCGGGCCGCAGCGTCTTCACCGCGTCGGACTCGTGGACCGCCCGGACGCGCTCGAACAGCTGCCGGTTCTGGGTGATCTTCGACCGATACGCGGAGATCTTGGGCGCCATCGCCTGCTGCACCTCGCGGACCTCCGGCGACGAGACGTTGGACCGCCAGATCCCCCAGTAGGTGAAGACCCGGGAAAGCGTGTCGCCGGCGCGCTCCATCTCGACGATGGTGTTGTCGAAGGTGGGCGGCTCGGGGTCGCCGGCGATCGTGTCCATCTCGGCCAGGCTCGTCGCCATGGCCGCCTCGAGCGCCGGCGCGAGGTCGGCGATCTGCATCCGGTCGAAGGCCGGGACCCCGCCGTGGGGGCCGGCCCATTCGGCCAGGAGCGGGTTGGCGGCCGGCTCCGCGGGCGGCGCCGGCGCGGCAGCGGCAGCCGGCGCGGCGGCGGCCGCGGTCTCCGACTCGGGAGTGTCGACAGGTGGCGTTGTGGTCATGGTGTTTTCCGCGCAAGCCGCGAGGAGAGCCAGCGCGGCGGTTGTAAGACAGAGCGATCGTAGCTTCTGGAACATGATGCGAGGCTCCTCCAATGGCGCCACAGTAACAGGCTGCAGGGCCGAGTTCGAGGCCCGGTTGGGGCGCGGGGGCGCCGGCCGACGACGGTCAAAGGAGGGTAAAGGCCTCGCTGTCCCGAAGCTCGCGGTCCAGCGTGTAGACGGTGCCCGCGCCCAGCGCCTGACTCGTCGCTCCCAGGAGATGATCGGACAGGTCGCCCTTGCCGTTGCGGAATTGCCGTACCGCCCGGCGCACCTGCTCCGCGCGCTCGACCTCGATCAGGTCGTCCGCCAGCAACGCCTCCACCGAGTCGGCGATCTCGGTGCGTGGCACGCCGTAGGCCGAGCTCAGCACCCACTCGAGCTCGCACAGGGCGATGGTCGTGACCAGGCAGCGGGTGCCGTTCTCATCGCATCTCGCAAGCAGATCACCAACCCGTTCCGCCTGTCGCCGGTCGTCCTGCACCAGCAGGCGAACGAGCAGATTGGTGTCGAGCCCGATCACGTTCCGTTGGCGCGCTTGCTCGCGGCTCGACGGCCGATCGCGGCGCGCATCTCGGCCACGGACACGGCGGGCGTTGGGGCTCGATGAGCCAGCAGTCCCGCCAGGCCGCGGCCGGCAGGGCCGCGGGCGGGCTTCATCCGCACTTCCCCGCTATCGTCGACCCGGAACTCGACCTGGTCACCCCGCCTGAGGCCCAGTCGGCTGCGGATCTCCTTGGGAATCGTGATCTGGCCCTTGGAGGTAAGAGTGGATCTGGCCATGTCTTCCTTACTTCCGTACATGATAGTACTCCATAAGTAAGGCCAAACCCGAGCACCCCCTGAATGCACGGGCAGGCTGCACACTCCAATGGACGTATTCGCGCCGGGCGTTCTTTGCCAGAAGGAGCAACACACCTCGGCGCGGCAATCCGGTCCGGAGATAGACTTTTCGTCAACTGTCACGAGACCGCGAATACCGACGGCCGGCCGCCATGACCCCCGCCTACGAGACTGACCCCTACCGGACCCGGCTCGAAGTCGACGTCGTCCGCACCGGCGAGGCCGATGGCCGCCCCTGGGCGATCCTCGACGACACGGTGCTCTATCCGGAAGGCGGCGGGCAGCCCGCCGATCGCGGCCGGCTGGCCGGGGTGGCGGTTCTCGACGTGCGGAGGGTCGAGGGCGAGATTCGCCATGTGCTCGCGGCGCCGGCGGAGCTCGGCCCGGCGCTCCTCGAGCTCGACTGGCCGCGGCGCCACGACCACATGCAGCAGCACACCGCCCAGCACCTGCTCTCGGCGCTGGCCCTGACCCGGTTCGGCTGGGCGACCCGGTCGTTCCACCTCGGCGCCGAGACCAGCGACATCGAGCTCGACGCCGCGGCGCTATCGAGCGATGAACTGGCGGCGCTCGAGGAGGCGGCCGCGGCCGAGATAGCCGCCGCCCGGCCGGTCACCACCCGCCGGGTCTCGCCCGAGCGGTACGCCGAGCTCGAGGTCCGCAGCCGGGGCCTGCCGGCGGGCCACAGGGGCGAGGTCCGGTTGGTCGAGATAGAGGGGATCGACCTCAACACCTGCGGCGGCACCCATCTGCGCTCGACCGGCGAGATCGAGGCGGTCAAGCTGCTCGGCACCGACAGGCTGCGGGGCGGCACCCGCGTCCACTGGGTCGCCGGCCGCCGCCTGCGCCGCCGCCTGGCCGCGCACGAGGCGCGCAACGCCGAGCTGCGCGGGCTGTTCGACAGCGACGACGAGAGCCTGGCCGAGGTCGCCGGCCTCAAGCTGGCTCAACTCGGCGCGGCGCGGCGGCGGATCCGCGACCTCGAGGGCCTGCTCGCCGAGGCCAGGGTGGACGCCCTGGCGGCCGGCGACGAGCCGCTGGTCTGCGCCCACTTCGACCACGCCGACGGCGGCCTGCTGCAGCAGGTTGGCCGGGCGCTGGCCGCGCGGGCGCCGGACCGAGGCTTCCTGCTGACCGCCAGCGGCGAGAAGGGCCTCTTCTTCCTGCTCGGCGCGGGCGATCGGAGCCGCCTGGATGCCGGGCGGCTCGGCCCGCGCGTGGCCGCGCTGCTTGGCGGCCGGGGCGGCGGAGCCGGTGCGCTGTTCCAGGGCAAGGCCGCTTCGCTCGACGGACGGCAGCAGGCGGAGTCGATGCTCCGGGCCGAGCTCGCCGCGGCGGGTTCCTGAGCGCGCCGGGGGCCGTCACTCGTCCGCGCGCCCGACGGGCCGCGGCCCTGACCTGTTAGCATTGGCCCCTACCCGCTGACCCAACAGAAGGAGGCCCCAATGGCACTCTATGCATTCGACGGCACGTGGAACAAAGACAAGCCCGGTACCGAAACGGACACCAACATCGTCTGGTTCGTCTCCGCCTACACCGACAACAAGTTCTACCAGAAGGGCGTCGGCACCAAGCTCGGCAAGCTGGGCAAGATCATCGGCGGCATCACCGGCGCCGGCGGCCGCTCACGGGTGCAGAAGGCGCGGAAGAAGCTCAGGGCCAACTTCAAGCGCGGCGACACCACGATCGACATCATCGGCTTCAGCCGCGGCGCCGCCCTGGCGCTGCATTTCGCCAACAAGATCGACCGCAAGGGAGTCGAGCTCGAGGGCGGCAAGGTCGTGCGCCCCAAGATCCGTTTCCTCGGCCTGTGGGACACCGTCGCCGCCTTCGGCGCCCCCGACATCCCGGCCAACATCGGCTGGCACCTCGACCTGCCGGACTGCGTCGAGCACTGCTTTCACGCCCTGGCCCTCGACGAGCAGCGCCACGCCTTCAAGCCGGAACGGCTGGAGGAGCAGGTCGCCGCGGTCGGCGACGACCGCGTGCTGCACGAGTGCTGGTTCCGCGGCGTCCACTCCGACATCGGCGGCGGCAACAAGAACAACGGCCTCTCCAGCATCACCCTCGACTGGATGTTCGCCAACGCCAAGCGGGTCGGCATCAAGCTGGACGAGGCGGTGGTCAAAGACAACAGCGCCCGGAAGAAGGAAGAGGCGCGGATCTCGGTTCACAAAAAAGAGATCGGCACGAGCCGGTCGCGGGTGGTCCGGGTTGGCGACCCGGTGCACGCGTCGGTGAGCTACCGCAAGGACACGGCCGCACGCAAGCACAACAACCCGCCGGAGGGGGCCGTGCTGGTGAACAACACCGGCAAGAAGGCGGGCACCTTCAAGCTCGCCTGAGGCCGGCCGGCCGGCGCCAGGCGAATAGCGGGACGGCTCGGAGTCGGTACCTGGACCGACAGCGAGTTGAACCGGCTGTCCGGCCTACGCCGCGGCGCTGTTCGGGTCCTTGACCCTCTCCTCGGCGTTCAGCCCGTCGACGATCTCGATGTTGATGCCGTCGGACAGCCCGGTCTCGACCGCCCGGCGCTCGAACTGCTGCTCGCCGGTCTCCACCTCGACGTAGGCGCCGTCGTCGTCAAACTGCAGCCAGCTCTCCTGGATCGCCAGCACCTCGTCGCGGCGATCCAGCACGACGTCGGCGTTGGCGCTGTAGTTGGCGCGCACGAAGACGCCCTCCTTGAGCTTGACCGCGGCGCGGATCTCGAACTGGATGGCGCCCTCCTCCTCGACTCCCTTGGGAGCGATGTACTCGAGCGCCGCGCGGAAGCTCTCCTTGTCGACCGCGCCGACCGTGAGCACCAGCTCCATCCCCTCGCGCAGCTTGCCCACCTCGGACTCGTCGACCTTGCCCTCGAAGATCATGTCGGTCATGTCGGCGACGGTGGCGATGGTGGTGCCGTCGTTGAAGGTGTTGGCCTCGATGACCGAGTCGCCCTCCTCGACCGGCACGTCCAGCACCATGCCCGCGGCGGTCGCCCGCACCAGGGTGTTGGTGGTGTACTTGGCCGTCTTGCGGGCGCCCTCGCGGATGAGCGTCAGGCTGTCCTCGGCCGCCGCAACCTCCTCGCGCGCGCGCTTGAGGTCGAGGTCGTAGATCTTGTAGGCCGCCTCGGAGGTCACGCCCTCCTCGAACAGCTGCCGGTTGCGCCGGTACTCGGTCTCGGCGTTCTCGAGGTTGATCTTCGCCTGGTTGACCCGGTTCTCGGCGTTCGACAGGCTGATCATGTTCGGCACGATGCCGACCTTGGCCAGCAGGTCGCCGTCGGCCACGATCTCGCCGGGCTCGACGTAGATCTCGCGCACGATCCCCGACACCTGGGGCTTGATGTCGATCTCCCTGCGCGGCACCACCGCGCCGGTGGCGACCGTCTTCTTGACGATCTCGGTGGTGAACGGCGCCTCGGTGGCCCAGACCACCGGCTCATCCTGGGACTTGGACCAGAGGAACCAGAAGGTGCCGGCAAAGGCCGCAACCAGGACGAGGACGAGGAGGATCAGGAGAGTTTTCTTCAGCATGTTGTTCTCACTCGAGGCAGTGTGGTGATCAGGATGTTCAAACCGAGTGGAGCGCTTCCACCGGGCTGATGGCGAGCGCGCGGCGCGCCGGGATGAGGCCGGCGAGGGCACCGCAGACGACGAGGATGGCCAGCGCGGTCAACGCATGGCCCAGGCTGACGCCCGGGTTCTGGAACATCTGCGCGTTGGCGCCGGTGCTGGTCAGCAGCACGTTGACGCCCTCGACCAGGCCGATGCCCGCGATCAGCCCGACATAGCCGGCCAGACCGGTCAGCACGGTCGCCTCCATGATGATCTGCAGCGTGACGCTGACCGGCGTGGCGCCGATGGCGCGCCGCAGGCCGATCTCCTTGGTCCGCTCCTTGACCACGATCAGCATGATGTTGGAGACGCCGATGACCCCCGCCGCCAGGGTGCCGATGCCGACCAGCCAGACCAGCGTGCTGATGCCGCCGAACAGCCCCTGGATCTTGTTGAACTCGACCTCCTGGTTCCAGGAGCCGATGGCCCGCTTGTCGTCGGGGTGGACCCGGTGGCGTTGGCGCAGCAGCGCCGCGACCTTCTCTTCGACCTCGGAGGCGGGCACGTCGGCGCGGGCGGTGACGGCGAACCAGCCGACCTCGTCGCCGTAGTTGAAGGCGCGCTGGAAGCTGGTGAAGGGCACGTAGATCTTCTCCGCCTCGCGCATCCCCTGCTCGCCGGCGGCCAGCGACTCGAAGACGCCGACCACCTTGAAGGTGACTCCGTTGATGCGGATCGTCTCGCCGAGGGCCCGCTCATCTTCCTCGAACAGCACCTCGCGAACGCGGGTGCCGATCACCGCCAGCTTGCGCCCCTCCTCGAGGTCGAGACGGTTGACGAAGCGCCCCTCGGGGATTCTCATGAAGTCGATCCGGCGCACCTCGGGATAGACGCCCATCACCTGGAAGCCGCCCGACTTGAGCCCGCGCACCACGCTGTTGCCGCCGCGGAAGCCGCGCAGCTGATTCATCGGCGCGATCACCTCCGCCTCCGGCACCTGCCGGCGGATCGCCTCGACGTCCGCGTTGTCGAAGTCGAATCGGCGCCCCGGGGGCAGGCCGCGGTAGGGCTTGGTGGTGCGCTGGGTCCACATGTAGAAGGCGTTGGCCGCCGAGCCCGAGAAGTCGGAGGTGACGCCGTTGCGCAGGCCTTCGCCCGAGCCCAGCAGCACCATCAGCATGAAGATGCCCCAGAAGACGCCGAATGCGGTAAGCGCCGTGCGCAGCTTGTTCTTGGCCAGCGCGGCGTAGATCTCGGTCCAGTGGTCGAGGTCGATAAAGCTCATCTCATTCGTCCTTCAGCGCCTCGACCGGCTGGATCCGGGCAGCGCGCAGCGCCGGGACGAGCCCCGCGAGCGCGCCGGCGGTGATCAGCACCAGCGTCGCCGAGGCGGCGACCGGCAGGTCGACGCCGGGGTTGACGAAGAACTCGGAGTCGGGCAACCCACGGGCGCCGAACTCGACGATGGCGACGCCGGCCACCAGGCCCAGATAGCCGGCGATGGCGGTGATCAGCACGGACTCCTGCAGCACCAGGCCGAGGATCGATGCCGGCGTGGCGCCCAGGGCCTTGCGCACGCCGATCTCCTTGGTGCGCTCCTTGACGGCGATCATCATGATGTTGGAGACCCCGACCACCCCGGCGAGGATCGTGCCGATACCGATGATCCAGATGAACAGGCGGATGCCGGCCATCAGGTTGACGAAGCGCTGCACCGTCTCGTTGATGTTGCGCACGAAGACGGCCCGCTTGTCCTCGGGATCGAAACGGTGGCGCTGGGCCAGCGCCGCGGTGATCTGCTCGCTCATCCGCTCGGTCTCGGCGAGCGGCAGCTCACCGGTGGTGAGCATGAACATGCCGATCCGGTCGGCGCCGTTGAAGATCCGCTGGGCGGTCGAGATCGGCAGGTAGATCTTCTGCTCCTCGCCGATTCCGCCCTCGTCGCGAAAGGTGCCCACGACCTTGAACGGGAGGCCGTTGATCTTGATGTACTCGCCGATCGCCGGCCGCCGGCCGAAGAGCGACTTCTGCACCTCGACCCCGATCGCCGCCACCTTGCGGTACTCGTCGACGTCGATCTGGTTGAGGAACCGCCCCTCGGCCACCAGGGTCTTCTCGAGATGCATATGGTCCGGGTGCACCGAGCGGATGTCGAAGCTGCCGGTCTCCTTGCCGTGGCTGACCGCCAGCTCGCCGCGCGGGTAGAAGCGGGCGGTGATGTGCTCGACGCCGTCGATCTCGAGCCGGGTCTTGTCGTAGTCGGCGTTGGTGAAGCGGACGTCGCGCCCCGCCTTGAGCCCCTTGTGGGGCAGCGAGGTGGTGCCGCTGCGGACCCAGATCGAGTTCATCGCGTCGTCGCGGAACTGGTACTCGATGCCGTTGGCCAGCCCGGTGCCGCTGCCCAGCAGCACCACCAGCATGAGGATTCCCCAGGCGACGGCAAACCCGGTCAGGAAGGTCCGCAGCTTGTTCTGGCGGATGCTGGAGAAGATCTCCTGCCAGTGGTCGAGGTCGAACATCGGCTATGGGCCTGCCACCGGCGACGGCGCGCCCTTGCCGCGCTTGCGGCCGCCGTTGGTGCGATCCTCTCCGATGACGCCGTCGCGCAAGTGGATCACCCGGTCGGTCATGTCCGAGATCTCGTGCTCGTGGGTGACGATCACCACGGTCGTGCCGGCCGCGTTGATCTCCTGCAGCAGCTCGATCACCTCGCGCGAGGTCTGCGTGTCGAGGGCGCCGGTGGGCTCGTCGGCCAGGATCACCCGCGGCTCGGTGATCAGCGCCCGGGCGATGGCGATCCGCTGCTGCTGGCCGCCCGAAAGCTCGCTGGGCAGGTGGCCCGCCCAATCCAGCAGGCCCACCCGCTCGAGGTAGTCGGCGGCCACCGCGTTGCGCTTCTTGCGCCGCACTCCCCGGTAGTAGAGCGGCAGAGCGACGTTCTCGAGCGCGGTCTTGAAGGGGATCAGGTTGAACGACTGGAAGACGAACCCCAGCAGCTGGTTGCGGAAGCGGGCGGCGCGGCGCTCCGACAGACCGTCGATCAGCTGCCCGCCGAGCGTGTAGGTGCCGCTGTCGAAGCGGTCGAGGATGCCCAGGACGTTGAGCAGCGTCGACTTGCCCGAGCCCGAGGGCCCCATGATCGAAACCATCTCGCCGGCGCCGATCTCCAGATCGATGCCCTTCAGCACGTGCAGGCTGTTGCTGCCGACGGTGTAGCTCTTGTTGATGTCTTCCAGTTGGAGCACGAACGTCCCCCGCGAGGCCGGGCCTCGCATACTAGAACGTTCGGAACCCTCGGAAGGTTTAGCGCGGTGCCGGAAAAGGCGGGCCCGGCGGCGCACTCAAGACAGCGACTATCCGGCCGCAGCGGTGCGGTGGATCTCCAGAACCTCCTCTTCGCTGAGCACGTGGTCCGAGCGCTTTGCCGCCTCGAGCAGCGCCGTCTCGATGACGGGGCTGTTCTCCAGGCCGCGAACCGTCAAATGGTGACGGACGTTCGACAGGCCCGACATGGGGCCGATCTCGATCTGCTGCTCTCTGCCGACCCAGGCGGCCGGCACCCCGGAGTAGATCCGGTCCGCCAGCCACTTCTGGCCCTTGCGCTCGGCCTTGATCACCGCCGCCGCGTGAACGCCGGTCGCGGTGCGGAACGCGTCCGCGCCGACGATCGGCGTGTTGACCGGCACCGGTATGCCGATCGACCGCGAGGCGAGCTCGACATAGTCGGGCAGGCAGCTCAGATCGTCGTCGCGGATGCCCAGCAGGCGCAGGTTGACCAGCAGTTGCTCCATCGGTGTGTTGCCCACTCGCTCGCCGACCCCCAGTGCCGTGCCGTGCACCCGGGATGCACCACCGCGGATCGCCGCCAGCGTGTTCGCCAGGTCCAGGCCACGATCCCGGTGGCCGTGCCAGTCGATGCCGACGACGGCGCCCAGCTCGAGGATCAGCTTCTTCACCCAGGTCACGAGGTTCAGAGCCCCCTCGGGCACCGCCGCCCCCACCGTGTCGCACAGACAGACCCTCTCGGCGCCGGCGTCGATGGCGGCGGTCAGCAGCACCCGCAGATCCCGGGGCGAGGACCGCACCGTGTCCTCGGTGACGTACATCACCGGCAGCCCCTCGCGCACCGCGAAGCCCACCGCGTCGCGCGTGAAGCGCAGGATGTGGTCCAGGTCCCACTCCTCGGCGTACTGGCGAATCGGGCTCGAGCCGATGAACACGCACGCTTCGATCCGTGCTCCGGTCTGCTGCGCCGCCTCCACGATCGGCTCGATGTCCACCATCATGGTGCGGGCCGCGCAGTTGGGCTGGATGCGCAGGCGCTGATCGACGATCTCCCGGCACAGGCGCAGCACCGCATCCTGCTGCCGCTTGCCGGCACCGGGCAGACCGACGTTGGCGGTCTCGATGCCGAGCCGATCCATCAGGTGCAGCAGCTTCAGCTTGTCCCCGACGGCTGGATCGGTCACCGAAGGGCTCTGCAGGCCATCCCGCAGCGTCTCGTCGTCGAGCATCACCCCGCGCGGCCAGTCCGCGCGGTGCGGCCCCTCTCTGGCCCAGTCGTAGATCAGGCGGCTGGCGCGGGGCCGCGTCATCGGTCCTCTGCGGCGCTCGTCACCGCGGCCGCCGGCGCGCCGGCGCGGAGGCCGTTTGCGCGGGCGAACTCGCGGGTGGTCCGCAGCAGCCGTTCAGCCCCATCTTCGTCGCCGCGCGCCCGACGGATCGTCGCCAGGTGGAAGTTGCTGCTCACCTCGTCGACCGCTTCGTCCACCGAGTTGCGGAAGCAGCGCTCGGCGGCCTCGATCTCGCCCCGGCGTTCATGAATGACGCCCATGTGGTACTGGGCCATCAGGTACTCGGGCGTCAAGGAGGAGGCAGCCTCGAAATGCTCGAGCGCCTTCTCCAGCTCGCCGGCGTGGAACAACGACAGCGCCAGTCGGTAGTGCGCCGCGTTGTAGTCCGGATCGATCTCCAGGCAGCGACCAAACGAGCGGATCGCCTCCGGCATGTTGCCACGGTGGTAGAGGGCGACGCCCAGATCGTAGTGGCAGAGCACGAACCCCGAGGCCCCCTCGAGCGCCTTGCGATAGCTCTCCACCGCCAGGTCGAGCATGCCCTGGTGAAAGTAGAGCGTGCCCATGAAGTGATTGGCGAGGACGTGGTCGGGCTCGGTGTCGAGCAACCGCGTCAACTCGCGCCGGGCCTCCCGGCCGCGACCTTCGCGCTCGTGGGCCCAGGCCAGGGACAGGCGCTGGTCGACAAAGGCGTCGCGCAGGAACATGCCGCACTCGGCGCAGAACTTGTCATCGTCTCCGGCCAGCTGCCCGCAACGGGTGCAGCGCAGCGGCCTGCTGTCGGTTTCTGTCGTCATCTCTTGCAGCTCCTTTTCTCCGGGCTCAACAGGTCCCGGGAGCCGTTGGGTCGAGTTGCCGCTCGAGGCAGATCCGGCCGGCCGGCGCAAAGCCGTTCTGCTCGAAGAACCCCAGTAGCCTGTAGTCGTTCCAGGACACCTCGGTACGCACCTTCTGGATGCGCAGGGCGGCCAGGTTCAGCAGCAGCTGGCGCACGAGGGCCTGGCCCACCCGCCGGCCTCGATACTCGGGCAGCACGGCGATGGCATCGATGGAGGCCGAGGGCTCGGTCAGACCGTACTCGCCGTAAAACAGCGTGGCAAGGACGAAGCCGACCGCGCGTCCGTCGAGCTCGGCCACCAGCGAGGCCTGGAAGTCGGCCTTCTCGACCGCCCGCTCCACCATCTTCTCGAAGTACAGCGGCCGCCGCCGTCCCAGCTCGGCGGCGTCGATCGCGATCAGCGCTTCGAGGTCCGCCAGCCTGAGCGTGCGGACGAGCACCTCGTCGGTCTCGAGGATGCCGGGCGCATCCGGGTTCGGTTCGTTCATGGCGCCTCCTTCCGGGCCGCCGCGGCGCGCCGCTCGAGCACCCGATGACGGAACCCGCCCCACAGCGCCGCGCCCAGCGCGCCGGCGTAGATCGAGTCGGGATGGGCGTGGATCGTCATTCCCAGGCCGTCCTGTCCGGCCGCCTCGCGCATGGCCTCCGCCAGGCCGGCATCGGCGGCCAGACCGCCGGTGATCAGCACGTGCGCCTCCGCGGCGCCGATGGCGCGCAGCAGCTTGAGGTAGCGCCCGGCCATCGACACGTGGATGCCCTTGAGAATGTCCGCCGTGGCGATGCCGCGCGTCACCATGTTGATGACGTCGGTCTCGGCCAGCACCGCGCAGATGCTCGACACCGGCTCGGACGACCGGGCGCTGCACGACAGCGAGCCCATCTCCTCGAGCGACACCCCGAGGTAGCGGGCGATGTTCTCCAGGAACTGGCCCGAGCCCGAGGCGCACTGGCTGGTCATGCGGTAGCCCAGCACCTTGCTGCGCTCGTCGATACGCATGGCGCGGGCGTGCAGGGCGCCGACGTCGAGCACCGCCCGCACCCGCGCGTCCAGGAAGACGGCGCCGCGCGCGTGGGTGGTCATGCCGTAGAAGTGGCCGGTGCCGAAAGTCGACCAGCTCGCCCTTCGCCGGTGCTGGCGACATAGGCGATCTGCTCGGGCTCGAGCCCGGCCTCGGCCAGCGCCAGCGTCGATAGCCCTCCTGGATGACCTTGCGCAGGTCCCGCCGCCGGATCCGATCGGTGCGCAGGGCCAGGACCTCCTCGTCGCCGGCGGAGGCCATGCGGACGATCGCCGTCTTGACGGCGCTCGACCCGACGTCGATGCCGGCGGTGAACAGCTGGCCGTCTGCCGGTCATGCCGCCTTCTCGGGTCGGCGCGCCAGGCGAAGCGCGCCGCGCCGAGCGCCCCGGTGTAGATCGAGTCCGGCGAGATGTTGATCGTCCGCTCGCCGTAGTTCTCGGCCACCAGTTGCTCCAGCGCCGCCACCGCGGCCGGGTTGCGTGGCCACGCCGCCGGTGAAGGTGAACTGCTCCTCGATGCCGCCCGAGCGCGCCAGCAGCGACATGGCGCGCAGGATGATCGCGCGGTGCAGCCCGGCCAGGATGTCCTCGCGCCTCTCGCCCAGGGAGAGCCGGTCGCGCAGCTCGGCGCCGGCGAACACCGTGCAGGTGCGAGTTGATCCGCACGGTGCAGGTCGCCTCGTTGCGCCAGCGGCCCGAGCTCGTGCAGGCCCAGGTTCATCTCGTCGGCGATGTAGCCGAGATAGCGGCCGCAGCCGGCGGCGCAGCGGTCGTTCATCTGGAAGCTGGTGACGATGCCGTGCTCGTCGACCTGGATCGCCTTGGTGTCCTGGCCGCCGATGTCCAGCACGGTGCGCGTCGCCGGGAACATGACGTGCGCGCCCAGGCCGTGGCACAGGATCTCGCGAGCGGATCTGCTCCTTGGGGAACGGCAGGCGCTGCGCGGCCGTAGCCGGTGCCGACGCGTAGGCGATCTCCTCGAGCTCGATGGCGCGCGCCCGCGCCACCGGCGCCGCGACAGCGCCTCGCCGGTGCCGCGGTCGCGCGGCCGCGAGGCCGCCAGGGCGGCATCCAGCGCCCGGCCGATGAGCTCCTCGCACCGATGCTCGTCGGGGCCGAGTTCTCGACCCGCAGGATCGCCCGGTCGAACAGCCCGCTCAGGAGCTCGAAGTCGATCCCGTCGGGCTCGGCGTGGCGCTCGGCCAGGGCCATGTAGTCGGCACCCGCCAGATCGCGGAAGAAATCGCTCTTGCGCACCGCCAGGGGACCGAAGTGCTTCGCCGCGCGCCCGTCCATCGCCTCGGCGATCGCGTCGACGACCTGCCGCAGCTCGCTGCCGAGCTCGCGGTGCCGGTCGCGGGCGGCGGCCCGCTGCAGCTCCTCTCGCAGCCGGGCCAGCTGGTCGCGATACTGCTCCCGGCGGAAGGTGCGCTCGAGCAGCGGCAGAAACCCCGCCGCCTGGTCCTCGAGCCCGGCACCGGTGGCCAGGCCGTCGTGCAGGAGACGGAAGCGCGCCGCGACCACCGCCTCCTGCCGCGCCACCCGCGAGGCCACCTCGTAGTTGCTGCGGGTGTTGGTGATGCCGCGGCCGAGCGATGGCGCCGCTCTCGTCGAGCATCACCGCCTTGGTGGTGGTCGAGCCCAGGTCGATGCCGATGAAGATCCTCATGCCGCTCGCGCGCCGCCGCGTTTCTGCTCGACCATCTGGAAGTAGCTCTCGAGCCGGTTCTTGATGTTGGCGGCCGAGAAGTAGCGCGGGTCCACCAGGTCGGTCTCGATGAACGCCGCCGGGCTTGCCGGTGCGCTTCTCGACCTCGCGCAGCATCAGGAGCTGACCGGCGCTGAAGCGAGTTGCAGCTCTTGACGAGTTGATCAGAAGCCGTCGGCCTGGTACTCGTCGATGTAGTCGGAGATCATGTCGACCCGCGAGGGCAGGTTCAGGTTGGTGTAGCAGCCCAGGCAGTACTCGGCCAGCGACTCGAGCGGCCGCTCGGGGTCGTGGCGGAAGCCGCGGTCGTAGAGCCCGCCGACCTTGGTGTAGGTCGACGCCACCACCACCGCGCCCTCGTCGTAGAACATCTTCCAGAAGTCGCGGAAGCTGGTCCAGTTCGGCGGCCCCTCCACCACCAGCCGGTAGCGCTCCTCGCTCCATCTCGCCGTCGGGCGTGATCGGGCCGCGGCCGGCGGCGAGCGCTCGCTTCGATCTCCGCGCGCAAGGTGCGGTAGTACTCGACGCCCTCCGGCGTGCCGCGGAACGCCGTGAAGATCGGCCCGATGTAGTAGACGCCGCCGAAGTAGGCGTCGATCGGCGAGGGCCTGTTCTTGGCGCGCTCCAACACCCAGACGAGGTCGTCCTCGGCCTGGGCCGACAGCGCCAGCTGCCGGCGCAGCCCGTCCTTGTCGAAGCTTGCCGGCCGGTGACCTGCTCCAGCTTCGGGATCACCTCGGTCTCGAGCTGCTCGACGATGTAGTCGCGGTGGTGGTCGTGGATTACGCCGTCGCGCCTGGTAGGGCACGTGCAGCATCGCCACCGGGCAGTCGTACTCCTGCCGCAGCAGCTCGAACCACTTCATGAAGGTGAAGCAGCCGGTGTAGGAGAGCAGCAGGAGGTCGGGCTCGGGCAGCGGCCTGCCGGTCGGCCCCACGTTGCCCTTCTTCAACATGCCGATGTCGCACTTGACGTAGGTGCAGACGTCCTCGCTGTGCCCGTGCTTCTCGGCCTCCGAGATATAGCCGCCGGAGAGCTTCCGCATGCCCGACTGCAAGGCGTTGATCTCGGGCAGCAACGGCAGCACGTCGAACGAGCGCATCAGCTCGGTCAAGTTGCCCGGCACGAAGGTGTAGACCACCTTGCGCCCGGCTTCGCGGGCCTCCTCCAGGTCCCGATAGTGCCCGCCGATCATCTCCTTCTGGAGCAGCATCGACCGCTCCTTGGGAATCTCGCTCGGGCGCTGCGGCGTGCTGGTGGTCATGCTTCGCTCCACAGGCGGATCGAATCCGAGAAGGTGCCGGCCTGCTCCCGGATGACCGCGAACTGGCCGGTGTTCTCGGAGTACTTGAACTGAGTGTGCGGGATCCCCTCCGCGTCGAGCGCGTCGACCAGCATCGGCTGCTCGAGCAGCGCCGGGTCGCAGAAGCTCGGCGCACAGAAGATGACGCCCTCGGCGGCGTTGCGCGCCACCGACTCCACCAGCCAGCCGCCGCGCCGTCCTTCCGGCTGGTAGACCGACGCCGTCTGGCAGCTCGACTCGAGATAGGCGGCGGCCAGCCGATCCAGCGGATCGCCGTCCTCGGGCACGTCGTCGGTGAGCCAGCGCAGGCCCAGCAGCAGGTCGTCGTCGACGATCGAGCAGCCGGCACGTTCGAGGGTCAGCAGCAGGCCGAGCGGCGGCTGTTCGCAGAAGGTGCCCACCACGACGACGCGGCTCAGATCCTGCTCCTGCCGGTCGGTCTCCGCTGCCGCCAGCTGCCGATAGCGGCGCAGCAGAGACGTGTGCTCCTCCGGCGGCAGGACGTTGCCCGCCCGCAGCACCAGATAGACCTCAGAGGCGGGATGGATCCACGGCGAGTTGCTGCGGGCCTCGTAGAGCTCGCGGATCACCCGCCGGTTCTGGTTGTAGACCGTTATGCTGCGCCGCAGCTCCTCGTCGCCACAGGCGCAGCCGGCGAGCGTCGCGAGATCGGCTCGCAGCTCCGCCAGCTCGCGCCGCCAGAAGGCGCCCCCCACCGCCAGCGAGAAGTTCTGCGGCAGGTCGACGTAACGCACGTAGCGGTCCGGGAACAACATCCGCCACATGCCCGACAGGTTGCGGATGACGTCGCAGATCGACGGGAACAGCATCCCGTCGAGCGGGTCGAGACGCCCGGTCAGCGCCAGCTCGATGGTGCTGCGCGGGATGTGGCAGATGTAGCTCTGGAAGTAGGCGTCGCCGCGGATGATCTCGAGCCGGTCGCCGGCCCCCACCACACCCACCGGCAGCATGCCGGCGGCATGGATCAGCTCGCGCGGCACGTAGATCGGCATGTGCCCGACCGCCTTGCGGCCCGGGGCCGCCTCCTTCCAGGCCCGCACCGCCGCCAGGTCGACGTCCTCGGCGAGGCCGCGAACCCGGTCGAGCAGGTCGGTGAGCTCCGGGCTCATGCCTCCCGGCCGCCCCGGCGCCAGCGCGGCGGCCGTTTCTCGAGAAACGCGCGGATGCCCTCGACCGCATCGGGCTGGGCCATCAGCTCGTCGACGTACTGGCGCTCGAGCCGCGGCAGCTCCTCCTCGACCGCCCGACGAAGCGGCCGCCGAGTCGCCCGCGCCGCCTGCGCCAGGGCCGCGGGCGAGCGGTCCAGGAAGTCCTCGGCGAGCCACTGCGAGAGCGCCTCCTCGAGGGTGCCGTCGGGCGCGGTGCGGCTCACCAGGCCAAGCTCGGCGGCCCGCCTGCCGGTCCAGGTCTGGCCGGTGAGGATCAACGCGGCCGCCGGACCGGCACCGATCCGGGCCGGCAGCAGGGCCGAGGCCGCGGGCGGGAAGACCCCGAGCTTGATCTCGGGCTGGCCCAGCCGGGCGCCCTCCTCGGCGAGGATCAGGTCACAGGCGAGGGCGAGCTCGAGGCCGCCACCGAGACAGCTGCCGCGCACGGCGGCGATGGTCGGCGCCGGCAGCTCGAGGAACCGGCCCAGCAGCGCGTGGAGCTCGGCCAGAACCGACTCGATCTCACCCGGAAGGTGCTCTTCGACGCTCGCGCCGTAGCTGAAGATCGGCCCCTCGGCACCGAGGACGATGGCGACAAGGCCCCTGTGGGGAGCCAGCGCGTCGCAGATCCGGTCGAGATCGGCAATCATGGCCCGATCGAGGATGTTGGCCTTGGGCGCCGACAGCCGGACTCTCGCCACCCGCCCGTCATGATCCAGCTCGAGGGTGGCGCGCTCGCCGCTCAACTCGCGCCCTCTTGCGACCCGGCAACCCAGGGGGCCACCTCGCGGATCAGCCCCTCGTTCCAGCGCGCGCCCTCGGCCAGGCGCTGGCGGAGCCGCACGAAGTCCACCTCCCGCGCCTCCTTCGTGCCGTGGTGAAAAGCCCGGAAGCCGGCATTGGCCTCGGTCATCATGTTCAGGGCGAGCCAGGCGCGGTTGGTCTCCCGGTTACGGTCCCAGTGCACCAGTTTGTGCTTGCGCAGGCTCTCGACGGTCTTGGTGAGGCAGTCGGGCATGGTGTAGAGCAGGTCGGTGGTCAGCTCGTCCACCGCCTCGTCGAGGAGGCTCAGGTCGACGGTGCCCGAGCGCAGGAGCTCTTTCGCCGCCTTGCGCTCCTCGCCGGTCTTCCAGTCGCCCAGCACCAGCCGGCCCCACTCGTCGAGCTGGCGATCGGTCACCACGAGCGGATTGGCCAGCCACTGGTCCTCGATCTTGAGCACCGGCACGATCTGCGTCAGCCCGCCCAGGATGTAGAAGCGGTGCGCGCTCCACGGACGGCACAGCGTGCCGGAGACCATCGCGTTCTCCATACCCACGAACAGCGGCAAGAAATCGGTACTGCCGCCGTCCGGGGCCGAACCGTGCTTCGGCCCCGCCTGGCTGAACACCGCCAGGTCGCTGGCGATGGAAAAGTCACAGGCCATGCCGATCTCCTGACCGCCACCCACCCGCATGCCGTTGGCGCGGCAGACGACCGGCTTGTCGCAATGGAGGATCGCCGACACCATGTCGTTGAACAGCCGCATGTACTGCCGGTACTCGGCGGGGGCGCCAGCGTAGACCTCGGCGTACTCGCGGGTGTTGCCGCCGCTGCAGAACGCCCGGTCGCCGGCGCCGGTGAAGACCACGGCCACCGCCGCGCGGTCGTTCGACGCCCGGCGGAAGGCCAGGATCACCTCCTTGACCGTTTCGGTGGTGTAGCTGTTGAGCTCGCGGGGGTTGTTCAGGGTGATCCAGACATTGTGCAGGCCCGCGACCGGATCGCCCTGGCGATCGCGCACCGGCCGATGCTCGTAGAGCAGCTCGCGCGGTTCGAACCTGTCGGTCAAATCGTGGCTCTTCACGGATGCTCCTTTCACGGCGCCGGCAGGCCGGGGACCAGGATCGCTCGCCCCGAGAGGCGGTGCTCCGCCACCGCCTGGAGCACTTCCGGCGCTCGATCCAGCGGGTGTGTTTCGACGTACGGGCCGAGCTTCACCTTGCCTTCGAGCACCAGCTCGAGCGCCTCGGGGTAGCGCTCCGGCGAGCTGCCCCAGTTGCCCTGGGCCGTGGCGTCGAACGCCATCAGGTTGGAGAGCCGCAGCTCCAGCTTCTCGGCGGTGAATCCGACCACCGCCAGGTGCGCCCCGGGACCGAGCAGCGCCCAGGCGGTGCGCTGGCCGGCGACCGTGCCGCTGGTCTCGAAGATCTTGAGGCCCCAACCGGCGCGCCCTTCGCGGCCCGCCAGATCGCGGATCGCCGCCTTGAGCCCGCGCCCGTCCATCTCGCCGGCATCCAGGGCGAGCGACGCCCCGTGGGCCGCGGCCAGATCGAGGCGCGAGCGGTCCACGTCGATCGCCACCACCACGGCGCCGAGCGCGGCGGCGATCTGGACGCCGAACCCGCCCACGCCACCGGCGCCGACGAACACCGCCACGTCGCCCGCCGCCAGACCGGCGCGCCGGATCGCCTCCAGCGGCGTGGTCACCGCATCGGCGACCACCGACAGCAACTCCAGGGACAGGCCGTCGGGAAGGACCTCCGGCACCGGACAAAGCCCCTGGCCGGGCACCGTCACATGGGTGGCGAAGCCGCCGTGGCCGTGGTTGCCCGGCATGAACTGGCGCTGGCAGATCGTCGGCCGGCCGGCCGCGCAGGCGTCGCAGGCGCCGCAGGGGACGACCGCCGGCACGATCACCGCGCGGCCGATCCAGTCCGCCACGTCGCCACCCGCCGCCACGACCCGGCCCGAGATCTCGTGCCCCAGCACCAGCGGCAGCGGATGCCGCGTCGGGACTCCGTCGACGGCGAACGAGACGTCGGTGTGGCAGACGCCGCAGCCCGCCACCTCCACCACCACCTCGCCCGGCGCGGGCGCCGGCGGCGGCAGCTCCCAGCGCTCGAGCGGCCGGCCCGGCGCGTTCAGCCGGAAGCCGTACGGGGTTGTCTCTAGATACACATCGGCCTCCCGGGCCGCCGACCGTCGAGCCTCTCCGGAATGACGTCGCGACGCTGCTCAAAGACCCTAGCCCGACTCGCCAATGACCGCGCCACCTGTTTGGGCGGCCCAAAGGCGGGGCGCGGGCAAGCCCCAGGTCGGCGGCGACGACGAGATCAGCCGGACGCGGAATCCTGCCGCGCCAGCCTGAGAGTGAGCCAGGCCAGGACCAGGGCGGCGAGCACCAGGACCGCCCACAGCAAGGCCTGCTGCCACCCGCCCTGGCCGCGAAAGCGGGCGAACGGGCCCCGGCCGGGATTCTCCCCCACCTCGCCGGCGACGACCCGGGTCGAGTCGACCGCCAGGACCAGATCCCGGACCTGCTCCAGCTCGTAGCGCGGCCGGCGGGCGTCCGGGTTGCCGAACAGCAGGGTGTACTCGCCCTCCGGAGCGACGAAGAACAGATCGGGCAGCGCGACCCGGGCCGCCGCCGCCGTCCACTCGAGCGGCGGGTCGTCGCCGTCGAGTACCCGCAGTTCGAGCGTCTCGACCGGACCGCCGCCGACCGGGATGAGCAGCTCTCCCCCATCCTCGGGCCGCCGGGTGAGCCGCCCGCGGGCCAAGGTGCGCGGCTGTCTGCCGGCTTCGCCACGACTCCCGAGCAGTTCGAAGGCGCGATCGAAGTACGGCGCCGGGCCGTCGAGCAGCAGGCCCTCGATCCCCAACGGGCCGGCCGGCAGGTGCAGCGCGTAGGTCGAATCACCGCCCTCGCTGTCGGGCTCGCCCACCTCGAGCGCCAGCCGCTGGGGCGCGGCGGTCCGATCGAGCAGGTAGGGCCACTGGCGCGACTCCGCGTCCACCAGCCGCAGGTCCGCCAGGTCCGGCCGCGACCTGGCGACGGTCTCGGCGTCGAGAGGAAGCCGCAGCAGCCCCTCGCCGGTCTCGGGGACCGCCACCGGCCGGCGGTAGCCGAACGGCCAGATGGCGATCTCGGTACCGGGGCGCATGGCGAAGGCGAGCGCCGGGCTCGGGTCCCACCGCGGGTTGGCCGCCGGCGGCCCCAGCCGGGCGGAGCCGAGCCGGGCGACGTCGCGCAGCTCGACCCCGATGCGCGCCTGCTCGCCGGCGAGCTGCCGCCGTTCGGCCTGAAGCAGACCGGCGACGTCGTAGCGCGGCCGGTAGGCGCGCCCGCCGCCGTAGAGCAGATGCCCGGCCGCCGCGTCCGATCCGGTCTCCCCCAGCGAGAAGACCAGCGACGGCCGGCGCAGCACCGCCTGGAAGACCGTCTCTTCGAGCGGCGGACTGTCGCCGTCGTCGATGACGACCCGCAGCCGGTCGCCGGCGGCGGCCGTCAGCGACAACTCGGTCTTCTCGACGCCGTCGACGCCCTCCAACCGGTAGAGCGTGGCGGCGCCCAGCGACACGGCGGCGCTGCCGGATCCCTCGTCCCAGACCTCGAACCGCCGTTTGAAGGTCCCGGTGGCGGTGGCAACGGCCAGTCGATCGGGCACCAGGCCGCGCGGGCGCTCGAGCTCGACCGTGGTGCGGCCGTTCCGGCTGCGGCGGCTGCGCACCGCGAGATCGACGCGCAACTGCTCGCGCTCGGGCAGCACCCGGCTGGCCTCGAAGCGGAACGACGGCTCGAGGAAGAAGTCCCCCTGGCCTTCGAAGGTCACGACCAACCGGTCGGCATCGAGTCCCGGCACCGCGACCCGCAGCCGCTCCCCCAAGGGGTCGGGCAACCGGAACAGCGAGCCCTCCTCGATCGCCGCCGGCTCCTCGCCCTCGCGGACGGCCCGCAGCTCGAACCGCCGCACGAAGCGCGGCCGGGGGGTCTGGATGACGAGATCCCAGTCCCGCCCCTCGCCGGTGGGCACCTCCAGCTCGTAGGTCTCACGCTGCAGATCCGGCGCCGACTCACTCCGCTCGGTCTGGCGCGAGGTGGCCAGCAGCCGCGGCTCGAAGACGACGCGCTCTTCGAGAATCTCATCGGGCGGCGGGCCGCTGTCGACCAGGTAGGGAACCTCGCGCCCGCGGCGATCGATGATGCGCAGATCGGCGAGGTCCGGCCGGCACTGCGCCAGGATCTCGGGCGGCAGCCCCAGCCGCGACAGTCCCGGCTGGTCGACGAAGATCGCCGCCCGGTTGGGAAAGAGGCTCCGCAGGTCCGGCCGCGACGAGGCGGCCGGCGACGCCGGCGGCAGCGCGACGGTCGCGGCGATCAGGGCCGCCCACGCGGCCCGGCCGGCGGCCCGGCGTCTCAAGGCTCCGCCCCCTCTTCTTCTGTCTCTTCCTCCTCCTGCCGGTCCCGGCCGAAGACGAACCGCTGGTAGGCCAGCGAGACCAGCAGCAGCGAGACGGCCAGACCCGACCAGCGAGGCCACCCGGTAGAGATCCTTGAGCTCCCCGAGGTCGTAGAGAAACACCTTGCCGATGGTCAGGATGAGGAAACCGAGGCTGAGCCAGCGCAGGCCGACGCTGCGCCGGGCCATGCCGACCGCCAGCAGGATCAGCGCGTACAGGGCCCACGCGAGCGACAGCGAGAGGTCGCGCGCCGGCAGCCGCTCGAAGGAGAGGTCGAGCGACCCGCCCACCGAGAAGTAGTCGATGACCGCCAGGTTGATCCACCAGAAGCCGATCAGGATCGCCGCCAGGCCGCAGCCGATGGCGCCCATGGGCCGGCGCAGGCCATATAGACGCTCCTCCCACCCGAGCAGCCGCGCGGTCTCCAGGGCGGCGAGCAGCCGCGCGGAGAGCAGCAGACTCGCCGCCGGCACCAGGTAGGTGTACATCAGCCAGTTGAAGATCGGCCGGCCCGATCGGGGGTAGTAGCCGAAGACGGCGGGGTTGACGATCAGCCGCAAGGTGACGGCGGCGAGCAGGGCCAGGCCCAGGTACTTGAGCCCCGGATGGTCGAGCCGCTTCCACAGCGCCAGCAGGGCCAGGCCCTCGAGCGCCCAGCCGACGGTGATCCACTCCTTGTCGAGCTGCAGCGGGATGGCGACGCTGACAAAGGCGAAGGTGACCGCCAGGTACCAGACCAGGGCTCGGCGGCGCTCTGTCGCGGCGGCGGCCCACAGGCGTCGCGCCGCCAGCGCCGCCAGCAGAGCGGCGACGGCCAGCAACAGCGGCAGCAGGCCGATGGCGCCGGCCCCGAAACGGAGCTCGAAGAGCCGCTTGAGGGAGAGAAACCACAGCGGCCCGGCAAGCGCCGACCCGTAGAGCGCCCAACGGCTGTCCGCCAGCCGGCGTCCGGCGACGAACGGCCAGAAGGTGAAGAGCAGCACCGCGGCGGCCTGGATGCCGAGCGCCGTCAGGATCGTCTCCGGCCCGGCCCGGTGCGACACCGTCGTCCAGAACAGGTGGACCAGGGCCAGCGTCGTCACCACGCCCAGATAGACCGCCCCGCTCGGATACCGCGTCGCCGACAGCGCAACCAGCCCGGCCAGGAACAGCCCGACGGCGAGAAAGAAGCCGCCCGGCAGGTAGGCGTTGTGGACGTCGAGCATCAGGGCGAACAGCAGCAGCCAGGGATAGAGCGTCGCGGCCGCCTCCGCCTGGCGGCCGGCCGCGCTCGAGCGCCGGGCCAGCGCCAGGCCCTGGAAGCCGATGGCGACCGCCAGCGCCAGGCCGAAGAAGACCGCCGCCCGTGGCGGCGCATCGAACTGGTTGCGAGCCAGGTAGTAGAGCAGGAAGCAGAATCCGAAGAGGCCGGCGGCGACCACCTGGCGATAGCCGCGCGCCGCCGCACCGCCACGATTCACCAGCAGACCGGCGAGCACGGCCCAGCCGGCGAGCCAGGGCCAGATCGGGCTCGCCGGCGACACCAGCGGCGCCAGGGCGAGCACGAAGAAGAGGCCGGCGGCGGCGACGAAGGCGGCGCTGCGGGCGGCATCGACGACAAACAGCCGGCGCTCCTCCCCGGGCAGCTCGGGCGCCAGCAGGTGGTAGAAGACGGCCAGCGCGACGGCGACCCCGGCGACCTCCCAGGCCAGCGGCACGGCGGCCTGGCGCTGGGCCAGCCAGACCCCCAACGTGAAGACCTCGGCGCCGGCCGCCAGGGGCGGGATGAGCCGCAACCGGTCCCCGTCGCCGGCCGACCGCGCCCGCTGCACGAGCAGCAGGCTCAGGACGAGCCAGCCGGCCGCCCACGGCCAGAGATGGTCCGCCGGCGACCGCAGGGCCGATCCGAGGAGCACGAGCAGAAAGCCCGCCGCGGCCAGCGCCGAGCCGCCGCGCGCCAGTCCGGCTTCGGCCCGGCCGGCCGCGGCCTCGGCGCGGTCGAAGAAGTAGAAGAGCAGGGCCAGCGCCGAGGCCACTCCAACGGCTTCCCAGATCGTCGCGCCGATGATCTCGGTCCGCGCCGCCCAGACGGCGACCACCGCGACGCTGGCCGCGGCGGCCCCCGGCGCCAGCAGCGGCAGTCCGTGGACTCGGGCCATCCAGCAGGCCGCGGCCGAGAGCAGCAGCAGCAGCGCGGCGATCGGCAGGATGTGCTCGCCGAGGTCCGCCCGGGCCGCAAGATAGACAGCGAAGGCGAAGGGCAGCAAGACGCCGGCGACCGCGGTGAACCGCCGTTCCCGCCGCTCTTCGTCGGCCGGTCGCCGCATGCCGCCGGCGGCAGCGAAGAGCGCCGCGAAAACCGCCAGGATGCCGAGCGTCAGCAGCAGGCGGTCCGCCTCCAGCTCGCCGAAGATCCACATCCCCTGATAGAGCAGGGTGCCCACCAGTGCCAGGTGCGACAGCAGCGGCCAGCCCCGCTTGCGCGACAGGGCCAGCAGCCCGGCGTCGAGCATCAGGATGTAGCCGAACAACCCGATCGGGTTGACCCTTTCGGAGGCCAGCATGAAGGGCGTGGCGAATCCGCCGACGAGCCCCAGCGTGGCGATGACCAGCGACCGGTGCCGCCAGGAGAGCAGGCCGCAGGCAACGGTCACCAGGACCAGGAGCACGAGCGCCACCGGAACGGGGATCAGGTCATAGAGGCGATGAGCCGCCCAGATCGAGGCGTAGAGGATGACGATGCCGGCGCCCGACAGCGAGTTGGCGGTGGCGCCATAGGCCCGCTTGCGCAGCACCTCGGCGCCGCCGACGGCGCAAAGCCCGGCAACCATCCCCAACGTCACCCGCACGATCGGCGGGATCAGCCCGCGCTCGATCGAGAACTTGAGGAACAGGATCGCGGCCAGCGCGAGCACCGCGCCGCCGAGCACCGCCGCGCCGCGGACGCCGATCCAGCGCTCCCAGTCGATCTGCACGAGCTTCGAGCGCGGCGATGGCGGCGCGGCAGCCTCCGCCTCGGGCCGGGTCGGCTCGGCGGCCGGCAAAGGCGGCGGCTCGGCCGGGTCTTCTCCGACCAACGCGCCTTCGCCCGGCCGCGGGACCAGAGCTTCGGGCGGCGCTTCCACGGCCTGCTCGACCGCGCTTGCGGCCGCCGTGACCGCCGCACCGCGGGCAGCCTTGGGGGCGGCGACTTCGGGGCGCTCGCGCTCGGCGTCCGCCGCCTCGCCGGCAACCGTGCCCGTCCCGCGCCGCAGTCTGTACAGCTCGGCGTCGATGTCGCCCAGCCGCCGCTCGGCGCCGTCGAGGCGGTCGCGCAGCCGGGCGTAGACCAGGGCTCCGACGGCCAGCAGCAGCAGGACCAGCAGGAACAGCGTTACGACGAGGAGTTCCACCGGCTCGTCAGCTTCCTCTCCGGGTGCATGCGGGCACTCTAGTTGAACGCCCGGACCAGCTCGACCGCATCACGCGCCGCCCGGGCCAGGTTCTCGTTCAGCTCCTCGGCGGCGAGCCGTTCGAGGAACGGCAGGTCCTCCGCGCGGTGCAGCTGCCCGAGCTTCTCGATCGCCGCCCCCTGGACGGCGAGGTTGCCGTCCGCCGTCAGCTCGCGCAGCCGCGCGGCCAGGGGCGGCAGGTCCCGGGCGGCGGCGAACCAGCCGTCCAGCGCGGCCAGCCGCACCGGGCTGGGATAGGCCGGGCCGACGTAGGCGGAGAAGGTCGGCACCAGCGAGGGGTCCTCGAGCTCCGCCAGGCCCAGCAGGGCGCCGAGGCGGATGGCGTGCGCCCAGCGCGACTCGCGGTCGAGCTGGCGCCGCAGGAAGTCGGCGGCGCCGGGGGCACGCATCCGCCCCAGGGAGAAGGCCGCCGCGCCGACCACGTCCTCGGCCTCGTCGCTTTCGACCCGGGCGCGCAGCGTCGCCGCCGCCTGATCGCCGGCGACCTCCGCCAGGGCCACGGCCACCGCCCGGCGCACTCGCCGATCCGGGTCGACGGCGGCCGCGACCAGGGCCCGGCGCGCGGGGTCGCCGCCGATCGACCCGAGATCGCGGGCGGCCTCCTGCCGCAGCCCCCAGTGGGCCTCGGGGTCGGCCAGCAGCCGGCCGAGCGCGGCCGCCGCTTGCGGCCGGCGCGGGAAGTCCGTGGCCAGCTGGCGCGCCGCCTCGAGGCGGGCGGCCAGATCGCCGTTGTCGAGCAGGTAGAGCACCTCCTCGAGCGAGCGCCCGACCGCCAGCTCGGCCACCAGCCAGTTGCCCTTGTCGAAGACCACCGCCAGCGGCCGGCTCGCCGCGGGCAGCGACACCCGGGTGGTCCAGTCGTCGAGCTCTACCGTGTGACTGGCGGCCCCATCCGCGGTGACGACCTCCACCTCGACCGGCAGCCGGAAGAGGTTCTCGAACGGCAGGTCGGTCTGCACCTGCTTGACCGTCAGGTCGACCTGCCGCCGTTCCGGCGCCCAGCGGTACGACACCTCGAGCGCCGGGTGGCCGCCGCCCCCGACGATCCAGTCCTCGAAGAAGGCGGCGAGGTTCAGCCCGGTGTGCCGTTCCATCTCCGCCTGCAGGTCGGTCGCCGTCACCTCCGAGAAGGCGTACCGCTCGAGGTAGCTCGAGAGGGCGCCGTAGAACCCTTCGTCGCCGACGATGCGGCGCAGCATGTGCAGGATCAGCGCCCCCTTGAGATAGGTCGTCTCCTCCTGGTACATGTCGCCGGGGGCCTCGTAGCGCAGGTACTCGAGCGGCCGCACCTCGCCGGTCGCGCGGACGTGGTCGAGATAGGCGTCCCGGTACCGCCAGCGCTGGTAGGTGAGGTCGTCCTCGCCCCGCGCCTCGCCGGTCCAGACGGTATGCGAGTAGGTGGCGAACGACTCGTTGAGCCACAACGAGCCCAGCGACCGGCAGGTCACCAGGTCGCCGAACCAGTGGTGCGCCAGCTCGTGGGCGATGGTGTCGCTCGTGGTCCAGCCCGGCCATGCCTGGTGAAAGGAGGGCTGCGAGTCGACCGGGTCGCCCTCGCGGCGCTCGTAGGTCTCGCTGAAGCCGACCATCGTCGCCGTCTCCATCGCCCAGTCGAAGTCGCGCAGGGTGACCTGGTCGTACTTGGGCCAGACGTAGGGGTAGCCGTAGCGCTCGGAGAAGAACTCCACCATCCGCGGCGTCTCGCCGAAGGTGTGCGCCACGGCGTCCTCCTCGCCGGGCGCCGTCCAGACGCTCAGCGGCACCTGCCGGTCGCCGACCGTCGCCGCCCGCAGCGGCACCTCGACGAACTCGCCCACGTCGAGCGCCAGCAGGTAGTTGGGGATCTCCTCCTCCTGCACCCAGCGGAAGGTCCGGCTGCCGTCGGGGTTGTCGCGCGTTTCCTCGAGGGTGCCGTTGCCCAGCGCCACGTAGGGCCGGTCGACGGTGATCGCCAGTTCGACGGCGAACCGGTCGTTGGTGTCGTTGTAGAGCGGCAACCAGCCGTAGTGGAGCCCGCCCTCGCCGTAGTTCCAGGCCTGGGCGGCGCGGCGCTCGGTGGCCGGAAAGAAGTACAGACCCGCCTTGGGCGCCGCCGAGTAGGCGATGCGCAGGGTCAAGGCGCGACCGGCCGGCACGCCGTCGGGCAGCTCGATCACCAACTGCCGGCCCTCAACGGCGTGCGCGAGATCGAAAGCCGCCGGCCCCGCGCTCCCCGACTCGAACCCCCGCGCCTCGACCAGCATCTGCACCTGCCGGATCTCGAGGCCGGCGGCGTCCAGGGAAACCTTGTCGAGGCCCGAGCGCAGCGGCGCGAGCCGCACCGTGACCTCGCCCGAGACCGTCTGCCGGTCCATGTCGAAGCGGAGGTCGGCGGTCAGGTGCTGAACGTCCACCGTCCGCTCGCGCACCGGCCGTTCCGGCCCGGTCGGCAAGCGGTGGCCGGGCGTCACGGCGCCGAGCGCCGGCGGGAGGAGGACCCACAGAACGGCGAGGAGGCGCGGCGCGGCCGCGATCGGTCGCCAGGGGACTGACCGTCCGGGTACTTCGCCGGCGCCATCAGCGTTGGACCGGGCCGCGCACAGCGGTGAACCCTCGCGCATTCGTATCTCCTTCTCCGTTGCACTTCAACCGGAGCCGAGGCGGACCACGCCGTTGTCCGGGTCGCTGAGGATCATACCGGCCGGGCAGCGTGTTCCCGGGGGTCGTGCGCTAGGATCCATCCACAACCCGGTATTCGAAGCGGGGCTGGCTGCGGATCGAACCGCAAGACCATCGCCAGGCGCCGCGCACCTGGCGGCGCGTCAGTCTTGTCGCCCACCCCGCGCAGGAAGGAGAAGAGCGATGAACGAGCACGATCCGACGCCAGGGCCCCCCAGCTTCAAGGACCGCAAGGTCGGCATGATCCTCTTCGGGATCGTCCAGCTGCTGATCGCCCTGGGTTTGCTGGGCATGGCCGGACTGCAGCTGCTGATGATCTTCGGCTCCGAGTTCCTGGACGCGGCGGAGATGGGGTCGCTGGCGCTGTTCGCGGTCTCCGCCGCCCTCTACGTCGCGCTGGCCGCCGGCACGGCGTGGCTGGGGATCGGCTCGATCCAGTGCCGCCGCTGGGCGCGGGCGCTGACGCTGGTTCTGGCCTGGATGGGGCTGGTCGTCGGTGTCCTGACCACGGTCTTTCTGTTGATGATCTTGCCGTCGATGGCGGCCCAGATGAGGAACCAGGCCGGCGGCGAAGACGGCGCGGTCTTCTTCGCGATCGGCTGCATGTTCGTGGCCGTGGGCCTCATCTATTTCATCGTGCCCGGGGCTTTCGTCCTCTTCTACCGCAGCCCGCACGTCAAGGCCACCTGTGAGCACCACGACCCCGCGCCGCGGTGGACCGACCGCTACCCGCTGCCGGTGTTGGCCGGCGGGATTCTGCTCTGGTCGATGGCGGGCTTCGTCCTGGCGCCCCTCATGGGCACCCCCGTGCCGCTCTTCGGCGAGCTCCTGACGGGCGCGTCGGCCTGGGTCTACGCCATGGTCGTCGGCGGCCTGGCGGCTTTCCTGGCCTGGGGCTACTTCCGCGGCGAGCGCTGGGCCTGGCTCGGGGCGCTGGTGCTCATGGCCGTCAACGGCGCCAGCGCCTGGGTCACGTTTCGCGGCGACGGTCTCGCCCGGATCTACGACGCCATGCAGGTACCGGCCGATCAGCTCGAAGAGATGAAGGCTATCGGCATCCTCGACAGCGTGCCCGGGATGGTGCTGGTGTCGACCCTGGCGTTCGTCGGCTTCTGGCTGTGGCTGGGCAGGTACTTCGGCAAGAGCCCTGGAGCCGGCCCGGAAACGACCACGCGCTAGCCCGTCGGGGCCACTTCGACGACCACTTTGCCCCGCGGCTGGCCCCGTTCGACCTGCTCGTGCGCCGCGGCGATGGCGGTCAGGGGATGGCGATCGAAGGCGCCGAACGGCCGCCAGCCCTCGGCCAGCGCGGCCGACAGCTCGCCGGCGGCGCGAACCTTGGCCTCCGCGGGGAAGTCGTCGCTGCCCAGGAAGTCGATGCGGATGTTGTCGAAGACCAGCGGCCAGAAGGGGATCTCGGGACGCGGCGCGTTCGTGGCGTAGGCAGCGATGCTGCCGCCGGTGCGCAGCACAGCCAGGTCGAGCTCGATGTTGGCGGCGAAGGCGACCTCGATCACGTGATCGATCCCCTCGGGCGCGAGCTCGCGCAGGCGAGGCTCCAGCCCCTCGTCCGCCAGGATCACCTCGCTGGCTCCGGCGCGACCGGCCGCCGCCACCTGCTCGGGCTTGCGCACGGTAGCCAGGACCCTGGCTCCCCGCCGGCTCGCGAGATGGACGGCGCAGGCCCCCACCGTTCCAGCGCCTCCCTGGACCAGAACCGTCTTGCCATCGAGCGGCCCGGCAAGGTCGACCGCGCGGTGGGCGGTGATGCCCGGGATGCCGATCGACGCCGCCTCCTCGTACGGCACGCCGTCGGCCAGCTCGGCCACCCGCGCCTCCGGCAGCACGACGAGCTCGGCCGCGGTGCCGAACGGCCGGTAGCTCTGAGCGCCCCAGCACCATGCCCGCCGGCCGATCCAGGCCGGGTCGACTCCCTCGCCGACGGCATCCACCCGGCCGGCACCGTCGCTGTGCGGGACGACCCGCGGCCAGGCGCGGCCGGTGGCGAAGGTGTCGTCCCGCTTCTTGACGTCGCCGGGATGGACCCCCGAGACCGCCACCCGCAGCCGCACCTCGCCCGGGCCGGGCTGCGGATCGGGCATCGCGCCGACCTCGAGCACCTCGGCGGCGGGGCCCTGCCGCTCGTACCATGCTGCCTTCATCGCTTCTCCTCGGGGTTGGCCGTTGCCGGGAGCCACGGCAAGCGCACGTTCTGTCAGCCGCGGCAGGAGTAGCGCTTGGGGCGAGCCGCTGGGCAAGACCAGGCGGTCGGTGTCTAGCCGGCCAGGTCGTAGAGGCGCAGGCTGACCTCCTCGGCGATCAGCTCCGGGTAGCGCGCCCGCGCCTCGGCGATGTGGTCGCTGGCGGCGTGCGCGGCGAGCGCCTCGTCCGACGACCACTCCTCGACGAAGGTCAGCTCGGTGCCGTCCTGGCGGTTGCGCCACAGCTCGTAGAGCCGGCAGCCCGGCTCGGCCCGGGTCGGCTCGATCAGCGCCGTGAGGACGGCCAGCAGCTCCGCCTCCCTGCCGGGTTTGGCCCTGAAGGTCGCGATCACTCGGGTGGCTTTGGCGGTCATCTCGGCTTCATTCTAGGCCGGACCGGTGGCGATCGATTCGAGGACGCGCTCGCGCAGCGACCTCGTCTTCCGCCAGAAGCCGAAGAATCCTGCCGTTGCCTGGTTCATCAGCTCTACGTCTTCGGGGCGACGTACCAGTACCAGCCGCACGCCTGCCGAGCCCAGCTGCCGCTCGATTGCCTCGACCCGGTCGGCGAGAGGACCGACCAACGGCCTCATGGCGACCACCGTAGCGAGCCCGGCTTCGCGGGCCCAGGCGGCGATGGCCGCGGCGAGCTCGGCCTCCTCCCGGGGCTTCGCCGCGAGGCCGAAGTGCTCTGCCGCCCGGGCGACGCCGTCGGCGAGCGCGGTGCGCAGGAAGCGCTTCTTGGCCGCCCCGTAGCGGTGCTCCCGCCACAGCCCGGTGGGCAGAAAAGCCGCGACGGCCGCGGGCGCGAGGCCCGCCAGCGGCGAGCGTTCGAGCAGCAGGTCTTCGTCGTGAACCCATAGCCCCCAGGCGCCCTCGAACGGCGCCGGCGGCCTCTCGGCGATGCGCTCCGGCGGTGGCGGGTCCTCGAAGGGCAGGTCGAGCGTCGTGGCGTCGTCCAGCCTGTCGATCCCCGCGCGCGCGCCGTCGAGCCGCGGCGCGCTGACGTACTTCTCGAGGTTCGATCGCCTCACCAGATAGCTCTTGCCGCGGGTGTGAAGCCCCGCCACCCAGCGCCACGAGAGGGTGTTCGAGGCCGCGTCGCCGTCGAGCAGATGACGCAGGAAATGGTCGGCGCCCAGCTGCCAGGGCAGCCTCTCGACGTGGATCCAGAAAGCCGCCCACCACATCCGCGCATGATTGTGCAGATAGCCGGTCGCGATGAGCTCGCGGGCGAACGAGTCCATGATCGCCACCCCACTCTCGCCAGCGGCCACCTGCCGAGCCCGATCGCTCCAGCCGAGAGCCGCCAGGTCGCGGCGATAGCTCCGCCAAACGCCGGGCCTCATCTCGAGCCAGCCCTTCCAGTAGGTTCGCCACCAGACCTCGCGCTCGAACGCCTCGATGGCCGACGGAGCGAACTCGGCGCGTGCGGCGGCGGCGATCTCCGCCTCGAGCAGCAGCCGGGTGCGGGTCGCCGGGGAGAGGCGTGAGACGTTCTCGTGCCCCTCTTCGACGTGATTCCGGCGCACCGCGTACTCCCCGGCGCGAGGCAGAAACGCCCGCAGCCGCGCCAGGGCCTCGGCACGCGTCGCGGGCAGGAAGACGTCCCGCGAGCCGGTGTCCCTTGCTGAATCGACCATTGGGCTGGCTGCTAGACGTCCCAGATCCCGACCAGCACCGACAGATCGACCGCGAGGCCCAGCAGCTGGGAGTAGACGAAGAGGACGGCCAGAGTCTTGAGCGCGGTCCAGCGCCACGACTGACCGTAGAAGCGTCGCAGCGACACCGGCAGGTAGACGAGAATCATCACCAGACCGGTCACCCCGTAGGCGATGGCGCTGGCGACGATCTCCGCGCCCAGCGGCCGGGTGATCAGCCATGCCAGCGACAGGGCAAAGAAGAGCGCGCTCTGGAAGTGGAGCGAGAAGGCCAGGTGCTCGAGGTACTGGCTGCGGTTCGCCCGTCCCCGGACGTAGAGGAGCTTCAGGCCCAGGGCCAGAAACGGGGCGAAGAAGATCAACACCGTCGGCAGCATGCGGCGCAGGCCGGCGAAGAGCAGATCCAGGATCTCCTGCCGCGGCAGCTCGAGCAGGCGATCTACCCGCTCGCCGGCCAGCGCGAGTATCCACCGGGCCGGCCCCTTGCCGCCGAGAAACTCGAGGCTACCGTGCACCTTGTCGCGACTCTCCGCCCCCACCAGCTTGCCGCCGACCCTGAGCTCGAGCCCCGTGTCGACCGGCGCCTCGAGCGTCAGGACGGTCGAGAACAGGACCAGGCTGGCCAGCAGGTAGAGCCTGAACGGCCGCAGGAACGGCGCCCGCTTGCCCTCGACATAGAGCTCGCTCAACCGCCCCGGCCGCAACAGCGCCCGCAGCGAGCGCACCAGCCGGCTGTCCAGCGACAGCCAGTCCGCCAGCACCTCGCGTCCGACGTCGAGCAGGGGCCCCTGGCGTATCTCGGCCTCCTGTCCGCAGTGCGGACAGAACCGCGGCCCCGTGTCGCGGCCGCAGTTGAGGCACCTCTCTGCTCTCTTGCCCGATCCCATCGGCCGCTGCCGTCCTCGCAATCTCGGCGACGCGACCGAGTCTAGCCTGCATTTTCTCACCAATCCTCTACTGCAATGCCGTATCTGCCCGCATCTCGGCCGACAACCAGGCGCGAGCTGCCGCGCGATCCACGTGGTCGGCGTCAAAGAGGGCAAGCAGCACGTTGATGTCGAGCAGGGCCCGCATTAGTCCGGATCGTCCTCCCGCAGCCGGTCGATCAGCTCGTTCGACACCAGCGGACCGCGTCGGGGTAGAGGCTCGAACCCGGTCGAGGTCGA
Organism: Thermoanaerobaculia bacterium; assembly: GCA_963781065.1. Lineage (GTDB taxonomy): Bacteria > Acidobacteriota > Thermoanaerobaculia > Multivoradales > JAHEKO01 > CALZJC01. The sequence continues at coordinate 563,728 of CAWAET010000004.1, read as the reverse complement.
GAGCCGACCCCCCGGACTTCGTCCTGAAGCTGGCTGAATCCCCGGCCTCGCCAGCATCGCCTTGGCCATCTTCGCGTGCCAGCGGCCGATGGCGCGGGCGAGGTGCATCAAGACCAGGAGATCGAACACCCCGCCGAGCCAGAGGAGCGGCAGGAGCCAGAACGGCAGGTAGTACTCGCTCCCCATGACGTGCAGGATGGGGAAGGGGAGGAGGAGTTGGGCGATGGGCGCGACGATCAACGACAGCGCAAAGACCAGGAACACCGTCGCGACAGTGAAGTAGATGATGCCCAGCGGCAGCCGGACGATCATGTAGAGGATGGTCAACCAGGTCCGCCGGTCGGTGACCCAGAACTTGACCCGCTCGACCCAGCCGCCGCTCGGCACCACGACAGATGGGCGCCGCGGCATACGCTCGCCGAGGAGCGCTTCGACGATGCGGCACTCGACGAGCGCCACCGCGCGGACCGTCGACATGAAGAACAGGAAGAACAGGAAACCGAAGATCAGCACCCCGAGCCCCACGGAGAGCGACAGCCCGGTCACCGCCCAGGTGAAGGAGAGGATCCCCAGCGGCAGCGAGAGCAGCATGAAGAAGAGCGCACCGTAGGACCGCGGCTCGGCCAGAACTCCGAGGATCCGACCCGCCGGGCTGGTCGCCACGCGCGGCTGGTGCTGGGCCAACGCCGCCGCCACCTGCACCTCGGTCGCGCGGTAGCTCACCACGACCTCCTCTGGCTCGCCGAACCTCTGCCGCAACCGCGCTACCAGTTCCGCTTCGTTGTCGATGGCGGCTCCCTCGGCCGCCAGCGTCTCCCGCTCGCCCGCCAGGAACTCTTGTGCGTCGTAGGTCGCATCCTGCGCCACCGCCGGATCGGTGCCGGCGAAGGCGGCGGCCAGGCGATCGAAGTACTGCTGGATGGTCGAGATCGGCTCAGACATCTTCGTTCTCCTCCTCATGGCCCGCGGCTTCGGCCGCGCCGCCGGTCAGTGCCCGGTCGACAAACTCGCGCGAGGCGCCCCAGACGGCGACCCAGCGCTGGAGCATCCGCTTCCCGGCCGCGGTCACCGTGTAGTAGCGGCGAGGCGGCGCCGAGGTCGACGGCGCCACCTCGCTCTCGAGCAGGCCGTTGGCCTCCATCGAGCGCAGCACCGGATAGAGGGCGCCCTGCTTCATGGGCAACCGGCCGTCCGCCAGCTCCTCCAGCAGCTTGGCGATCTGGTAGCCGTACAGCGGCTCGGCCAGCCGGTCCATCAATCCCAGCACCACCAGCGCGGCGGTCCCGGAGTTCAACTCCTTCTGGAACTTCCTGACGATCGCTTCCTCATCCATGGCGGCTTCGCTCCCCGGTTTGGTTCTTGCTAGCTACGAGATGGAGTATACACATAACTTAGTAGTAGTCAAGAAACGGACTAGTGGGGATCTCTTTGTAGGAAGATCGGGGGCGGGCCACACTCTCGGATCGGATCCTGATGGTCGAGTTCGCGAAGTTCTTCCTAGGCCTGCTCCTCGGCCCACAGCTGGTGGAGTTGAACGTGGGCAGCGAGGTGCCCACGGCGGAGATCGTGCTCGACTCGAGGCCGGTGGCCACGCCGCGCGGCGAGCCGTGGGAGGTGGTCTGCGACCTGGGGCCGCGGCTGGCCCCGCACGACCTCGTGCGGCGGCGGCCAGGAACCGCGAGGGCTAGAAGCCCCCCGAGGAGTCGAACTCGTCCATGTCCAGCGAGCCCAGACTCTCGCCGGCAATGCCCTTCGCGCCCCACTCCACGGCGCTGATCTCGCCGCCGCCGTTGTCGAGGCCCCCGGCCAGCGACAGGCAGGCGGCCAGGGACTGGGCGTCGGCGCCGTCGATCGAGACCTCGACGTCGCCGGCCGCGGCGCCGGACGCCCGCCAGCGAACGTCGACCTGCTGCCAGCCCGAGGCCAGCGCCAGCTCACACGCGCCGCGGGTCGTGCGCGCGGTGCCGTCGTTCTCGAAGGCGGTGACAAAGAGCCGCCTCTCCGCCAGGCCAACGTTGTAGGTGACGCCGACCAGGAACTCGGGGGCCTCCGCGCCGTCGTAGGCGATCAGATGGTCGAACCGCTGCGCGCCGTCCGACAGAGCCAGGCCGTCGGGGTCGATGAAGAAGCGGGCGAAGTACTCCTTGACGGCCGCGGGGCTTTCGTCGCGCAGATAGGTGGCGCCGAGCACCGTCTCGCCGGCTTCGGCGGCGAAGCTCGCGTTCGGGGCGACCGAGAAGCCCTCGCCGAGGTCGATCGCGGTCCCGGCCCGAAAGCGCACGGTGCCGGAGACGACGTCGACGTCGTTCGCCGTCAGCCCACCACAGGGCGTGACCGCCGGATCGCTCGAGATGGGCCCGTTCGGGACGGCATAGTCGCCGTCGGCGCAGGGGTTGCTGACCGGGAGCCGCGCCGCGTAGGCGCCGCCGCCGGGATTGTCGCTCTGCACGAGGCTGCCGGCGGCGAGGCCGGACGCGACGCGAGTCCACGTCGACGTGTCGCCGGACTCGAACCCGTCCGCGAAGATGTTCAACGAGCCCGTCTTGGCGATCTCCGCCATGAAGGCCACCGCCAGCCGGGCGAACTTGAGGGCGTGATCGACGCTGTCGTCCAGCGTTGCCAGCGTGTCGTCGACCGAGTGGATGAAGGGATTGTGCTCGCCCAACTTGGCCTCGAACGACATCGCCGCCGGGTAGCCCTGTCCATGCCAGGACGCGTGGTCCGAGCAGGGGTAGCCGCAGGCGGTCGAGGTCCACGCGAGCTCCGGCTGGTAGGTATCGATCAGGTCCGCCACAAAGGCCGTCAGGGTCGAGTCGGTGTTGTCGGTCAGCAGGCCGATGTCCTCGACCGAGCCGTTGTAGTCCGTCATGTCCAGCTGCAGGACGGCCACGACGTCGGTGCCCGCGGCCGCGTACCGGGCCGCGATGTCCTGCGAGCCGACGAGGCCGATCTCCTCCGCTGCGTAGCCCATGAAGGCGATCGTGCGGCGCGGCCGGAAGCCCACCTGCATCGCGGCGCGGACCACCTCGGCCAGAACCGCGATCCCCGAAGCGTTGTCGTCGGCCCCGGGCGCGATGAAGCCCGGATCGGTTCGCGGCCCGCCGTTGGACGAGATCGAGTCGAGATGTCCGCCCAGGATCACCACCTCTTCCGGGGTCGTGGTCCCGGCGATGGAGAGGACGACCGACGGCTGGTTGATCCCCGGATGCGAGACCAGCTCGAGCGAGACGTCGGGGCGGTCCGCGGCGTAGCCCTGCCACTGGTCGTGGATCCACTGGGCCGCGGCCACGCCGGAGGGGTGCGCGTGGTAACGGTTGTTGTAGTCGGTCGAGAGACGCTCGATGGTCTCGTGGATCTGCGCCTTCTCCAGGACGGCCGCGAGCCGCGCCACCGTGACCGGCTGGTCGATGGTGTAGACCTGGGGTGCGCGGGCGACCGGATCCGCCTGGCGCGCCAGCGCCTCATTCGCGTCGGCGAGGCTGGCGTGCCGCATGAATCCCGAGCAGCGGTTCAGCGCCCCGTGCAGGAACCCGGAGATGACGGCCAGGTCCTCGGCGCGAACGCGGGTGAGAACGATGCCCGCCCGCCGATCGGTCTCGACCAGCGGTCGGCCGCCGTAGCGGAACCTGGCGCCGCCGCGCAGGACCTCCCAGGCATCGGCCCCCACCGTGATCCAGGTGGCCTCTTCGATCGTGACTGCCGGGCGTTCACCAGGTGGAGACGTCGGCTCGGCAGCGGCCGGCATTCCCGCCCAGACGACAGCCGCCACCGCAAAGACCAGCAGGGCGGTCGTTGGCTTCGGCCGGACGGATGACTGCGGATCGATCGTCGTCATGGTGTGGGGGCTCGGCCATCCGCGGATGGCCCGGCTCAGAGGTGGGGTGTCGGTCATCCGGCGACGGCCGGCCGGCAGCCCGTCGAACATAGCATCACGATGCCTGCAAAAAGACGTTCGCCTCCGGGCTCGGCTATGCTCCCCAAGTCATGATCCGGGGTCTAAACCAGCGGACCTCTTTGGCTGCCGCCCTCTTTCTGTCGGCTTCGGTGATCGGGGCGATGGCGGCGGTTCCCGCCGACGCTCAGACCGTCCGGATGGACACGATGGCAGACAACTTCGTGGGCCTGGGCAACGAAACGCCCGCAGCACGCCTCATCTTCCAGCGACAGGAAGGGCAGCTTTGCGTTCTCGTCGCCATTCCCCCCAGCCCGACGGAGCTCCGGGCTCAGCTCTTTCGATTCTCGAAGCTGGTCGAGGGCAAACGAAGGCTGGAACCACTCAGGTTCAAGCTCCCGAAGACCCCGACCCAGCCGCCAGGGCACAAAGATCGAGTCCGGATTTGGGAGGCTTGCTCGCCCAACGAACCGGCAGGCGCGGGCAAAGCGACCCTGCGCATCCAGTACCGCGATCCCCGGATGTTGAGGGAGACGGCGGAGACCAACGTCGGGTATCCCGAACCAGCGCTGCCGACGGGAGTCGACGTGCTCAAGGACTCGGCGGGCACTCTCGTTTTTCGCGGCTATGACGCGACCCAAGACCAGGGACCGTAAGCCGGGTCTGAGGACAAGGCTCCCACGCGTGCTCCAACGGCGGCTCTCAGCTCGGGACATCGGCCTCTGCCTTCTCCTGCCGCTTGCCGGCTGCGCACCCCCCGATGCGTCTCGGCCGCCGCCAGAGAACGGCGAGCTGACCCTCGTCATCCTCGACGCCTCCACCCGGGAGGCCGTGCCGGCCCGGGTCGAGCTGCTCGATGCGAGGGGCAAGGGCCATGTGGCTCGGGATGCCCTGCCGGTCCTGCGCGAGGCGCCCCGGCCCCGCTCCACCGCGCCCATCGACTCCAAGTTCGAGGTCACCCGTAGGTTCCCCAATCCGCAGACCGGGACCGACCAGTTCTACAGCACGGGGCGCTCGAGCCTGTCCCTGCCGCCCGGGACCTATCGCCTGGGCGTCTGGAAGGGGTTGGAGTACCGGCAGGTACGAACGAAGCTGGGGATCGCCGCCGGCGAGGCCAGCCGGCTCGAGGTCGAGCTGACCCGCTGGGTCGACATGCCCCGGAGGGGCTGGTACAGCGCCGACGATCACCTCCATCTGCCTCGGCCCACTCCGGAAGCCAACGCTGGCCTGCATCAGTGGATGGCCGCGGAGGACATCCACGTCGCCAACCTCCTGCAGATGGGCTCGAGCACGGCCTTCGACTTCGCTCCGCAGTACGCTCACGGCAAGAGCGGCCGCCATGGGCAGGGTCACCACATCCTGGTCTCCGGCCAGGAGAACCCCCGAGCCCATTTTCTGGGACACACCATCATCCTCGGGACCGACTCGCCGATCCACTACCCCGACGAGTATCTCGACTTCACCAGGTTCTTCGCCGAGGGGCGCCGGCAGGGCGCCCTGAACGGCTTCGGCCACTTCGGCCAGCACGCGGGGGCCCAGTTCGGCCTGAGCCTGGTGCTGCCCCACGGGCTGCTCGATTTCCTCGAGGTCCTCCAGTTCGAACAGAGCCGCTACGACATCTGGTACAAGATCCTCAACACCGGGTTTCGACTGTCCCCGACCGCCGGCACCGACTATCCCTGGGGCGACAGTTACCCGGGCAGGGAACGTTTCTACACCAGGGTCGGCGGCCGGTTCACGGTGGAGAAGTGGATCGCCGCCGTCCGGGCCGGGCGCACCTTCGTCACCAACGGCCCGATGCTCAGATTCCGAGTCGACGATCGGCCGATGGGCTCCACGATCGAGCTCGCCCAGCAGGGGACGGTCGACGTCACGGCGGCTGTCGAATTCGAGTGGCAGCGAGACAACGTCTCCGAGCTCGAGCTCGTCGAGGACGGTGTCGTGGTGCGGACGTTTCCGGTGGGAAAACGGCGGGGCTCTCGGATCGCACGTCGCTTTCAACACGAGGTCAGGCAATCCGGCTGGCTGGCGATCCGGGCGATCGGCCAGAAACGTCGCCAACCGGTAGCCCGGCAGTCCCTGGCTCATTCCGCGCCGATCTACATCTCCGTCGCCAACACCCCACCCCTGAGCGGAAGGGACGAGGCGCGCCGGCTGGCGCGGTCCTGGATCGTGATCCTGGACGATCTGGAGGCGTCGCTCGCCGACGACAACATCCAGGGGCTGGCCGACCGCGTGGCCTCAGCGCCAGTGGACGTCGACACCATTCGGCAGAACCGGCCGGGTCTCCTGAACGCCATCCGGGAAGCGAGAGAGTACTTCCATGCGCAAAGCCGGTGACTCTGCCGGTTACTGCGTCCTGGCGCTCGGCCTCGTCACCCTGATCGCTCTGGGGTGCGGCTCGCCAGAGCCGGAGGCCACGGTCCGGTTCGACTTCATCGAAGAGCTCCCTCTCGCCCGACAGCGCGCGCCCAAGCCCGCCGCCGGAGACGACCAGGCCCCCCGGGCCCGCGCCGATGGCGGCATCTTGCTCATCCCCTCCGGTGTTCGGGTGCACTACGCGCTCGAGATGCCGGCCGCCGCGCGCCTCGTGTTCGAAGGTGTGCGGCCGCAGGGCGGCCAGGGCGGCACCCTCAGGGTCTGGCTGACGCCTCATGCGGGCGAGAGGCAACTCCTGGCCACACTGCCGGGAGAGCGCGGCCGCACCGAGATCGAGTGGCAGGCTGAGGGTCCGCAGGTCGTTCGACTGACCCTGGCGGCCGAGAATCGGAACTCCGCAATGGCGCTGGGCAGGCCGGCGATCTGGGTCGACCCGGGCGAGGAGGTCGCCGCGTCGACCGCGGCCCTCGATCGCAGCCGCATCCGCCAGCTGCGCAAGGTCGAGCGCCCCGACATCGTGGTCTACCTGATCGACTCGCTGCGGGCCGACCGGCTCGGGTGCTACGGCTATGAGAAGCCCGTCTCGCCGTCGATCGACGCTTTCGCCGAGTCGGCCCTGGTCTTCGACAACGCGACGGCCAACTCCTCCTGGACCAAATCGGCGGTGGCCTCGATCTTCACCGGCCTGTGGCCGCCCTCGCACCAGGCGATCACCCGCGAGGACAAGCTGCCCGCCGGCGCCTTCACCCTGGCCGAGGCGCTGCGCGAAGCGGGCTACGCGACGGTCGGCTTCAGCACCAATCCGAGCATCGCGGCGGAGTTCGGCTTCGAGCAGGGATTCGACCAGCTGACGCTGCTGGGTATCGAGACCTACGCCGACGAGGTCGCGGCCCGGGCGGCCGAATGGCTGCGCGCCTTCGACGGCGATCGCCCCTTCTTCCTCTACCTGCACACGCTCGACCCGCACGATCCTTACCTGCCTCCGGCCGGCGAGTTCGAGCGCTGGTCGCCCGGCGTGCCCGCCGAGTTCGCCGCCCGCACCAACAAGGTGTTGAATCGGCTCAACCACAAGGTGACCCGGCGGGCCGAGGCCGGCGAGACGCTGGCCGCGCTCGAGGCCCTCTACGACGGCGAGATCGCCGCCAACGACCGCGGCTTCGGCCAGCTGATGGCGGCCCTCGAGCAGTCCGGCAAGCTGCGTGACGCGGTGATCATCGTGGTCGCCGACCACGGCGAGGACTTCGGCGAGCGCGGTGCCTGGCGGCACGGCGCTCTGCTGAGCCGGGAGTCGCTGCGCGTGCCGCTACTGGTCCGGCTGCCCGGTGACCATCGCACCGGCCGCGAGCCCAGCCTGGTGCAGCAGGCGGACATCCTCCCCACGCTGCTCGAGCTGCTCGAGCTGGAAGCGCCGCGACCGCTCGAGGGCGAGAGCCTGCTGCCCCTGTTCGTCGGCCCCAGCCGGCCGGCAGCCGACGATCCGGCCTTTGTCTATGTGCAATTCAACCCACCGGCCCGTTTCGGCGTCATCTGGCGGGGCTGGAAGCTCCTCTCCCAGGCGCGAGAGGCAAGGGTCGGTCCGACTCCGCTCTACCATCTGGAAAGCGACCCACTGGAGAGGCGGAACCTGGCCAGCCGCTTCCCGGTCATGCGCGACTTCCTGCGGACGATGGTGGCCAGGAAGCTCCTCGACCGGGAACACCGGCTCACCGGGGAGCAGGCCGAGATCGGCGCCGAGACCGAGAGGGCGCTGCGGGCGCTGGGCTACCTTCAGTAGCGCGTGCTAGTCGAGAATGACGGCGGTGGACTGGCCGGCGCGGAGCGAGGTTCTCGTGTTCATCGAATCCCCTTTCTCCCCCTACTGATCAACGCGAGAAACTCACGCCAAGCAGCTCAGTCGGCGCGGCTCTGTCATAGTCCCGTCCATGACCGAGACCGGGACCGGGGCAGCTTCGATCTGGGAAGCCGAAGAGTCGGTGGAGAAGTTCGCCCGCCGTGATCCCGATGTCCGCTTGCTCGAGATCCTCGATCGGTGGGGCACCCCGGCGCGCGAACGCGTGCTCGACCTGGGCTGCGCCGCGGGCCGCAACACGGTGGTCCTGGCGACGCGCGGATTCGACTTCCAGGCCCTCGACGGCTCGCGGGCGATGGTCGCCCACACCCGCAAACGCGTCGCGGCGATCCTCGGCGAGCGCGAAGCCGGGCTCCGGGTCCACCACGGCCGGATGGACGACCTGGGCGACTTCGCCGACGCCGCGTTCGACCTGGTCGTCGCCCTCGGCATCTTCCACTGCGCCTCCAGCAGCCGCGAGTGGAGCCGGGCCCTGGACGAGAGCGCCCGGGTGCTGGCCCCCGGCGGCCGTCTCCTGGTCGCGCTGTTCACGCCCGAAACCGACCTGCACGGCACCGGCATCCACCCGGTTCCCGGCGAGCCGCGCGTCTACAGCGGCTTCTCCTCCGGCCGCACCTATCTGGTGGACGCCCCGACCCTGGATGCCGAGATGGCCGACCGCTCCCTCGAGCCGGCCGTGCCCAGCAAGACCGTCCGCGTCGACCTCGAGAAGGGCCGCCGGGTGGTGGTCAACGCTTTGTACAGGAAGCTCGCGCCGGCGGGCCGAGAATCTCCTCCATGCTAACTTTCCGGCTGAAGGAGATTCCGACATGAGCGAAGCGGTGGCCATCCGCAAAGTGGAGATCGACCCCGTCGGCTGCTACAAGCAGGCCATCGAGCTGGTCTCGGGGAAGTACTGGCTGTTGCTGGGGGTCTCGGCCGTGGGCATGATGATCGGGGGTGCGGTGCCGGTCGTTCTGATCGGGCCGATGATGTGCGGTCTCTACATGTGTTTTCTGGAAAGGTACCGCGGCCGCGACTTCGAGTTCGATCTCCTCTTCAAGGGTTTCGATCTCTTCGTGCCGAGCCTGATCGCCAGCCTGATCATGACCGGCATCATGCTGCTTGTCTTCATTCCCGTTTGCGTGCTCATGTTCGCCAGCGTGTTCATGACGATAGCCTCCTCACAGGCGGAAGGCGCCCAGGCCGCCGCCCCCGCCATCGCTTCACTGGGAGCCGTGTTCGCCGTCGTCCTGTTCCTCGCCCTGATGGTGGTCGTCAGCGCATTCTTCATCTTCGCTTTTCCGCTCATCGTGGACCGAAAACTGACCGGCCCCGCCGCCATCGCCGCGAGCGCCAGGGCCGTCGCAGGTAACTTCTGGGGCGTGTTTGGGCTGACGCTGATCGGAATGGTCCTGAGCCTCGTGGGTGTAATGGCCTGCTACGTCGGCACCTTCTTCATTCTGCCGATCAGCCTCGCCGCGATGACCATTGCCTACCGCAAGGTCTTCCCGGAGATCGCCGTCGAACCGGCGTCCGCAGATCCGCGATAGGGGAGCTCGATCGCGCCTGATGGCGGACTTCGCCCTCCCCGGGCATCCTCGCGTTCCGGGCGTCAGGAGTCGGGCGCGAGTCTCTCGCTGGCGGCCAGGATCGTGTCGCTCAGCGGGTCGTAGAGCGAGACCACGATGTCGTGCGGCCGCCGCCGGATCTTGATCGCCGTCTCGTAGATCGCGTGGGCGCCCGGTGGCGGCGGCTCCAGGCCCTCGAGGGTCACCGGGATGACCGGCATGTCGTTTCGATTGCCGCCGTCGTCCACCAGGGCGACCCGCAGCTCGAGCTCGGCGACGTAGCGGCGCTTGCGCGGCAGCATGGTGATCGCATCCATGGGAATGGTCAACCGTAGCGGCAGCGTCACCCTGCCCCGGCCTTTCTGCGGCATGGCGCCGAGCTCGAGGCCCAGAGGGTGCGCTCCCGGCAAATCACCGAAGATGAGCGCGCTCTCGGTCGCGTAGGAGATCTCGGTCTGGCGGGACATGTCGACATAGCCCTGGCGGGTGCGCACCTCGAGGCCCGGCCGGAGGACCTCGAGCTCGATTCGGTGGCTCTTGTCGTCGCCCTTCCACCGCGGCGTGAAGCCCAACCAGTAGTAGGTCCGAGTGTCGTCCACCAGCCGGTCGAAAGCGGATTCGGCGGCGCCGTCGATCATGGCGGTGCCGCCAGTCTCCTCCGCCAGACGGAAGAGGGTCGAGTGGACCTCGAACGTGCGGGTGAACCGGGATTCACTGCCGGCCGGCCCGGCGGACGCCCCGCCGGTGCTGAACAGCTCCTGGCCACCCGATTCCGGGCCTACTCCGCTGCCCTCCGGCGACGGCAGATCCACCGGGTACAGCGTGTAGCCCAGGCGGTTGGCGGTCTCGAAGATCGGCCGGTAGATGGCCGGCCCCTTGTCGGGGCAGTCCATGGCTCCCAGGGGCCGGCTGCCCACCAGGTACTCCTTGGCGGAGTGAGGCCAGCCGCCCGAGAGCAGCATCATCACCTTCCGTCCGGGTGGATTGCCAAAGCTGCGCAGCGAGGCGGTCGCGCCGGTTACGGCGCGGTCGATGCGCCTCTCCAGCCGCTTGATCGTGAAGCAGATGTCGGTCGGCAACCCGTCGCTGCGGATCGCCGCGCCGGTGCTTGCGCTGGCGGTCTCGCCATCACCCGAGCGGACTCCTGCTGGGCGATCGCTGCGGCGACTCCCTCCTCGATTCCGATGCCACGATCCAGTTCGGCCGCCAGGTTGCCGGTGATCAGGCCGCGAGCTGGAAGGGAGCGCGCCACTTCCAGCGCATCGGCCAGCGTCTCGGTCGACCGCGACCAGCTACTGAGCACCGCCAGCTTGCGGCCGTCGAAGGCGACGATCGCCATGCGATCCTCGGGCCCCAGGCGTGCCAGGTTGTCCTCGATCTCGCGCAGGACCCGGTTTCGCCGCCCGGCGAGCCTGGTGAAGTAGCTGTCGATGAACACCAGGTAGCTGGTCGCCACGGGCTCGCCGGGAGGAGCCACCGCGGGCGCAGCCGCCGGCAGTTCGGTCTCGGGCTCGGCGGCACTCGCCACGGCGAGGCCGTCGGCAATCTCGGAGAAGTACTCGATCGGCGCCGGCTTGCCGTCCACCTCGAGCACGAAGTCCCGCGGCTGGAGGCCGCGCACGCGCCGGCCGCGGCGATCGACGACAACCGCCTCGAGGTTGATGACGCGCACCTCGACCCGTTCCGCGAAGGTGCTCCGCGGTGAACCCGCGCCCTGCTGCGCAGGTGCCAGGGCCGACGCGACGCACTGGAGGCCGATGCACAGCCCGATCACCGAATTCAGCGAAGTCGCTCTGGTTTGCCGCACGGCTACATCCTCAGGCGATTATCGCATCGCGGGGCACCACCTGATTCGGCAGGCCCGGGCAGAGTCCGCGCCGGCGGCCCGATCACCGCCGACGAGACATCCGTGCGGCCTTCCGACTTCAGCAGATTCCAGCCAACCGCCTGATGAGCGCGCGGCCGCCGCCCATGGCACTGCGCACGAGCGATCCCAGCATCCGTTCCGCATCGATCATCGACCTGCCCGCTCGGGGTCGAGGCCGAGGGTCGGCGAGCCGGTCGAGGTAGTTCCGCTCGGCGCGGGTGTCGATCTCGATCGCCAGGCAGGAGGCCAGGTAGATCTGCTCCGCAACTCGGAGGTGGTGGCGCTGCGCGAGAGTGGCGAGTCGATCGGGCTCTCCATCTCCTGGCGCAAGAAGCGCCTTCTCCTCCTCGCCGCTCTGCATCCCCAACGCCTGCAGGATCCGTCGGCGCTGCTCGTCGTCGAGCTTCGTGATCGCGTTGACCGCGACCAGGCGCGGACCAGCAGCACCGCGTCCCCGAGGATGGTGTCGGTGGGGGGGCGGGGCGGCGCGGGCGTCGTCGTCGGCGGGGCGCCGGATTGGCGGCGGACGGCCGTGTCCGCGGTGGCGGCAACGGTGTGGTGGCGTCGTTGGGCTTCGGATCGACGTAGGTCACCGGGGGGCTCTTGAGCGGCGCGCCCACCGCAGTCCAGGAGGGGTCGTTGGTGGTCACGGTCTGCACCCAGCGGAAGCCGTCCGGGTAATCCTCCGAGCAGTATGCTCGGTCCATCGCGACCTCGATGGAGACTCCCCTCGCCGTCGCGGCAAAGGACTTCTGCCGCGCGGCCTGGTCCTCTTTCTCGGGGACCGGCCCGACGTTCTTGTCGTAGCCCGTGATGCCGCGGATGGCGCGCCGGCTACCGGCGGCGAACCGACCCACGCGGATGCGCGGCATCGCACGACGCGCGGGCGCGCGACGCGCGACTTCGTGTACCGGACCCGCCATCAGACTCTGCTTCTCCTGCTGCCTTCGCTTTGTCGTTGGCTTTCGAGTATATAACCCGGCAGACCGGCTCTTTGTTGGGCGGCGGCGGCGCCAGTAAAGTTACAGGGCGCTGGCACGAGCGCTTCCGCCGGGCCCCCTTCAAGATCGAATCGGTGGACTTCGAGGTGTACCACCCGCCAGAGCTCGCCGGAGCCGGACCGCGCCCCTCATGACTTGCCGGTCGCCGGCGCAGGCACTTCGGTCGGGATCGATCTTACGGCTGGCCGCAGATACCCCTTGACCCGCACCTTGACCTGCGTGCCGGGCGGGATCTCCCAGCCGCCGAGCTTCTTCCATCCGACCTCGAACGCGCCGTAGGCGTCGAGCGACTCCTGGACAAATCTGCGCTCGTCACCGTTGGGCGCCGTCAGGGCCACCTCGATCTTCTCGATGGGCTCGTTCGAGGTGTTCTTGATCTGGACGATCTTGCCCGCGGCGAGAAGCGATTCGCGAAAGGTGATCTCGATCGGCGGCGGGTCGATTGCCTTGGAGCAGGCAACGGGGCCGAGGGCCATCAAAGCGAGTAGCAGCAGGGCGCGGTTCATGCGGTGATTGTCTCACCTCGTGGTCGGGCGAGATCTCGACGACGACGAGCCAGCCATCGACGCTATGGCGGTGGCTATTGCTCGGGGGTCGCCTTCGATTCCAGCTCGGCCCAGCGCTCGTACAGCCGCGCGACCTCCCCCTCGGCCTCGTCGAGAGCCCGCGTCCGCTCCAGAAGCGCCGCGGCGTTGGTAGCGATCGCGGGGTCCTCGGCGCCGGCTTTCGCCTCCAGCACCCGGGCCTCGGCGGCGATCACCTTCTCCTCCATGCTGTCCCATTCCCGCTGCTCGCGGTAGCCGAGGCGCCGAGTCTTTGGTCGCGGCGCCGCGCGCTTTGTCGGAGCGGGCCTGGCCTGCTTCGAAGCGGCGGCGCGGCGCGCCGCCTGCCACTGGTCGTAGTCGGCGTAGCGCTGCGTCGTGCCGCTGCCGTCGAGGGCGAGAATCTCGGTCGTCACGCGATCGACCAGGTGACGGTCGTGCGAGACCAGAACCAGCGCACCGGAGAAGTCGATCAGCGACTCTTCGAGCACCTCGAGCGTCGCGATGTCCAGGTCGTTGGTGGGCTCGTCGAGCACCAGCAGGTCCGCGGGCCGCAGCATCAGCCGAGCCAGCACGACCCGCGCACGTTCACCGCCCGACAGGAGCGATACCGGCTGCTCGAGCTGCTCGGGCCGGAAGAGGAAGCGCTTCGCCCAGGTGACGACGTGTACGGACCGATCCTGGTAGATCACGCTGTCGCCCTCAGGAGCCAGGGCGCGCTTGAGCGTCTGATCCACGTCGAGCTCGCGACGGTTCTGATCGAAGTAGACGATCCGCAGGTCGTCGACCTTGCGGATCGAGCCGGCGTCGGGCTCCAGCTGGCCGACGATCATCCGCAGCAGCGTCGACTTGCCCGAGCCGATCGGGCCGACCACACCGAGGCGCATGCCCGGGGTCAGCAGCAGCTCGAGCCCTTCGACTACCCGGGTGCCGTCGAAGCTCTTGCTCAGCCGGCGTCCGAACCACAGCCGTTTCGTCTTCCGCCCCGAGGCGCTCAGCTCGAGCCCGGTCGCTCTCGACGCCGCCCGATCGCGACTCTCCGCCAACTCCGCGACGCTGCGTTGAGCCGCGTCGATGCGCGCCTTGGACTTCGACGTGCGGGCCTTTGGCCCGCGTCGCAGCCAGGCGACTTCGCGTCGCACGCGGTTGGCCAACGACTCCTGATAGCTCGCCTGGCTCGACAGGAGCGCATCGCGGGCCTCGAGCAGCTCGGCGTAGGCGCCTTTGACCGACAGCAGCCCGTTGGGATAGACCCGGTCGATATCGAGCATGCGTCCAGCGACGTTCTGAAGGAAGTAGCGGTCATGGCTGACCACGACGAACGTCATCGACTCACCCGCGAGCAGTGATTCGAGCCAGAGGATCGAATCGACGTCCAGGTGGTTCGTCGGTTCGTCGAGCAGCAGCACGTCCGGCTCGCCGACCAGGGCGCAGGCGACGGCCAGCCGCGTCGTCCAACCCCCGGAGAGAGCTCCGGCCTCGAGCGCTGGATCAGAGAACCCCGCTCGGCTCAGGGCCACGGCGGCCCCGTGTTCGTCGCCGGTGGCCGCCGCGGCCACGATCCGCCCCACGGTCTCTCCGGGATCGAACGACGGGCGCTGCGGCACGTAGCCAAGGCGCAGGCCTTTGCTCCGCATACAGACACCGTCGTCCTGCTCCTCGATCCCGGCGAGGATCTTCAAGAAGGTCGACTTGCCGGCCCCATTGGGACCGATCAGACCGACGCGGTCGCCTTCGTGCAGGGCGAAGGAGAGCCCCTCGAACAACGGCCGCTTGCCGAAGGCCTTGCTGATCTCCTGGCAGTTGATCAGAACGCGCGAGGCCATGAGCAACCGTACAGCAACCGCAGCTGGATGGCCCACAAACAGCCCTCCCCTCGAGGGTTGTTGGTGGCCAGCCTTGGAGGGGGCCTCACTCGTCCAGCGCGCGCCAGGCGCTCTCGTCGGTCGGCTCGTGCTGGCGTTCCATGACGATCCCCCAGCGTCCGTCCCTTTTCACCAGCAGCGCCTCGAACGGGATGAAGACCGGTTGCTCCACACCTTCCGAGTCGGTTTCCGCGTACCGGAAGATGCCGCGCTCGAAGGCCGTCGCCCGGTCGTCCTGACGGCTGGCGAAGCGAAACGAGACGCCGGCGCTTCTGCCCTCGACGCGAATCCGTTCCATGCCCTCACCCCACTTGACGAGCTGCTCGGCGATGGCGACCGTGCCCTTGCCGGAAACGAGAACCGCATCCTCATGGTAGGTCGCCGCCATGCCCTCGAGGTCGCCTGCCGCGACGGTGGCTGAGATCACGTTCCAGATCGTCGCATCGACCTCTTTGCCGCTCGCTTCGTCAGCCAGGGCAACCGGCGTGGCGAGCAGCTGCAGCTCGTTGAGGATCCGCTCGGCCTTCGCCCCTTCGATCTCCTCGAGCATCCACAGCATGTAGCGCACGTCGGCGGTGACGTTTCTGGCGATGTCGGGGTTGTAGCCGAAGTCGTTGGCGATGTTCTCCCAGACGCGGTCGAAGTTGACGCCGACCAGCTCGCCGCGGCCGTTCAAGACCGGGCTGCCGGATGAGCCTCCGGTGGTGTCGCCGGTGGCGAGGAAGCCCACCGGCACGTTGCCCACCGTGGGATCGGCCCAGCGACTTTCTGGGGCCATCGGGGCGTGCCGGCGCACGGCCTCCGGAACGTCGAACGGGTCGGCGCCGGTGTGCTTCTCGATCACCCCGGCGACGGTGGTCAGCGGCTTCATCCAGACCGCCTCGCGCGGCGAGTACCCCTTGACGTGAGCGAGGCTGACCCGGAGGGTGCCGTTGGCGTCGGGATCGATGGGTCGACCGGCGTGCGCCTCGACGGCGCGGCGCCAGGCGGGGCGGAGCCGCAGTTGCGCACCGGCTCGCCGGTCGGTCGTCTTCTCGCGCGGCAGGTAGTCCGCTTTCTGCAGGGCGAAGGCGAGATCGATCAGCCGGTCCTCGCGGGCGCGAAGCTCGGCCGGCGATTCCGCGAACATCTCGAGCCGCGCCTCCTCGTCGGTGACGGAGGTCTCCGCGAGCAGGCGATCGACGGCCGCCCGCACCGCGTCGTCGGACGCGTCGACCGGGACGATCGCATCGAGCGGCGCGACCCGCTGATCCGCCGGCAAGGCGCGCAGGCGCCGCCACCAGTCCGTCATGAGCTCGGCGTCGGTCGCGGCGTGCAGCGTACTCTGGGCGCGCTCGAGCTCGCTCCGGGCTCGGGCTCGGTTCCGCTCCTGATAGTCGGCGCGACGCTGGGCGTCGGGCTTCTCGGACGCAATCGACCAGCGCGTGACGGTGAGGGCCAGCGACAGCGGCAGCGCGCCGGCGCGGACCTCGCCGAGCAGGAAGTCTCGGTCCCAGTCGGCGAGCACCTCGGCGGCGAGGGCCTCGAGGCCACGGTAGGAGTCGAGGGCGCCGGCATGCTCCGGGTGCTCGGCGATCCACTCGATCACTTCGGCCTCGGCCGCGGCCTTCTTGCCAACCAGGTCGCCACGGTCGATCGCCGCGACCTGGCCGCGGGCGTTCTTCTCCCGGTTGGCGAGGCCCTTGAAGCGGCTCGCCATGGCGATGCGGGCCTCTTCGTCGCGCTCGCCGGCGGCGGCGATGATCTCCATCCAGCCCTGGTAGAGCGCGGCGCGGGAGGGGAAGTAACGCTCATGGCGCTCCTCCATCTCGCTCCGGGTCAGCCGGCGGTAGGTGCGTCCGGGGTAGCCGACGACCATGACGAAGCTGCCGTCGCTCACCCCCTGGCGGGCGATCTGCAGGTGGCGCTTGGGGATCAGCGGGACGTTGTCCTCGGCGTACTCGGCCGGGCGCCCGCCGGGGGCGGTGTAGACCCTGAGCAGCGAGAAATCGCCGGTGTGGCGCGGCCACATCCAGTTGTCGATCTCGCCGCCGTACTCGCCGACCGCGCGCGGCGGCGCGTAGACGAGCCGGACGTCGGGGTACTCGATCGCCTCGATCAGGGTATAGCGGACCCCGTCGTCGTAGACCGCGACCGTGCAGCGTCGATTCTCCTGTTCTTCGCAGCTCGCGACCAGGGCCTTCTTCTTCGTCTCGATGGCCTCGAAACGCTCGAGGTCGTCAGCGCCCTTGCGGACGGCGGCTCCGATCGCGTCGGTGACGTCGGTGAAGCGGCTGGGAATCGACGCGCGCACCGCGGGGCCCGGCAGCTCATCCGCGGCGTTCTCGGCCAGGTAGCCGCTGGCGATGATGTCGTTCTCCGCCGTGGAGTGGTGCTGCAGGATGCCGAACACACAGTGATGGTTGGTGATCAGCAGACCCTGCGGCGACACGAACCCAGACGAGCAGCCGCCCACCTGGACGACCGCTTCGAGCAGGCCGCCCTCGCCCGGCGACCAGAGCTCCTGGGCCGGGACTTCGAGACCGAGCCCCTGCAGCCACTCGGGGTCGTGAGCGAGAAGCTGCTCGGGAGTCCACTTGCCGCCCACCGCATGGGCGACGGAGGCGACGAGGAGAAGCGAGAGACAGAGCGGGGAGATGCGGGAGTGGATCATGGGGGCATCGTACCCTCCTCGGGAATCGGCCGCTGCGCCAAAGGCGCAGCCCTTTCGGCAAAGCCCACGCCGCGAGTTCTCGCGGAGACGAGCCGGAGGCGGTCTATCGCCGGCGGGCCGGGCCGCGCGCGGACTATTTCTCCAGCGCCGACCGGATGCTCATGAACTCGCCGACGTTGTCCATCGTGACCAGCCCCGCCAGACGGCCGTCGGCAAGCACCGGCAGGGTGCGACAAGCACAGGCGTGCAGCCGCCGGAACACCGGCTCCATCATCTCGGAGAGGTCGGCGGTCTCGAAGCTCGTCTGCATCGCCTCGGAGACCGGTAGAGCGCTGCTGTGCGCATGGAGCGCCTTGAGCAGGTCGCCCTGGGTCAGGACCCCGATCACGCGGTCCCCGCTCACCACCGGGAAGTCCTTCTGCGAGGTCGCCAAGGTGAGCTCCACCGCCCGATCGAGGGTGTCGGAAGGTGCCAGGGCGCGGTAGTCGGTGATCATCACCTGCCGGACGGGGATGCCACCCAGCGCGCTCTTCATCTGCACCAGGCTCGCCTCCTGTCCGGCCCCGATCCACACGAACAGGGCGATGAAGACGAGGAACGGGTTGGTGAACAGTCCCAGAAAACCGAAACCCAGCGCCAGTGCCTGTCCGATCGAGGCGGCAATCTGCGTCGCCCTGACGTAGTCCAGCTTCAGGCCGAGCAGGGCCCGCAGCACCCGCCCGCCGTCCATCGGGAATGCCGGCACCAGGTTGAAGACGACCAGGAAGAGGTTCACGATCAGCAGCCTCTCGACAAACGAGCCCCCGGAAACCGTCAACTCCTCCACCGGCTGCCAGCCGCCGGTGAGCTGTAGCCAGAAGGCGAGGGCGACCGCGATGGCGACGTTGACCGCCGGACCGGCGAGCGCGATCCACAGCTCTTGGCGGGGATTCTCGGGGATCCGCTCGAGGCGGGCCACGCCGCCGATCGGCAGCAGGATGATGTCGCGGGTCTTCACCCCGAAGCGCCGCGCCGTCAACGCGTGGCCGAACTCGTGCAGCAGCACGCAGAAGAACAGCGCCAGGATGAACGCCAGGCCACCGAGAATCGCCGCCGCGCTGCCCTCGCCCCGCCAATGGCTCAAAGCCACCCAGGCGAGGATAAGGGCAAAGGTCGCGTGTACCTTTACATCGATACCGGCGAACCGACCGATTGTCGCGGACCATCTCATGACTTGGAGCCTCCTTCGCTCTTCTCGCGGCGCTGCGTGGCGTTTGGGAGAAGCCGAGTCACCTTGGCAAGTCTTCGCCTGGGACCCACCAGCGCCTCCATTGAGCTTTCGTCACCGGCGTTCACGGAGATGCACGCGAGCACCAGCGGCAGCGCGTGCACACCCCCTCGGCTCCGTTTCCACGAGAAGGGGCGCCGCCGAAGCGGCGCCCCGAAAGTACCGCAGGCGAGAGCGTCCCTACGGGACGGGCTCCACGTAGTACCCCTTGTCACGATGCCGCCACTGGATGTGGTTGTAGCCGTTGTGCAGCCGGCTACGGGCGTGGAGGTCGAAGTCGTAGACGCAGGGGTTGATGAAGCCGCCGCGAAACTCGATGCGCGGCTGGTTCGGGTCCGCCGCCGTGCCGGTGCCGAACCAGCTGGGGTCGGTGGCGCTGACGTGGCTGGTGAAGGAGTCCGCCGGCGAGACGAACCCGACGGTCACCGCGTCGTCTTTGGAGGTCGCCACCAGGCTGTAGTAGTCGAGGTAGCCGCCGTCGTGACACCCCTGACCGGGCAGCGAGTTGTTTCGAAGGTATGGCGCCGGCCGCTGCGCATGCGTTACCTTGGTGGCCGCGCAGGAACTCCTCGCCGGCGTGCCGAATAGTCCGCAGGACATCCCCTACTCGGCCACTGCGCCGGGTAGCCGGCCGGGGTGGGCAGATCGAGCTGTGGCGAGCGCGCCCCAGTCGCTCACCATGTCGCCGGTAGGGTCGGTCAACTCGCCGGGGACGCTGCGCCGCGAGGTGGCAGCCCCCGGCGTTTCTGCGCAAGGTCCCCCCAGCGGCCGGAAACGCCCCCGGCTTGAAAGACTGCTAGATCAGGCGCGATCTCGACGCCCACGAAGCCAGCCATCGACGCTGTAGCGCCCGCCTCCCAAGACCAGTCCGTAGTAGGCGACGGCCATGAAGAAGAGGCTCGGAAGGCGTTCCCAGAGTGGGTCGCCGGCCTTCTGGAGGAGCGCCGCCACCAGCATGGTGCAGACGATGGAAGCGGCAGCCGGTCGGGTCATGAAGCCGACGGCCAGCAACAGCCCGCCCACCACCTCGGCCAGGACCGCAGCCCAGGCGAATACGACCGGAATCGGGAAGCCCAGGTTCCCGATATCGGTCACGAACCACTCCGGCACCGGCAACTTGCTGGCACCGAAACCGACTGCCAGGACAAGCCCGGCGAAAACTCTCGGCAGCACCAGCGCCGCATCTGCCCACCGCGGCGTGAACGCCGCACTATTCGATCTCTTGATCACTGTGCACTCCTTTTACGCAGTCTAATCGACAGCCGCCGGCCCTCGGTTGCGAGCTTCCGCCCAATGGTCCTTGGGTTGCAGTGTCCACGAAACAGTGCGAGACATGCCCCGGCCCCCGCGGCGGCTCCGTCGGCGGTTGATTGAATCGAGGCGCCGAGTTCGGAGGGGCACCAGCAGTGGGCCAATACAATTCGATGATGGAAGAGAGAATCGTAGAGCTCGAGAGCCGAGTCGCGTTCCAGGATCAGACGATCCGCAATCTCGACGAGGTGGTTCGCCTCTTCTCCAACCGGGTCGAGAAACTGGAGAGGCGTGTGTCTGATCTCGCCGACGGACTCCGAGCAAGTCGCGAGGAAGTCGGTCCGCACGACGAGCAGCCGCCTCACTATTGAGCCCCCCTCGGCCTGCTGCTGATTCTGCTCAGCATGGCGCTTGTGGCGCACTACCGCTGGGGCTTCGTCGAGCTCTGGCTGGCGACCCTGGGCATCGCCGTCCTGGTCGATATCGTCTCCCTGCCGTACCTGGTCCTGCGCGCTGAAGATCTGAGGTTCCCTCTCCGAAGAGGCGGCCCGCTTCGGGAGGGCCGGCTAAGATCGCGCGATGGACTCAGCCCCGAAGGAACCCACGCCCGGCAGCCACCCGCGCCCGGAAGAGCAGCCTCCCGCCCCGTCGGAAGGCTCCGTGCCGCACTCGCGGCCCCGCGACTCGGGCACGCGCGGCTCCGGTCCCGGAAGAGCTCGCAGCGGCCGCAGCCTCGCGCGTCTGCTGGCCACCGTCGAGTGGCTGGGCAACCTGCTGCCGCATCCGGTGACGCTGTTCGCGCTGTTCGCGCTCGGCGTGGTCGTGCTCTCCGGGATCGCCGCGGCGGCAGGCCTTGCGGTCAACGACCCGCGGCCGGGCCACGAGGGCGCGCTGTTCGCCGTCCGCAGCCTGATGACCGGCGAGGGCGTGCGCTGGATCACCCAGGGGCTGGTGACCAACTTCACCGGCTTCGTCCCGCTCGGCACCGTGCTGGTCGCGCTGCTGGGCGTCGGCGTCGCGGAGCGGTCGGGGCTGTTGACGACGGCGGTGCGCGCGCTGGTGCTGGGCGCGCCGAAGAACCTGGTGACGTTCGTGATCGTCTTCGCCGGCGTGCTCAGCAACACGGCGAGCGAGATGGGCTACGTCGTGCTGATCCCGCTGGCGATGGCGATCTACCACTCGCTCGGCCGGCATCCGCTGGCGGGGATGGCGGCGGCGTTCGCGGGCGTGTCCGGCGGCTACTCGGCCAACCTGCTGATCGGCACCGTCGACCCGCTGCTGGCCGGCATCACCGAGGAGGCGGCGCGGATCCTCGACCCGGCCTACGAGGTGCATCCGGCGGTCAACTGGTACTTCATGATCGCCAGCGTGTTCCTGATCACCGGCGTGGGGTGGTTCGTCACCGCCCAGATCGTCGAGCCGCGTCTCGGCACCTACGACGACAGCGAGGCCTCCGACGAGCTCGAGGAGCGTGCCGAGATGCAGTCGATCGGCCCGGTCGAGCGGCGCGGCCTGATCCTCGCCGGGCTGAGCGCGCTCGTGGTGGTGCTGGGCATCCTGTTCGCGGCCGGGCCGAACATCCCGGGCGCCGGACTGCTCGACGGGCTTCCCGGCTGGGGCGTGCTGCGCAACCCGGATCCGGCGGCCACCGGGCCGGAGGCCTTTCGTCCGCTGCTCCGCAGCGTCGTCACGCTGATCCTGGTCTTCTTCGTCGTTCCGGGCTTCGTCTACGGCCGGGTGACCGGCAAGATGCGCGGCGACCGCGATGTCATCGACGCCATGGCGGCCGCCATGCGCAGCATGGGGCTGTACATCGTTCTGGTCTTCTTCGCCGCCCAGTTCGTCGCCTTCTTCGCCTACTCGGGCCTGGGGCAGATCCTGGCGGTGCTGGGCGCCGACGCCCTGGTAGCGATGCGGCTCGACAATCCGCTGGTGTTCATTCCGTTCATCCTGATGTGCTGCTTCGTCAACCTGATGCTCGGCTCGGCCAGCGCGCAGTGGGCCGTGACGGCGCCGATCTTCGTGCCGATGCTGATGACCGTCGGCTACAGCCCCGAGGTGATCCAGGCCGCCTACCGCATCGGCGACTCCTCGACCAACGTGATCACGCCGATGATGAGCTACTTCGGCCTGATCCTGGCGGTGGCGACGAAGTACAAGCGCGACCTGGGCATCGGCACGATGATCGCGACCATGCTGCCGTACTCGATCGCCTTCCTCGTCGGCTGGATCGTGCTGTTCTATCTATGGGTGTTCGTCCTCGGCCTGCCGGTGGGGCCCGGCGCGCCGACGGAGTACATCCCGGCTGGCTGAGTGGTCCGGGCCAGGCCTGTCCTTCTCACCAACTCTCTACTACGCCGACGTATGCGCCCGAATCCCACCCACCGATCCGCGCCGAAGGGAGCCCAACCGATGAATCGTCTGCTGCCATTCCTGGTACCAGCGCTGAGCCTCGTGCTCTGCGCCTTTTCTCCGTCGACGGACGAGACGCCTGGCGGGTCCGAGGCGGGATCGCCCCAGAAGCTTGCGCCCGTGGGCTGGCCGGCGAAGACTCTTCCCGAGCTGGCTGAGGCGCTTCGCTCCGGCGAGGTCTCCTCGGAGGAGCTGGTGACCGCCTACCTCGACCGGATCGAGCGGATCGACCGAAACGGCCCGGCCTTGCAGAGCGTTCTGACGCTCAACCCGAACGCCCTCGCCGACGCCCGAGCGCTCGATGCCCGACGCGAAGCGGGAGAGTCCATCGGCCCGTTACACGGCGTTCCGATCCTGCTGAAGGACAACATCGAGTCCCTCGACCCGATGGCGACGACGGCGGGCGCGCTGGCGCTGGCGCACAACGTCACCGGCCGAGACTCTCCCCTCGTCGCGGGCCTGCGCGAGGCCGGCGCCGTGATCCTGGGCAAGGCCAACCTCAGTCAGTGGGCGAACTTCCGCTCCAATGGATCGATCAGCGGCTGGTCCGCCCTCGGCGGGCAGGTGCGCAACCCGCACATGCTGGACCGCAGCCCGTGCGGGTCGAGCTCCGGCTCCGGTGCCGCGGTGGCGGCCTCGCTGACGGCCGGCGCCGTCGGAACGGAGACCAACGGCTCGATCATCTGCCCGTCGAACGTCAACGGGATCGTCGGCTTCAAGCCCACGGTCGGCCTGGTCTCGCAGCGGTACATCGTGCCCATCTCCTCGACGCAGGATACGGCAGGCCCGATGTCGCGGACCGTGAAGGGGGCCGCCATGATGTTGAACGCCATGGCCACGGGTGACGCGAAGACGGACTACGTCGCGGCGCTCGATGCGGACGTCCTGCAAGACGCGCGGGTCGGCGTGATGAGGTTCTCTCAGGGGTCGAACGCGGACATCGTCGCGGCATTCGATCGCGTCTTGGAGACGCTGGAGCAGGCGGGCGCGACCCTGGTCGAGATCGACGAGTTCGAGCCGGCTGCCGAGAAGTTCTGGAACCTGGCGGGCAAGGTGCTGCGCTACGAGTTCAAGGCCACGATCAACGAGTACCTCGCCGATGCGGCCCCGGCTGTCAAGGTGCGGACGCTGGACGAGCTGATCGCCTTCAACGAGAAGAACGCGGCGATCGAGCTGGCGCTGTTCGACCAGAGCATCTTCGTGGAGGCCGCCGCGCTGGGCGACCTGTCGGAGGAGGAGTACCGCGAAGCCCTGAAGGCCGTCCTGTCATCCACACGGGATCAGGGAATCGACGCCATGTTGGCCGATCACGATCTGGACATCCTCGTCTCGCCGTCCGGCCCGGTCAGCTCGCGCGTCGATCCCGTCAACGGCGACGTCTGGCCCGACTGGGCGGGTGGCGGCTACCTGGCGGCGATCGCCGGCTATCCCCACGTGTCGGTTCCGATGGGGACGATCCACGGCATCCCCATCGGCGTCTCGTTCATCGGCGCGAAGGACCGTGACGCGGCGGTGCTCGCGTTCGGCTACGCCTACGAGCAACGGAGCGACCTCCGGGCGGAGCCACGCTATCTCGCCGATGCGGAAGCCCGCGAGGAGATCGCCGCGGCGATGCGGCGCTAGCCCGACCTTCTCAGCTGCGTCTCGAGCCCCGACGGCAGCTACGGCGGTCTCGAGGACTCCTGCGCCCTCTTCGCGGCCGCCAAGAGCACTGGCGGTAGCGTCACCCGGCTCGTTCTGGCCGGCGGCAAGAGGCGGTGTGATTCCGCCGCCGCGGCTTCGACCCACCCCGAGGGGTGTTTCTGCCCCCGACCCAAGGGGCGAATGTAGAAACTCTGCCGGCCAGCAGCGGCGGTGCCCGGGGGGAGGCGATGCCACTCGGGCTGGCACCCATACCCTGCGAAGCCTCGCCCACGACCGGCGAGGAAGGAGGATGCCATGAGGTGGTCAGTGCTGTGTGGAGTTCTGCTGCTCGCACCGCCGGTCGCGGCTGCCACGCCGCCGAGCCCGGTGCCGGTCTCCCCGGGAAGCGACCTGGACGTGGCGGTGGTCGAGAGCCGCTGCCCGACGTTCAGCTGGGGATCGGTCGCCGCGGCTCACGCCTACGAGCTGATCGTATACAAGCTGGGCGAGGGCGGCGAGCCGACCGATCCCGACCTGCGCCGGGGCTTCCCGGCCGGAGTGACGAGTTGGACCCCCACGCTGGAGAGCTGTCTCGAGCGAGGAGGTCACTACGCCTGGGCGATTCGGGCGATGACCGCGAAGGACAGCTCGCCGTGGTCTCCCGCCACCCTCTTCGAGATCGCCGAGCTGCCCGGCCAGCTCAGCCGCCGCGAGGCGCTGGTCCTGGCCCAGCGCCTGCTGGCCGCCGCTTCCGGGACCGTCGAGCCGGACGGAACCGTCGAGCCCGCAGCGCTCTCGACACGCGCAAGCCGCATTCTCGACGACATCCTGCCAGCCGAGGTACAGCCCGCCAGCCCCTCGGCGGGCGAAACGGAGCTCGACGAGACGCCGGCGGCAGCCATGCTCACCATCGCGGGCGAGGTGCGCAGCGTGGGCTCGGACGGCACGGCGCGCATCTGGGGCCTGGGGCCACCCGGAACGCTTCGGTACGGCACCGGGTCCGGCCTCTGCGAGTACTCGGGCGTCTACTTCGGCCTGTCGCAGCGCATGGTGCCGTGGTACGCAGCCCGATACGCCTGCCCGGTCGGTACCTGGGTTTGCCAGGAGGCAGACAGGGGGAACATCGCCTGCGACACCGAGCGCCCGGACGACAATCAGGACGGCCGCAACTGCGACGAGTCCTGGCTGGATTGGGCCGCGGACAACCACAAGGGGTGGATCCACAAGCCCAGCGGCGAGTACTCCGCCAGTACCAGGATCGAGCAGGGCAACTCCGGGGTCAACACGGTCTGCTCGCGCTTTCCGGTCTGGTGCTGCTCGCAATAGCTGTCGGCCGGGGCCTGCCGGTGGGGCC
The DNA here is from genome assembly GCA_963781065.1 of Thermoanaerobaculia bacterium. Lineage (GTDB taxonomy): Bacteria > Acidobacteriota > Thermoanaerobaculia > Multivoradales > JAHEKO01 > CALZJC01. The sequence continues at coordinate 538,223 of CAWAET010000004.1, read as the reverse complement.
CGGCAGGGGTCGCGCCTGCTACTCTGCAACCCAGCATGACCGACCCAATTCGAGCGCCTGCCGCCGTTCTGGAAAGGGTGCTGTCGCTCGGCCTCGCCATCAGCCTGACGGTCTTCCTGGGCTGCCGGCGCGAGACCGACCAGGTCCCACGCGATCCAATTGGGTGGATCGGGGAGATCGACAGGTTGACACCCGAGACCAAAGCGATGCTCGGCCAGATCATGGTGCCGCAGCCGAGTCCCGAGCGCTGCATGAGGCTCGAGATAGCACTGCTGCGCCAGGGGTTCTACTACCGCGACGTGACGATGTACGACGAGGCCTGGCGTCGCCCGAACGAGACGAGCACTCCCTCCCGCCAAATGCAGGCCGATGCCAGGGAGATGGAAGGGCAGTTCGCCGTCAAGCTGGATGGCGACCATGCGATCGCCTACTTCCAGGGTGGCAAGGCCAGGGTCGTGGGCCCCCGATTTCTGCGGCTGACCGAGGCCGGATGGATTCTCGACACCTCCTCCGTCTACGAGAACATCATCTACGGTTCGCAGAACCGCTGGGCGGCGGTGGATGGCAACTACCCGTACCTCCGGATCCTCAAGCGCGTCTACGACATGGAGCCGGTCCACTTGAAGCATCGAGGCCCCGCTTGGGCGATCCGATGATCGCCTTTCTCACGCTCTACCTCGCCTCGGCACCTCTCTGGGCTCAGCCCGCCGCTTCGTAGGCGGCGCGAATCCAGGCCATGAGCTCGGCGTCGACCTCGCTCGGTGCGGCGAGCCGCACCTTGTACTGGCACATGCCGCCGGGCTTCTGAGCGATCAGACGGTCGCCGGCCTCGAGTTCCTTGGCGTTCAAGCCGATCTCGACCTGCGTCTTGGTGGCCGGCCCCACCATCGCGAACTGCTTCTTGCGGCGTAGGCTCAGGTAAGCCTTCTTGGGCGCGATCTCGAAGGGTCCGAGCTTGGCGATTGCCTTCATCGCCCTGTCGTGGATCGGCCGTAACGCCGCCTTGGGGCCGGCATAGATCTCCTCGACCGCCGCGTCAGCGGTGGCTGCGGGAGCGGTGGCCGCGCCCGTCGAACGCCGGAAGAGCGTCACCAGCGTATTGGCGTCCCCGTGGCCGAGGCCCAGGCCGCTCTTCGCTGCGTCGCGCAACTCGCCATGCTTGGTCAGACCGGACTTCTTCAACCACGAGTAGAGCTGAGGCAGCGTCTTGCCGGTCTTCTTCTGGATGTTCGCGAGCTGCGTCTCAATCGCTTTGTCGATGTCCATGTTGCTCGGGGTCTCCTGAGTCATGTCCTGGGCCGCTGATCTTGCCAGACGATATCCCGCGAGTCGAGCGTGCGTTGGATCCGGGACGACTCACCACATGCTTCTCCGCCGTGAAGGCCCGCAAGGCCGGATCTCCAGCCGACGTGCATCCTTGGGAAGATGTGCCGCCCGAGTAGCCGTTGGTTTCTCTGGTTCGGAGGTTGTGTAGGACGTGTCATACGCGTATGATCCAACCATGCTCTCGATCCGACTCGACCCCGACACCGAGAAGCGCCTGACGGCACTGGCCGCCAAGACCGGTCGCACTAAGTCCTACTACGCCCGCGAGGCCCTTCTAGAGCACCTGGACGAGATGGAGGACCGCTACATCGCGATCGAGCGCCTCGAGCATCCTGCCAAGAGGTGGAGCCTGGAGGAGCTGGAGGGGGGCGCTGACCTGGACGGTTGAGGTCGACGATCGGGCCAGGCGCGAACTGCGCCGGCTCGACCGGCCGGTCCAGAACCGGATCCTCGCGTTTCTGAGACGCCGGATCGCTGGCCGGGAGAATCCACGGCGCCTGGGCCGCGCCCTGACCGGATCACTTACCGGGCTTTGGCGCTACCGCGTTGGCGACTACCGACTGGTCTGCCGGATCGAAGACCAGAGAGTTGTCGTGCTGGTCCTCGCAATCGCTCATCGCGGGAAGGTCTACAGGTAGTTTTGGGCCCGCCCTCAGTCAGAGAGTTGCCTGGTTCTGGTGACCGCCGACGAGAACTTCGCCGCCTACGCGCTCTTCCTCTGCGGAGCCCGGCTGGGCCCCGCCCCCACTACTTGACGGCCTTGTAGATCCGCTGTGGCGGAAGATTCCGTAGGTCTAGCTCGGTGTGGACGGCGCGGAAGCAGCTCTCCAGATGCACTTGCAGGCGGCCACGGGGCAGATAGAACATCTGATAGGTCACGAAGCTCCCGCCGACGGCGAGGGCGTCATGCGTGGTTGCAACGATCGCATGAGCCGCCTCCGGGCTCAACCAGAAGAAGGGAATTCCCGACACAGCGCAGTCGGCCAAGCCGAGGCCCAACGCCGAGAGGATCTCCTTCACCCGTGCGGCGGAGTCGTGAACCAGGGTAAGCCGTGGGTCCTTCAGCTGAAGGGCGAGGCGATTCGCCGAGCCCGATTCGCCTCGATCGCCACCAGCCGGGCACCGGGCCGAAGGCGCTCGAGGAGTATGCGGGTGAGAACGCCGCTTCCGGGACCGAACTCACCCGATTCCAGGACTCCCGAGTCCGCACCGGATCGGTCTGCGCAACTGGGCCTCCGAACCGCTCCGCCTCCCGAGCCGCCCGTGGCCTTGCCGAAGGGCTCTTCCTAGCCGATGTACTTCCTTGCGTGGTTGAGGGCGGGACGATCGCCGGTGGCCTCGGGAGCGATCTCCAGAAGCTGACTGTAGTAGCCAGCAGCCGTGGATTGGTCACCCGCCAGTTCTGCGGCACGACCCGCGCCAAAGAGGCTGTTGAAGCGATTCGGCAAGCGTTCCAGCGCCGCCTCGTACTGGGTCAGAGCACCGGCGTAGTCCTCGGCCGCAAGCAGCATGTCGCCGTAAAGCTCACGAGCCGGCAGGACCTCACCTGGGGTTACCGGGTTCTTTTCGGTTGATGCTTCCTTTTGAGCTGCGTCGGCGATGAGCGCGAGAGCACCTTCCTGGTCCCCCCGTTCGTAGGCCAGCCAGGCCTGGGCCGCCAGCTTCTGCACCTCAACCTGGATCCCCCAGTCGTAGGCGCCGGGCAGGGCAGCAGCTCCTTGCTGAAGCTCGGCGAGCTTGGCGATGGCCTCTTCCGCTGCCGCGTGATCGCCCGTCCTGGCTGTGCCCATCGCGCGAGCGAAGTGCGGGATGGCAAGAAGATGTGGGAACTTGTTCCAGGACACGTTGTCCGGCCAACCGGCCGTGATGGCTGCCGCTTGCTCCCACTGATGGCGCTCGAGGGCGAGGCGGGAGGGAATAGCTGCAAAGGCGTAGGCAGTAGCGGCGTGGCTGTGAAATGGCGGTTCGAGTGCGATCAGGGCCTCGAGAACGTCGTCTGCGCCCGTGTCGTTTGCCATTTGCAGATAGGCGTAGGCCAGATAGTCCATGGCGTGCAAACGGTGCATCGAGACCATTCCCATTGGTGTGCGCTCGCTGGCCGCTCTCTCCGCGCGGATGTTGAACTCGATGGACTCGGGCCACAGCCCTCGGCGGGTGAAGATGTGGCTCGTCATATGGAGAGCGTGGGAGTTTTCCGGCGCCACGTCGTCGTAGCTGCGGGCCGTCGCCAGCGCGTCCTCGGCCAGCGGTGGAAAGTCGTAGGCGTGGATGGTGTAGTGGTGCGCCCCGGGATGCTTCGGAAGTTCTGCCAACACCATTTGGGTAATGGCACCTGCCTCTCGCTGATTCGCGTAGGTCTTGTCGGTCGAGGGTGCGGTGCCCAACAACCCCAGCGCATGGAAACAGGCGGCCTCGAGATCCTCAGGGTACGCCCCATGCACGGCTGCCCAGCCGGCCACGAAGGCACTGAGGCGATCGAGTTCGCTAGCGCTTTCGCCCGGCGCATCGTAGTAAGCGCGCAAGGCGTCGACATAGGCCTGTTCGCGCTCGCTCGTGTTCGCCGCGCTCGCAGCCTGCTCGAGGAGCTCACGGCCCGCGACCAACTTCTCCGGCGGCACGACGTCAGGCCATAGCGGATGGACATAGGTCATGGCCATACCCCAGAGTGCGATGGCGCAGTCGGGGTCGGCGTCGGCCGCCGCACGGAAGCTGCCCTCAGCCTGGAGATAGGTCATGTGGTGGAGGAGAGCAAGGCCCTGATCGATGTGCCGCTGCGCGCCAGGGGCGCAGGACGTCGGGAAATGGATCGTGCCAAGGCTCTTGCCTTCGTCGTTGAGCACAACCGTGCCAGTCAGGTTCAGGTGAGGGGTCACGGGGGACTCTTCAGCTGCGGCGCGCTGCTCCTCCGCGGAGGCAACGACCTCCGGCCTCGAGCAGGCCCCGCTAGACCAGGTCAGAGCCAGTGCAACCAGGACCCAGGCAAGTCCTTTCAGGTTCCATGTTCTATTGAGCGATTGGGTTGTGTTCATTCTTGATTCCCTTTTTTGGTACAGGTGATCGCGGCAGTTGGTTCTGAAACGACCCGGCACACGGGTGCGTGGCACCTGCGGTGTGGTGACTGAAGTGTGGTCGTCGATGCTGTAAGCAAGCGTCCGGTCGTTGGCACTCGCCTCGACACCGCAGCTGTTGTACCAGCCCGCGGCTCGTCTCCTCTTCCGTCGTGAGTGGAGCGAGAGGGTAGCTCAATCGATCCGGGAAGGGAAATCGCCGGGTCAGCGGGTCAGCGGCCCCAGCGTTACAAGAGGCGGCCGGTTCGGGGGGCCAGATCGACCTGTACGGTTCCGCCGCCGCCGGTTTCCGCCAGCCGCTGGGCCTCGCCAGCCGCGTCCTTGGCGGCCGCACTATCGCCCGTCGCTTCATAGTACGCGGCCAAGATCTCGAGGTCTTGGGATTGGAGCTGCCCTTGCTGGGCGTTCGCGACCCGGGCCATCAGCTCGCCGGCCCGCTCCGGGCCTTCGCCATGCTCCAGATGCAGCCGGGCGAGCAACCGGAACGACGGCAGGTGGGCGGCGGGACGGCCGCAGCCGCCGCCGGCGCAGCTCGGAGCAATCGCCAGCTCGAGGCCAGCGATCGCGCGCTCAGTGTCGCCGGCGCTCGCCAGTGCCTGCGCCAGGAGCAGGTTGAGCTCCGGGTCGCCCGGCAGGAGGGGGATGGCCGCCTCGAGATGAGCCACGGCTCGATCGAGGCGTCCAGTGGCCAGCAGAGCCGTGGCGTAGAGCCGGCAGAGCTCCGGTCGTCCGGTCGCCGGAGACGCGAGCGGCTCGAGGCGCTCCGCCACCTCCGAAGCGTGGCCGGCCGCCAACGACGCCTCGGCCCACAGTGCCGGCACCAGGAGTGACGAGTTGGTGTCGAGCAGCGTCTCGCCAAAGGCTTCCCAGGCCTCGGCGAAGTCGCTTCGCGCCCCCTCCGGGTCACCGGACAGGAGCCGAGCGCGGCCGCGCTCGAGGCGTACAACAGGATCTTCGGGCACTGCATCTTCGCTCACGGGCTCGGCCAGTCTTTCGAAGGCCTCGAGCGCTGCTGCCGTTCGGCCCTCGTTGAGATCGACGAACGCCTGTTTGAAGTCCGCCGGACGATTCTCGTATAGAGCGCTGGTCTCGTCGCCGAGCATCGCGATGAGTGTCTCGTAGCGGAACTCGAGGTCCGCCGCCGGCGCCTCGTCGGCGATGACAGCCCCGGTCTGTGCCGATTCCGGCCGCGCCGATTCCGGCCAGGGTGCGTCGGCGCGGTCGGCGCGGTCGAGCAGCGCCTGGCGCCGGGCCTCGAGCTCTTTGCGGCGGACCGCGCTCGGCTCCCGTTCGACAGCCGCCAGCAGCCAATCGGCGGCGTCCTCGAGATTCCCGCCGGCCTCGGCAGCCGCCGCCTTGGCGAGGACGGACGCCAGCACGGCCTTGCGCGCGTCCGCAACCACCGCTGCCGCGCGCTCCCGCACGCCCGGCTCCGCCCTGCTCGCGGCGCGTTCCGCAATCTCGAGCGCGCGGACCGGCAGATCGCGCCGCAGCAGATCCTCGGCGCGATCCAACTCCTTTGCCCAGTTCTTGCTGAAGAGACCCATGGGGGGCGATCGTATCGTCCCGCGAGCGGGGACAGGCACATCGCTTCGGATATGCCCCGAGCGGCACCTCTTCTGGGGGAGGTTCCAGCTCGGGTGGCTCACCGAGCCCGCTCGAGGAGATCGTCGACTCCGAGCGTCTTCGCCCACCGCTCGAGGTAGTCGAAATCGAGCGCCCTACCCTGGTTCTCGAGTATTCCCAGGACATCACCCCACTGCCTGTCCGAGACTTCCCCTCCGAGGCGAAACCACTGCAGCTTGCGCAGTATCGTGTCCTCGGCCGACTTGACGCGCAGAGGGTGATCCGGCGCCGAGGGCAGACGGACGTCTCGACTGCGCGAGAGCTCCTCGCGGTCGAAGGGCCCGGTCCCCAGGACGAACAGATCGAGCTTTACTCCGCTGGCGAGGTGGATCAGGTTGAAGCTGCTCCGCCGTCGAACCGCTTTGCGGGCAGATTCCAGATCGCGGTAGTAGTCGTCGGGCAGGTCGGTCAGGAACTCGGCGACCGACGCGTCGTCGACATCGACCACCAGGTCGATGTCCTGGGTCTGCCTGGGGATCCCATGGATCGAGCTCGCATAGGAGCCGCCCAGATGGTAGGCGATTCCCAGGCGTTCGAGCAGACCGACAACCTCCAGTGCAACCCGCAGCGCTTCCGGCTGCTCCGGCGTCATCGCAATGGGCCGTAGGCGCGTTCGGCCAGCTCGGGCCCGAGGACGAGATCGAACAGCCTGCGGTGAAGTCGCTCGGGCGAATCCCCGGGGTAGCGCTCGGCGAGGCCGGCCAGTGCAAGGAGGCGAGCGGTGTGGTTGGCATCCTCGACCAACTCGAGCTTTCTCTCCACCGGCATCTTGCGGTAGATCTCCAGCTGGAGCCTGGCGGCCTCGGGCGAGGTGTCGCCAATCGGGGCGCTCATCACGCTTGAGTCTACCGTGGCCCGCCGCGGCTACCGGCCCGCCCCCGTGAGCTTCGATCAGCCACGAAGTGCCCGGGCCAAGAGGTGCAGTTCTGCCCCCGGCGGGCAAGGCGACCTTCCGACTCCTCAGACCCGCCAGCCGTATGCCGCAGCGACCGCCGCAATGACCTCGTCCATCAAGGCCTGCCCCAGGTCGCTGTTCGTCATGATGACGATGCCGTCACCTGATTCAATCGACAAGACCAGAAAACACCGGTAGCCGAGATTGGCCCCGCCGTGCTGGAAGCGGGCTACTCCTTCCAGAGGCAAGAAAAGACCCAGCCCGAGCTCTCCGTTTTCACGTGTGAGCATCCTCCGGGTCATCTCCCGCGGCAGGAGTGTTTCTGACCGCCCGTGGTAGGACCGCCACAACTCGATAGCGAACCTCGCCAGGTCGGTCGGCGTGGACCAGAGACCCGCGGCTGCCATCTCGGGGAAGGTGTGCCAGGAGCCGCCGACGGGCTCCCCGGTCCACAAGTGACCGCTCGCCGCGGACGATCCCCAGCCTTCGGGCAACGGCTGCTCGTAGGTGCTGTTGGTCATGCCAACGGGCTGTAGGACCAGCCTCTTCATGAGCTCCGGGAACTCCGCGGCCGCGGCGTCCACCATCACCTGCTGGAGGACGGTGTACCCGCCACTCGAGTAGCGGGTTTCCTTCCCGGGCTCCATGTCCACTCGAACCGCCGCCGAGTACGCCGGTTCCTCGCCAGCGAGAATCTCTACGAGTGTGGGCAGTTGCGCGGTCCTGTCGTAGCCGAAGGAGCCGATTCCCCCAGTCACTCCCGCCGAGTGGTTCAGCAGAAACCGCAGCGTCACTGGGTTTCCGGCGGTGAATCCGTTCGCGGGAAGAGTCCAGGATCTCAGTTTCTCGTTGATGTCATCGTCCAGGGTCAGAACGCCTTCGGCGACCAGGCGCAGCGCACCGGCAGCCGCAACCGGTTTCGAGATCGACGCTGCTTGAAACAGCGTCGACTCGGTCACCGCGTCGGCCCCCCCTAACTGGCGCACACCGTAGCCCTTCGCCCAGTCGAGCTCTCCCGCGCGAACCACCGCGACACTCGCACCGGGAACCCGGTGCTGCTCGAGCCAGCTGGCGAATGTCGCTTCCGGGATTGGCTCACCAGGACCCAGTTCCTCTCCGGAAGCAGCTTCCGGGGCTTGCCGAAAACCGCCTGCACCGCCCGCACCGAAACTCAGCAAGAGCACGAGAGCGCCCACCAACAGCGAGGTTCTCTTCATGAGCCGAGAGTATCGCCGTTCCCACCTCTGACCGCCGATCGATCACTCACGGTTGCGAACCGGCCAAACAAAGTCCGGCAACACCTTGCCGCCCACAAAAACGTCGGCGCTCTCGAGGTAGACGTCCCAGGCGTCGGTCGCATTGATCTCGGTAGCCGACCAATAGAAGTTCGACTGCACTCCGACAAAGGCGTCGCCCTCCGACCACGCCCCACTCCCCTGCGCGTTCGCCACCTTGGGACCACTCGCTATCGCACTGTTGATGAGACTATCCCTGGCGTTGGCCGCCGGACAGACTTGCTGTATCCCCCCCGCGCTGCAGAGCTCCGAGATCGTTGGCAGTCTCCAGTCGTCCGGCGCGGACCCGTCAGTCAGTCCGCAGGTTCCGTCAGCCAAAGCGGCGGCGGCTGCCAGCGCAACTGTCCAGTCCCCTCTGCCTTCGGCATCCGTTCCCGCCAGATCCCCGCAACTCGCATCCTTCAGCCAGAGAAGACCCGTGTTGTTGTCGAGAACCGTGCCGTCGCCCAAGTCAGAATAGCGAACGGTCGGTGCCGGCGTGCAGCAGTAGTAGTTCTCCGTATCGAGATTCCCGAGCGTGACGAGAGTCTCGTTGCCCTTGTAGCCAATCAGACTGATGGCAGCTCCTGCGCCGTTCAGATGATCGTGCGTCAGCGTGCGGATCGTAACCGAGCTTCCAGCATCCGTCTTGTTTCCGCAGCTGTCGGGGAACTCACTTCCAGACCTTGTGGTTGTCCGCATCGCATGTCGTCAACGCTTCGAGTGAGCAGAGGCTCTTCGAGCCCGCGCTGCATGACCGAATCGAGTCTCGGGCCTCCGCTGGCGGGCTCCACGCATCGTCGATACACCAAGCACCCGTCCGCGACATTCCGAGGGGACACGCCACGCGGGCATTCAACTGGATCAGTTGAGCCTGGACAGCGGTGTCTTTCGACGCGCTGGTCTGAACCGTTCCATCCGGAAACTTGAAACCACCGGACGTGGACTCCACCTCGCCGTCCACCTGGATTGCGGTCTGCGCAGCAAGCGGCGTCAACGCGGACCCGCTCAGAGCCAGGAGAACCGCGAACCCAGACAAGCGCCCTCGAGCAGCCTTCACGCACCACCGCATCTCAGTACTCCCCTTGCTCTCTCCCTTGCTCTCCAGCTTGCCCGGGCGACCAGCGCCGTCGCTGCTTTTCTGCTCATCTCTCGACCTCCATGACCGACGGGACAAAGAAGCTCGCCCCCGTCAGGTCTAACGGGAAAGTGCGGCGAAAGACGCCAAGGTCGATTGCGCTGCGGTCCTGAAGAAGGGTGTCGTTGCGCCCCGGTGATGTACCGGGCTTTCCTTCGATCTCCGCGCCGACGCGCTCGATGCGATGTGCGAGGGCCTTCAGGCCGCGGCGCCGGCTCTCGCGCTGCCAAACGGCCGGCGCTTCTTCACGCTGGCTTTTTCACGCTGCTGCCAAACGCCGCTGCCAAACGGCCGGCACCTCTTAGCAGCAGCAGGTCACTGAACTCGGGCCCCGACACTTCGGCTGACCACCATCATCGTCATGTCGTCTGCCGGCTTGGTCTTGCCGCAGAACGTGATCACGTTTGCGACAGTACGCTCGATCAAGCCGGCGGGCGCCATGTCACCGTGCTCACCGATCAGCCTCTCCAGACGCTCTTCACCGAATTCCTCGTCGGCCGGGTTGGCTGCTTCGACGATGCCATCCGTGAAGAGCAACACGCGGGCTCCGTCTGCCAGCTCGACGCTCGCTTCCCTGAAAGGCAGGCCGTCGACGGCACCGAGAACCACACCGGTCGAGTCGAGTCTCGTGGATCCCGAACTGTCGTAGAGGTAGGGCGGGTTGTGACCGGCGTTGACGTAAGTCAGTTGCCCCGTCTCCGGGTCGAGCTCGCCGTAGAAGAAGGTGATCATCTTGTTCGCGGGCATGTTGGCGACCAGGTAGGTGTTCAGCTTGCTGACGAGGTCGGCTCCACGGAGACCGGAGGAAATCAGGCTGCGAAGACTCCCCTGCAGCAGCGCCATGAGCAGTGCTGCCGGAAGGCCGTGCCCGGCCACGTCGGCGACCACGAAGGCGAGGCGTCCGTCACCCAGATCGATGATGTCGTAGTAGTCACCCCCCACCGAGTCGGCAGGCCGCATCTCGGAGTGGATCGAGACGGGGCCGGCCTCGTACTCGGTCTCTGAAACCAGCGAGAACTGGATCTCGCGGGCGGCCTCGAGATCCGACTTCATCTGGGCACCCTCGCGAAACACCTCAGCGACAATGAGAAGCACGAGACCGGCGAAAATGACCGACATGCGCACATCGAAGTCGGCGTGAAGAGTGACGCCGGATGCGGTGAACTTGCTGACCACGAGCTCGGTGCTCCAGTAAGCGGCGGCCGCGAAGACGAGCTCTCCGGCAATGATGGCGAGACCTACGAAGCGAAGATCTCTCGCGTTCTCTCCGGCAAAGGGCCGGCGCTCGATGAGACGCCGAAAGACCCTGCGCAACAGGTACAGCACGATCACGGCAACGGCCAGAGGAGGTAGCAGGAGTAGAACCGGCACCAGGACCAGGCCGAACCGCCCGCCTCTGATGACCAGATTGCCGCTGGCGTCGGTCAGCTCGGTCTGAACGTCCGGTCCCGCCGAGGACTCGATCTCGTACCCCGAGGGGTCGATGTCGAAGTACACCTCGAAGTTCGTGCTGGTGTTGACGTTGTCAGAACGCCGCGCCACCTCCACGGCAACGATCAACAGGACCACGGCGACAAAGCTCCCGTAGAAGGCCACATCGAGCAGAACCTTGAGGAATGACGATAGCGAGCGCTTGCCGAGTAGCTTCATGGTTCATCCAGCGCGGTCTTCGCGCACTCCGTCACGGGCTCGTTGTCGGCCACGTTGGGAAAGGCGTCGCTCAAATCAGCCGTTGCGAACTCCATCATCGCCTCCTCACTCCTTCCGGCGCATCTCCTGCTGGCGCATGGGCATGGCGTCGATCTGCTCGTAGATGTCCTTCATGGCAACAACCGTACCGCTCGCCCGCTTCACGGCCCCGTCCTTGCCCACGAGGCGCAAGGCGAACTCGAGCCTCCCAACTTCGAATGACGCGCGGAGACGCTCGGCGTCCTCGACGCTCAGGGGGCGTCCCTCGATCCGCGAGGGTCCCTCGCCGAGGACGACGATCAACACCATGTCGCGCTCGTCGAAGCCCTCGCGAGTCGACTCCACTGCGTCGAGCTGCTGCCGCAGGATCGGGTCGAGCTCGCCGGGCGCGAAGAGCAGAAGGGGTCGCTTCTCCCACCGCAGGGTCTCCATGGAAAACGGCTCGACCTCGCGATAGGCGGCGATCCAGTCCACCTCCAGACGGAACGGCCCGTCCTGCCCATCGTTGATCATCAGCCCCAGGCTGTCGATGGCCGCCGGCTCGAGGGGTGGCCCCGGGAGCGCGGCCCCGCGCCACCGCGGGCGGAACCGCGTGAACGGGACGTCGATCTCCTCCCAGGTCCCATCACCGGTCTCGAATTCGGCCCAATAGGCCGGCCGCCTCGACAGATCCCGCGTGTCCCACGTTGTGAGCCGGAAGGTGTACGTGCGCCCGTCACCTCGTGCGCGCAGACGAACGCCGTCGTAGGCCGCCAGGTCGAAGGAGCCGTGTCTCGACCGAATCGACGAGAAGCCGCCTCCTCTCGTGTTCCCGAACTCCCGAACTAGGTGCCACCCGAATAGTCGGCAGAGGCTCCCCTCTCCCGAACTAGGTGCCACCCGAATAGTCGGCAGAGGCTCCCCTCTGCCGAGTCGGAGACACGGTGAGCCCGACCGTCCTGCGGATCGGCCCTTGCCCGCTCAGCAGAAGCAGGATCAGGAGGGTCATGGCCTTGCGGCGACTCGGAGACAGGCGCGCTTCATGAAGACATCTTGGACCATTGGATTTTGACACGCGGGAAGAGATTCGTGAGGATCGCTACCCATGACCCCCATAGCACTTCCGCCACTCAAGATGACCAACTGGGAGGAAGTGCCACCCAAATGGTGCGCCCTGCTGGGAGGAAGTGCCACCCAAATGGTGCAAGATCGCACGCGCGGAATTCGTCTATTCCAAACATGGGCCGCCCCGTGCGCTACCTGCCACCCGAATGCCCCCTGGTCGAGGTGACCTGCCGCACCCTCCAAGGCCGGCTCCTCCTGCGCCCCTCGCCCAAGCTCAACGCGATCGTCCGCGGCGTCCTGGCCCGGGCCGCTCGCTTCTACGGCATGCCGGTCTGTTTCTTCGTCTTCCTCAGCAACCACTACCACCTGCTTCTGCGCCCCCGCGACGCAACTCAGCTCGCCGCCTTCATGAACTACCTCAACGGCAACCTGGCCAAGGAGGCCGGACGCCTTCACCGCTGGCGCCAGAAGTTCTGGGGCCGTCGCTATCGGCCCATCCCCGTGAGCTTCGAGCCCGAGGCCCAGATCGGCCGTCTGAAGTACCTGCTCGAGCAAGGCTGTAAGGAGAACCTCGTCGCCAGGCCCCAGGACTGGCCTGGCGCGAGCTCGCTCGCCGCCCTGTGCACCGGCGAGCCCATACGCGGTGTCTGGTACGACCGCACCGCGGAGTATCGGGCCCGTCGTCGCGGGCAGCGAGTCGACCCGGAGCAGTTCGCCACCGAGGAGACCTTGGAGTTGACCCCGCTACCGTGCTGGGAAGACCTCGCCGCAGAGGAGGTGCGGCTCCGGGTCGAGGAGATCCTGCGGCAGATCATCGAGGAGACCGCCGAGCGCCACCGTGCCGCCGGAACCCGACCGCTGGGCCGGCGGCAGATCCTCAGGCAGCGCCCCCACGGCTGGCCGCGCAGGGTGCGACGTTCGCCAGCGCCGCGGTTTCACACCGCGAGCTTCGAGATCCGCAGGATGCTCGAAGCGATGTACCGGGCTTTCCTCGATCTCCGCGCCGACGCACTCGAGGCGATGCGCGAAGGTCGTTCGCCGATTCGCTTTCCCGCACATGGGATCCCGCCGCCTTGGGCTCCGGCTCTCGGCACCGCCTGATCTCCACCCTAACTCACCCGACCCACTGGATTCCCGAGTCCGTAGAGGATAGGTCTGCGCAGCTGCCGCCTCCGGCTCCGCCGACTTCCGGACCACGGCGCCTCTACGCCCGCCGGAATGTTGCCAGCGGCCCAAGAACCGCCGCCGGCTCGTCTTGGCGAGGACTCGCAGCGTGTCCACGCACCTTCAGGCCGTAGCAGCGCCACGCAACGCCTCGCGCGCACTGCCAAAAGGCCGGCACGTCTTAGGCCCGGGCAGGGGGGCCGGCAGAGCACTGCCAAAAGGCCGGCACGTCTTAGCAGCCACGTCTTAGCAGCCTAGCTGGGAGCGCCCTTGATCCTGCGACGCAAAGCTCACCATGCACCGGTCCAACCACGGACCCGATCGAGTGCGGATAGAAGCTCGTCCCTTTGATGGACAGCGCGCAGACCGACCAGCAAAGAAGACTCGAATGACTCACCGCCGACGCGACGGACCCTTGACCGAGCCGACCGGCTCATAGAACCCAAGTACCAGCAGGGCACGTCCAGGGCGCGTCAAGCGCAAGATCCCGTCGCCCGAATCCGTCCATCAGAACATGGAGGCCTTTCCTGCCGAGTCGGAGACACGGTGAGCCCGACCGTCCTACGGATCGGTCCTTACCGCCTGTTCTTCTTCAGCAACGAAGGGGAAGAGCCGCCGCACATTCACGTCGAGCGAGACCGGAAACTAGCCAAGTTCTGGCTCGATCCGGTGCGTCTCGTTCGGGACTCCGGCTTCGCTTCCCACGAGCTGACCAGAATCGAAGCTCGAGTGCGGGATAATGAGTCGCTGCTACTGGAGAGTTGGCGTGAGTTCTTCGACCGTTGACGTGACCCCGCTCGCCCTCGAGGTCGAGGTAACCGAGACCGAGCTACGCGTGGCCCTGTCGGACGGCCGACGGCTGGCGGTACCTCTGAGCTGGTTCCCCCGCCTTCAGAACGCTTCTCCTGCCGCGAGGCAGAAGTGGCGGCTGCTGGGAAACGGCGTCGGGATTCGCTGGCCGGATGCGGACGAAGACCTGAGCGTGGCCGGCTTGCTGGCCGGCAGGCCGGGACGATGAGCCTGATTGCACGTTGAGCTACCAGGCCTCGCGAGCCGGCGCTTCCGAGGCCCACTCACCTCGGCGTCCGCTGCCCCCTCAGCTGTCAGGGGCGGGCAGCCACCCCTTCAACAACTCCAGCAACTCCGGATCAACCCCCTCCGGCCCGATCGTGTGCGGCGCGATCGCCAGGCCACCGATCGCGTACTCGAGCGAGAACGCCGCACCACCCAGCGCCAGGAATGTGGCAACGGCAAGCCCTCCAGCAGCCACACCCCCCAACGCCACACCTCCGAAGGCCAGCAGCCCGAGCGACGACCCTCCCAGCGAAAACACTCCGGCGGCTATCCCTCCAACCGAAACGACCCCCAGCGCTATGTTCCCAATGGCGATGATCCCTCGAGCCACCCGCGGACGCCCGGTCTCCGGGTCGATCCCGTGAGCGATGTGGACCAGCGGCCATCCGGCGATCTTCGTCTCGGAGCGGTACTCGTAGCCGGCGTAGGCCGGGTGGACGCGCGGGCGGCCGTCGAGGAACTCGCCGCAGTGCTTGCACTTGATCGCCTCGTCCTGGATCTCTTCGGCGCAGTAGGGGCAGCTTTTCATCGTCGGTCACCCTCAGGCCCCCTATTCGGTGAGCGGATGGCGGGCCCGAATCCCCCTATTCCGGAATCCGCGGTAATCACACCATCCACCAGCTCCACCTGCCTCTCGGCGCGCCTGGCCAGTGCCTTGTCGTGCGTAATCACCACCATGGTCGTCCCCTGCTCCCAGAGCGCCTCGAACAACCCCATGATGTCACCGCCTGAGGCGGTGTCGAGGTTCCCCGTCGGCTCATCCGCCAGCACGATGTCCGGCTCCATCGCCAACGCCCGCGCCACGGCCACGCGCTGCATCTGCCCGCCGGAGAGCTCGGTCGGCTTGTGCTCCATCCGATCCGCCAGCCCGACCTTCTCGAACAGCTCCTCCACCCGCTCGCGCCGGTTCTTGCGCCCGACCCCCCCGAACAGCAGCGGCATCTCGACGTTCTCGAACGCGGAGATCTGCGGCAGCAGGTTGAAGTTCTGGAAGACGAAGCCGACGCGCCGGTTGCGGATGTCCGCCAGCTGATCCCGCTTCATCCCGGCCACTTCCTCGCCGCGTAGCTGGTACAGCCCGTCGGTCGGGGTGTCGAGGCAGCCGATCAGGTTCATCAGGGTCGACTTGCCGGAGCCCGAGGGGCCGACGATGGCGATGAACTCGCCCGGCTTGACGTCGAGGTCGATGCCGCGCAGGGCCTCGACCTGGATCTTGCCGGTGTCGTAGACCTTGCGGATCTCGCGCATGTGGATGACGGCGCCGTTGGCGGAGCCCTCCACGATTGCCTTGCCGTTCTTGCCGTTCTTCCTAGCCATCGCTTGTCACCTGTGTCCCTCTACTCATAGCGCAGGGTCTCGGCCGGGTCGATTCTCGAGGCCCTGCGGGCGGGGAAATAGCCGGCGGCGAGGCCGATGCAGCCCAGGATGCCGGCGGTCGACAGCGCGATGCCCGGGGAGAGGGCCGGCTTGCCGAGCATCTCGAGGGCCTGGTTGCCGGCGGTGGGGATGGCCTCGAGGAGGATGATGGCGCCGGTGGCCATGACCAGGCCCAGGACGCCGCCGAGGAGAGTGTAGGTGAGCCCCTCGAGGACGATCGGGCCGATCACCCAGCTGGAACGGGCGCCCAGCGCCATCTTGACGCCGATCTCGCGGGTGCGCTCCTTGACCACGGCGTACATGATGTTGGCCACGCCGACGCCGCCGACGATCAGGGTCAGGGCGCCGATGATGCCCAGGAAGATGCGGATGCCGAGCATCATCTTGTCGAAGATCTCGGCGCCCTCGACGGTGTCCCAGACGCCAAGGGCGCGGTCGTCCTCGGGGTCGAAGCCGTACTTGGCGGCGAGGACGGCGCGCATCTCGGAGACCGCCTGGTCCATCCGCGCCGGGTCCTCGGGGCGGATGACGATGTTGTTGAGCCGGTCGCGGCCGTACTGGGCCCAGAAGGTCCTGAGCGGGATCACCGCGTGGTCTTCGTCCATGCCGCCGTAGGTGTTGTTCTGCATCTTGTGCTTCATGACACCGATGACGGTGTAGGGCACCTTGTCGACCAGCAGGGTCTCGCCCACCGGCTCGGCGTCGCCGAAGATGTCGACGGCCAGCTTGTCGCCGAGGAAGATCACGCGGCGGCGCTGGGCGTCGTCCAGGGGGTTGAGGAACCGGCCGCCGCTGTCGGCGATGTGGTTGCGCATCCAGCCGTAGGCCAGGCTCGTGCCGTTCATGCGGCCGTTGACGGTCTTGTCGCCATAGGTCATGAGCGTGCGCCAGCTGACCATCTCGCCCGAGACGCCAACGAGGTCCGGCACCCGCTGCTCGATCAGCTTGATGTCCTCGATCTTGGGCCGGATCTCGCGCCCGGCGGGCAGGCCCTGCCAGGGCTTGGTGGTCTCGCCGGGCCAGAAGATGGCGATGTTGCGGCCCAGCCCGGCGGAGGCGATGTCGAGCTGGTAGGAGAGGCCGTCGCCGAAGCCGAGCAGCAGCACCAGCGACAGCGAGCCCCAGGCGATCGCCGCCACCGTGAGCGTCGCCCGCTTGGCCTGCACCCGGGAGGCGCGCCAGAAGAGCTGCAGGATCTTGCTCATGACATCTTCATCGCCACCACCGGGTCGAGGTTGGCGGCGGCGCGGGCCGGGAAGAAGCCGGCGATGAGGCCGATCAGGCCGAGGAGCGTGGCAGTGACTCCGGCCACCATGGGCGAGACGGTGGGCACGCCGACGAAGTCGATCGCCTGCTGGCCCAGCGCCGGGAAGACGGCGCAGATGGTGGCGGTCAGCCCCAGGCCGATGACGCCGCCCGCCGCGGTGACGATCATGGTCTCGAGCAGGAACTGGCCGAGCACCGCCCGCGGCCGGGCGCCCAGGGCCATCTTGACGCCGATCTCGGGTGTGCGCTCCTCGACCACCACGTTCATGATGTTCGAGACGCCGATGCCGCCGACCACCAGGGTGAGCACCCCGATGATGCCCAGGAAGAGGTTGAAGGCCAGCATGAAGGTGTCGAGGAACTTCGCCCCCTGGGCGGTGTCCCAGCTCATCAGCGCCTCTTTGTCGGCCGGGTCGAAGCGGTGCTTGCCGGCGATCGCCGCCAGCACCTCGTCGGTGACCTGCTCGGTGCGGCTGACGTCGGCGGCGGTGAAGATCATGTTGTCCAGGTAGCGCTGGCCGGTCAGCGCCCGGAAGGTCGAGGCCGGGATGATCACCTTGTCCTTGTCGCGGCCGCTGTAGCTCGACTGCTGCACCTTGCGCTTGAGCACCCCGACGACGGTGAACGGCGACCCATGCAGGCGAAAGGTCTGGCCCACCGGGTCGCCGGCGCCGAACAGGGTCTCGGACAGCTCGTTGCCGACGAAGGCGACGCGGCGCTTGAGCTGCTCGTCGATCGGGTTGATGAACCGGCCGCCGGCCTGGGGGATCAGGTTGCGCATCTCGCCGTAGGGCGGGTTGACGCCGGAGACGTCGACCGGCAGGGTGCGCGGCCCGATCTTCAGCGCAGGTTCTGCTGGTACTCGGCCGAGATCGTGCCCAGTCCCTGGGCGCGCTGCCTGACGAGCTCGATGTCGTCCTGGTTGAGCCGGATGCGCCGCCCCTTGCCCAGCCCCTCGAACGGGATCGAGGTCTGCGACGGCCAGGCGATGACGATGCCGCTGCCGATGCCGGCGGAGTTCTTCAGCAGCTGCTTGTGCAGCCCGGTGCCGAAGGCCAGCAGCAGGCTGACCGAGGTGGTGCCCCAGACGATGCCCAGGGTGGTGAGCAGGGTCCGCAGCCGCTGCGCCTTGAGGTCGCGGGCGAGCTGTCGGAAAGTGCCTGAGAGCCAGTTCCACATCCGTTCTCGTCCTGCCCTAGTCCATCGGCTAGAGGATCTCGCGCGGTGGGCGCTGGATTATCTGGCCGCCCTCGGCCAAGCCCTCGACCACCTCGATGTTGAGCCCGTCGGACAGCCCGGTGGTGATCGCCACCTTCTCCGGCTCGGCCTCGATGCCCTCGCCCGGGATCTCGACGAAGGTCTTGGCGCCATCGTCCTCGAACAGCACCAGGCGCTCGGGGATCACCAGGACGTCGGTCTTCTCGCGGATCACCAGATCCGCGGTGGCGGAGTAGCCGGCGCGCAGGATGATGCCCTCGGCCGGGTCGAGCTCGATCTCCACCTCGAACAGCCGCGCGCCCTCCTCCTCGGTGGCCTGGGGGGCGATCCGCGCCAGGGTGCCGGTGACCTCGGCGCCGGGCAGGGCGCCGACGTTCAACCGCGCCGGCACGCCCTCGGAGAGCTTGCCGACGTCGATCTCGTCCACCGTGCCCTTGAAGATCAGGTCGCCCATGTCGGCGATGGTGGCCAGCTCGGTGCCCTCCTGGAAGGAGGTCAGCGGCACCACCGGGTCGCCCGGGTCGACCTCGCGCTCGAGCACGATGCCGGCGGCCGGGGCGCGGATGATCGACTCCATCGAGCGGCCGCGGCCGGCGATGCGGCCCCGGGCGGTGAGCTCCAGGTTGTCGCGCGCCGAGGCGAGCTCGATCTCGGACTGCTCGAAGGCCTCGCGGCGGGCGTCGGCCTCCTCCTCGGCGGTGATGCCCTGGGCCACCAGCTGCTTCGAGCGCTGCCAGTCGACCTCGGCCCGCTTGTGGGCGGAGATCGCGGCGTCGACCTTGCGCTGCGCCTCGACCAATTCGCTCGGCGTCGGGTCGGGCACGATCTCGAACAGCGGGTCGCCGGCCTTCACCCGGTCGCCCACCTCCACCGCGCACCGCTTGACGATGCCCGGGATCTTGGATTTGACCGCGAACTTGAGCCGCGGCTCGATCTGCCCCACCGCCACCGCCTTCTCGGTGATCGAGCCGCGCTCGACGTCGATCATCACGAAGCCGTTGTCGGACGTCTGGCTTCTCTTGAGAAACGCGTAGCCGCCGGCCGCCAGGCCGGCGACGATGAGAAACACCACGAGAATCTTGAGGATTCTGGCCATCTTCGGATTACCTCCTGCTGACAGAGATAACGCAAACCGAGGGCGCCGGGTTTCGCCGCCCGGTGTATCGACGCGCCAGCAGCCGCGGCAGGCGAGCTCGCCGATGGGCCGGCCCCGACCCGTCTCCCGCCGCGCGGCGGAGATGTTCCTCCCCGCGCTGCCCTATATCAAGCGCCTCGCCTCCCCACACTATTGAGGTAGATCGGAGCCCGAGATGGCAAAGGCGAGCCAGGGCACGAAACCAGGAGATTCAAGATGAACCGCAACCACACCTTAGTTCTTGGAGTTTTCATGATCGCACTGCTGGCCGTTCTGACCCCGGGCGCGGCCGTGGCCCAGACCCCCGACGGTCGAGACCCCGGCCGTCGAAGAGATCCGTTTGCGACCGATACTCGGGGGCCGCCTTCGGCCTCTGTAACGCCTACTGTGAGGCGATGGACTGCCATCTCGCGTACGACGGCAATCCCGACACCTCGCCGAGCGCTTCGGCAAACGCCTGTACCAAGGTCCAGAATCGCTTCGTGCAGATCACCGGCCTCGCCGTGCTGAGCACGTCTCAGGCGGAGCGAATCGCCCTGCCAGGCCGGCACCGAGGGCTGCCCCTGCGCGACGACGAGTACCAGTGCGAAGGCGAGCTCTCCTGCGACGAGGGCGACCCAGGTCTGCCTCTGGGGCGGCGGGGTGATGAGTTCTGACCGGCACCAGCCCGCCCATGCGGCGTAGGAAGGCCCGGGGGCCAGCGCGTGGCTGACGCCGCACGGCCCCAGACTGGCCCACCGGGACGATCCGTCAGCGGGGTCGCGGCCAGATGCACGGCCGCGGCCCCACTGGCCTCGTGGATCTGTCGGGATTGACGCTCTCGGTCAGCAAAACACTACCCTGTCGGCATGAGCCACCCCTTCCCGCCCTGGGCCGCGAGCTCGACCTCGAGCCCCAATAGGCCGCCGAGGTAGCGGGTCGTATCCACGAGGTGATGCTGAAGCACCGGCAGAGCTTCGTGGACTCGTGAGCGAACCGAAGGCCGCACCGTCGTTCGACCGGACGATCGTCGAGGGGCCGATCCCGTCGGCGGTCTGGAAGCTCGCCTGGCCGACGATGCTGCAGAACCTGATCGCCGGCGTGCAGGGCTTTGTCGATCACTCGATGGTCGGCCACTACGTCGGCTTCCAGGGCAACGCCGCGATCGGCGTCAGCTGGCAGATCTTCCTCATCGTGGTGGTCTTCGTCGCCTCGCTCTACTCGGGGATGAACGTGCTGGTCGCCCGCTTCGCCGGCGCCGGCGACCGGGAAAAGGTCAACCGCACGGTGGGGCAGGCGTTTCTCGTCTCGACCGGCCTGGCGGTCCTCTTCTTCGGGCCGGTCGGCTACTTCGCCGCCCCCCGGCTGCTCTCGTTCGTCAACGCCGAGGCCGCGGTCCAGGCCGAGGCCCTGCCCTACTTGAGGATCATGTTCGTCTTCTCGTTCGGCATGCTCCACTTCTTCATGCTCGGCGGCGCGCTGCGGGCGGCCGGCGACGCCCGCACCCCGCTGCGGCTGGGGGTGATGATGACGGCGCTCAACATCGCGCTCAACGTCATCCTGATCCGCGGCCTCGGGCCGATCCCGGCCTTCGGCACTCGCGGCGCGGCGATGGGCACGGTGATCGCCGGCGGGGTGGTCTCGATCTACGCCCTCTACCTGCTGTTCTCGGGGCGGCTGGTGGTCCAATTGCGGGGGATCGACCTCAGGCCAAACCGCAAGATCATCGCCTCGCTCTTCCGCTTCGGCCTGCCGACCGGCTTTCAGGGGATCGCGATGAACATCGGCGGAGTGATCCTGCTGCGCTTTGTCGGCTCGCTGCCGCAGAGCGCCGAGGCCCAGGCCGCCTACACCGTCGCCTACATGCAGCTGTTCTCGCTGGTCACCCACACGGCGATCGCCCTGATGTCCGCGGCGGCGGCGGTGGCCGGGCAGAACCTCGGCGCCTCGCCGCCCGAGCGCACGGCGGCGACGCCGCGCTCGGCGGTCATGGTGGGCCTCAGGGTCGCCGTGCCGCTGGGGCTGCTGTACCTCTTCGTGCCGCGCTTCCTGCTCGGGCTGTTCGGCCTCGAGGATCCGATCGTCCTCGGCCTGGGCCAGCAGTTCCTGGCCTTCCTGAGCGTCTCGAGCGTGCTGCTGACCGTCGCCCTGAGCTACACCGGCGCTCTGCAGGGCACCGGCGACACCCGGAGCCCGATGTGGATCACGCTGGTCTCGCAGCTGGCGCTGCCGCTCGCCTGGTGCGCCGCCTTCGACGCCTGGCGGGGCCTCCAGCCAACCGACATCTGGCTGGCGATCCTGCTGGCGCACTTCACTCGCGCCGGCCTCTCGGTGCTCCGCTTCCGCGCCGGGCGCTGGCGGGCGATCGAAGTCGACATCGGCGACTGAGCCCGGACGAAGAACACGAAGGCATCAGAATGGGGTGACAAGTCCGAGTAGGCTTGGGGAATGAAGCTCTTGCGCCTCAAGACTGGCTGCTGTGTCGTGGTGGCAATCGGATGCCTGATCACGCTGGGCTGTCGCGGAGGAACGCCCGGTGGCGATGCCGCGAAGGTCTTCACCCAGTCCTATTCGCAGACGAAAGGCGGATGCTCTATCCATCACGGAGATCTCCTGGTTGTCGAAGGGGACGGCATCTTTTTCGGTGGGGAAGAGGTTTCGCTGGGGTATTTCAGAGAGGAGCTCCAGAAGTGGGAGAAGGCCGGACTACTCTCCATCACCGCCGAAGATGTTCTTTCGTCAAATAAGCGCTTTTCGTGGAACGACTGGTTTGCGCGAACGCAGCGTGGAGAGTTGAAGAGAGTTCATGTCGAGGCGACCGCCAAAGGGCGTGAACTAACGACGGTAAGCGAGATCGCGCCCCAGATTCTTCAGGGGCGGTGTTATCGCCAGGTTCTGGAAGAGATTGTGACCGACGACGAAACCGAGGTGCGGACGGAGCGGTATCGCGTCATCCAGGCGAGAGTGCGTCATGTTCCTGAGGAGCTCGGCGAGCTTCTCGCCGCCGTTGACGAGGATCCCTGGATCAGGGGCGATTTCAAGGTCCGACTCCTGCTTCGCTGGGATCCCTTCACCAAGCAGTGGCTCTACACGGACAGGACGCGTCGGATCGTAGGCGGAAGCGACATCGCTCCTCTTTCCGAGGACTTCCGCACAGAGAACGGCCTGCCACCCGCCGTCCCCGGCCGCTGACCCTGTGGTCGGGTCAGGGAACCATCACCTCGACCAGGATCCGTCGCCGCCGCGGCCGGTTGTCGAAGTCGCACAGCACGATCTGCTGCCAGGTGCCGTGCACCACCCGGCCCTCGTGGATCGGCAGCACCAGCGACGGGCCCATCAGAGCGGCGCGCACGTGCGAGTAGCCGTTGCCGTCGCCCCAGCGCAGGTTGTGGGCGTAGTCGCCAGCGCGCGGCGCCAGCTGCTCGACGGCTCGCGCCAGGTCCTCGAGACAGCCGCTTTCGTACTCGATGGTGGTGATGCCGGCGGTCGACCCCGGCGCGAAGACCATCACCCAGCCGCGCTCGACACCGGTGGTGCCGACGACCGCCTCGACGTCGGCGGTCAGGTCGATGATGTCGGTGTCGGCGGTGGTGTCCTTCTCCAGCATCTCACTGTGCAGTGGCATCTCTACTCTCCCGCGCGAGCATAGCCGGTCCGTCTCACCAGCTCTCGTCACCGGGCGCCGGCGAATGCCGGGCCACCGCCGCCACGCGGCGTCCCTCCGGCTCGATGCCGGCTCGCGCGTCCCGGTTAGACTCTGCCAGCCTGGAAAGAAGAGCGATGACCGCCGCGCCCGCCACCGCCACCGCCACCCTGTTGGTCACCTGCCCCGACCGCAAGGGGCTGGTCGCCTCGCTGGCGCAGGTGCTCTACGGCCACGGCGCCAACATCCTCGACTCCGACCAGCACAGCGACCCGGTGGCCGGGCAGTTCTTCCAGCGCATTCGCTTCGACCGGACCGAGCTGCACACCGATCTCGCGACGCTCGAGCGGTCGATCGGCGAGGTCGCCGAGAGGTTCGGCATGGACTGGCGGCTCTCCACCTCGGAGCGGCGCCAGCGGATGGCGATCTTCGTCTCGCGGCTGGACCACTGCCTCTACGACCTGCTGCTGCGCCACCGCGCC
This sequence comes from Thermoanaerobaculia bacterium, assembly GCA_963781065.1. GTDB lineage: Bacteria > Acidobacteriota > Thermoanaerobaculia > Multivoradales > JAHEKO01 > CALZJC01. Next base: position 514,825 of record CAWAET010000004.1, on the reverse strand, counting down.
GGCGAGCTCGACTGCGACATCCCGCTGGTGGTCTCGAACCACGACGACCTGCGGCCGGTGGCCGAGCAGTTCGGGCTCGAGTTCCACCACCTCCCGATCACCGCCGAGACCAAGCCTGAGCAGGAGGCGCGCGCCCTCGAGCTGCTGGCCGCGCACGAGATCGACCTGGTCGTCCTCGCCCGCTACATGCAGGTCCTCAGCGCCGGCTTTGTCGAGCGCTACCCCAACCGCATCATCAACATCCACCACTCGTTCCTGCCGGCCTTCTCGGGCGCCGCCCCCTACCGCCGCGCCTATCGCCGCGGGGTCAAGCTGGTCGGCGCCACCGCCCACTACGCCACCGGCGAGCTCGACGAGGGGCCGATCATCGAGCAGTCGGTGGCCCGCGCTTCGCACCGCGACTCGGTCGACGACCTGACCCGCAAGGGCCGCGACGTCGAGCGCACCGTGCTGGCGGCGGCGGTGCGAGCCCATCTCGAGGACCGGGTGCTGGTGTACGAGAACAAGACCGTCGTCTTCGATTAGCGGCCGAGTTCGACCCGTCCGCCACGGGCCGGCAAGGCCGACGACCGCATCCGCCCCAGCTACCGATCCGCAGACCCAAGGAAAAGACCATGAGCCCAGTCCTCATCGCCGGCGTCACCATCGTCAACCTGGCCCTGATCTCCTACGCCGTCGGCATCATCGGCGAGCAGCGCAGCCACCGCGTGAGCTCGCGGGTGCTGGCCTTTCTCGTCGTCGGCGTGGTCCTCGACGTCACCGCCACCGCTTGCATGATCGCCGGCTCGAGCCGCGGCCCGTTCACCGCCCACGCCCTGCTCGGCTTCTCGTCGCTGGCCGCGATGCTGAGCGAGACCTTCTTCGCCTGGCGCCACCGCCGGGCCAACGGCGACGACCTGGTGCCGGCGTGGCTCCACCGCTGGTCGCGGATCGCCTTCGGCTGGTGGCTGGTGGCCTACGTCACCGGGGCGTTCCTGGTGATGGGCGCCCGCGCCGCGGCCTAGCGCCGACGCGCCGCGCGGGCGGGCGCGATCTGGCCGGGCGCTGCTACCGTCTGGGCGATCTTCGCCGGGCCGGCCGCCTGCGACCCGGCAGCCGCTCAGCGCAGCCCTCCCTCACAAGGTCAGCAGGCGGGTGTGCACGATAGGTCCGCTTCGGCAAGATCGCGCTGACGGAATCCGTCTCTTTGTACGACGAGAGGGCAGCCCCCGGAGGACGTATGGCACAATGTATGGCATGGTCAAGACAACGGTGTATCTGCCGGACGAGTTGAAGGCCTCGCTGTCCCGGGTGGCCTCCGAGCGGGCGATCTCGGAGGCCGAGCTGATCCGCGAGGCACTGCGGGAGAAGGTGTCGGCGGCAACCGCCACTCGGCCTCGCGTCGGCCTGTTCTCAGGGGGCCTGGGGGACCGGCGCGCGGCAGAGCGCGTGGACGAGTTGCTCGCCGGATTCGGCGGTTGATCCTCCTCGACACCAGCGGTTTTCTGGCCGCCCAGGCACCCGACCAGCGACACCACCTGGCCTGCGCGGACGTGCTTCGCGACGCTCCGGGGCCGTTTATCTTGTCGCCGTTTGTGGTCGCCGAACTGGACTACCTGGTCGGAAAGATCCTGGGCGTCGAAGCCGAGCTGCGACTGCTGGAGGAGATCGTGCGCAAGGCCTACTTGCACGCACCGTTCCAAGCCGGCGACCTGGAGCAGGCCCGCCAGATCGTCGACCAGCACCGAGAGCTCGGCGTCGGCCTCGCGGACGCCTCCCTGGTGGTGCTCTCGCGCCGCTACTCGACCCTCGACATCCTGTCGCTGGACGAGCGCCACTTCCGCGTCCTCACCGGCGCCGGGGATCAGCCGTTTCGCCTGCTCCCGGCCGACCTGTAGCCCGGAGCCCCGCCACCACCCGTTGCCGAGATCGGTCGCGGCGGAGGTGCCCCACGGCTCGCCAAGCGATCAGGCGCCCGACGGCGGGCCGCAAGCGGCGGGTGAAGTGTCTCACTGCGCCAAGCCCCGCTTTCGCGATATGCCTGCGCCTGAGATGAGCCCGAAGATCCGTTTCAATCGCCTGCCGCTCGCCGCCGCGGCCACGATCCTGGTGGCGCTCGCCGCAGCTTTGCCGACCACCGCTGAGCTCGCCTTCCAGAACATCGTCATCGACCCCACGAACCCGAACAACCCCCACTGCAAGACCCTGGGCGACATCGACGGCGACGGCCGGCTCGACGCTGTCGTCGCGAGCTCGAACGGCGACGGCATGTTCTGGTACGAGTACCCGGCCTGGACGAAGCACACCATCCGCGCCAGCGGCTCGTGGACCACCGACATGCAGGCCGGCGACGTCGACGGCGACGGCGACCTGGACCTGGTGATCCCCAACGGCAGCGGCCTGCAATGGTACGAGAACCCCCGGCCGGGCCTCGACCCGCGAACCGCGACCTGGACCGAGCACCTGATCGGCGCCGGTGGCGCCAACCACCACGACGTCGAGCTGGGGGACATGGAGCCGGACGGCGACCTGGACGTCATCTCACGCAAGAAGAACGGCAGCGACACCTCGTTCTGGCGCCAGGGCCCGCCGAACATCTGGACCCGGATCTCGATGCCCGCCGGGCCCGGCGAGGGCACGGCGGTGGGCGACCTGGATGGCGACGGCGACCTGGACGTGGCCCACAACGGCTTCTGGATGCAGCAGCAGAGCCCGACGAGCTGGGTGTCGCGGACGATCGATACCAACTGGGCCTCCGACGTGGGCGTGGCCCTCGCAGACATCGACGGCAACGGCGATCTCGACGTCGTGCTCGCCCCCTCCGAGAGCACCGGCCGGCTCTCCTGGTACGACGCCATCGATCCGGTGTCCGGCCCCTGGACCGAGCACCCGATCGACCCGTCGGTGAGCTACCTGCACACCTTCAAGGCCGCCGACATGGACCACGACGGCGACCTCGACCTGGTGACCGCCGAGATGCACCAGTCGTCGGACCCGGACGAGGTGTCGATCTACTTCAACGACGGCCAGGGCGCTGTCTGGTCGCAGCAGGTGGTGGCCGGATCGGGCTCGCACAACCTGCGCGTCGGCGACATCGGCGGCGACGGCGATCTCGACATCTTCGGCGCCAACTGGAACGACGGCGCGCCCAACTCGGCGGTGGTCGAGCTGTGGGAGAACCTGACCACGCCGCTCGCGCTGGGCAGTTGGCGGCGGCACATCCTGGAGACCTCGCTGCCCTGGCAGGCGGTCTTCGTCGACGCCGGCGACCTCGACGGCGACGGCCTGCCGGACCTGGCGGTGGGCGGCTGGTGGTATGCCAACCCCGGCGCCCTGGGCGGGGCCTGGGCTCGCAACGACATCAGCGCCCCGCCCGACAGCCCGCAGCTCAACAACGTCGCCCTGCTGCACGATCTCGACAACGACGGCGACCTCGACATCCTGGGCACCGACGGCAAGCCCGGCGGCGAGGACATCTCCTGGGCCCGCAACGACGGCGCCGGCGTCTTCACCGGCCTCGACATCACCAACGCGGCGACCGGCGGCGACTTCCTCCAGGGAGTGAGCCTCAAACAGCTGATCGCCGGCGGCCAGGAGGAGGTGGTGCTCTCCTGGCACAACGGCGGCTCGGGCACGGCCATGCTGTCGATCCCCGACGACCCCGCCACTGCCGCCTGGCCGCTGTCGGTGCTGAGCGCCACCACCAACCAGGAACAGGTGCCGGTGGGCGACCTCGACGGGGACGGCGACCTCGACATCCACCTCGGCACCGACTGGCTGCGCCAGGACGCCGGCGGCGTCTTCACGGCCCGGCCCGGCATCACCCTCGGCGGCGGCGGCGTTCCCGACCGGGTGGTGCTTGCCGACCTCGACGGCGACGACGATCTCGACGTGGTCATCGGCGTCGAGTTCGAATCGACGCTGGTCTGGGGCGAGAACGACGGCAGCGGCGGCGGCTGGGTCGAGCACCCGATCGCCACCGATTTCGACTACTTCAGCGTCGACGCGCGCGACGTCGACGGCGACGGCGACATCGACGTGGTCGGCGGCGCGCACATGGGCACGGGCCAGGTCTCGCTGTACGAGAACGACGGCACCGGGCTGGCCTGGACGACCCACGTCGTCGACGCCGGCCATCCCTCGGTCGACCATCATGACGGCACCCGGCTGGTCGACCTGGACCTCGACCGCGATCTGGACATCGTCTCGATCGGCTGGTCGAAGCGCAGCCTGGTGGTCTACGAGAACCTGGCCATCGACGACGGGCCGGCGGTCGACCTCGTCCCGCCAACGATCGTCGCGGCGCACGCCCTGGGCACGGCGACCCAGGTGGAGGTCGACTTCAGCGAGCCCCTCGACCCGGCCACCGCCGGCGACCCGCTCAACTACGCGATCTCGGGCGGCGTCACCGTCCTGGCCGCGGCGCCGGCGGCCAACCAGCAGGCGGTGACCCTGACGACGTCGGCCCTCTCGGCCGGCGTCGATTACACCCTGACCGTCGACGACTTGGAGGACCTGGCCGGCAACCCGATCGCGCCCGGCTCGACGGCCGACTTCGCGCTCGGGGCCGGCGACCCCGACGCCGGTCTGGTGGCCTGGTGGCCTTTCGACGAGGGCGCGGGGACGATCGCCGTCGACGCCTCGGGCAACGGCCGCACCGGCTTCCTGACCGGCGGGCCTGCCTGGCTCGACGGCCCCGTGCTGTCCTTCGACGGCGTCGACGACCGGGTCGAGGCCGGCAGCTTCGAGGTGGCGGGCGGGGCGCTCACCCTGGCCGCCTGGATCTACCCCGAGGGCCTGGGCAACTGCTCGGCCAGCGACTGCCGCATCCTCTCCAAGTCCACCGGCACCGCCGAGGGCGACCACGTCTTCATGCTCAGCACGATCTCGAGCGGCGGCGCCAAGCTGCGGTTCCGGCTCAAGACGGGCGGTGTCACGACCACCTTGATCGCCGCCTCCGGCGACCTGCCCGAGAACCAGTGGCTGCACGCCGCCGCGGTCTACGACGGCGCCAGGATGGAGCTCTTCCTCGACGGCGTCTCGGTCGGCTTCACCGGCAAGAGCGGCGCGCTGAGCCAGGGCCCCGGTGTCCCGGTCTGGATCGGCGGCAACCCCGACGGGGCGACCAGCAAGCCGTGGCGCGGCCGCATCGACGACGTGCGGATCTACGACCGGGCGCTGTCGGCGACCGAGCTGGCGGCCCTGCCGCCGCCGAGCCCGCGGGCGATCTTCACCGACGGTTTCGAGTCGGGCGACACCGCGCGCTGGGCCTCCACCCAGGAGGGCTCGCTGCAGGTGACGTCCGGCGCGGCCCGGCTGGGCGCCCGGGGCCTCGCGGCCGCGGCCGGCGCCAGCTGCGCCGCGCCCGACCAGCTGGTCTTCGAGCCGCCGGCGACCACCACCCTCGAGGGAACTCACCTGGCCTGCCGCGAGATCCTCGCCAACGGCGTCGAGGTGGTCGCCCTCGGCGCCACGCTCCGCGCCGGCGAGTCGATCCGGCTGGGCGACGGGGTGTTCACCAGCGCCGACCTGGCGCTCGAGATCGACCCCTCGCTGACGCCGTTCTCGTCGGTCAGGGACACCTCGCCCGCGGCCGAGACCACCTACGTGGCCGACTTCCACCTGCGGCTGGACGACCTCGCCCTGGGGGCGACCGACCGGCTGGAGCACTTCGTCGCTAGCGGCAGCGGCAGCGGCGTGACCTTCCGGCTGGTGCTCCAGCCCGACGGCGCGGGCGGCGTCGAGGCGCTGATCGAGGCGCGCCGGGACGACGGCACCTTCGCCGTCACCCCGGCCGGGCAGGAGGTCGCCATCCCGGCCGGCTGGCACCGCCTGCGGCTCGCCTGGCAGGCCGGCGCCGGCAGCGGCTCGCTGTCGCTCACTCTCGACGGCACGCCGGCCGGCCAGCTGACCGGCCTCGCCAACGGCGCCCGGCGCGTCGACACGGTCGAGTGGGGGGTCGTCGGCGGCAGCCTCGACGCCACCAGCGGTTCGATCGACCTGGACGCCTTCGCCTCCTGGAGATAGACCGCGGCCGCCGCCTGCCGCGGCCTGCTAAACGACCGGCCGCCCGGCGCGAACCGGCCAGCGGCCGGCACCGCGTTTCCGATAGAATTACGCCCAACTTCCCAACCGCGCAGGCAGCGGCCGAAACATGAGCACCGCCCCCATCCCCGTCAACGAGGTCGAGAGAATCATCGACCTGCGCGCTTTGGAGATCCTCGACACGCCGGCCGAGGAGCGCTTCGACCGCATCACCCGCATCGCCCAGAAGCTGTTCGACGTGCCCATCGCCCTGGTCAGCCTGGTCGACGAGGACCGTCAGTGGTTCAAGTCGAGGCTCGGGCTCGACGCCACCGAGACGCCGCGCGAGCTGTCGTTCTGCGCTCACGCCATCCTCGACGACCGGATCCTGCTGGTGCCCGACGCGAACTCGGACGAGCGCTTCAAAGACAACCCGCTGGTGACCGGCGACCCGCGCATCCGCTTCTACGCCGGCGCGCCGATCGACTCGCCCAGCGGCAACAAGGTGGGCACGCTGTGCGTCATCGACCGCAAGCCGCGCGAGCTCACCGCGGAGGATCTCGAGACGCTGCGCGACCTGGCGGACATGATCGAGAAGGAGGTCGCGGCCATCCAGCTGGCGACCAGCGACACGCTGACCCACCTGCGCAACCGCCGCGGCTTCATGCTGGTCGCCCGCCAGGTGCTCAACTTCGCCAAGCGCGCCGGCAAGCCGGCCTGCCTGATCTTCGTCGATCTCGACGGCATGAAGCGGATCAACGACGAACTGGGCCACGACGCCGGCGACCGCGCCCTGATCCACGCCGCCAACCTGCTGAGCGCCACCTTCCGTGACTCGGACATCGCCGCCCGGCTGGCCGGCGACGAGTTCTGCGTCCTGCTCAGCGGCTCCTCGGCGCTGGCCGCGAAGAGCGCGATCGAGCGGTTGATGGCTGCCGTCGAGGAGCGCAACCATGGCTCCTCGCTGCCCCTGGCGCTCTCGGTCGGCCTGGCCGACTGGGACCCGGCCACCGACGAGTCGCTCGACGACCTGATGAAGCGGGCCGACCGCGAGATGTACGTCCACAAGCGGTCGAAGAACGGCTAGACCGCTCCGTTGAAGGCCCGCTCGAGAGTCGCCTCCACCTCGGCCACCCAGGCCGGCGCGGCTTCCTGCCGCGCCGCCCGGGCTTCGCGGAGCAACCTGAGGTTGCGCAGCGTCGTCTCGTACTGCCACGGCTCGTCGGTCGCCCCGACGGCCTTGGCGAGGGACTGCCGCGCCGCCCCCTCGTCGAGCTCCTGGACCGCCAGCTCCAGCAGGGTGGCCCAGGCCCAGTAGTCCGCATCGCCGGAGCGCGAGTTGGTGCGCGCCGCCTGGCGGACCTGCTTGCGCAGGGCCTCGCGCTCGCCGGCCGGAGCTTCGGTGAACTCCATCAGGGTGAGCACGTTGATCCCCGGATAGGGGTTGGACGACTCCGTCTGGTGGCCCTCGCGATAGGCCGCGATGGCCAGGTCCAGCTGGGTGGCTGCCTGGGCGGCGTCGCCCGACTTGCGGGCGGCGTCCCAGCGGTCCTTGTAGACCCGGCCCAGCAGGCCGCAGGTCTCGGCGCTGGGGCCGCGCCGGGCGCGGAGCTTCTTCAGGATCTGCTCCGCCAGCTCACCCTGGCCGTCCCGGTTGAGCGCGAAGGCCCGCTGTTGGCGGATCAAGGGCTTCGAGGCCAGATGCGGCGACATCGCCTCGGCGATGGCGTGCATCTGCGACCACCCCAGCTGGCCGCGATGGGCGAGGAAGAACTCGGTCGCGATGTCCCAGTCGGCGCAGCAGACCCGGCCGAGCTTCTTGCTGACCCCCTCCAGGGCCTCGAGGCCGCGGCGTCGCGCCGCGTCGATCTCGCGCCGCACCTCGGCCCGCTGGCGACCGCGGAAGATCCGCCACCGCCGGAAGCAGGGCGCGAACATACTTCCGTACTTCCACCACCGGTGGATCAGCCAGACCAGAGCCGCGAACGCCAGGACGGTCAGCAGCAGCCACCACGGCCAGGGTGCCGGCGGCGGCTCCATCGTCGCCAGCGCGAAGCTGGCGTCCGTGGGCGTGCCTCGCGTCACCTCCACCGAGCGAGTGAGCGGGCTGGCCAGAGCCTCGGCGCCCTCGGTCGGCTTGAACCTCAACCGCACTTCGTAGGGGCCCGGCTCGAGACCGGGGAAGCCGTACTGCCCCTGCGGCCCGGTCACCCCCGTCACCAGCGGCGCGCCGTCCCGCCACAGCGCGATCCGCTGCCCCGCCAGCGGGCGTTCGGACGCCGCGCTGAACCGGCCGTCGCCGTCGGCATCCACCCAAACCGCGCCGGCAATCGAGCCATCGAGCGCCGCCAGCACCTCGACGCTGCGCGGGGAGGTCGCGGGCTCGGGCCACATGCCGGGCGGCAGGGAGGCCGCGACCGTCGTGACCTCGTAGGCGCCGGCAGGGAGGTCCCCGAGTCCGAACTCGCCGCCCGGGCCGGAGCCCGCGCGCCCGATCTCGGTCGACTCCCGCGAGACCGTCACCTCGGCGTCGGCGACCCCGGGCTCCGCCGGGTCGGGCTGCCGGTTGCGGTTCTCGTCGACCCACAGCCGCCCCTCGATCCGTCCCTCCAAGCCGTTGGCGAGCAACCCCACCGGCGGGCCGACCTCGACCGTCCGGCTCGATGCCGCCGGCGGGATCCAATGACCCGGCGGCAGGCTCGGCTCGAGCGCCTCGACGCGGTAGGTGCCGGGCCGCCGCTCGAGCCAGTCGAAGGTCCCGTCCGCGCGGCTGAGGACCTCGGACGGCAACCGCGTCTCCCGCGAGAGCCGCACCGTCACCCCTTCGAGGCCGGGCTCGCCGGGGCGCAGCCTGCCGTCGCCGTCAGCGTCGACGCCGACCCGCCCCAGGATCGTGTCCTGGGTCACGCCGACGACCAGGCCGATCCGTGCCGGCAGCTCCAGGGCCCTGGGAGAGGTCCCGGGGCGGATCGGGATGCCGCGCAGCGCCGGCGAATCGAGCAGAGTCACCTGATGGGGGCCCGCGGTTGGGGCCTCGAAACGGAACTCTCCGTCCGCATCGGCCGTGGTCTCGTCGCCGGTCTCCCGGCCGGCCGCCGAGAGGCGGAGACGGGCGCCGGCGATTCCCGGCTCCCCTTCGTCGTCCTCGCCGTCGGCGTCGGCGTCGAGCCAGACCCGGCCGGTCACGGTGTCGCGCATCGCCGCCGCCGACAGCCCGGCAGGCGCGGGGATCTCCACCCGTTGCGGCGAGGTGCCCGGGGCCAGACGGTAGTCCTCGAGCTCGGGCGAGTCGGCCAGGGCCGCCTCGTAGAGGCCGGGCAGACAGCGCTCGAAGAAGTACTCCCCCCCCGCGCCGGTCACCGCCGCTCGGACTGCCGGCTGTACCGCGCCGGTCAGCCGCATCTCGACCCCGGCGAGGCCCTCGCCCACACTGTAGGCGCCATCGCCGTCACGATCGACCCAGACGCGGCCGCCCACCCCACCGTCCCGCCACCCGGCCGAGAGGCCGATCGCCAGCCGGCGCAGCACGCCGAGCCCGGCCTCGACCTGGCCGCCGGCGGTCACCTCGACCTCGCGCGGCGATCCACCTGGCGCCAGCCGGAACTCGTCCGGCGCCACGAAATCCAGCCGGTAGACGCCCGGCGCCAGGGAATCGAAGGCGTAGCGGCCCTGCTCGTCGGTAGAGGCCGGCGGCGCCGCCGGCTCGCCGTCCCGCGAGATGCTGACGGCAACCCCGGGCAGTGGAGGCTCACCCGCCTCGGCGACGAGACCGTCGCCGTTCTCGTCGATCCAGGCCCGGCCGCCCAGGAGCCCCGGCCGCGCCGCGCCCACGACGCCAGAGCGCCAGGTGAGGCCGCCGGTGACGCTGGCGTTCACCGTGCTGCCGGCGTCGAGGACCTGCTCGCGCCAGAGCGCGACCTCGACGCGGGCCGCGAGCCGCGAGCCGACGCCCAGGAAAAACCTCCGGCCGGCCGCGACCTGGACGGTCGAAGAGTGCTCCTCGCGGTCGCCGGGCACCGAGTCCTCGAAGTCGAGATCGGCCCGGCCGACGCCGGCAAGCACATAGAACTGCCGCCGGTCGCGCAGACCGAAGTTGACGACCGCGTTGAGCAGCCAACGATCCAGGTCGGCTTCGACGTCAGTATCGGTCCGCGACCAAAGGCCCTCGAGCTCGAATCGTTCCGTGAGGAAGAAGCCGGCCCGCAGCTGGCCGACGCCGTCCGTGCCGTCCTGGAGGCTCCTCGCCGAGATAGGCCAGGCCGACGTCGAGGCCGAGCTCGAACCGCCGGCCCTCCGCCCGCGCCGGCGCCGGCGCGACGATGGCCAGCAACACTCCCGCCACGGTCCACCCGAGCGTGGCCCGGTCGATCAGCTGCCGAAGGTAGCCCTGGTCAGATCTCATTCAGGCGGCCCGCCTTTCTGTTTGAGTTACGCCACATTAGCAGAACCTGTTGACCACAAGGACCCGAAGGTCGGTTGTCGCCCCCGGTTGGCCCGCTGGCCGCGCCGCGGATCGAGGGCTCCGAGCCCCGACGCGGCGCCAGCTCAACCGGCCTGATAACGCCGGCGCAGCTTCAGCGCACCCGCCTCGCGGGTCGCGTCGAACAACTCGACCAGGCGCGCGGCGTAGCCGGTCGTCGCCGCCGGCTCGCCGTTGACGGTCTCGATCTTCAACCCTCGCCGAGGGTCGAACTGGCGGGTCAGCAGGTGCCCGAGCACCCCGAGGAAGTCGCCGAGCATCGGGTGCTCCGCCGGCACGTGGAGCTCGAGCTCGGCGCCGTGGCGGGCCGAGGTCGCCACCAGCCGCGGGCCGTGGAAGACGAGGTGGTTCGAGGGCAGCCGCGCCGGGTAGCGACCCTGGAACGCCTCCAGCCCGAGCCCCGCCGGCGAGGCCGGGTCGGCGGCGCTCATCCAGACGACCGCGTCGTCGAGCAACCCCTCTTCGAGACGCCGGAAGGCGGCCGGGGAGGCGAACTGGAGGCCGGGGACGTCGTCGAAAAACTGGCCGGCCAGGAGCTCGCCCGAGAGCTCCATCAGCCGCAGGGTGCGGAACAGCCGGCCCCAGCGCAGGGCCGGCAGCTCGCGCTCGAGCAGCTCGCGAAAGAGGACGCCGTAGCGCTGCAGTAGCAGCCGCACGCGATCCTTGTTGAGCTCCTCCTCTTCCAGCGCGTCGCGCGGCTCGGCCTGGCCGTCGCCCGTGTCGAGGCGGTACCAGTCGCCGGCGAAAGGGCGGCTCGATCGCCAGCGGTCGAAGCGGTGGCGGCGGCCGGCGGGGCGGGCCTGCTGGCGCCGCTCGGAGACCCAGCGCTCTTCGGCGCCCGCTTCGGGGCGGAAGCGGCTCAAGATGCCCTGACGCACGGCGGCGAAGGCGCTGTTGGTGACTTGTCCTTCCCAGGCCAACTGCCAGAGCCGCTCGCTCAGCTCGCCGCTGGGAAGCTCGGTGTGGCGGGCCAGGTCCTCGAGCGTGAAGCGGCCGCGGGGATCGGGAAACAGTGCCGCCGCATCGGCGGGCGCCCGAGTATCGTCAGCCGCGCCAGTGGCTGCCGGAGAGCCGAGTCCCGCCAAGGCGTCCCCGCCGCTGCCATCCTTGTCGAGCGCGCCAGCGCCATCTACGGCCGGTGCTCGACCTGGCGACGGAGCCGGGCCCGGCGGGCCGCTCGCTGCGGCCTCGGCCGGCCGCCGCGCCTCGGGGACGCGCTGCGGCTCCGCCTCGAGCAGCTCAACGTCTTCGGGAAAGACGAAGGTCAGCCGTTCCCGACCGCAACCCCGCCAGACCAGTCGGGACTCCTGCAGCAGGCTGTCGAGCCAACTCGGGTAGTAGGGCTCGAGGCGGGCCGGCAGCAGCTCGCTCTCCCACAGTCGCGCCGGGGCAACGACGCCGAACAGCCGCTCGAGCGCCGCCTGCAGTCCCTCGACGCCGTCGGCCGGGGTCGCCAGCCCCTGCCAGGCGGCGAGGAACTGGGGCAGGCGCTCGATCGGCAGCGGCTCGAAGTCGGGCCGGGCCGCGGCGCGCATCAGCCGCAGCAGCCGCTCCAGGTTCTCGGCGTCGCAGATCTCGCGCGGGGCGTCGTCGCCGGCGCGGAAGCGATCGACGACCAGGGTCTCGCTGGCGGTCAGGGTCTCGAGCAGGTCCCGCACGCGGTCGTCGTCGAGGCCGAGCGCCGTGCCGAGCAGCTCGCGCGGCACCGGGCCGTAGAAGCGCAGCCATTCGGCGACCAGAGTGGCGAGCGGATCATCGTCCTCGGCCGACTCTGGCTCTATCGCTTCTACCTCGCTCGCCCCCCTCCCGGTCGCTTCTGCCCTCGCCGCATCGAGACCGAGCGCCGTCACCAGGCGAGGCAGGGACTCGAGGGCGACGATCGCAGAGCCGTCCGCGCCACCGTTCCGGGGCTCGTCGCCAACTCCGGAGCGGGGGAAGCTCGACTCTTCGCCTACCGGCTCGCCGGCGCCGCCGGCGGCGGCCCGGTCTCTCCGCGGATCGATTCGCACGAGCCGATCCGACGCCTCGGCGAGCAGGGCGCCAAGACCGACCGGCTCCTCCGGATCGTCGCCCGGCGCCGCTGCCGCGTCGCGCTCGACGGCCGCCAGCAGCTCTTCCCACTCACCCGCCGGGATCAGCAGCCGCTCCTTGACCCACTCCACCAGCTCGCCGGCGCTCCGCGGCGCGTAGCCGGGCCAGGTGCGGTGCAGCTTGCGCTGGAAGCGGTCGAGCACGTCGGCCGGGATGCGCGGCCGCAGCTCGGTGGAGAAGACCAGCTCGCGCAGCAGGTCGCCGCGCAGCCCGGCGCCTTCGGTCTCGGGCACGTCGTCCTCGTACATCAGCCGGTTGGTCTGCTTCCAGATCAGGTTGCCGGCGAACGGCGAGGCGGCCGAGGTGCGGCACTCGGAGACCCGGATGGCGCCCGTCTCGAGCTCGCCGAGGACGAACTTGAGGCTCTCGAGGTCGAACTCGTCCTCGAGGCAGGTGCGCCAGGTCTCGACGATGAGCGGGAAGTCGTCGTAGCGCGACACCGCCGCCAGCAGCTTCTTCGAGCGCTCGCGGTTGAGCCACAGCGGGGTGCGGCGCTTGAAGCCGGCGCGCGGCAGCAGCACCGCCCGGCCGGCGTTCTCGCGAAACCGGGCGCCGAAGAAGCCCGACCGCTCGAGCTCGCCGACCAGCAGCTTCTCGACGTTATCGGGACGCACCAGCGCCAGCAGGTCGCGCGGGTCGAAGGCCGGCGGCAAGGCAACGATGACGCCGTCGTTGTCGTGCTCGAGCTCGAGCGGGAAGCCGTGCTCGGCCCGCCAGGCCGCCTTGACCGCCAGGGCGAGCGGCCGCAGCACCCGGCCGCCCCAGCCCAGGTGGAGGATCGCCTGCTCGCGGTCGGGGCGGCCCTCGGGGGCGCCCAGCTTCTCGACCAGCAGGTGGTGGCGATGGGGCAGCGCGGCGCCGGTCTCGGCCCGCTGGCGCGCCAGCAGCTCGAGCAGCCGGTCGGCGGCGGCGCCGTCCATGCGGTGCTCGTCGAGCAGCGCCCGGCGCAGCTCGCTCTCGCCGCCGCGCTGCTCGAGGTGGCGCTCGGCCCGCTCGAGAAGCTCGCCGATTCGCCGCGACAGGTGGAAGGTGCGGCTGCTGGCCTCGGCACGCCAGAAGGGGGCCATGGCGGCGCCCCTTCGGGCCGGGCTCACCAACACGTCGTTGTGGGTGATCTTGCGGATGCGCCAGCTCTGGGCGCCGAGGCTGAAGCTGTCGCCGATCGACCGCTCCCAGACGAACTCCTCGTCGAGCTCCCCCAGCTTGGCCATGGTGTCCAGGCGGCGCAGCTGGAAGTAGCCGCGGTCGGGGATGGTGCCGCCGGACATGTACACCAGCCGCGCGGTGCCCGGCCGGGCGCTCACCGTGCCCGCCAGCCGGTCGTAGGCCAGCCGCGGCCTGAGCTCGCGGATGCGGCTGTCGGCGTAGCGGCCGGCGAGCATCTCGAGCACGAGGTCGAACTGCCGCCGCCCGAGGTGGCGGTAGGGGTAGCCGGCGCGCAGCTGATCGAAGAGCTCGTCGACCCGCCAGGTCTCGGCGGCGACCATCGACAGGACGACCTGCGCCAGCACGTCGAGGGCGCCGCGGATCGGCGCCAGCTCCTCGATGTCGCCGTCGACAACGCCCCGCGCCACCACCGCCGCGTCCAGCACGTCGCGATCGTGCAGCGGGTAGAGCCGGCCGCGGCTGGTCTCGCCCACACCATGGCCGGCGCGGCCGATGCGCTGCACCGCCGCCGCCACCGAGGGCGGGGTCTGGATCAGCACCACCTCGTCCAGCGCGCCGATGTCGATCCCCAGCTCGAGCGAGCTGGTCGAGACGATCCCCTTGAGCCGTCCCCGCTTGAGCCGATCCTCCACCACCGCGCGGATCTCGCGGCTGAGCGACCCGTGGTGCGAGTAGGCCAGCTCTTCGCGCTCTCCCTCGTTGAGGAACCGGGTCATCTTCTCGGTGGTGCGGCGGCTGTTGGCGAAGACCAGGGTCGAGCGGTTGGCGCGGATGCGGCCGCGCACCTCGGCGGCCAGCGGCTCCCACAGGTTTTCCTCCTCGCCCTGGGGCTCGAGCTGGCCCGGCAGCGGCACCCGGGCCGCGGCGGTGCGCACCTCGAGGTCGTACCGCTTGGCCATGTCCGAGCGCACGACGGCCACCGGCCGCGGCAGGTAGCGCGGCTCGGCCCCCTCGGCCCCGGTCTCCATCCGGTAGCCGCCGACGAACCGGGCCACCCGCTCGAGCGGCTTGACCGTGGCCGACAGCGCCACCCGCTGGAAGTCGCCCGACAGCCGCACCAGGCGGTCGACGGCGGTGACCAGGTGGGTGCCGCGCTTGGAGCCGGCGACGGCGTGGATCTCGTCCAGCACCACCGCGGCCACGTCGCCGAGCAGCGAGCGCCCGCCGCGCGAGGTGAGCAGGATATTGAGCGTCTCGGGGGTGGTGATGAGGATCTCGGGCGGGCGGCGGACCATCTTCTGGCGTTCGCTCTGCGGCGTGTCGCCGCTGCGGGTCAGCACCCGCACCGGCTGGCTGGCCTCCCCGGCGGCGGCGAACGCGGCCTCGAGCTCGGTAAGCGGTGAAAGCAGATTGCGCTGGATGTCGTTGTTCAGCGCCCGTAGCGGCGATACGTAGAGCACCCGCGTCCGACCACCCTCCCAGGCGCCGGTCAGGAGCTGGTTGAGCGCCCACAGAAAAGCGGTCAGGGTCTTGCCACTGCCGGTCGGCGCGGTGACCAGGACGTGCTCGCCGGCGGCGATGCGCGGCCAGGCGCGTCGCTGGACGTCGGTGGGCTCGCCGTAGCGGTTGGCGAACCACTCGGCGATCACCGGGTGGAAGAGGGCGAGAGGCGAGGGTTGGGCGACCTGGGTCACCGCGGAAATGTACCCCAGGGCTCGACTCACGCGAGTCGTCCCGGAGGCCTGTGCCCGAAGCCGGGCTACGCCTCCGGGCGCCCCGTCGCTCCGCTTTGGATGTTTACGCTCCGCTCTCGGGGCGCCGCTCCGGCTACGCCCTTGCGGTGTCCGTGCTTCGGGTGGAAGGCCGGTGTCCGAGGTCTGGGGTGGGCTCTCCGATGGCATTGCGACGAGCGCGGGCACGGACCTCTGGAGGCCGCCGTCGGCGGGAGCGAGGAGCACAGAGGCGAGTAACCTCCGTCCAGAGTCCGACTGAAACGAGCCGTCCGGAGGAGAGCCCACCCCAGACCTCGGGCGCCGGCCGGCCCACCTGCTGCTCCAGCCGGCCTGAGCCGGCGAAAGGGCGGCGCATTCGGCCGCTTTCCGCCCCCGAAAAACCGGCCCCCTGGCCGTAGATCCCAAGCGCCCGCGCGCCGGAGGTCCCAAGAACACATGCGCCTTATCGATGCGGCGGATAGAGCCCCGTCGATGGTACTGGGATTGCTCTAAACCACTGCGTGAACGGAAGATACCGCCAGTGCTTTCTTAATAAGTTCATAACCGCAAGGGCGGCCCAGGAGCACCCCGTGAAAGCAAGTAAACGACAGCAACCGCTCGCAAGCCGGCTGTTCCGGCTCGGCCCGGCCCTGGCCGTCCTTCTGGCGATCGGCATCCCCGCGGCGGCCCGGCCGGAGCCGGCAACCGAGACGTTCATCGTCCAGGCCTCCTCGGCCGCGGTCGCGCGGACCGCGGTCGAGAAGGTCGGCGGCCGGGTGACGCACGAGCTGGGCATCATCAACGCGGTGGGTGCCGAGCTGACCGCGGAGCAGAGAGAGGTCCTGGAGGAGACGGCGGGAATCCGGATCCACCGCAACCGCAAGACCCGCACCGACGGCTCCATTTGCACCGTCACCGGCGGCTACCGGCTGCTCGAGAGCAAGAAGCTGGTCTGGGAGATCGCCAACCAGGGCCCCCGTGGGGTCACCGTCGCCGGCGTCTTTCTCGAATGGCCGAGCCAGCAACGGGGCCCTGGAGAAGATCCGGCTGGAAGGGCGACGAGATCTACAAGAGAGAGCTGATGCCGCCGGCTGCGACGATTACTTCGGGATGGGAAGACGACGACACCCGGCGCCGCATCGACGCCGGCCACTCTGTCGAGCTGACGCTCGAGTTCGACTCCGAGATCGCCTTCAACGAGGCCGACTACAGGCTGTACGTCAGCTTCGCCGAGGGCTGCGTGGTCGAGTTCGAGCCCAGCGACACCTCGTGCATGGCGAGCGGCCTCGGCTTCCGCGAGCTCAAGGACGAGAAACTGAAGTGGGAGATCACCAACGTCGGCAGTGGCTGGGTCACGCTCGACAGCCTGGCGCTCAGCTGGCCGGAGAGCAACGGCTTTCTCGAGAAGGTCAAGTTCGCCGGCACCAAGTACGAGCGGGCGACCCGGCCGCCGGTCGTCACCCTGGTAGACGTCTGGGAAGGCGAGCCAAAGAAACGCTCGATCAAGCCGGGTCGGTCCGAGGAGCTCGAGCTCGAGTTCGCCAACGACATCAACCTCGAGGAAGAAACCTACTCGATCATCGCCACCTTCGCCGAGGGCTGCAGCGTCGAGTTCGCGCCCCAGGCGTGGGTCGTCACCGACGACAGCAAGGCCCGCGACACCAAGTACCCGGCGCTGGTCGGGGCCGCCGCGTTGCACGAGCAGGGCATCACTGGCGCCGGAGTGACCGTGGCCGTCCTCGACACCGGGCTGTGGAAGAAGGGCAAGGGGATCGAGCGGGACGCCTTCGGCGAGGACCGCCTGCTGATCGCCTACGACGCCGTGGCCGGCGAACTGGTCGACGCCGGTGACCTCGAGGACGCCAACGGCCACGGCAGCCACGTCGCCAGCATCGTGGTGTCCAGCCGCCGCAACCCGATGGGCCGCGGCAACCACCGCTTCAACGGCGTCGCCCCCAACGCCGGGCTGGTGGCGGTCAAGGCGTTCGACGACGAGGGTCGAGGCAGCTACGCCGACGTCATCCGCGGCATCCAGTTCGTGGTCGATCATCGCGATGCCTACGGCATCCGGGTGCTCAACCTGTCGTTGAGCGCCGAGCCACGCTCGCACTACTGGGACGACCCGCTCAACCAGGCGGTGATGGCGGCCTGGCGGGCGGGGATCGTGGTGGTGGTGTCGGCGGGCAACAACGGGCCCGAGCCGATGACCGTGGGCGTGCCCGGCAACCTGCCGTACGTGGTCACCGTCGGCGCCATGTCCGACGGGGTCACGCCGGAGAATCCGGGCGACGACTTCGTGACCACCTTCTCCTCCGCCGGCCCGACATTCGAGGGCTTCGTCAAGCCCGACCTGGTGGCGCCCGGCGGCCACATCCTGGGGATGATGAACAAGAGCAGCAGGATCCCCAAGCGGCATCCCAGCTTCCATGACGGCGACAGCTACTACTACATGTCCGGCACCTCGCAGGCCACGGCGGTGGTCAGCGGTCTCGCCGCCCTGCTGCTTGAAGCCGAGCCCACGCTCGGCCCGGACGACGTCAAGTGCCGGCTGATGGCCACGGCTCGGCCGGCGATGGACTTCCAGGGCAACCTGGCCTACTCGCTGTTCCAGCAGGGCGCCGGCCTGGCCGACGTCGAGGCGGCGGTGGAGGCCAACGCGCACGGCTGCGCCAACCGGGGGCTCGACCTGAACGCCGACCTGGCGGGCAGCCGCCACTTCCGCGGCCGCGCCAACCGCTGGCCCGACGGGACCTACTACCTCGACGGGATGGAGGGCGAGCACTACACCTGGAGCGGTGCGTTCCTGTGGAGCGACGCCTTCCTGTGGAGCGATGCCTTCTTGTGGAGCGACGCCTTCCTGTGGAGCGACGCCTTCTTGTGGAGCGACGCCTTTCTGTGGAGTGACGCCTTCCTGTGGAGTGACGCCTTCGTCGGCTTCGACGCATTCGTCTGGAGCGACGGGCTGGCCGAATCGGCGGCGATCAACCACTGGGTCGAGCAGGAGTAGGACGAAGCAGGTCCTCCACTCCGGTGCGCGCGGTGTCAGGCGCCGCGCGCACCGGAAGCCCCGCGAGCTCTCACCACCCGCAGAGAACCCCCACCGACCCTCTCGCGTCGGCGTCTTCCTGCGCCGCCGCCTGGCCGCAGTCCGGCAGTTCGCCGCGCGCGGAACATCCTCCAGTACCTGACGCGGGTACCCAGCCGCCCATGAGTGGACGGCTATGTCCTGACCTGACGTTTTCCTGACGCCGGGGTGCCAGCCTCATGGCTGAATTACAGGGTCAATAGGAGGGTCAAGAGATGAAATCACGTGTGTCTATCGATCTGTTTGTGGGAATAGCGGCTCTTGCCGCCCTGCTGTTTCCGGCGCTAAGCGCCGCGCAGCAGTGCATTCCGTCGTGCGACGAGAAGGACGGCAGATTCCTCGCCATCACCGACGGCTTTGGGCTCGACACCCTGACCGATGAGAACCTGGACATCTCGGTGCGGGTTCGGGCCGGCGAGCTGTTCTTCCTGATCGACTTCTTCGACGGTGACGTGGACGGTCTGTGGGACCTCGCCGGACGGTCCTTCAACCCACCGTCAGATCCGATCCCGCCGGAGCAGCAGTACTTCCTGTACGCGGACCCTCAGGGCGACGGCCTCTGCGGCGGCGACGGCTGCGACGCAGCCGATCTGGTCAGGACGTTCATCGGCGAGACGATGCCCGACAACGCGTGGTGCAGTGTTGGTGACCAGTGTGGGCCCGAGATCGGCGCGCACTTCGTCGCCAACGACCTGCGAGCCCTGAACGGCGACGGCAGTCTGTACGTCTACTTGCTCCGGGCGCAGCTCATACCCAACCTCAATGATCCGAACATGCCCACTGACGCCCCGGTCCGGAACAGCTTCAAGGTGCGCACCGGCCAGCCGGAAGAGGCGAGCATCGAGGTCTTCCAGCAGCCGTTCGCCTTCAACGCCTCGCTCCCCGGCGTCGCCGAGGTTGAGATCGTCTACCCGGGTTGCCTCGGAGGGGTTTCGGTCAACTCAAGTGGCGTGATCGTCTTGAGCCCGGAATGTTTCGCGTCGCTGTCGGAGACCACCTACAACGGCGAGTTCAGCTTCTTCATCGAAGAGACGCAGGCACAGTCGGAGTTCATCATCTGGGACGGCGACCTGGATCACGGCAGCTGGGACGGTAGCTTCAAGGACACAGACGACCCCACGGTCCTGCCCGGCATCGCGGGCATGCCACCTTGGGCATGCGAGGACCCCTTCGCGCCTTGCGACGACCCGGACAATCCGCCACTCGGGACGTCAACCGGCAACCCCCTCCCCTTTGAGGGTGTGGCTACATCTCCGATCCCCGGCGCCACCGGCAGCCCGCCGGATGATTTCTTCCCCTCTCCTCCCTTCCCTCCCGCCGCCGCCTTGTTCGGCCGCAGCCCCTCCCTAATCTATGAGGTCTGGTCCCCCGCCTGCCCATCGAGACAGCCGGGCTGTGCGCCGATCGCCGTCAACACCAACCCCTCGGGCAACCGGGAATGGGAGCTTTTCTGCATCGCCGTGACCGGGGTCACCGAGTGCCAGGGCATTCTCGACGGCGTCCTCGCCGGCGAAGACGGCAGCAAGGGCCAGCCGCCGGACGTGACCGTGTCGGAGCTGCCCGCGGGCACCTACGAGGTGCGGGTGATCGGCCTCGACATGGAGAACCTGAACGCATTCCGCTTTGGCGGCCGTGCGGTTTCCGTGCCCTGCGACGAGTGCAAGGGCGGCGTCACCCAGCTGACCCTGGAGTACAACGGCACCCTAGACCCTGAACCGACCATCCGGGCGGAGAAGGACAGCAACGAGGTCTACTTCGAAGGACCGGTCGGAACGGGCGGGCGGTTCACCCTAGAAAACGGCGGCGAGAGGGTGGGCGACGTCGATATCTACATCAACGACATCCTCAACACCTCGATCCACACCAGCTGCTCGCAGCCGATCTTCCCCGGCCTGGTCACCGGCGACTTCACCGTCGTCGAGGGCATCAGCAAGGACAACGGCCTGATCTGCGTCGACATCGGCTGCAACGAGTGCGACGGCGGCGTGACCGACCTGACCTTCCGCTACGACGGCGCCTTCCCGGTCCAGCTGGCGATCTATGACGACGGCAACGAGAACCCCGACAAAGTGCTGTTCGGTCCCGCCATCGTCAACCCGACCGACGAGATCTCGATCACCAAGCGGGACGGCCAGGACAAGTTCTCGAGCAACATCAGCCTGTGGATCGACGGCGTGAAGTTCGAGCTCCACACCAGCTGCTCGCAGCCGATCGGCCCGGGCGTCAACGTCGGCGACTTCGTCATCGTCACCGGCACCAGCAGGAACGGCGGCGACCTGTGCCCGCTCGACGTTCCCACCGATCCGGGCTGTGACGAGTGCGACGGCGGCGTCACCCAGCTCGCCTTCAAGAACGTGACCGGCGCCCCGGTGGCGGTCGAGATCTACGACGACAAGGACCCGAAGGCCGACAAGCTGCTCTTCGCCGGCACCCTGATGGCAGGCGGCGAGACCGGCACGCTATCCGGCACCCGGTCGGACGGCAAGTTCAACAGCAACGTCAGCATCTGGGTCGACGGCGTGCGGGTGGCCAACGTCCACACCAGCTGCTCGCAGCCAATCGGCGTCGGCATGGTCTTCGGCGGCTTCGAGGTGGTCTCGGGGGCGAGCAGGAACAACGGCCCGTTCTGTCCCGCCGACTGCGCGCCGGCGCAGCTCAACTTCGAGGTCAAGGACGACGAGCTCAAATTCAAGATCGCCAACAACGGCACCACGCCGCTGCAGATCCAGAAGATCGTCGTCGAGTGGCCCGAGGACAAGGGCGATCTCAAGAAGATCGAGTTCGACGGCACGATCTTCGAGCAGAACGTGCCCTGGCAGGCCGGACCGGTGGAGTTCTCTCAGTTCGAGGGCGATCCCGGTGACCGGTCGCTCGAGGCCGGCGACGACCACGAGCTCAAGCTGCGCTTCGACGACAAGACCAAGGACGGCCTGCACTACGTGCGCGTCGAGTTCAACAGTGGCTGCGTCATCGAGGCCTCGAGCGAGACCCCGCCGGGGGGCGGCGGCACCTTCACCTGCAGCAAGGACATCGACGCCCTGACCATGATCTGGCAGCCCGAGGCGGGCTCGCCGGCCGCCGGTCAGGACGTCTACGTCAAGGCCTGGAAGGACACCCCGGGCGAGACGCTGCTCTTCGCGGACGACGTCGCTCTCGGCGGCGAGTTCACGGTCAGCGGCTACGCCCCCAAGGACGGCAACGACGTCGTCTGGGAGATCTTCGCCAGCTCGAGCTCGACCACCCCGCTGGGCACCTCCGTCTTCCATCTGTCCTGCTCGGACTCCGAGATGAACGGGGCCGAGGACTGTGGCAAGCGGCAGGGCGACGGCAAGGGCAACGACTCGAGCCGGCTCAACGACTGGCTGTTCGAGGGCATCGTCGACAGCGACGAGACCTTCGACTGCAACCCGTAGCAAAGAAGGTCCTCCAATCCGGTGCGCGCGGTGTCAGGCGCCGCGCGCACCGGAACCCCGCGCGCCCTTTCACAAACCGCACGGAACCTCCGCCGACCCTCAGGGGTCGGCTTTTCTTGTGCCACCGCCCCGGTTGAATTGACTTCTTCAGAGGGCCGGTTCAGTCCGGCAGCTCGCCGCGCGCCTCGAGCCAGGCACGCTCGATGGTCGGCGGGATGAAGTTGTCCCAGGCGCGGCCGGCGATCGGGTCGTTGCCGGCGAGACGCTCACGGTAGGTCGCGAGATCGACCGCGGCCTGCGTCGCCTCGAGGTCGAGGCCGCGCTCGGCCGCCGCGGCGGTCTGGCCGACCAGCGCGCGGAACATCTCGAGCACCAGGTCCAGGTGCTCTCCGCCCCGGCGAACGCTGCCGTGGCCGGGCACGATCACCTTGGGCTCCATCCCGGCGAGCTCTTCGAGCGCCGCCACCCAGCTTGCAGGGTAGCCGTGGCCGCCGAAGGGCAGGTCGTCGAGGACGTCGCCGGTGACCAGAACCCCCGAAGCCGGCAGGTGGACGACGGAGTCGCCCCGGGTGTGGGCCTTGACGTGGCGCACTCGGACGGCGTCGGGGCCGGTCCCGAGGACCAGCTCGTCGTCGTAGGTGCGGTCCGGCACCGCGAAGGGGCGCGGAACCGCCCGCTTGCCCGCCACCGTCGCCTCGGCCTCGGCGATCTGGCCGGCGAAGGTCTTCTGGTCCTCCTCGGAGAGCGCCGTGCCCTCCCGGTCGACCTTGTTCCCCAGCCTCTCCCGAGCGGCCGCGATCGCCGCGTCGTAGCGGCCGATCTCCTCGTCGGCCTGCGGCTCGGCGCGGCCGCGAATGTCCTCGGCCACGGTCGAGTGGCCGATCACCTCGACCCCGGGCCAGGCCTCGCGGTAGGCCGAGATGCCCTGGACGTGATCGCCGTGCCAGTGGGTCAGGATCAGGTGCGTCACCGGCAGCTCGGTGCGCGACCGGATCTCGCGGATGACCGCACCGGTGGCCTCGAGCGAGGACTGGGTGTCGACCACCAGGACCCCCTCGGGGCGGAGGACGAAGAGGCTGTTGGACTCGTTGAACCGCCGTGCCGTCGGCTGGAGCACGGCGAAGGTCCCGGGGGCGACCTCCTCGACCGTCGGCTCGGCAGCTCGGGCCCGCGACGGCAGGGCCGCCGACGCCAGCGCGGCCAACAACGTGAGAGCGCAGACAGCTTTTCTTGACGCTTGCATCATGATGTTCTCCCCCTTGCCTCGTCTTGCGAGCGTCGGCCCGCCGGGCCACAGCCTACCTTCCGCCGACAAGCTCGGGAGCCGCCCGGGAGTGCGGGCTACTCGGCGGTCCGGCGCCGCCGCGTCAGATAGAACAGCAGGCCGCCCGCGGCGACTGTCAGGAGCGACAGCAGCGACTCCACCGGCCGCCCGCGGACCGCCCACGCCATCATCCAGCCGGACACGGCGAGGAAGAACAGCGGCGTCCACGGGTAGCCCCAGCAGCGGAAGGGCCGCGGCAGCTCGGGCCGGCGGATCCTCAGGGTGATGACGCAGGAGACCGCCAGGCTGGCGAACAGGGTCAGGGTGAGGCCGGCGTACTGCATGATCTGGTCGATGCGCCCGGAGAGGATGATCGCCGAGGTGACGATCCCTTGCAGCAGCAGGGCGGTCACCGGCACGCCGCCGTCCCGCCCGGTGCGCGCCAGCAGAGCGAAGGCGCGGTAGTCGCGCCCCAGGGCGTAGGAGACCCTGGGCCCGGCGACCGTCATGGCCGCGGCCGAGCCCAGCAGCGAGGCGCATAGCACCGCCGTCACCAGCCCGGCGCCGACGTCGCCGAACAGGTTGCGGGCGGCGATCACGCCGACCTCGACGCGGCCCGCCAGCTCCTCGATCGGGGCGCCGTAGAAGTAGACCGCGTTCATCCCCAGATAGAGCACGACCACGATGCCGGTGCCGGTGAGCAGGCTGCGCGGCAGATCGCGCTCGGGGTCGCGCAGCTCGCCGGCGATATAGGCCGCCGCGTTCCAGCCCGAGTAGCAGAACATGACGAAGACCAGTGACGTCGCCAGCCCGGTCATCAGGCCGGCGGCGCCGAGCTCGGCAAACCCCGGCGCCGGCGTCACCAGGCCGGCCAGCCGGCCGCGGCCGAACAGGACCGCCGCCAGCAGGATGAGGACGATGCCGCCCACCTTGGTCAGGGTCACCCAGTCAACCAGCCGGAAGCCGCTGCGGGCGCCGCGCAGCTGGACCGCCACCAGCAGCCAGACGACGCCGATCGCCGCCAGGTCGGCGAGCTCCACCGGCCCACCACCCTCCGCGCTCGCCAGCGCCGGCACAAAGATCGCCAGATAGCTCACCAGCCCCTTGACCACCGAGGCGATGGGCGCCGAGAAGCCCGCCACCAGCGACACGAAGGCGCTCATGAAGCCGAAGGCGCCGCCGTAGGTTCGCCGCAGATAGACGTACTCGCCACCCGCTCTCGGCATGGCCGCACCCAGCTCGCCGTAGGCCAGCGCGCCGCAGAGGGCCACCACGCCGCCCAGCAGCCAGAGGCCCAGGATGACCAGCGGATGGCCCAGGTCGGCGGCCTGGAAGCCGGTCGTGGTGAAGATCCCGGCACCGATGATGTTGGCGACCACCAGAAGGGTCGCCGTGCGGCGGCTGACATGGCGCCCCAACGAGCCGGCTGAGTCTTCTTTCATAAAGAACGGACGTTCGATTTTTATAGAATGTCGCCGGTCGCCTGGGAGCGGCCCGGCCGCGGCGCGGCGGGCTCGAGACGGAATAGCCTGGGTGACCCGCTCACCTCGACCGTGCGGCTAGCGGCGGCCAGCGGCTCGCCGTCGCGCGAGACGGCCCCGGCCGCGGCGCGCGGCAGCTCGACCCGGACCGGCTCCCCGGTGGACCAGGCGGCGACCACCTCGCCGCCATCCTCTCGGCGGAAGCCGAGCAGCCGAGCCGGCGCCGGCGCCGGTAGCGGACCCAGACAAAGGCTGCCCTCGAGCTCTCGCACCAGGGTGCGCATGGCGTGGAAGGCGGGACGGCGGCGCAGCCCCGCCTCGCCCGGGTCCACCAGGCCGTAACCGCGGGCGACGAGCTGCCACCAGAAGACCCGTTCCACCAGCCCGGTGGCCAGGGTCAGCAGGTAGTAACGCGCCAGGTAGTCGGCCTGGGTCTGCTCGTCCACCGACACGTCGCGGCCGGCCGGCGAGTGGGGGCCTTCCCACAGCGGCCAGTTGAACTCGGTGATCCAAGACCGGTCGGCGCCGTTGCGCGCGGTCTCGGCGATGGCGCTCAGCAGGGTCACCTTGCCGGGCGTGTCGAGGCCCAGCTGCGTGCTCTCGGGCGCCCCGCGGCGGTCGACGTAGAGCAGGTGAGCGACCGCGTCGAAGCTCACACCGGACCGGCGCCGGTTGAGCACCGCGGCGGTGGCGTGGGGCTCGAAGTCGATCACCGCCGGCCCCAGCACCTCGGTTCCGGGGTGGCGGCGCAGGATCTGGCCCGCTGCCGCGGCGAGCTCCAGGTACTCGCGGTAGGTCCAGACCCCCCACTTCGAGCGGTTGATCGCCTGGCCGACCTGGAAGCGGCGGCCGAATGGGCGGAAGCGCTCGCCGAGCTCCTCCACCGCCGCCCGCCAGCGCGCCGGATCGCGCACCAGCTCGCGGTTCTGCGGCAGGGCGAAGGTGAGCTCGTGCCCGGCGGCGGCCAGCCGGGCGGCCAGCGCCTCCTCGGGCCGGTGATCGCGCTGCCAGGGGTGAAGCCGCAGCAGCACCGGTCCGACGCCCAGCTCGGCGACCGCGGCGAGGAGCCCCTCGGGGTCGGCCTCGTGCGGGCGCAGTGCCACGCCGACCCCGCCCCACGGCCGGGGCTCGCGATAGAGCTCGGCTCGCAGCCGGCGGTAGCGGCGCCAGATGCGCGGCGCGGCGGCCAGCGCCGCCGCCGCCGAGCGGGCGTGGTCGCCGCCGTCGACCAGACGCACCGCCAGCCGTTCCAGCCGGCCCGCATGCTGGTGCGGCTGATCGGAGAGCCGGTCCCAGACCACCTTGTCGCGCGACCCGGCGCCGGCCTCGGCAGCCGGGATGTGGACGTGCGGATGCCGCGCCGGGCGGGCGCCGCGGGCGATCCGGAGCGGCGCCCGCAGCGCGCTCTTGAGCCAGTTCTTGAACAGGAAGCCGTGGAAGGCGGCGGCATACGCCGCCCGCCGGCCGATCGTGACACCCTCGCCCCAGTAGGCCTCGAGCAGCCGCCGGCGGTCCTCGCGGCGCAGGATGCGCAACCGGCAGAGGTCGCGGCTGCGCCGCGCCACGCCCAGCCGCCGCCCCAGCCGCGCCCGGTTGAGGTCGATCAGGAAGAACACCGGAGCTCCCTCGTCGAGCCGCACCAGCAGGTTGCCGATCGACACGTCCCGGTGCCAGATCCCGGCATCGTGCATCCGCCGTAGCTGGCGCCCCAGGCGGTCGAAGAAGCCCTCCGGGGCCACCTCGGGGAACTCCTCGGCCTCGCGCCCTTCGTTGCGCGCCCGCAGGAAGTAGCGGGTCTCGAAGAAATCCTCCAGCCGGCGGCTGACGAACAGCGAGGGGCCGGCCGGATCCCGCGACTCGATCCACAGCAACGGCTCGGGGGTCGGGATGCCGGCGGCGGCGAAGGCCCGCGCCGCTCGCCAGCTGCGCTCGGCCTTGCTGCCGCGCAGCCGCCGCCGCAGCCGCTCGGCCAGGGACTGGTTGCGGAACTGCTTCACCACCACCTGGCGCTCGCCGCTGGCGGTCTCGAGCCGGGTCACGAAGAGGTAGTTGCGGCCCCAGTGCAGGGTCTCGGTGGCGCTGGCCGGGTCCGTCAGCCGTTCGAGCGCCGCGTCCAGGTCGCGCGGCCGGTCGGCGGTGGCGACTTCGCCGGTCCACCCGGGCCGCGTGAACGGCTCGACGTCGCGGCTCGCGGAGCCCGGCGGATCAGGACGGCGCACGGGTCGCCTTGCCGCTCTCGATCAGCTCGAAGGTGCCCGGGTGGATCCTCGCGTCGGGCACCAGCCGAGGCGCCACGCCGAGACGCTCCTCCAGCTCGCGCATCACCGGCGCCCAGGAGGTCTCGAGGGCGACGGCGACCTCGGGCGCCAGCCGCACCGCCAGGCCGTCGGCCCAGGGCGGCGGGGCGCCCTCCGGGTGATCCAGCAGACGGCGCCGCAGCTCGAGGCAGAGGGTGCCGATCGACTTGATCCGGCCGCCGCCACCACAGCAGGGGCAGGCCCGCGTCAGCACCTGGCGCAGATTCGAGCGGCTGCGCTTGCGGGTCACCTCGACCAAGCCGAACTGCGAGATCTGTGACACCCGGGCCCGCGAGCGGTCGCTCTTCAAGCGCTCCTCGAGCGCGGCAACGACCCGCTGCCGGTTGGCCGGCTCGACCATGTCGATGAAATCGATGACGATGATGCCCCCCAGGTCACGCAACCGGATCTGTCGCGCCACCTCGTCGACCGCCTCCAGGTTGGCGTGCAGGACCGTCTCCTCGAGGCTCTTTTTGCCGAGATAGCGCCCGGTGTTGACGTCGATCGACACCAGCGCCTCGGTCTGCTGGATCACCAGGTAGCCGCCGGACTTGAGCCAGCTGCGGCCCTTGAGCGCCTTCTCCAGCTGGCGAGGCATGCCGAACTCGGCGAACAGGCTGCCCGGCTCGGCGAAGAGCCGCACCCGGTCGAGCAGCCGCGGCTCCAGGGTCTCGACCTCGTCGCGCACCGCGCGGTAGGTCTCCTCGCCACCGACCCAGACGACCTCGAACGACTCGTCCAGCCGGTCGCGGACGGTGCGCCGCGCCAGGTCGAGCTCGCGGTAGACCAGCGCCGGGGCCGCCGACTTCTCGGTCCGCTCGGCCACCTGCCGCCAGAGCCGCGAGAGGTAGTCGAGGTCGCGCCCGAGCTCGCGCCCGTCGCAGCCCTCGCCGGCCGTGCGAATGATCACGCCGCCGGGCACCGGCCCCAGCTCGTCGAGCACCGCCAGCAGCCGCTGGCGCTCCTCCACGTCGTCGATCCGCCGCGAGATGCCGGTGTCGGAAGTGGTGGGCATCAACACCAGATAACGGCCGGGCAGCGCGATCTGGGTCGTCACCCGAGCCCCCTTGCCGCCCAACGGCGCCTTGCGCACCTGCACCATCAGCTCCTGGCCCTGGCTCAGCAGCTCGTCGATCCGGCGCGGCTCGCCGCGGCCGCCGGTCTCCCAGTCCTCGTCCTCGCCCACCAGGTCGGCCAGCTCGGCCAGCCGGTCGCGCACGTCGCCGACGTAGAGGAAGGCGCTGCGCTCGAGCCCGATGTCGACAAAGGCAGCCTGGATGCCCGGCACCACCCGCGCCACCCGGCCGCGGTAGATATTGCCCACCGGGCCGCGCTCGCGGTGGCGCTCGACCCAGGCCTCGGCCAGCCGGTCGTCTTCGACCAGGGCAACCCGCACCTCGTGGGGGTCGGATTCGATGAGCAACTTGCGGGACATGGCGCGCCCGGCGAGGCCGCTCGACCCCAAGCAGGCTAGCGGTTCACGTAACGGCGGAAGTCTACTCCCAGGATCAATCCCGTCGCGAAGAAGTTCGCCAGCGTGAAGGACCCGCCGTAGGAGAGAAACGGCAGCGGGATGCCGGTGATCGGCACCAGGCCGACGACCATCGCGGTGTTGTAGACCACGTGCGCGGTGAAGACCGACAGCAGGCCGACGACGAGCAGGATGCCGGTGCGGTCACGGGCTCGAGCCGCCACCCGGGCGCCGTTCAAGATGTAGGTGCCGAACAGGACGAGCACGACGCTGACGCCGAGAAACCCCCACTCCTCGGCCAGCACGGCGAAGATGAAGTCGGTGTGACGGGCGGGCAGGAACCGCAGCTGGCTCTGGGTGCCCTGGCCGTAGCCGCGCCCGGCGAGCTGGCCCGAGCCGACGGCGATCTTGCTCTGTCGCAGCTGGTAGCCGTCGCCCAGCGGATCGCTGCCCGGCGCCAGGTAGGTGCGCACCCGGTCCTTCTGGTAGTCGAGCAGCACCAGGTTCCAGGCGCCGGCGCCCACCAGCGCCAGGACCAAGGCGCCGACGACCAGCAGCCGGCGGCTGACTCCGGTCAGCAGCAGCATGCCGATCAGCATCGGCCCGAACATCGCCGCGCTCCCCAGATCGGGGCTCAGCGCCACCAGCGTCATCGGCACCAGGGCGATCAGCCCCGCCATCGCGACCTCCTTGAGTGCCAGCACGCGGCGGTTGGCGCCCGCCAGATAGCGGGCCAGGAGAAGCACGGTCGCCACTTTCGCCAGCTCCGACGGCTGCAGCCGCCAGCGGCCGACGCCGAGCCAGGATCGGGCGCCGCTCACCTCCTGGCCGAAGATCAGCACCGCGGCGAGCAGGATCAGCGCGCCGATGTAGATCGGCAGGGCGAACTTCGCCAGCTTGAGATAGTCGACGCCGAGGCCGATGAGAAAGACGATCAGCCCCAGCGCCACCCAGATCGCCTGGCGCGGCGCGTAGTCGACCGACAGCTCCGAGCTGGCCGACTGGATGGTCGCCAGGCCGGCCGCCGACAGCGCCAGCGCCACCAGCAGCACCAGCCAGCGCACCTCCGCCAGGTAGCGGAAGGCGGGGCGGTCTTCAGGCAGCGCCAGGATCGAGCTCTGGCTTGAAATAGGTCTCATAGAGCTGCTTGGCCAACGGCGCGGCGGCGGTAGAGCCCTTGCCGCCGTGCTCGACAAAGACGACCGCCACCAGGCGGCGGCGGCCATCGGTGGCGAAAGAGGCGAACCAGGCGTGGTCCCTCATCTCGTAGGGCAGATCCTTGCTGTCCACCCAGGTTTTCTGGCGAACGACCTGGGCCGTCCCGGTCTTGCCGCCGACGGTCAACCCCGGCACCCGCGCGGCGGCGCCGGTGGCGCGCTCCTCGACCACCGCTCGCAAGGCATCGCGCACCCGGGCCAGGGCGTCATGGTCGAGGTCGATGTCCACCGCCGGCATCGCCTCCTGCCGCGACAGATGCGGCACCACCCGCTTGCCGTCGTTGATCACCACCGCCATCAGCGTCGCCACCTGCAGCGGCGTCACCAGCAGCGGGCCCTGTCCGATCGCCACCGAGATGGTCTCGCCCGGGTACCAGCGGTCGCCACGCGTTCGCAGGCTCCACTCGGGGTCGGGCACCAGACCGCTCTTCTCGCCGCCGATGTCGAGACCGGTGACCGAGCCGAGGCCGAAGCGCCGGGAGTAATCGGCGATGCGCTCGATGCCGAGCTTCTGGCCCAGGTGGTAGAAGTAGACGTCGCACGACTCCTTGATCGCCTCGCGCAGGTTGACCCGGCCGTGGCCGGATCGCCGCCAGCAGCGAAAGCGGCGGTTGTAGATCTTGGTGGCACCGTTGCAGAAGACGGTCTCCGACGGCCGGATGACGCCCTCGCTCAGACCGGCCACCGCCACCACGACCTTGAACACGGATCCGGGCGGGTAGGTGTTCTGTAGCGCCCGGTTCTGCAACGGGTCGTTGGGCGCTTCGGTGAGCTGTCGCCACTGCTCCTGGTCGAGCCGGCGGGCGAACAGGTTCGGGTTGTAGTGGGGCGCCGAGACCAGGGTCAGCAGCTCGCCGTTGTCCGGGTCCATCACCACCACCGAGCCCACCTTGCCCTCGAAGTAGACCGCCGCCTCCTGCTGCAGCTCCAGGTCCAGGGTGAGATCGAGGCGCTTGCCGGGCCGCGCCGGCCGCCGCCCCGACTCGGCCCGCAGCCGCCCGCGCGAATCGACCGTCACCACCTGCTCGCCGTCCTCGCCCCGCAGATGGAGGTCGTAGCGCCGCTCGATGCCGCGCCGGCCGACCAGGTCGCCGGCGACATAGGGTGAATCCGGGGCTGTCAGCTCGGCTTCGGCGACCTCGCCGAGATAGCCCAGCACGTGGGCGGTGAAGAAGCCGTGGCGATAGAGCCGCACGTGGCGAACGTCGATCTCGAACTCCGGGTGCTCGAGCGCCACGGCGTTGAAGTGCGCCACCTGGTTCAGCGACAGATCCTCGGCGATGAGCACCGGCTTGAACGGGGAAGCCCGGCTGGGCCGTTCCAGCAGCGCCCTCAGGTCGGCCTCGGGCCGGTCGAGCACGGCGGCGGCGAAGCTCAGGCTGGCATCGCCGTCTTCGGCTCGCGCCAGGTCGAGCAGCAGGTTGTAGCTCGGCACGTTCTCCACCAGCCGGCGGCCCTCGCGATCGTGGATCAGCCCGCGAGGAGCCTCGATCGGCAGGTTGCGCAGGCGGTTGTCCTCCGCCAGGGCGCGGTAGTAGGCGCCGTGGACGACCTGCACGAACCAGTAGCTGCCGCCGACCAGGACCAGCATCGCCACCAGCGCCGCCCGCAGCAGCGGCAGCCGCTGGACCAGATTGTCGCGATGCTCGCGGACGTGAGTGGCCATGATTCTCCTAGCGCCCCATGCGCACCCGCACCGAGCGGGTGCGGCGCCAGCTGGAGTATCGCGCCTGCAGCTGGCGCCGGGCAAGGAAGGCGACCACACCGACCAGCCCGGTGCCGACCACCTTGGCCAGCATCCAGGGATAGGCGGTGAGCTCCGGCCGGGACAGCATCAGCAACGTCACCGCCGCCAGGATCAGCTGCTGCAAGGCCACGGCGAGGGCAAAGACCAGAAGAACGCTGGGCGCGCGCTGCACGACCAGCCGCTGGGTGGCGAAGGCCGTGCCATAGCCGACCAGAGTGTCAGCCAGCCCGTGCAGGCCGTAGAGGCCGCCCGTGACCGCGTCGGCGACCAGCCCGGCCACCAGGCCGCCTGCCATGCCGGCGAAGGTGTCGCCGTCGAGGGCGTTGAAGATCGCCACCACCAGGAACAGGTCGAACACCAGGCCGAAGCCCGACCACAGGCCGATCCCGAGCAGATGGGCCGCGGTGACCGCCAGCAGGGCGGCGGCCAGCCTAAGGCCCCGCATCCGGCTCCCCCTCCCTCATCTCGGCTGGCACCGCCAACGGCGGCAGTAGATACACCAGGTCGAGCTGGCCCATGTCCACCGCCGGCCGCAACCGGATGCGGTGGAACAGCTCCTCGCCCGGGCGCACGTCCACCACCGTTCCCACCGGCAGGCCGCGCGGGTAGATACCGTCGATGCCCGCCGTGACCACCCGGTCGCCCACCAGAACGTCGGCCTGGAGGGATACGAAGTCGAGCTCGAGGGCGCCGGCGCCGACACCGCGCGCCACCCCCTGGCGGCGGGTGCGCTCGATCATCGCCCCGACGCTGGCGGACCGGTCGGTGACCAGCTGGACCTTGGCGTAGGCGCCGGCCGGCAGCACCACCCGACCGACCAGCCCCTCCACCGCCACCACCGGCTGGTTCCGCTCCGCCGCTTCGCCGCCCGTCCACAGCACCAGCGTGCGCTGAAACGGCCGGTGGTCGACAAAGACCACGTCGGCGGCTCGCAACGGCCCGATCTCGGTGCCGACGTAGTCGAGCGCCCGCGACAGCCGTTCCATGTCCTGCTCGAGCCGCCAAGCCTCCATCTCCCGCTCGCGCTGTCTGGCGAGCTCCTCCTTGAGCCGCCGGTTCTCATCCAGCAGCGTCCGGCGGAGACTGAGCTCCTCTCCGAACCCGCCCATCAGGTCGTAGGCGCCATCGACCAGCCGCCCGATCGGCGCGATGGCCCGCAGCAGCGAGGCCTCCATCAGGCTGCCGCTGCCGCCCGGGTCGGGCAGCTGCGCCGCGATCAGGAACAGCTGGGCCACCACGACGACGACCAGCAGCCAGCGGGTGCCGCGCTCGCTCAGAAACTGGATCGAGGGTGCTTGCGGCATGGGCTCCGGGACCGCCGCCGCCTAGCCTGGGGACGTGGCGCTCGCTCGCACTACCGCAGCGAAACCTTGCGCAGCAGGTCGATGTCTTCCAGGACGCGGCCGGTGCCCAGCACCACCGAGGCCAGGGGGTCTTCGGCCAGCACCACCGGCAAGCCGGTCTCGTTGCGCAGTCGCTGGTCCAGGCCGCGCAACATCGAGCCGCCGCCCGACAGCACGATGCCCTTGTCCATGATGTCGGCCGACAGCTCGGGCGGTGTCCGCTCGAGGGCCGAGCGCACCACCTCGACGATGGTCGAGACCGGCTCGGCCAGCGACTCGCGGATCTCCTCGTCGGTGGTCACCAGGGTCTTGGGCACGCCCTCGATCAGGTCTCGGCCCTTGATCTCGACCTTGATCTGCTCCTTGAGCGGATAGGCCGAGCCGATGTCCATCTTCACCCGCTCGGCCGTGCGCTCGCCGATCAGCAGGTTGTACTTGCGCTTGAGGTACTGGATGATCGCGTCGTCCATCTCGTTGCCGGCAATCCGCACCGACCGGCTGAAGACGATGCCGGCGAGCGAGATGACCGCCACGTCGGTCGTGCCGCCGCCGATGTCGACGATCATGTTGCCCGACGGCTCGGTGATCGGCAGGCCGGCGCCGATCGCCGCCATCATCGCCTGCTCCACCAGGAAGACCTCGGAGGCGCCGGCCCGCATGGCCGAGTCCTTGACCGCCCGCTTCTCGACCTGGGTGATCTCGGAGGGCACGCCGATGACGATCCGCGGATGCACGTACATCTTGCGGCCGTGGGCCTTCTTGATGAAGTGCTCGAGCATCCGCTCGGTGACCTCGAAGTCGGCGATGACGCCGTCCTTCATCGGCCGGATCGACTGGATGTTGCCCGGCGTCCGGCCGAGCATCTCCTTGGCCTCGCTGCCCACGGCCTCGATGCGGTTGGTCAGCTGGTTGATGACCACCACCGACGGCTCACGCACCACGATGCCCTTGTTGCGGGCATAGACCAGGGTGTTGGCGGTCCCGAGGTCGATCGCCAGATCGTTGGAGAAATAGCGGAAGAGAGAAGCGAATGCCATGTCGGTTTATCCAGTCGTGGGCTCGCGACGCGACGCGACGCGGAAGCCGCGCGGCGCGCTCCAGGGACCCATGACGCCTTCGCTTCCGAAGGCCGCGACCCGCCACATGAAAGAGCCCTCGCCACGCAGGCCGAGGGTTGCCTTGAGCTTGTCACGATCGTCGACATCGATGATGTTGTCGACGAAGTGTTGGCTGCGTGAGACCTGCAGAGCGTAACGCTCGGCGCCCGCCACCGGCTGCCAGGTCAGGACCAGCTCGGCGGAGTCGATCGGGAAGACCTCGCCATCCCCCGGCGCCGCCAGCTTCGGGATCGCCGGCAGCGGCCGCGGCTTGGACAGCGACTGGCCGCTCTGGGTCACCTGCTGCAGCTCGGCCACCCGCTCGGTGCGGCCGGCATCGGTCGAGACCTCCATGTTGCCCTGATAGGTGGCGAACCGACCCACCTGGGCCTGCTCGTCGTAGGCCACCAGGGCCTGCGAGTCCTGACGCACCAGCGCCGAGGCCGACGGCGTTCGCACCTTGCTGACGCCGGTGGCGGTGCTCAGGTTGACCCAGCCGTACTCGAGGGCGACGGTGCGCTCGCCGCCAAAGCCCAGCAGGCTGCGGCTGCGATCCACCAGGATCACCGTGTCCGGACGGATCGTCACCACGGTGCCGTCCTGGAACATGACCTCCGAGCTGGCGCCTTTGCCGGTCTTGACGTAGTCCCCAGCGTACAACGTCACCCGGCTGCGCGCCGGCTGCCACTCGCCGCTCTCGCCGCGGCGAAAGTCGACCTCGCCCTGGACGGCGATGAAATGCGCCTCGCCCGAAGGCCCCCGGTGGCGCAGCGCGTTGAGGATCGAGGTGAGCAGGCTGCGGCTGTGCTCGGCGTCGCGCAGCGCCTCGCCGAAATCGCCCGCGGCGGCGTTGCCGCGCGCCTGCTCGAGGCTGACCTGGGCGGTCTCGAACTCCTCGCCATAGGCGTCGATGCCCTCCTCACCACTCAGGCTCTCGACCAGGCCCTGGGCCTCGGCCAGCACGATCTCCACCTCGCGCTCGAGAAACTGGGACTGCAGCACCCGGTAGCCGAGGTATCCTCCCAGGGCCATCAGCAGCAACAGCAGGAAGACACTCGCCCCGCGGAGGGTGTCGACGCTGATCTTGTACCAGTGCTGTTTTTCGTCCGCGCGGGCAGATGGAGACACTCGGAAGGCCCCTCTCGTAAGGGGCGAAAATATAGCACAAACCTCTCAGAATCCGAGGTTTGCGCGTCACGGCCGGCGGCTTGTCCGGGTCCTCGGCTGCTGTTAGAGTCTCCGCCGGCCGAAAGAAGGGAACGTCATGCTGAAAGCTTTTCGCGACAACCTCAAATATCTGAGCTGGGTGCTCTGGATCGTCATCCTGATCTTCGTCGGGTTCGCCTTCGTCGACTTCGGCGGCATCGCGCCGATGGGGCCCGACGGCCCCAACGGCGCCGCCGCCACGATCGGCGACCAGAAGATCACCTACCCGGAGTTCCAGCGCGCCTACGAGTCGCGCGAGGCCTTCCTGCGCCAGACCTACGGCGACGGCTTCACTCCCGAGACCGCCCGCCAGATGGGGCTGCCCCTGCAGGTGATGAACGAGCTGGTCTCCAGCCGCATCCTGCGCGCCGAGGCGCGGCGCATCGGCCTGCGGGTGACCGACGCCGAGGTGCAGCAAGAGATCCTCGAGCAGGCGGCCTTCAAGGACGCGGACGGGCGGTTCGTCGGCGAGGACATCTACCGCAATCTGCTGCGCCGCGCCGGCTACACGCCGGACTCGTTCGAGTCGGCGATCCGCAGCGACCTGCTGGCCCAGAAGCTCCAGGCGGTGCTCTCCGACAGCGTCTACGTCGCCGACGCCGAGGTCGAGCGGACCTACCGCGACCAGGTGGAGCAAGCCGAGATCCGCTATCTGCAACTGCCTTTCGCCCGCTTCGCCGGCCAGGTGACCGCCGACCCGGCGGCCGTCGAGAGCTACTTCAGCGAGCGGCGCGAGGAGTTCCGGCTGCCCGAGAA
The DNA here is from genome assembly GCA_963781065.1 of Thermoanaerobaculia bacterium. Classification (GTDB taxonomy): domain Bacteria; phylum Acidobacteriota; class Thermoanaerobaculia; order Multivoradales; family JAHEKO01; genus CALZJC01. Next base: position 479,055 of record CAWAET010000004.1, on the reverse strand, counting down.
GCGGCGGGTCAGCTACCTGCTGCTCGACCCGCTGGCCCTCGAGCCGATGGTCGCCGTGGGCGACGACGAGATCCGCGCCTACTACGAGGAGAACCGGGAGCAGTTCACCCAGGAGGAGCGGGTGCGGGCGCGACACATCCTGCTGCGGGTCGAGGATCCCGCCGAGGCCGGCGCGGTCGAGGCCCGCCTGGTGGAGATCCGCTCGCGGATCGAGGCCGGCGAAGACTTCGCCACGCTCGCCGGCGAGCTCTCCGACGACCCGAGCAGCAAGGTGCGGGGGGGTGACCTCGGCTTCTTCGGCCGCGGCGCGATGGTCGGAGAGTTCGAGGATGCGGCCTTTGGCGGCGCCCCCGGCCAGCTCGTGGGCCCGATCCGCACCAACTTCGGCTTCCACCTGATCGAGGTGCTCGAGAAGCAGCCGGGCGGCAGCCGCAGCCTCGAAGAGGCCCGCGAGGAAATCCGCTCCGGCCTGGTGGACGAGCGCGCCGCCGAACTGGCCGAGACCCGGGCGCGCGAGCTGGCCGCGCTGGCGCGGCGCGAGAAGCCCGCCGACGCCGCGGCGTTCGCGGCCCTGGGCACCGAGGAGACCGGAGTGGAGCTCCAGAGCCTCGAGCCGTTCGGGCGCGACGACGTGGTCCCCGGCATCGGCCGGGCGACGCCCTTCTCGGCCACCGCCTTCGACCTGGAAGTGGGAGCGAGTTCGGACGCGGTGCAGGTGACCGACGGCTGGGCGGTGCTGCGGGTCGACGAGGTCCTGCCGCCACGCCTGCCGGAGCTCGCCGAGGTGCGGCGCGAGGTCGAGAGCGCGGTGCTGACCCGCGAGCAGCGGCTGGCCGCCGAGCGCCGGCTGGAAGAGGCGCGGGCGAGCCTGGACGGCGGCGCCACGCTGGACGACGTCGCGGCCGAGCTCGACCTCGAGGTCCAGGACAGCGGCCCGTTCGGCAACGACGGCCGGATCACCGCACTGGGCAGCCAGCCGGGCCTGGCCGCCACCGCGCTGGCCCTCGATGCCGGCGCGATCGGCGGCCCGGTGGCGGTGGGCAACAACCTCGTGCTGTTCGAAGTCAGCGTCCGCGAGCGGTTCGACCCGCAGCAGTTCGCCGCGGAGCGCGACCAGACCCGCGAAGGGCTCGAGGGCCAGCGGCTGCAGCTGATGCTGTCGTCGCTGATCGAGCGCCGGCGCGAGGAGATGGGCGTGCGGCTCGACCCCGGCTTCGTCGAGAACTTCCAGCTTCCGGCCGGCACCACCTAGGCCGGAGCGTCGGCAGCTCCCACCCTCATGATCGGCTATCTCCAGGGCAAGCTGCTCCAGCGCTCTCCGGACCGGGTGCTGCTCGACGTCGGCGGCGTCGGCTACGCCGTCTTCGTGCCGCTGTCGACCTTCTACGAGATCGAGCGCGCCGGCAGCGACGGCCGCATCGGCCTGTTCATCCACACCCACCTGCGCGAAGGGGCGCTCGAGCTGTTCGGCTTCTGGACCGAGCGCGAGAAGCAGCTGTTCGAGAAGCTGATCGCGGTCGGCGGCATCGGCCCCAAGCTGGCGCGGGTGATCCTCTCGGGCATGCAGCCCGACGATCTGCTGGCGGCGCTGGCCGACGGCGACATCGCCCGGCTGACCCGGGTGCCCGGCATCGGCAAGAAGACCGCCGAGCGCATGGTGCTGGAGCTCAAGGACAAGGTGGCCGAGCTGGCCGCCGAGCTGCCGGCCCGCCCCACCGTGGGCCAGGACGAGGATCTGGTCCTGGCCCTGGTCAATCTCGGCTACCGCAGAAAGGACGCCGAGATGGCCACCGCCGCGGCCCGCGACGACGACCCGGACGGGGCGTTCCACGATCTGCTGCGGGCGAGCCTGAAGCGGCTGTCGCGGGCGTAGGGCGGTAAGCCGGCCCGGCTTCGCGGCAAGGCCGGTCGGCTCTGCTGGCGCCGGGCTTGGCGGCAGCGCGCTGGGGCCGGTCGGCTCTGGCGTGAGCCAGCGCCACTCTGCCGTTTCCCCGCCGATACAATGCGGCCGTGACCGACGACCCCCGCAAACTCCTCTCCGGCGACCCCGACCCGGAGGAGCTCAACGTCGAGCAGTCGCTCAGGCCGCGGCGGCTCGAGGAGTTCATCGGCCAGGAACGGGTGGTGGACAAGCTCAAGGTCTTTCTGCAGGCGGCGCGCGAGCGGCGCGAGGCGCTGGATCACGTGCTGCTGTTCGGGCCGCCGGGGCTGGGCAAGACGACGCTGGCCAACATCATCGCGCACGAGATGGGCTCGACCCTGCGCCAGACCTCGGGGCCGGTGCTCGAGCGGCCCGGCGACCTGGCCGCGATCTTGACCAACCTCGAGCCCGGCCAGGTGCTGTTCATCGACGAGATCCACCGCCTCGGCCCGACGGTGGAGGAGATCCTCTACCCGGCGCTCGAGGACTTCTCGCTCGACCTGGTGATCGGCCAGGGGCCGGCGGCGCGGACCATGAAGATCGACCTGCCGCGCTTCACCCTGGTCGGCGCCACCACCAGGGCCGGCCTGATCACCGCGCCGCTGCGCGGCCGCTTTGGCATCGTCCACCGGCTCGACTACTACGAGCCGGCCGCCCTCGCCCACATCGTCAGCCGCTCGGCCGGGCTGCTCGAGATCGGCGTCGACGAGCTCGGCGCGGCGACCCTGGCGCGGCGCAGCCGCGGCACCCCCCGGGTCGCCAACCGGCTCCTGCGGCGGGTGCGCGACTGGGCCCAGGTGCACGGCGACGGCGTCATCGACGGACCCGCGGCGGAGCAAGCCCTGGAGATGCTCGAGGTCGACGAACTCGGTCTCGACGAGATCGACCGGCGCATCCTGCAGTGCCTGATCGAGCACTACCAGGGCGGGCCGGCGGGGCTGGCGGCGATCGCGGCGATGGTGGGGGAGGACAAGGGAACCCTCGAGGACCTCTACGAGCCGTTTCTGATCCAGCAGGGCTTTCTGCAGCGCACCCAGCGCGGCCGGGTGGCCACCCGCCGCGCCTACGACCACCTCGGCCTCTCGCCGCCCGCCGGCGCCAACCGCGACCTCTTCTAGTCTGGGCTAGCTACCCGTGCCGGCCGGCCAAGCCAGCCCGGCATCCCGCGTGGCGCGCGCCCGCCGCTCGAGACACGCCACGTAGTTGACCGGCGCGTGATCGCAGAAGCTCGGCGGAGGATCGAACCAGCGGCGGCCGCCCGGCAGCGGCGGCAGCGGCGGCGTTCCGGCCCGGCGTGCGCCGCGGCGCGGCTCGCCCCAGAAGATCGCGCGCGGCTCGCCGGCGTGCCGGTAGCGCAGCGACCCCATGCTGGGCGGCGACCGCGGCACGATGTCCCGGCGATTGACCACCCGGTGGACAGTCGCCCCGGCCAGGCTCTCGGCGAAGGCCTGGTCGCCGACCCGCGGCGCGCCGAAGCTGTAGACCGCCAGCGGCGGCCGGCGGCCGGCGGCGAGCAGCGCCAGCGCGCCGCCGAGGCTGTGCCCGGCATAGAAGATCGGCACGGCCAACCGATCGAGGGTCGCCTCCAGCTCGGGCCAGACGTCGTCCAGTGCCTTCTTGAAGCCGGCGTGCACCCGCCCTCCAGGCGGCCAGGCGGACGGGGCGAGGGTCAGGTTGGTCCGCCAGTCCACCGGGCCGTCGGTGCCCCGGAAGACCAGCGCGGCGATCGGCGCCGGCCGCTCGTCGCGCGGCACGACGACGGCGCACTGGGTGCCCCGACGGTCGAGAAAGAGGCTCTCCTCGAGGCTGACGGCGGCCAGGTGGCCGTCGCGGCTGCGCTCGCCGCGGGGCGCGCCTTCGCGGTAGACCAGCCGCGACAGCTCGGCCAGCCACCAGGCGTTGGTGGCGCTGTACTCGCTCGTCGCCGCCAGCGGGCGCGGCGGCGGCGGGCTGAAGAACTCGTCGGACGCCCCGGGCTCGAAGACCGCCCGCCAAGTGTTGTCGAACTCCACCCCGCGATGCTACCCGCCCGCGGCCGGCCGACCCTTCCGGGAGCGTAAGATCGGCCTCGGAGACCAATGATGAGCGACACACCCACCGGCCCTACCCGCGCTTCGCTCGAGCCGATCTTCTCGCCCCGCTCGGTGGCGGTCATCGGCGCCTCGCGCAATCGCGAGTCGATCGGCTTCGCGCTGCTGCACAACCTGGTGATGGGCCAGTTCCAGGGCACGATCTTCCCGATCAACCCGCACGCCGGCTCGATCCACTCGCTCAAGGCCTATCCGCGGATCGGCGCGGTGCCGGACCCGGTCGACCTGGCGGTGGTGGCGGTGCCGCGACACCTGGTGCTCGGGGTGGTCGACGAGTGCATCGCGGCCGGCGTCCGTGGCCTGGTGACGATCACCGCCGGCTTCGCCGAGACCGGCCCCGAGGGCGCGGCGCTCGAGCGCCGGCTGTGCGAGCGGGTGCGCGCCGCCGGCGTGCGGATGGTGGGGCCCAACTGCATGGGGGTGATCAACACCGACGCCGGCATCGCGATGAACGCCACCTTCGCGCCCACCCCGGCGCGCCCCGGCACGGTCGGCTTCGTCAGCCAGTCGGGCGCTCTGGGGGTGGCGATCCTCAACGCCGCCGCCGACCTGGGCATCGGCCTGACCCAGTTCGCCTCGATGGGCAACAAGGCCGACGTCTCGGCCAACGATCTCGCCGAGTACTGGGAGGACGACCCCGAGACCCGGGTGATCTGCATGTACCTCGAGTCGTTCGGCAACCCGCGCAAGTTCACCGAGATCGCCAAGCGAGTGAGCCACAAGAAGCCGATCCTGGTGGTCAAGTCGGGGCGCACCGCCGAGGGCGCGCGCGCCGCCACCAGCCACACCGGCGCGATCGCCGGCGCCGACGTCACGGTGTCGGCGTTCCTGAGTCAATGCGGCGTGCTGCGGGCCAACACCATCGACGAGCTGTTCGACGTCACCCGGGCGCTCGACCGCTGCCCGCTGCCGGCCGGCAACCGGGTGGGCATCGTCACCAACGCCGGCGGGCCGGCGATCATGGCCACCGACGCCTGCGTCAACCTGGGGCTGGAGATGGCCGAGCTCTCGCCCGCCACGCGCGAGACCCTGCAGTCGTTCCTGCCCGCCGAGGCCAGCGTCGGCAATCCGGTGGACATGATCGCCTCGGCCGCCGAGGCCGAGTATGCGCGCGCCCTGACCGCGCTGCTCGACGACGGCGGCGTCGACATGGTGATCGTGGTCAACGTCACGCCCCTGCTGTCCAACCCGATCGACATCCTGGACAGCGTGACCGCCGCGGCACGCGACAGCAGCAAGCCGGTGGTGGCGGTGATGATGGCGACCGAGGAGTTCTACGAGGCGGCCCGCACCCGCGACGACGCGCCGCCGGTCTATCGCTTCCCGGAGCCCGCCGCGCGGGTGCTGGCCCAGCTCGACCGCTACGCCGCCTGGCGCCGCCGGCCCGAGGAGGACCCGGGCGGGCCGTTCGAGGTGGACGACGAGGCGGTGGCGCGGCTGCTGGCTGCCAACGGCGACGGCTACCTGCCGGCCGAGGCGGCGATCCGGGTGCTCGAGCTCTACGGCGTGCCGGTGGCCTCCTGGCGCCGGGTCGGCCATTCCACCGGCTCAGCCGAGGAGGCCCTGGCGGCGGCCGCCGACCTGGGCTACCCGGTGGTGATCAAGGCGGTGGCGCCCGCGCTCATCCACAAGAGCGACGTCGGCGCGGTGCGGGTCGACGTGCGCAACCCGGAAGAGCTGGCGCGGGCGATGGCCGAGATCGAGACCGCGGTCGGCGCCGCCGGCCACCGTGTCGAGGGCTGGCTCGTCCAGGAGCTGCTGCGCGGCGGCCACGAGGTGATCTTCGGCATCTCGACCGACCCGCGGTTCGGGCCGCTGCTGATGTTCGGCCTCGGCGGCAAGTACGTCGAGGTCTTCCGCGACGTCCGCTTCGGCGTGCCGCCGCTGACCCCCGTCGAGGCGGCCGAGATGGTGCGCGGCATCCGCGGCCTGCCGCTGCTCGAGGGGGTGCGGGGCGAGGAGCCGGCCGACCTCGGTCTGCTCGAAGACGTCCTCCTGCGCCTCTCGCAGCTGACCCAGCGCCACCCTTCGATCCTGGAGCTGGACCTGAACCCGTTCCTGGCGACGCCGGGCCGCGGCCGTGCCAAGGCCCTGGACGCGCGGATCCGGGTGGGCGAGTGACGGTCGTGGCGCGCTGAGCGAAACCCGAATCCGGGAGACCACGACCTGCCCGAGCTGCCCGACATCGAGCTCTATCTTCGGGCGCTCGGGGCCCGGGTGCTGGGCGAGCCGCTCGAGCGGGTGCGGCTCAAGAGCCCCTTCCTGCTGCGCTCGGTGACGCCGCCGCTTGGCGAGGCCGAGGGCCGCCTCGTCACCGGGCTGCGGCGGCTCGGCAAGCGCATCGTCTTCGCCCTCGAGGGCGACCTGTTCCTGGTCCTCCACCTGATGATCGCCGGCCGGCTGCGCTGGCGAAAGCGCGGCGCCGGGCTGCCGGGGCGGATGGGGCTGGCGGCGTTCGACTTCCCGCAAGGCACGCTGCTGCTGACCGAGGCGAGCAAGAAGAAGCGGGCCTCGCTGTACGTCGTGGCCGGCGAGGAGGAGCTGGCGCGGCACGACCCGCGCGGGCTCGAGACGCTGGCGGCCGGCCGCGACGAGTTCGCCGCCCGGCTGCGGTCGCGCAGCCACACCTTGAAGCGAGCGCTCACCGACCCACGGCTATTCTCCGGCATCGGCAACGCCTACTCCGACGAGATCCTCCACCGCGCCCGGCTGTCGCCGTTCAAGCTGACCGGCAAGCTCGACGACGACGAGCTGGACCGCCTGTTCGCCGCCGCCCGGGCGGTCCTCACCGAATGGACCGACCGCCTGGCCGCCGAGGTCGGGGACGGCTTCCCCGAGAAGGTCACCGCCTTCCGCGAGGGGATGGCGGTGCACGGCCGCTACCGCCAGCCCTGCCCGGTCTGCGGCGCGCCGGTGCAGCGGATCGTCTACGCCGCCAACGAGGCCAACTACTGCCCCGGCTGCCAGACCGGCGGCCGGATCCTGGCCGACCGCGCGCTGTCGCGGCTGCTCAAGGAGGACTGGCCGAGGACGCTGGAGGAGCTCGAGGAGCGGCTGCCGGGGCGCGGGTAGGGCCAGAAGCAGAGGGCGCGGCGGGGGCGGCCGCTCCAAGCCGCTGAGGTGACGCTCCGTGGCGATGGCTCCCGCGCGCGGTGGTTGAAGGGGCTGCGCCTCGGCTTCCGGTCGGGGTGGAGGCGGCTTTCGAGGTGCGGCGTATGGCGCGGTCCGCTTTATTCGCCACTACGGTCACCTCAGCGGCTCTGCGCTCCGACCGTGGACATCGGGTGACGACCGGAGAGCGGAGCCCGGTCGTTGATGCACGACGGGAGGGCGCAGCCGGAGTGGGCGCCCCCGGGGAGCGAAGCCTTGGCTGCGAGCGCAGCGACCGGGGAGCGAACACGTAGGCGAAGCCCGGCCCCCATGCACAGACCCTGGGCGACAGAGTTCGGCGACCCGGTCCGGTTGGGCTCGGCCGCTCCAAGCCGCCGAGGTGACGCTCCGTGGCGATGGCTCCCGCGCGCGGTGGTTGAAGGGGCTGCGCCTCGGCTTCCGGTCGGGGTGGAGGCGGCTTTCGAGGTGCGGCGTATGGCGCGGTCCGCTTTATTCGCCACTACGGTCACCTCAGCGGCCTTGCGCTCCGACGGTGGACATCGGATGACGACCGGAGAGCGGAGCCCGGTCGTTGATGCACGATCGGAGGGCGTAGCCGGAGTGGGCGCCCCCGAGGAGCGAAGCCTTGGCTGCGAGCGCAGCGACCGGGGAGCGAACACGTAGGCGGAGCCCGGCCCAGGCGCCGCCGTAGGGCCTGCCCCGCGCATTCCCAGCACGATCCCGTATGATTCCGTCGTCATGGCGGAGGACCCCGGCGGCATGATCCGTTCCCTGCTCGGCAGCTTCGGCGCCAAGCTGCGCTTCCCGCAGCTGTTCGCCATCGCCGCGTCACTCTTCTTCGTCGACCTGCTGATCCCCGACATGATCCCGTTCATCGACGAGATCCTGCTCGGGCTGCTGACCCTGCTACTGGGCTCGATGCAGTCGAAGCCCGAGGTTCAGCAGAGCGAGAAGCCGCCGGTCAAGGACATCACGCCGCCGAGCGAGGAGTAGACGCCCGTCGCCCAGGTGTCTACTCCGGCCAAACGGCCGGATCGCGGGATAGGTGTAACACCCGCAGCACATCGATCCGCTCCGGGGCTACGACGTAGAAGACGCCGAAGCGAAAGGGCAACGCCTGAATCCGCCTAACGTTGCCATGGACGATCGGTGCCGCTTCGGGGAAGCGCTTGAGTCGCTGCAGGGCTTGCTCAATTGCATCGACAAAGCGATCTCCGAGCCCGGGCTGCTCCCCGTTGTAGTACCTCGCGGTGGCTACGATGTCTTCGAGCGCTTGCGGTCGAAGCTCGTAAGTCATGCTCCCTGGGCGATCCGCGCGCGCGCCTGGGCGAGCGCTTCAGCTACAGGGATGCCGGCGTCCGGGTTCCTACGCAGATCCTCGAGTGCCTCGTCGAGCAACTGTCGCTGCCAGTCGTAGATTGGGGCATGGCCAAAGAGGCGTTCCTGCAGCACTCCAAACAACTCCGCCTGATCCGTCTCGGGGAGTTGGAGCAGCTTCTCTTGTAGTTCGGCCTTGGTCATTTGCTCCAGTGTACGGGAAGCGGGCGAGAGTGCAAGAGACCCTGGGCAGCCCAGCCACCCCGCGGGCGACAGCGCCAAGGAGCAATGGCTCTGTGGCCTGCAACGGCCCCCGAGCACCATTGCCTCAGGGCCGGCTCGTCAGGCCACCACCGGAGGGCGCAGCCGGAGTGGGCGCCCCGCGAGGAGCGGAGCATAAACCTGCGTAGCGGAGCGACCGCGGGGCGACCCGCAGGCGGAGCCCGGCCCTACGCAGCGCGCAGCCCAGGCCCGGGCCCGCCAACGCCAGGCTACGCCGTCTTGAGGAACTGCCACCGCAACCGCCCCTCGGCCCGCGCGAAGACCTCGGGCTCGATGCGGTCGGCGAACTCGCGTAGCAGGGCCGAGAGCGGCATGCCCGCGGCCGCCGCCTCGAGCGGCTCGGCGGCGTCGGCGCCCGCTTTGGTGATGTAGCTCTGCCAGATCGCCTGGCGGATCGACATCGTGCCCAGATCGACGTTGGGCAGGCGGGCGACGCCCTTTTGGAGCAGCCGGATGCGGCGCTTGAGGACCGCCGGCTCCTCCAGGCGCTCGCGCTGCCAGCCGGTGTAGGGCTTGGGGATCAGGATGTTGACGCCCAGGTGGATCTGGCCGATGACGCCGGTCGGGACGAGCTCCTCGAGCATGATCTCCCGGCACTCGTCGGCCAGGTCGAGGATCGCCTGGACGTCCTCGTCGGTCTCGCCGGGCAGGCCGATGATGAAGTAGAGCTTCAGGCCGGTCAGCCCCTGGCGGAAGATCATTCGCACCTTCTCGAGCAGCAGAGCGTTGGGGATCGGCTTGTTGAGCAGCTCGCGCAGCCGGTCGCTGCCGGTCTCGGGCGCCAGGGTGATCGAACGGTCGCCCGAGGCCTGGAGAGCCGCCAGCACGCCCTCGGTGACCGCCGGGATTCGGATCGAGGAGACCGCGGTGCGGAAGCCCAGCCGGTTGGCCTCGGCCAGGATCTTCTCGATGTCGGGGTGGTCGCCCACCGCGGTGGCGACAAAGCCCAGCTGGTCGGTCACCGGCCGCGCCCGCTCGATCGCCTCGAGGATGAACTCGGTCGGGTGCCAGCGGAACCGGCCCATGCCGAAGGTGGCCCAGCAGTACTTGCACTTCTCCGGGCAGCCGCGCGACATCTCGACCAGGAACTTGTCGGCGAACTCGGTGTGCGGGGTGACGATGGCGGTGGTCGGCAGGTGGCCGGGATGGCGCATCTGCTGCTCCGACAGCTCGAGCTTGTGCAGGCGGTGGAACGAGCCGTCGGTGTCGGGCGAATGGCGCGACGGGACGTAGAAGCCAGGCGTCGCCGCCAGCCTCTCCAGCACAGCTTCGCGGCTCGCCTCCTCGGCCAGCGCCGGCAGCAGCGCCGGCAGCAGGTTCTCGGCCGCGCCCAGCGGAAATGCGTCGGCGAACTCCGAGAGCGTCAGCGGGTTGATCATGGCGCACGAGCCGCCGACCAGGACCAGCGGGTCGCCCGGGCCGCGGTCGCGCCGCCGCGCCGGGATGCGCGCCCGGCCGAGCATCCGCACCAGGTTGACGTAGTCCTCCTCGAAGGAGACCGAAAAGGCGATGGCGCCGAACTCGTCGAGCGGCCGGTCGGTCTCGACCGACAGCGGCACCCCCTCGCCGTCGTTGAAGAAGCGCTCGCACGACCAGTCGGGCGCGCGGTTGACCAGCTCCCACACCCGGTGCAGGGCGAGGCTGGACATGCCCACGTGGTACGAGTTGGCGTAGGCCAGGGCGAGAGCGTGCCGGGCGTGCGGGTTGAACGGCACCAGCGGCCGCTCCGCGGCGCGGATCGGTGCCCAGTCGTGGGAAAGCTTCTTGCGTCGTCGCGCGGCCATGGCCAACCCGTCATTGTAGCCGGACCAGATCAGCCACCGCGCCGACGCTGGTTTCCCTTACCGCCGAAGCCCGAGGCCTTCGCTAGCAGCCTGCCGGCAAGTCGTTGTCCAAGACCAACTCGCCCAACGGCTGGACGACGGAGTTGTCTTCGAGACTGACCTGCGGTGACCTGAGCAGCGCGTGCCCGCCAGAGCCGATCTCGACGTTGCGAACGGTGATTGACACGCAGGCCTGGTGGGTCTCGGTGGAGTCGATCAACAAGTTCTCGAGTAGCAGGTGATCAGGTATTCCCCCTGAGTCTTCGATGTAATGCACCGTAACCGTGTGGCTGCTGTTCGGCATGTTCGCGGTGTTCTGGGTCGAAGTGCTCGTGTCTGCCACGGTCCCGCTCCACCCGGAAACCAACCAACCCGAGGTCGGTACGGCCAAGAGCTGGATTGACTCTCCGCTCATGTACTCGCCTGCGGGACACCCCACCGAATTCGGCGGGCTCGCCGAGGGGTTGCTGCCTGACCCGGTGTGAGTCCTGCTCAGAGCGTGGCATCCCGGTTTGTCGGTGACGATGTCAACGCCCCCCGGATACGGACTCTCGTTGGGGTCGTTCGAGTAGACGAGGAGGCGTCGCACGGTCTGACCCGCGGGCGCAAGGTCGAGATCTACAGTGACCTCGACCGCCTCTGAAGCCCCCGCGCCAACGTCGAACGGCGCATCCGGAGACCAGCCGATCCAGGCCGCCGGGGAGTTCAGCTGAACCGAAGCGACCGAGAGCGTCGCGTCGCCGTCGTTGAAGATCGTGAACGTCTGCCCGCCGCCAGCAGTGTCGCTCATGTCGGCCGTCATGTTGGTGCCGGAAGCGGAGACGTTGGTAACGGAGACTCCGCTGGGCGTTCCGCTGTAGAGGTCGCTATCGGGAGTCGACCCGGCATCAAACGTGGTGGCGTTCCCCGAGTACCAAAGGTCGGTCGCCTCTCCACTGCTGGTCCCCATCTGGGACCCGTCCGCCTCCTCCACGTCGACCTTGCGATGGCTGTCGTCGGAATTGGTCGCCACATTGTTGTCGATGTGCCAGATCGCCAGTCCGCCGAAGTTCCCGAGCCACCTGTCGAGACCCGCGTCGTATCCCTGGGGCTGCCTGTTCTCCACCAGGAAGAACTCGTTGGTCAGACTGGTCGCGAGCTTGAACACGGTGTTGCTGCTCGTGGCCGCGGCAGAGCCACTCGCCCGGATCGTCTCGGTGCCGCTGCCCAGGTTGGCGGTAGCCCAGCCCCGATCGGTCTTGGTCCAGGCGGAGGGAAGGACCGGTGTCTCTCCCGCATAGGTATCGACGGGCGCTTTTCCCCAACTGCCGCCCCCCATGACGCCAAAGGCGCCGATGCCACTGGAGGAGTAGTCGGTGTCGTAGAGGTCGGGAAGCCCGAAGATCAAATGCCCCAGCTCGTGGACCATGATGCCCATCGTCGCCTGGTGCTGGTTCGACGCGCTGCTGCGGTGGAGCTCACCAAACTGGGCGTACCCCCCGGCACCGGAGTGGTAGGCGCCGACCGTCACGCCGTCTACCACGGGTGGCGTCACGCTGCCGCCAACGGACCACTTGTGGCCCCAAACGCTCGGCGAGTAGGCGCTCGAGAAGGCGCGTTCGTAGCCTGCCACGATGATCACCACGGCCAGTTCGTCGGCGTCCACGTAGTTGTCGTTGTTGTCGTCGTAGCTGGAGAAGTTAACGAACGGATCGGCCGCGAGGATGGCGTCGCGGGTAAGCTGGCGGTTTGCCGTGCCGGTGGTCGAATCCGTGTCCGGGTGGTCGTAACCGACGTTCACCCAGTTCACGACGCCGTTGTTGGCGGTGCCAGAGGATTCCTGGGCCTGTTGCAGCTGGACTTTGCCGTGCGAGCCTTCGTCGAAGAAATCGGCGATGTTGCTCGCGATGAAGGCGGCCCAACTCGCCTCGGCGGTGGAGCCCGCCTGATCGTTGAACTCGGTGAGAATGAACAGCACCGGACCGGTGAAGGCCCCCACCGGGGCACGGCTCAGTGCTTCCTCGCCGGTGTCGGATCGGGCGTACGGAGAGGCGGCCGGCCGCACACCGCGCCGGATCGACGCCGGCGGGGCGAGGTCCGCCCGCACACTCGAGAGAACAGGCCTTCCTTGGTGATACGAGCTCACGTAGTACCAGAAGTCGTCGCTACCCTGGGCGACCGCATATCCGCCGGTAGTCTCGATCCAGTTGGTCCATTCGTCGCCGCGCGTCAGTGCCGCGAACACCTTGCCGTCCGGCTGGAGGATCTCGTAGATCTCCTCCGCGGCAGGGACGGCAAGGCTTGGCGTGGCGAACACCAGCGCTGCCGTCAGAGCAACGAGAAGGCTGCAGCTGAGGACGAATGCCGCGTCGCACCCGGGCTTGGTTTGCACCGCGAATGACTTCATCGGTAGCTCCTCTAGTCGAAGACCAACTGGAGCGGCTGGATCCGGATGTCGGGCTCGCCCTCGGTAACGTTGTAGCTCTGGTTCGCCTGGTTGTTCGCCTCGTTCGTCTCTGCGATGGTCGCGTCCGGGTCTAATGTCCCGTTGAGGTTGTGAGTACCGGCTGTCACTGTCCATGGCGACAGGCAGTGGCCAATCCAGGAGCCCGGGTTGAGCGTGGTCGTGGAAGAGCACCGCGGGCTTCCGTTCAGGTTGATCTGCCAGATCTTCCCGGTTACCGGGCCGGAGGCCGAAATAACGAACGAGAAATGGGGATAGACCTCTTGGCCGATCGTGGGATCGTCGATCCGACTACCACCTCCAGCGGCCTCGTCTCTCAGGTAGACCTCTACGGCCTCGAGATCGACCACGCTGCTGTTTGACACCGTGAGCGGATTGGTGGACTTGAAGACGTTGTTCTCCGCGGACTCCGTCACCTCGTCCCTGCTATCGACCACGGCTACGATCCAGACCGAGTAGGTCGCCGAGTCCAGCAGGTCCGGAAAGGCGTAGTCCCACCGTGGCGTGTCCTCCGCTCCCGGACCCAGAGACGAGACACTCTTCTCCGGAGTCACCTCGTAGTCATCGCCAACGTCGAAGTCGTTGTCCGTGGAGAGGAAGAGGCGGGCGTGCGACGCTCCGGCGGCGGCGGAACCCGCGTTCGAGATGTCAACCTCGGTCCAGAACGTGTCACCTTCCGCCGGGCTGGCATCGGAATACCGCGTCGTGGTGGCAACCAGGTCCGGCAGGCCCGCGGAGTCAGCGGTAAGCTCGATACCGTAGTCGGGTATTACTGCGTTGTTACCGTACTCATCGACCTTGGCGTAGTAGAGCCCCGCGGGGAGTGCCTCGGCTCCCGATCTTTCGATCCGCGAGAAGGCGTTGGTGCCGCCGTCGTCGTTGTAGTCGATCTGGGTTTGCCGGAGTCATACGCCAGCTCGAGGGCGCGATGCTGCTCGGCGGCGTCGCCCTGCACTTGTTCCTTCGCCGGCCCCGGCATCTACTCGCGCATCGCCGAGATCGTCCGCGTCGGCCCCGAGGTGTTCCTGTGCACGGTCACCGTGGTCGCGGTCCACGGGCTGCTGCTCTACGCTGGCCGCCTGGCTCCCAGCTGCGCCTCGACGTCGAGACCACCACGGTCGCGTCCGCAGTCGATAGCGGAGGTCAGTCACCTCAGCACCGGCGGGCGCTACCTGGCTTCGCATCCGGTAGTACTGACCCTGTCCAGTGTTGTCTTCGATGTAGACATCGATCTGGCCGCTGTACAGCTCTATCGACCCCGTGGCCAGCGTGGGGAAGCCGGAAACCCCGGGCTGAGCAGGTGCCATGCTGGCCTGCGGCGACGTCTGTTCCAGCGCCCGGGGCAGAACCATCAACCGCGTGGTCCCACCGACGATGTCGAAAGCGATCCCCTGCCGCCGGAGCCCGAGCAGCACCTCGAGCGGCAACTCGTACTGGTCGCTGCCTATCCTGATGGCGTCCAAGCCGAGTCTTCTTGCCCGGTACCACTCTTCAGAGCTGCGCAGGTGGACTGTGACCCTAAAGGCGTGCTCGATCGACGTTCCCGGCCCAATGAGCTTGACCGTCGGCGCGGACGCGGTCCCCGGCCCCACGGCCACCGAGTTGGTCTCGGGCCCTTGTCCGGCACTGGCGATGAAGGGCCGTTCCTCCTCGGCGGAGGACCCGGGAGCCAGGACAACCGCCAGTTCCGCGGACTCCTGGGCAACCGCGAACTGCGCTGCCACTAGCAGACCAAGAACCACCCAGAGGCCGCCCCTTGGGCCCCTAGGGTGCCACAAGAGAATCGCTCTCAAGGCCGATCCGGAGCGGCTGTAGGAGGCTCTAATCCTCGTCATGTCTACCCCCAGCGAACTGCTTCGCCTTATTTATCTAATTACTATCATGTCAGTATTCGCGCCCACACCGCACGCGCGGGTAGGCCCCCTGCCGGCGGTAGCCCCCTGCTTGGGGCGGGCCTTGCCCTCGATCACCCCCGCCTCGTCCCCGGTGGCCGGGATTCCGGCGCCGGCATCAAAGCCTCCGCCCTGCCGCGGTCTTCGACCTCGAATCGACAGCCCCTGCCACCACGCGGAGGCAGCGCCACGGAGCAAAAGCTCAGCGGCTCGTAGCGGGCCATCGCTCGACACCTGACCGCATTCGACAGCCCGCGACTGGATGATGCCGAAAACCCACCACCAACCAGAACGTACCTAGACTTACCTCCCGGACCGAGTCGCCCGCGGCGACCCGGCGACTTCACTTGTCTACCGCTGGAGATCCAACCGTGCCCACAAGTCCCCTGACGCACCCGCGCGCTGTTCTTATCCTCCTCGTCGCAATCCTCGCCCTGTCCGCCAGCGCAGCCCCCGCCCAGAAACCGATCGATCTCGAGGACCTCCGCATCCCGCACCAGAAGTTCGTCCTCGACAACGGCCTGACCCTGCTGGTGCACGAGGACCACAGCGTGCCGATCGTGGCGGTCAACGTCTGGTACCACGTCGGCTCGCGCCACGAGCGGCGCGGGCGGACCGGGTTCGCGCACCTGTTCGAGCACTTCTTCTTCAACGGCTCCGAGAACTACCCGCACGGCTTCCGCGAGGCGATGGACGATCTGGGGGTCAACAACCGCAACGGCACCACCTCGAACGACCGCACCAACTTCTTCGAGGACGTGCCGGTCTCGGGCCTCGAGCGCACGCTCTATCTCGAGGCCGACCGGATGGGCTTCCTCGCCGGCAACCTGTCGGCCGAGATGCTCGAACGCGAGCGGGGCGTGGTCCAGAACGAGAAGCGCCAGGGCGAGAACCGGCCCTACGGCAAGGTCTTCGGCCGCATCGTCGAGTCGATCTACCCCTACTCGCACCCCTACAGCTGGTCGACGATCGGCCGCATGGAAGACCTCGACGCGGCCACGCTGGACGACATCAAGCAGTGGTACGAGACCTACTACGGCCCCCAGAACTGCGTCCTGTCGCTGGCCGGCGACATCACCGCCGAGCGCGCCCTGGAGCTGGTCGAGAAGTACTTCGGCGGCATCCCGCCGGGGCCGCCGACCCCCGACTACCAGGAGTGGGTGCCGCGCTTCGAGCGCAACGTGCGTGACCGGCTGCAGGACCGGGTGCCGCAGGCGCGGATCTACCGGGTCTACCAGCTGCCGCCCTGGGGCGAGCGCGAGACGACCCACTTCAACCTGCTGGCCAGCGTGCTGAGCGGCTCGAAGAGCGGCCGGCTCGACCGCCGGCTGGTCTTCGACAAGGAGTTGGCCACCGAGGTCTCGACCTTTGTCTGGGAGAAGGAGCTGGCCAGCAACCTGTTCCTCATCGTCACGGTCAAGCCCGGCGTCGACCCGGCCGCGGCCGAGCGCGAGCTCGACGCCGTGCTGGCCGAGCTGCTCGAGGCCGGCCCGAGCGCCGGCGAGCTGGCCACCGCCCGGACCCGCACCCTGGCCGACTTCGTGCGCGGCATGGAACGGCTCGGCGGCTTTGGCGGCCGCTCGGACATCCTGGCCGAGAGCATGACCTTCGGCGGCAAGCCGGACGCCTACCTGGATCACCTCGGGGTGCTCTCCGAGGCGACCCCCGCGGCGGTCCTCGAGAGCGGCCGCAAGTGGCTCTCGGAGCCCCACTACACCCTGACCGTGGAACCGTTCCCCGAGCTCTCGGCGGCGGCGGACGAGCTCGACCGCTCGGTGCTGCCGGCCCTGGGCGAGGCCCCCGACGTTGCCTTCCCCGAGGTCCAGCGGGCGCAGCTCGCCAACGGCCTCGAGGTGCTGCTGCTCGAGCGGCACACGGCACCGCTGGTCAACATCGCCCTGGCGGTCGACGCCGGCTACTCGGCCGACACCACCGCGACCGCCGGCCTCGCCTCGCTCGCCCTCGACCTGATGGACGAGGGCACCGCCAACCGCGACGCCTTCGAGATCGCCGACGCCCTGGACGCGGTCGGGGCCGAGCTGTCCACCGACAGCTCGCTGGACCAGTCCTTCGTCAACCTGCGGGCGCTGAAACCGAACCTGGCGCCCTCTCTCGAGCTGCTGGCCGAGGTGGTGCTCGAGCCCTCCTTCCCGGCCGAGATGGTGGAGATCAACAAGCAGCGGCGGCTGGCGGCGATCGAGCAGGAGAAGGCCAGCCCCTTCGGCGCCGTGCTGCGGGTGGCGCCGCGACTGATGTACGGCGCCGGCCACGCCTACGCCAACCCGTTGAGCGGCGCCGGTTTCGAGGCCACCGTCGGCGGCCTGACCCGCGACGACCTCGCCGCCTGGCACCGCGCCTGGTTCCGGCCCGGCTCGGCCAGCCTGATCGTCACCGGCGACACCACCCTGGCCGAGATCGTGCCGTTGCTCGAAGAGGCCTTCGGCGGCTGGGCCGCCGGCAACGCGCCGGAGAAGAACATCGAGCGCCGCCAGACCGCCTCGAGCGGCCGCGTCTTCCTGATCGACAAGCCGGGCGCCGAGCAGTCGGTGATCGTCGCCGGCCACCTCTCACAGCCGGGCGGCCAGCCCGACGACCTGGCGATGGAGGCCGTCATGCGGCTCTTCGGCGGCATGTCGACCTCGCGCCTCAACCGCAACCTGCGGCTCGACAAGCACTGGAGCTACGGCACCCGCGGCCTGCTGGCCGACGCCCGCGGCCAGCGGCCGTTCATCGTCCTGGCGCCGGTGCAGACCGACAAGACCAAGGAGTCGATGGTCGAGGTGGCGGCCGAGATCGCCGGCATCGCCGGCGAGCGGCCGGTCGCCGGCGAGGAGTTCGCCAGCATCATGCGCAACATGACGCTGCGGCTTCCCGGAAGGTTCGAGACGCTGCGGGCGCTCGAGGGGGCGGCGATCGACCTGGTGAACTACGGCTACCCGGCCGAGTACTACTACGACTACGCCGCCAACATGCGCGCCCTCACCGAGGCGGACCTGGCGGCGGCGGCGGCGCGGTACGTCGACCCGGGGCAAGCTCTTCTGGCTGGTGATCGGCGACCTGGAGAAGATCGAGGCCGGGGTGCGCGAGCTCGAGCTACGGCGAAATCTCGCGACTCGACGCGGACGGCAACCCGAAATAGGCGCTGGGGGTCGCCATTGCAGACCGGCGGCGGAGCCGACCGCGCTCGGTGATTCGAGATACTGCTTGGGGCCGCTACAAGCCGCAGCGGCAGCGCATCACCGGTGGTCTCGGTCTCCGGCCTGGGCGCGGAGGCAATCACCGCCGGAGGTCGATGGCTAGCGTGGAGACCAACGTCACGGCAACGCCGGAGGTCGGCGGCACCGAAGAACCAAGATCCGAGCTGCCACCGCCGGAGGTCGGCGGCACCGAAGAACCAGGATCCGAGCCGCCACCACCGGAGGTCGGCGGCGGAGCCGAGAGGTGGGGGGTCTCAGGTAGCTCACGAGCAGCGCTACAGCACCAGCCGTTCGGAGGCCACCAACCGGTGCCGCGCGTCGCGAGTGCGCAGGCGAGGCGACTTTCAAAGTCCGACTGAGCCGAGCCGGTACCCGGGGCCCCCCACTTCTCGGCTCCATAGCCGACCGGCCCAAGCACGCCAAGGCCCGCCTCTCGACTCCATAGCCGACCGGTCTCAACGCGCTGACGCCCAGCACTCCGCTCCACAGCCGACCGGCCCCACCGCACAGACACTCGGAATCGTGCTCTGAGCCGACCGGTCCGTGCGCGCCAGCGCCCAAGACCCTCGGTGATGGAGCGGTTCGATTCCCTCACCGCATCAGGCCACGGGCGAGGGCCCAGGCGCCGGTGAGGCCCAGGCTGTGGGGCGGGCGGTCGCGGGAGTGGATCGCCAGCAGGCGCTGGAAGAGGCGCGGATCGTCGGCCAGGGTGCGGATCAGGCGGCGGCGCAGCGCCGGGCGGCGCTCGGCGAAGAGCAGCAGGTGGATGAGCGCGAACGGCAGCCGGGTCAGCCGGCGGCAGTAGCGGGAGTAGTGCCGCGGGTCCCCCTTGCGCACCGCCTCGACCAGGGCGAATGCCTGGTGGAAGGCCAGGTCGAGGCCCTCGCCGGTGATGGCGTCGACGTAGCCGGCGGCGTCGCCGACCAGCAGCAGGCGGTCTTTGTAGACCCGTCGCGGGCGCCGATCGAGCGGGCCGGTGCCCTGGTCCCGGGAGCTGACCTCGGCCCCCGCGAGGCGCTCCGCGAGCCCGGGAAAGCGGCGCAGCAGCCGGTCGAAGCGCGACTTGCCGCCGCTCCACAGCATCGCCACGCCGATCTCCTGCGCCGCCACCGGGGTCACGTAGGCCTCGACCCCGTCGGCCCACCAGACCTCCACCTTGTCGGTCCACGGTTCGCGCCGGAAGTGCCGCCGCACCCCGAACCGCCGTCGGGGGCCGCGCGGCCCCTCGGTCTCGAGGCCCGCCCATTGGCGGAGGCGGGAGTTGAGGCCGTCGGCACCGACCAGCCAGCGACCCTTGAGCACGCCTTCGGCGGTGGCCACGCCGCCCTCGGCAAGGCCGCGGACCCCGGTGTCCCAGCGCAGGTCGACCCCCACCTCCGCGGCGCGCCGCGCCAGCGCCCCGTGCAGCGTGGTGCGGCGCAAGCCGAGGCCCGGAGCGCCGGGGAACTCGGCCTCGGCCACGTGCTCCCCGTCACGGTAGCGGATGCCGCGAAACGGTCGCCCGGCCCCCTCGGGCAGCCGCACGCCCAAGGCCTCGAGCCGCGCCACTCCGGCCGGCATCAGCCCCTCGCCGCAGGGCTTGTCGATCGGCGGCCGCGAGCGGTCGAGCACCGTGGCGGTGAGGCCGCCGAGCCTGGCCGCGATCGCCGTGGCGAGACCGGCCGGTCCGCCGCCGACGATCAGCAGGTCGGGCTTCGCACGGCTCACCCCGGGCGGCCTGCGTGACCCGCCAGCGCCGCGTTCTCGGCCCGGATCCGCACCGTCAGCAGCGCCGCGTTGACGACGCTGAAGACCACCGCGGTCAGCCAGGCGCCGTGCACCAGCGGCAGGGCGGCGATCTCGATCACCACCGCCAGGTAGTTGGGATGGCGCAGCCAGCGATAGGGGCCGCCGGTCACGAGCGGCAGGCCCGGCCGCACCAGGATGCGGGTGGTCCAGCGCTCGCCCAGGGTGGAGATCGCCCAGTAGCGCAGCGCCGTGGCGCCGGCGAGCAGCAGCAGCATCGCCCCCGCCGCTGCCGGCGCGAAGGGCCGGTCCAGCAGCCAGACCTCGGCCACGCAGGAGATCAGGAAGAGGGTGTGGATCGCGACCATCCAGGGGAAGTGGCCGCCGCCGAACTCGATCGCGCCCGCCGCCCTCGCCAGCCGCTCGTTGCGCCGGGCCAGCCGCAGCTCGGTCGAGCGTTGGAAGACGACCAGCAGGATGAGGCCGAGGTAGAGCCAGCGCGTCACCATTCGAGCAGCACCAGCTCGGAGCAGAACGCCGGTCCCATCGCCAGGAGCATCCCCAGGCTGCCGGGTTCGGGCCGGTGCTCGCGCAGGGTCTCCTCGAGCACCAGCAGGACCGAGGTGGAGGAGAGATTGCCCACCTCGCCCAGGCTGCGCCAGGTGACGTCGAGCTCGCCGTGCGAGAGCTCGAGCGCTTCGGCCATCGCCTCGAGCACCTTCGGGCCGCCGGGGTGGGCCACCCAGCTGCGGATCTCCGCGCGGCTGGTGCCGTGATCGGCCAGGAAGCGATCGACGTCGTCCCGCAGGTGGCCGGTCACCATCTGCGGCACCTCCGCCGACAGCACCACCTGAAAGCCCTTCTCCGAGATCTCCCAGCCCATCACCCCTTCGGTGTCGGGATAGAAGATCGAGCGGGTGGCGACGATGCGCGGGCCGTCGCTCGGCCGCTCGTCGCCGACCACCACCACCGCCGCCGCGCCGTCGCCGAACAGCCCCGAGGAGATCAGGTTGGGGATCGAGAAGTCCTTGCGCTGCAGGGTCAGCGAGCACAGCTCCACCGAGAGGAGCAGCGCCACCTGGTCGGGGTAGGCCTTGACGTAGTCGGCGGCGCGGGCGATGCCGGCGGCGCCGGCGACGCAGCCGAGGCCGAAGATCGGCATCCGCTTGACCCGCGGCGACAGGCCCAGCCGGTTCATCAGCCGGGCATCGATCGACGGCGTCGCCACCCCGGTGACGGTGACGAAGATGATGGCGTCGATCTCCTCGAGCTCCAGCCCGGCGCGCTCCATCGCCTGGCGGATCGCCGCCTCGCCAACTTCCTGCGCCACGCGGATCCAGGCGTCGTTGGACTGGCCCCAGGTCTCCAGCGCGTGGTACTCCTCGAGCGGCAGCGCCAGGTGGCGGCCGCCCACCAGGACGTTGCGGTGCAGCCTCTCCAGCCGGTCCATGTTGCGCACCCGGCCCGACCAGAGCTCGCGGAAGGCCGCCAGCAGCTCCTCCTGGCCGTAGTAGTTGGGCGGCAGGGCCGTGCCGACGGCGGCGATCCTCACGCGACCCCCGCCCGCGGCCGCACCCGCCCCCCGTTGGACTCGATCCTGGTCAACTCGGAGTCAGTATAGCCAGGAGTCCAAGCGCCCTGCTGTAGACTGCCCGCCCGTCGCCAATCCGCCCGGTCCGCGGCGGCGTATACGGCGGTAGATTCAAGGAACCTCGACCGGCTCCGCCCAAAGACCCGCCGGCGGCCGCGGGCACGATGCCCGTCACCGGTCGGGATGCCGAATCAAACACAGGAGTCGACAGACCCATGAGTGTTGCCAATCACGAACAGTCGGCCCAACAGCGTTACGGCGACCGCGCCCGCCAGCGCGAGGACGCGCCGGTGGTCGAGCTGCGCTCGCTCGACACGCTGTGGTTCCAGGTCGGCGGCACCATCTGCAACCTGGCCTGCACCCACTGCTTCGTCTCCTGCTCGCCGACCAACCACACGCACGAGTTCCTGGGCCTCGACGAGGTGCGCCGCTATCTCGACGAGGCCGCCGCGCTAGGGGTCCGCGAGTACTACTTCACCGGCGGCGAGCCCTTCCTCAACCCGGAGATGGAGGCGATCCTGGCCGCGACCCTCGCGGTCGGGCCGGCCAACGTCCTGACCAACGGCCTGCTGCTCGACCCGCCACGATGCGAGCGGCTGCGCCGGCTGGACGAGGCCAGCGACTACTCGCTCGACCTGCGGGTGTCGATGGACGGCTACGAGGCGGCCGCCAACGACCCGATCCGCGGCGCGGGCACCTTCGAGCGCATCCTGCAGGGGATCCGCAACCTGGTCGCGGCCGGGCTCAACCCGGTGATCACCGTCACCGAAGTGCACGACGACAACGGCAGCGTCCAGGGCAAGGAGCGCTTCTTCCGGCTGCTCGGCGAGCTCGGCATCGCCAAGCCGCGGCTCAAGATCCTGCCGATGTTCCAGATCGGCGCCGAGGTCGAGCGCGGCGGCGCCTACGAGACCTGGCAGCGGCTGCGCACGGGCGATGCGCCGGAGGACGGCTGGGACCACTTGCAGTGCTCGGCCTGCCGCATGGTCACCGACCAGGGTGTCTGGGTCTGCCCGATCCTGGTCAACGAGCCCGGCGGCAAGATGGGCGAGAGCCTGGCCGACACGCTGGACCCGTTCGCCCTCGACCACCCTGCCTGCTGGACCTGCCACGTCTACGGAGTGAGCTGCAAGACGTGAGCGACCGCCCGCCCCGCGACGACGCCGAGACCCGGCGCCGGGCCGCAGAGAAGCTGACCGCGCACCGCGGCCTCGCCACCTGGGGCGAGCGGCTGGTGCCCCTGGGCGAGTTTCGCGACGCCGTCGCCGGGACCGGCCGGCGGCTCTCCGCCGCCGAGCGCGCCGCCGCCGCCGAGCGCCATCGCCGGCCGGTCGCCGACGCCACACCGGTCGAGGGCCCGCACCAGCGCATCGTGGTCTTTGGCGGCGTCTACAACAACCACCACGCCCTGGCGGCGCTGCTCGAGCGCGCGGCGGGGCTCGGCGCCGGGGCGATCTACTGCCTCGGCGACCTGGGCGGCTTCGGGCCCCACCCGGAGAAGGTGCGGCCGCTGCTCGAGCAGGGCGGCGTGATGGGCGTGCAGGGCAACTACGAGGAGTCGCTCGCCGCCGGCCGCGAGGACTGCAACTGCGGCTACACCGACCCGCGCGACAACCGCTTCGCCGACCTCTCCTACCGCTACACCGCCGAGCGCACGACGCCCGACATGCGGAGCTGGCTGGGCTCCTGGCCGCGCCGGCGCCGGGTGCTGGTGGGCGGGCGCGAGCTGCTGCTGGTGCACGGCTCGCCGCGGCGGATCAACGAGTTCCTCTTCGCCTCCACCTCGCCGGCGCCCTTTCTCGAGGTGCTGTGCGACGAGCAGGGCTGCGACGGCTTCCTCTGCACCCACACCGGGCTGCCCTGGCACCGGCGGCTGCCCTCGGGCCGCGACGCGGTCAACGTCGGCGTCATCGGCCGGCCGGCCAACGACGGCGCCACCGACGTCTGGTTCGCGGTGATCGAAGCCGGCAACGACGGCCTCGACGTGCGGCTCGAGCCCCTGGCCTACGACCACCAGGCGCTGGCCCGCGAGATGCGCGCCGAGGAGCTGCCCGAGGAGTTCGTCGAGACCATCCTCACCGGCTGGTGGACCACCTGCCTCGAGATCCTGCCCGCCAAGGAGCGGGCGGCCTCGAGGTTCTGAGCGCGGCAGCCCAACGAGAGACGAGAAAGCCGGATGAGCCACGCGTCGATGGACTGCCGAGCCGGGCTTGCACCACCGGAGGGTCCCGAGCCTGGGGAGTATCAGTACTCACCGGGCCGCTCCAAGCCGCTGGGAAGCTCCCTCCGTGGCGATGGCTCGGCTTTTCGTGGATGGGGAGCGGGGGTCACGGCCCCGCCCCAACAAAGCCAACAGTACGTCTGTGGTCCATCAAGCAAACACGGAGGGCCTCGTCAGCGGGGAGTATCCGAGCACGCAGCGAAAGCAGCGCGCGCAGGATGGCTCCCCGCTCGAGAGGCCCGGGCCAGCAAGAAACCGCCACCTCCCAGGAGACGTCCGAATGACTGAGTCTCGCCACCCCCACATCGCCATTCTCGGCGCCGGCCCCACCGGCCTCGAAGCCGCCCTGGCCGCCGTCGACGCCGGCTGTCCCTTCACCCTCTACGAGGCGTCCGGCGGCGTCGCCGGCGACGTCCGCCAATGGGGCCACGTGCGCGTGTTCACGCCCTGGAAGCTCAACGTCTCGCCGCGCATGCGGCGCCACCTGCACGGCGCCGGCATCGAGGTGCCCGACGGCGACGACTGCCCGACCGGCGACGAGCTGGTGACGCGGCTGTACGAGCCGCTGGCGGCCCTGGCTGCGATCGCCCCGCACCTGCGGACCGGCACCCGGGTGCTAGAGGTCGGTCGCGAGGGCCTGGTCAAAAGCGACGAGATCGGCACCGGCCGGCGCGCCGACCACCGTTTCCGCCTGCTGCTGGCGGGTCCCGAGGGCGCCGAGCGGGTCGAGACCGCCGACGCCGTCCTCGACTGCACCGGCACCTACTCCAACCCCAACGCCACCGGCAACGGCGGCATCGCCGCGCCCGGCGAGCGGGCGCTGGAGGAGGCCATCTGCCGCCACATCCCCGACCTCGCCGCCGAGCCGGGCGAGTGGGCCGGCAGGACGACGCTGGTCGTCGGCGCCGGGCACTCGGCCCAGACCGCCGTGGCCGATCTCGCCGAGCTGGCGGAGGAGAACCCCGGAACTCGCGTGCTCTGGGCCCTGCGCGGCGAGCCCGGCTTCGAGCCCGACGAGAACGACCCGCTGCCCGAGCGGGCGCGGCTGCTGGCCCGCGCAGCCGAGCTCGCTGGCGGCGCCTCGCCGGCGGTCGAGACCCTGACCGGCGTCGTGGTCGACGCCCTGACCGAGCGCGACGGGCGCGCCGAGGTCACCTTGCGCCGCAGCGACGGCGGCCGGCGGACCGTCGCGGTCGACCGGGTCCTGTCGCTCACCGGCTACGTCGGCGACCACAGCATCTACCGCCAGCTCCAGGTGCACGAGTGCTACGCCACCTCGGGCCCGATGAAGCTGGCGGCGGCGCTGCTCGGCGCCGGCAGCGACGACTGCCTGGCCCAGGAGAGCCACGGCGCCGACACCCTGGTCAACCCCGAGCCGGGTTTCTTCTTGCTGGGCTCGAAATCCTACGGCCGCAACCCCACCTTCCTGATGCGGGTCGGCTGGCAGCAGGTCGAAGAGGTCTTCGGGCTGCTGGCCGGCACCGCCTGACCCGCCCCCCCTGCTGACAAGCCGGGGCTCGAGAAGCCCCGGCGCCAGGACCTACGGCGCGAGCGGCACCCGCCACGCCCCGCGGCCGTGGGTGAAGGCGAACAGGTACGGCGTGCCGCCGTCGTCGGTGGCCAGCGCCAGCGACTCGGTGACCACGGCGGCGAAGCCGGTGTCCTCGACCGCCCAGCTCTTGCCGCCGTCGAGCGAGACGAAGACCCCCAGGTCGGTGCCGAGGTAGATCCGCCGCGCGTCGCGCGGGTCGACGACCAGCGAGTGGACCGGGAGGTCGGGCAGCCGGTCCGGGCCGGCGCCGTCGAGCGGCCGCCAGGTGGCGCCGCCGTCGGAGCTCTTCCAGACGTGGTTGCCGCCGAAGCGGGCGTAGGTGGCGTAGGCGATCTCCGGGCTCCCGGGATCGAACGCCAGCCAGCTCACCCAGCCGGTGCGCGGGTGGCTGCTCGCCCAGACGGTGTCGCCGTCAGCCCGGGTGGCGATATCCGAGCGCGCGACGTCGCCAAAGGTGGTGCCCGCCAGAACCCGGTCGGAGTCACCGGGCGCCACCGCCAGGGCGCTCACCTTGCCCTCTGTCGCCAACTCGGCGCTGGCCGGGTTCCAGAAGCCGGCGCCGTTGTCGGTGCGGAAGAGGCGGCGGCCGCCGATCCACAGCCGCCGCGGCGCGTTGGGGTCCATGACGAAGGGGGTGATGAAGAGATAGTTGTCCGGCCGGGCGGTGAAATCGTCGCCGCCCCCCAGGTCGAACAGGCCATTGGTGGCCGGCTCGAAGGTCGCGCCGTTGTCGAGCGAGACGCGGACCCGTCCTCCCTGGACCGAGGCGTAGAGGATCCGCGGGTCGGTCGGGTCGACGGCGCTATAGCCGCCGTCGCCGCCGAGGATCTCGAACCAGGCGTTGGGCCCGGTGCCGACCCGGCCGCGGACGGTGCCGTTGTCCTGGGTGCCGCCCATGTAGCTTGCGGCTCCGGGGAACGGAGTGCCGTGGTAGAACTGGGTCACCCCGTAGCCGTTGTTGAGCGACTCCCAGGAGAGCTGGTTGGAGCCCGGCGCGCAGAGCGCGTCGGCGCGCGTGGCGAGCGCCGCGCGCGCGTTGGTGGTGCGATAGATGCCACCGTCACCCAGCAGGTAGAGCACTGCCGGGTTGCGGGGGTCGAACACCAGGCCGTGCTGGTCGGCGTGGGCGTAGTTGGGGTTGGTCTCGTCGGCCCACCAGTAGCTCGCCGGCCGCCAGCTCCGGCCGCCGTCGTCGGAGCGGAAGATGTCGACGCCTCCGGCCCAGACCCGGTCGGCGTCGCCGGGGTCGACCGCGATCGTGTTGGTGTACCAGCCCATGCCGAAGAAGTCGTTGGCGGAATCGAACTGGCAATCCACCAGCGAGGCGGTGACCGGGTTCGACAGCAGCAGGGTCGAGACCTTGTCGGGGTCGCTGTTGCGCACCGTGGCCCGCCAACTGCCGGCGGCGCCGCCCTGGTCCGAGCGGTATACGGCGTGCAACGCCTGTTCGTAGCGGCCGTCCGGCCCGGGCACGTTGCTCGCCGCCAGGGCGTAGACCGTGCCCTGCCGGGAGGGCGCCACGGCCAGCGAGGTGCGCCCCATGCCGGGCTCGGCCAGGACCTTCTCCCAGGCCCGCTCGGTCTCGGCGGCGACATTGCGCCACACCGCTCCCGGCGCCAGCGTGCCGCAGCCGGCCAGCAGGGTGTCGTTGTGCCGCTGGTCGGTGCGCTCGACCAGGTCGAGACAGCCGCCCTTGGCCTTGGGGCTCAAGACCTGCCGCCAGGTCTCGCCACCGTCGCCGGTGCGGAAGATCCCCTGGCGGGTGGCGGCGTAGATCCGCTCCGGGGCGTGGCGGCTGACCAGCAGATCGTTGACGTAGAAGAACCTGCCACGGTCGGTGCCGGGAAGACGCCGCCAGCTCTCACCGCCGTCGTCGCTGCGGAAGATGCCGCCGCCGCGCAGCGGCAGCGCCGTGCCGCGCACCGCCTCGCGAAAGTAGCCCTCGCCGGTGCCGGCGTAGAGCACCTTCGGGTCGCTCGGGTCGAGCCGCAGGACGTTGATCGCCAGGTTGGCGAGCTCGTCGCCCACCGGCCGCCAGCTCCTGCCGCGGTCGGTGGACTTCCAGACGCCACCCGAGACGCCGCCGGCCCACATCACCGCCGGCCGGTCGGGGCGGATGACGAAGGCGCGGGTGCGGCCGCCGATGTTGCCGGGACCGAGCGGCTGCCAGGCGCCCAGCCCCGCGGCGGCGACGCCGCCGACACTCCGGCGCCGCGGCGGCGCGCCCGCGGCCGCGCGATCCACAAAGGCGCCGCGACGAGTCGAGTAGACCGGCAGCTCCGCCATTCGCTTGCGGGCCGCGGCGTAGCGCCGGGTGGCGGCGACCTGGCCGCCCCCGAGCCGCTTCTCGCGGTAGTGCTCCCAGGCCAGGCCGGGCCGGTCGTAGCGGGCCCCGGCCGCCTCGCGGGCCATCCGGCCGAGCTTCGCCCGCACCGCCTCGGGCATCGGCCGCAGAGTCGGCGGCGATGGGGCGGCGATCAGCGTCAGGGCCAGCGCCAGCCCCAACAGCGGGCCGTGGCGGATCAGCGCGGCGAGAGCTCTCGGGCGGCGGACCATGGCACCGCATTCATCCTGTCACACGGGACCCGACAGCCGGCAACTCGCCGCGCCCCGGAGGTTCAGCCAGCCCTGCGGACCAGCCACGCCGGCAACTCGACGGCGCTGGCGAGGCAGGCGGCCGGCGCCAGTGCCTCGAGCTCGGCGCGTGGCTGTGAGCCGGAGTAGACACCAACCCCGGCCACACCGGCGTTGGCCGCCATCCTCAGGTCGTGGGTGGTGTCGCCCACCATCAGCGCCTCCGCCGCCGGCACGCCCAGCTCGTCGAGGATGTCGAGCACCATGCCGGGGTGGGGCTTGCTCGGCGCCTCGTTCACGGTCCGGGTGGCGGCAAAGTGGCCGGTCAGGCCGTTCGCGGCGAGATCGGCGTCGAGCCCGATGCGCCCCTTGGCCGTCGCCACCGCCAGCAGATAGCCCCGGCCTCGGAGCTCGTCGAGCGTCTCGGGGACGCCGGCGAACAGGACCGGGCGGGCGCTGTAGCCGCCGAACCAGAGCCGGCGGTAGGTTCCGAGGACGCGCTGGAACAGCTCCTCGTCGCAGCCCGGGCTGAGGGTCTCGACCGTCTCGCGGATGCCGAGGCCGATGACGGAGCGGATGGTGCTCTCAGGCACCTTCGCCACGTCGAGCTCCGCGAGCGTCGCCTGGGTGCAGGCGACGATGCTGCCCACCGAGTCGAGCAGGGTGCCGTCCCAGTCGAAGATGACGAGGCGGTAGCCCGCGGCCTCGGGCCGGGTGCTGGTCGGGTAGGCGTGCACGAGGGTCTGTCGGTTCGTTCGCGGGTCGTTCCCGGCCGGCAGTCTAGCCTGGGTTATTCACCACGGCGCGAAGCGAAAGTGCGAAATGTCTGTCAGCTCGGGCCGAACCGCAGCGACGAGGGACGCAGGCCGGACGAGCGTTGGCGGGAAGGGCGGACGACCGCCACGGGCCACGGCAAGGAACGCCGCCCGGCAAGGAGGCGGCGACGGCGGCCGGGTCAGCCGGACAGCGGTGTGAACGCCAGATCGCCCACCCGCGAGCCGCCGGCCGGGTCGCCGGCGAGCGCCGGCGTGATCAGCTGCCCGGCGATCTCGGCGCCGGCGGGCACCTTGGCGTCGAAGCCGACCAGGCAGTCCTCGAGCCGGGCGCCGCGGCCGATCCGGGCGCCGGGAAGGACCAGCGTCCGGCTGAGGCGCGCGCCGGACTCGACGACCGCCCCGGCCTCGACCGCCGTCCGGCGGAGCCGCGCGCCGGGCGCTACCCGGGCGCCGCCGCCGGTCCACCGGCGCAGCCAGGGGCGGTGGCGAAAGAGCAGCTCGAGGACCGCTCGCCGGTAGCGCCCGGGCGTGCCCAGGTCGTGCCACGGCCGCCCGGTCTCGACCCCGGCGATGTGCCCGCCGCGCTCGAGCAGCGGCCGGTAGAGGTCCTCGACGAAGCCGGCCGGGCCCTGCCGCAACCCCTCCAGGAATCGCGGTTCGATCGCGTGGGCGCCGGCGAAGACGCGCCGGCGCGGCGCCGCGGGATGGGGCTCAGCGTCGAAGGTGACGATGCCGCCGTCATCCCCGACCCCGACGCCGCCGCCGAACTCGGCCGGGTCGGCGCGCCGCGACAGCAGCAGGGTGGCCGCCGCGCCGGCGGCGCGGCGCGCCTTGCGGTGCGCCCGCAGCAGCCGGGCCAGCGGCCAGCGGCAGAGGCTGTCACCGTTGATCACCAGCAGCACGTCGGCGGCGGCGCAGAAGTCGCGCAGCGGCCACAGCGCGCCCAGAGTGCCCTGGACCTCCAGCTCCTCGGAGTAGACCAGCGGCATGCCGGCCACCGAGTCGCCGAGAGCGGCGCGCAGCCGGTCGCCCAGGTAGTGCAGGTTGACCGCCGCGGTCTCGCAGCCCGCCCGCGCCAGCAGCGCCAGCGTCCGCCCCGCCACCGGCACCCCGGCCACCGGCAGAGCGGGTTTGGGTGTCGTCCCGGTCAGGGGCCGCAGCCGGGTGCCGAGCCCGGCCGCCAGAACGACAGCCCGCAGCCTCAAGGGAAGACCATCTGGGGCGACGCTTCGGGGTGCTCGCGCAGATGATCGGCGTAGAGGTGGAGATAGGAGCGCCTCTCGGCCACCTCGAGCTCGAAGCCGCAACGCTTGGCTACCTGGGTCGCCTTGGTGCCCTCGAACTCGACGTAGTCGCCGATCGGGGTGTGGTCGAGCGCCGCCAGCACGCCGCCGAGCTGCCACTCCTCGCGCATCTTCTGATACCGCTGTACGACCCCGTAGCCGAGCATCTCGAGCAGCAGCTGCGCCTGCTCGGCGTCGCCCACCGAGATCTCGCGCTCGTCGCGCAGCTTGACGCCCTCCTCGAAACGGGGCGGCCCCTTGACCGTCAGCCGCGCGCCGCGGCGATCGCTGCGCAGCCTGAGGACACTGCCGGAAGCCTCGAGCTCGCCGTTGCGATCGAACACCAGGTTGTCCTCGAACGCCGCCGGCGCCTGCCGCTCAGCGCCCAGGTCGGCCAGTCGCGCTCGTACCGCCTCCAGATCGTCACAGGCGAACTTGAGCTCCCGCTCGACCCCATCTCCGTTCCCAACCATCTTGTTTGGCTCCCGTGCTTCGGACGGCGGCTACGACCCCACCAGATCCAGCACCCGCACGGTCGTGCGGATGCCGTTGTAGAAGTGACTGATGTTGAACTTCTCGTTCGGCGAGTGCAGGCGATCATCGGGCAGGCCGTAGCCGAGCAGCAGGATCGGCACTCCGAGGACCTTGGCGAAGACATCGACGATGGGTATCGAGCCCCCCTCGCGCACCCGCACCGGCCGCTTGCCCCAGATCTCCTCCTGCGCCTGCATGGCGCACTCGGCGATCGGCCCGCCGATGTCGACCAGCACCGGGCCGGCGCCGTGGATGTACTCGACCTCGACATTGACGCCCGGCGGAGCGACGGCTCGAGCGTAGTCGGTGAATCGCGCGGCGATCGTCTTCGGATCCTGATCCGGCACCAGCCGCATCGACACCTTGGCCCCGGCCTTGGCCGGCAGCACGGTCTTGGCGCCGGCGCCCTGGTAGCCGCTCCACAGGCCGTTGACGTCGCAGGTCGGCCGCGCCCAGACCCGTTCGAGGGTCGTGTAGCCCTCTTCGCCGAACAGCTCGGAGAGCTCCAGGTCGGCTTTGTACTGTGTCTCGTCGAAGGGCAGGGCGGCGAACTCCTTGCGCTCCCACTCCTCGAGCGGCCGCACGTCGTCGTAGAACCCCGGCACCCGCACGCGACCGGTCGCGGGATCGACGAGCTCGCCGACGATGCGGCACAGCGCGTTGCCGGGGTTGGCTACGCCGCCGCCGAAAGTGCCCGAGTGGAGGTCGCGGTTGGGGCCGGTGACCCGCAGCTCCATGTAGCAGAGGCCCTTGAGCCCGTAGAGCAGCGACGGCTGGCCGGGGGCGAACATCGAGCTGTCGGAGACCACCACCGCGTCGCAGGCCAGCCGGTCGCCGGCGTCGGCGCGGACGAACTTCTCGATCGCCTCGCCGCCGACCTCCTCCTCGCCCTCGACGAGGAACTTGACGTTGACCGGCAGCTCGCCACGCTCGGCCAGCATGGCGGCAACCGCCTTGACATGGGTGTAGCACTGGCCCTTGTCGTCGGTGGCGCCGCGGGCCACCAGCTCGTCGCCCTCGACCGTGGGCTCGAAGGGCGGGTTGCGCCACTCCTCGAGGGGATCCGGGGGCTGGACGTCGTAGTGGCCGTAGAAGAGGATCGTCGGCTTGCCCGCCGCGCCGGTCCACTCGCCGTAGACCAGCGGGTTGCCGTCGGTCTCGATGAGCTCGACCTCGAGGCCGGCGGCGCGCATCTTGCCGCCGAGCCAATCGGCGGCGCGCAAAACGTCGGCCTTGTGCTCGGGCTCGGTGGAAACGGACGGGATGCGGAGGAACTCCTTGAGCTCGTCGAGATAGCCCTCTTTCTCTCCCTCGATACGATCGAAAACCGCCTGGCTGTTTGCGCTCATCTGGCTCCTGTTCCTCCCTGTTGCCGGGCCGGCCACTCTACCAGAGGGGCGGCGGCGGCGCGGCCCGCGCTACGGCGCCCGGCGCGCCAGGCGTCCCAGGTTGACGGCGTTGACCAGGGCGTGGGCGAGCACCGGGGCGAGGAGGTTGCCGCGCCAGAGCATCAGGCCGGCGAAGAGGAGGCCGGCGAGGGCGGCAAAGACCGGCCAGACGCGGAAAGCGGCGCCGGGGCCGACGTGGAGAAGGGCGAAGAGCACGGTGGCCAGGGGCCAGCCCCAGGCGCCCTGGACGGCGCCGCGAAAGAACAACTCCTCGGCGAAGCCGGAGAGCAGGGCCAGGGCGATCGCTTCGGTCATTTCGACGCCGGCGAGCATCTCGGCCAGCTTGCGCTCGAGCGCGCCGGCCGAGGGCAGCAGGCGCAGGCCGAGCTGCCAGACGGCGAGCAGCAGGCAGCCGGCGGCCAGGCCGAGGCCCAGGTCGAGCCACCAGCCGGAGGTGTCGAGAAAAAGATCCAGGCCGATCGTCCCGCGGCGGACCCCCAGCCACAGGGCGCCGCCGACCGCCAGGACCAGGTAGAACACCCAGGCGACCCGGTAGAGCTCGGCTCCGGGCGGGGCTTCGGGCGTTCCCTCCTCCTCGGACATCGACTCTGGCATGACCTTCCTGTTACGGCGCCGCGGCCGCCGCGTTCACCGGCGGGCAGCGCCCCGCCGAAGCCCCGTCCGGGTTGCGGCCATCGGGAAACCGCGGCGGCTAGTTGACCGGCTCGGAGGGCTCGCCCGCTTCGGGCTCGGCGAGCGGCGGGACGGGCGCCGCGTCGGCGTCCTCCTCGCCTTCGGCCAGCTCGGCGACGGCGACCAGGCGGTCCTCGTCTCCGAGATCCATCAGCTTGACGCCCTGGGTCGAGCGGCCGATGACGCGCACGCCGCCGACCTCGATGCGGATGATCTTGCCGGTCTGGGTGATGATGATCAGGCCGTCGTTCTCGCGTACCTGCTTGACGCCGACCACCTCGCCGGTCTTCTTGGAGACCTTGAGGTTGATGATGCCCTTGCCGCCCCGGGTCTGGCTGCGGTACTCGGTCAGGCGGGTCCGCTTGCCCATGCCGTTCTCGGAAATCGTGAAGATCTCGCCGCCCTCGGCCTCGAGCGCCGAGATCGCCACCACCCGGTCGTCCTTGCGCAGACTGATCCCCTTCACGCCGGCGGCCGCCCGTCCCATCGGCCGCGTGTCGGACTCGGCGAAGCGGATGGCGAAGCCCCTGGCGGTCGCCAGCAGGATCTGCTTGGTGCCGTCGGTCACCCGCACGTCGAGCAACCGGTCGCCGTCGTTGATGTTGACCGCGATGATGCCGCCGGACAGCGGCCGTGAGAAGGCGGACAGCACGGTCTTCTTGATTCGCCCCTTCTCGGTGGCGAACATCAGGTAGAGGTCGTCGCCGAACTCGCGCACGGCCACCGTCGTGGCGACCTTCTCGTCCGGCTCGAGCTGCAGCAGGTTGACGATCGCCTTGCCCTTGGCCGCCGGCCCGAGTTGCGGGATCTCGTGCACCTTGAGCCAGTGCACCCGGCCGGTCTCGGTGAAGACCAGGATGTAGCTGTGGGCCGAGGCGACATAGAGGTGCTCGACGAAGTCGCCGTCCTTGGTCACCATGCCGGTCCGTCCCTTGCCGCCGCGGTGCTGTGAGCGGTAGAGCGACAGCGGCGAGCGCTTGACGTAGCCCGAGTTGGTGACCGTGATCACCATGTCCTCGTCGGCGATCATGTCCTCGACCGTGATGTCGTGGGTCTCGGGAATGATCTCGGTGCGCCGCGGGTCGGCGTAGGCCTGACGGATCTCGAGCAGCTCGCCGCGGATCTCCTCGAGCACCAGCTCGTCGGAGGCCAGGATGGCGCGCAGCCGCTCGATCAAGGCCATCAGGGTCTCGTACTCCTCGACCACCTTGTCGCGCTCGAGCCCGGTCAGCTTCTGCAGCCGCATCTCGAGGATGGCCTGCGCCTGCACGACCGACAAGGCGAAGTCGGCCACCAGCCGCTCGCGGGCGTCGGCCGGGGTGCGGCTGGCGCGGATGGCGGCGATCACCTCGTCGAGCTGATCGAGCGCTTTGAGGATGCCCTCGAGGATGTGGGCCCGCTCCTCGGCCTTGCGCAGGTCGTAGCGGGTGCGCCGCACCACCACCGCTTTGCGGTGGTCGAGGAAGTGCTTGAGCAAGCTCTTCAGATCGAGGACCTGCGGCTGGTTGTCGACGATCGCCAGCATGATGATGCCGAAGGTCGACTGCATCGGCGTCAGCTTGTAGAGCTGGTTGAGGATGACTTCGGGGATCTCACCCCTCTTGACGTCGAGAACGATGCGGATGCCCTCGCGGTCGGACTCGTCGCGCAGGTCGCGGATGCCCTCGATCCGCTTCTCGCGGATCAGCCCGGCGATCCGCTCGAGCAGCTTGGCCTTGTTGACCTGGTAGGGAATCTCGGTGACCACGATCGCCTGCTTGTCGCCCTTGCGGTTGGTCTCGATGGCGGCGCGGGCACGCATCTGGATGGTGCCGCGCCCGGTGCGGTAGGCAAGGCGAATGCCCTCGATGCCGTGGATGAAGCCGGAGGTGGGGAAGTCGGGGCCCGGAATGACCGCCATCAGCCGGTCGATGGAGACCTTGGGGTCGTCGATCAGCTGGATCAGCCCGTCGACCACCTCGCCCAGGTTGTGCGGCGGGATGTTGGTCGCCATGCCGACCGCGATGCCGCCGCCGCCGTTGATCAGCAGGTTGGGCACCCGCGCCGGCAGCACCGTCGGCTCACGCATC
Source organism: Thermoanaerobaculia bacterium (assembly GCA_963781065.1). GTDB lineage: Bacteria > Acidobacteriota > Thermoanaerobaculia > Multivoradales > JAHEKO01 > CALZJC01. Next base: position 444,573 of record CAWAET010000004.1, on the reverse strand, counting down.
GACTCGTCGTAGTTGGCGACCCAGTCGACGGTCTCCTTGTCGATGTCCTCGCGCAGCATCTCCTCGGCGAGCTTGGTGAGCCGCACCTCGGTGTAGCGCATCGCCGCCGCGCTGTCGCCGTCGATCGAGCCGAAGTTGCCCTGGCCGTCGACCAGCGGGTAGCGCAGCGAGAAGTCCTGCGCCATCCGCACCACGGTGTCGTAGATGGCGCTGTCGCCGTGCGGGTGGTACTTACCCATGACGTCGCCGACGATGCGGGCGGACTTCTTGTACGGCTTGCCCGAGGTGTTGCCCGACTCCCACATGCCGTAGAGAACCCGCCGGTGCACCGGCTTGAGTCCGTCCCGGACGTCGGGCAGGGCCCGGCCGATGATCACGCTCATCGCGTAATCGATATAGCTGCGCTTCATCTCCTCCTCGATGTCCACCGTGGAGGTGATCTCGGGAGGCAGGGTGCGATCGTTTTCAGACATAGGAGGAAAGCTCGGGTCGGTCTGGCGTCATCCGGCCGGCGGCACCGGCTCCGGGACGCGGTTGGGGTTCGGCGGTACGGCCACCCTCAGACATCCAGGTTCTTGACGTTGAGGGCGTTCATCTCGATGAACTCGCGGCGCGGCTCCACCTTGTCGCCCATGAGGATGGTGAAGATGGCGTCGGCGCCGACGGCGTCCTCGACGGTCACCCTGAGCAGCCGGCGGCGCTCGGGATCCATGGTGGTGTCCCACAGCTGGCCGGCGTTCATCTCACCGAGGCCCTTGTAGCGCTGGATCGACAGACCCTTCTTGGCGCCGGCGTAGAGGCTCTCGAGCATCTCCTCGAGGGAGTCGAACTCCTCCTCGGTCTCGCCCTGGAAGAGGCGGAACTCGGTGGCCCCGAGGGCCGCCAGCGCCTGCTTGTTGCGCGCCATGGCGCGGTACTCGGCGGTCGAGATCAGGTCCCAGTCGATCCTGACGCGGCGCTCGACGCCGTCGCGGCGGCTGGTGAAAGCGACCACCCCGGTACCGTGCTCCTCGTCCCGGCTCACCTCCACCGAGTGGAAGCCGGAGGCCTCGATGATCTTGGCCACGGTCTCGAGCCGCTCCGGATCGGAGAGCGCTCGGGCATCGCTCAACCCTTGCATCAGCGCCACCCGTAGGGCGTCGCGCGGGAAGCCTCGGTTGGCCAGCCGGTCCATGTCCTTGAGAAAGGCGTCGACCCGATCGAGGAACTGCGCCAGGCGGGCGCCACCCAGCCTACGGCTGTCGCCGTTGCCGCCCAGGCCCAGCTGCCAGTCGGCCTGGATCCGCTGCACCAGGAACTCGTGGTACTCGGCGTCGTCCTTGAGATAGGTCTCCTTCTTGCCGCGAGCGACTTTGTAGAGCGGCGGCTGGGCGATGTAGAGATGGCCGTGATCGACCAGCTCGCGCATCTGGCGGAAGAAGAAGGTCAGGATCAGGGTGCGGATGTGGCTGCCGTCGATGTCGGCGTCGCACATGATCACCAGCTTGTGGTACCTGAGCTTGGAGAGGTCGAAGTCGTCCTTGCCGATGCCGGTGCCGAGGGCGGAGATCATGAAGCGGATCTCCTCGGAGGAGAGCATCTTGTCGAAGCGCGCCTTCTCGACGTTGAGGATCTTGCCCTTGAGCGGCAGGACCGCCTGGAAGCGGCGGTCGCGGCCCTGCTTGGCGGTGCCGCCGGCCGATTCGCCCTCGACCAGGAAGAGCTCGGCGAACTGCGGGTCGCGCTCGGAGCAGTCGGCCAGCTTGCCGGGCAGGCTGGCGGCGTCGAGCGCCCCCTTGCGCCGGGTCAGCTCGCGCGCCTTGCGGGCCGCCTCACGCCCCAGCGCCGCCTCGACACACTTCTCGAGAATCCGCTTGGCGATCTTCGGGTTCTCTTCCAGATAGCTCGACAGCCGATCGTTGACCACCTGCTCGACCCAGCCCTTGATCTCGGAGGAGACGAGCTTGTCCTTGGTCTGGCTGGAGAACTTCGGATCGTGGATGCGCACCGAGACCACCGCGGTCAGCCCTTCGCGAACGTCGTCGCCGGTGAGGTTCGCCTTCAGGTTCTTGGTCAGGTTGGTCGAGCCGGCATAGGCGTTGACGGTGCGGGTGAGGGCCGACTTGAAACCGCTCAGGTGGGTGCCGCCGTCGCGGTTGTTGATCGTGTTGGTGAACGAGAAGATCTGCTCCTGGTAGCCGTCGTTCCACTGCAGGGCGACCTCGACAATCTCTTCGCCGCTGCCGTCGTCGCGCACTTCCTCGAGATAGATCGGCTTGCGATGCAGCGCCGTCTTGTTGCGGTTGAGGTGGTCGACAAAGCTCTCGATGCCGCCGGCGTAGGAGAACTCGATCTGCTTGCTGGTGCGCTCGTCGACCAGCTCGATGCGCGAGCCCTTGTTGAGAAAGGCCAGCTCGCGCAGCCGCTGCGACAGGGTCTCGTAGTGGAAGCCGAGGGTGGTGAAGACCTCGGGATCGGGAAAGAAGCGGATCTTGGTGCCGGTCTTGTCGCTCTTGCCGATCGCCTGGATCGGCTCCACGGGCAGGCCGCGCTTGTAGACCTGGTACCAGACCTTGCCGTCGCGCTTGATTTCGATCTCGAGGCTCTCCGAGAGGGCGTTGACCACCGACACGCCGACACCGTGCAGACCGCCCGAGACCTTGTAGGAGTTGTGGTCGAACTTACCGCCCGAGTGGAGCTCGGTCATGATGACCTCGGCCGCCGACCGCCCCTCGCCCTTGTGCATGTCGACCGGGATGCCGCGGCCGTCGTCCTCGACCGTCACCGACTCGTCGCCGTGGATGGTGACCTGGATGAGGCTGGCGTGGCCGGCCTGGGCCTCGTCGATGCCGTTGTCCACCAGCTCGAAGACCATGTGGTGCAGGCCCGAGCCGTCATCGGTGTCGCCGATGTACATTCCGGGGCGCTTGCGCACCGCATCCAGGCCCTTGAGGACCTTGATGCTCTCCGCGGTGTAGCTGGACCCGGTGCTTGGTTGCGCCACGCTCTACCCCCTTTTGTCGGGCCTTTTTTCGGGCTCGATCGCCGCTTCCGAGCGCCCTTGGACGGGCACTCGACACGACCGCTCCGCTGCTTGCAGGGCGGCGGAAAGAGCCCCCTGGGAGAGGGTCTCTCCGAACCTCCAAACTATATCACGATCGGGTGTTTTCGCAAGGGTCTAAGTCACTTTTGATTCTTATACTTAGACACGCCTTGCAGGGTCCTTGCGGCGTCCCTCAGACAGCGGTCAGAAGACCGTTCTCGAGCCGCCCGGTCACCGCCCCCGCGACCTCCTCCCAGGCCTCCGGCCGGTGCGAGGTGGCCACCAGCTGCGGCGCCCCCGAGAACAGGCCCCAGGCGACCCTCAGCCGGCGCCGATCGAGGTCTCCGTCAGCGTCGTCGAGCAGATAGAGGGGAAGCCGGCCGACACCTTCCAGGATCCGCCCCCGGGCGGCCGTAAGAGCGAGACCGAGCAGCTTCTTCTCGCCCGCCGAGGCGGCCCGCCGCAGCCCGCGGCCCTGCCACAGCACCTCGAGATCGTCTCGGTGCGGCCCGATCAGCGGCCGCCGCTGGCGCCGCTCGCCGGCGCTCGCCTCCTCGAGCCGCGCCAGGACCGCCGCGGTGCCGCCGTCGCCCGGGTCGACCGACGGCCGGTAGACCAGCTCGACGCTGCCGAGCTCGAGGTCGCCGTCCTCGAGCACCGCCGCCAGGCCCCTGCCCAGACGCGCCGCGTAATCGCGGCGCAGGGCGATCAACTCGCTCGCGGCGGACGCCAGCAGCTCGTTCCATGGACCCAGGCCGGCATGGCCCTCGGCCAGCAGCCGGCGCTTCTGCTCCAGAGCCTGCCGGTAGCGCGCCAGCACCGCCAGCGACCCCGGCCGCTCGACCACCACGCCCTGGTCCAGAAGCCGCCGCCGCAACTCCGGCGGGCCATCCAACAACTCGGCATCGGCGGCGGTCCAGGCGACCACCGGCTGTACCGCCAGATGATCGGCCAGGGTCGCCGTCTTGTCGTTGAGGCGCCGCTCGAGACCGCTCTCGGCGCTCCAGCCCACCGCCAGCCGGGCGCGACGCTCGGCGGCGACCTCGGCTTCGAGAAAGAACGCCTCGGCCCCGCGACGACAGCACTCCACCGGCCGGGCGCCCCGGAAGCTGCGGCTGGTGGCCAGCAGATAGAGCGCCTCGAGCAGGCTGGTCTTGCCGGCGCCGTTGTCGCCGACAACAACCTGCGGCCCGGCGCCAGGCCGCCACTCGAGCGGCCCCAGGTTCCGGAAGTCGCGACAGCTGAAGCGCTCGATCACGACGCGATACGGCCGGATCGGCCGGTTGGCTGATTCTCTCTAGGCGGCGTAGGCGCCTGAAGATGTGGGATCGAACGACCGAGGGCACCGCAGGCGTACTGGAAGTACGTCGAGGATGCCCGAAAGAGTGAGGTCCCGCAGATTCAGGTGCCTACGCCGCCTAGACGCGCATGGGCATGATGACGCATAAGTAGCGCGCATCATCACCATCAACCGGCAGGCCCACGGCCTGGGTGTTCTCGTCCTTGAGCTCGAGCCGGACCTTTTCGGTCTCGACGGCGCTCAGAAAGTGGCTCAGATAGTCGGGGTTGATTCCGAGGCTCAGGCCGTCACCGTCGAACTCGCAGTCCACCGCCTCGCTGGCTTCGCCCAGATCCGGGTTCGCGGCCGAGAGGGTGGCGCCGTTGTCGAACTCGAGCCGCACCGCGCGCGCCCGGTCACCGGTCAGCAGGGCGACCCGCTGGACCACCTCGGCAAGCAGCTTGCGATCGAAGATCGCGACCTTGTCGTTGTCCTTGGCGATGACTCGCTCGTAGTCGGGGAAGGTGCCCTCGAGGATGCGGCAGATCAGATCGCGGCGGCCCAGCCGGAAGGAGAGATGATGCTCGCTGCGCCGGAATTCCAGCGTGCCGTCGCCCTCGAATCGCTGCAGCTCGAGCAGCGCCTTGCGCGGCACCAGGACGCCCGGGGCATCCTCCGCCCCTTCGAGGGCGTTCTCGACCAGCGCCAGCCGATGACCGTCGGTGGCCACCATCTCCAGACCACCGGGCTTGAGCTTGACCAGGGCGCCGTTGAGCTGAAAACGCGACTCCTCGGTGGAGACGGCAAAGATGACCTTGCCGACCATGTGCTTGAAGTTGGCGAAAGGCAGCGACACCGCCGCCTCGTCGTCGACCACGGGCAGGGTCGGGAAGTCGTCCGCCGGCAGGCCGTTGATGGTGAAGCGCGAGCTGCCGGCGCTGATCTTGAGCCGGTTCTCTCCGGTCAGCTCCAGCACCACCTCTTCACCGACGACGGCGCGGATGATCTCGAGGAACTTGCGCGCCTGGACCGCGATCCCGCCCTCGCCATCGACCTCGGCGCTGCACCAGGAGGTCAGCGAGACGTCGAGGTCCGTGGCTGCCAGCGCGAGCCGGCTGTCACCGCTCTGGAGCAGCAGATGCGACAGCACCGGAATGGTGGTTCGGCGCTCGACGATTCCCTGCATGGGGGCAAGCTCGTTGAGGAACTCTGATCTGTTGAGACGAATTTTCATCAAGGCTACTCCGGCTAGGAAGAGGGTCAATATAGCATAGGGGTAGTAGTAGTAGGGGCCTGTGCAGAAGCGCAAAACCGGCAAGTGATGGCTCGTGGCGGGGGTCTTGTCGGCCCGACGCCTGTCGAACGCTCTGCGGTTCTCCTGTGGATAGGCTCCGGACGCCTGTGGATACGGAGCGGCCCCACTCGGCGTTTTGCACAGCCTGACGGCCGGGATCGCCAGGCAATCCGCAGCCGTCGAGGCCGACCTGTGGATTCCCGGATCAGGAGACTTCCCGGTTCTGGCCCACCAGGGCCGGTGGCGGTCAGGAGAAGTGGCGGACCATTCCCTGGATCATCCGGCGCAGGTCGGTGTCCTCGCGCTGCAGCTTGTCGATCTTGTCGACCGAGTGCATCACGGTGGAATGGTGTTTGTCGTTGAAGTGCTTGCCGATCTCCGGGTAGGAGAGGTCGGTCAGCTGCTTGCAGAGGTACATGGCGACCTGGCGCGGGAAGACGATCTGCTTGGAGTTGTTCCGGCTCTTGATCTCGCTGACCTTGAGACCGTACTCCTGGGCCACCTTCTTGACGATCTCCGGCGCCGTCACCCGCCTGCCCTCGGCCGGCAGGATGTCCTTGAGCGTCTCTTTGGCGAGCTCGAGAGACAGCGGCCGGCCGGTGAGCGACGAGAAGGCCAGCACCCGGATCAGCATGCCTTCGAGCTCGCGGATGTTGGACTTGACCTGGTGGGCGATGAACAGGGCGACGTCGTCCGGTAGTCGTGTCCGCTCCGTCTCCGCCTTGCGCCGGAGGATCGCCACCTTGGTCTCCAGGTCCGGCGCCTGGATGTCGGCGATCAGCCCCCACTCGAAACGGCTGCGCAGCCGCTCTTCGAGCCGCGGGATCTGCCGCGGCGAGGCGTCGGACGAGAGGATGATCTGCTTCTGGCTGGTGTAGAGCGTGTTGAAGGTGTGGAAGAACTCCTCCTGGGTGCGCTCCTTGTTGGCCAGGAACTGGATGTCGTCGACCAGGAGCACGTCGATGTTGCGGTAGCGCTCGCGGAAGTCCGGCATGCGGTTGAAGCGCAGCGAGCTGATGAGCTCGTTGACGAACTGCTCGGCCGGCAGGTACATCACTTCGAGATAGCGGTGCTTGAGCCGGATGTGATGGCCGATGGCCTGCATCAGGTGGGTCTTGCCGAGGCCGACGCCGCCGTAGAGAAACAGCGGGTTGTAGCTGCGCGAAGGGTTCTCGGCCACCGCGCGGCAGGCGGCGTGGGCGAACTGGTTGGAGCTGCCGACGACGAAGCTGTCGAATTGGTAGCGCGGGTTGAGCTGCGGCGAGGTGATCTCGCGAACCTGCTCGTCGACCGAGAAGAGGACCTCGAACGACGGCTCGTGCATGCCGGCGATCGCCCGGTCGACGGCCGGCCGGTAGCTCTCCTCGAGGGTGTGGAGGAAACGGCTGTTGGGCGCCACCAGGACCAGCCGATCGCGTTCCTCGGAGCGCACCCTGAGCGGCCGGAACCAGAGCGCAAACTCCTCGGGATCGAGCTCCTTGGCCAGGCGTTCTTGGAGCTGAGACCAGAGCCTCGTGTTGGTCATTCTAGCGACAGCTTTCCCGGGCGGTTTTCCACAGGCTGTGGAAAAGATGTTGATTTCCCTGGCTCTGAGAACGGGCCTTTTCAGCCGAGCCAGAGCAATATACAGCAGTCGGTTTTTCGAGCGCAAGCGCGCCCCAATAGGCGCCTGTGCGGCGGCACCAACGGCGGCCCCGGGGCCCGCCGGCGGGGAGCGGCGGGCACTAGAACGGCTGGTTGAGGCGCCGCAGATTCTCCGGCAGCTCGAGCAGACCGGGGGCCTCGGGGGTCAGCAGCCGTTCCAGGTCGGCCAGCCGCAGCGGCAGCCGCAGGCGCTGTCTGCCGAGCAGATAGTCGGCCAGGCCCTGTGGCTTCGGGAAGTACTCGTAGCCGAGCTCGCCCGGGTCCAGGCCGGCTGCGGCGCGGGCCAGATCCAGCGCTCGCCCGAGACCGCCGACCTCGTCGACGAGCCCCAGACCGACGGCGGTCTGTCCGGTCCAGATGCGGCCGCCGGCCACCTCGTCGACCGCTTCGGGCTCCATCCCGCGGCCGTCGGCGACATGGCCGATAAAGCGGGCGTAGGTGCGGTCGATGAGCTCCTGGAACCGCGCTTGCTGGGCCGGTGAGAACGGCTCGGTCGAGGTGAAGATGCCGGCGTTGGCGCCGCGCCGGATCGGGTCGTGGGTAAGCCCCAGAAGCTCCTCCTCGAAACGCCGGGTGACCAGCTTGCCGGCAACCACGCCGATCGAGCCGGTAAGGGTGGCCGGCTCGGCGACGATGCTCTCCGCCTTGGCGGCGATGTAGTACCCGCCCGAGGCGGCCAGGTCGGACATCGAGACCACCACCGGCTTGGCCTCCTGCAGCCGCTCGATCTCGCGCAGCATCAGATCGGAGGCCAGCGCCGAGCCGCCCGGACTGTCGACCCGCAGGACGACCGCGGCGATATCCGAGTCGTCGGCCAGGCGCCGCGTCAGCCGCTTCACCTCGTCGGCACCGAGGAAGATCTGCTGCGACCAGGCGTCGACGCCCCCCTTGCCGCGGACGATGGTCCCCTGGGCGAACACCACCGCCAGGCGGCGGCCGTGGCGCGGCCCACGGCCAGCGTAGTCGCGCGGCCCGACCAGGGCCGGCTTCTCTCCCACCAGCTCTTCGATCCGCGCCTCGAACTCGTCCGGGAAGCCCAGCGTGTCGACCAGGCCCGCCGCCAGGGCCTCCTCGGCATCGATCGGCGCCCGGTCGATCAGGCCACGCACGGTCGCCGCATCCAGGTCGCGGCTCTCGGCGATGGCGGCGACGATCTGCTCGTAGAGGTCGTCGAGCACCGCCTCGAGCTCTTCGCGGGCCGCCGGCGAGTGACCGTAGTCGGTAAACGTCTCGCCGGCGTTCTTGTACTCCCCGGCGGTCGAAAACTGCGGCTCGATGCGCAGCTTGTCGAGAGTGCCGCGCAGAAAAACGCTGTCGGCATAGAGCCCCAGCAGGTTGAGATGGCCGGCCGGCGACAGGGCGACGCGGTCGCAGGCCGACACCAGGTAGTAGGCCAGCGTGCCGTTGCCGCCCTCGCCGGCGGTCTCGAGATAGCACTCGACGAACTTCTCGGCCGCCGAGACCGCGGCCAGCTGGCGGCGCAACTCCTGGGCCTTGGCGAGGCCGAAGCGGGCCGACTGGACATAGACCGCGACGCCGCGGATCGAATCGTCCCGCCGCGCCCGGTCGAGCGCTCGGTAGAGGGTCGCCAGGCTGAGCGGCGGCTCGAGCTCGATCAGCGGAATCTGGGGCACCGGCGAGTAGTCGATCAACGGCTGGTCGAGGCGGATGTCCAACACCCGGGGCCTGCCCAGCGGACCGCCGCCGCCGTCGGCGAAATAGAGGACGCCGGCCACCGCGAGGCCGATCGCCAGCAGCACGAGCACGAGGAAGATGATGATCAGGGCTTTCATGGTGGCCTCGACTCTCCCAGATGTGATGGCGGGCGTCCAGTCGGGGTGGTCGCCCGCGGGACGGTTTATGGCATGGAGATTGCTTCGATTTGGAGCCAGACGGATTAGGAATCTCGGGGAGATACCTCAGACTCATTCACACCCAACAACGAGACGCCGTCCAGGCATCTCTACTCACCAAACCATCACATCCACTCTTCCCCTGCTCGCCAGGGGATAAACCCAAAACCCCAACCAACAACAAAGTCTCCCCCCCTAACCATCCTCCTCTGAACGTAGAACGTTGCCGCCCCGACCGCCTCGCGCGGCCGGGGCGGTGTCGTTTTTGGCGGTCGGCTGCCAGACTGGCTCACGCATGAAGGGATCCGCGGCGGCCCGCCTGCTCGCCTGGTTCGATCGCCATCGGCGCCGGCTGCCCTGGCGGCTCGACCGGGACCCCTACCGGGTCTGGGTCTCGGAGATCATGCTTCAGCAGACCCGCGTCGAGACCGCGGTCCCCTACTACGAGCGCTTTCTCGAGCGCTTTCCCGACCGCGCCGCCCTGGCGGCGGCGGCGGATGACGACGTGCTGGCCGCCTGGTCGGGGCTGGGCTACTACCGGCGGGCGCGGCAACTGCTGGCGGCGGCCCGGCTGCTCGAGGCGGCGGGCCCGGGTTGGCCGACCACCGCCGCTGAGTGGCGCCGGCTGCCGGGTGTCGGCCCCTACACCGCCGCCGCGGTGGCCAGCATCGCCTTCGGCGAGGTCGAGCCGGCTCTCGACGGCAATGCCGTGCGAGTGCTCAGCCGGCTGGCCGGCGAGCCGGGCGACCCCGGGCGGAGCGTGGTTCGCCGCCGGTTGCGGGAGAGCGCGCGCCAGCTGCTCGACCCGAGCCGGCCCGGCGACGGCAACCAGGCGCTGATGGAGCTCGGCGCCACCTTGTGCCGGCCGCGCGCCCCCCGCTGCGAGCCGTGCCCCCTGCATGGAGAGTGCGTGGCCGCCGCCGAGGGGGCGCCGGAGAGCTACCCGTTCCGCCGCCCGGCGCCGCCGCCACGCCACCAGCGGCGGGTGGTGGCCCTGGTTTCCCGCCGGGGGCGGCTGCTCATGTTCCGTCGCTCCGGCGACGACGCCCAGCTGGCCGGGCTGTGGGAGCTGCCCTGGGTCGAGGGCGAGCCGGGCGAAGCCTCGGCGCGCGAGCTGGGACGTCGCTATGGGGGCCGCTGGCGTCTGGTCGAGCGGCTGGGCGGGGCCAGGCACGCGATCACCAACCGCCGGATCGAGGCCGAGCTCTGGCGCGCCCGGATGACCGCCGGCGGCACCCTCGCCGAGGGCCCGGAGGCCGGCTGGCACGCGCCGGGAGCCCTCGCCGAGCTGCCTACCGGTAGCCTCGACGGCAAGCTGCTGCGCGCCGCCGAGCGCGCCCGCGACCCTCGCGCCGCGCCCCCCTCTTGACCTCGGAGCCTGCGCCTAGCCGCCGGGCGGCGTCGGCCGCGAGCCGGCCGAGAGGATGTGCCAGCCGACCAGCTTCTCGTCGAGCTCGTTGAGCCGCCGGGCGAGCATCTCGCACAGCAGCCGCAGCAGCCGCGCCGACGAGACCTTGCGGATGTCCAGCAGGCCGCGCAGGACCTCGCGCGGGATGCCCAGGACGATGGCGTCGCCGCCGTGTGCGACGGCGGTTGCCGAGCGCCGCTGGTGCTCGATCAGGGCCATCTCGCCGAAGAAGGCGCCGCGCTCGAGAAACGACAGGGCCTCTTCGCCGGCCCCCGGGATGTTCTTGCTGATCCGCACCTTGCCTTCCAGCACCACGTACATCGACTCGGCCGGCTCGCCCTCGTGGAAGATCGCCTGGCCGCCCTCGTAGCGCTGCTCCTTGGAGAGGGTGGTGAGGAAGTTGATCTCCAGGCCCGACAGGCGCTGCTCGGCGAACAGGCCGCGCTTGGCCTGCAGATCGACGCGAAAGCCCTCTTCGGGCTCGGCGCGGTCCGGCCGGCGCTCGGCCGTGCGGCCGCTGTCGGTGGCGAAGAACTCCGCCAGCCGCTCGTTGGCGAGGCGCAGCTTGGCCGAGAGGCTCTTCCACAGGGTCCAGAGCAGACAGAGCTGGAAGCGCGGCGAGGCCTCGGCCAGAGCCGACAGCGCCTCGCCGTCGAAGGTCAGCAGCTCGAGATCCGATTCGGCAAAGGCCTCGCCGGCGGCTGGCGGCTGCTGCAACAGGTGCCCCTCGCCCAGCATCTCGCCGGCGCCCACCCGACGCAGCAGGTAGGGGCCGTAGGGCGTGTCGCGCCGCACCCGGAGCTTGCCCTGGCCGACAAAACAGGCCTCGAGGCGAGCCTCGAGCGGGTTGCGCCCGGCGACGGTGAGCTGGGTGGTGGCCGCGAGCAGGCTGTCCAGATCGACCGGCTCGAAGTGCGCGAAGAGCTCGCTTTGCCGCAGTCTGTCGGTGATGGTCACGGCCCCGTTATTTTAGTGACTTCTGGCTGGCGCTCTGTTAGACAGGCCACTAGTGTCTCGTTTGACTCAAACGGAACACCCGGACTCGAGCACCTCGGCGAGCCGGCTTTCGGGCGCTGCCGCCAGGCCGTGCCGCCAGGCCCATGCCGCCCGCTCCCGGTCGCCGGCGGCCCGCCACAGCAGGGAGGCGTGGAGGAACCACTCGGCGAACAGCGGGTCACCGGTCAGGTCGGCGCGCAGCTTGGACTCGAGCGAAGCCTCGATCTCTTCGAAGCCGCGCCGAGCCCGGGCCGCGCGGCCGCGGCGCAGATCGAGCCAGGCGCGGTGGAGAGTGATGCTCTCCGCCAGATCGGCACGGACCCCAGCCGCCCGCCGCAGCAGATCCTCGGCCGCCTCGAAGCGGCCGGCGTAGGCCTCCACCAGACCGCGTTCGAGCAGCGCTTCGCCGTCGCCGGGATCCTCGGCGAGAACCGCGTCGAGCAGCCGCGCCGCCAGGTCGAGGTCGAGCAGGTGGCGCGCCGCGGTGGCCGCGGCCAGGCGGTCGGCCGGCCCGTCGTCGCCCCGGCGGCTGGCCTCGCCGAAGGCGCCGCGTCCCAGCAGCTCGGCAGCCCGGCTGCGCGGCGCGTGCCGCAGGACCGCCAGGGCGACCACCGCTACCGCCACCACCACCACACCCACCAGAGCGGCCAGCCAGATCTGCGAGGCGGGCATCTTCAGACCAGGCGCAACTGCGGCGGCGCCAGGCGGTCGCGCACCAGCGACTCGACCTCGTCCAGCCAGCTCGCCCGGCCGTCCGGATCGAGCCGAACGACCTCGAGCCGGCGGCGCTCGAGCTCGCGCCGGAGCCGTTCGTCCACCGCCCGCTGAAACGCCGGGTTGGTGGCCCGCACGCCGTCGGCCGAGGGGCGCGCCACGATAGGCACGTGCACCAGCAGATCGTAGGTGCCGACCCAGTAGTCGATCAGCGGCTCGAGCCCGGGCTGGCCGCCGGCGGCCAGCAGCAGGTAGACGTAGTTGTCGAGCACGCTGCGGTCGCAGATCACCACCGGATGGCGGTCGCCGGCAACCAGCTCCTCGCCCAGCTGGGTGTGCAGGATCCAGGACTGGGCCGCCACCCCGGTCTCTTCGTTGATCGGCAACGGACAGCGCCGCGCGACCTCGTGGACGACGTCGAGCGAGATGTCGCGCGCCTTGAGCCGCGCCGCCAGGCCGTAGCAGAGGGTGGTCTTGCCGACGCCGTGGCTGCCGATGAAGGCGAGCTTGAAGTTGGACTCGTTCGGCATGCGGGAAGCCGATTGTCGCATGCTCGGCGGGCGGGACGTTGGCAGCCCGTGGGCCGGGCTACGCCTCCGGGCGCCCCGTCGCTCCGCTCCGTATCTTCATGCTCCGCTCTCGGGGCGCTGCTCCGGCTACGCCCTCCGAGCGAGGTCGACCAACGTCTGCTAGATCGGCCGCCGGCCCGCCAGCGAGCGCGCCAGCGTCACCTCGTCGGTGTAGTCGATGTCGCCACCGACCGGCATGCCGAAAGCGAGCCGGGTGACGGTGATGCCCTGCGGCTTGAGCAGGCGGGCGAGGTAGAGCGCGGTCGCCTCGCCCTCGACGTCGGGGTTGGTGGCGAGGATCACCTCCTCGACGCCATCGAGCCGCGTCATGAGGCCGGCGACCGCCAGTTGGTCGGGCCCGATTCCCCGCTGTGGCGACAGGGCTCCGCCGAGCACGTGGTAACGGCCCCGGTACTCGCCGGTGCGCTCGACCGGGCGGATGTTGAAGGGCTCCTCGACGACGCAGAGCCGGCTGTCCTCGCGCCGCGGGTCGGTGCAGTAGGTACACGGGTCGACGTCGGTGATCGAGTTGCAGCGCGAGCAGGGAAAGAGCTTCTCCTTGACCGCGACAATCGCCTCCGCGAGGCGGCTGGCATCTTCCGCCGAGACCTTGAGCAGATGGTAGGCGAGCCGCGTCGCGGTCTTGGGGCCGACGCCGGGAAGCCGGGCGAGCTCGTCGACGAGCTGGGACAGGGGGTCAGACACGACGGGGGCCGAGCGTACTGGCTAGGCGAGCCCGCCGAGGCCGCCCGCGAGCCCGCCGGCGACGCCTCCCATCTTGGCCTGCAGCGCCTCGTCGACCTTGCGACCGGCCTCGTTGACCGCGGCCAGCACCAGATCCTGGACCATCCCGGGATCTTCGGGGTCGAGCACCTCGGGGTCGATCTGGACGCCGACGAGCACCTTGGCGCCGTTCATCTTGACCGCGACCATGCCGCCGCCGACGGTCGCCTCGACGACCGTCTCCTGCATCTCTTTCTGCAGCCGGGCCTGCATCTGCTGCGCCTGCTGCATCAGCTTCTGGATGTTCATCGGCTCACCTTTCACTCTCGTCGATGGATTCAACGGTGCCGCCGAAGATGTCCAGGGCGGCCTGCACGACCGGATGTTTGAGCGCCGGGTGGTCCGGCTCGGGCTCGGCCGCGGCCGCCAGGGCCGCCTCTGCCGAGCCCTCGGCCAGCCGCCATTTCGCGGCGGCGCCCCAGACCGCGCGCAGACAGGCCTCCAGCACCGCCTGGTTGCCCTTGCGGGCGAGCGCGTCGCGCAGCCAGTGATCGCCGGGCGGCGCCGTGATGCGCAGGACGCCGTCCGCGTAGGCGACGCCCTGAGCCGAGGCGAGATGGGCCGCCAGGGGTTGGCGCTCGCGGCTCACCTGCTCCAGGAACCGCTCGATGCCGTTGCCGTTGCCGGAGACTGCCGGGTCGGGCTCGACGGGTGGCGGGTCGGGCGCGATCGATGGCGAGCTCGTCTTCGCCGCCTCCGTCTCCGGCTTGGGCGCGGCGGTTGTGGCGGCCTTGGCCGTCGGCGGTGCGGTCGCGGTCGGAGCCGCGGCGGTCGCGGGTGCCGGCGGCTCCGGCGCGGCGGCGGTCGGCGCCGACGGTCGGCTCTCGGCGGCCTTTGCGGTCGCGGCCCGCCGCGGCGAAGTTCGCGGCGCGGCGGCGGCGGAGCGCGAGCGCGAGCCGGCCGGGGGCGCGGCCCCGCCGGCCCCGCCCGACAGCAGCTCCTCGATCCGGGTCAGCTTGGGCAGCTCGGCGGCGCGGAGCAGGGCGATCTCCATCGCCAGGCCGCCCTGTTCGCTGCGGCGCACCACCGCCTCGCTGGCCAGCAGCAGGTGCAGCATCCGCAGCAGCCGCTCGTAGGGCACCTCATCGACGGCGGCGGCCAGTGCCCGGGCCTCGTCGCCGGGCAGGTCGATCGCCTCGGGCTTGCCGCCCAGGCAGAGGTGTAGTGCGTCCCGGCAGTAGGCCAGGAACTCGGCGAAAACGTGGCGCGGATCGCGCCCTTGCTGCTCGACCTCGCGCACCGTCGCCGCCACCGTGCCGCTCTTGCCGGCGAGGATCGCCTCGAGCAGCCCGAGGTGCACCTCGGCGCCGACGCCGCCGAGGATGCGCGCCGCCTCGTCGTCGGCGATGGCGCCCGAGCCGTAGGTGGCCAACTGGTCGAGCAGGGCCACCGCGTCGCGCACGCTGCCCTCGCCGGCGCGGGCGAGCAGCCGCAGGGCGGCATCGCTGGCCTCGATCCCCTCGCCCTCGCAGATGCGTCGCAGATGCTCGGCCAGGGTGGTGGCCGGCACCCGGCGAAACGGGAACTCCTGGCAGCGCGAGAGGATGGTCGCCGGAACCGCCTCCGATTCGGTGGTGGCAAAGACGAAGACCAGGTGCTCCGGCGGCTCCTCGACGATCTTGAGCAGGGCGTCGAACGCCTGCCGCGACAGCCGGTGGATCTCGTCGATCACCACCACTTTGTAGCGATCGTGGGCCGGTCCGTACTTGAGGCTCTCGGCCAGCTCGCGCACCTGCTCGACCTTCGAGTAGGTGGCGGCGTCCACCTCGATGACGTCGAGGTCGCCGCCGCGGGTGATCTGCTCGCAGGTCGAGCAGCGGTTGCAGGGGTCGGCGCTGTCGCCGCGCTCGGGGCAGTTGAGGGCCTTGGCGAAGATCCGCGCGACGCTGGTCTTGCCGACCCCCCGGATGCCCGAAAAAAGGTAGGCCTGAGCGATCCGGCCGTCGGTGATCGCGTTCCGCAGCGCGGTCACCACCGCCTCCTGGCCGACGACCGACGCGAGGTCCTGCGGGCGCCACTTGCGAGCGAGAACCTGGTAGGCCATGGAGACGGTGAGTTGGACTAGAGAAAGAGGCAGCGGCCGACGAAGGGCTCCGGCTGATCTGCGGCACCCGAGCCGGGCACCTTATCGCTGCTCCCTTCCGGGCCTGACGAGGTTCGGAGCCGATCGGTGCACAGGACCCGAACCCTTCGCCCGCCGCTGCCAGAGCTCGATCGTACGCCCGGGTGCCCACCTTGTAAAGCGCGCGCCGGGACGCTCGCGGCTTGAGGCGGTGCGCCGGCCGGCCCCCTGCCGGCTCGTGGCCTCGCCTCGCCGCGGCTGCGAAAACCGGGCCGAATCGGCTACAATCGCGAATTCGCCGGTCGCGAAACGGCGGGGGCTTTCGACACGATGCGCGAGGACGCTGCATGGATGGAGGAGGCCCTGGCAGAGGCGCGGCGGGCGGCGGAGCTGGGAGAGGTACCGGTTGGGGCGGTTGTGGTCAAGGGCGGCGAGATCGTCGGCCGGGGGCACAACCGGCGCGAGGTCGACGGCGACCCGCTGGCCCACGCCGAGATCCTGGCGCTGCGTGAGGCGTCGGCCGCGGTCGGCGGCTGGCGGCTAGACGGCGCGACGATCTATGTCACTCTCGAGCCCTGCGCCATGTGCGCCGGGGCACTGGTTCTGAGCCGGCTCGACCGGCTGGTCTTTGGGGCACGGGATCCGAAGGCCGGGTTCTGTGGCAGCCTTGGCAACCTGGTGGCGGATTCGCGGTTGAACCACCGCCTGCAGGTGACCGAGGGCGTGGGTGGCGAGGAGGCGGCGCGGCTGCTGCGCGGCTTCTTTGCCCGGTTGCGCGAGCGCCGGGCGGTTCTTTGAGTCGGATGGTTCTGCGGAGAGGTGACCGAGTGGCCGAAGGTGCACGACTGGAAATCGTGTGTGCGGCAACCCCGTACCGTGGGTTCGAATCCCACCCTCTCCGCCAAACGCGGGACGCGTTTGTCGGTGAGGGTGGGATTCGGTGACTCGAAGTCGGACAAGGTCCGACTTCTCGTTGAGCGAATCCCCTCCTCGCGCACAGACGTTTTGGGACGCGTTTGTCGGTGAGAGTGGGATTCGGTGACGCCCCTCCCTCTTGCACAGACGTTGTTCCTGGATAGACCTGAATGGAGAGGTGCCGGAGTGGTCGAACGGGGCGGTCTCGAAAACCGTTGACCGTGCAAGCGGTCCGTGGGTTCGAATCCCACCCTCTCCGCCATTCGCGCTGTCGCGCGAAGGGCTTCGCGGTTGGTCTTCGGTGGCCCGACGCCGGACGGGGTCCGGCCTCGGGCGGAGCGAATCCCGGTTTGGTGGGAGCGCGCCGCTGAGCGGGAGGCTTCGCGGCTGGTCTTCGGTGGCCTCGGAGTATCCTCTCTGTCGTCTCGATTCACTGAGTTTCCCGTGACTGCTTTCTTGCGCCAGGCTGCCCTGTTCGTCTGCCTGCTCCTCGCGGCGTCCTGTGGAGGGCCGCGAGGGCCGCTGTCCGAGTGGGTCGGCTTCTGGAAGTGCGACGGGGGAGGGTGGCGCTACTTCGAGGTGCGCGACCAGCTTCTGCTGGTCGATGGCGGCAAGCTGCCAATCGACGAGTTCGAGGTGGACGGAAACGTGGTGAGCTTCGGACACCGGCTCACCCAGGCGAAGATCATCTTCGAGAGCAGGAGGTCAGCCACCGTCGTCTTCAAGGTGCTTGGGTTTGGCGTGGATCACGACGACTGCAGCAAGGTCCCGGAGCGGGAGGTGCGATGAGGGGCGGGGCGGGGTGGCGGTGTGCGGCCGTTGCCGCGGAGCTTGACTCGGCGCCAATAAGTCCGGTAGATTGAACTGTTTGCGTCTGCTCGCGCGCGAGGGACGCCGGAACGCGAAAGACGAGAGAACGAGATGAAACGTACTTTTCAGCCCAACAACCGCAGACGCAAGAAGAACCACGGGTTTCGGTCCCGGATGGCCACCCGGGCGGGACGGGCGATCATCAAGCGCCGGCGCCGGAAGGGTCGCACAAAACTCTCCGCCTGAGCATGTCCGATAGGCCGGCACCACCGGCCCGGAACGAGGCCCTGTCGCGCGACCAGCGACTGCGGCACAGGCTCGAGTTTCTGAGCTGTTACCGGCGGGGGCGTCGCCGTCACGGCTCGCTGCTGATTCTGTATGCACTCCCGAACTCGCTTGATCATCCGCGGCTCGGCATCACCGCCAGTCGCAAGGTGGGCCGGGCGGTTCTCCGCCAGCGGCTGAAACGAAGGATCAGAGAGGTCTATCGGCGATGGAGTGGGCGCAGCGGCTTGCCGGCGATGGATCTGGTAGTGCACGTCAAGCCGGAGGCCAGAGAGTCGGATTTCCCGGCCCTGCGGCGGGATCTGCAACGGCTCCTGTCGAGCCAGACGCCCGGGCCCACGGGCCGCTGACCCGGCTGCTGCTCGGCGCGCTGCGCCTCTACAAGCGTTTTCTCTCGCCGCTGCTGCCGCGGGCCTGCCGGTTCGAGCCGAGCTGCTCGCAGTACGCCTACGGCGCGATCCTCAAGTACGGACCCTGGCGCGGCTCCCTGCGGGCCGCCGGGCGGCTGCTCCGCTGTCACCCGTTTCACCCCGGCGGCGTCGATCCGCCATGAGGCGATAATCGTTGGACACCAAGAGATTCCTGATTGCGACGCTGCTGTCGGTAGCGATCCTCATCCTCTGGCAGCAGTTGTTCCCGCCGCCGGAGCCGGCGCCCCGGCCGGCCGAGTCGGCGGAGGAGCTTGCGGCCGAGCTGTCCCCCCGCGAGCCGGTGGCGGCGCCGCCTGCCGACGCCAACGTCTCCTCGGGTGAGGCAGCGCCGGCGGGGACATCTGCCGAGCTCGTGGAACGCCCGGCCGCTGAGCCGATCGCGGCGACCTCCGAGCAGCAGGTGACCCTCGAGGCCGAAGCGTTTGTGGCGACCTTCACCAACCGCGGGGGCAGCCTGGTATCGCTGCAGCTCAACAACCACCTGACGGCTGCGGGCGAGCCGGTGGACCTGGTCCGGCAGCGACACGGCTATCCGCTGCCCCTCGCCATCACCGGGCGCCGTGGCGAAAGCGAGCCGCTGAACGACGCGCTGTTCGCGGTCGAGCGCCAGAGCGGCGCGGCGGGCCCGTCGGTGAGCTTCCGCTACGCCGGGCCGGCCGGTGAGGCCAACAAGCGGTTCACGCTGGTGGGCGGCGGGGTCATCCGGGTGGAGGTCGAGGTCCCCGGCCGAACCGACTGGGGGCTGCTGTTCGGTCCGGGGGTCCGCGACCTCACCGGCGAAGAGGCCAAGAACCGGTTCCTCCGGCGCACCGTGATCTACCGGCTGGGCGACAAGACCGACAACCTCGACGCCGCCAAGGAGGACGAGCCGACGCTCATCCCGGCCGGCGGTCTCAGCTGGATCGGTCTGCAGGACTCGTACTTCTTGAACGCCCTGCTGCCGGACGGCGGTCTGGACCAGGTCGTGGTTCAGCCCCTGGTCCTGGCGGCCGACGGCACCGTTCGCGACCGCTCCACCGGCGAGGCGGCCGACGGCGAGACCGAATCGCTGGCGATCGTGGCCCAGCCCGCCACGCCGCGCCTGGTGGCCGACACCTACTGGGGGGCCAAGGAGTACGACCGCCTCCGGGACCTGGGCCGAGGCCTCGATCAGGCGGTGGAACTGGGCTGGTTCCGCTTCCTGGCGCTGCCGCTTCTGCGCGCCCTGCGGTGGCTGCACGACAACGTGGTGGCCAACTACGGCTGGGCGATCATCCTGCTGACGATCGGCATTCGCATCGTGCTCTTCCCGCTGATGCACAAGAGCACGGTGTCGATGCAGAAGATGCAGGAGCTCAACCCGAAGATCCAGGCGATCCGCGCCAAGTACCGCAGCAAGCTCAAGGACAAGCAGGGCCGGCCCAATACCGAGGCGCAGCGCAAGATGAACGAAGAGGTCATGGGCCTCTACAAGAGCGAGGGCGTCAACCCGGCCGGCGGCTGTCTGCCGCTGTTGTTGCAGATGCCGGTGCTGTTCGCTTTCTACCGCCTGCTCTCGGCGGCGATCGAGTTGCGCCAGGCGCCCTGGCTGGGGTGGATCCAGGATCTGTCGGCACCGGATCCCTTCTACATCCTGCCCATCGTCATGGGCGCCAGCCAGTTCCTGCAGCAGAAGCTGACCCCGAGCGCCGCAGACCCGATGCAGCGGCGCATCTTCGCCCTGATGCCGATCTTCTTCACCATCCTGTTTCTGGGCTTTCCCAGCGGGCTGGTGCTCTACTGGTTGACCAACAACGTGCTGGGGATCGCCCAGCAGGTGGCGTACAAGAAGTTCCGGACCGCGCCGGCGACCGCCGGCGGCGGCAAGGATGCGGGCAAACCAAAAAAGTAGGAGCCTGGAGTTCATGACAAGACGCTTCTTCTCTGGCAGCACTCTCGACCAGGCCGTGATGATGGCGGCCCGCCACTACGGGCTCGACCCCAAAGAGCTGGCCTACCGCCAGATCGAGAAACGCCACGGCTTCCTGCGCACGCGCAAGGCGGTCATGATCGCGGTGGACCCGGAGACACCGGGCCGCCAGGCCGGACCGCCGGGCGAGGACGTAGTCACTCCGGGCGAGCCGTTGGCGCAAGCGGTCGAGCCGGGCGAGGACCTCGCGCCGCAGCATGGAGGCACCGCCGCGGATCGAGCCGGACCTGGAGCCGGCGCCCCGGCCGGAACGGGAGGCAGATAGCGGCCCGGAGCCTGCTGAGCACGACGAGCACACTGTTTCCGTTGAGCTCGCTGAGCCCGCCGAGCCGGCTGAGCCCGCCAAGGGCGCCGAGCCGCTGAGCCCGCCGGGCCGGAGGAGTGGCACGAGCGTGAGCCGCGGGCAACGCCGCCGCCCGCCGCCGGTTGGGACCTACCGGCGGGTGGTGACGCCGAGCCGGCCGCGGCCGATCAGGACGAGAAAGCTGACGACGCGGCCCCGAGCGAGCACGACGAGCCCGTCGAAGAGGACGAGGAGTTGCTCGACGCGGCCGAGCGCGCCGCCCGGGTCCTCCTGCGATTCGGCGGCATCGACGCGGAGGCTTCGGCCCACAGCGGGCCGGAGCGGGTCGAGGTGGAGCTCGAGGGCCCGGATTCCGCCGTTCTGGTGGTAGAGAACGGCACGGGGCTACTGGCGATTCAGCACTTGCTGCCGCGGATGATGCGAGGGCTGACCGGCCGCTCGAGCTTCGTGCGCGTCGACAGCGAGGACTTCCACGGCAAGCGGAAGGAACGGCTGCAGGCGCTGGCCCTCAAAGAGGCCGAGGCCGTGAGCCGCGACGGCGCCCCCCGCAAGTTGCCGCCGATGGCTCCGGACGAGCGGCGGATCGTCCATCTGGCGGTCCAGGAGATCCCCACGGTCGTCACCGAGAGTGAGGGCAGCGGTCTGCACAAGAGGGTCGTCATACGCCCGGCGGCCGCGGACGGCGGGCACGACGACATCGAGGCGAGGCACGGATTCTGAGCCTCGCGACGCGAGCGCCCAGCCTTCCACCACGGGCTGTCAGATACCGTAGCGCTCCTTCATCTCCTGGAAGCGCCGGAATGCCTTGCCGTCGAGCTCGGCGGTGAGGTGTCGCTCGAGGACCGGCAAGAGGGTGTCTCGCAGGAACCGGCCGCGGGCCATCCACTGGTAGTAGCTGCGGCCGCCGTGGTGGTAGGGGCCGTAGAGTTTGCCGCCGGGGAAGGCCCGCCCCAGCCAGCGGAAAAGCTTCTCGTGATCCGTGTGCATGCGCAGCGTGACTTGCGGCTGCCGGCCGTCGCCGCCGAAGTGCCCGCTCGCGACCAGCAGCCCGAGCAGCAGGCCGTGGTCGAAAGCGCCCGTTTCGCCATCGTCGGGCGGGGTTGTTTCACCGTCAAGTCTCACGTGGAACACCTCTCTATCCTCGGCAGAACCTAACATCTTCGCCTCGACAGGCAGGGCGAGGCGGGCACCCGGCGGCGCGGGTTGTTTCACCGTCGAGTCTCACGTGGAACAATCGCCTGCCGCTAGCCTTTCCTGCTGAGGCCTTTCGAAACCGATGCCCCTCCCCGCTCTCGACCCGGAGACCTTTGCGCGCCGGGTGCGGCGTGCGGCGCCCGAGCCTCTGAGCGACGAAACCGTGGCCGTTCTCTGGGCCCACTACGGAGTCCTCGCCGAGTGGGGCCGCGGGCTGTCGCTGATCGGTCCGGGGACCGGAACCGAGGCGGTCGAAAGACACTACGGAGAATCGCTGGCCGCGCTCCCCTGGCTCGATGCGGGCGCGCGCGGGCGGCTCCTCGACGTGGGCTCGGGGGCCGGCTTCCCCGGTTTCGTTCTCGCCGCGGCGCGACCGCGGATGGAGGTGTGGCTCGTGGAGTCGCGCCAGCGGAAGTGGGCGTTTCTGCGTGCCGCGGCGGCGCGAGCCGCGTTGCCGTGCCGGTGCGTCAATGCTAGAGTCTCCTCCTCCCTGCCGCCCGAAATCCCCAAAGAGCTCGACTTCGTGACCTTGCGTGCCGTCAAGCTGCGAAGGGCCGAACTGGAGACCCTGCTGGCTTGCCTGTCGCCGGCCGGGTCGTTCCTGTGGTGGCGTGGCGACGAGGCGATGGAGCTGCCCCCGGGCTGGGCGGTGGCACGCCAGGTAGCGCTGCCCGGCAGCGAGCGTCGGCGGGTCGTCGAAGTGCGGCGGGTGCCATGACCCAGGTCTTCGCGATCGCCAACCAGAAAGGCGGCGTGGGCAAGACCACGACCGCGATCAACCTGGCTGCCGCGCTGGCGGCGCTCGAGCGCCGGGTCCTGCTGGTCGACTGCGACCCGCAGGGCAACGCCACCCGCGGCCTCGGGGTCGATCCCGAGCCGGTCCATCTCTACCACGTGCTCAGCGGCCAGGCCCCCCTGGCCGAGGCTATCCGGGACACCGGCTTCCCCAACCTGCAGCTGCTGCCGGCGGGGCGCGACCTGGTCGGAGTCGAGGTCGAGTTCGTCGGTTTGGAGGGCTGGCAGTATCGCCTGCGGCGGGCCCTGGCCGGCCAGATCGCGGAGCTCGACACGGTGCTGCTCGACTGTCCGCCCTCGCTGGGCCACCTGACGGTGCTGGCGCTGGCGGCCGCCGACCGGGTCCTGGTGCCGATGCAGTGCGAGTACTTCGCCCTCGAGGGCATCAGCGCCCTGGTGAAGACCTTGCGGCGCGTGCGCGGGAGTTTCAACCCGAGGCTCGCTCTAGGCGGTATCCTCCTGACCATGTACGACGAGCGGACCAATCTCTCGCGAGAGGTGGCCGAGGAGGTGCGGCGGCACTTCGGGGGCCGCGTCTTCGAAGCGGTGGTGCCGCGCAACGTGCGCCTCGCCGAGGCGCCCAGCCACGGCCAGTCGATCCTCCAGTACGACATCAAGAGCCGCGGCGCCGAGGCCTACCTGGCGTTGGCGCGCGAGCTGCTGGAGAGGGCGCCTTGAGCCGCCGCCGGGGCCTGGGACGGGGGCTCGACGCGCTGCTCGAGCCGGAGCGCGCCGTCCGCAGCCTGCCGCTGTCGCAGCTCAAGCCCAACCGGCTGCAGCCGCGGACGGATTTCGACGAAGCGGGTCTGGCCGAGCTCGCCAACTCGATCCGGGCTCAGGGAATCGTCCAGCCGATCATCGTGACCCAGGAGGAAGACGGCGCCTATCTGATCGTCGCCGGCGAGCGCCGCTGGCGGGCCGCTCGCCGTGCCGGTCTCGACGAGGTGCCGGTTGTGGTGCGCAACGTTGCCGACGACCGCGAGCTGCTGGAGGCGGCGCTGGTCGAGAACCTCCAGCGCAGCGACCTCAACCCGCTGGAAGAGGCCGAGGCCTACCACATGCTCGGCGACCGGTTCGACCTCTCGCAGGAGGAGATCGGGGCGCGGGTCGGCAAGGGGCGGTCGACGGTCGCCAACCGGCTGCGCCTGCTGCGGCTGCCCGCGGAGGTGCAGGACCTGCTGCGCGCGGACCGGCTCACTGCCGGCCAGGCCCTGCCCCTGGTGGCGGTGGAGCCCGAGGAAGAGGCCGTGAGACTGGCGCAGCGCGCGGTGGAGCGAGGCTGGTCAGCGCGGGAGGTCGAGCAGCGGACGGCGGAGCGCAAGGGCACTACCCGCCGGCGGCCGCCGGCGGACCCCGACACCGCGGCCGCCGAGGAACGACTGACCCGTCGCCTCCAGACCCGGGTCGAGATCCGGCGAGGTCGGCGAGGAGGCATGGTCAGACTTCACTTTCATTCCGAAGAAGAGCTCATGCGGCTCTACGAGCTGCTGATGGGCCAGAAGGGACGGTCATGATGTTCAGATCGGACGGTGAGCGCGGTGACCTGAACGGCTTTCTGGACGCGGGCAGCCACATCGAAGGCGATCTGCACTTCGAGGACACCTTCCGCGTCGACGGCCGGCTGTCGGGCAAGGTGGTCTCGAACGGCGATCTGGTGGTGGGCGATCAGGGGCAGGTGGAGGGCGAGATCCACGTCGGCCGGCTCTTTATCTCGGGCACGGTCCGGGGCCGGGTCCTGGCCGCCCAACGGGTGGAGATCACCGCCCGCGGCAAGGTCCATGCGGATCTCGAGACGCCGTCGCTGGTGATCGAGGACGGGGCGTTCTTCGAGGGCCATTGCAGTATGGGCAAGAGCACAAAGGCCGCCGCGGAACGGCCGGTCGTCGCCCAGATGCCGATCAAGAAGGAGCGCTGAAGGGGTTCGGCGGCGGCGGTGGCGGCGGTGGCGGCGGCTGGCCGGCCAGCGTGTCGTAGGACGGCACGAAGGTCAGGGGATGGCGGGCCAGGAACGAGCTCTCGAAAGCGCCGGTCAGGACCTTGCCGTCGAGGTCGCGGGCGATCGGCATCCCCATCGCGTAGAGCAGGGTCGGCGTGAAGTCGACCAGCGCCGCCCGGTCCGGCAGCTGGCCGGCCTGGATCCCATCTCCCGCCAGCAGCAGCAGGCCGTCCGGGGCGGCGCCGGTCCGGCCCTCGAGACCCCGGCCGGTGAGCGCGAGCCACAGCCGGCCGAGCCCCGAAGGCGGGTCGTAGCCGTGGGCCGAGACCACCGCCAGCAGCCGCCGCTCTCCAAGCCGATTCCAACCGCGCTCCAGGAACCCGTCGAGATGGCCGTAGTAGGCGATCAACGACTCGGCGGCGCGCAGATGGGAGCGTTTCTGGGTACCCTCGAACCGGGCGAAGGAGTAGCCGCCGAAGTAGGTCTCCGAGACAGCTCCCAGTCCGGGCAGCATGAGAAACCGAGCCCGGGTCGTCGCGCGCTGATCCCACAGGAACTCGCCCAGCGACTCCCGCCAGAGATCCCCGGCGACCGCCTCCAGGAGCTCGTAGGGAACCTGCTCGCCGAGCGCGGAGGCGAGATCGGGGTCGAGCTCCTCCGGAGCCACCCGGAATAGCAGCCCGCGCTCGGCAAGCTCCTCCGGCGCGGCGCTGTCTCTACCGCCCTTACCGGTGAAGTAGAGGTCCGAGAAGGCAAAGTCGAGGCCCTCGGGCACCGGGCTCGTGGCCGGCCAGCCGAGCATGCCGGTCGGAACGCCCAGCCGGCCGAAGATCTCCCACAGCACCAGCGAATGGCGCAGGCTCGCGGCCACGGGCCGTGAGCCGTGCAGCAGACGTCCCCAGCCCTCGAAGCCGATGTGTGCGGGTCGCAGCCGCAGGGGCGCCGCGCCAGCCAGAAAGCGTGCCGGGAAGACCCGATCGCCCGAGATGCCGTGCTTGAAGGGCAGCTTGCCCGAGGCCAGGGTCGTCCACTGGGCCGCGGGATCGATCGGCGCGAAGCTCTCGAGCCGGGCGTAGGAGCCCTGCTCGAGCAGTCGCGCGAAGAACGGCAGCCGGCCCTGCTGGGCGAGCGGCAGAATCGCGTCCAAGGTGGCGCCGTCGAGCCCGACCACCAGCAGATCGGGCCGCGGCTCCAGCTCCACCGACGAGGGCAGCGGTGTCGGCCGCGGCCGCGGCCGAAAGGCCTCGCGGCGCTCGGCGACGAGGTAGATGGTCAGGGCGGCGAGGACGGTCATGCCGACTCGGCTGCGAACGCCGTAGGGTCGGCGCTGCATGCTGTGCGATAGCGCCGTGTAGAAGAAGATCAGGGCGGCGGCGCCGAGCCCGAAGGCCGCCTTGATCAGCCGGACGTTGATGCCGGGCGGCAGGAAGAGCGAGTAGCGGGACGCGTTGGCGCCATCGAGCAGCGCCGCCGCGGCCAGCACCGCCGTCATCGCCCAGGGCAGTATCCGTCGAGCTCGCCGCGGCCGGCCCCAGGTGAAGGGCGCCAGCAGGGCCGCCGAAACGCAGCCCAGCAAGCCGCCGAAGACCAGGCTCGCCCGGAGCAGCGGCCACAGCCCGAAGGGCAGGTCCGGGTTGAGGAAGAACAGCAGGCCCGCGAGATGGATGCCGACCGTGAGACCGGGCAGGAACCCGAGGCCGAGAACCTCCAGGTTGGGGTGGTCGCGCGAGAACCGCCCGAGGGCTGGCGTGGACGGCAAGAATGGCCTCTGCTAACCTGCCGGTCTCGGAGATGGGGGTTGGCCGGCACACTTGGGGCGCGGCCGACCGATCGAGATAAGGGATGCTAGCAGACCAGGAGGCGGCCGGCGGTCCCGCCGACGGGCCTCTGGCGCCGTCCCCCGGGCCTGTCCACCGACTCCTCCTACGGCTCGACGCCGAGCGGGCACACGGCCTGGCGCTGGCTGGCCTGCGGGCCGCCGCCGCGACACCCCTGCTGCGGTCCGTCCTCGAGGACCGCTACCGGTTCGCCGACCCGAGACTCGAGCAGCGGCTGCTCGGCGTCCGGTTCCCCAACCCGATCGGTCTTGCCGCCGGCTTCGACAAGGACGCCCTGGCGGTCGCGGGCTTCGGCTGCCTGGGCTTCGGCTTTGTCGAGGTGGGGACGGTGACGCCGCGCGCCCAACCGGGCAATCCGCGGCCGCGCCTGTTTCGCCACCCGGGGCAGGCCAGCCTGCAAAACGCCATGGGCTTCAACAATCGGGGGCTGGAGAAGCTGTCCCGGCGTCTCGCCCGCCGGTCCGGCGCCGGGCCACTGGGCGTCAACATGGGCCGCAACAAGGACACGCCACCGGAGCGGACGGTCGACGACTACCGACGCGTGGCGGCCCGTCTGTCCGGTCGCTGCGACTACTTCGTCGTCAACGTCTCCTCGCCCAACACGCCGGGGCTGCGCGACCTGCAGCGGCTGGACCGGCTGGCGGAGCTGCTCGCGGCGGTGCGGGCCGCCACCGAGACCCCGTTCCTGGTCAAGCTCTCGCCGGACCTGGATGCGGGCGAGGCGGCCGCCCTGGCCGCGGCCGCGGTGGATACCGGCGCCTCCGGAGTGGTGCTAACCAACACCACCGTCGACTACTCGCTGCTGCCGGGAGCCGCGGCGCCGGGCGGGTTGAGCGGCCGCGTCCTGCGCGAACGCAGCTTCGAGATGCTGCGCGCGGTGGCGCGGGAGCTCTTCGGCCGCTGTCTGCTGATCAGCGTCGGCGGCATCGAGACTGCCGCGGAGGTCTATCGCCGGCTCCGGCACGGCGCGTCGCTGGTCCAGCTCTATACCGGGCTGGTCTACCATGGCCCGGCCCTGGCCGGCCGGCTCAACCGGGGGCTGGTGGACCAGATGGAACGTGACGGAGTGCGGACACTGGGGGATGTTGTGGGTGCCAGCCTGTAGGTGGACAAGGCGACCTCTTGTCTGCGCCCCAGAATGTACCCAGTGGACAAGACGGCGAAGAATATACAGAAACGACGAGCGTTGATGGACAGGGGGGCCCGAAGCGCTCCCTGGAGATACTCGACAGACTGCAACAGAGGTAACGAGAATGCAGGCAATCCTCAGAAACGGATCCTGGATCCAAGGTGAGGCCCCAGATGAGTGAGAACGTCCTTTCGCGGGTCGCCGTGGCGCTGGACACGTCCGACCGCAGCCGGTTTCGCCAATGGGCGGCCTTCTTCGGGCCGCGAGTCGGGGTGCTCAAGGTGGGTCTCGAGGCCTTCGTGCGCTGGGGGCCGGAAGCTGTGACCGAGGCGCGAGAAAGCGCGGCGGCGGTCTTCCTCGACCTCAAGCTGCATGACATTCCCAACACGGTGGCCGGCGCGGTGGCGGGGGCCGAGAGAGCCGGTGCCGACTATCTGACGATCCATGCCGGCGGAGGCTCGGCGATGCTGGCCGCCGCCGCCGCCGCGGCGGAGCGGGTTCGCCTGCTGGCGGTGACCCTGCTGACCCATCTGGACGCGGCGGCCCTCGACGAGCTCGACCTGGCGGGCGACGGCCGAGAGCGGGCCCGATCCTGGGCGAGGCTGGCCCGGGGCGCCGGCTGCGCCGGCGCGGTGTGTTCGCCGCTGGAGGTCGCCGCCCTGCGAGCCGAGGCAGCACGGCCCTTTCTTCTGGTGACGCCGGGGATTCGATTCGACGGCGGCTCGGCCCGGGACGCCGGCGACGACCAGCGGCGGGTCGCCGGTCCCGCCGCGGCGCTCGCCGCCGGGGCCGACCTGCTGGTCATCGGCCGGCCACTGACTCGCGCGGCGGACCCCGGTCGCGCGCTGGCTCGCCTCGAGGAGATCCTCGAGACCGCCGGATGAGCCGGCCTCAGAAGACGAAGATGCGGCGATCGACCTGCAGGTCGAAGTCCCAGTCGTAGGTGTAGCCGAGCACCTTGACCGGCGCGGTGAACTTGCACTGCATGTGGATCATGCCGCCCTTCTTGGCCACCGTGACGTCATTCTTGGTCACCGGCAGATCCAGCTCCTTGGCCTTGCTGCAGGACGGCGCGCTTGAGGTTCTCGGACGACCTGCGGCCGCCGAACCGCGCCTGGTCGTCCATGTAGTCGTACAGCTCGGCCGAGGCGAGCTTGACGGGGATCGCTTCGTAGGCGATCAGCCCGGCCACCGCCAGCACCGCCAGCCAGATGATGCATCCGAGCTTGCCCTCGCCGAGGCCCGCGGTGCGCTTCACGTCGATCTCCAGGAATCAGTCTAGCAGGGGTTGCTAGCGAACGATGCGAAAGCTCCTGCTCCAGCGCGTGCCGGTGAAGAAGTTGCGGAAGACGTAGGCGAGCTGTTTCGCCTTGCTCCACATACCGGGCCAGGCCAACGACTCGCGCTGGGCGCGGAACGACCAGTAGATCATGAAGGCGCGGCCCTTGATGTAGCGCTCGGGCACCGGGCCCCAGAAGCGCGAGTCGTTGGAATTGTCCCGGTTGTCGCCGAGAAAGAAGTAGTGACCCGGCGGCACGGTGTAGGGGCCGAAGTTGTCGCGGTTGCGCAGCGCCTCGTGAAGGAATCGTGAGTCGGGGTAGATCTCGCTGTCGCTGTGGTACGTGTAGGAGGCGTCGTCCACTTCCTGGCCGTTGACGAACAGCCGCTTGTCGACCAGCTCGAGGGTGTCGCCCTCGATGCCGACGCAGCGCTTGATGAAGTCGCGGCTCGGCTCTTCCGGGAAGCGGAAGACCGCCACGTCGCCCCGCCGCAGCGGGCGCATCGGCAGCAGCGCTCGCTCGACCCTCGACTGCCAGGGGCCGTAGGCGAACTTGTTGACCAGGATGTGGTCGCCGACCAGCAGGTTCTGCTCCATCGAGCCGGTCGGGATCTTGAACGCCTGCGCCACGTAGGTGCGCGCGAACGTGGCGAAGATCACCGCGATGAGCAGCGCCTCCAGATACTCCCGGACGAGCGATCGGCGCACGGCGGTCAGCGGATCAGGTGGAAGGTGCGCGACCAGCGAGTCTGACTGAAGAACCCCACCGCTGTCCGCGCTATGTGCACCAGCTTGCTGCCCCAGCCGTGCCACTCGCCGTCCGGCGTCTCGCCGGCGTAGGACCAGTAGATCAGTAGCGCCCGCCCCTTGACGAAATGCTCCGGCACCAGCCCCCAGTAGCGCGAGTCGTAGGACTGGTCTCGGTTGTCGCCCATGCAGAAGTAGCCGCCCTGCTCCACCGTGTAGGGGCCGAAGTTGTCGCGCACCCGCCCCGCCGGCGCCACGTCCGGCCGGTTGGCATACACGTGGGCGTCCCGGTGCACGGTGTAGGCCCCGTCGTCGACCCACTCGTCGTCGAGGTAGAGGTCTTTGTCGACGATTCGGATGGTGTCGCCCGGCCGGCCGATGCAGCGCTTCACCATGTCCTGGGGCCGCTCGACCGAGCGGAAGATCACCACGTCGCCGCGATCGACCCGGCGATGTGGCAGCAGCCGGGCCAGCGGGCCGGCCGGCGGCTGGCCGTAGATGAACCGGTTGACGAACAGGTGGTCGCCGATCAGCAGCGTGGATTCCATCGAGGCGCTGGGGATGTAGAAGGTCTTCACCAGAAAGGTATTGGTGAAGCCCAGAAAAACCAGCGCGATGAGCAGCGCCTCGAGGTACTCGCGCAGTGTTGAGTGTTTCTTCGCCACGACCCCTTAGCCTATCGCGGCCGGGCGCTATGGCACCGCATCGACTCCTCCGAGCGCCTTGCATGCGAACCGATAGCCCTTGTCGCGCGACCGTCCAGGCTTTTGCCACGGGCCGTCAGGGCCGCAAAAAGTTGCGCTTCGGGTCCAGCGGCCTTGACGGTGCGGGGGCTCGCCCCGAACGCCCCGTGGCGCCCGCCGGCCGGCGGCGCCAGGTCCCCCGGCGCGCTGCCGCGGGCGCATAGATGTCTGACATCCAGGGCCCGCCACCAGGTCGCGCACTGGAACTTTAAGTTGTTTATATTCAGATATTTACATCCTTTTCCGCGGACGTGGCACGGCCTTTGATCCTGGAGACCCGCGAACCGGAGAAGGAGGTGCGCCGAGAACGAGAACGACACTGACCGACGGCAGGACCCGGGGGCCCAGCGGCCCCCGGGGCAGCCGGCTCGATTCTCGGCAGCCTCGATAACCCAGAAAAGGAGAGTGCCAAATGCGAAGCAAGACCCGTCATCTCGCCTGGATTCTGTCGGCCGCGATCGCCGTCGCCGCCCTGGGGGCCGCGGCAAAGGCGGCCGAGGGGAAGGTCAACATCAACGAGGCCAGCGTCGAGCAGCTCGCCCTGCTGCCGCGGGTCGGGCCGGCGGTGGCTCAGCGGATCGTCGATTTCCGCGAGGAGAACGGCAGCTTCAAGGCTGTCGAGGACCTGATGCTGGTGCGCGGCATCGGCGAGAAGACCTTCGAGAAGCTGGCCCCCTACGTCGCCATCAGCGGCAAGACCACCCTGAGCGAGAAGGTGCCCTCGGGCGGTGGTAGTGCCAAAGCAGACGAGCGGCGCTGACTCGGCCGGCGGGGCGGGGACGGCCCCGCTCCGCCCGCCCCGGAGCGAGGGCGAGATGCGGAAGCGAGACCACGGCTATCAGTTGCTCGAGGCGATCGTCGGAGTGGCGATCGTGATGCTCACGGCCGGCTTTCTGATGCCGCCGCTGCTGCGCCTGGCCGACGGGCGCCGCGTGCGGCTCGCCGCCGGCGAGCTGACCGGAGTCCTGCGCGAGGCACGCTCGCACGCCATCCGATACAACTGCCACGTCGGGGTCAAGTTCCTGGTCGAGGAGAAGCGCGTGCGCTGGACCCTCTACCGAGACGGCGACGGCGACGGCGTGTTGAACCGCGACATCGACTCCGGGGTCGACCCGCCGTTGGGCCTGCCGCGAACCCTCACCCACCTGGGCAGCCAAATCCGTTTCGGCTTTCCCCCCGGCCGGCCCCCGCGTGATCCGGGCGACCCGCGCCGGCGTTTGCAGCGGCTCGACGACCCCATCCGCTTCAACCGATCCGACATCGCCTCATTCGGGCCCTTCGGCGGGTCGACCCCGGGGTCTCTCTACGTCACCGACAGCATCCGCCACCTGGCGGCGGTGCGCGTCTTCGGCCGCAGCGGCAAGGTCAAGGTCCTGCAGTGGGACGCGATCGAGGACCGCTGGCGGTGATCACCGCCGACACCGAGACCGTGGTCCCTGGCCGCGTTGACGGGCCTCTCCGGGGTGCAGTACTGTCGCTCCTGACGTGGGCGCCCTGGTAGTAGTGACGACGGTCGGAACCGAGGAGGAGGCGAACCAGCTCGCCGGCGAGCTGGTCGCCCGGCGCCACTCTTCCTGCGTCAACATCGTGCCGGTCTACCGGTCGGTCTATCGCTGGCAGGGCAAGATCTGCAGCGATAACGAGTTCCTGCTGATCATCAAGACGCTGGAGCAGGAGTACGAGGCGGTGGAGACCACGATCAGTGAGTTGCATAGCTACGAGCTGCCCGAGATTCTCGCTTTTCGGGTCAGCCGCGGCGAGGCGAGGTTTCTCGACTGGATCGCCCAGTCGCTCGACAAGACTGCGGACTTCTCCGACGACGAGGATGACGGCGAGCCCTCGCCGCAGTCCGACCCGGTCGACTGACCGGCCGATGCGCCGCGCCCGCGCCCGCGGCGGGCAGCCCAGGGAATCCAGACGGCAGGTGATCGCGGCGGTGAAAGACGATGGCTAGATCGCGCCGGGGCGGGCGCCTGATTTGGTTGCTGGTCGTGGTCGCGGTGCTGGCGGCCGGCTTCCTGTTCCTCGGCGACACGGTGCGCGGTGCGCTGGTGCGTGCCCGCTACCCGCGCATCATCGTCGTCAGCCTCGACACGCTGCACGTCGATCACACCGGCCCCTACAACGAGGCAATCGACAACACGCCGACCCTCGACCGCTTCGCGGCCGGCGGCGTGACCTTCGACCGCGCCTTCACTACGGTGCCGATCACCCTGCCGTCGCACGCCAGCCTGCTGACCGGGCGCACGCCTCCCGACCTGGGCGTCATGGTCAACGGCGACGTCCTGACGACGCCGGCCGAGACCCTGGCCGAGCGGCTCCAGCGCTACGGTTACCGCACCGGCGCGGTCACCTCGCTCGGCGTCCTCAACCGGGGCACCAACCTGGCACAGGGCTTCGACCACTACGACGACGAGATGGGCGACGACGGGGATCGCTGGTATCGCACCGCCGACGAGGTGGTGACGGCGGCCCAGGGCTGGGTCGACCAGGTCGGCGACGAGCCGTTCTTCCTCTGGCTCCACCTCTCCGATCCGCACGAGCCCTACCTCGAGAAGGGGGCGCCGCCCGACGTGCGGCTGACCCTCGACGGCGAGCCGGTCGGCGAGTGGAATCTGACCACCAAGGAGCAGGCTCGCGCCGAGCTCGTGCTGCCTCCGGGGAGGCACACCGTTGCCTGGGAGTCGCTGCGCCGGGCGCGGCCCGACGACTACAAGAACACCGCCCTGGTGCTCGATCTGGTCCGGTTCGACTCGGTCGAGCTCGCCTCGCTGCCCGAGCCGGCGGCCGGCGAGACCTGGCTCTTCGAGCCGTACCGGGTCGAGCTCGACAACCCGGGCGCCGACCCCGCCCGGGTCACCGTGACCTTCCGCGGCCGCACCAAGATGCCGCCGCAGTCCGAGATCCTGGAAGCCTACGCCGCCGAGATCGGTTTCATGGACGGCTGGCTGGACCGCTTCGAGAAGTTCCTCGCCGCGCGCGGCCTGGCCGAGCAGACTCTCTGGGCGGTGGTCTCCGACCACGGCGAGGGGCTCTACCGCTTCGGCGCGATCGGCCACGCCACCTACACCCAGGAAGATCAGCTGCGCATCGTCTGGATGCTCCGCGGTCCGGGTGTGCCGGCGGGACGGCGGATCGCCGATCGGCCGGTGCTGATGGAGGACCTCATGCCGACCCTGCTCGACCTGGTCGGCCTGCCGGCGCCCGACGGGATGAGCGGCCGATCCCAGGTCGGCTGCTGGCGGGACGGCGAGTGCCGGCCGCGCGAGGAGTGGTGGTCCTACGGCGCCAGCGTCGCCGACGAGCGCATCACGGCGCTGGCCGGTTACCGCTGGCCGTACAAGCTGCTCTGGCAGAACCGGCGACGGTCCGGGGTGTTCGACCTGTCGCGCGATCCGTTCGAGAAGGTCGACCTCGCCTCGGGTGGCCGTGACGCCGCGCCGCTGCCGCGCGAGGCGGCGCGGCTGCAGGCGGCCTTCGAGAGCCATCGCCGGGCGCTGCAGAAGCGGCTCGAGGAGCGGGGGGCGGGGGCGCGGACGGCGGAGCAGGAGGAGATGCTGCGGGCGCTCGGGTACCTGAACCCCTGACCCCGGGGGAGCCTGAGGGCCGGTTGTGCACTAGGGCCGGGCTCCGCCTGCGTGGTCGCTCCCCGGTCGCTGCGCTCGCAGCCAAGGCTTCGCTCCTCGGGGGCGCCCACTCCGGCTGCGCCCTCCGGTTGTGCACAAGGAGCGGCCGCGTTCACCAGGAGGCCACCGTCGGAGCGGCGAACCGTTCGCTCAGACGGCGGCGAGCGCCTGCTCGATGTCGGCGGTGAGGTCCGCGAGGTCCTCGAGGCCGACGGAGATCCGGACCATGCCGTCGGTCAGGCCGATCTCGGCGCGCTTCTCGGCCGGCACCGAGGCGTGGGTCATCGAGGCCGGGTGGGAGATCAGGGTCTCGACACCGCCCAGGCTCTCGGCCAGGGCCATCACCTCGACCCGGTCGAGCAGCCGCTTGGCGGCCGCGAAGCTGCCGACGTCGAAAGTGATCAGGGCGCCGAAACCCGAGGCCTGAGAGCCGTGCAGCTCGTGCCCGGGGTGGTCGGGCAGGCCCGGGTAGAGCACCCGCTGCACCTTCGGGTGGCCGGCGAGCAGCTCGGCGATCGCGCGGCCGCTGGTCTCGTGGCGCTCCATCCGCACCGCCAGCGTCTTGATGCCGCGCAGCAGCAGGAAGCTCTCGAACGGCGCGAGGACCGCGCCGGCCGACTTCTGCATGAAGGAGAACCACTCGGCGGCGCGGTCGTCGCTGGTGGCCAGGACGCCGGCCAGCACATCGCTGTGGCCGCCCAGGAACTTGGTGGCCGAGTGCATCACGATGTCGGCGCCGAGCTCCAGCGGCCGCTGGAGATAGGGCGACATGAAGGTGTTGTCGACCGCCAGCAGGGCGCCGCCGGCGTGGGCGATCTCGGCGGCGCCGGCCAGGTCGGTGATCTCCATCAACGGATTGGTCGGGGTCTCCACCAGCACCAGCCGGGTGCGCGGCGTCATCGCCCCTCGCAGCTCGTCGAGCCGCGAAGTGTCGACCCAGCTGAAGGAGAGCCGGTAGCGCTCGAGCACCTGGGTGAAAAGGCGATAGGTGCCGCCGTAGACGTTGCTCGAAACGACCGCGTGGTCGCCGGACTCGAGCAGCGACACCAGGGTCGAGATGGCCGCCATCCCGGAGGCGAAGGCGTGCCCCGCCTTGCCGCTTTCGATGGAGGCAACGTTGGCCTCGAGCGCCTCACGGGTCGGGTTCTGGACGCGGGCGTACTCGTAGCCCTTGTGCTTGCCGAGCTCGTCCTGGACGTAGGTGACGTTCTGGTAGATCGGCACGGCGACCGCGCCGGTCCGCGGATCGGGGGGCTGGCCGGCGTGGATGGCTCGGGTCGAGAAACCGCGGTTCTTGGGGTCGCCTTTCACGGGGGGTCTCCTCTTGCTGGAGCGGTGATTGTAGCGGTGGCCCGGGTGGTTCGTGGGTAGAATCGCCGGCATGAGCGAAGAGTTCTCCCCGATCCGCTGGGACGACGGCCTGAAGCTGCTCGACCAGACCCGCCTGCCCCGCGAGGAGACGTGGATCGACTGCGCCACGCCCGAGATCGTCGCCGACGCCATCTACCGCCTGGCGGTGCGCGGCGCGCCGGCGATCGGCGTGACCGCCGCCTACGGCCTGGTGGTCGGGCTCAGGACCGCCCGGGCGGGCCAGGATCCGCGCGAGCGCTTCGCCGAGGTCTCGGACCTGCTCGGCGCCACCCGCCCGACGGCGGTCAACCTGCGCTGGGCGCTCGAGCGCGGGCGGGTCGTCTTCGAGCGGGAGATCGGTGGCGGCGCCGAGGCGGCGACCGCCGCGCTGCTCGACTGGGCGCATGCGCTGCACGCCGCCGACGTCGCTTCGTGTCGCGCCATCGGCGACTTCGGCGCCGAGCTTTTTGCCGCCGGCGACCGGGTGCTCACGCACTGCAACACCGGCGCCCTGGCGACCGCCGGCTACGGCACCGCCCTGGGTGTCATCACCTCGTCGTTCCGGGACGGCAAGGTCTCTCAGGTCTGGGTCGACGAGACCCGGCCGCTGCTTCAGGGCGCCCGGCTGACGGCCTGGGAGCTCGGCAGGCTGAAGATCCCCTACAAGATCGTCACCGACTCGAGCGTCGGCATCCTGATGGCGCGCGGGCTGGTGGATCGGGCGGTGGTGGGCTCGGACCGGATCGCCGCCAACGGCGACGCCGCCAACAAGATCGGCACCTATACCGCGGCGGTGCTGGCCAATCGCCACGGCGTGCCGTTCTACGTCGCGGCGCCGCTGTCGACCATCGACCGCGACACCCCCACCGGCAACGAGATCCCCATCGAGGAGCGCTCGGCCGACGAGGTGACGCACGTCTTCGGCGCCGACATCGCCCCCGACCGGGCGCCGGCGGCCAACTTCGCCTTCGACGTCACCCCCCACGAGCTGATCACCGCCATCATCACCGAAGAGGGCGTGCTCGAGCCGCCCTACAACGAGTCGATCGCCGCCGCCTTCACCCGCCAGGCGGCAAGGGAGGGATCGTGAGCGTTCGTCACGTTTTCGCTCTGCTCGTGGTCGTTGCGGCTTGCCTCGTCGTGGCGACCGCGGGTGCTGACTGGACTGCGCAGCCGGACGGTGCCGTTACTGGCGGCACGGTTGCTGGCACGGCCGAGCCCAACTCCCCGAGCCCGACTCCAACGGAGGGCGTAACCGGAGCGGCGCCCCGAGAGCGAAGCATGAACATCCAAAGCGAAGCGACGGGGCGCCCGGAGGCGAAGCCCGGCCGCCAAGCACAGCCTGGCTCCGACGAAAACAGCGCCGCCACCGAAGAGCCGACCGAGGAGGTCGCGGTCCTCGAGACCAGCCGCGGCACCATGGTCTTCCGCCTCTTCGAAGCCGAAGCTCCCCTGACCACGGCCAACTTCAAGGCCCTGGTCGCCGAGGGCTTCTACGACGGCCTGCCCTTCTACCGCGTGGTCAAGGGCCACGTCATCCAGGCGGGCGACGGCGGCGAGAACGGCCGCCCGACCGTCAAGGGCGAGTTCGGCGCCCACCCGCACGTCACCGGCGCCCTCGGGCTGGCGCGCGACGCCGACCCCGACAGCGGCAGCACCGAGATCTACGTCTGCCACGCGCCGCGGCCCCACCTCGACGGCCGCTACGCGGTCTTTGGTCTCTTGATCGAGGGCTTCGACGTGCTCGAGGCGGTCGGCAACGTCGAAGTCGAGGAGCGGTGGGATGGCGAGGTCGCCTTCCACCGGCCGATCGAGCCGGTGGTCATCGAGCGCGCCAGGCTGGAGCGCAGACCGGTCGCCGCCGGGGCCGACCACAACGCGACCGTCCAGACTCCTACCACGGGCCGCTAGCCCCCGGAGCCAAGGCTCACGCCGCGCCGCCCTTGTCCGGGCGGCTGGTGGTGAGCACCGCGCCGCCTCGGGCCGGCCTGTCGCAGAACAAGGGGCGGCCCGGTCGCCAGGGTTCCGACTTTGGCCTGCCCGGGGGGGCGTCGTCCCGTCAAAACCCTGGTTGGCACGGTAGTTGCTGTCTATTGATTCGCTTACCGCTCTACATGACCGAACGCTCCAAGGCGGCGTGAAGACCGGACCAACTGACTGAACCCCAATGGACGAGTACACGGGCCGAGCGTTTCTGCGACAGCCGGTGCGCCGAACGGAGAATCTGCCGAAATGAAACGACTCAGCGCATGCCTCGCCACCACGCGGACAATGACGACCTTGCTGACCGCGGCCGTCATGATGACGGTGCTGTCAACCCCGAGCT
The DNA here is from genome assembly GCA_963781065.1 of Thermoanaerobaculia bacterium. Classification (GTDB taxonomy): domain Bacteria; phylum Acidobacteriota; class Thermoanaerobaculia; order Multivoradales; family JAHEKO01; genus CALZJC01. Next base: position 407,293 of record CAWAET010000004.1, on the reverse strand, counting down.
GGGCGCAGTTCTGTCTGCCGAGCTGCAACGTAGATGACGGACGGATGCTGTCGATCACCGACGGCGTCGGGCTGGCCACGCTCACTGGCACCCGGCTCGAGCTCATTCTCGCCGCGCCGGCGGGAAGCGACTCGTTCGGCTTCGGGGTCTTCGACGGCGAGACCGGCGGCTTCTGGGACCTGTCGCTGGCCGCACCGCCCACCGCCGAGTTGGGCTTTCGGCTCTTCGCCGATCCGCTGAAAGACGGCGCCTCGACGTTCGAGATCGCCACCCTCGACGGCGCGACGATGGCGGACAACGCCTGGACCGATTTCACGTTCGCCAACGTGCCCGAGGCACAGGCTCCGAGCGGCGCCTACTTCTACCGTCTCGAGGTCCTGCTCGGCGAGACCGGCGGAGCCACGGTGCGCAGTGACTTCAAGCTCCGGACCGGCGGCGTGGCCACGCTGGAGCTGCAGGCACAGTCGTTCTCGTTCTCCTCCTCGGTGAACTCGTTCGAGACCCTGCAGATCCTCTATCCGAACTTCGACATCACCGATATCCCCGCCAGCCTGGAGCCGACCACCAACGACGGCTCGACCGGCTTCTTTATCGTCCTCAGACGGCCCCGGAGCGAGCTTGTGATCTGGGACGGCGACCTCGACCACGGGAGCTACGACGGCAGCAATTCGGACACCGATGACGAGAACACCCCCGGTGACCCCTTCTTGCCGCCCTGGGCGACGTTTGGCTTCGCCAATTACGAGGGCGTCGCGGCCGGCACCCCGAATTCCACCGGCCTCCCCCCCGACGATCGGACGTTCGCCACCGACACCACTCTGCTGCGCGCCCTGACGCGCCCCGGACCGATCACCTACGAGGTCTACGCCCCGGACGGCTCGCTGCTGGCCGTGAACGAAAACCCCTCGGGCAACAAGGAGTGGGAGATGTTCCGCATCGCCACCCCCGAGGGCGGTGCCGACGAGAACGGCTTCGCGCCCGACGTCGAGGTAGCCGAGCTGCCGGCCGGCATCTACGAGGTGCGGGTGATCAACCGCGACCTGGAGAACCTGAACGCTTTCCGCTTCGACACGACGCTGCTGTGCGCCGGCGTGGTCAACTCCTGCCCCACTCCGCCGAGCCCATTCCTGGTCGGCGACACCGTCTTCGTGGATCGTAACGGCGACGGCGACCAGGACGGCAACGAGCCGGGCGTGCCGGGCGTGCGGGTCGAGCTTCTCGACGACTTCGGCGGTCTGGTCCGCGACACCCTGACCGACGGCGACGGCCGCTATCAGTTCGAGGTCGAAGCCGGGACCTGGATCGTGCGCGTCGCGGCGAGCAACTTCGACGCCGGCGGACCGCTCGAGGGTCGCCAGACGACCTCGGTCGTGGTGGTGATGACCGCCGCGGGCGACGAGCTCAACAACACGGTGGTCGACGACAACGTCCTGGACTACGACTTTCCCTATCGCGCCAACTGCGACGATGACTCGGACAGCGATTCGGGCGACGACTCGGACAGCGATTCGGGCGATGACTCGGACAGCGATTCGGGCGACGACTCGGACAGCGATTCGGGCGACGACTCGGACAGCGATTCGGGCGACGACTCGGACAGCGATTCGGGCGACGACTCGGACAGTGACTCGGGCGACGACTCGGACAGCGATTCCGACAGCGACTTGAGTGGCGACTGTGACGGCGACCCGGACGGGGATTCCGACAGTGACTCCGACAGCGACTCGGACAGTGACTCCGACAGTGGTTCGGTCAGTGACTCCGACAGTGACTCGGGCAGTTCATACAACCACCGCTCGAAACGAGGGTCTGGCCGCCATTCTGGCCGCAAGTCCGGCCGCGGCTAAGCCAGTCAATTACGGGGCAGGAAACGTCGGGCAGGAGGGCGAGCAACCGATCCGGCCCTTTCTGGCGAATTGCTAAGCACGGTACGTCGGATCGCGCTGGAACCGTGGGGAATGCCCGCGAGATAGAGAAACCAGGTATCCGGCTGGTTAGAATTCCCCCCAAGCAGATGAAAAGGAGTTTGCAAATGATCTCGAAACGCCTGTCCACGACAACCCTGTTTCTTGCGGTCCTGCCTCTCGTCCTCTCGCTCCCCGCAGCGGCGGCCGAAGAGCAGGCAGCGGACCCGAACCTCTACACCATCGACGGCAGCCACAGCTCGGTCGGCTTCAAGGTGCGCCACCTTACGGTTACCAACGTGCGCGGCGACTTCGGCACCCTGCAGGGGACGATCCGCTACGATCCCGAAGATCTGGCGAGCTCCGGCGTCGAGGTGGTGATCGACGCCGCCACGATCAACACCGACAACGACCAGCGCGACGAGCACCTGCGCAGCGCCGACTTCCTGGACGTCGAGAACCACCCGACGATCGTCTTCAAGAGCACCATGGTCGAGAAGAGCGACGACGGCTTCGTGGTGACCGGCGGCCTCACCATGCGCGGGGTGACCAAGGAGGTCAGCTTCCCGTTCAGCATGTCGGGCCCGATCAAGGACCCGTGGGGCTTGATGCGCCTGGGCATCGAGGGCAGCCTGACCGTCGACCGGCGCGACTGGGGTCTCGAGTGGAACAAGGCGATGGAGACCGGCGGGCTCGTCGTCGGCCACGACGTCCGGATCGACCTCGGCGCCGAAGCCACCCGGCAGTAGACGACAGCGATCGGCGTCGCGTTCCGGCGCCAGTCCCCCGACGGAGGCCGCCCCGGCCGGCTCAGCCAGGCCGGCGCGTGCGGTCGCGGCGTGGCAAGATGAGCCCATGAATCAGTCCCTGGTGATGACCCTCATCGGCCGGGATCGGCCGGGCCTGGTGGAAGCGGTGGCGGCGATCGTCGAGGCTCACGGCGGCAACTGGGCGGAGAGCCGGATGGTCCAGCTGGCGGGCGAGTTCGCCGGCCTGCTCCGGATCCAGGCGCCGGCCGAGGGCGCCGCCGAGCTCGAGCGTGCCCTGCGCGGCATCCAGGGCGTCTCGGTGATCGTGGCGCGAGCGGCCGACGAGCCGGCCCCGCCCGACACCCGCTTCCTCGAGCTCCAGCTCGTGGGACAGGACCACCCCGGTATCGTCCACGGCCTGGCGGCGGCGCTGGCGGCGAGCGGGGTCAACGTCGAGGAGCTCGAGACCGGGGTCGTCGACGCGCCGATGTCGGGCGAGCGGCTCTTCCAGGCGCGGGCGCGGCTCAAGGCGCCGGTGTCGCTGACCGTCGACGAGATGCGCTCGCGGCTGGAACGGCTGGCCGCCGACCTGATCGTCGAGGTCAGCCTGGAAGAGCCGAAAAGCGGAGCCTGAGCGCCCCGAGGTCGCCGCAAAACCGGCTTGCGATCCGCCGGTTTGTTTCCAGGAGCTGTTTCTGGCGCATCTACCTGGCGCCCACCGTCCCGGTGCCAGGAGCCACCGGCCTACCTAACTATCGATTGATTAGGGATTTTTTCGCCCTGGTGGAGCGTGGTTCCGGCTGCGCTCCGGCCAAACCTGTCTTGGCACGAGGGTTGCGCAGCTATGTTCGGTCGCTGACACGCATGGTTGAAAGCTGGAGGGCATCATGAAGGCCGTCATGAAAGCCAAACGAGCGAAGCGGGGGAGATGGAGTCGGACCGTGCCGTGCATGGCGGTCGCCGCGCTGGCCTGGATCGCGCCGGTCGCGCCGAGCGCCTTGCCGCCGCCCCCGGCCGAGTTCATCGTCCAGGCCGCAACCGCTCGGAGAGGCCGCTCGGGCCGTGACCGCGATCGAGGGCGAGTTGACCCACCGCCTCGAGATCATCAACGCCGTCGGCGCCCGTCTCGACGCCGACCAGGCCGCCGCGATGAAGGCCCGCGCCGGCATCCGGATCTACCAGAACCGCACCGCCGAGACGGCCAAGAAAGACAAGGGTGACGATGGGTCTTCGAACGGCAACGGCAACGGCAACGGCAACGGGAACGGCAACGGGAACGGCAACGGCAACGGGAACGGCAACGACAACAAGACCGAGCACCATGGCCTCGACACCGAGTACCCGGCCTTCATCGACGCCGACAAGCTGCACCGCGCCGACATCGACGGATCGGGAGTGACGATCGCTTTTCTCGACACCGGTGTCTGGACCGATGGCACCCAGATCGAGGAGGGCGTCGCCCAGAACATTCACGGCCAAGATCGGATCCTGGCCCAGTACAACGCCATCGCCGACATCGAGACCACCGGGCCGATCGTGGCGCAGCTGCTCGACGTCCCCGACGTCGCCACCGACCTCAGCGGCCACGGTACCCACGTCTCGAGCGTCGCGGCCTCGAGCTACCTCGCCAAGCTCAAGGGCAACAACCGGGTCTACAACGGCGTCGCCCCCAATGCCGACCTGGTGGTGGTCAAGTCGTTCGACGCTGACGGCAGGGGCACCTATCTGGACGTCATCCGCGGAATCGACTGGGTGGTAGCCAACAAGGACCGCTACGGCATCCGGGTGCTCAACCTCTCGTTCAGCGCCGAGCCGATCTCCTTCTACTGGGACGATCCGCTCAACCAGGCGGTGATGCAGGCCTGGCAGATGGGTGTTGTGGTCGTTGCCTCGGCCGGCAACCGCGGCCCCGACGCCATGACCATCGGGGTGCCGGGCAACGTGCCCTACGTCATCACCGTCGGCGCCATGTCCGACGCCGCCAGCAATAACCCGAACGACGACTTCCTGGCCTCGTTCTCCTCCGCCGGGCCCACCTACGAGGGCTTTGTCAAGCCCGAAGTGGTTGCTCCCGGCGGCCACGTGATGGGTCTCATGTCGGAGAAGTCGCTTATCGCCGCCGAGCACCCGGAGTTCCACAACGGCGCCAGCTACTTCACGATGTCGGGCACCTCACAGGCCACGGCGGTGGTCTCGGGAGTCGCCGCGCTGATGCTCCAGGCGGACCCGGGCCTGACCCCGGACGACCTCAAGTGCCGGTTGATGGCCAACGCCAGGCCGGCGGTGGAGGAGGACCCGGTGACTGGCGAGCTGAAGCTGGCCTACACCGTGTTCCAGCAGGGGGCCGGGCTGGTCAACGCCCGTGACGCGGCCTACGACTGGTCCGCCGGCTGCGCCAACAACGGCCTGGACGTCGGTCTGGACCTGGCGGGCGAGCAGCACTTCGGCGGCCGGGCCAACCGCGACGAGGACGGCGCCTACTACCTGATGGAGCTCGAAGGCGACGGCCTCACCTGGAGCGACGGCCTGCTGTGGAGCGACGGCCATCACTTCCACCAGGGCTACGCCTGGTCGGACGGCTTGCTCTGGTCGGACGGCCTGCTCTGGTCCGACGAATACACCTGGAGCTCCGGACTGCTGTGGAGCGACGGCCTCATCTGGTCGGACGGCATAACCTGGTCGGACGGGATCACCTGGTCGGACGTCAACATGATGGTCAACCACTGGGTCGAGCAAGAGTAGGCGTCCGGGCTCGCCCGCTGCCGGCGGCCGACCGGCTCAGGCTTCGGTGTCGTCGTCGGAGAGCGGGTCGAAGATCGCGTCCTTGACGTCACCCGCCCGGTTGGCGACGGTCTCGGCCGCGTCCGAGGCCATATCGACCGCGCCGTCCTTCACCTTTGCTGCCCGGTCGGCCGCGGCGCCCGCCAGCGCGCCAGCCTTGCCCATGGCGGCGCCAGCGGCACCGGTCACGGCGTCCTTGGCACTACCGGCCATCTGCTTGGCGCTTTCGACCGCATCGCCCGTCGCCCCCATGGCGCTCTTCGCTGCCCCCTTGGCGAAGCCGACGGCAGACTCGGCGGCATCACCGGCCGCTTCCTGGGCTTCGTCGACGGCATCTTCGGCCAGATCCTTGGCCCTGTCCCAAAGTCCCTTGTCTTCTTCGGTCATATCGTCTTCTCCTGTTGCTCGAGGTTTTGCGGCTGGTGGCCCGAAACTCGCTGCGTTCGCGGGCACGATGAGCCGTCATTCTATCTGGATTCAGAGACTCGGCTGTCGACCGGCTCGATCGCGATAGGGTGAGCGACCCGTACCCCCGATTCCCGATCTCAGCCCAGGAGCGAAGCCATGACCGCATCTCGTGATTCCCTCATCCGAAACCTTCGTTGCGCCTGCCTGGGCGGGGCCCTGGCGGTCCTGGCGGCCCCCGGCGTGGCCCAGGTACCGATCATCCAGCCCGGCGCGCCTGGCGAGCCGGCGCGGCAGCTCAGCGCCGAGGAGGCGATCGAGATCGCCGACACCAGCTACTCGCCGGCCGACGCCCGGTTCATGCAGGACATGGTCCCGCACCATCACCAGGCCCTCGAGATGGCCGCGCTGGTGGCCGACCGCACCAACCGGCCCGAGCTGATCGACGTCGCCGGGCGGATCAACGCCTCGCAGGGAGACGAGATCGAGTTCATGCAGAACTGGCTGCGCGAGCGCGGCGAGAGCGTGCCGGACCCGACCGCGCACGAGGCGATGCACACCCATCACACGATGGCCGGCATGGCCACGCCGGAGCAGATGGCCGAGCTCGCGGCCGTGAAGGACACGGCGTTCGACCGGCTGTTCCTCGAGCTGATGATTCCCCACCACGAGGGCGCGGTGAAGATGGTCGAGGAGCTGCTGGAGCAGCCGGGCTCGGCCTACGATCCGGTGCTGTTCGAGTTCACCAGCGAGATAACCAACGGCCAGAGCGCCGAGATCGAGCGCATGAACGCGCTCCTGGCCGGGCTCTCCAGCGACCCGCGCGCGACGCTGGCTCCTGGCTTCGAGGATGCCGGCCAGGCGCTGCTCAACCTGGAGCTCGTCGCCTCGCTGCCCAAGCCGGCCGGCTTCTTCGACCCGAGCAACCCGGCCGGGCTGCCGCCCAAGCGCCCGCGGAAGGACCTCCCGAAGCAGGCGAGCGCCGGGGCCGAAGCAGCGGGCGAGGCGGGTGACGCCGCCGCGGCCGACGCGGATCCCCAGGAGGCGCAAGACGATGCGGACAGCGACAAGAAGGAAGACGACAAGGACGCACGCTCGCCGCTTCTGAGCTTCGCCAACACCGACATGGCCTTCTCGGGCGACGTGATGGTGGTCGGCAACTACCACGGCTTCAACGTCTACCGGCTCCTCGGCGACGGGTGGCCGGAGCTGCTCAGCTCCGTCGTCTGCCCGGGCGGGCAGGGCGACGTCTCGATCGTCGGCGACCTGCTGATCATGTCGGTCGAGCAGACCCGGGGGCGGCTCGACTGCGGGCTCGAGGGCGTCAGCGAAGACGTCAGCGCCGAGCGCTTCCGGGGCCTGCGGATCATCGACATCAGCGACCTGACGCGGCCGGTGCAGGTCGGCGCGGTCCAGACCTGCCGCGGCTCGCACACCCACTCGGTCGTCTCGGGGCCCCATATGGAAGGCGCCCAGATGAACGGCGCGGGCGAGGACGGCAAGATCATCGTCTACAACTCCGGCACCGCCTCGGTGCGCGACGATGAGGAGATGGCGGGCTGCGTCGACGAGACCCCCGGCGACGAGCGGACCGCGCTGTTCCGCATCGACGTCATCGAGATCCCGGTCGACCGGCCGGCCGAGGCGCGTATCGTCGACAGCCCGGCCGTTTTCGCCGATCCCGAGTCGGGTGTCCTGGCCGGGCTGTGGAAAGGCGGCGACCACGGCGAGGACACCCAGGAGACCAGCCAGACCGATCAGTGCCACGACATCACCGTGTTCCCCGAGCGTGGGATCGCCGCCGGCGCCTGCTCGGGCAACGGGATCCTGTTCGACATCTCCGACCCGCGGCACCCCAAGCGGATCGACGCGGTCGTCGACCAGGGCTTTGCCTACTGGCACTCGGCGACGTTCAACAACGACGGCACCAAGGTCATCTTCACCGACGAGTGGGGTGGCGGCAGCCGGCCGCGCTGCCGCACCTACGACCCGCTCACCTGGGGCGCGGACGCGATCTACGACATCGTGTCCGACCGAGAAGGGGCTCGAGCTCGAGTTCCGCGCCCACTACAAGATGCCGGCGCCGCAGCTGGACGAGGAGAACTGTGTGGCGCACAACGGCTCGATCGTGCCCGTGCCGGGCCGCGACGTCTTCGTCCAGGCCTGGTACCAGGGCGGCCTCTCGGTGGTCGACTTCACCGACTCGGCCAACCCGTTCGAGATCGCCTACTTCGACCGCGGCCCGATCGACGCCGAGGAGCTGATCCTCGGCGGCTACTGGTCGACCTACTGGTACGGCGGCCGGATCTACGGCACCGAGATCGCCCGCGGCCTGGACGTGCTGGCGCTGGTGCCCAGCGAGCACCTGTCCGAGGCCGAGATCGCCGCCGCGGCCCTCGCCGACCAGGGGGGCGTGTTCAACCCGCAGCAGCAGTTCCGGGTCGACTGGCCGGCCGAGCCGGTCGTGGCACGGGCGTATCTGGATCAGCTGGGGCGCAGTAACAGGCTGCCGGAGTCGCTCGCGCGCGAGCTCGCCGCGACGCTCGACCGCTCAGCCGCGCGGCTCGCGGACGGCGGGAGCGACGAGCAGCTGGCCGCAGGGCTCGAATCCCTGGCGGCGGCGCTCGCGGAGGCCGCCCCGGGCGACACCATCGCCGAGATGCGGCGGGCTGCGCTGGGCGCGACGCTGGGCGGGATCGCGGCTCGGCTGCGTTAGCCCGACCGTCCTCCTCGCTGCGCATCGTCCAGGGCCGTGAGGACCCGCCGGAAGGCGTCACGGCGGGCGTGGTTCCAGGTCCGGTGCAGGGACTCCAGTCCCGGGGCCACGCCCGAGGGCGGCGGCAGGACGTCCATCGCGGCAAGGACCGCGGCGTGAAACCGGGCGCGCGCCTCGGGTGAGAGCTGGTCGAAAAAAACCAGCCGTGTGCGCAGCGGGTCGAAACCCATTCCGGCGGCCCGCTCGGCGTCGGTCAGCCATCGCCGGAAGGCCCGGCGGCCCGCGGCCGTGATGCGGTACTCCTTGCGGCTGCGGCGGCCGGTCGAGCCCTGCTCGGAAGCGACCAGACCCCTGGTCTCGAGCCGCTGCATCAACGGGTAGATCGAGCCCGCGCTGCCGCTCCAGAACTCGGACGGGGAGGCCCGGAACAACTCCTTGACGGCGTAGGAGGTACAGGGCCCGTCGCGAAGGACGACGCCCAGGGTGGCGCCCTCCAGCTCGGTCAAGGCCCGCTTGTTGCGCTCTTCACTCATGTCTGCTATATTACGATTCGTAACAAAGAAGTCAAGTCAACCCGTCACCGCACACACCCGTAAAGGAGCCCATCCGTGAAGAACAGCCTCGTCGTAGTCGCAATGCTCCTCATGCTCTCGACCGCGGGCGCCGCCTTCGCGGCCACCTCCTCCCTCGATCTCGAGTCCGGGCGGCCGATGGTCCAGTTGATGGTCAACGGCAAGGGCCCCTACCCCTTCGTTCTCGACACCGGCTCGCCGGCCCTGCTGGTGATGCGGTCGCTGGTCGACGAGCTGGGGCTCGAGGTCGTGGGCAGCGACGAGTTGAGAAGCCCGATGCAAGGGACGCCGGTTCCGGTCGACGTGGTGCGGGTCGAGTCGATCGCCCTGGGTGGCGCCGCCGTCGACGAGCTGAAGGCGATCGTACTCGACATGGACGGCCACGGCCTCGGCAGCGGAGTCGTCGGGCCGACGCTGTTCCGTGAGCACGGCGCCTTGACGCTGGACTTCGCGCGCAACACGATCTCCCTGGGCGAGAAGCCGCCGGCGGGCATCGAAACCTGGCTGCCCTTCGGCGCCAGCGCGCCGCTGCTGGACATCCCGGTGAGGATCGGCGACCTGGTGATCGAGGGCCACCTCGACACGGGCAGCCCGGGCGTGCTGTCGATACCAAGCGGTTTTGAAGATCGCCTGCCCCTCACGGGCCCCGTCAGCACCCTCGGTCGGGGCAGGACCGTCGACGCCGAGTTCGAGATCCGCGGCGCACCGATCGACGGCTCTGCGAGGATCGGCGACGTGGAGATCCCGCTCGGCCAGATCGTGCTTTCGGACCTCCCCGTGGCCAACCTCGGGACCTCCGGCCTGAGAGGGCTGGTGCTTCACGTCGACTGGGAGAACGAACGGCTGGCGCTGACCGGCAGGTCTCAGCCGTCGGAATCCGGTCCGGTCGCCCACCGGATGGTGCGGAATGCCGGCGGCGAGGGGCCGCGCTTCGGCCTGCGGGCGATGCCGTCGCCCGACGGTACGATCCAGGTGATGGGCACGGAACCGGGCTCGCCAGCCGAAGCCATCGGCCTGGTTGCCGGCGATCGAATCGTTGCCCTCAACGGCAAGCCGGCCCGGGACCTCGACCTCGCCGCCGTCCGCGCCGAGCTGGCCAGCCCGGAGCTGGTGCTGACGATCGAGCGCGACGGTGGGACCGTTCGCCTGGAACAGGCGCCGCCCGGCTAGACCTGCCAGAGGCCGTGGTGGATGCCGCCCTGGATGAAGATGGCGAACGTCCCATGGCCGGGCAGCTCCAGCGGCGGGTGCGCGATCTCGGCCCCCGCCTCGACCGCGGCGGCGGCCGCGGCCTCGATGTCGTCCACCAGGAAGTAGGGCCGCACCACCGGCGCCTCCGCCTCAGCCATCGGCGCCCGCACGCCGACCATGCCGCCGCCCGGTAGCGGCGCGGTCCGAGCGTTGCCCAGCCCGGCGTCCGGGGCGCCGAAGGTCACGCCGTGCAACCGCGCGTAGGTCGCGCACACCGAGTCGACATCCTGCGTCACGATTTCGAGATAGTGGATTTTCATCGAACGAGCCTATACCAGCCGGTCTTTACGACGACCGGCGGGTCGCCTGGTGATAGAGCGCCCCCCCGAGGTCGAGCCGCTCGCCGGAGCCCTCGAGCTCGACTCCGAGCGCGAGCACGCGCTCGCCGCCGCGCTGGAAGTACCGGATCGTCAGGGGATGGAGACCCGCCGCCAGAGCGATCATCCCCGCCCGCTCGGAGACCCCGTGGATGCCGTCGTTGTCCACCACCAGCTCCTCGCCGACGAGCAGCCGTGCGCCGTCGTCGGAGGTGAGAGTAAAGGTATAGACCCCCCCGGTCGGCACGTCCAGATAACCCGTGAGGAGGAGGCCGAAAAGCTCGTCGCGCTCGGCGGCCTCGAGGGAGACGTCCGAGACGACTCCGGTCGAAGCCGGCTCGATGTCCGCCAGCTGGTCCACCGACGAGACCCGGTGGCCGTACTCGACGTAGTCGTACTCGAGGCCGGCCGACAGGCCGCCCGGATCGACTCCCTCGGCGGGCCGCAGGGTCGTTTTGCGGAAGCGAGCCCGCCGCAGCGTCCCGGCGCGGCCGCTGTCGAGGACGACCCGCGCCGCGACCACGGTTCCCGCCTCGTCGGTCTCGATCTCCATCGGTCCGGCGTAGCGGGGCGACGCGCCGGTCGGCTCGCTGCCGTCGAGCGTGTAGTGGATCCGCTCGTCGTCGAACGGCGAGTCGAGCGCGACGGTGAAGCGGCCGTCGAGGCCCACCCGGTCGTGCTCCAGGCCCCTCACCTCGGGGATTCTGAAGTTGACGCCCTGAGCCTCGAGCCGGTCGAGCTGCTCGGCAAGGCGCCGCTCGAAGTCCGCCAGGTCGCGGGCCTCGGCGGGCGACCAGACGACCTCCGCCATGGCCAGGGCCCTGGGGAACGCCATGTACTCGACCTGCTCGGGGGTCTTCATGAACTCGGTCCAGACGTTGCCCTGGGCCCCGAGAACGTGCGCGGCCTGCTCCGGCGTGAGCTCGGCCGGCACCGGCTCGAACCGGTAGACGGCCGCGAGCGGCAGAAACCCGCCGATCGCCAGCGGCTCGAACTCAGGCCGTCCCTGGTAGTAGTCGAAGTAGGCGTGGCTGGTCGGCGTCATGATGACGTCGTGGCCCTGCCGCGCGGCCTCGATGCCGCCCTCGGTGCCGCGCCAGGACATGACCGTGGCCTCCGGCGCCAGCCCGCCTTCGAGGATCTCGTCCCAACCGATGAGGCGCCGCCCCCGCTCGACCAGGAACCGTTCGATGCGGCGGATGAAGTAGCTCTGCAGCTCGTCCTCGTCCGCCAGGCCCTCACGCCGGATCACCGCCTGCGCCTTCGGGCTCTCGCGCCAGCGCACCTTCGGCGCCTCGTCGCCGCCGATGTGGATGTGGCGGCTGGGGAAGATCTCCAGGACCTCCTCGAGCACCCCCTCGAGGAAGGCGAAAGTCTCCTCGGTGGGACAGTAGATGTCGTGGAAGACGCCCCAGCCGGTCGCCGCCGCGAACGGCCCTTCGGTGCAGGCGTACTCCGGATACGCGGCCAGCGCGGCCAGCGAGTGGCCCGGCATCTCGATCTCGGGGATCACCGTGACGAAGCGGGCCGCGGCGTAGTCGACGATCCTCGCGCGCCTCGGCCTGGGTGTAGAAGCCGCAGTACTCGGTCCCGTCGCCGACGAATGGGCTGTAGCTCTTCCCCACCATCGTCTCGCGGCGGCACGAGCCGATCTCGGTGAGGCGGGGGAAGCGCTCGATCTCCAGCCGCCAGCCCTGGTCCTCGGTCAGGTGCCAGTGGAAGGTGTTCATCTTGTACTGCGACATCAGGTCGATGTAGCGCTCGAGGAACTCCACCGGGAAGAAGTGCCGCCCCACGTCCAGGTGCATGCCCCGGTAGGGGAAGCGCGGCGCGTCGTGGATCACGACTGAAGGGATCGACCACGCCCCGTCCTCTGTCGCGGTGAGAAGCTGGCGCACGGTCTGGATCCCGTAGAACAGGCCGGCGTGCGAGGCGGCTCGAAGCGTCAGGTGGTCGGGCGTCACCTCCAGGTCGTAGGCCTCGGCTCCGGCTCCGGCTCCGGCTCCGGCTCCGGCTCCGGCTGCGGTGGGGTCGAGGGTCAGAGTCACGACGCTCCTGGGCCGCTCGGGCGCCGGCGCTGAGTCGATGACGACCGCCGAGCCCGCCTGTTCCTGGAATAGAGCGCCCAGGACCCGAGCGAGCTCGCCCAGTCTCTCGTCGTCGGGGTCGGAGACGGCGATCGTGACGTTGGCGGGGACGCGAAGCTCACCCGAGCCCGGGGTCAGGCTCTTCGGGGCCGGTACCAGCGAGAAAGCCGTCAGGTCGTGGGGCTCGCCGGCCGAGCCGGGGCGGCTCGGCGCGCACGCCACCGCGGCGACGGCGAGGGCGGCCGTGAGCAGGATCTGCCGGGCCGAGCCGAGTCCTATCGTCCGCATTTGCGAGCCTCCTCGAGAGCGAAATAACGTCTATTCAGACTAGCACCTCCGGTCGCCGCGGCTGCCGCGGCGGAGCGCCTCCAACGCAGCCCGATCGCGGGCTGGAAGATCCGAGGTCGAAGTGGTCGGTCACGCCGCAGGCGCTCGGCTCGATGGCGTTGCGGCCTGCCGGGATGACACGATGGCGGCCATGTCGATGACGCCCCGAGGGAGGACGGCGCGCCTGTCCGAGGCCCTGTCGGTCTACGCCGACCGGCGGATGGCGCAGATCCTGCTCCTCGGGTTTCTCAGCGGCTTTCCCTGGGTGCTGATCGGCTCGATGATGACCCTCTGGCTGCAGGAGGAGGGGTTCAGCAGGAGCGGCATCGGGCTGTTCGGGCTGGTCTTCACCGTCTACGCCTTCAACATGCTGTGGGCGCCGCTGGTCGACGGGGTGCGGCTGCCGCTGCTGGGGCGGCTGCTCGGGCAGCGGCGGTCGTGGATCGTGGCGATGCAGGGGGTCATCGCGCTGGGGGTGGTGGCGTTGTCGCGGCTCGACCCCGCCGAGAGCATCGTCGCCATGTCCGTCTGGGCGCTGCTCATTGCGTTCGCCAGCGCCACCCAGGACGTGGCGATCGACGCGACCCGGATCGAGCTGATCGGCCGGATGGAGGCGAGGAAGGTCGGCCCCGGTTCGGCGATGGCGACCTCCGGCTGGTGGGCGGGCTACGGGCTGGGCGGCGCGCTGGCGCTCGGCACCGCCCAGGCGTTGCAGGACCGGGGGGTGGAGGAGTACTGGCCGGCGACCTTCCTGGTCACGCTCGGGGTGATCGCGGTGAGCGTCGCGGCGGTGCTGCGCTTCGTGGCCGAGCCGGCCCCGGCGGAGCGCGAGGCGGGCCAGTCGGAGGACGTGCGTCGGATGCGCGAGCTGCTGGTGGCGACGAGCGTCGGCGCCTCGCTGGCCCGGGCGGGCCGGATGATCGTCGGCCGCACCGCCCTCGCCGCCACCGGGACGGCGGCCCTGCTGCTGACCCTGTTCGTACATCCGCACGCCGCGGCGCGTCTCGCTCCCCTGGTCGGCGAGCGGGCCCTGCCGGGCATGGCGCTGCTCTGGGGGCTCTTCGGGGCCGCGGCGCTGGCGCTCTGGGCGCTGCTCTTCCTGATCAAGGAGGCCGTGGTGCGGCGCGGCGGCCGCGGCACCGACGTCCTGGCGCGCGCCTACTCGATCTACTACATGCCGGTGGCGCGCTTTCTCGAGACCCACGGCGGGCGGGTCGGCGCGATCATCATCGCGACCATCATCCTGTTCAAGGTGGGCGAGGCGTTCCTGGGGCGGATGTCGCTGGTCTTCTACCGCGAGATCGGCTTCTCGAAGTCCGACATCGCCCTCTATCAGAAGGGTCTCGGCACCCTGTCGGTCTGCTTCTTCTCGGTCGTCGGCAGCCTGATCAACGCCCGCTACGGCCTGTTCAAGGGCATCTTCCTGTGCGGCGTGGCGATGGCCTCCACCAACCTGCTGTTCGCCGCGCTGGCCGCCCATCCGGTGCGCTGGCTGTTCACCACGGCGGTGGTCACCGACCAGTTCACCACCGCCATCTCGACGGTGGCCTTCGTCGCCTTCATCTCGCAGCTCTGCGACCGCACCTACACCGCCGCCCAGTACGCCGCCTTCGCCTCACTGGGCAACCTGTCGCGGACGACGCTGTCGGCCGGCAGCGGGGTGGTGGTCGACGCCCTGGGCGGCAACTGGCCGCTCTTCTTCGTCCTCACCGCGCTGGCGGTCGTGCCCAGCCTGGTGCTGCTGATGGCGGTGCGCAAGGACCTCCGGCCGCTGATGGAGGGGAGAACGACCCGGCTGCTCTAGGCTGGGGTGAGGCCTACTCCGCCGTCTTCCAGTGCCGGCCCTCGAGGTCGATCTCCGGAGCCTCGCCCCGAGCGACGTGGGCGGCGATCTGGCGGGCGTGGTGGCGGCCGTTCTCGATGAACCAACGGCCGGTGTGGAGCCCGCCGCAGACCGTTCCGGCCAGGTAGACGCCCGGGCGGTTGGTCTCGAAGGTCGTCGGGTCGTGGACCGGTGTCAGGGCGTTGTCATCGGCCCACTCGATCCCGAGAGCTTCGAGCAGGGAATAGTCGGGCCGGTACCCGGTCATGGCGATCACGAAGTCGTTGCCGATCTTGCGCTCCCCCTCCGGCGTATCCAGGCGCAGGCGGCCCGGTTCGATCGCCGTCACGGTTGCGCCGAAGAACGCGCGCACGCTGCCCTCGGCGATCCGGTTCTCGAGATCCGGCCGCAGCCAGTACTTGACTCGGTCCGAGGGCCCTTCCCCGCGGTGGATCAGGGTGACCTCGGCGCCGTGGCGGTAGCAGTCCAGGGCAGCCTTGACCGCCGAGTTCTTGCCGCCGATGACGGCAACCCGCTGGCCGGTGTAGGCGTACGGCTCCCGGTAGTAGTGGACCACCCGGGGCGGTTCCTCGCCTTCCAGGCCCAGGCGATTCGGCACGTCGAAGAAGCCGATGGCAACAACCACCCGGCGGCACGGGTGCTCGGCCCGGTCGGTGACGACCCGGAAGGCGTCGCGCTCGCCCTGGACAGAAAGCACCCGCTCGTACAGGCGCACGTCGAGCTCCTCGACGCGGACGACGCCGGCGTAGTACTCGATGGCCTCCTCCCGCGTCGGCTTGTAGCCCGCGGTGGGGAACGGATGACCACCGATCTCGATGAGCTCCGGCGTGGAAAAGAACTCCATCCGTGGCGGGTAGCCCACGATGGAGTTCACCAGGGCCCCCTTGTCCACGATCCGCGCGGTCAGGCCCAGGCGTCGCGCCTCGATCGCGCACGCCAGGCCCACCGGGCCGGCGCCCACCACCAGCAGATCGACGGGCAGGGGATCGTCTCGATGCCGATCGCTCATCGGTGGACTCTAACCAAGTGAGGGTCCGACCCCAAGCAGGGTACCGTGACGCGACGACCACGAACGCGCTGTCGGCGCTCCTCGCTGGCGGTCATCCATGCGCCGGAGCCGGTAGTGCCGGTCCTCGAGGCGCTTCTGGATGCAGGGCTGATATCGAGTTGGCCAGCGATTCGGGGCCGCAGCGGGTGGCCACCCTTATAGGCGGGAGCTTCCTGCCCGGCCGGGTATTGGCGATCTCGGTTCCTCTGGTTCAGTCTGACAGCGACCCAAGAAACAACTCCGCGAGAGCCGGAGACGCAAAGCTCTTTCTTCTCCCGAAAAGAGCTTTCGGTCATTAGGCAGTGGACTGTAAAAGATTTCGATGTGTTCGGGGGGAGAGGCTTACGCGTCGGCGACGCGCTCTTCTGCCTCTGCTGAGTTTGGAACCCGGTCTGACACGTTAGTACGGCCAATCAGATAGGAGACAGGCATGAACAGAACAAGCCGCGGTATTTGGTTCACTAGTGGAGTTCAAGTGCCAAGGAGCTTTAGCAAGAAGAGGTGTGTAGGGTTCGTATTGAGCGCCTTGGTACTGGCCGGGTCTATGGCTCTCCCTGCTTATGCTGCGAATGGAACTCTTAAAGTCACGTCTTTTCCTTCTCTTGCCGAGGTTTGGGTAGATGGCAGTAATACGGGCAAATTGACGCCGATGAGCATAGCCCTGCCAGAAGGTGAACATATCGTGACTGTACAAATCCTCGGTTCCGGTTGGAGCCCTGATACGCGTCCAGTGACAATCACGCCTGGCAACAATGACTTGAGTGTTACGCTCCTGCCAATTCTCACGCAAGGACCCCAAGGTGATCCGGGACCACAGGGCGATCCAGGCCCGACGGGTCCCGCTGGAGCGGATGGTGCTGACGGCGCGGTCGGACCTGTCGGACCCGCCGGGCCTGAAGGTCCAATCGGCCCGACGGGTCCTGCCGGGGCGGATGGTGCCGACGGCGCGATCGGGCCCGTCGGACCCGCGGGCCCTCAAGGTGAAATCGGCCCGACGGGTCCTGCCGGGGCGGATGGTGCCGACGGCGCGGTCGGGCCTGTCGGAGCCGCCGGCCCCGAAGGTCCGATCGGCTTGACCGGTCCTGCCGGAGCAGCTGGTGCTGACGGCGCGGTCGGGCCTGTCGGACCCGCCGGCCCCGAAGGTCCAATCGGCCCGACGGGTGCTGCCGGGGCGGATGGTGCTGACGGCGCGATCGGGCCCGTCGGACCCGCCGGCTCTGAAGGTCCAATCGGCCCGACGGGTCCCGCTGGAGCGGATGGTGCTGACGGCGCGGTTGGACCTGTCGGACCTGCCGGCCCTCAAGGTGAAATCGGCCCGACAGGTCCTGCCGGAGCAGCTGGTGCAGACGGTGCGATCGGACCTGTTGGACCCGCCGGCCCTGAGGGTCCGATCGGCCCGCCGGGTGCTGCCGGGGCAGATGGCCTTGACGGTGCACCGGGCGTATTGAGCTTTCCAACCAACAATACTGCCGGAGGCGATAGTGCACTACAAAGTAACAGCACCGGCATCGACAACACTGCGTTCGGTGTGAGCGGGCTCCGTGACAACACCACAGGAAATCGCAACACTGCCTGCGGGGCGTTTGCACTGCTACGAAATACCTCAGGAAACGACAACACTGCGTGTGGCAGGTTTGTGCTCGGGTTCAATGCCACCGGTGAGGGAAACACCGGCGTCGGGTCCAATTCGCTGATCAATAACACTAGCGGCAATGGCAACACCGCCGTTGGCGCCTACGGGAAATGAGAGTCTCGGAAGTCATCGGCTTCGCGTAGCGGTCTCTTGGGTGGGCGGGGGAAGCGGGGCGGAAGTCGACGCAGTCGGCTGGAGCCCCGCCTCTCCAGAGGCAGGGCTTGGGGACCGGTAGCCCAGCGAGCTGTGCGGCCGGACGGTGTTGAAGTCGACCCGCCAGATCTCGATCCGCCGCCGCGCATCGGCAAGGTCGAGAAACCAGTGGACGTTGAGGCACTCGTCGCGAAAGCGCCCGTTGAAGCTCTCGACGAAGCAATTCTCGATCGGCTTGCCCGGCCGGATGAAGCACAGCTCGACGCCTCGCAGATACGCCCACTGATCGAGCGCCTTGCTCGTGCACTCGGGACCGTTGTCCAGCACCAGGCGGCTCGGGTAGCTGCCACGTTCCTGCGCCACGCGCTCGAGCACCCGGCCCACTCGAGCTCCTGAGATCGAGGTGTCGACCTCGATCGCCAGGCACTCCCGGGTCGCGTCATCGGCGACGTTGAGCGTGCGAAACACCCGGCCTGAGGCCAGCGTGTCGCGCATGAAGTCCATCGACCACTGGACGTTGGCTCGGATCGGCACGACCCGGGGCCGGCGGTTCGCCTGGGCAACGCGCTTGCGCTTCTTGCGTCGCACGGCCAGCCCCATCTCGCGGTAGACCCGATACACCCGCTTGCGGTTGATCGCCCACCCCTCGCGCAGCAGCATCACGTGCAGGCGTCGATAGCCAAAGCGAGGACGCTCGGAAGCCAGCTCCAGCAGACGCTCGCGCAAGGGGCGGTCCGCAGCCTCTCTGCGGCGTGGACGCCGAAACGACGAGCGGCTGAAGGCCGCCAGCCGGCAGGCTCCTCGCTCGCTGAGTTGGTGGCTGTCCCGGAAGAATCGGACCGCCTCGCGCCGGGCCGCGGGCGTCACCATTTTCTTTGCAGGGCTTCCTTGAGCGCTTGCTCCCGCAGCGTCAGATCCGCCACTGCGGCCTTCAAGCGCCGATTCTCGTGCTCCAGCTCCTTGAGCCGCCGCGCCTCGCTGACGGCCATGCCGCCGTACTTGGCTTTCCAGCGGTAGTAGGTGCCCTCGGCGATGCCTTGCTCTCGGCACACGTCCTTGACCGTGCGGCCGGACTCGACCTCCTGCAGCACTCGGATGATCTGCTCCTCGCTGTAGCGCGTCTTGCGCATCGGCTCCTCCTTCGACCGGCCAGTCTCTCATTACGACTGGACCGAGTTGCGGGGAGCACGTATCAACCAGGGCGCGAGCGGCTGCCAGGAAGGCAACGCGATCGAGATCCGCAATGCGCCCTTCGACGGGACCCATCCGGGCACGGTCACGGTGGAGGTCGCCCACAATGACCTGATCGACTGGCAGAAGACCGGCATCGTGGCGAACGGCGACGTCAACGCCTACGTCCACCACAACAAGGTCTTCGAGAGCGCCACGCAGGACAACCTGGCCGCGAACGGAATCCAGGTGGGCTTCGGCGCCTTCGGGATGGTGACCCAGAACTACGTCGAGGGGAATCAATGGAAGGGGACCAGCAACTACGTGGCGACGGCTGTGCTGGTCTATCTCGCGGATGCGGCGACCGTCAGCAAGAACAACATCCGAGGGAACTCCGACATCGGGATCTATGGCTATGCGCTGACCGGCGTGTACGACAACAACAAGGTCTTCGACGTTGGAGCCGATCACCCGAACTCGGGGTACGACATCGGTATCGGCAGCTGGGGAGCCAACGACTCGACGACCAACAACAAGGTCCGTGGATTCGAGGATCCCTACGACCCGGACGACCTGGGCGGCACGAACAAGGCAATCCCCGGACCGATGAAGTATTAGCACGCGCTCCGGCCCGGCCGGCCCGGTCCGGCCGGCCGGCGCCAGGGTGCGGGCCGAGTGGCTCTAGGAGTGAGCGTTCTCGGGTCACATGGTGAGCGTCTCGCCAAGCTGAGAGCTTCCTCGAAGAGGCCGACACCCTTCGCCGCGGCGAAGAGTGTCGGCCTCTTCGCCCGGAGTCGTGTCGACGAGATCGGCCAGGATGGCGGCCGCCTCCTTCTCTGGATAGCGCCTCGCGATGGCACGGAATGTACCGAGGTCAGTCGAGGCGCGGTTAGCCGACAGGCCATACCGCGCGTATGCCTCCTCGACCATCCCCGCCGACAGCAGGATTCCCTCGCCCAGGCGATCGATCTCGAGGTCGTTCGACCACGGCCCGCGACTCGACTCGAAGACCCACTTGCCGCTCTTGCTCCTCGCCATCGTTTGGGGGTCTGTCGGGGCTCTCACTTCCGCGCGCACGTGGCCCGGCGACTTGAGCTAACTCCTTACGAAGGCTACTATTTGGTAAGGAGACTCCAATGGTCCAATCCAGCATCACGTCGAAGAATCAGACCACCGTCCCGAAGGAAGTTCGGGACAGGCTGGGAACCGGCCCCGGAGATGTTCTCCATTGGGAGGTCGAGGACGGTCATGCTCGAGTCCGGCCGGCGGCTGTCGGTTTTCTGCGGTGGAGGGGCAAGGTGGCAGTGGGAGCGCGGCTCGACGGTCAGCGACGTCCGGCGCGCCCGGACGCGGCGCGGCGGAGAGGACGAGTGAAGAGCGTCGTCGTCGACACCAACGTCGTTCTCTCTTTCGTCACCGATCGCGACCCGCGTCAACAGCGAGCCGCCGCGCGGCTCTTCGAGCAAGCCGCGTCCGGAGAGCGTCGAATCGTCTTGCCGCAGGTAGTGCTGATCGAGATCGTCTATGTGCTCCAGAACCTGTACCGAACGCGGGCAGCGGAAACCGCCGGTCTTCTCGACGATCTGCTCGCGATGCCCCACGTGAAGGCGGAGAACGAGGTCGCGTGGCACGCGGTGCTGGAAATCTGGCCGGGCCGCGTTCGAGACTTCGCCGACGCTGTACTCATGACGGTTGCGAGAGCTGGTGAGCACGCGGTCGCGAGTTTCGACCGGAAACTCACGCGCGCACTTCGATCTCTCGGGATTGCGTCCCACCCACTTCGCTGACCGCCTCGAGCGCGGCCTGTCCCGTGGTGCCGAGCGCCTCGCGGTGGGCCTCGCGATTACGAGATGAGCGCGTGGTGAGCGAGAAAGGGACTCGCTCCGAGTAGGGCCGGCCGATCGGTCGGCCCTACGAGCACCGAGGCCCGGCGACTGCGCCGGGCCTGAGCGAATAGCGAAGGACTGGTGGAGGCGGCGGGACTCGAACCCGCGTCCGAGAAGCGCGTCCGGAGGCGTCTACGTGCGTATCCCCGGTTTGAGGTTTTATCGCCTCCCGCGCCATGTACCGGGACGACCGGCGCGTTTGGCTATTCCCGCTTTGGATCCCGGCTCAGCACGGGAAAATCTGAACCGTTCAAACCGCATTTGCGTCGCCCCGTTCGGTCGCCGCGGTTAGGCTACCGAGGGGACGGGTCGGCTTTAAGCCGCCAGAGCCAGATTATCGTTGGCGTCTTTAAGGTTCCGTTTTTACGAGCGGAAACTCGACACGCGGCCCCCGAGCCGCTCTGCTCCCCGTCGAAGCCAGAACGCCCCCAGGGATTGGCAAAGAACCTATCCGCACTCTATAACGTGCCGCGGCCGGCAGGGATTCCCGTCTCGCGGGGCTCGCTCTGAGGCAGTCGCCGTCGAGCGCAGGTCTTCTCGCCGGCGAGCCGCGGAGATTCCCGGCGGCGCCGGCGATCAGGTCCCGGGCGCACCGAGGTCGAGGTGATGACGCACCGCCTCCATGAACTCGGCGCCGCCGGCCGTCCGCAGCCGCGAGACGACCATGAACCAGGCCAGGAACATGAACACCAGGCCCACGGGGGCCAGGGCGAGGACGTCGGAGCTCAGCGGCCAGAGGATGACCGGCAGCGCCCCCAGCGCTCCCATGACCAGCAGCGCGGCGGCCGAGCGGTGTACGCGCCAGTGAGTGGTCTCGGCGCTCAGAGTCACGTGCGTGCCACCGTCCACGGCCGCCTGGGCCTCAATCTTCCCGCTGAGCAGGCCCCGCCGCAGGCCGGCGACTACCGGCAGGTAGAGCCTGCCGCCGCCTGTGGACGGGTCCCACTGGGCGTCCCATTCCTCGGCGACGACGGAGACGGCAGCCAGGATCTCCTTGGCCCCAGCCTCATGGTCGAGTCGGTATTCTTCCATTCACTCCACTCGAACCGGATTCAGAGGGTCACATGAGGTTGTCTGGTCCACTCCGACAGGTTCAGGTGCGACCAACCTTGCGTGGCACCCTAGTTCACCGGGTCGAAACCTCCGACCACCTTCACCATCTCGGGGGCTGGCTCATCCAGAAGCCGTTGGATCATCCATTGGACTGTCAGCACTCCGTGATGGATCTCCTCAACTGCTGAGAAGAACCGGCTGCGGGAAACGCCTTCATCCCAATACAGGGTGCGGTTCAACGCAACGCGCTTGACCCCAGGGCCCTGAATCTGAAACTGGTAGTGCTGCCGCAAGAGCTCGAACCGCAGATCCCACAAGAAGTTCCGCATCACCTTGGGAGACAGCGCCGCAAGCTTCTGGGGGTGGGGGCCGCTGGGGGCTACCGATCCGCCTAGGACAATGATGTCCGGCTGGTTCGATGGCTGGACGGCGGCCACGCTTTGTCCCGCCCGATTACGCGCCCTCAGCCTCCAAGCCATACCCTCTACAGCCGGGCGATCTTCTACTGCCCACCCAAGCCCCTCAAACCAAGTTCGTATCTGTTCTCGCACTTCTCTTGGGTCGTCGCGCTCCGTCGATACTGGATCTTCCATGATAATCCCCCAGAGTTTCCCTGTTACGGTCCTACTCAACCGCCCTGGGTTTGGCAAATACATGACTGCCTACCAAGGCCGCGCCTTGGTCCACCTGGGCCCCGTTGTAAGTCGAACATTGGTGCGCTTGGTCCACTTGTTCAAATTCGGGTAGTTGACGCCTCTCGGCGGTTTGCCGACCCACGGCTCCTGGGGTTGTCGCTGAAGCGACTTCAGATCCTCTTCTTGGCGGCACATGTGACTTTTTTGGTCCACTACGACGGGTGATAATTGGAGCAACAAGTCTCTGTTGGTCCACTTGAAACCGTTCACGAGACAGACATGCCGGAGACATCTCTTCATGGAGCGATTCAAGCCGCGA
The DNA here is from genome assembly GCA_963781065.1 of Thermoanaerobaculia bacterium. GTDB lineage: Bacteria > Acidobacteriota > Thermoanaerobaculia > Multivoradales > JAHEKO01 > CALZJC01. The sequence continues at coordinate 384,444 of CAWAET010000004.1, read as the reverse complement.
TCTCGGCGGTGAGCCCCTCGAAGAACTCCTCCACCGCCTCGAGAAAGCTCTCGACGTCCGGCAGTGAGTTGATCTTCTGCCGCAGCTGGCGGCCGCGCGGCAGGCCGTGGGTGTACCAGCCGGTGAATTTGCGCAGCTTGTGGAGGGCGAACTTGGAGGGCTCGCGCTCAGCCACCAGGCGGAAGTGGCCCAGGATCAGCCGGCGGCGGTCCTCTAGGCTGGGCTCGGCCGCTTCGTCGCCGGCCAGGCGGGCGGCGATCTGGCGGAAGATCCAGGGATTCTTGGTGGCGGCGCGGGCGATCATCACACCGTCGCAGCCGGTCTGGCGCAGCATCTCGAGGGCGTCCTCGGGCTCGCGGACGTCGCCGTTGCCGATCACCGGGATCGACACCGCCTCCTTGAGCCGGGCGATGGCCGACCAGTCGGCCTGGCCGCGGAACATCTGCTTGGCCGTGCGGCCGTGCATCGCCACCGCGGCGACGCCGTTGGCCTCGCAGATCCGCCCGAGCTCCAGGTAGTTGCGCCGCTTGTCGTCCAGGCCGACGCGGAACTTGACGGTCAGCGGGATGGTCAGCCGCCGCTTGACCTCGGCGATCATCTGCTCGGCCAGGTCCGGGTCGGCCATCAGCGCGGCGCCGGCGCAGCCCTTGAGCACTTTGTTGGCCGGGCAGCCCATGTTGATGTCGCAGACGTCGGCGCCCATCTGCTCGACCACCTCGGCGGCGTGCGCCATGGTGGCGACGTCGGAGCCGTAGATCTGGATCGCCAGCGGCCGTTCCTCGTCGCTGAAGTGCATCAGCTCGCGGGTCTTCGGGTTGCCGCTCAGGATTGCCTTCGAGGAGACGAACTCCATCGACACCAGGCCGACGCCGCCGGCCCGCCGCACGATCAGGCGGAAGTCGCGGTCGGTCACCCCTGCCATGGGTGCCAGGATCAGGGGCGGGTCGATCTCGAGGGAGCCGTAGCGCAGCATCGCCCCGGATTCTAGCGGTAGACGGCCCCGTGGCCCCGCTAGCGGTGCGGCCCGAATGAAGGGCCGGCCGGCCAGAGCTTCGGTGCCCTCACCGCCTGGTCGGGTGGGTTCGCCGTACAGCCGGAAGAATCGGTGGTAGCTTGTGATCCCTTTCATAGCCAAACGCGCATGTCTCTGCGACCTTGAATCTCATGGGACTGCTACCACCAACCAGCGCACGCAACGACTTCACGGCGCTCATGGGCTTTATCGACTCGGGCATCGACCACTGCCGGGCCGGGCGCTGGGACAAGGGGGTCGAGTACCTGTGCTACGTCGCCGCTCGCGAGCCGTACGGGCTGGGCGAGGCGGGACTCTTCCTCTCCTATCTCGGCTGCGCCGTGGCCCGCACCCAGGGCCGGGAGAGCGAGGGCCTGGCCCTGTGCGAGCAGGCGGTCAAGGTCGAGTTCTACCAGCCCGAGAACTGGGCCAACCTGGCCGACGTGCTGATGCGGTGCGGACGGCGCGCCGAGGCGATGAACGCCATCGAGCAGGGGATGGACATCGACGCGCACTTCGGTCGCCTGCGCGAGATCCACCTCCGGCTGGGAGAGCGGCGGAGGCCGGTGGTGCGCTTCCTGCCGCGCTCGAACCCGCTGAACCACCTGCTGGGCCGGATGCGCGCCCAGATTCGCGGCGTAGCCTGAGCGCCTAAGCCTGCGGCCGGGCTTCGCCTCCGGGTCGCCCCGCGGTCGCTTCGCTATTGCATGTTTATGCTTCGCTCGTCGCGGGGCGCCCACTCCGGCTGCGCCCTCCGGTCGTGAATGGCCGAACGAGCCGCAACCGTTGTGCGCGACCGTTGGGCGTCAGTGCCACCGGAGGCCGGGCTCGGCTGGAGGCTTCCCTTGCGAGGCTGTGGGTATCATTCCCAGCGTGGCCTGGTACAAGGAGTGGTTCGGCCAGGAGTACCTGGAGCTCTACGCCCATCGCGACGAGGGTGAGGCGGAGCGCCACGTCGACTTCGTGGCCGCGCGTTTCGCCGGCGAGCGGCCGCGGGCGGTGCTCGACCTGGCCTGCGGCGCCGGGCGCCACACCGCGGCGCTGCGCCGGCGCGGCTACCGCACCCTGGGCGTCGACCTGTCGCTGACCCTGCTCGCCGAGAGCCCCGAGTTGCCGCGGGTGGCCGGCGACATGCGCTGCCTGCCGTTTGCCGACGCCACCTTCGACTGGGTGCTCAACTTCTTCACCTCGTTCGGCTACTTCGAGAGCGAACGCGAGAACTTCCGCATCCTCGAAGAGATGGTGCGGGTGATGCGGCCCGGCGGCAGGTACTTGATCGACCTGTTCAACATCGACCACGTGCTGGCGACGCTCGAGCCGCGCGAGACCCGCGACATGAACGGGCGGCGGGTGGAGATCGAGCGTTGGTACGACGCGCGGTCGCGGCGCATCAACAAGCAGATCCGCGTCCACGCCGCCGACCGACCCACGCGGAGTTTCCTCGAGAGCGTGCGCGCCTACCGGCTGGACGAGGTTTCGAACGGGCTGGAGTGGGCCGGACTGCTGCTGGACGAAACCCACGGCGGCTTCGACGACGAGGAGTTCGGGCCCGACAGCGAACGGCTGATCCTGGTCGGCAGCAAACCCGAGTAGCATGACGGACCTGGGAATCGATCTGATCGACGCCGGCCTGGTGCCGCCGCTACCGCGGGCCTTTCTCGAAGGCCGCGACCTGGATCTGCTCGCGCCGCTGGGCTTCGCCACCACCGCGGCCCAGGTGCCGGCGGCGGCCGCGCCGCCGGAGCGTGCGCGAGCTGGCGGCGGCGCTGGCCGACGCCAACGCCGGCTACGGACACCCCGCCGCCGAGGCGCTGGCGGCCCGGCTGGCCGACCCGGCCACCCGGGTGGTGGTCACCGGCCAGCAGCCGGGCCTTTTCGGTGGGCCGCTCTACACGCTCTCGAAGGCGGTGGCGGCGGCGCTCTGGGCGGAACGGCTCGAGGCGGCCGGCACGCCGGCCGTGGCGGTCTTCTGGGTCTCGACCGAGGACCACGACTTCCGCGAGATTGCCCGCGCGACCTTCGTCGGCCGCCAGGGACCCGAACTGCTCGACCTCGGCGAGGACCCGGAGCCGCTGACCCCGATCGGCATGCGCAGCCTCGGTCCGGGGGTCGTCGAGGCGCTGGATCGGCTGCGCGCCATGGGCGGCGGCGAGCGCTGGGACGGCTGGGTCGAGGCGCTGGCCGGCTGGTACCGTCCCGAGGCCCGCTTTGGCGAGGCGTTCAGCCGCCTGCTGGCCCGCCTGCTGGGCGAGCGCTGCCCGCTGCTGATGGACGCCATGCTGCCGGCGGTAAAGGCCGCCCAGCGGCCCTGGCTGCGCCGGGTGGTGGAGCGGCGCGAAGAGATCGAGGCTGCGTTCGCCGCCCGCAACGAGCTCATCCTCGGCCGCGGCTACGAGCTGCAGGTCACGCCGCAGCCGGGGACGAGCCCGCTGTTCGTCATCCACGGCCGCGCCCGGCGGCGGGTCGAATGGCGCGGCAAGGACCGCTTCACCCTGCGCGGCGCTGACGGCTTCGAGGAAGAAGTGAGTTGGCTGCTCGAGGCGATCGACGACAACCCCAGCGTCGTCAGCCCGGGAGTGATGGCGCGCTCGGCGATGCAGGACGCCACCCTGGGCACCGCGCTGCTGGTCTTCGGCCCGGGCGAGGTCTCCTACCTCCCGCAGGTGGCGCCGATCTACGAGCAGCTCGGGATCGCGGCGCCGGCGGTCTGCTTCCGGCCCCAGGCGCTGGTCCTGGGCGGCCGCGAGATCGAGAAGCTCGACTCGATCCGGCTCGGGCTCGGCGACCTGCTGGCCGCCGACCTGGATCTCGACCGGGCGCTGGCGGCGGGTCGCGAAGAGGACCTGACCGCCCCGACCCGCGACAAGCTGGCGGCGGCATTGGCCGAGCTGCGCGAGGTGGCGCTGGCGCTCGATCCCTCGCTCGACGGCCCGTGGGAGAAGACCCGCGGCCAGACCGAGAAGGCGCTCGACATCTTCACCAGCAAGGTGGCGGCGGCGGTGGCGCGGCGCAACGAGGTGCAGCGGACGCGGGCCGAGGATCTGCGCGCGGTCATCCGGCCGCAAGGTGTGCTGCAGGAACGACTCGTCGCCACCGCCCATTTCCCGGGCAAGTACGGCGACCGGCTGGTGGAGGCGTTCTTCGAGCAGCTGACGCTGGACTCGCGGCGGCTGCAGGTCATCCAGCCGTGAGCGAAAAGAAACTGGACGTCCTGGCGATCGGCGCCCATCCCGACGACGTCGAGCTGGCCTGTGGTGGCACCCTGGCGCTGCTGGCGCGGCGCGGCCGGCGGGTGGGCATCGCCCACCTGACCCGCGGCGAGGCCGGCACCCGGGGCACGGTGGCCGAGCGCCGCCGCGAGGCCGAGCGTGCCGCCGCCGCCCTGGGAGCCGTCGAGCTCGACTTCCTCGACTGCGGCGACGGCGGTCTGCGCACCGGCGCGGCCGAGGAGGACGCGGTGATCGCCCTGCTGCGCCGGCTGCGTCCGGAGCTGGTGCTCGGCCCGCAGCCGGCCGACCGCCACCCCGATCATGGCCGAGCCTGCCGGCTGGTCGAGGACGCCTGTTTCTATGCCGGCCTGGCCGGCCGCGGCGAGGGAGCGCCGCACCGGCCGGCGGCGGTCTGGTCGTACATGGGCCACGACCCCTTCGAGCCCGACCTGGTGGTCGACGTCGGCGAGGCCTGGGAGGCCAAGATCGCGGCGCTCGACGCCTACCAGAGCCAGCTCCACCAGCTCGGCGCCGACCGTCGCGAGCCCGCCACCAAGGTGGCCTCGCCCGAGTTCCGGCTGGCGATGGAGGGGCGGGCGCGGCACTTCGGGCTGCTGATCGGCGCCGGCTTCGGCGAGCCGTTCGCGAGCCGGCTGCCGATCGCCGTGCGCGACCCGCTGGCGGTGCTGCCCGGGGGGGTGCGGTGAAGATCGGCATCAACTGCTACCCCACCCAGGGCGGCTCGGGGGTGGTGGCCACCGAGCTGGCCATGGCCCTGGCGCGCGAGGGCGACGAGGTCCACGTCATCAGCTACGCCCTGCCCTTCCGGCTCGAGCTGGTCGACCGGCGCCTGACGTACCACGAGGTGCAGGTGCCGCGCTATCCGCTCTTCGAGTACCCGCCCTACTCGCTGGCCCTGGCCACCCAGATCGTCGAGGTCGCGCGCCACCACAAGCTGGACCTGATCCACGTCCACTATGCGGTGCCCAACGCGGTCTCGGCGGTTCTGGCGCGCGAGATCCTCGAGCCGCAGGAGCTCAAGGTGGTGACCACCCTGCACGGCACGGACATCACCCTGGTGGGCAACGACCCCAACTACCTCGAGACCACCCGCTGGGGGATCGACCAGAGCGACGCCGTCACCGCCGTCTCCGAGTCGCTGCGCCGCGCCACACTGGACAAGCTCGGGGTGACCAACCGGATCGACGTGGTGCCCAACTTCATCGTCCCCGAGCGCTACGAGCGCGCCCGCACCGGCCCCGGGGCGCGGCGCTGGGCGAAGCCGGGCGAGAAGATCCTGGTCCACGTCTCCAACTACCGACCGGTGAAACGGGTGCTCGACGTGGTGGAGGTTTTCGAGCGTGTGCGGCGCGAGATGCCGGTGCGGCTGCTGCTGGTGGGCGACGGGCCCGACCGGGGGAAAGTAGAGCAGCGTTGCCGCGAGTGCGACACCTGCGACCAGATCACCTTTCTCGGCTATATGACCTTCGTCGAGGACGTGCTCGCCGGCGCCGACCTGCTCCTGCTGCCGTCGGAGACCGAGTCGTTCGGGCTCGCCGCGCTCGAGGCGCTCTCCTGCGAAGTGCCGGTCATCGCCACCGACGTGGGCGGCCTGCCGGAGGTGGTGCTGTCGGGCGAGAACGGCTACCTGCTGCCGGTGGGCGACGTCGAGGCGATGAGCGCCGCCTGCCTCGAGCTGCTGCGCGACGACGACAAGCGCCGCCGCTTTGGCGCCGCCGGCCGCCGCCGGGCGGTGGAGAGCTTCAGCGAGAAGAAGGCGCTCGAGCTCTATCGCCAGACCTACCGGCGCGTCCTGGACGGCGGGTGACCGCGCCGCGGGAGTACCGGGCGCCGAGCGGCGAGGCGCGGGCGGAGCTCAAGGAGAAGGGCTCCCGCTTTCTCGCCGTGGTGCGGCCGGCGCGGGACGAGGCCGGGGCCGAGGCGGTGCTCGCCGAGCTCGCCGCGGCCCACCGCGACGCCACCCATCTCTGCTGGGCGTGGCGGCTGGGCTCGCCGCCGCGCGAGCGCTCCGCCGACGCCGGCGAGCCGCACGGCACGGCCGGAGTGCCCATGCTCCAGGTGCTGCGCGGCGGCGAGCTGTCGGACGTGGTGGCGGCGGTGGCGCGCTGGTTTGGCGGCGTCAAGCTGGGCAAGGGCGGGCTGGCGCGGGCCTACGCCGGGGCGGTCCGGGCGGCCGTGGCCGAGCTGCCGAGCGAGCTCCGCCGGCCCATGGTGCGACTCGAGCTGGAGGTCGATTTCGACCGCCTCGGGGCCGTCCAGCGGCTGGTGCGGCCGCCGGCAATAAGCATCGAGGCCGAGAGCTACGCCGAGACGGCCCGTCTCGTGCTGCGGGTCGAGCGCCGCCACGAGACGGCCCTGCGCGAGGCCCTGGCCGGGCTCGGTGTGCGGGCGCGGAGTTGAGCGATCCCGCTTCCGGATGCGCCAGGACGCTTGAGAGCGTCCCGGGTCTCGGGTAGACTGAGCTTTGTACAGCACCAGTTTCCCGCGCGACGTCTCGATGGCGAAACCCGAGGCACCCCAAGACGCGTAGTGGATTCGTCCACCTATAGGAGGAGCGTGTGATGAACGAGAACGAAACCCCGACCCCGACCCCGGCAGCCCCACCGCCTCCTCCACCGCCGACCTCGCAGCCCGCGGGCGGCGGCGGCCAGTCGTCCAACCGCACGCTGATGATCGTGCTCTCCTACCTCGGCCTGCTGGCCCTGATCCCGCTGTTGATGGAGAAGGACGATCAGGAGGTGCAGTGGCACGCCAAGCACGGCCTGGTCCTGTTCGCCACCTGGGTGATCCTGGGCTTCGTGCTCGGGGCGCTCTCCGCCGTGCCGGTGCTGGGCTGTCTCACCCTGATCGTCTCCCTCTTCCTGCCCATTGGCGCGCTGGTGGTGCACATCATCTGCATCGTCAAGGGCATCAACGGCGAGCGCTTCCTGATTCCGGGGCTGAGCGACTTCGCCAACAAGTTCTGATCCGAGGCCGAGGGACGAAACGACATGAGCGAACCGATGAGCGAAACGGGCGGCACCTTCAACGCCGGCGGCGCCGGCCCCACCGGCGGCGCCGCGGCGGGCAACTCGACGCTGATCCTGGTGCTGGGCATCGTCGGCCTCCTCTGCTGCAGCCTGCTGGGGCCGGTCGTCTGGTACATGGGCAAGCAGGAGCTGCAGGGGATCGCCGAAGGCCGCATCATGGCCGCCAACGAGGGCACCGCCAAGGCCGGCATGATCCTGGGCATGATCGGCACCGCTTTTCTGGTCTTCGGCATCCTGTGGATCTTCCTCTTCGGCGGAATGGCGATCCTCGGCGCCATGTTCGAACAGTAGGTGCGGCGAGCGCTGTTCTGGCTGGTCGGCGGCCTTGGCGCCGCCGGCCTCGCGGTGCTGGCGGTCTGGACGCCGCCCGACGACGGCTCGCTTTCGCTCTGCCTGACCCGCCGAGGGCTCGGCCTGCCCTGCCCGGGGTGCGGCGTGACGCGTGGTCTGGCGCACCTGCTGCAGGGCGATCTGGCGCGGGCGATGGCGTTGCATCCGCTGTCGCCGCTGGTCCTCGCCGACGCTGCCGCCGGCTGGGGCCTGTGGGGGCTGGTCGTCCACGGCCTGGCGGCGGCGCCGCCGGCGCGCGCCGTGCGGCTGGTCCTGCTGGCGCAGCTGGCGGTCTTCGTCGCCCTCTGGCTGGGCCGGCTGGCCAGCGGCACGGCGCCGTTCTAGCGCAGCATCCGGCTCCGCGCGGCCTGCCGCGGTCGGGAACCTCGGGCAGGGGCCCACGGTGAGCCTCTGGGGCACGCCGCGCGGCCGCCTCCTGCTCGGCTTCCTGCTGGCCGGGGTCATGCTGCTCGCGGTGGATCTGGCGCGGCCGCCCGCGGCGCAAGTGACCACCCGCGCCGCCCTGGCGACGATCGATCTCTACCAGGCGACGCTGTCGCCGCGCTTCGAGCGGCTCGGCGTGCGCTGCCGCTTCCAGCCAACCTGCAGCCACTACGGCGAGGCGGTGATCCGGCGCCATGGCATTCTGGTGGGCGGCGCGAAGGCGGCCTGGCGGATCCTGCGCTGCGGCCCGTGGACCGCGGCCGGCACCGACGACGCGCCCTCCTAGGCCAGGGCCACGTGGCGGGCTAGAGCCTGCGTCTCTCACCAAGGCCCGCGCAGCAGGCAGTAGTGAGGAATGCAGGCTAGAATCCCGGCTCGTGACCGAGCGGCCCCATCTGACCGAGATCCGCCGCCTGCCGGCGGTGCAGCGGGCGCGGCTGACCTGGAGCGACGGCCACACGGCCGAGTTCGACTACACCTATCTGCGCGGCTACTGTCCGTGCGCCGCCTGTCAGGGGCACGCGGTGGGGCCGGTCGTGTTCCAGCCACCGCCGGGGCCGGTCGAGCCGGCCTCGATCGCGCCGGTGGGCAACTACGCCATCTCGTTCGCCTGGACGGACGGCCACGCCACCGGCATCTACCGTTTCGACTATCTGCGCGAGATCTGTCCCTGCGACGACTGCCGCGCTGCCGCCGCCGAGCCGGCGGCAGAGCAGCCTTCGGGCGAGCCGGGACAAGCTAGCGCCGTGAAGGAGGAGTCATGAAGATCGCTCTGGTTCTTTTTCTTTTCGCCATGGTGGCGACCGGTGCGCTGGCCGACGCCGGCGCGAAGCCGCGGGTCGTGCTCGAGACCTCGATGGGCAAGATCGTGCTCGAGCTCGATTCCGCGAAGGCGCCCAAGACGGTCGAGAACTTCCTCGCCTACGTGGACGACGGCTTCTACGACGGCACCGTCTTCCACCGTGTGATCCCCGCCTTCATGAACCAGGGCGGCGGCTTCACCCCCGGCCTCCAGATCAAGGGGACCCGGGCGCCGATCGACAACGAGGCCGACAACGGCCTGAAGAACGACCTCGGCACCGTGGCCATGGCGCGCAAGGGCGATCCTCACAGCGCCACCGCCCAGTTCTTCATCAACACCGCGGACAACGACTACCTCAACCACACCGCCAAGGATGCGCGCGGCTGGGGTTACACCGTCTTCGGCAGGGTGGTCGAGGGGATGGACGCGGTCAAGGCGATCTCCGCTGTGCGAACGGCGACCAGGAGCGGCATGCAGAACGTGCCGGTCGAGGCGGTGATCATCCAGTCGGCGCGGCGGGAGACGCCGGTGCAGACCGCGGCCGAGTAGGCGACGCTCGGGCCGGCCGGCTTGGAGCCGAGGGCCGCCCCCCTGGACGGGGAGCCATCCTGCGCGCGGCGCTAGATGCGCCGTGCTCGGATACTCCCCTGGGTCGGGCGCCCCACGGCTCCCGGCCGGCCTCCATCCGTACGCCTCCGAGACAACACCTCGCTGGCTCCCCGCTGACGCTCCGGCCCCTCGTCTCCTGGCCTGCCTCTGTGGGTGCCGCGCGAAGCGCAATCGATAGCGGAAAGCCGCTGGGATGTCCCCGCGCCCGAGTAGGCCCCGGTGGCCTTGGCCGGCCGGCTCGGAGCCGAGTGGCCTGGCCCTGGGCGGGGAGGTGCTCCTGCGCGCGCTGCTTTCGCTGCGTGCTCGGACACTCCCCGCTTGCGGGCCGGCCCCACGGCTCCCGGCCGGCCTCCGGTCGTGGTCTCGCGGCCGGTTTTCGCGAGCGCCCTGCCGCGCTTGCATCGGTAGCGGAAAGTCGTTGGGATGTCCCGAAGTGGCGACTAAAGCGCAGGCGCCGCCCCTCGCGGCCACGGCGCCCCATTCTCCGAGGCTGCCGTCCGTGACCCCGGAGTCTCAGCCGAGATAAGCCGAGCCATCGCCACGTAGGGAACAGCCCAACGGCTTGGAGCGGCTTCGTGGCGCTTCGGGTCCGGCCGGCTCGGAGCGGGCTACTTCTTCGTCTTGCCGCGGATGAAGGCCAGGCAGGCCCAGAGGATCTCGAGGTTCTCCCGGCCGCGCGGGAGATCGAGGTTGCGCCAGACGTCGCGCACGACCGACAGAAGATCGTGGAAGTCGATCTCCCGCTTCTTGTCGATGATGCGGCGCATGGCGGCGAACAGATCGGGGGTGGCCCACAGGGCGGGCTGCAACCCCCGAAGCTCGACCCAGGCGGTCTTGAGCGCGGCGAGCCGGCGCTCGGCCAGCTCGGCGTCGCGGTAACCGCGGCGCAGCTTGACGACGCCGGGCAGCGCCTCGAAACGCTCCTCGTCGGGCGGCTCGGTGCTGCTGATCACCTGCCAGTGCTGCGGCACCAGCTCGGCCTTGCGCACCTGCATGATGAGGGCGTCGTACTTCTTGAGCGGCAGGATGTTGAAAAGATTGGCCAGCGACGGCAGGTCGGCGCCCTGGACCCACGAAGCGATCTCCTCTTCGCTGGGCAGCTCGCGGGGCGGCGGCGGCGCCGGCTTGGCCGGTGCGGCGGCCTCGGCCGGAGGCTTGGGAGGCGTCTCCTGCTCTTGCGGGGTGCTCGGCTCTTCTGGCATGGCGTCTTGACTAACACAGGAGTCGGGGGGTTGCCAAGCGTCGGCGGCGGGAGGCGTTGCCGGCCGGCCGGCTTGGAGCCGAGGGGCCGGCCCTCTGGACGGGGAGCTATCCTGCGCGCGGCGCTAGGCAGCCCGGGTACGCTTCGCACCAGCTCTGCGACGTGCGCCGTATCGTCAGTGTGCACGCCCTGCAATCCGCGAGAAGGGCGACAAGGGGTTTCGGCCCGCCTGCGGCGTTGCTTCGTCGTCGACGATGACACCGCATCGACCTCCTCCGAGCGCCTTGCATGCGAACCAAAGCCCTTGTCGCGCGACCATCCAGACTTCTACCACGGGCTGCTAGATGCGCCGTGCTCGGATACTCCCCTGGGTCGGGCGCCCCTCGGCTCCCGGCCGGCCTCCGTTGTTGACACCCCGAGCCCCGCCGTCCTGTTGCGGTGCTACTCGGCCGGGCTCCGCCTGCGTGGCCGCTCCCCGGTCGCTGCGCTCGCAGCCAAGGCTTCGCTCCCCGGGGGCGCCCACTCCGGCTGCGCCCTGCGGTGTCGCGCTCTGGAACGGTCGGTATTTGGCACGGTTGTAGGGCGTAGCCGGAACGACCACCCCGAGAGCGGAGCCTTGGCTGCGAGCGCAGCGACGGGGTGGTCTGGAGGCGAAGCCCGGCCGCCGCGCACGTCCTCCCGTCGTTGCGGCTTGCTCGGGCCCGGGCTCCGCCTGCGTGGTCGCTCCCCGGTCGCTGCGCTCGCAGCCAAGGCTTCGCTCCCCGGGGGCGCCCACTCCGGCTACGCCCTCCGGTCGGTGCCCGCGCGGGAACGTAACGACCTGGGGACGCCCAGCTATCACTGGCGGAGGCCGGCGTCAGAGGGGTGGGATGGGGCCTCCGACGGCATCCCCGCAGGCTACGATGGACGGCATGATCACGGGGCGGGCGACGGCGGAGGGCACGGCGAGGTTTCGCGAGCGGTTCGAGGACCGGGTGGCGCCGGGGCACTTCCGGCGGATGGGCGAGTTGTGGCTGTCGTCGATCGGCCTTGGCACCTACCTGGGCGAGGCGGACGAGGCGACCGACGAAGGGTACGTCGAGTCGGTGCTCGAGGCCGTCGGGCGCGGCTGCAACGTCTTCGACACGGCGATCAACTACCGCCACCAGCGCAGCGAGCGCGCCCTGGGCGAGGCCATCGAGCGCGCCGTCGGCCGGGGCCTGGCGCGGCGCGACGAGCTGTTCGTCTCCACCAAGGGCGGCTTCCTGCCGCTCGACGGCGAGCTGCCCGACGACCCTCCCGGCTGGCTCGAAGCGACCTACGTCGACTCGGGGCTTCTCGCCGCCGAGGATCTGGCCGCGGGCTGTCACGCCATCTCGCCCGCCTTCCTGGCCGACCAGATCGGCCGCAGCCGCGACAACCTGCGGCTCGAGACGGTCGATCTCTACTACCTGCACAACCCCGAGACCCAGTACGGCGACCACCCTCGCGACCGGGTGGCCGATCGGCTGGGCGAGGCGCTGGTCTGGCTCGAGGGGGCGCGGCGGCAGGGCTGGATCGGCGCCGCCGGCGTGGCGACCTGGACCGGCCTGCGCGTGCCGCCGCACGCGGGCGACCACCTGGCGCTGGGCGAGTTGGCCGAGAGCGCCCGTGCCAGCGGCGCCGAGGCCGGCCTGGCGGCGGTCCAGCTGCCGCTCAACATCGCCATGCCCGAGGCCCTGGTGGCGCCCAGCCAGGAGCTCGAGGAGAAGGTCCTGGTGCCCGCCCTGGTGGCGTCCCGCAAGCTAGGCCTGGCGGTCTTCGCCTCGGCCTCGATCCTCCAGGGCCGGCTGGCGGCCGACCTGCCCGATCGCATCGCCGAGCTCTTCGCCGGCCTCGGCACCGACGCCCGGCGGGCGCTGCAGTTCACCCGCTCGGCGCCCGGCGTCACCACCGCCCTGGTGGGGATGAGCGACCCCAACCACGTCGCCGAGAATCTCGCCCTGGCCGCCCACGACCCGGCACCGGCGGAGGCCTACCAACGCCTCTTCTCCGGCCGCGGCTCCCCAACCCCCTAGCCCCCTAGTAGCTCACCGCCCGAGCATTCTCGAGGCCTCCCGGAAGTCGCGAATGGAGCGGAAGGCCGCTGAGGTGTTGTCTCGTGGAGCATAAAAGAGCGCCCGCATTGGCGGCACGAGCCCCCACCCACTTAACAGGTAGCCGAAGCTCGAACCGTTGATCCACCACGCGCGATAGCGGAACGAGGCGACACCTCAGCGGCCGTGAGCGGCCGAAAACCGGAGATCGATCTGGGAGGGCTGGAAGAGATGGTGCCGAAGGCCGGACTCGAACCGGCACGGGTTGCCCCACACGCCCCTCAAGCGTGCGCGTCTACCAATTCCGCCACTTCGGCGCGCGCCAAACGTGCCCGCTTCGCGGCAGGCACGGCGTCAGAAGAGTCTATCAACCGGGAGGGTTGCTGTCGCCACCGTCGTCCGCCGCGCCGCCGGCCGGCTCCTCGGCTGGGGCGATGATCTCGTCGCCCACCACCGTGGGGTCGTCGACGAGATCTTCAAGGGCCGCCGCCGGGTCGGTGGAGGGGGCCTCGCTGTCGGCGGTGGCTTCCTCGGGGGCCTCGACCGCCACGTCGCTCATCACCGAGCCGCTGGTGCCGCCCGACTTGAGGACGCCGATCCCCATGGTGGTGAAGATGAAGCCGACGAACGAGAACACGGTGAGCTTGTGCAGCAGCGTCGCCGCCCCGCGGGCGCCGAAGGCGGTCTGGGTGCCGCCGCCGCCGAAGACCGACAGGTCGGCGCCCTTGCCCTGCTGCAGGAGCACCACCATGATGAGAAACAGGCAGATGATGACGTGGATCGTGTAGAGCGCGTATAGCAAATGAGCCTCCCGCGGCGGAAATCAGCCGCAACAGCGGATGATAGCGCTAAAGCTGTCCGGGTCAAGGCTGGCGCCGCCCACCAGGAAGCCGTCGATGTCCGGCTGGGCGATGAGCTCGGCGGCATTGCCCGGCTTGGCCGAGCCGCCGTAGAGGATCCGTCGGGCCGCCGCCGCCTCGTCGCCGATCAGGTCGGCGAGCAGCTCGCGCAGGAATCGGTGCGCCTCCTGCGCCATCTCCGGGGTCGCGGTCTCGCCGGTGCCGATCGCCCAGATCGGCTCGTAGGCGACGGCGAACGGGTCGGGCCGGCCGGCCAGGGCGCGGCCGAGCTGCCGTTCGAGCACCTCGAAGGTCCGGTCCGCCTGCCGTTCCTCCAGTGTCTCGCCGATGCAGATCAGCGGCACCAGGCCGTGGCCGAGGGCGGCATCGGCCTTTCGGCCGACGAGCTCGTCGGTCTCGCCGTGGTCCTGCCGGCGCTCGCTATGGCCGCACAGCACCCAGCCGCAGCCGGCGTCGACGAGCTGCGGAGCGGAGACGTCGCCGGTGTGCGCGCCTTTCTCCTCGGGATGGAGGTCCTGGCCGCCCAGGGCGACCGGGCTGCCGGCCAGCGCGCCGGCCACCACCGGCAGCAGCGGGTGCGAGGGAAACAGCACCACCTCGGTCGCCGCGTCTCCCAGGCTGTCGATGAAGCTCCGGCAGAACCCCTCGGCCTCGTCGCGCAGCAGGTGCATCTTCCAGTTGCCGCCCACCAGGGGGCGGCGGTTGCCAGGGGTCATGGGTCTCTCCTCAGGATCTCGACGCCGGGCAGGCTCTGGCCGGCGAGCAGTTGCAGGGCAGCGCCGCCGCCGGTCGACACGTGGCCGATCCGGTCGGCAACGCCGGCGCGGCGGGCGGCGGCCAGGGTCTCGCCGCCGCCGATGACCGAACGGCCGGGGCTGGCGGCCACCGCTTCCGCCACCGCCCGGGTGCCGGCGTCGAACGGCGGCTTCTCGAAGACCCCCATGGGGCCGTTCCAGAAGATCGTCCGCGCCGCGGCCAGCTCGACGGCGATCGCCGCCGAGGTCTCGGGGCCGATGTCTACCGCCATGAGGTCCGCCGGCACCGCTTCGGCGGGCACCGTCTCGACCCGCCCGGGCCGGTCCAGGTCGTCGGTGGCCACCAGGTCGGTAGGCAGGACCATTCGCACGCCGCGGTCGCTCGGCCTCGTCCAGGATCGCGCGCGCCAGCTCGACCCGCTCGGGCTCGATGAGCGAGCGGCCGAGCTCGGCCCCGCGGGCGGCGAGGAAGGTATTGGCCATGGCGCCGCCCAGGACCACCAGGTCGACCCGCGGCAGCAGGTTCTGCAGGGTGTCGGCCTTGCCCGAGATCTTGGCGCCGCCCAGCACCGCCGCGAACGGGCGCTCGGGGTCGGTCAGCAGCCCCTCCAGCACCTCCACCTCGCGCACCAGCAGGCGGCCGGCGGCGCGCCGCTCGAGCCGCTCGGCGACGCCGACGGTGGAGGCGTGGGCACGGTGGGCGGCGCCGAAGGCGTCGTCGACGTAGACCCGGGCCGGGGCGGCCAGACGGGCCGCGAAGTCGGCATCGTTGGCCTTTTCGCCGGGGTGGAAGCGCAGGTTCTCGAGCAGCGCCACGCTGCCCGGCGCCAGCAACGCCACCGCCCGCTCGACCGCCTCGCCGACGCAGTCCTCGGCGAAGAGCACCGGCGCGCCGAGCAGCCGTTCGAGCTCCTCGGCCACGGGCCGCAGGCTCAGCGCCGGGTCGGGCTTGCCGCTCGGCCGGCCGCAGTGCGAGACCAGCAGCAGCTTGGCCCCGGCGCGGCGCAGCTCGGCCAGGGTGGGCAGGACCGCTTCCAGCCGGGCCGTGTCGGCCACCTTGCCGTCGGCGAGGGGCACGTTGAAGTCGACCCGGACCAGGGTGACCACGCTGTGCATGGCGTCGAGGTCGAGATCGTCGAGGGTTCGCATCGGGTACATGGTGTCTGGGGCTCCGGTCGTTGGTGGCGGTGGCTCGTCTGCGTCGGCGCGTCCGGTCGTGGCCGAGCGGTGAGGGGGCGAGCGGCCCGAGCCGGCGCCGCGGGTGCTGAGTTGTGCGTCGGCGCCGGACGGAGCCGTTGGGTTGCTCGGGTCGGGGCTTTCTCTTTCGGGATGTTCGGTGCTTTTCCGGGCTGGATCTGGCGGCAAGCCCGTCGCTGAGGTGAATTCTAGCAGAGCGACCGGGCCAGAACCCTGTGCGAAGATGCCCTGGAGCATGGTGGAAACACGTCAGTCGCCCCTGGTTCTGGGCATCGAGACCTCCTGCGACGACACCGCCTGCGCCGTGGTCGACGGCGCCGGCCGGGTGCTGGCCTCGGTGGTCTCGAGCCAGCTCGAGGCGCACCGCCCGTTCGGCGGCGTGGTACCCGAGATCGCCTCGCGCGAGCACCTGCGCAACTGGCCGTCGGTCTCGGCCGAGGCGCTGGAGCGGGCCGGCGTCGACCTCGACGGGATCGAGGTGGTGGCTGCCACCCGCGGGCCGGGTCTCATCGGCTGTCTGCTGGTCGGCCTCTCACTGGGCCGGTCGATCGCCTGGGCGCGAGGGGTGGCGTTCCACGCCGTGCACCATCTCGAGGGCCATCTCTACTCGCCCTTCCTCGATCCCGAGGGCGGGCCAGCCAGGTCGGTGCCGAGGCGGTTCCACGGCCTGGTCGTCTCCGGCGGCCACACCGCCCTCTACCGCGTCGAGGACGGCGCCGCCACCACCCTGGCAGAGACCCGCGACGACGCCATGGGCGAGGTCTTCGACAAGATCGGCAAGCGGCTGGGGCTGCCCTACCCCCAGGGCCCGCGGGTCGACGAGCTGGCCGAGCGCGGCGAGCCCGCGGGCCTGCGCCTGGCCATCGCCCGTTGCTCGGACGGCTCGAACGACTTCTCCTTCTCGGGGCTCAAGAGCCAGACCTTGCTCGAGGTCGAGAAGCTGGAGGCCATCGGCGTTTCCACCGATCTCGCGGCCGGGAAGGACCTGCCGCGAGTCGCTGCCGTGGGCGGGAAGGACGGGTCGTCAGGCGACTTCGCGGCTGGACAGGACCGCCCGTCTCGCGACTCCGCGGCCGCGGCGCCGCAGCCCGTCCTCGACCTTCTCGCCAGCTTCCGCGCCGCCGCCTCGGGCCAGGTCCTCGATCGCCTCGACCGGCTGCGCCGTGGCGGCGAGCGGATCGAGCTGTTGGCCGTCTCCGGCGGCGCCGCCGCCAACCGCCTGCTGCGCCGCGAGCTCACCACCTGGGCCGCCGAGCACGAGCTCGACCTCCGCCTCGTGCCGCTCGGCTACAGCGGCGACAACGCGGCGATGATCGCCCACACCGCCCTGGTGCGCGAACGGCAGGGACGGCGGGACGATCCGCTGGAGGTCGACGCGGCGAGCCGCATCCCCCTGTAGCGGTCGAGCTCCGTCTCGACCGCGCCGACGTCGCCTATCTCCACCTCCACAACGCCGGCCCCGGCTGCTACAACTGCCGGGTCGAGCGCGCGTGAGGGGGAGCCCGCCGAGCCCAGCCGACGCCCGCTGGAAGGTGCCGGCCCGGGCGAGCGGCAGGGACCGACGGCACGGCGGAAGAGCGCCGAGGTTTGGCGCGGACGGTGTCCGGTGGTGAATAATGACCAGGAAATGACCGATCTGCGCTATCCGATCGGCCGCTTCGAGCACCGCGACGAGGTGAGCGCCGAGCAGCTCGAGCGCTGGCTGGGCGAGATCGAGACGCTGCCGCTCGAGCTGCGCGCCGCCGTCGCCGCGCTCACCGACGAGCAGCTCGACACCCCCTACCGGCCCGGCGGCTGGACCCTGCGCCAGGTGGTGCATCACCTGCCCGACAGTCACCTCAACAGCTACATCCGCTTCAAGTGGGCGCTGACCGAGGACGAGCCGGCGATCAAGACCTACGAGGAGGCGCGCTGGGCCGAACTGGCCGACTACCGGACGGTGCCGATCGCGGTCAGCCTGGACTTCCTGACCCTGCTGCACCGGAAGTGGACGGCGCTGCTCCGTGCCCTCACCCCCGAGCAGTGGGCGCGGCGTTTCGTCCACCCCGAGTGGGGCAAGATCGACCTCGCCACCACCGCCGGCCAGTACGCCTGGCACGGCCGCCACCACCTGGCGCACGTCACGACGACCGCCGAGCGGCTGGGCTGGTAGGGCCGGGCGCCCAACCGTCTCCGGTGGGATGGGGTCTCCGACGGCATCGTGAGGAGCGCGGGCAAGCCCGTGCGCCGGCCTCCGCCGGTGGCAGCGACGAACGCAGAGGCGAGAGCAACCCCCAAAGTCCGACTGAAACGAGCCGTCCGAAGGAGACCCCATCCCACCCCTCCAAGCCGGCCGGCCCTGACAGTACGCCCATCAAGCGAGGCTCGACGGGCCGTCAGGGATGCGCCACGACCATCAACGTCGGGCTGCGCTCGATCACCGTTTCGAGGCACTTCCTGAGATTCGCCGGGTCGAGCGCCGCAAAGCTCTCGTCGAACAGCACCAGCTCGGCGTTCTGGAGCAACGCCCGGGCGATGAAGAGGCGGCTCTTCTCGCCATGCGACAGCTGCCATCCCGACTCGCCGACGATCTGCTGCAGCCCCGAGGGCATCCGGTCCAGCAGGTCGCCCATGCCCAGCGCCCGGCAGACCTCCTCGGCCGCCTCCTGGTCCTCGCTGCTCGGCGGCCAGCCGCGGCCCATCAGCAGGTTGAACATCAGCGTCTCGGAGAGCACCCAGTTCTCGTGGAACTGGGGCGCGGCGGCCACCCGGCGGCGCCAGCCGTTGGCGCCCAGCGAGCCGCGGTCGAGGCCGTCGAGCAGCAGCAGCCCCGAGCTCGGCTTGCGCAGCCCGGCCACCAGCGCCGCCAGGGTCGACTTGCCGCTGCCCGAAGGGCCCTCGATCAGCAGCCGGTCGCCGGCGGTGATCTCGAGGTCGCAAGCGGTGAGGACCTGGCGCGCCCGGCCGGGGTAGCCGAAGCAGATCTCGCGCGCCTCGATGATTGGCTCGGCGGCGCGCTGGCGGTCGGGCGCCGTGGCGCCGCCGCGGGCGGGACCGGCCACCAGCGCCGGCGGCATGGGCGCCTCCTCGCGGGCGGCGGCGACGAACAGCGGCTCCACCTGCTCCCAGGCGATCAGCGCCTGGGCGAGATCGGAGAGGCCGCGGCTCAGCTTCCACAGCGCCTGATAGGCGAACAGGACGCCGCCGACGCCGATGGCGAGCCCGGCCACCGAGGCGCCACCGGAGACGAACCCAGGCGCCAGCCCGAGGATGCCGAGCAGCAGCCAGCCGCGCGGGATCAGGGCGCGCAGCCGGGCGGCGTTGCGGTCCATGCCGCGCGAGCTTTCCAGGTAGTCGACCAGCTGGCGGTCCTCGGTCTCGTGCCACTGCTCGGGCCGCTGCTGCGCCAGCCGGGTGCGGTGGCCGACCAGGCTCTCGACCAGGTCGTGGGTGACGCCGAGCCGGTTGCGGGTCCACACCCGGCGCTCGTTGTAGTAGCGGCGGCCGAGCCAGGCTGCGAAGGCCGCCCAGACGACCAGCAGCGGCGCCAGCCAGGCGCCGCCGGAGCCCAGCGCGAGGATGGGGATCGCCAGCAGTAGCTGGAGGACGGCGATGACCCCGAGATGGCCGCCGCTCAGGACCAGGGTCTCGACCGCCTCGGCGTCGATCACCCGGCCGAGGAACTGGCCGACGCCCTGGTTGCGCGTTTCCTCGGGCTCGAGCTTGAGCGCCCCGGCCAGCAGGCGCCGCTTGAGCAGCGCTCCGAACCGGGTGGTCAGCACCCCCAGGGACCACAGCTCGGAGGCGCGGAAGGGGGTGATGGAGACCAGCAGCAGCGCCCAGGCGAGCAGCCAGCCCGGGTCCACCCGGCCGCCGAGCACACCCCGCCCGAGCATCCACCAGGAGCCGATCAGCAGCAGCTGCTGCGCCAGGTGGGTGAGGATCGCGGTGGCCGCCAGCCGCGGCACCCGCTGGTCCCTGAGCTGGCGCCAGAAAGATGATCCAGCGGGCAGCCGCAGCAGCCAGCAGCCGAAGATCCTGCCGCGCTGCAGCCGGGCGCGCAGGATGGCCTCGCGGGCGGCGTCCCGGCGTCGCGGCCGTACCCCGACGTCGTCGAGCTGGGCGTCGACCTCGGCTATCAGGGGCTCTTCGAGCTGCGCCGCCAGGGCGTCGCGGACCCGCGCGACGGGCAGCCGGTGGCGCCGCTGGTCGGGGGTCAGGAGCTCGAGCTTGCGGCCGCTCGAGATCACCACCAGATAGCGCGGCTCGCCTTCGCCCGGCAGCCGCAGGACGGCCGGCGCGGCGCGGCGCAGGAACCGCTCGAGGTCGACGTACTCCACCTGCACCGGCTCGGCCTCGAAGCCGAGCCAGCTGGCGGCCGCCTCGAGCCACTCGGCGGACTGCCGGCGGTCGAGCCCGGCGGGCGGCGGCATCAGCTCGCGGCCGCCGGCGGCGTAGCGCTGGGCGCGGGCCGCGCCGTCGAGGGCCTGGTGCAGCTCGGCGGCGGGCCAGGCGAGCTCGGCGAGCCGGCTCATCGGCGCCCTCCGGGGCCTTCCAGGATCCGCCCGCCTTCGACCCGCAGCCGCCGCCAGCCGGGGTCGGCCCAGAGGGTCGACCGCACGTCGCGCTCGGCCAGGAGCAGGCGGCGATAGGCCGAGTCGGGACGCGCGGCCAGCTCGGTTGGCCGGCCGTCCTCGACCAGCCGCCGGTCCTCGAGCACCAGCACGCGATCGAAGTAGAGCGTCTCCTCGATGTCGTGCGTCACCGCCAGCAGGGTGGCGCCCCGCCACAGTTGCCGAGCCTGGGCCAGCAGGCCCCGGCGCTGGTCGCGGGCCAGGCCGCGGAACGGCTCGTCGAGGATCGCCAGCCGCACGCCGCGGCGCAGCATCGCCCGCGCCAGCCGCACCCGCTGGCCCTCGCCGCCCGAGACCAGGGCGCCGCCCTCGCCGAGCGGCGTCTGCAGGCCGTCGGGCAGCTCCTGGAGCAGCTCGAGCAGCTCGGCCTGGCGCACTACCTGGCCCACCTGGCCGGCCGCCTCGACACCGCCGTAGAGCAGGTTGTCGAGCAGCGAGCGGTTCCACAGCTGCACCTGGGGGTCGACCCAGGCGGTGGCGTGACGCAGCGCCGCCAGCCGGTCGGGGCCGAGCGGCTCGCCGTCGATCAGCAGCCGGCCGGAGGCCGGCCGGTACCAGCCGAGAAAGAGGCCCACCAGGCTCGACTTGCCGGCGCCGGAGGGGCCGACGATCGCCAGGTGCTCGCCGGCGGCGAGCTCCAGGTCGATGCCCTCGAGGATGCCGTGGCCGGCCACCCGCACCGCCACTCCCTCGAGCCGGACCGAGACCGGCCCGGTATCTTCCGGCGGCTGGCCGGCCGCCGCCTCCTCCACCTCGTCGGGAGCCCCCAACGGTTCCAGCAACCGCAAGGCGATGCTGCGGTGGCTGGGGTACTGGTGGGCGACCAGCAGCGCCGAGAGCCGCCCCAGATTGAACAGGTTGAGGCTCCAGAAGACCAGCAGCAGGACGCCGCTGGTCAGGTCGCGGCGGGCCAGGTGGTCGACCAGCAGCCAGCCCACCAGGCCCAGCAGCAACGGGTGCAGCACCAGGTCGAGGCCGACGATCATCCGCTCGCGGCCCAGCCGGGCCGAGACCCACTCCACGAGCAGGCTCTCGTGCTCGCGCTCGACGGCGCGCTGGGCGCCGTGGGTCTTGAGCGGCACCAGCCCCAGCAGGGCGTCGAGGTAGAAGCGGCTCAGGGCGCCGGCGTGCTCGCGCTCGCGCAGGTCGCGCTCGGTCAGCCAGGGTAGGGCCAGCAGCGGCAAGACCAGGGCGACGCCGGCGGCCGCCAGCGCCAGTGGCAGGCTGCCGGGGTCGAGCCAGACGATCGCCGCGGTGGTCAGCAGAAGCTCGAAGACGGTCCGGCCGACGCCCTCGCCGAGCTCGGGCAGCAGGCGCAGGCGGTGGACGCTGTGGCAGCGTGAGGCCAGGTCCGAGGTCAGCCGGCTGCGGAAGTAGCGGTCGCCCAGCTTGGGCACTTTGGTGAGGAAGGCGATCCGCAAGCGGGTCTCGAGCTGGCGGCCGAGCCGCAGGACGCCCCGGGTCACCGGCCACTCGAGCAGCAGCAGGGCGGCGAGAAAGGCGACCAGGACGCCGACGCCGGCGAACCGCTGGGCGGTCAGGCCGAGCTCGCCGCCGACGTCGAAGAAGCCGCGGAAGAGCAGCGCCTCGAAGACCACCCCGCCGGCGGCGAGCCCCGCCAGGCCCGCCAGCGCGGCTAGCGCCGCCGTGCCCGAGGAGCGCACCAGCCGCCACAGCGCCCGGCCGGGGCGGCTGGGGGGCTCGTGGATCGCCGCCGCCAGTTCGGGTGACAGGGTCTCCTCGGCGGCCGCCGCGCGGTGGCCCCGGCAGCGCACCAGGACCGCGCCACGCAGGAGCAACTGCTCGTCCTCTGCCGCGGCTCCGGTTTGGGGCTCGGCCGTGGTCGGTACCGGCCGCACCGACCAGTAGGTGTCGGGCACCGTGCGCGGCTCGCCTTTGGCCTCGGCGGCGGCGCGCTCGGCGAGGGACGCGACCAGGGCGCCAGCCGACCGCCCCGCCGTGAGCCCGCCGCCGTCGACGATGCTCTGGACCATCCGGGTGGCGGCGTCGAGGGCGGCCAGGGCGGCCCATCCGCGCTCGGCGTCGGCCGCGTCGATCAGGCCGGCGCGCTGCCGCCGCCCGAGGCCGAGCCGGGTGAGCCGGGCGGTGAGGGCGGCGCGCGACTCCTCGCCGCCAGCCCATTCGCGCCAGGCGGCGGCGGGCACCGGCAGCTGGTGGATGTAGAGCTCGGAGAGAAACCGCCGGGCGGCGGGCCAGCGCCGGCCGGTGGCGGGGTCCATGACCTGCAGCCAGCGGCCGTGGCGGCGCCAGACGATGACGAAGTGGGTCAGCCCGCTGGGCTGGCGGACCACCACCAGGGCGGGCAGCGCCGCCGCCTCGGGCAGCAGCAGGTGGTCGGCCGGCAGCATGATCTGCTCGGCGTCGAGGCCGAGGGTGACCGCGGCGTCCTCGAGGGTGTCGATCGAGGTGCCGTCGAGGTCGGTCTGGCAGGCCTCGCGCAGCCGGCCGTAGGAGGCGCGGATGCCGTG
The DNA here is from genome assembly GCA_963781065.1 of Thermoanaerobaculia bacterium. Classification (GTDB taxonomy): domain Bacteria; phylum Acidobacteriota; class Thermoanaerobaculia; order Multivoradales; family JAHEKO01; genus CALZJC01. The sequence goes on along the minus strand of CAWAET010000004.1, from coordinate 361,819 downwards.
CCCCTCGAGCAGGCTCGACAGGCAAGCCGGTCCGCAGTCCATCGCCGAGGTCTGGACGACCTCCGGCGCGAGCCGGCGACGCGGCCGGCTCACGGGCTGCTCGCCTGGCGTTCGCGCTCTCGGGCGGCGGCCGGCCGGTCGAGCAGCTTGCCGGCGCTGCGCAGCACCAGCGCCGCCGGCGACAGCCGTTCGACCTCCACCTCGACCGTGCCGGGCAGGCCGTGCTCGAGCGGCAGCGAGTCGTCGAGCGGCGTTACCTCGAGCTCGACCCGGATGCGGCCGCCCTGAGCCTCGCTGCCGACCCGGGCGACGGTGGCGGGGATGCTGCCGTAGCGGGTCGAGGGGAACCCGGTCAGCCGCAGGCGGGCTGGCTGGCCGGCGTGGATCCGCCCCACGGCGTCGGCCGGGGCGAACTCCGCGACCGCCAGGATGCGGCCGGTCGGCACCACCGTGGCAAGCCGGTCGCCCTCGTCGACGTAGGCGCCGGCGCCGAGCGGCGTCACCTCGCCCAGGCGGCCGGCGGCGGGGGCGCGGATGGTGCGCTGGGCCAGCTCCCGCCGCAGCCCGGTGACGGCGGCGGTGATGGCGGCCCGCTCAGTCGCGAGCTGGGCGGTCTCGCCGCGCAGGTTCTCGAGCTCGGCCCGGCGGGTGGTCTCCTCGACCTGCTGGTCGCCCCGCAGCCGCAGCAGCGAGGCCTGCTCGGCATCGGCGGCCGCCCGCCTGCGGGTAGCCTCGCTGCGGGCCCGTGCCAGCTCCTGCTTGGAGACCAGCCCCTGCTCCTCCAGGGTCACCTGGTCGGCGGCCTCCTGGGCGGCCTGGTCGGCAGCCTCACGGGCCTCGTTATACCTCTCCTGCGCCTCGTCCACCTCGGCCTGGCGCGCGGCGCGCCACTGCTCGAGGGCCAGCTCGGCGCCGCTCAGCTCGAGGGCCAGCGATTCGAGCTGGCTGTCCAGGCCGGCGAGCCGGGCCTGCTGCTCGTCGAGCCGGGACTGCTGCCCCTCGACCTCGAGCTCGACCAGGATCTGCCCCTCCTCGACCTCCGCGTCGAGGTCCATCGCCACCCGCACGATGCGCCCCGCCACCGGTGCCTCCACCTGGTGGACCTGGTTGTCGACCTCGGCCCGGGCCGAGGTGCTGACCGCCAGCACGGTCACCCGGCTGCCGAAGAACCAGCTCGCCCACAGGCCCAGGAACAGGGCCGCCACCAGCGCCTGGATCAGCCAGCCGGCCGGTCCGTCGGCGCGCAGGGCGCGCAGGGTGCGAGAGAAGTTGTTGGCCACCGCGAGGTCCCGCGCTAAGGATAATGCAGTCGGCTGCCGGCGGGCGGGTCGACCGCGAACAGAAAGAGGACAGCCATCTCTGGCTGTCCTCGGGTTGGTTCTCGGCCGGCCCGGCGTGTCGAGCGGGTCGTGGCGGTCGCGGCCTCTACTCGAGAATCGCGATCGGCGACGGCCCGTCGCTGCCCTTGATGCGCAGCTCGATCGGGCCGACGCTCATCTGCCGCGGGAAGCGGGAACCGCTGTCGGACCGCGGCTCGCTCGCCAGATCGAAGAACGGCACGCCCGCCGGCCAGGAGGAGCTCGGGGTGACCAGGACTTTCTCTTTCATCGTAGATACTCCATCTGGTTGCATGGAGTAACGCGAGAAACCGTGGCGAAAGTGATCAGGCCGCGGCCGCCTTCACCGCCCGCCAGGTCACCGAGTGGACCTTGCCGCGCAGATCGTCGGCTTCGATGCCGGTGCGCTCGAGCAGCTCGACCACCCCGGCGGGGATCTCGCCGCCGAGCAGCTCGAGCGCGTCGCTGTCGGTGAGGACCTCGATGTCGGTCAGGCCGGAGGCGCGCACGGCCGCGAAGTAGTCGTCGCGCGGCATGGCGCCGGCGATGCAGCCGACGTAGGCCAGCAGGTCGTCGGTCACCGCCGCGGGCAGCGGCGCGTCGAGCACGATGTCCGAGATCACCAGGCGGCCGCCGGGCCTGAGCACCCGGGCGGTCTCGGCGAAGACCCGCGCCTTGTCCGGCACCAGGTTGATGACGCAGTTGCTGGTGACCGCGTCGACCGAGCCGTCGTCGACCGGCAGCTCTTCGAGCCGGCCCTGGCGGAACTCCACCTGCGTTAGCCCGGCCTCGCGGGCGGCGTCGCGTGCCCGGTCGATCATCTCCGGCGTCATGTCGACGCCGATCACGCGCCCGCCGGTCCCTACCCGCTGAGCGGCCAGGAAGGCGTCGAGACCCGGTCCCGAGCCCAGGTCGAGCACTGTCTCGCCGGGCTCGAGGGCCAGCAGGTCGATCGGGGCGCCGCAGCCCAGGCCCAGGTTGGCTCCCTCGGGGACCGACTCGAGCGCCGCCGCCGAGTAGCCGATGCGTCCGGCGGCTTCGCGGGTGTCGGCAAGCGGGGACGAGCAGCTACCGCCGCAGCAGGAGCTCGAGCTTGCGGCGATGCCGGCGTAACGCTGGCGCACCTTCTCGACCACCGCGTCGCCTTCGGCCGGCAGGGTCTCTCGGGTCATCGTGTCGGTCGCATCACTCATGACGATCCTCCTCGTTCTTTGTTTGGCATTCTTAAGATTGGACAACTATCGAAATTAAAAGGCAAAAAAAGGGCCTCACCCCTTGAGGAAGGCCTCCACCGCGGCCAGGGCTTGCGGGTCGGGGCTACAGCGGACCGACTGCCCCTGCCGTTCGCAGACGATAAGGCCCGCTTGCCGCAGCTCCTTGAGGTGGTGCGACACGGTCGACAGGCCGACCTGGCAGCAGCCGGCGATCTCGGAGACGGTCTTGCCGTTGTCGCTCGCCTCGAACCGGAACTCGCCGCCGCACTCGTCGCGCAGCATCTGCAGGATCGCCAGCCGGTTGGGATCCGCCAGGGCCTTGAAGATCTTCGCTAGCTCTTGGATGTCCATGAATTCTTGGATGCCGATAGAATTCGATGTTCCTACGACTGTCGAATTATCGTCTGTCTTCCCGCAGCTTGTCAAGCGGTGCAGGTAACGCCAACCCACCCGAAGGGCGGCCGGTGCCGAGGTCGGCCGGAAAGCGGACTAGCCGCCGACCCGCCTGAGCCGCAGCGCGTCCGCCTCGGCGACCCGGCCGGTGCGGTCGTAGAGCTCGATCAGGTGGCCGAGGGCGACCTGGGTGCGCCGGTGGCGCGGCCCGCGCCGGGCGGCGAGGTTCTCGTAGCTCGACAGCAGCAGCGGCTCGGCGTCGGCGTAGCGGTCGAGCGCGGTGAGGCAGGCGCCGAGCGCGCTCTCCGCGAAGGCGATCCGCCAGTGGTTCGGCGGCAGGTTGCCGTTGAGCACCTCGACGCCCTTGCGCAGCAGCGGCTCGGCATTGGCCGGCCGACCCTGCTCCACCAGCACGTCACCGAGGGCGATGTACGACCAGCCGACCTCCTGGTGCTGTTCTCCAAACAGCCGGATGCGGATGGCCAGCGAGTCGCGCAGCTGCACCTCTGCCTGGGCCAGCTTGCCCTGGGCCTGCAGCACCTGACCGAGGTTATGGATGTGGATCGCCACCAGGCGGTGGTCGCGGCCAAGCTGCTTCTCGCGGATCGCTATCGCCTCGCGGTAGAGCCCCGCGGCGCCGGCGTAGTCGCCCTTCTCGCGCAGCAGCCGGCCGAGGTTGTTGAGGCTCTCGGCCAGGACCGGGTTGTCCGGGCTCAGGCTGCGGCGGCGCATCGCCAGGGCCTCGCGCAGCATCGTCTCGGCCGTCTCGTAGTCGGCCTGGATGCCGAATAGCACGCCCAGGTCGTTGAGGCTGTCGGCCACCAGGGCGTGGTCCTCGCCCAGCGCCTCGCGGCGCAGCTTGAGCGCCTCGCGGAACGGCGGCTCCGCGCCGGCAAACTCGCCCACCTCGGTGAGCAGGATTCCGAGGTTGGCCAGCAACGAGGCCAGCTCGGCGCCCGAGCCGCCGCCGGCGGCGCGCTGGATGTCGATCGCCTCGCGCAGCAGCTTCTCGGCCTCCGGGTAGCGGCCACGCTCCTGGTGGAGGAGCGCCAGGTTGTTGAGGCTCTCGGCGAGATCGGGGTGATCGGTTCCCTGGTGGAGTTGGCGGCGCATCTCCAGCGCCTCGTTGAACAACGGCTCGGCGCCGTCGTAGTCGCCGCGCTGGCGCAGCACGACGCCCAGGTTGTTGAGGCTCTGGGCGACCGCCGGGTGGTCGTCGCCGAGCGCCTGCCGCCGGACGCTCAATGCCTCGCGCAGCAGCGGCTCGGCCAGGTCGTACAGGCCCAGGTTGCGATAGACGTTGCCGATCGCCTGAATCAGCGTCGCCTGCACCTCCGGCTGGTCGCGCAGCTCGCGCGACACCCGCTGCGCGCCGCTGTCGAGGATCTCGCGCGCCGTGATCGTCTGGCCGCCCCCTTCGTTGGGGTCGGAGACCCGGAAGATCTCCTGCAGGAAAGTCACCACCTGTTCGGCGCGGTCGCGCTCGCGCTGCGCCGCGTCGCGCTCGAGAGCGATACGGGACGCCTGCATCGCCATGGTCAGGGCGAAGCCGACCAGCAGGGCGGCGATGGTGGCGGCGAGGCCGATCGGTACCCGGTTGCGCTGCACGAACTTGCGTGCCCGATAGCCCAGGCTGTCGCCGTGGGCCCGCACCGGCAGTCCCGCAAGCGACCGCCGCACGTCCTCGGCGAACTGCTCGACCGTGCCGTAGCGGCGTTGCGGCTCCTTGCGCAGCGCGGCCATCAAGATGGTGTCGAGATCGCCGGCCAGGATCCGTTTCAGCTGGTGCGGCAGCACGCTGCGGTAGCGGCTGACGTCTTTCGGGGTGATGGTGGTGTCGCCGTCGCCTTCGCCTTCGCGAGCGGGTACCTTCTCGACCCGGTCTACGGCCGTGCTGGGGCGCTCGGGCACCTGCTCGACCACCGCCCGTTCCACCTCCTTGGCGGTGCGGGTCGCCACCTGGTACGGCAGGTGGCCGGTGAGCAGCTTGTAGAGCAGGACGCCCAGCGAGTAGACGTCGCTGGCGGTGGTGATGGCGCGCCCCTGGACCTGCTCCGGGCTGGCGTAGAAGGGCGTCATCGGCCGCATCATCGTCGCGGTCAGCTCCACCGGTACCGGGAACTGCTCCGGCTTGAGCAGCTTGGCGATGCCGAAGTCGAGCAGCTTGGCGGTGCCGTCGGCGGTGACCAGGATGTTGCTCGTCTTGATGTCGCGATGGACCACCAGGTTCTGGTGGGCGTACTGCACCGCGGCGCAGATGTCGAGAAACAGCTGCAGCCGCTGGAAGACGGTCAGGCGGTGGGCGTCGCAGTAGTCGTCGACGGGGATGCCGTCGATGTGCTCCATCACGAAGTAGGGAAGCCCATCCTCGGTGGAGCCGCCGTCGAGCAGCTTGGCGATGTTCGGGTGGTCGAGCCCGGCGAGGATCTGGCGCTCGGTGCGGAAGCGGTGCAGCAGGTCCTCGCTCTTGAGCCCCCGGCGGATCACCTTGAGCGCCACCAGGCGCTGGAAGCCGTCGTCACGAACCGCCAGGTAGACCCGGCTCATGCCGCCTTCGCCGAGCTTGCGCAACAGCCGGTAGGGGCCGATGCGGCCCTCGACCTTGTCGCTCGGACCGGCCGCCAGGATCTGGCTGATCCTGCCGGGGAGGGCCGGCTGCTCGAGGAACTCCTCGCTCTCGTCGTCGGCCGCGAGCAGCGACTCGACCTCGCGCCGCAGCTCTTCGTCGTCGCCGACCTGGTCGCCTATGAAGGCGTCACGCTCTTCCGGTGGCACCTCGGCGGCGGCCGCGAAGATCTCCTGGACTTGCCGCCAGCGATCAGGCCCCATCGATCGCCTGCGAAGTCATGTAGCGGTACAGCCACGCCTTCGCCACCCGCCAACGACGAACGATCGTCGGCACCGACAGCCCCAGGTGCTGACCGATCTCGCTGTTCTTGAAACCGCCGAAGAACCTCAGCTCGACGATGTTGGCCAGCTCGGGGTCGACCTCGGCCAGCTCCTTGAGCGCGTCGTCGACCGCAACGTAGTCGGGGGAGCGCTCGATCGAGACCTGCGGGGCGTCGTCGAGGGCGATCTTGGGGGCGCCCCCGCCGCGCTTCTGGTAGCGGTGCGAGCGGGCGTGATCGACCAGGATGCGGCGCATCATGCGGGCCGCCAGGGCGTAGAACTGGAGGCTGTTCTTCCAGTCGATGCGCGTCTGGTCGATCAGCCGCAGATAGGCCTCGTTGACCAGCGCCGTGGTCTGCAGCGTGTGGTCCTGGCGTTCGCGGCGCAGGTAGCGAGAGGCGAGATTGTGCAGCTCGTCGTAAACGACGGGCATCAGCTTGTCGAGGGCTTCGCCGTCGCCGTTGCTCCAATCGACCAGGAGCTGGGTAACGTCGCCAGAAGGCTCTTCCGTCATCCAACGGACCCCAAGACCAAACCAAGTGACTTCCAGCCGGGAATGGCCAGATCATACCCTGTCAGCTGTATCGCCGGACGCCTATGAGCGTTGTCACAAGGCCCCCGTTCGCCACGCTACGGCTGCGAGCCGGCCCGCGCTCGCCGTGGCGTAGGTCGAGGGTAGCAGGTCTCCGGCAGCAGCGGGAGAGCGTGTCGGCCGACCGTCGGCGCCAGGCGTCGGCATCGGTCTAGCGGCGCCCGAAGGCGGCCTCGTGACCCGTTGCCGCGCAGGCGGCGACCGCCGCGGGGGTCATCCCCGGCAGCCGCGCCGCACGGCGGTACTCGCCCGGCGCGTCGACCGCCGACAGCAGGGTGTTGTCGGTGTTGATGGTGGCGCGGACGCCGTTCTCCAGCCAGCCCGGCAGCGGGTGCCGGCCGATCGCGGTAATGGCGCCGGTGTGCAGGTTGGAGGTCAGGCAGGCCTCGATCACCACCCGGCGTTCGACCACCAGCTCCAGGGTCTCCGGGTCGTCGGCCAGGGTCGTGCCGTGGCCGATGCGCTGGGCGCCGAGCAGCGTCACCGCGGCGTGGATCTCGCGCGCCGGCCGGCCCTCGCCGGCATGCACCGTGCGGCCGATGCCCTGCCGCCGGGCCTCGGCGAAGGCTGGAGCGTAGTCGGCCATGCCCCAGCTGTGCTCGGGTCGCGGTGCGCCGGCCAGGTCGATCGCCACCACCCCGGGGCGCTCGGCGGCAATCGCCACCAACCGCTCGATCACCTCCGGCGGCTCGCCGAACAGAGTGCAGAGAACCAGACCGGCGCGGCCACCGAGGCCGTCGAGGGCGGCGTCGACGATGCGGGACATGCCGGCCCCGAGGTGCAGCTGGGGCGCGAAGCGGATCTCCAGCGTGGTCACCCCCTCACGCGCGGCGTCTTCGCAGATCTCGTTCGCCACCCGCCGCACCGCCGCCTCGTCCTGGAGCACGGCGAGGGTGACGCGGAAGCGCTCGAGGGCGGCGGCGAGCCCCATGCCGGGCTGGAAGGCGATGTCGTCCGGTACCTCGACGCGGGCCCGCGTGGCGAGCTCGCGCAGGGTCTCGAGCCGCAGTGAGCCGTCGAGGTGGCGGTGGAGGTCGGAGAGGCCGCTCGGAGGAAGCTCCATGACAGTCGCGAGAGGTTATCAGCGGCGGCTCGCGACGAGCCTGGGCGCGGCCACTCCAGGAGCAAAGAAAAAGGCGCCGCGGAAGACCGCGGCGCCGAAGGGATGAAACGGGGATCGTGCCTACCTCAGGATGCGCACTCCGAGCTGGATCTCCCGCGGGTCTCCACCGCCGCTGCGCACGGTGCCGTCGAAGTTGAACAGCAGGCCGGCGGTCTCGGGCACCAGGAAGTTGCCCTCGTCGGTCAGGTTGAAGATGTCGATGACCGGCTGGATGGTGTAGGCGCCGACCTGGAAGTCCTTGGACAGCCTGAGATCCAGGGTCTGGAACTCGTTGTCCTTCTTGCCCTGGTTGCGCTGGAAGACGGGGCCGCCGATGGTGCAGCCGCCGATACAGCGGGAGGTCGGCGGAAAACCGATCACCGGGCTGCCGTCGGGGTTGATGTCCAGCGGCTGGGCGTCGAGGTAGGTGAAGCGCACGTTGACGTTGATGTCGTAGGGCGCCAGCCAGCTCATCCAGAAGTTGAACCGGTTCTCCTGGTGACGGTCGGAGTAGCCGTACTCGGGTCCCAGGTTGGTCAGGTTGGCGTAACGGATGGTGAACGGGTCCCGCTCGTTGTCGTCGTCCGACTTGTCCTCGGAATAGGTGTAGTAGGCCTGGAACTGGTAGTTGTCCGACCACCGCTTGTTGAGCCCGAGGGTGACGCCGTAGTAGCGGCTCTTGGCGCTCGACTCGACGACGTTGAGGGCGCCGATGCCGTTGCCGCCCGGCAGGCTGTTGGCCCAGGGCGAGCCGATGAGCGCGTCGTTGCGGTTGGTCCAGCGGGTGATGTTGTCGGTCTTGGCGTAGTTGGCCTTGACCAGCACCGCCCAGTTGGGCTTGTACTCGTTCTCCCAGGAGACGGAGGTCGACCACGTTCGCGGCAGCTGGAAGTCCTCGTCGAAGACGAAGACGTCGGGGTTGAACGGATCGCCCACTTCACTCGCCGGCAGGATATTGGGCCAGGCCGGAGGGGTGACGCCGAAGTCGTTGAAGAAGCTCGCCCGGAACAGGGTCTGGCCGCGGCTGCCGTTGGTCGAACGGACCGAAGCCAGGGTCAGCGCCGGGATGCGGGCCGCGAACAGGCCGACGTTGAAACGAAAGACCTGGTTGGTCTTGCCCTTGGGCGTGTACGACATGGCGAACCGCGGCTGGATGACGTCGTCGTCGGGAATGTTGCCGTCGGACGGGAACCTGACCGGCCCGGCCGCCGAGTCGACGGTGGTGCCGATGAGCGGCGCATAGAAGACCTGGCTCGCCGGCGTGATGACGTTGGGCTGGTCCATCAGCTCCCAGCGAAGGCCCATCTCGATGGTCAGGTTGGGCCGGGGCCGCCACTGATCCTGGATGAAGATCGCGTTCTCTTTCTGCCCCAGGTCCTGAGTGCCGGACTCCTCGACCGAGAGGCCGCCGACACCGGCCTGCTGCAAGTAGAGGAGCAGCGGGCCGGCGAAGGACTCGCCCGCGGGGCAGCTGCCGGTGGTGGTCGTGCCGCCACCCGAGCAGTTGCCCCAGCCCGGGCCGAGGTTGACGTAGTTCATGAAGCCGCTGAAGGAGTCGAAGATGTAGCGGCCGTTGGCAAAGCCGATGAAGGTCTGCGACGAAGTGATGTCGTTGTACTCGGCGCCGAACTTGAACGAGTGGTTGCCGCGCAGCAGCGAGACGTTGTCGACCAGCTGCGTTCGGTCGTCGTTGTAGATGACCGGGATGAAGAACGGCATGCCGACCCGGATCTGGAGCCCGAAATCAAACCCGGTGTCCGGGAAGGGACGGCTCTGACCCGGCACCTGCGGCCCGTCGTAGGGCCGCGGCCGCCACTCCTTGGCGTACTGACCGCGGAACTCGTTGAGCGTGCTCGAAGAGACGTTCGAGATCAGCGACGCGGTGTAGCCGTGGGCGTAGTCGGTCTCGATGGCGTTGGCGCTGGCGCCCCACTGGTTGACGTCGAAGGTGCCGTTGACCTGCTGCGAGTAGTGGTAGGCCCAGCGGGCGGTGAACAGGTTCGAGTCGTTTACCTGGTAGTCGAGCTTTGCCAGATAGGCGTCGCCGTCATCGCTGCGGGTGATCGGCGCGTTCTCGTTGGGCAGCCCGACGCTGGCCAGGAAAGCGACCACGTCCGCCGGGATCCGGTTGGGGTCGGTCTGCTTGGTCTGGTCGGCGCGCTGCTGATCGGTGGCGAGGAAGAAGAACAGCTTGTCCTTCTTGATCGGCCCGCCGAGGGTGAAGCCGAGCTGGTTCTGGTCGAAGCTCGAGTCCGGCTCGCGGCCGCCGCCGCGCAGTTGCGGGTTGGACGACAGGCTGTCGCTCTTGAAGAAGGCGTGCGCCGAGCCATGGAAGTCGTTGGTGCCCGACTTGGTGACCACGTTGACGAAGCCGCCCGAGGAGCGGCCGAACTCGGCCGGCGCGCCGTCGGTGATGACCACCATCTCCTTGACCGCGTCGATGTTGAAGGTGAAGGCCGGCCGCTGGCCGCCGCGCTGCTCGCCGAAGAACGGGTTGTTGAAGTCGGCGCCGTCGACCATGACGTTGTTGTTGATCCCCTTCTGGCCGTTGATCGACAGCTCCTCGCCGTCGGGGCCCTGGACGATGGTGACGCCCGGCGTGAGCTTGGTGAAGCCGAGAAAGTCGCGGCCGTCGTTGGGCAGCCCTTCGATCGAGCGGTCGTCGAAGCGAATCTGGCCCTCGGTGCGGCTCGACTCGATCAGCGGCGCCGCGTCGGTGACGGTGATCTCCTCGCCGATGGTCGAGACCTGCAGCTCGATGCGCAGGTTGATGGTCTGGCCGAGGGCGAGCTCCAGTCCCTCGCGGATCAGCGTGGCGAAGCCCTCGAGCTCGAAGGTGACGGCGTAGGGGCCGAGGGGCAGCAGTGGGGCCTGGAAGAAACCGCGGGAACCGGTGGTCAAGACGCCTTCGTAGCCGGTGGCGGTGTTGATCACCGAGACCGTGACGCCGGGCAGGCCGCCCCCGTCTTTGTCCGTGACCGTTCCTTCGATCGTCCCGGTAGTGGCCTGGGCGTGCAGCACGGGTGCCATGAGCAGGCAGGCCGCGGCCACGCCAACGACTGCGAGTCGCGCGCGCAACGACATAGAGATCCTCCTTGCCATCGAGTGGCGTTGGTGGGGTAGGTGGCTAAGACGCTGGCAGTATACGTGACCCCTGGGCGCCGAATGAACCACTCCATCGGGGTGGTTTGCTCTGAACGAGGGCCCGGCGAAGGGTCGGGCGGTGGGAGTTGCCGCGGGTCAGCCCGCCGCCGCGGCCTGCGGCAGCCGCGCCGCCTCCCAGGCCAGCAGGGCGTGCTTGCGGACGGCGCCCCAGCGGTACTCGCCCAGGCCGGTGGCTTCGCGCACCACCCGGTGGCAGGGGATCAGGTAGCTCACCGGGTTGCTGCCGACGGCGCCGCCGACGGCGCGGGCGGCGCCGGGCTTGTCCAACCGGCGGGCCAGGTCGCCGTAGGAGATCACCGCCCCGGGCGGGATCCGCAGCAGCGCCTGCCAGACCCGGACCTGGAAGTTGGTGCCACGGACCAGCAGGTGGAACGGCCCCTCCGGCCGGACGTCCGGCTCGGGAAAGACGCGCGCGACGATCCGGCCGGTTGCCGCGCGGTCGCGCCGGATCGTCGCCGCCGGCCAGGCGGCGGCCAACTCGTCAGCGGCCTCTTCCGGCTGGCGCCCGGCGAGGAACTCGAGGGCGCAGATGCCCCGGCCGGTAATCCCGAGAAACGCCTCGCCAAAGGGCGTGGCGTGCGCCCCCCAGCGGATCTCGAGCCCCTCGCCGCCGGCCCGGTACTCGCCGGGCGAGACCGCTTCGAGGTTGACCATCAGGTCGTGCAGCCGGCCGGGGCTGGAGAGCCCGGCGTCGAAGGCGGCGTCGAGCACCGAGCGGGAGTCGGCAAGCGCTTGCTTGGCGTACTCGGCGGTAAGGGCCTGGAGGAACCGCTTGGGCGTCGTGCCGACCCAGCGGCTGAACAGACGGTGGCAGTGGTGGGGGCTGAGCCCCATGACCGCGGCGAGCTCGTCGAGGCTGGGCTGCTCGGCCCGCCGCTCCCCGAGGAAACGGATGGCGCGGCCGACGCGGTCGTAGTCGATCTCTCGGTTGCGGCGGGATGCTTCCACGGCGTTCGTCATGGCGCCAAGCTACCGGGCGCCCGTGACGCCGGCAACCCGGATCTTGCGGTCGTCCGGGCCCGACGGAGCGTCTACCCCAGGTGCTCGGCGAAGAAGGCCACGGTCCTGGCCCATGCGTCCTCGGCCGCTGCCGCCTGGTAGCGGGTGCCGGTGGGGTTGGCGAAGGCGTGGTCGGCGCCTTCGTAGACGTGGATCTCGGCCTGCTTGCCGAGCCCGGCCAGCGCGGCCTCGAACTCGCGCACGGTCTCGACCGGGATGCCCCCGTCGAGCTCGCCGAATATGCCCAGCACCGGGGAGGCCAGCGGCGCCAGCGCCGCGGGGTCGGTGACCAGCCGGCCGTAGTAGATGACCGTGGCATCGATGCCGTCGGGTTGGTCGAGGGCGGTGGCCAGCGACCAGCCGCCTCCGAAGCACCAGCCGATGACGCCCACCCGCTCGGCGCCCAGTTCGTCGCGCAGATAGGCCAGCGCCTGGCGCATGTTCTCGGTTCCGCGCGCGGTCTGTTCGCGGGCGCGGGTGGCCAGCTTCCTGGCGGTGTCGCGATCCTCGGCCACCTCGCCCTCGTAGAGGTCCACCGCCAGCGCCAGGTGGCCCTCGTCGGCCAGGCGCCGGGCGGTGGCGCGGATGTTGTCGTTCAGGCCCCACCACTCGTGGATCAGCAGCACCGCCGAGCCGCCGGGCTCGGCCGGCCGGGCCAGGTAGCCGGCGATCTCGCGGCCGTCGAGCCGGGCGTAGGTCACCTCGGCGCCCGGGCTCGTCGGCGCCTCGCGGTCGGCGGCGCCGGTCTCGGGCGAGTCGTCGCGATGCTCCACGGCCATCCGGGCCACGAAGTCGTCCTCGGCCGCCGGGCCGCAGGCGGCCGCCAGGGCCACCAGGGCGAGTGGGATCCATCGGTTGATCTGCATGTCGAGCCTCCCCGTCAGTGGTTGGCGCCGCGACCGGCCCGGCGAGCGTAGCGCACCGAGGCCAAGCGCCCCGGTCCGGCGCCCCATCCAGCGCGCCAGCCCAGCGCCGGCTGCTAACGGCCGTAGGGCTGGTCGAGCTCCAGCAGATAGAGGCTGCCCGAGGTCGTCTCGCCCAGCAGACTGGACGCCAGGATCAGCAGCCGGTCGCCCTCCGGGCTCCAGGCCGCCGAGCGCACCGTCGTCGGCCCGGTGTAGCCGTCGGCGAAGACGTCGCTGAAGCCGGTCAGGCGGCGCGCGTCGAAGCCGTCGGTGCGCATCATCCACAGATCCAGCATCGCCGCCGACCCCGGCCGCGGGGCGGGTAGGTCGCGGTCGGTGGCGAAGGCAAGCCAGCGCCCGTTCGGCGCCAGGCTGGCGAAGCGGTGGAAGTTCGCCGGGCCGCCGGTCAGGCGGGTGGCCTCGCCGTCGTCGAGGCGCAGCAGGAACAGGTCGAGCCCCGCCTCGGGGCCGCCGGGCGGGCGGTCGGCGGCGAGCAGGAGGCCGCGATCGTCGGTGGTGAAGCCGTAGGGCTCGTAGAAGCCGTGCTGGCGCGAGATGGCATGGGTGCGCACCTTGCCGAGCGCCGGCATCCCGCGGCGGGTCTCGGTCCGGGCCACTCGCAGCACCCATTCGCCCCATTGGCCGCCGCGAGCCGCCACCCGTTCGGCCCAGACCAGCTGGTCTCCCTCGTGCGAGAAGCGCGGCGAGTGCACCCGGCCGGAGCCCCGTTCGACGTGGTTGGTGAGCCGGTAGTAGGTGCGGCCGTCGGCGCGGATCGCCCACAGGTCGTTGCCCAGGTTGCGACCGGGCACTTCGAGGAACGGCTCCGGCGCGCCGGCGCGGCGGAAGGGCTTCGCCGCTTCGAAGACCAGGTACTCCCCCGACGGGTGCCAGGTCGGGTTGCCGGTGTGACGGTTGCGGAACTCGAGCGGCTCGCAGGTCAGGCAGCGGCGGTCGTGGCCGTCGGGGCGGGCGACGTAGAGACGCGAGTAGCCCTCGTCGTCGACCCGGTCGTAGGCGATCCAGTCGCCGCGCGGCGCCCAGTCGACGCGGCCGGCGTCGGGCGAGACCAGGCTCATGGCGCGCACCGCGGTCGCGGGCGGCGGCGCTTCGGCGGCGGGCGTCCCCGCCGCCGGCAGCAGCAGCGCACTCACGACCGCGGCCGGCAGCAGCGCGGTTCGCCTCACCGCCAGGCGTCTCCCAGACACAGGCCCAGGTCGCGGGCGGTGCAGACGGTGTCACTGTCGAGCGGCACCAGCTTCATGCGGCCGATGGTGTCGGACAGCGGCACCGTCTTGACCTCGGGCGGGTCGAGGGCGACCATCACCGAGAATTCGCCCCGGGCCACCACCCGCACCGCCGCGGCGCCAAAGCGCAAGGCCAGCAGCCGGTCGTAGGGCTCCGGCCGGCCGCCGCGTTGCAGGTGGCCGAGCACTACCGTACGGGTCTCCTTGCCGGTGCGGCTGGCGATCTCCGCCGCCACCCGCTCGCCGAGGCCGCCGAGCCGCTCGTTGGCGCCCGGCTGGGCCTCCTCGATCAGCGACGCCTCGCCGCCCACCGGCCGGGCGCCCTCCGCCACGACCACGATCGAGAAGCGGCGCCCGCGCGCCTCCCGGTCCATCACCTTGTCGCAAACGGTCTGGATGTCGAAGGGGATCTCGGGAATCAGCGCGGCGTCGGCGCCGCCGCCGAGCGCCGCGTGCAGCGCGATCCAGCCGGCGTAGCGGCCCATTACCTCGACCACGAAGACCCGCTCGTGGGCCTCGGCGGTGGAGTGCAGCCGGTCGACCGCCTCGGTCGCCACCGCGACGGCGGTCTGGAAACCGAAGGTGACCACGGTGCCGTCCAGGTCGTTGTCGATCGTCTTGGGCACGCCGACGATCGGCACACCTTTCTGGCAGAGCTTGTGGGCGATCGCCATCGAGCCGTCGCCGCCGATGGAGATCATCGCGTCGAGCCCGAGGCGATGGAAGTTCTCGACCAGCTCGTCGGAGCGGTCGAGGGCGGCGATCTCGCCACTCGCCTGGCGCTGCGGGTACTCGAACGGGTTGCCCCGGTTGGAGGTGCCGAGGATGGTGCCGCCGAGATGGCTGATGCCGCGCACCGCCCGATGGTCGAGGGTCATGGTCTCGTGGGTGTCGAGCAGCCCCTCGTAGCCACGCTGGATGCCGACCACCTCCCAGCGGCGCCTCAACGCCGACAGGGTCACCGCCCGGATCACCGCGTTCAACCCCGGCGCGTCGCCGCCGCCGGTGCTGACCGCGATCCGCCGTATCTCGTCGCTCATCGTCGCGCGCTCCTCTCGCCTGGCATGGTCATGGCCGGCCCTTCGCCGTTCCGGCGCGGGTCCGGCGCGGGTTGAGCCTGCACGAAGTGTACCGGCGGGCGGTTTTTCGGGGGAGGGGGACTCCGCGAGGGGGCCGGCGTCAGTTGACCGGCGGTTCCAACCCGGCGAGCCGGGCGGCCTCCTCCTCCGCCCAGGCGCGCTCGAGAGCGGCGACCCGGCGCCGCTTCCTCCACCAGGCGGCGAAGGCCAGCAGGACGATGAGCAGCCAGAGCGTGAACGAGCTGCCCAGCAGCGGCACCCAGCGGTACCAGAACGAATAGCGCTGCCAGAATGAGGCCATCGCCCCGGCCAGGCGCGTGCCGGTGGCGTCCCGAAAGGCGTCGGGGAAGCTCGCGCCGCGGCCGATCGACGCCAGGATGCGGCGCGGCGCCGGCCGTCCGTGCCGGAGAACGATGTCGCGCACCAGCGCCCCCGAGAGGGCATAGGCGCGGCGCACCTCGGCCGGCTCGCCGCGGAACAACTCGTCGATCTCGGCCAGCGGCCGTTCGGTCCGGCGAACCATGGCGAAGGTCAGGCGCCCGCGGTCCTCGACGCCCCAACCGCTGCCCGCCATCATCGCCAGCCCTTCGTTGAACCAGCGGGGCACCGGCCGGCCGCGAGCGGCGCGCGCCACCAGGACATGGGTCAGCTCGTGCAGCAGCAGCTCGTCGAGCGTGTCGTCGGGGTAGGAGGGCGCCCGCTCGGGGAGCAGCACGATCCGGCCGAGCGAGCCGTAGGCATAGCCCGAGATCCAGGCCGGCACATCGGTTGCCGGAGGCGCGCCCTCGGCGACCAGGGAGACGCGGATCGGCTGCTGCGGGCCCCGCATGCCGGTCAGCCGCGCCGCCGTAGCGAAGCGGCGGCGATCCAGGTCGCGCACCACCGTCGCCGCCGCGCGCAGCTCGACGGGCGCTTCGACGATCAGCTCCGGCAGCTCCGGCAGCTCCGGCAGCTCGGCGCCGGCGGCTGCCGTTACGGCGAGCCATGCCACCAGGGCGGCGCAAGTCGTGGCCACTCTCACGTCCCGAAGCGTAGTGCTTTTCACCGCCGGGGGCGGTGGTCCGGTGAGGCTCGCCAGCCGCCCGCCAGTGGTAACCTGGCGTAGTGTCTCCGACTTCGCCTTACCGTCTGGACGGCTAGCGACGCCGCTGGCGGCGTTGCGCTTCCTCGACATAGGCTCGGCTATGCCTGCGTCAGCGTGCCTTGCCAGCGACGCCGCCAGCTCGCCCATACGGCAAGGCAAGTCGGAGACACTACACTAGGAGGTTCCGGAACCCAGCCCGTTGTCCGTCGTGAGCCAGTCGATCAGCACTTCTTCGAGACGCGTTGCCTTGCGGTCGCCCGGTTTGGCGTCCCGTGCCGCCCGCGGCGGGCGGCGCGGCGACGCTGCTGGCGCTGGCCGCCCTGGTGCTGGCGACCGCGGCGCCGGCCGCCGCCGAGCCGGACGCGATCGTCGGGCTGTGGCGGACCGATCCGACCGACAAGGGCTACGCGCACATCGAAGTGACCCGGCGGGAAGGCTCCTACGAGGGGCGCGTCGTCTGGCTCTCGGAGCCCGAATTCCCTCCCGGCGACAAGGAGGCCGGCCGGCCCAAGGCGGACCGGCTCAACCCCGACCCGGAAGAGCGCGGGCGGCCGATCCTGGGGATGTCGCTGATGAACGGCTTGCGCTACGAGGACGGCATCTGGAAGAACGGCCGGATCTACGACCCGGAGACCGGCAAGACCTATAAGTGCACCATCCGGCTGGGCGACGACGGCACCTTGCGGCTGCGCGGCTTCATCGGCATCTCGCTGATCGGCCGCACGACGACCTGGGTACCGGTGTCCTGATGACCGGAGGGGTCCTCGACCCCGAGGCGCTGGTCGTCGCGATCGTGGCGGCTGTCCTGGGACTGGTGCTGGGGCTCTGGCTGGCCGCCCGATCGGCGCGCCGGCGGCAGCGGGCGCGAGACGAGGAGGCCCGCGCCGATCGGCTGGGCCTGGAAGAGGTCCTGGCGGCCGAGCGGGAGCGCGGAGCCCGGCACGAGGCCCGGGCCGCCGAGCTCGACAGCCAGGTGGACGAGGGCGAGCAGGACCGGCGGCGGCTGCTGGCCGACGTCGAAGCTCACCGCGCCGAGGCGGTGGCTCGGGAGAGACGGATTACCGAGCTGACCGAGGTGGTCGACGAGGAGCGCGGCCGTGCCGAGCGCCGGCGCGCCGAGCTCGAAGAGAGCCAACTGCGAGCCGACCGCCAGCGGGGCGAGCTCGAGGCGGCGGGCGAGTTGCTGGTTGCGCGCGCGGCCGAGTCGGCGGCGCTCGAGGAGCGGCTGGCGGCCACGGCCGCCGAGCTCGGGCTGGCGGCCGGCCGCCATGCCGCCGCTGCGACCGCGCTCGAGCAGGAGGGCGAGAGGCGCCAGGAGCTCGAGGGCGAGCTGGAGCAGGAGCGCGGCCGGCGCCGGGCGTTGCAAAGCGATCTCGAGGAGGGCGCCGAGACGCGGCGGCTGCTCGGTGAGCAGCTCGAGGATGCCGGCCGAGAGCGGCAGCGGCTCGAGGCCGATCTGGGCCGGGAGCGTGACCGGCGGCGTGAGCTCGAGGGCCGGCTCGAGAAGCTGCGCCGGCAGGCCGCTCGGCTGGAGAGCGAGCGAGAGCAGGAAGACGAGCGGCAGCAGGCGGCGGCCGAACAGCACGGGCGGCGCGTCACGGAGCTCGAGGGGAAGCTCGAAACCACGGCGGCCGAGGCCGAGGCGGCGCGCCGGCAGTCGGCCGAGCGGGCGCAAGAGCTGGCCGGGCTCGGGCAGCGCCTCGGCGAGCTCGAGCGGCGGCTGGGCGAATCGAAGGAGGCCGGGGCGGATCTCGAGCGCCGCATCGGCGAGCAGGCGGCGGCCCGCGTCGCCCTCGAGCGGCAGTTGGCCGAGACGGAAGCGGCGCGTGCGGCGGTCGAGGGACTCCTCGGCGAAGAGCGGTCGGCCCGCGCCGCGAACGAGGGTGAACTGCAGAAGCGCGATTTGGCGCTCGCGAGCGCGACCAAGGCGCGCGCCGAGCTCGAAGCCGAGGTGGCGGCCAAGGGCAGCCGCGCTGCCGCTCTCGAGCGGCGGCTGGAGAGCGCTCGCCACGAGCGCGACGGGGCTCGTCAGGAACTGGAGCGGGCTCGCCACGAGTTGGAGCGGGCTATTCGGGATCACGAGCGGGCCGAAGCCGCGGCCGCGGAGAGAGTCGCCGAGCTCGAGTCTCGCCACCGGGCCGTCCTGCCGAGCCCGCCGTCGCCCGCGGCGGATTCCGACTACGGCCGGATCGGCGACGACGATCCGCGCTTCATGACCGTAAAGTAGCGCCCATGCGCGATACCCTCTGGATCTCGAGCATCTCCCGAACTGCAGCGTGTTGGATGGCGCTCCTCTGCCTGGCGGCGGCCGGCTGCCAGCCGCCGCCCGCGCCCCCGCCGGCCTCCCCGCCGGCGTCCCCGAAACTGATCTTGTTGATCGTCGTCGACCAGTTTCGCGGTGACTACCTGGATCGCTTCGACTCGCTGTGGACCGGCGGCGTGCGCCGGCTGCTGGACGAGGGCGTGGTCTTCAGCGAGGCCCACCATCGTCACGCGGTGACCCACACCGCGCCCGGTCATGCCACCCTGGTCACCGGCTGCCACCCGCGCCGGCACGGCATCATCTCCAACTACTGGTGGGAGACGGTCGAGCGGCGCGAGGTCTATGCGGTGGAGGATCCGCAGTACGGCGTCTCGCCGGCCCAGCTGCTGGAGCCGGCGCTGGGCGACTGGCTGAAGCAGCGCTCGGAGCGCTCACGCGTGTTTGCCGCCAGCGGCAAGGACCGTGCGGCAGTGCTGATGGGCGGCCGGCAGGCCGATGCCGTCTTCTGGTACGACGACTCCAACGGCGATTGGCGGAGCAGCGGCTACTACCCCGGCGCCGAGGCGACCCGGGTCGAGCGGTTCAGCGGCCGCCACCTCGCCGACGAGCAGTTCGGCACCGCTTGGCGGCCGCTGCCGGTCGATGCCGAGCGGCTGGCCGCGGTGGGCGTCGAGGCGCTCGACCTGGGGCCGCTGCGGCCCGGCTTCCCCCACGCCTACGGCGGCCTGGCGGTGGCGCCGGGCGAGAGCTTCTACGAGGGGCTCTACGGCAAACCCTGGGTGGACGAGTCCCTGACCTGGTTGGCCGAGCGGCTGATCGCCGAGGAGGGGCTGGGCGCCGACGGCTGGACCGACCTGCTGGCCCTGAGCTACTCGTCGCTGGACTCCGCCGGGCACAGCTTCGGGCCCGACAGCCCCGAAGTGCTCGACGTGCTGCTGCGCTTCGACCGGCTGCTGGGCGAGCTGCTGGAGAGCGTCGACCGTCAGATCGGGCTCGATCATGTGGTCGTGGCGCTGAGCTCGGATCACGGCGTGGCGCCGGTGCCCGAGCTCGGCCGCAGCGGCGGCGCCCGGCTGACCGCCGAGGGTATCCTCTGCTTCCAGCAGGTCAACGGCCGGCTGGCGGAGCGGTTCGGCGAGGCGCGCTGGCTGCTCAACGGGCCGTTCCTCAATCCCGAGGCGCTCGCCGACAGCGGCGTCGAGCGCCGGCTGGTCGAGGACGAAGCGGTGCGGCTGCTCGCCGCCTGCCCCGGAGTCGAGAGGGTCTGGCGGCGCGGCGAGCTGGGCGAGGACGCCGAGCCGGCTGCCCGTCTGGCCGCCAACTCGTATCACGCCGGACGCAGCCCCGACCTGCTGATCGAGTTCGAGCCGTTCTTCCAACCGACCTTCTCCGCCGCCACCCACGGCAGCTCGTATCGCTACGACACGCACGTGCCGATGGTCCTGCTGGCGCCGGGGCTGAGCCCCGGGCGCGACGAGGCGCCGGCCGACACCGTCGACCTGGCGCCCACCCTGGCGGCGTTGGCCGGCCTACCGGCGCCGGCGGTCGACGGCGTCGATCTCGGGCCGCGTCTCCGAGCCGCCCATTGAGGCAGCCCAGCGAGGGAGCCAATGCGGGGAGGCGCATGCGGGCGGGCTAGCGCGTCAGCTTGCTCATGCGGCGCTGGGCATCGCCGTAGTGACTCGATGACTGGGGCACCCGGCCGTAGGCCTCGAGCGCCTCGGTGTTCTTGTCGAGTCGGCGGTCGTAGATCTGCCCGGCGCGCCACCAGGCGTCGTGCCGGGTCTCGGGGAAGCGGCGCCCCAGCTCGGCGAAGCTCTTGGCGGCAAGCTCGTACTGCTTGAGGTCGGCATAGGTCTCGCCCAACTGCCAGAAGGCCCACTCCGCCTCGGGGGTGGTCGGGTAGCGCTCGGTCAGCA
This sequence comes from Thermoanaerobaculia bacterium, assembly GCA_963781065.1. GTDB lineage: Bacteria > Acidobacteriota > Thermoanaerobaculia > Multivoradales > JAHEKO01 > CALZJC01. The sequence goes on along the minus strand of CAWAET010000004.1, from coordinate 341,631 downwards.
CGCGGTAGGGCAGCACCGAGGCCGGCACGCGCTCGTCGAGCACCGGGTCGGCCACCGTCAGCTTGAGCTCGTTCTCGACCTGTGCCTGGGCGGCCAGCGCCGGCGGCGCCCATTTGCTGCGCGGGTAGCGCGTGGCGAGGTCGGCATAGAGCTGGCGCGCCTCCTGCTGCGCCTCCCGGCCCCCTCCCTCGCCCACCAGACGAGCTCGATCGAAGGCGGCGGCGGCGGCCAGGGGGCTGTTCTCGAAACGGCTGCCGATCTCGATATAGGTGGCCAGCGCCTGCTCGGTGCGGCCTTCGGCCTTGTGCGCCTGGGCCATCAGCAGGTAGGCCTCCGGCGCCAGCGGGCTGTCGGCGCGCTCTTCGACAAACCGCTGGAGGTCGTCGAGGGCCGGCCCGTTGAGCCCGGCGGCGAGCTTCTCGCGCGCCACCTCGAGATCCTCCTTGGCCTGCGACGTGGGCCCGCCGGCCGCCGCCTGGGTTGCGCCCTCGGGCTCTACCGACCCGGCCGGCTGCGGCTCTCCTGCCGCCGCCTCGACGGGTGGGGGCTCGACCGCGGCCAACGAGTCCGCCAGCGTCACGGGCGCGTCCTCCGGCGGCCGTTCGGGCAGCTCGAAGACGATGGGTGTCCGGCCCGCCGCGGGCTCGATCGCGGTCTGCGCAACCGGCGCTCCGGGGCGCGTCAGGAAGAACGCCGCCGCGCCGCCGCCCAGCACCACGACCGCCGCGCCGATGATCGCCGTCGGGCGTTTCCGCTTGCGGAAGGTGCCGGTCGACTTGAGGAAGATCTTGGAGGTCTGCTGCGAGATGCCCTTGAGCTCGTGGACCAGGCCCAGCTTGAGCCGGTCCTCCAGCCGGTTGAGATCGACGAGCACCTGGCCCACCGACGGGTAGCGATTCGCCGGGTCGACCTCGAGGCACCGGAGCACCAGCGGGTCGATTTCGGAGGGCACTTCGTTGTTGATGTGGCTGGGCAGGCTGAAGCGGCCCACCGGCACCCGGCCGGTGAGCATCTCGTAGAGCGTGACGCCGAGCGAGTAGATGTCGGTCCGGTGGTCGGCCTCCACCATGTTGGTGGCCTGCTCCGGCGACATGTAGTGCAGGCTGCCCAGGGACACTTCGGAGGTCGACAGGGTGCCCTGTTGGCGCGAGATCTCCTCCACCCTGCTGATGCCGAAGTCGGCCAGCTTGACCACCGACAGATCCTCGGAGACCAGCACGTTGCGCGGATTGAGATCGCGATGGACGATGTTCTGGCGATGCGCCGCCTCGAGGCCCCGGCAGATGCCCTTGGCCACCCGGAAGACCTCGGGCAGCGACAGCCGGCGCTGGCGCATGACCGCGTCGAGCGAGCTGCCGGGCACGTACTCCATGACGAAGTAGAGCAGGTCGTCCTCGCGGTCCTTGTCGATGATCTGCACGACGTTGGGGTGGTTGAGCAGCGCCACCGCCTGCGCCTCGCGCTCGAAGCGCTCGACCCACGCCTCGTCCTCGACGAACTTCGAGGACAGCACCTTGATCGCGACCAGCCGGTTGAGCGACGGCTGCACCGCCTTGTAGACCTGGCCCATGGCTCCCTTGCCGAGGAGCCCGAGCACCTCGTAGGGACCGATGCGGCGTGGCGCGTCAGCTGTCATCGGCCTCGAAGACGATCACGGTATCACCGAGATCGATGCGGTCGAAATCGCGCAGGACCTGGCTTTCCACACGCTCGCCGTTGATCAGGGTGCCGTTGTGGCTGCCCAGATCGGTCAGCTGGTAGACCCCGTCGTCCCACTCGATCTTGAAGTGCTCCTTGCTGGCGCGAGGCTCGAGCAGGGTCATGGTGCAGGAGGTGGAGCGGCCGACGGTGACCGGCTGGCCGTGCAGGTGACAGGACCGGCCGCGGTCCTGCCCGCGGGCCACGTACAGGCGGGCCGGCAACGGCGTGCCGTCGTCCACTGCCGTCGGCCGGGCGCGCTCCACCTGCAGGGTGTTGACTCGCGGCTCGAGCTCGAGAGTGCGGATGGGGAACGGGATGGTGATGTCGCGGCGCCGGAACTCCTCCCAGATCTCGCTCTTGACGTGGCTCAGGATGCGCGGCTTGTTGGCGAAGTCTTCGATCCAGATGCGCAGCTCGTAGGTGATCGCGCTGTCGCCGAACTCGAGCAGGTAGACCGACGGCGAGGGCTTCTCGAGCACGGTGTCGACCCGTTCCGCCACGTCCATCAGCGCCTGCTTCACCCGGTAGGGCGGCGTCCGGTAGTGGACGCCGACGTGGATCCGCTCCATGTGCAGCGGATGGGGGTAGAAGAAGTTGAGGATCGTCTGGTCGGCGATCTGGCCGTTGGGGATCACCAGGTCGTCGTTGTCGCGGGTGCGCAGGTGGGTGGTGCGCCAGGTGATGTCGACCACCCGGCCCTCGGTCTCGCCGAACCGGATCCAGTCGTTGATCCGGAACGGCCGCTCGAGGCTGATGACGATGCCGGCGAAGAAGTTGCCCAGGATCGGCTGCAGCGCGAGACCCAGGACCAGCGAAGTGACCGCGCTGGTGGCCACCAGGGCGGTCATCTTCCACTCCGGGAAGATCACCTTGGCGGTCACCAGGGCGGTGACCAGGTAGATCGCTCCCATCACCACCGGCGGCAGCAGCGGCGGCAGCCGGATGCCGCGATGGGTGTGCAGATGGACGTCGAAGAAGTAGAGGCCGGCCACCCGCAGGACGAGGACCGACAGCAGGAAGAGCAGCGCCCAGGTGAGGGTGCGGTCGAGGTCGGTGAAAGCGCCGGCCTCGAACAGCGTAAAGACCTTGAGACCGCCCACCAGCGCGGCGATGTTCAGCGGGAAGCTCAACCGCTCGACCAGCCGCAGCCGGCGCTTGAGAAGCCAGACCAGACCGGCCCCTACCGCCGTGGCGGCAAACGCGGCAACGATGGCGATGAGCAGTTGCGTGTTCACGGCTACGGATGCTACCCGCAGATCCGGACCGTGTTCAACGGTCCTTCTCCGATCCTGGGCCAGACAGCGCGTTCCCCGGGTCGCACGGAGGCCGGCTTCCGGTCGGGCCTCGCCGCCGGTTCGACTTCAGCCGAGAACCGGCCCCGCGCCGCTCGTGAGAGGATCCCGCGAGTGAGCGATGCGTCGGCGACGAGCCGTTATCCCTTCCGCCCCTGGGTGCGCTCGACCTGCCGGCGGGCGATGATCTGGGGCGTTGGGGTGGTGGCGCTGCTGGGCCTGGTGGCCTGGCTCTTTCGCACCCCCGGCAGCGCCCCGCTGGGCCGCGCCTTCGGCGTGCTGGCCGGCTACGGCCTGCTCTTCTGGCTGACCCTGCTCAAGGTCTGGTGGACCGCCGGGCTGTCGGCGGTCGAGGTCGACGGCGAAGGCGTCGCCTATCAGCCGCTGCATACCTTCCGGCCGCGCCGGGTGCCGTGGGCGCGGATTCTCGCCAGCGCGCCGCGGACCGGCACCCAGTCGCTGCGGCTGGTGGTGCTCAAACCGCGCGGCGGGGCGCGAGAGCTGTTCCTCAACCTGGGGGTCATCCGCGGCCAGCACCGGCTGCTCGAGCAGCTCGATGGGCAGCTGGCGGCCCAGGGCCTGCTGGCGATCCCCGGCCGCGAGCACGCCTGGCGGCGTCCCGAGTGGGTCGAGACCTGAGGCGCCGAGCGACCCGGGCAACCAAACCGGCCGCGGATCACCCCGCGGAGCCGGGCAACCGCTGGAGCCACTCCCGCCGGGCCTCGCCGGCGGCGGCGGCCGGCCAGGTCGGCTCGACCAGCCGCCGGTTCCGGCCGGCAGCTTCGAGCGCCGCCGAATCTCCGGTCAGGGCGGCCCGCGCCAGACGGGCAATGCCGTCGAGCCCGGTCTCCTCCTCGGCCGCCACCTCCACCGGCAGCTGGCCGAGGTCGGCGAGCAGCGCTACCAGGCCCCGCAGCCGGGTCAGCTTGCCGCTCACCCGGAGGGTGTCTACGGCGACGCCGGCAGCGACGATCGCCTCGACGCAGTCGAGCACCCGCTGGCCGACGCCGGCCAGCACGCCGCCCACAAGCGCCGCCCCGTCGTGCTGGTGGCGCAGACCGGTGATCTCGGCCGCGGCCCCGGGCCTCCACCAGGGCGCGCCCAGGCCGGCGAACGATGGCACCACCCGGGGCAGGCGGCGAGGATCCAGCTCGCGATGCCGCCACAGCTCGAGCCGCTCGCCGGTCAGCCGGCAGGCCCAGTCGACAGCGCTGCCGGCGCTGTTGACCGCCCCCTCGAGCTGGAACCGTCGCCGCTCGGGAGTCGAGGCCAGAACGGCGGCCAGCAGGCCCGGCTGACGACGCGGCCGGTCGCCGCAGGAGGCGAGGACGAAGGCGCCGGTGCCGAAGTGGGCGGCGACCACGCCCGGGCGCCAGCCGCCGTGGCCCAGCAGCGCCGCCTGTTGGTCGCCCGCCACCGCCAGCAAGGGCAGGCCGCGCCATTCGCCGCGCGGCTCGGCGCTTGCCAGAAGCCGGGGAAGCGCCTCTGGCGGCACGCCGAACAGCGCGCACAGCTCCGGGTCCCATGCGCCGCTGTCGAGGTTGTACAGCAGCGTGCGACCGGCCTGACCGGGCTCGGTGGTCGCCTCGCCGGTCAGCCGCTGCGCCAGGAAGGCGTCGAGGGTGCCGGCGACCAGCTCGCCGCTCGCCGCCCGCCGCCTGCCGCCGGGCAGCTCGTCGAGCAGCCGCGCCAGCTTGGGCGCGGCGTAGTGGGGCGACAGGTGGAGCCCGGTGCGCGCCGCCACCTCGTCGGCGTGGGCGGCCAGCGTGCCGACCCGCGCGGCCTCGCTCACGTCCTGCCAGGAGAGGGCGCGAGTCAGCGGGCGGCCGGTGTCGCGCTCCCAGATCAGGCAGGTGGACCGCTGGCAGGTGAGGCCCAGACCGGCCGGCCTGCCGGCGGCGAGCACCTCCTCGAGGCAGGCCTCGACGCTCGCGGCCAGCGCCTCCGGGTCGTGCTCGATCCGGGGCCCGGTGGCGGTCCGCTCGATCCGCCGCGTGCTCTGCGCCAGGCGCCGCCCGGTGTCGTCGACGAGCGCCGCCTTGGTGCCCGTCGAGCCCTGGTCGACGGCGGCGATCAAGGTCGCGGCGGGGTCGGGCCGGGTCGCTGCGGGCACCGTCGCAGCCTATCGCGGCGAGGCGCGGACCACCTTCGAGCGGCGCTGCGTTGGGGTAGGCTTGCCCTGCTTTTGTCGGTGGCCGTGCCGATCTCGCGAGGACGACCGAGGAGGTTCTTGAGATGCGCTGGAAAGGAAGACGACAGAGCAGCCGGGTCGAGGACCGTCGCGGCCGCGGGCCGGTCGGCAAGAGTATCGGCATCGGTGGCGGCGGTCTGCTGCTGGTGGTCCTCTATGTTCTGCTGACCGGCAAGGACCCGCAGCCGGTGATGGAAGTCATCCAGCAGACCCGGGCGGGCGGCCCTTCGGCCTCCATCCCGTCGGGCGGCGCCACCGGCGGCCCGGTCAGCGACGAGCTGGGGCAGTTCGCCTCGGTGGTCCTGGCCGACACCGAGGACACCTGGAACGCGATCTTCCAGGGCGCCGGGCAGAGCTACCGCGAGCCCAACCTGGTCCTGTTCAGCGGCCGGGTGGAATCCGCCTGTGGCCTCGCCTCGGCAGCGGTAGGGCCGTTCTACTGCCCGGGCGACGGCAAGGTCTATATCGACCTGGTCTTCTTCGACCAGCTGGCCCGGCGGTTTGGCGCGCCGGGCGACTTCGCCCAGGCCTATGTCATCGCCCACGAGGTCGGCCACCACGTGCAGAACCTGCTCGGCATCAGCGACCGCGTGCGCGACGCCCAGCGCCGCATGACCCGGGAGCAGGGCAACCAGATGTCGATCCGGCTCGAGCTGCAGGCCGACTGCCTGGCCGGGGTCTGGGGCCACCATCAGCAGCAGCGCAGCCTGCTCGAGCCCGGCGACATCGAGGAAGGAATGGCCGCCGCGTCGGCGGTCGGCGACGACAACATCCAGCGCCAGGCCACCGGCACCGTCCAGCCCGAGTCCTGGACCCACGGCTCGGCGGCGCAGCGGCAGAGCTGGTTCCGGCGCGGCCTCCAGAGCGGCGACCCCGACCAGTGCGACACCTTCTCGGGCTAGAGATATCGCTGGTTGCAACCACGGGCACGCATCCCAAGGCCCTGCATCCACGCTGGCGGCGTGGCGCTCCCTGCGACATAGCTATGGCTATGTCTCAGTCGCGCGCCTTGCCAGCGCGGCGCAGGACCTCGGGCTACGCACCCGTGCTTGCAACCAGCGACATCTCTAGCCCACCAGAGAGGTTAGTGTGATCGCATCATGAGGTGGCTAGTGCTTCTACGGCAGGTGCGAGCTAGCCCCTGGCTCCTGACGCTGTTCCTGCTCAGTTGCGGCTCGCCCGACGTGCCGGACGAGCGGTCGTTGTCGCCCAACGCCAGGCCCGACATTCTTGCCATGCTGCGGGAGGACCTGGAGGCGGTGCGTCATCCGGCCGATGGCGGGGGGCGGGCCTGGCTGGAGCCGGATCCCGAGGGGCGGGACCGGGTGGCGGCCGGGGAGTCGGGGCGGTGGACGGTGGTGTATGAGGCTGGCGAGCTGGGCATCGCCGAAGGTGGCTGGCTGTTCCTCCAGGTGCCGCCGTCCTGGGGGTGGTCCGATCCCCAGCCCGTGGCGCCCGCCGCGCCCGGCTACACCGCGGTGACCACCGCCGCCGCCGGGGTCGAGCTCGAGCCGGCCACGCTCGACACCGGGCTGCTCGGTATCCGCATCGGCGGCCGCGCCCTGGCCGCCGGCGAGCGGGTGCGGATCGTCTACGGCGCCGGTGAATCGGGCGCCCGGGCCGACCGCTTCGCCGAGCGCCGCTCGCGGTTCTGGATCGCCGTCGACGGCGACGGCGACGGCATCCGCGGCCTGCTGGCCGAGCCGCCCGAGGTGACGATCGACCCCGGCCCGGCGACGCGGCTGATCGTGCACCTGCCCAGCGCCGCGCGGCCCGGCGAGACGGTGCGGCTGAACGTGGCGGCGATCGACGAGCGCGGCGACGCCGCTGCCGGCGAGGGTGAGGTCGTGCTGTCCGGCCCGGGCGCGGCGCTGGCGCACCCTGCCCGGCTGACCCTCCATGACGGCCGGGCGGTTGCCGCGGTACAGGTGCGTGAGGCCGGCATCTGGAAGATCGAGGCGACGGCGGATGGCGGCCTCGAGGGCGGCAGCAACCCGATGCTGGTCGCGGCCGAGGCGCCGCGCGTGCTGTGGGGCGATCTGCACGGCCACTCCAATCTCTCCGACGGCACCGGCACGCCCGAGGACTATTTCGCCTACGCCCGCGACGTCGCCGCGCTGGACGTCGTCGCCTTGACCGACCACGACCACTGGGGGCTGCGCGCGCTCTCCCGGCATCCCGAGATCTGGCAGTCGATCCGGCGCCAGACCGAGCGCTTCCACGCTCCGGGGGCGTTTGTAACCCTGCTCGGCTACGAGTGGACCAGCTGGCTCCACGGCCACCGCCATGTGCTCTATTTCGACGATCGTGGCGAGGTGCTGAGCTCGGTCGACCCGGCCTACGAGACCCCGGCGCAGCTCTGGCGGGCGCTGCGCGGCCGGCCGGCGCTGACCTTCGCCCATCACTCCGCGGGCGGCCCGATCGCCACCAACTGGGACTACCCGCCCGACCCCGAGCTCGAGCCGGTGACCGAGATCGCCTCCGTGCACGGCTCCAGCGAGGCGCCCGACACGCCGGCCGCGATCTACAGCCCGGTGCCGGGCAACTTCGTGCGCGACGCGCTCGATCGGGGCTACCGGTTGGGGCTCGTGGGCAGCGGCGACGGCCACGACGGCCATCCAGGGCTGTCGCATCTGGCTTCGCCGTCGGGCGGGCTGGCGGCCATCCTGGCCGAAGAGGCGACCCGCGAAGCTGTGCTCGAGGCGTTGCGCGCTCGCCGCGTCTACGCCACCAACGGCCCGCGGATCTACCTCGAGACCGCTCTGGCGGGACGGCCGATGGGCGCGATCGTGCCGGTCGCCGAGCTCGGCGGCCAGGCCGAGCTGCGGGCGCGGGTGGTGGCTCCGGGACCGTTGGAGGCCATCGACCTGGTGCGCTCGGGCGGCGCGATCGAGACCGTCGCCTGCGACGGCGGCACCGACTGCGCGCTGCGCCGCGAGCTTGCCGGGCTCGAGCCCGGCGGCTATCTCTATCTGCGCGCCCGCCAGAGAGACGGCGGCGCGGCCTGGTCGAGCCCGTATTTCTTCGACTAGCTGGGAGGCCGCTTCGACCGTGGGCTCAGCCGTCTTCTCGAGCGGCTGCGCCAGCCGCCGGCGCCACCACCAGGCTGAAGCGAAACGGAAACCGGCGCCGCAGCTCGGTCACCGGCAGCCCCTCGACGAGACGCCGCACCTCGCCGGCCGACCAGGCCTGCTCCAGCGACACCAGCCCGTCGTAGCGCGCCACCGGGCCCATGCGCAGGACCGCCGCGAGGGGCCGGAAAAGCAGCCGGGCCAGACGCGAGCGGCGCAGGTCCACGACCACCGCGCCAAGCCGGGCTACGCGCCGCATCTCGGCCAGCACCCCGAGGCTGGCGGCGGGGTCGAAGTGGTGCAGCAGCAGCGTCGACAGCGACCAGTCGAAGGCGCCGTCGGCGAACGGCAGCGCCTCCGCCCGCGCTACCACCCGCAGCTGGCGATGGCCGCGGCGGCGGCCGTAGAGCAGATGCGACAGCTTGCGGTCGCAGCCGACGACACTCAGCCGCACGCCGGCCCTGGCGGCGGCGGCGGCGAGGCTGGCCGGCGCCATCCCGCTGCCGGTGCCCAGATCCAGCAGACCCTGGCGCCGGGGGCCGGCGGTCAGCCGCCGCGCCAGCGCGCCGCGGATCGGCAGCAGGCCGCCGGCCCAGAAGGTGATCCGGTCGAGGTCGGCCAGGGCGCGCTCGGTTTCAGCCAGCCCCAGCGCCGGGTCGTCCATCAGCTCCGGGAGCAGGCGGCGTTGCTGGGGGAGCGTCGTCATTGCGGGGCGGCGCGGCGCGGCATAGCATCGGGCGCGATCAATGCAGGAACCCTACACGCTGCGCGGAGTCGCCGTGGTCGCCTGGCCCGCCCTGGCGATGGCGGTCCTGCTGATGGTGGCGCCCTGGTGGGCCGCGGCCGCGCCCGCCGCGGCCGCGCCGGCCCCCTGGGTCCTGGCGCTGCTGGCGCTGATCGGCGCCGCCGCCGGCAGCTACCTGCCCTATGGCGCCGGCACCCTGGGTCTGGGCGCGGTCGCCCTGCCGGCGGCGCTGCTGCACCTGGGGCCGGTGGCCGCCGGCCTGTTCAGCGGCGGCGTGTTCCTGCTGCGAGAGGCGTTGCGGCGCCTGCTGCTGTCCGGAGATCTGCCCCGCTGGGAGCGGACGACCTTGCTGCGGCTGGCGGCCGCGACCGGCCGGGTGACCCTGTCGGGCTGCGCCGCCAGCGTGGTGGCGCTCGCCTCCGGATTCGTCGGCGGGACGCCGGCCTGGCATCTGGTTGCCGCCGGCACCTTTCTCCTCACCCTGGCGACGCTCTCGGCCAGCGCCGCGCTCTGGGGGCCGCCGCCGGCGCGGCCGTTGAAGGTCCTGGCGGCCCGGATGTCGCTCGATGCAGCCGGTTGGCTGCTGGGGGCGGCGGCCACGGCGGCGACCGCGGCGATCGGCTGGCTGGCGGGTCTGCTGCCGCTGGCCGGGCTCGCGCTGCTGGCGGCGGAGCTGGCCCGCAACGCCCACCGTCGCCGGCTGGCGGTGGCGCGGATCCGCGACCTGCACGAAGTGTCGTTGGCCGGGCAGAGAATCGGCGCCGGCACCGGCGACCTCACCGCCATCGCCAGCCAGGTCTTTGCCGAGTGCCGGCGGGTGCTCGAGTTCGGCTGGTTCCAGTTCGAGCTGGGCGAGCCCGGCGGCGGCACGCACAGCTGGCACGCCCACCGGCGGGGCGGCATCGAAGAGGGCGTGGCAACGCCCGAGCCGGCGCCGCCCGCCCTGCCCGGCATCCACCGCCGCACCGGCTGGCGGGTGCTGGTGCGGGAGCTGAGCGACGACCGGGAAATGCTCGCCCGGCTGCGCTTCTGGTGCGATCCGCGGCGGCTCGAGCCGACCTCCGTCGAGCTGCTCGACGCGCTGCTGCCGCAGATCGCCATCTCGATCCGCCAGGCGCTGACCGAGCGCGAGGCGAAGCGCGACCACCTGACCGGCCTGCCCGACCGGCGGGTGCTCGAGGCGCGCCTCCAGGAGGCCTACCACGCCTGCCGCTCGGACGGCTCGTCGATGGCGGTGGTGATGTGCGACATCGACCGCTTCAAGCGGATCAACGACGGCCACGGCCATGGCGCCGGCGACGGCGCGCTGGCGAAGATTGCCGAGGTGCTCGAGAGCTGTCGCCGCGACACCGACCTGTGCGCCCGCTACGGCGGCGAGGAGTTCGCGGTGGTGCTGCAACGGGGCGACGGCCAGACGGCGCTGCGGGTGGCCGAGCGGATCCGCCAGGCGGTCGGCGCGACCGTCTTCGCGCACGAAGGCCAGCGGATCCCGCTGCGGGTCAGCGCCGGCGTGGCGGCCTACCCGGAGCTCTATGTCGACTCCGGCAAGGAGCTGCTGCTTTTGGCCGACGAGGCGCTGTACGAGGCCAAGCGGCGCGGCCGGGACCGCTGCCTGCTGCACCTGGGGAGGCAGCGGTATCAGCTGCCCGGCGGCAAGGTGCTGGGCGAGGATACGGCGCCGCCCGAGCCGAAGGCGCCGACGCTCTTCGCCTGAGGCCTGGGCCCGTGACGCGACTCAGGGCAGGGGGTTGAGGGGGCAGAGGTCCCAGGCTTCGGGTGGGGCCTCGGTGTCGTTGTCGGGGTCGATCTGGTCAGGGGGAGAGGAGCGGGAGCGGTGGGAGATGTACTCGCGGCGGTTGGTGGCGACGGCGCCGGCGAGCCAGTCGGGGCGGCGGTCGGCGGCGAGGTCGGGGGCGAGGTCGAGGGGGAGGAAGAAGGCGTCCGACGGGTCGTCGAGCAGACCCCGGTCGGTCGCCCGCTCGGCCAGGCGGCGATAGCCGGGGGTCAGCAGATCGAGCGCCGCCCGGTATTGCTCGCGGAAGCGCCCGCGGTGGCGATGGCGCGGCGGCGACTCGCCGGCGGGCGGCTCCGGCGTGGCGGCCGCGGCCCAGGAGGCGAGCAGCGGCTCGGGCGGTCCGAGATGGTCGAGCCGAGCCGGCCGCGAGTTGCGAAAGCGCCAGGCTTCGCGTCCGAGGCAGGGCTGCCGCGCCCTTCCGGCGGCCCGGTCGCGACGCCGCTCGAGCGCCGCCAGCAACTCGGCCAGGACCGCGTCGCTCAGGGCCGGCAGCAGGGCCGAGAGCGTCCGCTGGAACGCCTCCAGGAGATCGTCCTTCGCGGTCGCCGGCCGGCGTAGTGGCGTGGGGCGCCTGAGCCGCAGCCGGTGGATCAGCCCCGCCCCCGTCAGCCGGGCGCCGCCGGGGGTCGGCGCGGCGGCGCCGCCGGGATCGATCAGCGCGGCAATCGCCTCGTTGCCGCCGGCGGCCGCGCCCAGCTCCCGCGCCAGGCCCCGGCGGTCGAGATAGAGCCGCAGGCCGACGATCCCGACCGGCGGCGCCGCGATCAGCGGCAGCCCCAGCCGATGCAGCGCCGACCGCAGTCCGGTGCCCACCACGTGCCGCAGCAGCGTCACGCCGAAGTGGCTGTGCGGCGGCAGCGGGCCCGGCAGCAGCAACGCGCGGCTCAAACGTGGAAGGCCCATCGGCAGCCCGATGCTATCCAGCCGCGGACCCGGCCGCGCGCCGGCGCCGGTCGCGCAGCCGGCCGGGGCCGGCAGCCGGTTGCCGCTCTACGGCCGCCAGAAGGCGCGGGTGAACAGCGCCGCGATCGAGTAGACCTCGAGTCGCCCGAGCCACATCAGAAGCACCATCAGGGTCTTCTCGGCGGCGTTGAAGGCGGCGAAGCTCTCGGTCGGCCCGACGGCCCGCAGACCCGGGCCGATATTGCCCAGGGTGGCGGCCGAGGCGGTGGCGGCGGTGATCAGGTCGGGAGCGCCGAGCGACAGCAACAGCGCGCCGACCCCCCAGGCGGACAGATAGAGGATGAAGAAGCCGGCGACGCTGCGCACCACCGAGTCGGGCACCGCCTTGCCCTGCACGAAGACGGCCAGGATGGTGTTGGGGCTGAAGATCAGCCGCACCTCGCGCAGCGCCGACTTGACGCCGATCGCCATGCGCATCACCTTCATCGAGCCCGCGGTCGAGCCGGCGCAGCCGCCGACGAACATCAGCACCACCAGCACCATGCGGCCGAAGACCGGCCAGCCGTTGAAATCGGCGGTGGCAAAGCCGGTGGTGGTGAGGATCGAGACCGTCTGAAAGGCCGAGTCGAGCAGCGCCCGGGGCGCCGAGGTGTAGGTGGCGTCACGCAGCAGGTCCCAACCGATGAGCGCCGTCGCCGCGCCGATGATCCACAGATAGATCCGGAACTCCGAGTCGCGCAGCAGGTTCCAGTTGCGGCGCTGCCGCATGCCGTAGAAGAGCGAGAAGTTGGCGCCGGCGAGGATCATGAAGACGATGATGATCAGGTGGACCCAGGGCGAATCGAACGCCGCCACCGAGGCGTTGCGCGGCGAGAAGCCGCCGGTGGACATGGTGGAGAAGGTGTGGGTCAGGGCGTCGTAGAGGTCCATCCCGGCCAGCTGCAGCAGCACCGTCTCGACGACGGTGAAGCCGAGATAGATCTTCCACAGGGTCATCGCGGTGGTGCGGATGCGCGGCTGCAGCGCTTCCGCCGTCGGCCCGGGCACCTCCATCTTGTAGAGGAAGCGGGCGCCGGGACCGAGCTCCGGCAGCAGGGCGACGAACAGCACGATGATGCCCATGCCGCCCAGCCACTGGGTGAAGCTGCGCCAGAACAGCAGGCCGCGGCCGGCCGACTCGATGTCGGTCATCACCGAGGCGCCGGTGGTGGTGAAGCCCGAGGCCGACTCGAACAGCGCGTCGAACGGGCTGAGCAGGACCCCGGTGAGCATGTAGGGCAGGGCGCCGAGAATCGAAGCCAGCACCCAGCCGCCGACCACGATCAGGATGCCCTCGCGGCGGTAGAGCTCGCCGCGGCCGGCGCCCAGCAGCATCATCGTGCCCCCGGCCAGCGCCGCGACCAGCGCCGAGATCAGGAACGCGCGCGCGTCCGCGGCCTCGTCAAACGCCAGGCAGCAGATGAAGGGCGCCAGCTGGGCGCCGGCCAGCACCAGGGTGAGGCGGCCCAGAAAGCGCAGCGGTGGGCGGAAGTTCATCGCCGAAGCCTTGGCTTATGAGCCGGTCGCGTCGCGGCCCGGGAAGAGCAGGCGGACGGTGTCCAGTTCGTCCTCCTTGACGAACAGGATCACCAGATCGCCGACCTGGAGCCGGTCCTTGCCGCGCGGCACGAACACCCGGTCGTCGCGCACCACGGCGCCGACGATCAGCCCGCGCGGCGGCTTCATCTCGGCCAGGGTCACGCCGGCGGCCGGGCTGGCCGCGGCCAGCCGCCGCTCCAGCACCTGGGCCGCGCCGCGCTTGAGCGAGACGATGTTGGCGCTGTAGCCGCTGTCGATGTACTCGCGCACGCGCTGGTAGGCGAGCTGCCGCGGGCTGAAGACCTCGCGCAGCCCGAGCCGGCCCCACAGCTCGGTGGTCTCGGCCCGGTGCACCAGCGCCAGCTCCTGCGGCACCCCCAGCTCCCGCGCCAGCAGACAGGCCATCAGGTTGTTCTCGTCCTCGCCCGACAGCGCCACGAAACAGCGCGCCTTCCCGATCCGCTCGGACTTGAGCAGCTGCAGGTCGGTGGCGTCGCCGTGGATCACCCGGTAGGCGGGGAAGAGGGTGGCCAGCTCCTGCGCTCGCCGCCGGTCGCGCTCGATGAGCTTGATCCGGACGTGCTCGAGCCAGCCCAGGGCGCTGGCCACGGCGCGGCCGGTGCCGCCGCCGGCGCCGGCGATGACCAGCGTGCCGCTCACCTCGGGGCTGGAGGAGGCCAGCCGCTCGGCCGCGCCGATGACCTCGGTGGTGCCGAGAATCAGCGCCTCGTCACCGGCGCGGGCGCGGTCGCCGCCGGCCGGGATGATCAGGTCGTCGCCGCGGAAGTAGGCCACCACCAGGCTGTTGGCCGGCATCTCGACCTCGGCCAGGGGCTTCTGGGTCATCGGCGAGTCGTCGTCGAGCCGGATCTTGCGCAGCTGTACCTTGCCCTCGGCCAGGTACTCGACGCCGACGGTGTTGTGGCCGCGGATCCGGTTGAGCACCCGGGTGGTGGTGAGCAGCTGGGTCGACAGCAGCAGATCGACGCCGAAGACCTCCTCGTACATCCGCCGGTGGATGATCGCCTCCTCGGCGATGCCCACCCGCACCACGGTGCGCGCCGCGCCCAGGTGCTTGGCGACGTGGGCCGCCGCCAGGTTGGCCTCGTCGTTCGAGGAGACGGCCATGAACAGGTTGCACTCGCTCACCCCCGCGGCCTCGAGCACCGAGGCGTGGGCGCCGTTGCCCTCCACCGCCAGCACGTCGAGCTCGTCCTCGATCCGCTCCCGCTTGTAGGGATCGATCTCGATGACCGAGACGTCCCGGTTCTGCAGCGACAGCGAGCGGGCGAGGTGGTAGCCCACCTCGCCGGCACCCATCACGACATAGCGTCTGCCCGGCATCGGTAGTCTCGGATTCTAGCCGCTATACGGTGGATCGGAAGGTGCCGCAACCGCTTGCACCGTGTTAAACTCCCCGCGCCTTGTCGGGGCGTGGCGCAGCCTGGTAGCGCACCTGCTTTGGGAGCAGGGGGTCCCGAGTTCAAATCTCGGCGCCCCGAAGTACCACCGGCTCCCGGGCCGGAGCGCCATCAGGAGGAGGTCACGCAATCCGTAAGCCGCTGCCTGTAGCTCAGCTGGATAGAGCAGCGGCCTTCTAAGCCGCGGGTCGGGGGTTCGAATCCCTCCAGGCAGGCCAATCTGGTGAGCGTAGCTCAATGGTAGAGCGCTGGACTGTGGCTCCAGTGGTTGAGGGTTCGACCCCCTTCGCTCACCCCAGTTTCTTTCCCATCTTGACCAAGCGCCCTTAGCTCAGCTGGATAGAGCGTCGGCCTCCGGAGCCGAAGGTCAGAGGTTCGAATCCTCTAGGGCGCACCATCTCCTCTCCCTCGAAAGGCCGCCTCGGATCGACTCCAGGCGAGGGTCAAGGCCGACCCGAAGTTCACCGCGTTTGTCGCCGACGCCGGGCAGCCCCGGGCTCCACGCCTGGGAGCCGGCGGGCGGGGCGTTACGCCTGGGTCGCTCGACGCCCTGAGCGGCCCTGTGAGCCACGATCTCGACCCGACGCGATCCTGTAGAAACCTCTACGAGGTAGCTAGCTCAAAGACGCTGGCCCATCTCCGCACTCTGATGGGGTGGAACCCTACCTCGACGACTTCTCTTCTGGGACCTTCAACCGTAGTCACCGTCACATCCGCCCGGACCGTCAGTTTACGATCTGGCTCCGTTTCGAACGGAACAGCGTCCGCGAAGCGTACGAACGCACCGTAGAAGTCGAGAATGACCTCCACGTCCCCAAAAGGGAGAGTCCTTTGCCTCGCGTCGGTAATCTCCATCTCTCGGCCGTCGTCTAGCGACACATGGATGGAGTGAACAACCAGAGCCTCGTGGTAGCCCCTTTGCCCGCCCGCCGTCATCTGCAGTCGGAACGGGGGACCGCCCGAGGTCAGTCCATGTTTCGTGACAGCGAACTGGAAGACGAGCCTCACATCGCCCACCCGGACGTCACTCCCATCTGAGAACCAACCATCACTCGAGACCCTCACACAAGCCGAGAGGGACACGGCGGCCAGAAGCAGCGCCGCGGAGAAGAAGCGGCCGGGCCTCGGGGTCGTCAGGCTACGCATTGGGCGATTATCCTTGGCTCAGCGCTCGAAGGAGACGACCTGGTGGTCGCGAACGTCTCGAAATCGACCCACTCTTTCTCGATTTGGGTTACGGGCTACCTGACGGACCAGCCGGAGAAGTTGAGATTGTAACCGGTCTCAGCCCCCGCCCCATTCTCGTCCCCGAGGAGCCAGGCGGGAGGGCGGGGGCGTTACAGCAGGCCCGGTCACTGGCCGCCGCGGACCGGCCAGACGTAGGGCGTGGTGATCTGGGCGTTGCCGAACCAGGCCACGCCGTCGCTGAAGTGCACGACCCAGGTGTTCGCGCTGTTTGCCGCGCGAGTCGACGACGACCAGTACCAGGACCCCCGAACGTCGGTAAAGGGATGCCCGGCGGGAAGTGCCGGTTCCGTTTGGCTGAAGTCAATCAGGCTGTGCAGCTCCCGCAAGTTTGCCAGCCGCCAGTCCCCGGCGACCGAGTCGTCGCTCAGACCGCACACCGGATCGGCCAGACCGTTCGCTGCCGCTAGAGCCCCGGCCCAACTACCCTGCTTCCCGAAGCAGTCCGCGTTCTTCAGCCAGATCAGACCGGTCAGTCTGTCCCTGACCGTCCCGTCTCCGTGGTCCACGAAGCGTGGGTTCGGCCACGCGACTCCGTGCTCCAGGTCTCCGTCGTCTCCGGCCGCATAGGACAGCGTCTGACCGGTCTTGGGCACCGGCGCAGGAGCAGGCGGCCTGCTCGAATCCCAACTCACCGGGTACACCTGCGCCAAGCCGGTTGTAACGATTGCTGCACCCAGCACCACAGCGCAGATGGCAATGTAGAAGCCTCTCGTCATCCCGTGCCTCCTCTCCTGCCGGCCCTTCGGCAGCCCGGCTGTCTGGAGGTGATCTCGGACCCGTGGCTTTGCGGAACCAGGCTTTCGCCTGGCCGTGCCCTTTATCGAGGCACCCTCGACGGTACGCCTCGCGCCGCGCCGCGTCACCACCCGGCCGGGCAGGGCCAGAGCCGGGAGATGGGAGGCTATGCATCGGAAACCCGGCAAGACAGGAAGGCTTTTGAGTCCTGCCGGCCGGGTGATCGCCGCGCAGGCGCCGGCCAGAGCCGCCGGCCCGGCGGGAGTTCTGTGGCAGGCTGGTGCCGACCGAATCCTGACAAGAAAGGAGGTGAGGTGCATGAAGATCAAGACAGGTACGCGTGCGGGTCAGGGCGCGACGCTTACGGGTGGCAACTAACCCTTAGCGACGCCTAGCAGTTCGGGTAGGGCCGGCTGGACGATCCGTCCGGCACAGTGGTACTGTGCTTACAGTCCAACCCAGACAGATGAAGCACCTGGACCGCAATGTGTTACACGACTTCCTTCTCGGGAAGCTCGGGGCGAAACAGAATCGCGCGGTCGTACGGCATCTGCTGTCCGGCTGCGCGCCGTGCAGACAGGTTGCGCGGGAACTCTGGCGGGGCGAGGAGCCTCCAGCTGAGATCGACCTGACAGCCATCGCGATGAAGGTGTGGCGCCGCGCTAGGGCGTTTGACCGCGAAAAGGAGGAAGCCCCGGCCCTGGTCGCGCAGCTCGAGCAGCTCTCGCCGGCTCGGCAGCGCCTCCTAGTCCAGAACAGCACCCGCTTCCAGACGAGGGCAATCTGTGAGCTGCTCGCAGACCGCGCCTTCCAGGAGTGTTCCTCCGATGTCGCAGTGGCAGTTGACAAGGCCCTGGTGGCGCAGGCCTTGGCCGAGCGGCTGTCGCCAGACCACTACGGAGCCGGTGCTGTTCACGACGTTCAAGCCCGGGCCTGGAGCGTCCTGGGCGAAGCGCAGCGACAGGCCGACATGTTGCGGGATTCGGAGGCCTCGTTCAGCAAGGCCGAAGAGCTCCTCGAGCGCGGCTCCGGCGATGCCAGCGAGATCGGCAAGGTGCTCCATTTCAAAGCCCTGCTGCGCCACGCCCAGGGGCGTTTCGAGGAAGCGCTCGAGGTGTTCCGGCGCGCCGCGCGGGAGTTCCGAGCTGCCGGCGACAACCACCTTGTTGGAAGCGCGCTGATCGACCGCGCGACGACACTCAGAGAGGTCGGCGAACTGGAAGCGGCGGCTGACAGCGTTCAAGCCGGACTGAAGCTGATTGACTCCTCACGCAACCCCCGGATGGAGTTGGTCGGCAAGCACAACCTGACGCTGTTCCTGCAGGAGTTGGGACGGGCCGACGAGGCCCTTGACCTCGTGGGCGAGGCGCTCACCTTGCATGCCCGGCTGGGAGGAGAGCTCGACAAGCTGAGGCTGAAGTGGCTGGAGGGCAAGCTCGCCAGCCTTCAGGGAGATCTCGACCGGGCCCTGGGAGCCTTCGAGGAAGTCAGGACGGGTTTCGAGGCCCGGGCCATGCCCTACGATCAGGCCCTCGTGTCGCTCGACCTGGCGGCGGTGTATCTGCAGCGAGAGCGCTTCAGGGAGTTGCTCGAGCTGGCCGGCGGGATGCTCGCCGTCTTCCAGGCCCTCGCCATCGACCGGGAGGCGATCGCCGCCCTGTTCTTCCTGCAAGAGGCGGTCAAGGCGCGGAGTGTGTCGCTGGCCCTGCTGGGCGAGTTGGGCACGTACCTGAAGCGGGTGCAGCGCGAGCCTGGGCTGGTGTTCCGGCCGAGCCAGGGATAGGCAGGCTCGGGCCGGCCGATTCGATACCCCGACGGCTTGATTCTGGCCCGCTGGACGGGCTCCGAGCGGCGGGCCGGGGCCTGTGGGGGGCTTGTCCGGAGGAGTTACGCCACTTCCCTGAATACGAGAAGGCCCTGGGCGGTCAACCGGTCGAAGAACTCGCGATCCTGAGCACGGGTCCCAGAAAGAAGATCACGAGCAGTCCCACCCACCACTTGTAGAAGATCGCGACGAGAATGCCCGCTGGGAGCGACAATAGCCACACCCACCCCCAGAAGAGCAGGGCAATCTGATACGACTTCGGTAACTCACCGACGAGAGACATGCGGATGGTGTTGTCGATGCCCGCGACGACCTTGTTCTGCATGCGGAGTTCGACAAACTCGGCGTGGGTCAATGCGTTCTCCACTAATCGGCTGATTCGGCTACCCGTCGCCGAACGGGGCCGGGCCGACAAGAGCTACTGATCTAGTCCCAAACAACGCCTTGAAGCCTTTAAATCCGAAGAGCCCCCTGACCTTCACGCATGTCAACGTTGGGGGCTGTTCCTGATTCAGCCAGCTTCGTGGACAGACCAGAACAAGCCGCATGCCGGGCAGCTCCATGGCTACTTTGACAGGGCCGTGGGTTGACGGGTCGGCCATGGCGACCAAATGGGCGTGACGATCTCCAGTGCCAGAGAAGAAGTTGTGAGTCTCGCCACAAGCACACTCGAAAGGATGCCCTTCGTAGGGGCCCATCCGCATCCGGTTCTCTCGGCCGCGGGCCGTCCGTGCGCGGAACTGTTCCAACGAGATAATCTCCATGGCAGGAGATAGCATACCGGTCCGCGAGCCTACCGGCTGGCCCCACAGCACCTCCGCCTTGCTGCCGTTTCTGTAGAAAACGCGTGGAGCGGCTACCTGTCTCGTCACGACAGGGGCCAGGCTCTGCCCCACCCGAGGCCAGCCGTTTCCTTGGTGTTTCTGCTTGATTCTGGAGCGCTGGACGGGCTTTCGACGGGCCGGCCGGAGCCGACCCCCTGTCGGATGCTCGGACGGGCTCTACCGTCCCAGAATCGAGGAGGACGGCACGGGCCTTCGCCGAAACGCAACCCCGCCCTCGGTGCCCGCGTACCAGAGCAGTGAGCCGGGGCCGTACCCTGGCTCGACGACCCGGGAGGCGCTGCGGTGCAGATCGTGGCGCCTCTTTTCATTGGGACGGATATGTGGGGGCAGGGGGTCGCCTAGCACACCAGACGCTTCGGATAAGAGTAGTCGACCACGAACCACGCCTCCCGCCGCTCGTCCCAGCGAGCGAAGTAGGTGATGATGCAGCCCTCGCTCGTTACTGTGTGTCCGCCAGTCTTGATCTTCGTCCGTGTCAGCCACACGTTTGGACCGATAGCAGTGCCGGAAGTCGTCGCACTCTCCACCTCGGGGACATGGTAGGTGCCGCCACCCCACGGCCATTGAAAAGCTCGGCGGCCGTCGCCCATGTCAAAGGCGTACATCGGCGGACCATTGTCGACGACCACGTAGCGAACGTCCTTCCCCATGTACTGCTTCATGTGGGTCGACACGCAGCCCGCCAGGACTGTCGCCACGGCCAGGAAAGCGAGAACGCGACGCATGGCATCCTCCATTGTTCGAGCGACCCAAGTCTAGTCGAAGAGGAGCTGGCCTGCTTCAGCCCACCCGCCTATCCGCCGTTCCAGTACAAGACGCCGCGAACAGCGACCTCGGGCGTCGAGCCAAGGGCCTAGGCCCACCCGGCCCCGAGGCTGGCCAATTCCCTTGCCATTCTCGCAGGCCCTGGCGGCCTGGACGGCCTCCGAGCGGCCGGCCGGGGTCCTCTCCCCTCTCGCTAGTGAAAGGCGAGGCGGAGGTACTGCCCGAGGCTCAGATAACTCTCGGCCAAGTCGTCTCGCGCCATTCGTTGCACCCCACCACCCGACATCGACCAAAAGCCCGCGCCAGTCCCGTATCCGTTGAAGTACGCCAGCTTCTTGCCGGATCGGGCGTCCAGAATGTCGATCCCGATGTGGAGCTTGGACTTGCCGGCCCCCATGCCCACCCAGAACCGCATCGCTTGTGAACCATGCTGCAGGGTCAGCTTCGTGGTAAGGCGCAGTATCTGCTGTGTTGCCGGAAGCTCCAATGGGACGGCCGAGACAATCTCACCGAAGAGCCGCGTCTGCGTGAGAGCCTCGCGCAAGGCGTCATCGGAGGTCACTCGCACAGACTCGGTGTCCACTGGCTGTTCCTTGTCCGAAATGATCTCGGCTGGGTCGAGGATCACGAGTGCGCCACGATAGCCACTCAGATCGACGCCAGGAAGAACCTCCAGGTACCGGCCCTTAACGCCCTTCTTCTTCTGTCCAAAGACCTTGGCCTGGGTGCTGGCCGCGCCAACAGCAAGCACCAGGAGTGCAGCTACCAAGCTCTTCCAACGCATTGTGCTTCCTCCCTGCCTGCTGGGTGCCGTGGCCCTCCCCGGTCCAGCCTCTTTGACTCCTCGCTCCGCTGCATACCCGGACGCGGGTAGCCTACGGCGACGAACAGCTCTGCGTCGCCACCCTCGCGGGTGGCAGAGCTGGAGACGACTGGCTATGAGTCCTCGGGCCCGATCCGGGGCCGGGTCGGAGCCGGTCAAGTGATCGCCGCGCAGGAGCCGGCCAGAGCCGCCTGAACGCCTCCAGGGCCCGCCGCTCGGCATCCGGGTATGGTGGCGGCTCCCTGAGCCCGGCCAGCAGGAATCTGAGGCGGTCGAGGTCGGGGCTGGTCATGCCCGGGTAGTAAAATCAAGCGGGCCGTTCTTGTGGAGCACTATTGTCGTGAATCCGCAAACTTCGGCGTGTCCACGACCACGAGGACAGCTTCAGATGCAGGCCGCCTCATTTGGCCGGCCCTTACTCGAGAGAGCCTTCCACTATCCTGTAATGCACTCCTGTGTTCCCCGCCTCGAGTATCTCCAGGGTGAGGCCTTGGAAGGCTATCGTCGTCGAGCCTGAAGTCTCAAGTTCGTACGTAATGACCTGCGAGAACGCTGGCCTTGCCATGTCATTGACAAACTCCCGATACGACAGGCGCAAGACACCCTGGGCAGCCCCCTGATAAACCAACTCAGAGCGGAACCCCTCACTCGAGGCGTCAAAATGCACCTCGCCCTTCTCATAAGGTATGTCGACCTTCTTGCCGGTCTCAGGGTCTCGCCCGGCCTTGTCTAGGGTGCCGTCCTTATCTTGGTCTTGCACGCACTTCTTACCGGATGGAAAGCAGAACTTACCGTTCAACATCGCGTAGAACTTCCTGCCCTCTCGTAGCCGGTACTGACCATTGAGATCTAGCACCTCGGCAGTTGTGGTGAGCACGGTTACTGCCTCGTAGTTGTAATTGGCATATACAGCCTCGCCGGGCCTGGCTTTCATAGGGGTTCCAGGCTCAGGGAAAGACGCCTCTCCCGGTCGGGTTATCATCTGGGTGCGCTTGGATCTTGCTGCGGAAACCGCAGCCGCCGTTACGAGCCCGAGACCCGCTACCAGGGCGGCCTTATCGGAACGTCCTAGCCCGGCGTGGGTTGGAGTCGGCGCAGCAGACGCTACGAGTAGCAGAGAGCACAGCAGTTTCTTCATGGGCTTTCAGCCTCCTGTTTTCAGTCGATATGAACTGTCGGCGAACCCGACTCTATGTCTTGCCCGGAGGGGGCAGCTTGGGTCGTGGGGGACGGTACCCTGGCGCGGCCGAGCGGCTGTCTAGCTTTCGTCCTGCGAGCCGGGCTGCACGCGACCCGCGCAACAAGTGATCCGCGCCCTCTCGGCTCCGTTCGTGTCAAACCGGATGACGCCCTGAAAGGGCTCACCCTTGACCAAGGTCGGATCGATGTCAGCCGTCGAATCGCCCATGACAGTTCGGTCATGCTCGTGAGGTGACACCCCCCTGGCGGGCTACAATCCCACGACGCGAACACCAGCCTCCAGGGGGGCGTCAGATGGGCGCGAAGAAGAGCAGTAGAAAGGCCGCGGCCAGCATCGTCAGCAGACCGCCGCCCAGCCAGAAGGCCATCTGCCGGGTGCCGTTGACCAGCGCCAGGACCCACTTGGCGATGGCGTTGGTGGAGATGGCCAGGACGACCGAGGCGGCGGCGACGGAAGGCGCGAGGGACTGCTGGCCCATCAGCTTGGAGACCGACAGGGCGACCGCGCTGGCGCTGCCGGTGCCCGCGATGCCGCTGGCCAGAAGGATGCCGCGGTCGCCGAGCCAGAGATCGGCCAGCTTGACCAGCAGCAGGATGGCGACGAAGAAGACCCCGAACTTGAGCGCCGGCTTGAGCGAGTAGGGGTTCTGGAGGGGGAACTCCACCTCCACGCTGCCGGCGCTGCGGGCCAGGAGCCAGGCGCCCGCGAGGCCGACCACGGCCATGCCGATCAGGGGTGCCGCCAGGGAACGGGCCAGAGTGCGATCGACGAGCCAGAGCAGCAGCAGGAGTCGCGGCCCCTGCACCGCGTTGGCAAGTACGGCGGCGGTGCCCATCAAGCGACTCGCTTCCGGCGCGCTGCGGGCGCGGTCCGCCAGGGACATGGTGACTGCAGCGGTCGAGACGACGCCGCCAACCAGGCTGCCCAGCATCAGGCCGCGTCGTTTGCCCAACCAACGGATCAGGAAATAGCCCGCGTAGCTGATGGTGGAGACCAGAATGACCAGTCCCCAGACCTGGCGCGGGTTGAAGAACCCGAAGGGCCCCATCTCCCGGTCCGGCAGGATCGGGTAGATCACCAGCACCACGGCGAGGAACTTGAGCGTCGCGTCGAACTCGGCCTCGCTGATCTGCTCGCGAACAAACCGGTGCAGCTGCTGCTTGGTAGCCAGGATGATCGTCAGGACGATGCCGATGCTCACGGCGGCCACTTCGTGGCTGTGCAGCAGGTAGCCGATCCAGAAGACGAAGAGCGCGGCGAACTCGGTGGTGAGACCCAGGCTCTGTGCCGGTGAGCGGTGGTAGCCAAGCAGCACCAACCCGGCCACGGCGGCGAAGGTGACCGCGGTGAGAATGGGTGCGCTGAGCAGGCCGCAGACAGCGCCGAGCAGGCAGAGAATGGTGAAGGTGCGGACCCCGGCCGATTTCTTCTCGCCGGGCTGGCGCCCGCGGTAGCGCTCCACGCCAACCAGCAGCCCGAGAGCGAGCGCTTCCCCGAGGAGCTTGAGAGTGTCGATGTCCGGTGTCACGGCCGTGGCGAGGCTACACCCACCCTGCGGGCACGGCTAGCCTGTCGCCGCGATGCGGGGGATCGCCTTGGCCCGCTCGATCGCCTCTTCGAGCTGGCGCTCGAACTCGGCCGCCGGCACCGGCTCGCTCATCAGAAAGCCCTGGATCTGGTCGCAGCCCTCGGCGCGCAGGAACTCCAGCTGATCGACGTCCTCGACGCCTTCGCCGACCACCTCGAGGTCCATGCTGCGGGCCATCGAGATCACCGCCTTGACGATGCCGCGGTTCTCGGCGCAGTCCGGCAGGCCGCGGACGAACGAGCGGTCGATCTTGAGCCGGTCGACGCCGAAGCGCATCAGGTGGTTGAGCGACGAGTAGCCGACGCCGAAGTCGTCGATGGCCAGCTTGGGCCCCAGCTCGCGCAGCGCCGCCAGGGTCTCGACCGCGCCCTCGAGATCCTTCATCAGGACGCCCTCGGTGAGCTCCAACTCGAGCAGGTGCGGGTCCAGCCGGCAGTCGCGCAGCGCCCGGGTCACGGTCGCCAGCAGGGCGCCGGACTCGAACTGTTTGCCCGAGACGTTGACCGCGATCCGTAGCGGCGTCGGGTGGGCACGGTTCCACTTCTTTGCCTTGAGGCAGGCCTCGCGCAGGCACCACTCGCCCAGCTGCTCGATCAGGCCGGTCTCTTCGGCCAGCGGGATGAAGTCGAGCGGCGAGACCAGCCCGCGCTGCGGGTGGCGCCAGCGGACCAGGGCCTCGGCCCCCATCAGGGTGCCGGTCTCGGTCTGGTACTGGGGCTGGTACCAGAGCTCGAACTCGTCGCGCTCGAGCGCCAGCCGCAGGGCGCCCTCGAGGTCCAGCCGCTCGAGCGCCGCGTCGTTCATCGACGAGTCGAAGTAGCGGTAGCAGTCGCCGCCCTGATCCTTGGCGTGGTTCCTGGCGGTCGTCGCCCGCTGGATGAGGCTCTCCGCGTCCTGCCCGTCGTGGGGGTAGACCGCCAGCCCGAGGCTGGCGCTGAGGAAGACCTGGCCGCTGTAGTGGGCGAACGGCTCGGCCAGCACCTGGCCGATGCGCCGCGCCACGGCCGCCGCATCCTGGGCGCGCCCGATCTCGGTCAGCAGCACCACGAACTCGTCGCTGCCGAGGCGGGCGACGAAGTCCATCTGCTGCGCCGGCGAGGCGTCGCCGGTGGCGCGGCTCAGTACGTCGGAGGAGCGCAGCGTGCCGAGCAGCCGCTGCGCCGTCTCGCGCAGGATCTCGTCGCCGGCCGCGTGGCCCAGGGTGTCGTTGACCCGCTTCAGGCGATCGAGGTCGAGCGCCAGCACCGCCATCTTGCGGTCGTAGCGGCGGGCGGCCTGGGCGGCCTGCTCGAAGCGCTCGACGAAGGAACGCCGGTTGGGCAGCCCGGTGAGCTCGTCGAAGAACGACAGCTGGCGGATCTTCTCGGTGGCCTCCTTGCGCCGCGTCACGTCCTGGATGGCGGCAGCCACGCAGATCACCCTGCCCGTGTCGTCGCGCCGGACCTCGGCCTCCTGGCGCACCCAGCGGTCGTGTCCGTCGGCCGGCTGCAGCCGGTACTCGAGGGGCTCGGCGGCGACCCCTTCGAGGGCCGCGTCGATCAACCTTGCCACCGTTGCGCGGCTGTCCGGGTGGACCAGCCCGAGGTACTCGCCCGCGGTCGTCGGCAGGTGACCGGGGGCCCGGCCGAGAATCGGCCCCAGCAGCCGCGAGCAGTGCAGTTGGCGCGAGCCGGGAAACAGCTCCCAGTAGCCGAGCCGCGCGATGCGCTGGGCGTCGGCCAGCCGCGACTGGCTCAACCGCAGGTCGTCGGCGGTGCGGCTGGCGCGCAGCATGTACTCGACCCGCTGAGCCAGGATCAGCCAGTTGATCGGCTTGTTGACGAAGTCCGTCGCCCCGGCCTCGTAGGAGCGGCGGATCGAGTCGAGGTCGTCGAGCCCGGTCATCATCAGGATCGGGATATGCCGGGCGAAGGCGGAGTCGCGCAGCTGGCGACAGGTCTCGAAGCCGTCCTGGATCGGCATGTTGACGTCGAGCAGGACGATCTGTGGGTGGCGCTCGCAGCAGAGCTCCACCGCCGCCTGCCCGTCTGAGGCTTCGGCGACGCGAAAGCCGGCGCCCTCCAGCGACTCGCGCGCCAGCAGCCGCATCATCGGCTCGTCGTCGACGACCAGCACCAGGCGCCGGCTGGCCGGGTCGAGCGGGGCGTTCATGAAGCGATCCTCAGGCATTCTTCCTCCAGCACGGCCCATGCCCGGCCGAGCTCCTCTTCCAGCTCGCTCAGCAGCGCCGGCGGCGCCGTCCCGTTGCCGTTCCCCCTGCCCCAAGCCTCGAGCCGGGCGCAGAGTCCGGCGACCCGCCCGGCTCCCAGCTGAGCGCTCGAGCCCTTGAGGCGGTGCGCCGCCAGCGAGACCGCTTCGCGGTCCTCCTCGCCGACCGCCTGTCGCAGGAGATCGAGCATCCCCGGTGCGGCGTCGAGGTAGGAGCGCACCACCCGCGACAGCAGGTCGCTCGACGAGCCCTGGCCGAGAGCGGCGATGCGCCGCAGGGCCTCGTGGTCGATCGCCTCCGCGGCGAGGCTTGCCGCCCGGGCCGTGCTCGAGGCGCCGGGCTGGGCGGCGGGCTCGCCCGGTGCCGGTCCGCGGCGGGCGGCGGCCGCTTCGCCACCGAGGAAGCGGCCGAGGAAGTCGCCGAGCGTGTCGAGGGTGAAGGGCTTGCACAGGTAGTCGTCCATACCGGCCTTGAGGCAGTTCTCTCGGTCACCCGCCAGGGCGCTCGCCGTCATGGCGATGATCGGCACCGGGGCCCGGCCGTTGCGGCCGACACCGTCCCGGCGCTCGACCTGGCGGATCTTCCGGGTCGCCTCGTAGCCGTCCATGATCGGCATCTGGCAGTCCATGAAGATCAGGTCGTAGCGGCGGCGGGCGACGGCCTCCACCGCCTGGCGTCCGTTGTGCACCGCCTGGCCCTCGAAGCCGAGCCGCTTGAGCATCGCCAGCACGGTCATGCGGATCTCGGCGTTGTCCTCGACCAGCAGGATGGTGGCGGCGGGGTTGTCCGTACTGCCGGCGGGCGCCGGCGCGGCGGCGGGGCGGAACGGCGCCAGCGGGATCGACCCGGTGGCCGGGGAGATCTCGTTGAAGCGGATCGTCTCGCGGCCCTGCTGGACCTTCAGCGGCACCTCGAACCAGAAGGTAGAGCCCTGTCCTGCGACGCTCTCGACGCCGATCTTGCCGGACATCATCTCGACCAGCTGTTTGGAGATCGACAGGCCCAGACCGCTGCCACCGTAGCGACGGGTGGTCGAGCCGTCCGCCTGCCGGAAGGACTCGAAGATCTTGGCCCGGGCGCCGGGCTCCATGCCGACGCCGGTGTCCTGGACGGCGAACCGGACCCGCAGCCGGCCATCGGCGGTGTCGCCACCGGCCAGCACGCGAATCGATATGCGGCCCAGGTTGGTGAACTTGAGGGCGTTGCCCACCAGGTTCGACAGGATCTGGCGCAGCCGGGTCGGATCGCCCCGCATCCACAACGGCACCGAGCTCTCGATGGTGGTGGTGAGCTCCAGGCCCTTCTGCTCGGCGCCGCTGGCAAACAGGTCCTCGACGTTGTCGATCAGCTCGCCGAGACCGAAGTTGATCGACTCGAGCTCGAGCTTGCCGGCCTCGATCTTGGAGAGGTCCAGGACGTCGTTGAGGATGTCCAGCAGGTTGCTGGCCGAGCGGCGGGCGTTGTCGGTCAGCGCCGACTGCGAGGTGTCGAGCGGTGTGCCGCGGAGCAGCTCCAGGTTGCCCAGCAGGCCGCTCATCGGCGTCCGGATCTCGTGGCTCATGTTGGCCAGGAACTGCGACTTGGCGCGGCTGGCGCTCTCGGCGGCCTCCTTGGCCAGCCGCTCGCTCTTCAGCGCCCGCTCCTTGGCGCGCCGCTGGATGACCTCGGCCTTGAGCCGTCGGTTGGTCTCGGCCAGCTCTTCGGCGCGCTGGCGCTTGTGGACCTGCGAGCGGGTGTTCATCACCACGACGCCGCCGACCAGCAGCAGGTACAGGGCGTAGGCCCAGCCGGTGCGCCACGGCGGCGGCAGAGAGCGCAGCCGCAGCTCGAGACCCTGCTCGCTCCAGATCTCGTCGTTGTTCGAGCCGCGGACCCGGAAGGTGTAGCTGCCCGGCGCCAGGTTGGTGTAGGTGGCCCGGCGCCGGGTGCCGTTGTCCACCCACTCCTTGTCGAGGCCCTCGAGCTTGTACTGATAGCGGTTGAGGTCGGGCGCGGCGTAGTCGAGAGCCGCGAACTCGAAGGCGATGACGTAGTCGCGGTGGGCCAGCTCGATCTCGTCGAGCAGGTGCAGCGGTCCCAATTCGACCGGCTTGTTGAACTTGTAGATGTGGGTGAGAGCGATGGGCGGCTTGCTCGGGTTGATGCCTACCCGATCGGCGCGAAACGTGTTGAAGCCCTTGATGCCGCCGAAGTAGAGACGGCCGTCCCGGCCGCGCAGGCTGGCCCCGTGGTTGAACTCCTCGCTCTGCAGGCCGTGGCTCGAGTTGTAGTGCTTGAACTGGCCCTTGACCAGGTCCAGGCGGCCGAGGCCGCGGTTGGTGCTGAACCACAGCCGCTGCTCGGCGTCGACCTGCATGGCGTAGACCGTCTCGCTCAGCAGGCCGTTCTGTTTGGTGTAGCGGGCGAAGTGGGCGCGGCCGGCGAGCCGGTCCGCGGCGCGCCACAGGTTGAGACCGCCGCCCTGGGTACCCACCCAGAGATTGCCGGCGGCGTCCTCGGCCAGCGACAGGATGTAGTCGTTCGACAGGCTGTGCGGGTCGTTCGGGTCGTTGCGGTAGTGCTGCCAGTGGCCGGTGGCGGCGTCCAGGCGGTTGAGCCCGCCGCCATGGGTGCCGACCCACAGCACCCCCGAGCCGTCCTCGAGCAGCGCCAGCACGCGGTCGCTGGACAGGCTGGTGGGATCCTCGGGATCGTGCCGCCGGTGCGAGAAGCGGCCCGTGCGCCGGTCCATCAGGTTGAGGCCGCCGCGGTAGGTGCCGACCCATAGCCGGCGCCGGCCGTCCTCCAGGATGCAGGTCACGCCGTCGGCGCTCAGGCTGTGCGGGTCTTCGGCGCTGTGGCGGTAACTCTGGACGATGCCGCTCGTCACATCCAAGCGATCCAGGCCGCCGCTCCGAGAGCCTACCCACAGGTCGCCGGAGCGGTCGAACCGTAGCGCCATGACCCGGTTGTCGCTCAGGCTCTGGCCGTCGCCGGCGATCTCCGCGAACGGCTGGAAGGTGCGGCTGGCGGGATCGAAGATGTCCAGGCCCTGTGGCGTGCCGACGAAGATCCGTCCGCTGCGGCTTTCGGCAAAGGCGTTGACGAAGCTGTCGGACAGCTGGCCGGGGGCTTCGCCCACTCGGCGATAGTGGGCGAAGGAGGCGCTGGGGTGGTTCGACTTGTTGAGCCCGGCGTAGGTGCCCACCCAGAGCACGCCGCCCGAGTCCTGGAGGATCGACTTGACGCTGCTCTGGCTGAGGCTGAAGGGGTCCGCGGCATCCTGCTGGTAGCGCACGAAGCTCGCGGTCCTCGGCTGCCAGAGGTTGAGACCGTCGTCGGTGCCGATCCACAAGGCGCCGTCGGCGGACGGGTAGACGGCGCGGACGTCGTCGTTCGACAGCGAGGTGGGGTCGTCCGGGTCGTTCTGGAAGCGCTCGAAGTCGCTGCTGCCGGGGAGCATCCTGGCCAGACCGCGGTCCTGGGTGCCGGCCCAGAGCACGCCGTCGCCATCGATGGCGATCGCGCGCACGCGGTCGCTCGGCAGGCTGGCCGGGTCGCTCGGGTCGTGGCGGAAGTGATCGAAGCGGCCGGTAGGCGGGTGGAGCCGGTCGAGACCGCCACCATCGGTGGCGATCCACAGGTTGCCGGCGCCGTCTTCGGCGATGCCCCAGACGCGATCGTCGCTCAGGCTGTGCGGATCGGCGGGGTCGTGGGTCAGGCGAACGGCCCTGCCGGTCGCGGGGTCGAGCCGGTTGAGACCACCGCCGTCGGTTCCCACCCAGAGCTGGCCGGCGCGGTCCTGATGCAGGATGCGCACCCGATCGCTGCTCAGCGTGGACTCGTTCTCCGGGTCGTTGCGGTAGCGCCGAAACACCCCCGTCGCGGGATCGAAGCGGTTGAGTCCGCCGCCGTCGGTGGCGACCCAGATCAGCCCGGCCTCGTCGACCAGGATCGCCTTGATCAGATTGTGGGAGATCGACGAAGGGTCTTCCGGGTCGTGACTGAAGGCGACGAACTCGTAGCCGTCGAAACGATTAAGCCCCTCCTGGGTGCCGACCCAGATGAATCCCTGGGTATCCTGCGCGATGCTGGTGATGAAGACCTGGGAAACGCCTTCCTCCAGCGAGTAGCGCTGGAACCGCAGATTCCTCGGCTCCTCCTGGGCCGCGCTCGCGGCGGCGAGCATGAGACCGAGTGCTAGCAGAAAGAAAGGGCGGTTGGTCCGCTTTATCGCCTTGGAAGAGCTCATGTCCTGGGATAAGAGCAAGGGCTGTACCAGCCCGGGATGCGCCGAAATTGTCTCTTCTGGTGGCGGTGGATGTCGGTATTCTTCAATTGCAATAAAGCACTCATTGGGTCGAAGACCTTTATTTACAAGGGTCTTACGGTGACTAGAACGGCTCGTGGCGCGGCCAGGGAAAGAATCGGCGCGCGACGCGCTACAGGCGGAGGGCACCCTGCCGACCGGTCGCGCGGTCTCTCTGGGCCGCAGCGGACCGGTCTCCCGCCGCCCTGCTGAAGGCAGCCCGTGTCTCACGCTGCTGACCGCGGCGCCGGCTGCCGAGCGGCGGTTGCGGGTCGGCATCCGGCAGCGTCGCGATTGCCGAGACAAGGCTGCCGTCAGAGCGTGGCGCGGGAGCTCGGCAGGGTGTCCTCCAGTCGTTTCCGCGGCATCCCGGGCGACCGATTCAATGTTCGAGCTTTCCGCTGTCCGCCGGTGGGCCGTCATCCGCGAGCGTGAGCGAGTCGGCCCTCAGGTAGAGCGCGTCGTCCCCGGCCACGGCATCGGCCCACAACAGGGCGTCGGCCCACAACAGGGCGTCAGCCCACAACAGGGCGTCGGCCCACAACAGGGCATCAGCCCAGACGAAGGCGTCGGCCCACAGCAGGGCGTCGGCCCAGAGGTAGCCGCCGGATCCGGCAAAGGCGTCCGACCACACGAAGGCGTCGCTCCACAACAGCGCGGCGTCCCACTCGTCGCCGTACCAGGTCTGGCGGGTGTTCTCGAGCAGGAAGGCAGGCCCCTCCTTGGAGCGCTCCAGCCGCGGTGAGGGAGAGCGCTTGGTCCAGCCCTGATCGGCGAGCGCGGCGGTGATGTCCAGCACACCGGCGCCCACGGCGTTCGGGTCTCCGGAGATCTTGCGCGCCGAGCGCATCAGCCGGGCCTTGACCGAGGCGGGGTTGAGGTAGGGCTGCTGCGAGATCATCAGCGCCACCGCCCCTGAGACCATGGCCGCCGCCATGCTGGTGCCCGACAGCTCCAAGTAGTCCTTGCCGGAGCAGTAGTCCGCCCGGCAGGGCCGCACCCGGTCGGGCAGGTCGGTCTTCAGCTTGCCGCTGGCGATCGGTGCGATCACCCGGTTGCCGGGGGCCAGAAGATCGGGCTTGAGGAAGTGATCGATCAGGGTCGGTCCGCGCGACGAGTAGGTCGAGACGTAGTCGTCGTCGAAGTCGTCGCCAGTGCCGGCGTCGGTGATCGAGCCGACGGTGATCACCTTGGGCGAGTTGCCCGGGCTGGTGATGGTGAAGTTGCCGCTCCTGCCGTAGTTGCCGGCTGAGCAGACGACCACGATCCCGGCATCCCACAGCGCCTCCACCGCCTCGACCAGGGGGTCGTCGCCGGCGGACTCCTCGAGCGCCGTGCCGAGCGAGAGGTTGACTACGCGGATGTCGTTTGCGGCGGCGTTGTCCAGCACCCAGTCGAGCGCCGCGATGACGTCGGAGGCAACGCCTTGGCCCTGGTCGTCGAGCACCCGCAGCGAGTAGATCGGCGCCCAGGGGGCGACCCCGGCCTCGGCCGCGCTCTTGCCCTTGCCGGTGCCGGCGACGATGCCGGCGACGTGAGTGCCGTGGCCGTAGGGGTCGAAGCTGGCGTCCGCTTGGCCATCTTGCTGGCCGTCTTGATTGGGCGCCAGCTTGAAGGAAACGCCGGCCTTGGAGCAACCGCTGCCGGTATTGTGGCAGTCGAGCCGGGCCGCGATGTTGAGGTCCCAGTGGTCGGCGACGCCGGAGTCGATCACCGCCACCGCCACGTCCGGCATGGCCCGGACGGGCGGTGTCTTCGGCCCGTCCGTGTCGGCTTCGGAGGACCCTGCCAGGCCGGGCAAGCGGGCGGTCATCTTGGCCGCCATCGAGTCCGCGGCCACCGGGCTGTCGGGATCGATGAACTCGACGTCGTAGTGCTCGGCAAGCTGCTCGAGCCGGTGCGCGGGAACCCGCAGCGCCATCATCCGCAGCTGTTTGAACTCGTGCCGCACTTCGGAGCCGAGCGCGCGTGCGTGGTCCTTCCCGGACAGGCCGGGTCCCAATCTGTAGCGCACGATCACGTCGACCATCTCGGCTGATCCACGAGCGTCGGCGTGGCCGGAATCGCGTGCTGCCGAGCGCGCCAGCGCGGCGATCCTCGGGTGGGTCTTACCTCGCCGCTCATGGTGGGACCGCCGGGTGTCGGCAGCCAAGGCGGGCGCCAGCAGGGGCAGCCCGAGCAGGGCGAGTCCCAGGCCAACGGCGGCCCAGCGCAGTCGGGTTTCAGGTTGGTTGGGCATCGTTGCGTTTCGTCTCATCGGCCTACTCCTGGTCCACCCAGTGGTTGATCGCGATCGGCTCCTGCAGCGAGTCATTCCAGAGGAAGGCGTCATTCCAGAGGAAGGCATCGTTCCAGAGGAAGGCATCGTTCCAGAGGAAGGCATCGTTCCAGAGCAGCCCGTCGTTCCAGAGGAAGGCGTCGTTCCAGAGCAGCCCGTCGTTCCAGAGGAAGGCGTCGTTCCAGAGCAGGCCGTCGCTGCCGACCGGGGCGTCGGGGTCGTCTTCGGCCTGCACCAGATAGAAGGAGCCGTCCTCGGCCTGACGAGCTCGCCCGATGTAGTGGGCGCTGCCGGCCAGATCCGCCTGGATGTCCAGACCGCGATTGGCGCAGCCGAGAGTGTCGGCCTCGAGCGCGCCCACCGCGTCCACCAGACCGGCGCCCTGCTGGAGCAGTCCGAAGGCCAGGTTGCCTTCGTCGTCCGTGGCGAGCCGGGCCGAGGCCATCAGGCGGCACTTGACTTCGTCGGGGGTCAGCGTCGGGTCGGCCTGGAGAACCAGGGCGGCGAGGCCGGACACAACGGCGGCGGCCTGTGAGGTTCCCGACATGACGAAGTAGGAGCCCCCGTCGTGGAACTCGGGGTGCGCTTCGGCCAGGGTCAGAAAGGAGGGCATCAACGCCAGCATGTGGCCGCCAGGCGCTACCAGGTCGGGCTTCACGAACCCCTCGGTAGTGGGACCGGCCGCGCTGAACAGGGTCAGGCGATCGTCGGCGCGATCGTCCGGCGTGTGGGCGTCGGTCATCGCGCCGACGGTGATGACGTAGGGCACGTTGGCCGGCACCCCGACGGTCATCGCGCCGGGCCCTTGATTGCCGGCCGAGGTCACCACGGTAATTCCGGCCGCCCACGCCTTCATCACTGCCTGGTTGAGCGGATCGTCCCAATAGCGCGTCTGCGCCGGCGCGCTGAACGAGAGGTTGAGTACCCGGATGCCATAGGTCTCCTGGTTTGCGACGATCCAGCCCAGGCCACGCACGACGTCGGCGTAGGTGCCGCGGCCGTCGGCATCGAACGCCTTCACCGACACCAGGTCTGCGTCCGGAGCCAGACCGTTGTATGACGAGCCGCCGTCGCAGGAAGCGCTGTTGACGGCGACGGCCGTGACGTGGCTGCCGTGACCGTTGGAGTCGGTCGAGGTGTTGTCGAGCTCGCGATCTGCCAGAGCGTCGTACTCGCGCAGCAGCCGGTCCCGGTTCTGTGTGTTCTTGTACTGCGAGGTGTCCCAGCCCATGCCGCTATCCAGCACCGCGACGGTGATTCCCCGGCCGGTGATGCCGGCGGTATGGGCCAGGTCGGCCCCGACCAGAGCGGGGTAGTCGGTGCACGGCACGTTCTTCCCGTGGGTGTAGTTCCCGTTCGGGCGCTTCCCGTCGCCGCCGTTGCCCGCGGCGGCGCTCTCCACCTGCCGGTTCGAGTGAAGCGCCCGCACTTGGCCCGAGTGTCGCAGGGCAGCCAGCTGGCCCGCCGTAAGGTCGGCTGCCACCGCGTCGATGATGGGGAGCTCATGGGTCACCAAGCCACCGGTCGCGGTCACAGCCGCCGCCGCGGCGGCGGCGTTGGTGGCCTGGACCAGGAAGCTCGCGAGCGGCGGGGACCCGGCGGCGGACTCTCGGTGCGGCAGCGGCC
The DNA here is from genome assembly GCA_963781065.1 of Thermoanaerobaculia bacterium. Lineage (GTDB taxonomy): Bacteria > Acidobacteriota > Thermoanaerobaculia > Multivoradales > JAHEKO01 > CALZJC01. Next base: position 307,503 of record CAWAET010000004.1, on the reverse strand, counting down.
CGCGGACCCCTGAAAGAGCGAGGAGGCTCGCCGCCACGGCGACCCAAACGAAGTCGCTACCCGCCTTACCCAGTATCTGCATCATGCTCGACTCCATTCCGAAGACCGTGCCCACGGTGGCGCGGCGACATTAAGTGCTTAAGAAAGCAATGGTCTTTCATCACACTCACGCCTTGTCGAGAGAGCAAGCCGAGTACCATCGAAAGACGCCGATGCGCCGATTCCCGGCCTGCTGTCTGCCGCGAATGGGATGTCGGCGAAGTGTTTCGGCAAGCCTTGCGAAAATGGATACGCCAAGCGCCGGTTCGCGCGCCGGAATCATCGACCGGTTCTGCGCAGCCGGCGAAAAGTGGAGTCCTCCACAGCGGCTCCCTCAACGGTCGGGCAGAGTGTCGCGTGCTAGAATGCAAAGTCGTTCGACCGCCAAGAGGGAGGAACAACCATGAAGACGACTCGAGTCGCGCTGTTCCTACTGGGCGCCTTGGCGCTCGGCGCCGCGCTGCCGGCGGTGGCCGACTACTACACGGTCAAGCTCGTCAACGGCAACGAGTTCGACACTCTCTACCGGCCGCGGTTGGCTGCCGAGGGCGGCGACAAGGTGCTGGTGGCGACCGAGACGGGCAACTGGATCGCGCTGCCGATCGCCGCCGTCGACACCGTCATCTCCCATGTCGAGTCGCGGGGCTTTGGCAAGGTGATCAACACCACCACCATCCTCATCGGCACGGCGCCGAACGACGCCGAGGTGCCCGCGGAAGACGCCGAGTCGCTGGATCCGGCGACCCGGCTGCTCAACTACCTCGAGAACCAGCAGCGACCGCAGCAGGCGGCGTCGTTCTCGGTCCAGCAGTTCGCCGAGCCCAACTCGGTCGGCGGCATTCCGTTGGGCTTCACCAGCACCACCACCCCGCCGCTGAGCGGTGCGGGACCGGGCGTGGTCGAGCCCCCCGTGGCCGGCGACGCGAATTGAGTGATCGCGGTCCCGTGACGGGGCCGCTTCGTTGACAACCGAGATGTCGCGGTGACCGGCGGCCGCCCGCGAGGCGGCGCCGGGTGAGGGAAGCCGGTGCGAGACCGGCGCGGCCCCCGCCACTGTTACCGGGTACGAAACCGGAAGAGCCACTGCGCGGCGCCGGATCGCGGTCCCCTCGGGGACCGGGGTCGGCCGCGTGGGAAGGTCCGGGAGTAGGTCGATCCGGAAGCCAGGAAACCTGCCACGACGTCCGACGCCCGGGTCCGCGCGCCACGCGGTCCCGTTCCCCCGGGGCACGGGGAGGGACGGCAGGCAGCTGCCCCACCTTCTCTCCCGAGGTGGGGCGTCGCGTTTTCTGACAGGGAGATCCGCATGGACAGCTTTCTCGCCCTGGATCGGCGCCGCGGGGCGGTGGTGCTGCTGGCGATGCTGGTCTGCACGGCGGCCGCGGCGGTCGCGGCCGCCGTGCCCCCGGAGAAAGACGACGAGGCCGCGCCGCAAGAGCCGTCGCCGATCGTCATCGAGGAACGGCTGACCGTCACCGACACCCGGCTGCGCGGCCAGCCGGAGAGCGTGGACCGCGTGCCGGCGCACGTGACGGTGATCGACCGCGACGAGATCCGCCGCTCGGGCTCGCGCACCCTGCAGGACCTGCTCGCCCTGGAAGCGGGAGTAATCGCCTACGACCAGGTCGGCAACGAGCTCGGCAAGAGCTTCGATCTCAGGGGATTCACCGGCTCGGGCACCAAGCTCTTCCTCGACGGCGTGCCGCTCAACGACCCACGCTCCAACGCTCTGGTGCTCGAGCTGGTGCCGCTGGCGGCCCTCGAGCGGGTGGAGATCACCCGCGGCTCCACCGCGGCGCTGGCTGGCGGCGGCGCCGAAGCCGGGGTGGTCAACCTGTGGACCGGGCGGTCCGGCACGGGCGGCTCGCTGTCGCTGGCGGCCGGCGGCTTCGGCAGCCGCGAGCTCGCCGGCGACGTGCGCCGCCGGCTGGGCCGGGCCGACCTCTTTCTGGCCGGGTCGCTGTTCGAGACCGACGGCTTTCGCGACAACTCGGCCGGCGAGCTGCGCCGGCTGGCGGGCAAGCTGGGCTGGGACCTGAGCGGCGGCCGGCGGCTCGAGCTGTCGCTGGTGGATGCTCGGGAAGACCTGGGCGCGCCGGGGGCGTTGACCCGCGCCGAGCTCGCGGCCGATCGCGCGGCGTCGCCGTTCAACCGGCTCGACCTGCTCGGCGAGGGCCTGACCCAGGCCGCCGCCAGCTTTCAGGGCCCGCTCGCCGGCGGGGTCAGCCTGGCGGCCAACCTCTACCTGCGCCGGCGCGACTCGGAGATCCTCACCACCGGCCGCGCGGCGCCGCTGTTTGGGGGCTTCTTTCTCGACTCCGACGCCGCCATCGTCGGCTCGACGGTGCAGGTCGAACGCGTCTGGGAAGGCGCGGGCGGCCGGCGCAACCGGCTGAGCGGCGGGGTCGAGTGGCTCGACGGCGATACCGACGCGCGCGGCTTCTTCACCACCCCCGCCGACCCGGGCCGGGTCGATGTCGACGGCCTGGGCTCCGACAACACCGCCGAGCGGCGGGCGCTGGGGCTGTTCGTGCAGAACTCCTGGAGCCCGCGGCCCGCGTGGACCCTGGTCGGCGGGCTGCGCTACGACCGTGACGAGGTTGGCTACGTCGAGCGCGCGCCCGATCCGACCAACCTGGCGGCAAGGACCTACGCCGAGCTGTCGCTGCGGGCCGGCGCCAGCTGGAGGCCTACGGACCGCGCGACGATCTATCTCTCTTTTGGCGAGGGTTTTCTGCCGCCCACGGTCGAAGAGCTCTTCTCCTTCCCGCTGTTCGGCAGCAACGCCGAGCTGCGCCCCGAGGACTCGCGCAGCTGGGAGGTCGGCGCTCGCCGCCGGCTGGGCGCCGGCGGGCGGCTCGAGGCGGCGGTGTTTCGCATCGACACCCGGGACGAGATCGTCTTCGACCCGGGCTCGCCGATCGGGCTGTTCGGCGCCAACGTCAACGCCGGCAGCGCCCGCCGCAGCGGCGTCGAGGCGGCGCTCAGCCTGCCGCTCGGCGCATCGTCCCGCCTCTGGGCCAACCTGACCCTGATGGAGAGCGAGCTCCGCAGCGGCCCCAACCGCGGCGCCGAGCTGCCCCTGGTCCCCGGAGAGCGGCTGGCGGCCGGTTTCGAGGGCCTGCTGGGCGGCCGTCTGCGGCTGCGGCTGGACGCCCTCTGGGTGGGCGAGCAGGTGCTGGACAACGACGAGGCCAACAGCCAGGCGAGGCTCGACGCCTACGCCGTGGTCAACGCCCGGCTGGCCTGGTCGCCGCCGTTCGGCGGCCGTTCGGCGGCCGGCGAGCCGAGCGGCCCGGTGCTCTTCGTCGAGGCCCGCAACCTGCTGGACGAGACCTACGAGAGCCGCGGCATCTTCGCCTTCGACTTCGCCGCCGGGCGCAATGACGTCTTTCTTACCCCGGCTCCCGGGCGGCAGCTGATGGCGGGCCTGGAGTGGGGATTCTGATCGCGCGCCCCCTTCTGTCGGCGCTGCTGCTGCCGGCGCTGCTGCTGCCGGTTGTGGTGGGCTGTGGCGGTCCACCCGGCGCGGGCGATCCCACTGGCGCCACCGCTGGCGCCAGGCGGCTCGTCACCCTGGCGCCAAGCATCACCGAGACGGTGTTCGCCCTCGGCCTGGGCGAGCGGGTGGTCGGCGTCGACGAGTACAGCAAGTGGCCTCCCGAGACCGCCGCGCTGCCGACGCTCGGCGGCCTCTTCGACCCCAACCTCGAGGCGATCGCCGCCCTCGAGCCCGACCTGGCGATCCTCCTGCCCAGCCAGCGCGATCTTGGGGAACGGCTGGCGGGCCTCGGCATTGAAGTGCTCGAAGTGCCCAGCGACACCCTGGCCGACGTCGAGTCGGCGGCGGCGGTGATCGCCGAGCGCTGCGGTGTGCCCGCGGCCGGCGGCCGCCTGGTCGCGCGGCTGCGCCGCGAGCTGGCGCCGGCGCCGCTCGCGAACGCGCCGCCGACGGCGCTGGTGGTGGGCCGCCAGCCGGGCCAGCTGGCAACGGTGCTGGTGGCTGCGCCGGGGACCTACATCGACGAGCTGCTGGCCCGGCTCGAGGCGGTCAACGTCTTTGCCGATGCCGGCCAGCCCTACCCCCAGGTCGGCCTCGAGTCGTTCGTCGGCCGCCGGCCGCGGGCGCTGGTCGAGCTGCAGGGCGAGCCGCTGAGCGAGGCCCAGCGGCAGCGCCTGCGCGCCGACTGGCTGGCGGCGCCGGGCCTCGAGCTGGCCGAGGAGTGCGTCAGCGTCATCGACGGCAGCGCTGTGCTCACGCCGGGGCCGCGGCTGGCCGAGATCTACCAGCGGCTGCGCGCCGCTCTCGAGGCCTGTTCTTGAGCGCCGAGCCGCTGGTGACGGCCCGGGGGCTCGGCTGGCGGGCGGCGAGCCGGCGCTCCGCGGGGCGGCAGATCCTGGGCCCCCTCGACCTCGAGGTGCGGCGTGGCGAGTGCCTGGCGGTGGTGGGACCCAATGGCGCCGGCAAGACCACCCTGCTGCGGCTGGTCACCGGCCTGCTGGCGCCGAGCGACGGCGAGTTGAGCTGGGGCGAGACTCCCTACACGGGCCTGAGCCGCGCCGGGCTGGCGCGGCGCATCGCCTACGTGCCGCAGGTGCGGCCGACGCGGGTGCCGCTGACCGTCGAGCAGCTGGTGCTGCTCGGCCGCTATCCCCATCTCGGCCGCTGGCAGCTGGCGCCGCGGGCCGAGGACTTCGCCGCCGTCGAGAGCGCCCTCGAGCGGGTCGACGCGCTGGCCCTGCGGCGGCGGCCGCTGACCAAGCTGTCGGGCGGCGAGCTGCAGGCGGCCTACGTCGCCGCCGCCTTGGCCCAGGGCTCCGAGCTGCTGGTCCTGGACGAGCCGACCACCCATCTCGACCCGCGCCACCAGCGCGAGATCGCCGCCCTGCTCCAGCGGCTGGCCGGCGATCACACCGTGATCACCGCCACCCACGAGCTCAACTTCGCCTCGCTGGTGGCCGATCGCATCCTGGGCTTGCGCGACGGGCGCGTTCTGGCCCTCGGCCCGCCGGCCGAGGTGCTGCGCCGCGAAGTCCTGCGGCGGCTCTTCGACGCGCCCTTCGAGACCGTGCGGGGAGGCGAGCGGCCGGTGACCGTGCTCGGGCTGGCGCCATGAGCCGGCCGGCGGCGGCGGTGGGGCTGCTGGCCGTGGTCTGGCTGGCGGTGATCGTGGTGGCGCCGCTTCTCGGCAGCCAGCCGCTCGATCTGGCCCAGCTGGCAGCCGGCGACGAGACCACCGGCGCCATCTTCTGGCAGCTGCGGCTGCCGCGGGTGCTGCTGGCCGTCCTCGCCGGCGGCGTGCTGGCGATCTCGGGGGTGGCCTTCCAGACCCTGTTCCGCAACCCACTGGCCGAGCCCTACACCCTGGGCGTGGCCGCCGGCGCGGCGCTGGGCGCGGTGCTGGCGCTGCAGCTGGTCGGCGACGCCGGCTTCCTGCCCGTGGCCGTCGCCGCCTTCGCCGGCGCCCTGGCGGTCTCGGCGCTGATCCTGGGCCTGGCCTCGAGCCGCCACGGCCTCGAGACCGGCACCCTGCTGCTGGCCGGCATCGCCATCTCGCTCTCCTGCTCGGCGCTGATCCTGTTCGTCCAGTACCTGGCCGACTTCACGCGCACTTTTCGCATGGTGCGCTGGATGATGGGCGGGTTGGCGGTGGTGGGCTACGACGAGGTGCTGTGGCTGCTGCCCTGGGTGGCGCTGGCCGGCGGCATGATCCTGGCGCACCGCTGGGAGCTCAACCTGCTTCTGACCGGCGAGGAGCTGGCGGCCAGCCGTGGCGTGGACCTGATGCGCCTACGGCTGCTGGTCCTCGGCGCCGCTTCCCTGGCGGTGGGCGCCCTGGTGGCGGTGGCCGGCCCGATCGGCTTTGTCGGCCTGATCGTCCCCCATGTCCTGCGCCGCTGGGTCGGCCACGACCACCTGTTCCTGGTCCCCGCCTGCCTGCTCGGCGGCGGCGCCTTCCTCGCCATCTGCGACCTCGCCGCGCGCACGGTGATGGCGCCGGCGGAGCTGCCGGTGGGCGTGCTCACCGCGCTTCTGGGGGGGCCGTTCTTCCTCTGGCTCCTGGTGCTCGGCCGGCGCGGCTGACAGGCATCGGTCGGCCCCGAGCCAGGGGTTTGCTTGGGGCCGCTGCAAGCCGCCGCGGCATCGCTCCGTGGCACTGTCGCCCGCGCGTGTGAGGAGGAGGTGGTGGGACTCGCGGGACGGTGGGGATCGAGGCAGCGACGGCGTGCGGCACTCCCGCGGTCGCCTGAGGCGCCACTACGCGACGCCGCGGCGGCTTTCCACTACCGCTGTGCCGCGTGACTCGCGGCATCAACCGCCGGAGGTCGGCTCCAGAGCCGACCGGCCCGAGCACGCCAAGGCCCGCCTCTCGACTCCAGAGCCGACCGGCCCTGGCGCACCAACGTCTAAGCCCCTCCTCCATAGCCGACCGGCCCCAGCACGCCAACGCCCACCTCTCGACTCCAGAGCCGACCGACCCAACACGCGGTAACCTCGCCACCGATGCTCCTCTACCGCATCGGCCCCGAAGGCTTCTACGCCTCGACCGACGACGAGGGCACCCTGCGCGTGCTGCACTCCGACCCGTTCGAAGTGCGGCCCGGCGGCTGGGAGCTGGGCCGCGCGCTGGGTGAGGGGCCGCTTGGCCTGCTGGCTCCGGTTCATCCCGGCAAGATCGTCGGCGTCGGCCGCAACTACCGCGCCCACGCCGAGGAACTGGGCAACCCGGTGCCCGAGGAGCCGGTGCTGTTCCTGAAGGCGCCCTCCTCGGTCGTCGGCCCCAAGTCGCCCGTGGTGCTGCCGCCGGAGTCCGAGCGGGTCGAGTTCGAGGGCGAGATCGCCGTCGTCCTGCGCCACCGGCTGCGGCGGGCGGAGCCGGCGGCGGCGCGCCAGGCGATCCTCGGCGTCACCTGCACCTGCGACGTCACCGCCCGCGATCTGCAGCGCCGCGACCCCACCTTCGCCCGCGCCAAGTCGTTCGACACCTTCTGCCCGCTGGGCCCGGCGATCCAGGTCGAGCCCGACCTCGACGAGCTCGAGCTGATCACCCGGCTCAACGGCGAGGAGCGCCAGCGCGGCCATGCCCGCGACATGCTGTTCGGCATCCTCGACCTGCTCAGCTACGCTTCCCGCATGATGACTCTCGAGGCCGGCGACGTGGTCCTCACCGGCACCCCGGCGGGGGTCGGGCCGCTGGCCGACGGTGACGCGCTCGAGGTGGAGGTGAGCGGCGTCGGCACGCTCGAGATCCCGGTCGAGGCCTGGAGGCGGTCGTGACCCGCAAGGTCGTCTGGGCCTTTCTCGCCGCCGGCGTCACGGTCCTCGTTCTCATCTTCTGGCGCGGCTTCTTCCCCCGCCACGCGGTGATCGTCGGCCTCGGCGTCGCCGCCCTGGTCTACTCGATCATCCGCACAACCGAGCGGCTCAAGAGCCTGCACCGGAAGTAGGGCGCCCACTCCGGCTGCGGCCTCCAGACGTGCACAGGGGCCGGGCTCCGCCTGCGTGGTCGCACCCCGGTCGCTGCGCTCGCAGCCAAGGCTCCGCTCCTCGGGGGCGCCCACTCCGGCTGCGCCCTCCGGTGTCGCGCAAGCGAGTCATCACTCAAGTGCGCCCTCCGGTGTGTTCTCCAGTGCGCAGGCCGCTGTCGGAGCGCAGAGCCGCTGGGATGTCGCGTAGTGGCGCATAAAGCGACCGCCCCCTCGATACGGCAAGAGCCTTGGGTCCACCACGACTGCAAGCAACAGCTCGAGCCCTCGATCCACCAAGGGCGGGAGGCAGCGCCACGGAGCGAGCAGCCCAGCGGCTTGGAGCGGCCGGCCGCCAGGCACTGCCGCTGAGGGCCGGTCTCCCCCCTTTGAGTCGCTCCTCGGGAGACCACCGTCGGAGCGGAAAGCCGATGAGGTGACCGGAGTGGCGAATAAAGCGGACCGCTGCTGGACTCGCCTCGACCGCTCCCGGAACCTCGACCAAAGGCAGAACCTCCAGGCTTCCAGCTACCCCGAAGGGAGCCATCGCCACGGAGTGTCACCTCAGCGGCTTGTAGCGGGCCCTTTCGAGTACGACTCCTGGGCGACCCGCTTCAACTCGGCCACTCCATCCCCAGGTGCTTCGCCGCGAACGCCCACTGATCCGCATAGTCCTCGACCCGCATCCAGATCGGCTTGTTGCCGCCGTGCCCCGCCCGGGTCTCGATCCGCAGCAGCACCGGGTTCTCGCACCCCTGGCCGTGCTGTAGCGCGGCGGCGAACTTGTAGCTGTGCCACGGCACCACCCGGTCGTCGCGGTCCGCGGTGGTCAGCAGCGTCGGCGGGTAGCAGGTGCCGGGCCGCACGTTGTGCACCGGCGAGTAGGCGGAGAGGGCGTGGAACTCCTCCTCGTTCTCGCTCCAGCCGTAGTCGCTGCCCCACTGGTAGGCGTTGGCGCTGGCCGTGTCGTAGCGCAGCATGTCGAGCACGCCGACCGCCGGCAGGGCGACGCCGAACAGCTCCGGCCGTTGGGTCATCACCGCGCCCACCAGCAGGCCGCCGTTGCTGCGGCCGTGGATCGCCAGCCGGGGCGTGCGGGTGTAGCCCTCGGCGATCAGCCACTCGGCGGCGGCGATGAAGTCGTCGAAGACGTTCTGCTTGCGGGTCCGGGTGCCGGCCTCGTGCCAGGCCTCGCCGTACTCGCTGCCGCCACGCAGGTTGGCCACCGCCAGCAGCCCGCCCATCTCGAGCCACATCGTCCAGCGCACCTGGTACTCCGGCGACTCCGCGACGTTGAAGCCGCCGTAGCCGTAGAGCAGGGTCGGGTTGTCGCCGTTGCGCTCGATTCCGGGGCGGTGGATGAGGAACATCGGCACCCGGGTGCCGTCCTTGCTGGTGAAGAAGACCTGCTCGGTCTCGAAGGCGGCGGCGCTCGGCGGCCGGCTGCCAAAGATGCTGGTCTCGCCGGTGGCGACGTCGAGGCGGTAGACCGCCGGCGGGGAGGTGAAGGTCTCGAATCGGAAGAAGGTCTCGGGATCGTCGATCTTGCCGGCAAAGCCGGCGGCCGTGCCGATGCCCGGCAGCTCGACCTCTCCCGCCTCGTCGCCGTCGAGATCGAACAGCCGCACGCGGCTCTGGGCGTCGACCAGGTAGTGGGCCACCACCCGGCCGCCGACGATCTCGGCCGCGGTCAGCACGTCGGGCCCTTCGGGGACGACCTCGCGCCAGCTCTCGGGCCGGGGTCTGGCGAGATCGATCGCCACCACCCGGCCGTTGGGGGCCTGGTGGGTGGTCTCGAAGAACAGCTCGTCTCCCCGGTTGCCGCGGAAGGTGTAGAGGGCGTCCCAGGCGTCGAGCAGACGGACCACCGGCGCGCCGGGCGCCGCGAGGTCGCGGACGTGGATCGCGTTGGCGCTGTAGCCCTCGGAGACGGTGATGATCAGGAAGCGCCCGTCGTCGGTAACCTCGGCGTAGGGGTCGGCGCCGTCGCTGTCCTCGAGGCTGTAGACGTGGCGGTCTTCGGACTGGGGCGTGCCGAGGCGGTGGAAGAATACCGAGACCTGCCGCGAGTCGTCGGGCTCGCCGTCGCCCCGGGTGGGATAGCGGCTGTAGTAGAAGCCCTGCGAGTCGGGCGCCCAGGAGATGCCGCTGAACTTCATGTGGCGCAGCTCCTCCTCGGGGCTCCCGCCGTGGACCGCGAGGATTCTCCACACTCGCCAATCGGTCCCGCCGTCCGAGACGCCCCAGGCGACGTGGGCGCCGTCCGGGCTGGCCTCGAAGCTGGCCAGCGCGATCGTGGCGTCGTCGCGCAGCGTGATCGGATCGATCAGCAGGCTCGGCTTGCCGTCGACCCCGCGGGAGAAGTAGAGCGGGTCCTGCTCCTTGTTGCCGTCGTTGAACAGGAAGAAGTACCGCTCGCCGCGCTTCTGGGGCAGACCGTAGCGCTCGTAGCGCCACAGCTCGCTCATCCGGTCGATCAGCCGCTGGCGGGCCGGCAGCGTCTCCAGATAGGGCTGGGCGAGGGCGTTCTGCTCGGCGACGAAGGTGCGGGTCCCGGCGGACGGGAGTTCTTCGAGCCAGCGGTACGGGTCCGCCACCACGGTGCCGAAATAGTCGTCGGCCTGCTCCGAGCGCGGAGCCGCGGGATAGGCCGGCGCCGAGCCCCGCGGTGTCGAGCAGGCGAGGATGGATACCGCGAGCAGGGTCAGGGCCGCGGCCGGACAGATCGTCGAGCTCATCAGGGGAGGACTCCGAGAGTGATGGAAAGGCCGGGTCAGCGTTCGGGCCGGTCGCGCGCCTGCCGCCACGGGAACAGCGCCAGGCTGGCTACCAGCAGCAGGTGAATCGCGCCGCCCAGGGCGAAGCCCGACAGCAGCAGGATCAGCCAGGCCGAAAGCAGCGCCACCGAGAGGGTCAACCGGGCCAGCGGAGACATCGACGTAGCATAGCGGCAAGCGAGAGTCAGCCGTGCTGCGCGCCGTCACCTTCGATCTCACCGGCACCCTGATCCACACGCCCCGGCGGGGCGAGATCTACTCCGAGGTGCTGGCCCGCCACGGGGTGACGGTGACGCCCGGGCGGGCCGACGCGCTCATCGCCGAGGTCTGGCGCGAGCTCGACTGCCTCGCCCACCCGGCCCAAGACCGTTTCGCCGCCCACCCCGAGGGCGCCCGGGGCTGGTGGCGGCGGCTGCTCGAGCGGATGTGCGAGCGGCTCGAGGTGGCGCCCCCGAGCCCGTTCGCCGCCGCCGAGCTGTTCGACCGTTTCGCCAAGTCCGACGCGTGGGAGATCTACCCGGAGGTCGACCGAGCGCTCGCCGGGCTGCGCGGCATGGGTCTCGCCCTCGGCCTGATCAGCAACTGGGACGAACGCCTGCCGCGGCTGCTCGAGAGCCTCGGCCTCGCGGGCCGGCTGGACGCCGTCGTCTACTCGCAGGAGATCGGTGCCGAGAAGCCGCACCGGCGGATCTTCACCGCCGCCCTCGCCCGGCTCGACCTGCCGCCCGCCCGGGTGCTGCACGTCGGCGATCGCCGCACGCCCGACCTCGAGGGCGCCCACGCCGCCGGCATGCGCGCCTTGCTGCTCGACCGCGAAGGCGGTAGAGGCGACCTCTCCGATCTGGCCGACCTGCCGGCCCGGATCGCCGCCGGTCGCTGGTAGGGCGCCGGCGCGATGGTACTCTGAGGGTGCCCCGAGCCCGTCATTTCCTCGCCGCGTCCGAAGATGAGAACCGCCACCGATCCCAGCCGGGGTGTCGCGCTCCCGCTTTCCCCCCTGCTTCTTTCCCTGCTTCTCCCCCTGCTCCTTTTCTGGGGCATCGCGACCGTGGCCTGCAGCCCGCCGGCGCCCGAGGAGCCGGTCGAGCTCGAGACCGTCGACGTCACCCCTCCCATCGACGCCGGGCTCTCGACCGAGAACGACCTCAAGGCGGTCCGGCGCGCGGCCGAGGTCTCGGGCCTCGTACCCGGCGACGTGCCGTCTGATCTGCCCATCTTCGTGCCCTCCAGCGTCGTCGACTTCGGCGGTTCCTCGGGAGGCTGGTCGTACGTGGATCTGGACGCCGGCGCGCCGCCCGACGAAGTGCGAAGCTGGCTGGGGAAACGCCTGCCGGCCGCCGGCTGGAAGGTGGGCGCCATCGGGGACGCCATGGTCGAGGCGCACAAGGGCGGCCAGCAGGCGCGGTACCGGTTGACCGATCTGTCGCCGGGCACCCGGATACGACTGGAGTACTCCACGCGCCCATGAGGCGCCGGCGCTACGACCTGGGCATGTACCGGCTGGCCATCGAATGGTCCGCCTCGGTGCTCGGCCTCACCTTGCTGGGTCTCTGGATCGACCGCCGCTGGCAGACCGAGCCCTGGGGGTTGGTGATCTGCATCTCGATCGGGTTTGTCGGCGGTACCTACAACTTCATCCGCTCGGTCCGGAGAGTCGCGCGCGAGATGGAACGGCGGGCGGCGGAGCGGCCGGCCGGCGGCGAGAGGAAGACTGGGAACGGGGAGGGGCCCGGTTGAGCGCCGGCCGCCGCTACCTGCTCTTCCTGGCGGCGCTCGTCGGGGTCACCCTGGCGCTCGCTGGCGATCGGCTATCTGCCGACGCGCTCGATCGCCGGCGAGGCGGGGCTGACGGCGATGCTGCTGGCCTGCGGCGTCAGCTTTCTGGGCTCGGCGCTGGGTGCGCTGCCGATCGCCACCGTGGGCACCGGCGAGAGCACCGCGGCGGCCGGTGTCGAGGGGTTCAAGCGGATCACCGCCGCGATGGCCCTGCGGCTGCTGCTGGTGGCGGCGCTGGCGGGCGCCGTGCTCTGGCTGCTGGGCCCCGCGCGCCGGCCGTTCCTGCTCTGGCTGGCGATCAGCTATCTGGTCCTGCTGGTGGCCGACACCGGCTTCGCCCGCGCCGCCCTGCGGCGCTTGTGAGGGCTTTCACAAGCGGTTATACTCCCGCCTCTGCTGGCCGAATCCTCGCTTCGGCTGCAGGCTTCCCCAACTGACGACGCCCGCAGAGCCGAAGTCTGTGCGAACGCAACGGCATGGATTGATTGCGGGCTGCAATCCGTTCGATCGAAATGGCTAGCAATCCCCTCGAGCACGTCGTCCAGCACCCGATCAAGGAGGTGCCGCTGGACGCAGGCCTGCTGACGCCCAACGGGGTGATCACCGTGCTCAGCGACCACATCGCCATGATCATCCTCTCGGGGCTGCTGCTTTGCCTGCTGCTGCCCTGGGCGCTGCGCCGGCGCCAGCAGCCGGGCATCGAGGGGATGGTGGCGACCGGCTTTGGCAACTTCATCGAGATGGTCTGCGAGTTTCTGCGCAAGCAGGTGGCCGAGCCGGCGCTCGAGCACCACACCGACCGGTTCATCAAGTACATCTGGAGCGTCTTCTTCTTCGTCCTGGCGATGAACCTGCTGGGGCTGGTGCCGCTGGGGGTGATCACGCCGCTGGCGGTGGGCTACCACATCGGCGGCACGGCGACCGCCAATATCTGGGTCACCGGCACGCTGGCTTTGATGACCCTGTTGATGATGGTGGTCAACGGCTTGCGGCTCGGCGGTGTCGACTACCTCAAGCACTACAACCCGGGCCCCTGGTGGATGGCGCCGCTGATGGTGCCGGTCGAGATCGTCGGCTGGATCGCCAAGATCTTCGCCCTCGCCATCCGGCTGTTCGCCAACATGCTGGCCGGCCATCTGATCCTGGCGGTGCTGCTCGGCCTGGTGCTGAGCGCCGGCAGCGCCAGCGTCGGCCTCGGCTTCGGCATCGCCGTGCCGGTGGTGCTGGGCAGCGTGGCGCTCACCATGCTCGAGATCTTCGTCGCCTTTCTCCAGGCGTTCATCTTTACCCTGCTGACGACGCTGTTCATTGGCATGTCGGTCGTCTTCCATCACGACGAGCACGAGGAAGCGACCGCACACTGAGACAAGAAACCAGTTCGCCAGGTCCGCAGTGCGGCGGGGAGCCCGGGACCTTGGCGATTTGCACTGGACAACCGCGGCCGAGCCCCGCACGGTCGCCTGAGAGGTTGATGAGAATGAGCAAAAAGCTGTCGAGAATCGCGCTCGGACTGATGGTGGTAGGGCTGTTCCTGGCGCTGGCCCCGGCGGCCTGGGCCGTCGAAGCGCCGCCAGAGTCCGGCAGTGGGACCTTCCTGTCGAGCGACGGTGCCGCCAAGCTGAGCGGTCCCATCGGCGCCGGTCTGGTCATCATGGGCGCCGCCGCGGGCATCGGCCGGATCGGCGGCAGCGCCGTCGAGTCGATGGCGCGCCAGCCCGAAGTGGCGGGGCAGGTCTTTACGCCGATGATCATCACGGCGGCGCTGATCGAGGGCGCCACCTTCTTCGCCCTGATCGTCATCCTGATTGCCTGACGCCGCGCCGGTGCGCCGGGAGCCTGACCGACGCCCAGGCGGCGGTCGGGACCTCCCGGGGCGGCAGCGGCCGCCGGGCCCGATCGTTTCGGGGCCCGCACCGCCGGCCCAGCATGGGAGCTGGCAACGATGAGACGTGCAATGACTCTGCTTCTGTGGGGCATCGCTTCCCCGGCCCTGGCGGCCTCGGGCGGTGGCGAGAGCAACATCTTCGCCGGCGACCTGGGCAACGCCATCTGGACGCTGGTCATCTTCGGCCTGGTGCTGTTCGTCCTGGGCAAGTACGCCTGGGGGCCGATGCTCGACTCGCTACAGCAGCGCGAGAAGTTCATCCGCGAATCCCTCGAGCATGCCAAGTCCGACCGCGAGGCGGCCGAGAGCCGGCTCAAGGAGTACGAGGAGAAGCTGACCGCGGCCCGCGCCGAGGCGACCGCTCTGGTCGAGGAAGGCCGCCGCGACGCCGAAGAGGCCCGCCGGCGGATCGAGCAGGAGGCCCGGGCCGAGACCGACAAGATGGTCGAGCGAGCGAAGCGCGAGATCGGCATCGCCCAGCAGACCGCGGTCAAGGAGCTCTACTCCGCCAGCGCCACGTTGGCCACCGAGCTGGCCGGCAAGGTGCTCGGCCGCGAGGTCAATCCCGAGGACCACGAGCGGCTCATTTCCGAGTCGCTCGACGAGCTGGGCAACGTCGAGAGCAACTGAGGTGGCGCGCCTCGACGAACAGGAGCTGGCGGTGGCCGGGGTCTATGCCCGGTCGCTGCTGGGGCTGGCGGCGGACGGCAAGGAGGCCGGAGCGATAGAGGCCGAACTGGCCGCGCTGGCCGGCCTACTGGCCGCCGACCCGGAGCTCGCGAGCTACTTCTCCTCGCCCCTGGTGGACGACGAGGCCCGCGCCGCGACGCTCGAGAAGGCGTTTCGCGGCCGCGCCAGCGAGCTGGTGGTGAACACGCTGCAGGTGATGAACGGCAAGGGCCGCTTGCGGCTGGTGCCGGCGCTGGCCGAGGCCTACCGGCTGGAGAACGAGCACCGCCGCGGCGAGGTGGACGTGGAGGTGACGACCGCGGTCGCGCTGTCGGACGAGATGCGCCGGCGCATCGCCGTCAGCGCCAGCCGCTACTCCGGCCGTACGGCGCGGCTGGTCGAGAAGGTCGATCCGAGCCTGCTCGGCGGGCTGGTGCTCAAGATCGGCGACCGCAAGATCGACAGCAGCCTGGCGCGGCAGCTCCACGCCGCCCGCGAGGGCCTGTTCGAGCGCGCCTCGCAAGAGCTGCACGGTGACAAGAGCTACTTCGACAACTGAGAGATACGCAGGTGAGCGATGAAACTACGGGTGGATGAGATTGCCTCGGTCCTGACCGAGGAGATCCGCAATTTCCGCGGCGAGATCGACCTGGCCGAGGTCGGCCGGGTGCTCGAGGTCGGCGACGGCATCGCGCGCGTCTACGGCCTGGCCAACGCCATGGCCGGCGAGCAGCTGAAGTTCGAGAACGGCCAGTTCGGCCAGGTCTTCAACCTGGAGGAGAGCTCGGTCGGCGTCGTCATCTTCGGCAACTACCTCGACATCAAGGAAGGCGACGAGGTGCGCCGCACCGGCGAGCTGCTGAGCGTGCCGTGCGGCGAGGCGATGATCGGCCGGGTGGTCGACCCGCTGGGCCGGCCGCTCGACGGCAAGGGCGTGGTGGAGACGCCGCACCGCCGGCCGCTCGAGTTCAAGGCGCCGGGCATCGCCGGCCGGCAGCCGGTCGACGAGCCGCTGCAGACCGGCATGAAGGCGATCGACTCGATGATCCCGATCGGCCGCGGCCAGCGCGAGCTGATCATCGGCGACCGCAAGACCGGCAGACCGCCGTCGCCATCGACACGATCATCAACCAGAGCGGCGAAGGCGTCATCTGCATCTACGTCGCCATCGGCCAGAAGGAGTCGACGGTCGTCGGCGTCATCGACCGGCTCACCGAGGCCGGCGCGATGGACTACACCATCGTCATCTCGGCCGGCGCCTCGGACCCGGCGCCGCTGCAGTACATCGCCCCCTATGCCGGCGCCGCCATGGCCGAGTACTTCATGTACGGGCAGGGCGGCGCGACCCTGGTGGTCTACGACGACCTGTCGAAGCAGGCCCACGCCTATCGCCAGCTGTCGCTGCTGCTGCGCCGGCCGCCGGGCCGCGAGGCCTACCCCGGCGACGTCTTCTACCTCCACTCGCGGCTGCTCGAGCGGGCGGTCAAGATGCGCGACGAGTACGCCGTGGTGCCCAAGGACACGCCCGAGAGCGCCACCGACCGTTCGCTGGCCCTGGCCCACCCGGACGGCGAGGAGGCGCCGGATGACCAGCGGCCCGACGAGCCGGGCGGCGTCTACCACCGGCCGCACGGCCGCAAGCGGGCCGAGGCCTTCCTGGCCGGCCGCGAGAACGCCGCCGACCTGCGGCTCCACAGGTTCCCCGACAGCGGCGGCTCGATGACCGCGCTGCCGCTGATCGAGACGCTGGAGGGCGAGGTCTCGGCCTACATCCCGACCAACGTCATCTCGATCACCGACGGCCAGATCTATCTCGAGCCCGACCTCTTCTTCGCCGGCGTGCGGCCGGCGGTCAACGTTGGCATCAGCGTCTCGCGCGTGGGCGGCAACGCCCAGGTCAAGGCGATGAAGAAGATCGCCGGCAAGCTGCGGCTCGACCTCGCCTCCTTCCGCGAGCTCGAGGCGTTCGCCCAGCTCGGCACCGATCTCGACAAGGCGACCCAGCGCCAGCTCGACCGCGGCTACCGCATGGTCGAGCTGCTGAAGCAGCCGCAGTACAACCCCTATCCGATCGAGGACCAGGTGGTGAGCATCTTCGCCGGCACCCGGGGCTTCCTCGACGACCTGCCGGTGGCGGGCGTCGCCGGGTTCGAGCACGAGCTGCTCAAGCACTTCCGCGACGAGTGCCCCGAGCTGCTCACCGAGATCAAGGAGGGCGGCGACCTGACGGACGACCTGGCCGAGGGGCTGTCCGAGGCGATCGGCAACTTCAAGTCCCACTACACCCCGAAGGACGAGGAGTAGGGGCACCCCGGGACCTCCCCCATGGCCAATCGCAGGGTTCTCGTCAAGCGGCGCAAGGCGGCGCGCAACATCCGCAAGATCACGCGGACGATGCAGCTGATCGCCACCGCCCGGTTCCAGGCCGCCTATAACCGGGCGATCGCCGGCAAGCCGTACACCGAGAAGCTGACCCAGCTGATGGAGAACCTGGCCCGCGCCGCCGGCGGTCTCCAGCACCCGCTGATGGCGCATCACCCGGAAGCGGAGCGCGGTGCCCTGGTGGTGCTGACCAGTAACCGCGGCCTCTGTGGCGGCTACAACGCCCACGTGCTGCGCAAGGCGGGGGAGTTTCTCGCCGCCGCCGAAACGCCGGTCGACGTCAGCATGGTGGGCAAGAAGGGAATCGCCTACTTCCGCTTTCTCGGCAACGAGATGGTCGAGACCATGACCGACATCGCCGACCGGCCGCGCTTCGACCAGGTCGAGCCGCTGGCCAACCGGTTGATGGCACGGTTCGCCGCCGGCGAGTTGGCGACGGTCGACGTCGCCCACACCCGGTTCCTCTCCACCGCCCGGCAGCGCGCGGTGGTCGAGCGGATCCTGCCGCTGTCGGCCGACGCCGGCGACGAAGCGGCCGGTAGCGAGCCGCCGGCCGCCGGCCTCGAGTACGAGTTCTCGCCGGCGCCGCAGGAGCTGCTCGAAGAGCTGCTACCCGCCAGCGTCCGGGTACGCGTCTACCAGTGCTTTACCGACGCCGCCGTCAGCGAGCAGGTCGCGCGCATGGTGGCAATGAAGGCGGCCACCGATGCCGCCGGCGACATGATCAAGCGACTCACCATGCAGTACAACCGCGCGCGCCAGACCCAGATCACGATGGAGCTTCTCGACATCGTGGGCGGCGCCAACGCGCTCGAATAGAAGGACTCACGGGATGGAACAGGCAAACGAAGGCAAGGTAACGCAGGTCATCGGCTCCGTACTCGACGCCCAGTTCGAGGAGGATCAGCTGCCGGAGATCTACAACGCGCTGTCGATCTCGGTCGAGCGCACGGTGCTGGGAGAGACCGAAAAGGGCACGCTGTGGTGCGAGGTCGCCGCGCACCTGGGCGGCGGCCGCATTCGCGCCATCGCGTTGGACTCGACCGACGGTGTCCGGCGCGGCCAGCCGGTGGTGGACACCGGTGCGCCGATCTCGGTGCCGGTGGGCGAGGAGACGCTGGGCCGGGTGTTCAACCTGGTGGGGGACCCGATCGACGGCCTCGGCCCGGTAGAGACGAAGGAGCGCCGGCCGATCCACCGCGAGCCCCCCGAGCTGTACGAGCTGTCGGCCAAGACCGAGCTGTTCGAGACCGGCATCAAGGTGATGGACCTGCTCTGTCCCTTGGTCCGCGGCGGCAAGGCCGGTCTGTTCGGCGGCGCCGGCGTCGGCAAGACGGTCATCATCCAGGAGTTGATCGCCCGGCTGGCCCGCTTCCACAGCGGCTACTCCTGCTTCGCCGGGGTCGGCGAGCGCACCCGCGAGGGCAACGACCTGTGGCTCGAGATGCAGGAGGCGCAGATCGGCGACACCGGCAAGCGGGTCATCGACCAGACCGTGATGGTCTTCGGCCAGATGAACGAGCCGCCCGGCGCCCGGCTGCGGGTCGGTCTGTCGGCGCTGACCATGGCCGAGCATTTCCGCGACCAGACCGGCGTCGACACGCTGCTGTTCATCGACAACATCTTCCGCTTCTCGCAGGCGGGCTCGGAGGTCTCGGCGCTGCTCGGCCGGATGCCCTCGGCGGTTGGCTACCAGCCCACCCTCGGCACCGAGATGGGCGAACTGCAGGAGCGCATCACCTCGACCAACCAGGGCGCGGTGACCTCGATCCAGGCGATCTACGTGCCCGCCGACGACTACACCGACCCGGCGCCGGCGGCCGCCTTCACCCATCTCGACTCGACGGTGAACCTGGAGCGGTCGATCTCCGAGAAGGGGATCTATCCGGCGGTCGACCCGCTGGCCTCTTCCAGCCGGATCATCGCCCCCGAGTACATCGGCCAGCGTCACTACAAGGTGGCGCGCCGGGTACAGCAGATCCTGCAGCGCTACAAGGACCTGCAGGACATCATCGCCATCCTCGGCGTCGACGAGCTGTCCGAGGAGGACAAGCTGATCGTCCGCCGGGCGCGCAAGATCGAGCGCTTCCTGTCGCAGGCGTTCTACGTCGCCGAGCAGTTCATCGGCATCCCCGGCGTCTACGTCTCGCGCGAGGACACGATCCGCTCCTTCGAGGAGCTGTGCGACGGCAAGTGGGACCACCTCCCCGACCAGGCGTTCATGTACGTCGGCACCATCGAGGACGCCGCCAAGCGGGCCGAGGAGATGGAGGCCGAGTGAGCGCCACCTTCCATCTCTCGGTCGTCACGCCCGAGCAGCAGGCGCTCGATGCCGAGGTCAAGTTCGTCGCCCTGCCGGCGCACGACGGCGAGATCGGCATCATGCGCAACCGGGCGCCGCTGCTGGTGCGGCTGGCTCCGGGCATCCTGCGGGCCGACACCGACGGCGGCCCGCGCACGCTCTATATCGACGGCGGCTTCGCCGAGATGGCCGACAACCGGCTGACGGTGCTCACCGAGGCGGCGGTGCGGCCGGAGGAGCTCGACGCCGAGGCGGTCGGGCAGGCGTTCGACGAGGCCCGGGCCCTGTCGATCCCGGACGACGCCGCCTTCGCCGAGCGCCAGCGCGCCCTCGCAGCGCGCCCGCGTCCAGCGCAAGCTGCTGCCCTGACCCGAGCGGCGGCGGCGGTCCGTCCCGCGACGGCTTCAGCCGGTGCCGCGCGCGCGCCAGAGGCTCACGGCGACCGACAGGTTGCCCAGTCCGGTGGCCAGGGCGAAGACCAGCTCCGGGCTCGACAGGACGAAGAGCGATACCAGCCCGCCGAACTGGTAGATCAGGCCGCACCGCCTGAGTGGCGGCGACGCCAGCCCGCCCAGGCTGTAGAGCGAGTGGCCGAGCAGCAGCAGCCAGACCGTCGGCAAAAGCCGCCCCTGGCCCAGCGCCAGCAGCGCCAGCGACAGGGCCATCGCGGCGAGCGACAGGTTGCCCTGGCTACGCAGCGCCCAGCGCGCCAGGGTGGAGCGCTCGGGCTGCCGCCGGCGCCGCCGCGCGTAGACGGCCACCTCCACCGCTCCGGCGGCGAGGATCGTCAACGACCACAGCAGCAGTACCCCGCGGGCGCCCGCCGCCTCGATCACCCGCCGCGTCGCCAGCGCCGCGGCCGGCAGCGCGATGCCCCAGATCAGCCACGGCAGCGGCGAGGCGAGATAGGGGCCGGCGGCGCGCTCGAAGCGCTCGCGGACCGACTCGAGATCGCCCGCCGCGGCCGACTCGCCGCCGCGGCCGAAGACCGGATCGTACTCGGAGGTCATGGCCGGGGAGCGCGCCGGCGGCCCGGCCTCAGGAGGGACTGTCCAGTGGCGCCGTCCGCGCGCCGCTGATCAGGTCGCTCAACGATCGGCCGCCGAGCGCCAGCAGCAGCGGCAGGCCGGCCAGCGCCAAGGTCAGCACCCCGCCCAGCCAGTTGAGGACCGACTGTCGGAAGGTCAGCGGCCGGCCGTCGGCGCTCGAGGTGCGCAGGCCGGCCAGCGCCATGCCCGGGGTGCGCCCCCAGAAGGCGAGGGGCAGGACCGAGTAGAGGAAGCTGAAAGTGAGCAGGAACAGGGCGCCTGCCGGCCAGTCGGCGAGGACCGGCCGCACGCCTTGCGCCAGCAGCGCCACCAGCAGCACCACCGCGACGGCGGCACAGACGCCGAGATCGGTCAGGCCGGCGGCCAACCGCAGCCCCAGGCTCGCGCGGCGCGGCAGGCGGGTGTAGCGTCGTCGCCGCGTCGGCGTCTCCGCCGCTGTCGCCGGAGTCCCCGGATTCGAGCGCGGCCTCGGCCTCGGCCTCGGTCTGGGCGACCTCGGGCTCCAGCAGCGGCAAGGCCGGCTGCTCGCCGTCTTCGGCGGCTTCCGGCGCCGCCGCTGCCCGGTCAGCCAGGGTGGTGTCGAGTGGCAGATCGAAGAGCAGGCTCTCGTCCACCGGCCGCTGGCGTGCCATCAGCGGAAGGGGAGGTACTTGACGTAGATCCGGTAGAGCAGATCGGTCGACCGCGTCTGGTAGGTGGCGGCGAAGTCGGCCAGCCGCTGCAGCTCCGGATCGTCGGGGCTCAGCGCCAGCGCCTCCTGGAACTGCTCCGCGGCGACCTTGACGTCCTTGCGCTGCAGGGCGCGCAGGCCGAGGTTGTAGTAGGAGTCGACCAGCAGCCGGGTCACGTCGCGGTTGCCGGGGTCGGACTCCTGCAGCAGCCAGAGGTCGCGCAGCCCCAGGTCCCACTCGCCCTCGCGGAAGATGGTGATGAAGTTCTGCAGCTCCTGGAGCTGCTCGTCGGCCCGGGCGAGCAGCTGGACCTCGGTCCCCGACAGGGGAGCCACCGTGGCCGCCTCGGAGAGCAGTTCCGAGGTGCGCATGAACTCGCGCCGTTCGGCGGCGGCCGCGGCCTCGGCGATCAGCGCCTCGCGGCGGGCCAGCTCCTGTGGCGACGGGCCCTGGGGGCCGCTGTCGGTCGGCGCCTGATCGAGCTCCCACTGGGCGATCAGTGCCTGGGCCTCGTCGTACTGCGGGCTGTCGGGCGGCAGCCGCCGCAGCTGCGCGATGGCCATCGGCGTCTTGCCCTCGTCGTGCAGCCCCTTGGCGCGCGCCAGCGGATCCGGCGCCGAAGCGGCCGGCTCTTCCTGGGCCGAGTTGGGGAACAGGCTGCTCCAGTTGTCGAACAGGTACCAGCCGCCGGCCAGCACCGCGATCAGGCCGGCCGCGGCGACGGCCAGGAATCCCTTGCTCTTGAACGGGCTCTTCCTGACCGAGACCACTCGCTCGCCGACCGCCTTGGTGCCGCGGTCGGGTCTGGGCTTGGGCTTCTCGTCGAGCTCGCCCTCCTCTTCCGCTGCCAGGGCCTCGAACTCCTCGCCGGCCGCCTCGGCCTCGGCGGGCCGCATCCTCTCGGCCGGCACCGGCACTTCGCCGGCCTCGAGCTTCTCCAGGTAGTCCCGCGCCTGCAGGTGCGAGGGCTGCATCTCGAGCACGGCGCGCAAGCACTCCGTCGCGGCGTCGGTCTTGCCGGCCTCGAGGTGGTCGAGGCCCTCGTGGAACTTCTCCTCGACCTTGCGGTCGGCCTCGGCCTTGAGCTTGCGGGCCTCTTCGATCCGTCGGTTGGCTTCGGCGTGATCGATGTCGATCAGGAAGATCCGCGACCAGGCGTCGATGGCGCCCTGGTACTCACCCGCATCAAACGCCTGCTGGCCCTCGGCCAAGAGGTCGTCGATGCGCTGCTGGGACTCGGTGTCGAGCTGGGCTGCGGGCTCGCTGTCGAGCGGGATCTCGACGCTCTCGGGTGCGGGCGCCGCGGTCTCGGCGGGCTCAGCGGGCTCGGTGGGCTCAGCGGTTACTTCGGACTCAGCAGGCGCGGCAGGCGCGGCAGGCTCGGCGGGCGCGGCAGGCTCAGCGGCCTCAGGAGGTTCGGCGAGCTCAGCGGCCGCAGTCGTTTCGTCCGCGGCGGCCGGCGTTTCGGCGGTCGGCTCCGGGCCCGGCTCGAGGGGTGGCGGCTCGGGGAGCGTCGGCTCCCGAGGGCCCGCGGCGGCCGGTACCTCCCCGGCAGACCCGTCGAACGGGACTTCGGCCGGACCGGGGGCGTCGGCTGCCGCGGCCGGCGCCTCGTCGGTTGCCAGTGCGCCGAGGTCGAGATCGAGGTCGTCGAGCTCGTCGAGCCCTGGCGCGGCGTCCGCCGCGGCCTGCTCCAGCTCGGAGGCCTCTGGGGGCTCGGGCTCGGGTCCGGCGGGCCCGGGCGCGACGGGCGGTGCGGGTGGCGCGGACGAGACGGGTGGTTCAGGTGCAACGGGCGCAACGGGTGGCTCGGGCGGCGCGTGCGCAGCGGGTGGTTCGGGCGCGCCGGGCTCGGCGGCGACCGCCTCGGGGAATGGTGGCGAATCGTCGGGCGGGGGCGCCTCGATTGGCGCCCGCGGCTCCCGGGGCGGCTCTTCGGCGAACGGTGGTGTTGTCGCGGCCGGCGGCGCTTCCGCGGCCGGCGCCGGCATGTCGAGACCCAGGTCGAGATCGTCGAGCTCGTCCACCTCGGGCAGATCGGCCGTCGGCGGTGGCTGCTGTGCCGCCGCCGCGGAGAGATCGAACGGCGCCTCGGCCGCCACCGGCTCCGGCTCCGGCTCGGGCAGGGGATCGCTCAGGCCCATCTCCAGATCCAGATCCGACAGGTCGTCGATGTCGGGTGGCGTCGACCCTACCGCCGCTTCCGCCGGGGTCGGCCCGGGGGCCGGTGGTGGCGCCGCGGCCGGTGGTGGCGCCGCGGCCGGCACATCCGCGGCGGACAGCCCGGCGGCGAGCGCCAGATCGCCGGTCTCGACGGGGCCCTCGCTCGACGCCAGCCTCTCCTGAAGCTGGCGCGCGGGCCCGAACAGCGAGTCGAGCCGCAGGATGAAATCGCAGCCCAGCGTCGCCTCCTGGCGGTTGCCGCTGGCCGCCGCGGCCAGGGTCTGTTCGAAGGTCGAGAGGATGCGCTCCTGCATCTCTCGGGTCAGCGTGTCGTTGCCGGGGTAACTCATGTCGGAGATGGTGGGGTGGGGGAGACGGGAAGCGCGGAAAATCCCTTAGTTTGCGGGATATTAGCACGGCCTGAGGGACCTGTCGCGGCGCCCCGGTGGAGCGGGACCGGCCTCAGGCCGCGCGGTCGAGGCGGTCGAGCAGCCGGCGGGGCAGGCGGCCGAACTCGCCCGAGGACATGATCACGACCACGTCCCCCGGGCGCGACTCGGCGGTCAACCGGTCGAGCAGCGCCTCGGTGTCGGCCCCGACCACGGTCGGCGTGCCGGCGGCGCTCAGCTCGCCGGCGAGGGCCTCGAGATCCAGGCGCTCCTCGGGCGGCAGCCGGTCGTGGTGGAAAACCGGCGCCAGCAGCACCCGATCGGCGACCGCGAACGCCTCGCGATAGGCCTGGTGAAACATCCGGCGGCCGGCGGTCAGGCTGCGCGGCTCGAAGACCGCCACCAGCCGGCTGTCGCGGTAGCGCTCGGCCAGGGCGGCCAGGGTCTCGCGCACCGCCGTCGGGTGGTGGGCGAAGTCGTCCACGACGCTGACCCCCCGCACCGTTCCCACCTCTTCCTGACGCCGCCGGACGCCGCGAAACCGATCCAGGGCGCCGGCCACGTCGGCGGCCCCGAGGCCGTCGCCGCGGGCCGCCGCCCAGACCGCGAGGGCGTTGGTCGCGTTGTGGCGCCCGGCCATTGGCAGCCGGATCTCGACCCGGCCCTCTTCGGGGTCGTCGATCGTCATCAGCGTGCCGCCGCGGTGGGGCGCCATCGTTGCCGGGGCCAGGTCGTTGGCCGGGTCCAGCCCGTAGAAGGTGACCGGGCAGCTCGCCGCGGCGGCGATCCGGCGCACCTCGGGCGAGTCGCCGCAGGCGATCAGCCGGCCTTCCGGGGGCACGATCTCGACCAGCTGCCGGTAGGCGGCCAGCAGGTCCTCCGGCCGCGCGTAGAGATCGGCATGGTCGTACTCGACGCTGGTGAGGATCGCCGTCTCGGGCCGGTAGTGGAGAAACTTGGGGCCGCGGTCGAACCAGGCGGCGTTGTACTCGTCGCCCTCGATGACGAACCGCTTGCCGGCTCCGGCGTGGAAGCTGCTGCCCAGGTTCAGCGGCACGCCGCCGATCAGGTAGCCGGGGTCGGCGCCACAAGCGGTGTAGACCCAGGCCGCCAGCGACGAGGTGGTGGTCTTGCCGTGGGTCCCGGCGGCCACCAGCGGCCGGCGGCCGGCGAGGAAGAAACGCGCCAGGGCCTGCGGCATGGAGATCTGCTCAAGGCCGCGCTCGACCGCGGCGGCGGTCACCGGGTTGTGGCGCGGCACCGCGTTGCCCACCACCACCAGGTCCGGCGGCGGCTCGAGATGCGCCGGGTCGTAGCCCACCAGCGGCTCGATGCCCGCTGCCGCCAGCAGATCGCTCATCGGCGGGTAGAGCGGCGCATCGCAGCCGCGCACGCGGTGGCCGAGTCCCTGGAGCAGACAGGCCAGCGGCGCCATGCCGGTGCCGCCGATGGCGATGAGGAAGATGTCCAGCGAAGGGGCGGTCATGGCCGGCGGGAGTCTGTCACGAGTGGCCTGCCGGGGAGCGTCGCGGTTACCTCCCCCGGTGTAGGATTCGTCGCTGAGGAGACCCGTCATGCGTCGCGCCAAGACTGTCGTTCCCGCCCTGGTAGCTCTCGCCCTGTGCGCCCTGCCCGCCCTCGCCGCCGCTCCCAAGGCGGTGGTGGACAAGCCGATCGTCGACGTCGGCAAGGTCAAGAAGGGCGAGCCGATCCGCCACGAGTTCGTCATTCGCAACGCCGGCGACGCGCCGCTCGAGATCAGCGAAGTGAAGCCGTCGTGCGGCTGCACCGTGGCCGAGTACGACCGGGTGATCGCGCCGGGCGCCAGCGGCCGGGTGAAGGTGGTGGTCGAGACCGGAGCCTTCGGCGGCGGCATCGCCAAGTCGGTGAGCGTCTTCACCAACGACGCCGGCAACCCCAAGCTCAGCCTGGTGGTCAAGGCCAACGTCCGCGAGCCGGTCGTCGCCCGCCCGGGCTACGCCCGCTTCGTCACGGTCGAGGGCCAGCCGGCCCTCTCCAGCGTGCAGACCGTAGCCGCCACCGACGGCACCCCGATCAAGGTGCTGTCGGTGCGCTCGCCCTATCCGTTCGTCAAGGCGGCTCACCGCCGGGCCGACGGCGACGAGGGCGGCTGGCGGGTCGAGTTGAGCCTCGACCGCGCGGCGCCGGTCGGCCCGCTGGCCGACTATGTGGTGGTGACCACCGACCACCCGGAGCAGGCCGAGGTCAAGATCGCCGTCTCGGGCCTGGTGCGACCGATCATCTCCGTTGCCCCCAAGGTGGCCGACTTCGGCCGCCGCGAGCTCGTCGAGCCGCAGAGCAAGAGCCTCGAGGTCAAGAACCTCGGCACCCGCGACGTCGAGATCACCGAGGCGACCACCGATCTGGCCGGCCTCGAGGCCGAGGTCGAGGCCGTCGAGGAGGGCCGTCACTACCGCATCCAGCTGACCCTCACGGACGCCCTGCCGAAGGGCGACTTCGAGGGGCGGCTGACGATCAAGACCTCGAGCCCGCGCCAGCCGGTGGTCGAGATCCCGCTGCGCGGCACGATCCTCTAGCCCGGCCGGACTCCGACTGCGCGGGCCGGGCTCGCGGGGCGCCCACTCTGGCTGCGCCCTGCGGTCGTGCGCAGGGGCCGGGCTTCGCCTGCGTGGCCGCTCCCCGGTCGCTGCGCTCGCAGCCAAGGCTTCGCTCCCCGGGGGCGTCCACTCCGGCTACGCCCTCCGGTTGTGC
Source organism: Thermoanaerobaculia bacterium (assembly GCA_963781065.1). GTDB lineage: Bacteria > Acidobacteriota > Thermoanaerobaculia > Multivoradales > JAHEKO01 > CALZJC01. The sequence goes on along the minus strand of CAWAET010000004.1, from coordinate 281,201 downwards.
GTGGGGGCCGGGCTTCGCCGTCTGGTCGCCTCGGCGCCCTACGGCGGGCCCCAGAGGTCCTTCTCGTCCTTGGGCGGCGCCGGCCGTCGGCTGCCGCCGCTGCGCGCCGCCTCCACCTCGCTCATCAGCGAGGCCAGCGCCGCGTTCTGGATTCCCGCCAGCCGGTCGATGCCGGCCTGGGCCAGGTCCAGCATCCGGTCGAGCTCGGCGCGGCTGAAGCTGTGCTCCTCGCCGGTGCCCTGGACCTCGACCAGGTCGCCGCCGGCGGTGGCGACGACGTTCATGTCGACCTCGGCCGAGCGGTCCTCCGCCGCGTCCAGGTCGAGCAGCGGGCGCCCGCCGACGATGCCCACCGAGACCGCGGCCACCTGCTGGCGGATCGGCCAGCGCTTGACGTCGCCGGTGAGGAAGGCTCGCGCCAGCGCCTCGCCGGCCGCGACGTAGGCGCCGGTGATGGCGGCCGTGCGGGTGCCGCCGTCGGCCTGCAGCACGTCGCAGTCGACCGTCAGCGTGAGATTGGCCAGCGCCTCGAGGTCGATCACCGCTCGCAGGCTGCGGCCGATCAGCCGCTGGATCTCCGAGCTGCGGCCCGAGGGGCGGCCGGCGCTCACCTCGCGTCGGGAACGGGTGTGGGTGGCGCGGGGCAGCATGGCGTACTCGGCCGTCACCCAGCCGCGGCCGCTGTCGACGAGCCAGCGCGGCACCGACTTCTCGATGCTGGCCGCCACCAGCACCCGGGTGTCGCCGACCTGGATCAGCGCCGAGCCCTCGGCGAATTTCATCGCCCCGGTCTCGATCTCGACCGGCCGGAGCTCGTCTTCGGCGCGGTCGTTGACCCGCCGGACTGCGTTGTCTTTGCTCACGGAGGCATTGTAAGCGGTCGAGCTCCGTCTCGACCGGATCGCGTGGATCCGGCACGGTCGACAGGGACGTCGACCGCTACGGCGTTGCGACCGGCCCGGGGTGTCCGGCTGCGGCCGACTGGGGCGTCGACCGCTATCCGATCTCGACCAGCTCGAGCGACACGTCCGCGTCCCCCAGGATCCGCCGCGCCAGCCCGCCGAAGCGGTCCGGGCCGTCGGTGACACAGAAGTGGTGCTCGGGCGCGGTCCCGCGGTCGCTCACCGGGTCGAGCTCCGCCGCCACGGTGGCGGCCACCGCCTCGGCCGAATCCACCAGGCGCACCCCGGCGCCGGCCACCCGCTGGAGCAACGGCTCGAGCAGCGGATAGTGGGTGCAGCCCAGCACCAGGGTGTCGATCCCCTGCTCGACCAGCGGCTCGAGATAGCGCCGGGCGATGGTCTCGGTGATCTCGTCCTCGTGCCAGCCCTCCTCGACCAGCGGCACGAACAGCGGGCAGGCGCGGCTGACGATCTCGAGGTCGGGCCGGAGACGGCGCAGGGCGCGGGGGTAGGCGTCGGAGAGGATGGTCGACTCGGTGCCGATCACCCCGACGCGGCCGGCGCTCAGTTCGGCGGCGCGGCGGGCTCCCGGCTCGACGACCCCCCACATCGGCACGGCGGTGTCGAGGTCGTCCAGGGCGAGCGCCGAGGCGGTGTTGCAGGCCACCACCACCGCCCGCACGCCGCGCTCGACCAGGAACTCGACGTTGCGCCGGGTGTAGCGGCGCACGGTGGCGGCGGTCTTGATGCCGTAAGGCAGCCGCGCGGTGTCGCCGAGATAGAGGATCGACTCGCCGGGCAGCCGCCGCCTGAGCGCCGCCACCACGGTCAGGCCGCCGACGCCGGAGTCGAAGACCCCGATCGGCCCGAGAGTGCTTTCTGGGACCCTCAGCCCTGGGCCACCCAACTGTTCTCGGCCGGCAGCGGGCGGGTGGTGTCGATGTGGCCGGCGAAGGTAGGGCGCTGGTTGCCGTTCCACATCAGGACGACGCCGCGCGCCTCCGGCACGTTGGCGAGGATCGAGTTGACGAAGCTGTAGACCGCCAGCAGCTCGCCGCGCGAGCCGGTCACCGGCGGGTCCGACAGCTGCATGTTCACCAGGTCGACATAGACCACGCCGTCGTCCGACAGGTGCAGCGAGGCCAGCTCGACGCCCTCGCCGAGCGGCGCCACGTGGCCCGGCTGGGTGGTCCCGGCCAGCAGCGCCGAAGCCACCTGGCCGGCGCGGTCCTCGGCCGTCGCAGCGGCCGGCAGCTCGCGGCTCTCGCCGCCGAGCCAGCCGGCGGTGTTGGGGAAGTAGAGCTGGGCGCTGGTGGTCTCGCCGCCGCCTCCGGCCTTGGGCTCGACGCCCGCCGCCTCCGGCGCACCGGGCCCGCGCCGCCCGGCGGCCGACCACCAGATCACCGCGAGGATCGCCAGGGCGGCGGCGGCGCCGACCACCAGCGCGGCGGCGCGGCGGCTCATCGCAGCGTCTCTTCGTCGGGCTGCGGCGCGCCTTCCCGCATCGCCTTGTAGCGGCTCACCGCGTTGACCAGAGCGCCGGCGAGACGCGAACGGTAGAGCGGGTCGGTCAGCCGCTCTTCCTCCCGCGGGTTGGACAGGAAGCCCAGCTCCACCAGCACCGCCGGCATCGCGGCCCCCATCAGCACCCGGAACGGGGCCTGCTTGACGCCGCGGTTGCGCAGCTCGAGCGCCCTGTTGAGCTCCTCCTGGATCAGCCCGGCCAGCCGCTGGCTCTCGCTCATGTGGTGGCTCTGGGCCAGGTCCCAGAGGATCAGCTGGAGGTCGGTCAGCGGGTCGCCGGCGTTCTCGGACAGGGCCGACTGGGCGGCGCGCTCGTCGCTGGCCACCAGGTTGAGGAAGTAGGTCTCGGCGCCCTGCGCGTTGTGCCCGGGCGAAGCGTTCAAATGCAGCGAGATGAACAGGTCGGCCTTCTGCTGGTTGGCCACCGCGACCCGGGTGTCGAGCGGCAGCTCGGCGTCCTCGTTGCGGGTCAGGACGACCCGCACGGGCAGGCGGCGCTCGAGCTCCGAGCGGAGCGTGCGGGCGAGCTGCAGGGTCAGCTCCTTCTCGAGCGCGCCGGCGGGGCCCTGGGCGCCGATGTTGGAGCCGCCGTGGCCGGGATCGATGACGATGGTGCGGAGCCGGTCGTCGCGCCGCCGGCCCGGCTCGGGCAGGGAAGCCGTCGCCGGGGCGCGAGCGGCGCCGCGGTAGACGTCGAAGACCAGGCGGAAGGGGCCGTCGAGGGTGTAGTCCTCGGCCACAGCGTCGGGCGCCAGGGTCAGCCGCACGTTGCGCGGGCCCAGCTCCAGCCGCCGCACCAGGCCGCCCTGGGGCAGGGTCGGGCGCCGCCCATAGCGCAGCCGATCGCCGGTCAGCTCCAACTCGACGACGCCTGGCCGGCGCAGCAGCCGGTAGCGCGGCTTGTCGCTGAACTGGAAGACCACCGTCGACACTCCCTGCACCCGGACGACGTCCACCGACACCGCCACCTCGCGCGGCGGCCGTTGGATGACCGACAGCCGCCGCTCGTCGGCGCGCCAGGCGAACTCCAGGCCGTAGCGGCTGCCGTAGGTCGACTCGAGCAGGTCGAGCGGCACGTGCAGGCCGCCCTCGCCCACCCGCGGCGGCTGCGACAGGGCGAGGATCTCCTGCCCCTGGGTCAGCGCCTGGCTGTCGGGGCCGAAGCGGAACTCGGCCTCGTCGAGCTTCAGGGTGTGGCTCTGGCCGAGCGGCCCGAGCTCGAGCTGGCCGCCGAGCCGCGCCACCAGCGGCTGCAGCGCGAACAGCGGACCGGCGGTGGTGCGCGAAAAGCCGATCGGCGCCCGCCGCTGCCCCACCGCCAGCTCCACCAGGCCCGAGTCGACCAGCGGCGGGCCGATCTCCTCGGGCTCGGCCGCGCTCACCGCCGCCGGCAGGACGCCAAGCGCTAGAATCAGGAGCGGTATGGCGGGCTGGAGGCGCGCGGTCACGACCCGTCAGGATAGCATCGCGCCGGCCCTCGATCCCGACCGGGCCGAGCCGCAAGTCGAGGAGATCGCACATGGAGATCCGTCAGTTCCGCGTCGCCCTGAAGTCGCGCCGCTTCGATCGCACCATCCGCTTCTATGGCGAGATCCTCGGGCTGCCGCGGGTCCGCAGCTGGGAGGGCAAGAGCGGCCGCGGCGCCCAGTTCCAGGCCGGCTCCGGCGTGGTCGAAGTGCAGGGCCGGGCCCGAGACGCCGAGGCGGACGACCGCAACCAGGCCTACGACTACCAGGGCCCGTCGCAGAAGATGGTCGTCACCCTCGTGGTCCCCTCCGCCGAGGGCGCCTACGAGCGGCTGCTGCTCAACGACCGCAACATCCCGGGCGGGCTGGTGACCCGGCCCGACGGCACCATGGCCTTCGAGACGCACGATCCGGACGGCATCAAGGTCGTTCTCTGCGAGGTTTGAGCCTCGCCGGAGTGGGTGGGGCGTAACGCCCGAGGCAGATAAGTGACTGCCTGATATGCTTATCTGCATGCGCACGACCCTCAATCTCGACGATGACCTGATCAAGGCGGTGAAGCGCAAGGCTGCGGAGACCGGGCGCACGATGACCGAGGTCATCGAGGGGTCCCTTCGCGAGAGCCTCCAGCGTCCCTCCGAGAGCCGTCCGGCGTACCGGCTGCGCATGGTCACGGTCAAAGGGCGCCGCCACCCCGGCGTCGACCTGACGGATCGTAATGCCCTCTACGAAGCGATGGATGGTCGTGGTTGATCGCCGTCGACACCAACATCCTGGTCTACGCCCACCGCGAGGAGCTCGATCAGCACGCACAGGCCCTGGCTCGCCTCGGTGGCCTGGCTGAAGGGGACGAGCCGTGGGGGCTGCCGATCTTCTGCGCCTCCGAGTTCGTACGGGTGGTGACGCATGCGCGCCTGTTCGATCCGCCCTCCTCGCTCGATCAGGCGCTAGCGGGGCTCGATCGTCTGCTGGAGAGTCCGTCCTGTCGCCTCCTTCTGCCGCGGGAGAGGTTCATGCGCCTGTTCGCCGACTGTCTCCACGAGGCCGATGCGCGCGGCAACCTGGTCTTCGACGCCCAGATCGCGGCCGTCTGCCGCGAGCACGGTGCGCGGCATCTGCTGACCCTGGATCGGGACTTCGACCGCTTCTCGTCGCTGGAGACGATGGGGCTGTGAGCCGCAAGCGCCTGACCAGGACCGGCAACAGCCTGGCGTTGGCCTTCGACCGCCCATGGCCAGCCTGGCAGGCGAAGCAGCCGCGCCGGCCAAACTCCGGCCAGGCTCGAACTTGAGGCAGCGGGCCGGATCTGCTAGCCTCCGGCCGTCGCGGTTCGCCGCGATCCTGCCTACGGCGCGTTCGTCTAGCGGTTAGGACGCCGGCCTCTCACGCCGGTAACACGGGTTCGATTCCCGTACGCGCTACCAACAGTTCGCTACGCTCACTGCCGGTAGACGCGTACGGGAATCGGTCGTCAGGGCCCGCGCATGGCGCGGACCCCTCGGGAGCGATTCCCTCGTTTCGGTTCCGAGTAGCAACTGAGCGGACGCGTACGGGAATCGGCCGTCGGAGCCCGCGCGGGGCGCGGACTCTTCGGGAGCGATTCCCTCGTTTCGAAGTAGATCGCCTAAGGGACGATCATTGTCCGCCACGAACCGGCCACACCCAGCGCTCGACCTCCTTGAAGACGCGCCAGGCGGCGCCATCGTCGAGGTCCACGCCAAAGGCGTGGGAGGCATCGTCCTCGTTAGTCGACCAATAGAAGTTCGACTGCACGCCAACGAACGCATCGCCCTCCGACCACTGTGCTGTCCCCTCCGCATTCGCGACAACGGGGTCCGAGAAACTCGTGTCCACGATCCCTTGACTCTCCGTGCAGCAATCCGTTCTCCCGTCGTGACAACTACCGTGCCATTGACCGCACATCGACGTCATCGCCGGCACCTCCCAGTCCGAATACGTACCCGCCGTGTACCCCGAGCAATTGAAGTCGGTCCCGCTGTTCAAATCCGCCACCTTCGTGAAGATCGTCGCGCCGTCTCCCGTATCTCCCCAGGTGTCAAATCCCAGACAGCCCGCGTCCTTCAACCAGATCTTCCTCGTGTTGCAGTCCAACACGGTGCCGTCCCCAAGATCAAAATAGCGCCACCCTCCAGGAACCCCATCGCACAGCAGCACCGCAGCCAGACCCGTGCTCCCTGACGCAAGGGCAGCATCCAGCTCGCCTTGCGTTGCCGGATCAAAGGCCAGATCCGCCACGGCAATCGAGGCATTCTCGATCTCGGCGCTTCCCACCGCGTCCGCCCCCACCGTCGGGTTGGGATACGTTCCCGCCAGGTCGCCGCCCGCTGCGCCGGACGGAGGCAATGAAGACGGCGGCCCATGGTGGGCATCAGAGATGAACGCGTGGCTCCCGAGCTCGGTCTGCGTCGCCGGGTCGAAAGCCAGGTCTCCCACCGCCACCGAGCTGTCGATGATCTCGGCGCTTCCTACCGCATTCTCTCCCACCGTCGGGTTGGGATACGTTCCCGCCAGGTCGCCGCCCGCTGCGCCCGAGGGGGGAAGCGCCGTCGGAAGGACGTGGTGAGCCGACGCATCGTCGCCATGCGCAATCAGCTCAGCATCTGTCGCCACCCCTCCCAGGTTCCCTCCGTCACCGGTAAACGACATCGCGTCCACGTTGCCGTCCACCGAAAGCTGGGTGGCGGCAGGAGCCGCCGATGCGCCCGACGACTCTCCAGATACCGACTCCCCGACCTTCGGCAACGAGGCGCTCGAAGCGGCCTGCGCCGCTTCCTCATCCCGCGCCGCCAAGTAAGCTTGCACCACCTCCACCGCTGCTTCGAACTCCACCTCACTCGGACCCGAAGCCACTTCGAACAGGTTAGGCTGGGACCACTCGGACTCGTCCTTCGCACCCATCGCCCGCACCGACCATGCGTAGCGGCCGCCCCGCTCGAGACACCGATCCAGCGACGGCGTCCAGCTCAGGGCAGAGCCGGAGATGTTCTTGCGGATCAGCGGCGCCTCTTGATCACCCTCGCTCCTCAGCCGATAGACCACCAGCTCGTAGCTCTTGGCGTCGGGCAGAGCCCCCCAACTGAACGTCGGGCACCTGAACTCGACTCGAACCAGTTTCGAGGCATCACCGGGTGAAACCGCCACCGGTGCCTCGGCGGCTCTGGCACCCCACACAGAAATCAGCAGCAGGCTCACTGACAGGACTCCGCGCAGTACGGTCTGTCTCATGGCGTACCTCCTAGGTTGCTCTTCGGTAGCCCGAAGGTCTAGACGATTCACCGACCCGAGCCTCTGCGGAGTCAACTCTTCGCGTAGCCCAGTCTGTGTCGGAACTGGTGCAGCCTAGGGGCAGGCTACGAGGGCAGCAACACCCGAACGGGTGGGCCGGGGGGCCCCTGAAGAAACAGTGGTTCCAATCCGGTCTTGCACTGTGGTCCAGGGCGAAAGAACAGAGAGTTTCATCTGGTCGACGAGCGAATCGTGCGGGCGAGCAGGTCTTCGCGGTCGAGGTGCGGCTTCTTCCTCGAGATTGGGTGGAGGCTGGGACTACGGTAGTCTCTGGATGTAGCAACCGCATGGGCAAAGATGGCTGCAACCCTGCGAGGAGCCGTGGCGTCGACAGGCCCTTCGAGCAATCAACGGCCGGGAATCTGGACCGCTCTTGCGGTCGCCATCATCCTGACCAGCTGTGCCCGCAGCGAGCCTGCCGCTGAGGCTCTCCTTGCCCGCAACAGCATCCTGCTGATCACGGTCGATACGCTGCGAGCGGATCGGCTCTCCAGCTACGGCTATCCCCGGCAGACTTCGCCTACCATCGATCGCTTGGCCGCCGAGGGTGTGCGCTTCGATCAGGCGATGGTGCAATGGCCGAAGACAGGTCCCTCCTTCGCCTCGATCTTCACGGGCACCTACCCGAGGCACCATCGGCTGATACCGGAAGTAGGGATGCCGGTCCCTTCGAGCTACCGGATGTTGGCCGAGGTCCTCCATGCCCAGGGTTATTCGACGCACGCCGTTGTGGCCAACGCTGCCCTCGCGACAGATTTCAGTTTCGATCAGGGATTCAGCAGCTACGTGGAGTCCTGGAAGCACGAGCCAAACGGCGACAACCCGGACAACACCGGTGCGGGCCACGTCACCGCTCTCGCCCTGGCCACGGCTAGCCAATTGAGGCCGGGCGAGCCCTTTTTTCTTTGGGTCCACTATCTCGACCCGCATTTCCCCTACAGCCCACCGGGCGAATGGTCCGAGCTGTTCCAGGACGACGAGTGGTTCGACGTCACCGAGAGGATCCTGATCGACCCCGACCATCCGAATCGCCGTACGGGAGGCATCGGGAGCCGATTCGTCCTGGACAATCGAGACGATCTGGCTTTCTATTCAGCGAGGTATGACGCGGAGATCGCCTACACCGACGCGCAGATCCAGATTCTCCTAGAGGAGATGACAGAGCTCGGTCTGTTGCGGAACACGCTGACCGTTGTCACCTCAGACCACGGCGAGGCGTTGGGCGAGCGGCTCTTCTACTTCGATCATGGCCCTTTCGCCTACGAGACCGCTCTGCGGGTGCCGCTCATCTTCCACTTCCCGGGCGTGCTATCTCCGCGAGTGGACAGGAATCCGGTAGAGGCCCTACATCTGGCGCCCACGCTGCTCCAGGTCGCGGGAGTGCCTCTCGAGAACGACTCCTGGATGCAGGGTCATAGTCTGATCCCGCGCCTGGTGGGATCGAGTGAGACTGCAACCGAGTCGACTCTGGCCTACGCCCAGGCCGAGCTACAACGTGTCGTGCGAAATCGGCGATTCAAGTTCGTCAGAGGACCAGACGGTCCGATGCTGTTTGATCTCGAGCGTGATCCCGGCGAGTCGGTGGATGTCGGTGAGGAGTACCCGGAAGAAGAGCGGCGACTGAGAGCAGCACTCGACCGGTGGGAGAAAGCGGAACTTGTCGACCTCGCGGTTGACACGAACGGTCAGGATGAACCCACTGAAGTCGAAGCGGAAACCGAGCAACAGCTTCGCGCTCTGGGCTACATCCAGTAAACGCCGCCAGACTACGCCTCGCTCCAGATCTCCGTCGTCCCCGGCCAAGTAGCTGGTCGTCTGGCCGGTGACCGGGATCAGCGCCGGGCCGATCAGGCGCAGCGATGCGTTGTCCCAGGCGACCCCCTGGGGGCGTCGTCAGACCGGACAGCGAGGTGATGTCGCTGTTGGTCCCGCTCGCGGCAGCTCCGAAGCCGAAGATGCGCTCGACGCCTCGACCCGAGTCTGACGCGGTGGCCCTGTCTCGGTCGTCGGACTCGTCCAAGACACGGCAGGGGAGGTGGTATTCTCACTGCCGATCCAGGGTCGGAGAGCGCGAGGCAGGCGTCTCGGACGGACTCAACGGGAAAGCACTCATGAGCTGCTGTTCAGAGCAGGCATTCGAGCGTCATCCAGACCCGGACGTCGCCGACATCGGGCAAGGCGGAGGCGCCGAGTACACCGTGGGACGGTGCAAGAGCTGCGGCGCGGTTCTGATGCACTGCTGGGCGGGAGGCGTCGTCGGGGGTATCGAGGTGGTCTCTCAGGCCTTGATCGATCGCTTCCTGGCAGCGGATCCGAAGTCGCGCAGGGCGCTGCTGGGTGACTGGTTCAACAGCCTGAACTGATGTCGATGCCACGGCCGCTCCCGGGGCGGGGCCGCCGCAGAGGAAGCCGAAGGCATATCAGCGGGAAGCACAAGCGCGCTTGTGGCACGGGAACAGCCCTCCCCGCAGACATCGAGAGGAGTCGAGGAATGGCGGAGATCCAGAGTGAGCGGAGGTGGATGCTCGTCATGCTCGGCCTGGTGACGCTCCTGTCTCTTTCCTATGGGCTTTCGGGTGCGTTCCTCGATGTCGACAGAGATGGATGGCTCTGGGACACCGAGGTCTATGAGGCCATGGCAGAGCGGTGGCACAGCGGGAGCGATCCGTACATGGCCGACGGATCGGCGACCTCCTACTTCCTCGCGGTCACCGTAACGCCCCTGCTGGCGCGCGTCTTTCACGACTTCGAGGCGAAGCTTCTCTACTCCCTGTTGGCGGTGTGGGCGACGGCCGGGGCGCTCCTGCTCTCGGTGCGCGCGGTGAGACCGGCAGGCAGCGCGGCGCTTCTCTGCTGGCTCTATGTGGTCGCCTTCGCCAACGCGGAGGTGTTCTACCTCGTCGCGAGCGGCAACCTGACCTGGCTCGCTTCGCTGGTCGCGGCCGCCGCGCTGCTCACCGCGTCACGCGGCCAGTGGACGCGGTTCTACATCCTGGTCGGCGTCGCCGCCTTGCTCAAGCCCTATTTTCTGGCCATGCTGATGGTGCCTTTCGCGCTTGGTTCGCTGTCGCTGGGGGCAGTCCTCGCTTTCCTACCGACCGTCGCCGACGGCATCGTCTCCCGAGTGCTCTGGCCCGATCTCGCGGCGAGTCGGCTCGAGGGGATTTGGAATGGGATCATCGTGCCGCTGCAACTCCGCAAGAGCCTTGCGGGGCAGCTCTCTCGCCTGCTGGCGGAGCTCGACCTGAGTCCGATGACGGCGACCGCTCTGGCGGTCGCCTTTCAGTTCTCGGTCGCCTTGGCCCTGGCGATGCTCTTGCGTCGTCGAAGACCAGGCGACCCAGGCCTTGCCTTTGCGATCGCTGTCGTCGCAGCCTTCGCCGCGGTGCCGCGCCAGTCGGGCTACGACGCCTTCGTCTTCGCTCCCGCCATCTTCGTGACCTTCTGGCCGGGTCTGAAGGGCCGCGTCCGGCCGCTGTTCGCCATGACGTGCCTGCTGACGCTGCTGGCCGGCCTGTTCAAGGACGACCTGGCGTTCCTGCCCCTGCTGGCGCTGGCCGCCCTCTGGTTGCGGCCGTTGCCGGCTTCTGGAGGCGCAGATCAGACGGTGTTTCCCTGCGCCGTTGAATCCGCTCCGAGCTGATCAAGCTCCTGCGGCGCTTCCGCCGCCAGCCCACCGGTGGAATATGCTCGGGGCACTCTCGCGGGTCGACCTCGTGCACCGGCCCGACCTCTTCTGTGCGCCGCGCCGATGATCCCGACGATCGACACTCTCGACCTCGCCTTCCGCGGCAGGCCGCGCGTGATCGCCGCCTTCCTGGTGCGCGCCGGGCGCGGCGCCGTGCTGGTCGAGACCGGCCCGGCGAGCACCCTGCCCACCCTGGTGGCGCGGCTCGGCGAGCACGGCGTGACGCCCGACGACGTGACCGACGTCCTGGTCACCCACATCCACCTCGATCACGCGGGGGCCGCCGGCTGGTGGGCCGAGCGTGGGGCGACGGTGTGGGTGCATCCCCGGGGCGCGCCGCACCTGGTGGACCCGTCGAAGCTCGAGGCCAGCGCGCGGCGGATCTATGGCGAGCTGATGGACAGCCTCTGGGGCACGATCACCCCGGCCCCGGCGGCGCGCGTGCGGACGGTGGAGGACGGCGAGGCGATCGAGGTCGAGGGCCTGCGGTTCACCGCCATCGACACCCCGGGGCACGCCAACCACCACCACGTCTACCGGCTCGGCGACGTTGCCTTCACCGGCGACGTTACGGCGATCCGGCTTCCCGGCAACGATTGGGTGGATCTGCCGGCGCCGCCGCCCGAGTTCGACCGCGAGAGGTGGCGGGCGAGCCTCGACCGGCTGCGCGCCGCCGGCCTCGAGCGGATCTATCGCACCCACTTCGGCGCCGCGGACGGGGTGGCGGCGGAGCTCGACGCGGTCGAGGCGCTGCTCGAGGAGACGGCCGCCGATGTGCGCGCGATGATCGACCGCGGTCTCGACCGCGCGGCGATGCTCGAGGAGTACCGCGGCTGGGTACGCCGGCGCGGGGTCGCAGCGGGTGCCGACGCGGACGTCATGCGGGCCTACGAAACCGCCAACCCGCGCGAGATGAGCGTCGACGGCATCGTCCGCTACTGGCGCAAGCGCGAGGAACGACCGCGCTCGTGAGCGGCGAGCGTGGCGCCACCCTCTCGGCCTCGCAGGAGTGAAGGCGAGGCCAGGTTCGGTCAGCAAGCTCGCCCACCTCTCAGGGCGGTGACCTGAGTCGACTACTCTCGTAGGCTGATTCCCGTGTCAGAGTCCCACATCCGGCGGGCAGCGCCAGCCGATGTGGCAAGGAGAAATGTATGCGTGACGTGGTGATTGTCGATGCCGTGCGGACCCCGATCGGGAGACACGCCGGCTGTCTGTCTAGCGTGCGGCCGGACGATCTGGCCGCGGGGGTCATCGCGGCTGTGATGGAGCGCACGGGGGTCGACCCCGAGGCCGTCGAAGAGGTCTATCTGGGCTGCGCCAACCAGGCCGGCGAGGACAACCGCAACGTCGCCCGCATGGCGGCGCTGCTGGCCGGGCTGCCGGACAAGGTGGCCGCGGTGACCTTCAACCGGCTCTGCGCCAGCGGGCTCAACGCCGTCAACCAGGCGGCGCGGGCGATCGCCGCCGGCGAGGGCGAGGTGTTCATCGCCGGCGGGGTCGAGAGCATGAGCCGCGCCCCGTACTCGCTGCCCAAGAACCCGCGCGCCTGGGGCCCGCCGGGCAACGTCACGGCCTTCGACACCACGCTCGGCTGGCGCTACCCCAACCCCAGGATGGAGAAGATCTTCCCGCTCGAAGCGATGGGGGTGACGGCGGAGAACATCGCCGAGTTGAGCCGGGAAGGCAAGATCGCGGGCGGCGAGATCACCCGCGAAGAGCAGGATGCGTTTGCCCTCGAGAGCCAGGCCCGGGCCTGCGCGGCGATCGACGCGGGGCGGTTCGCGGCCGAGATCGCGCCGGTGACGATCCCGCAGCGCAAGGGCGAGCCGCTCGTCGTCGACACCGACGAGCACCCCCGCATCCAGAAGACCGACCGGGGCTACGAGCTGGCGACCAGCCTGGAGACGCTGGCCAAGCTGCGGCCGGCGTTTCGCCCGGAGGGCTCGGTGACCGCCGGCAACTCGAGCGGCCTCAACGACGGCGCCTGCGCCCTGGTGCTGATGTCCGCGGACGCCGCGGACGAGCTGGGCCTTCGCCCGATGGCGCGCTGGGTCGCCTCGGGGGCCGCCGGGGTGGATCCTCGCACCATGGGCCTCGGCCCCGTCCCGGCGACGCGCAAGGCGCTGTTGCGGGCCGGCCTGGAGCTTGGCGACGTGGACCTGGTCGAGCTCAACGAGGCCTTCGCCGTCCAGGCGATCGCGGTGATGCGCGAGCTGGGGCTGCGCCCCGAGATCACCAACGTCAACGGCGGAGCGATCGCCCTCGGCCATCCTCTCGGCTGCTCGGGGGCGCGGATCCTGACGACCCTGCTACACGAGATGAGACGTCGCGCCGCCGCCGGCGAGAGCCAGCGCTACGGGCTCGCGACGCTCTGCGTGGGCGTCGGCCAGGGCGAGGCGACGCTGATCGAGCTTCTGAACGACTCCTGAGCAAGGCGAGGCCACCATGCAAGTATCGTCATCGAAACCCCCGACCGACGGCAGCCCCAAAGTCGAAAGCCACGACCTCGAAGGCCGCGACCTGGAAGGCCGCGACCTCGAAGGCAGGGGCTACCGCCCCGAGAGCATCCGGACGATCGTCGACGAGCGGCTGCTGCCTCCGGGCCTGGTGAACCGGCTCCACGCCCTCTATCCGCGGTACTCCGCGCTGCGGGCCTCGGCGCCGCCGCTGTTTACCGGCAAGGAGCACTTCTCCGGCCTCAGCGGATTCCGGGAGGTGTGCTCGATCCTGCGGGACAACGGCATCGACATCGGTTTCCAGGACGAGCGTGAGCTGTTCATCGACGTCTACCGTTTCCTCGTCACGCGCCACACCTTGAACAGCATCGACTGGGAGAACTTCGCCACCGACTCGTTCTTCCAGCTCGTCTTTCCGCAGCCCGACATGATCCGCCGGGAGGTGGTCGAGGCGTACACGAGCGCCGCCAGCAGGGAAGAGAGGGCGCGTATCGCCAGGGAGTACATGCGCGAGACGAACCCGCACGACGGGCATCAGCAGCTCAACAAGCCCTGGTTCACCACGGAAACGGGCGAGGTGGAGGTTCTCCACGGCAGCCAGCACAAGTACCCGCAGTGCCAGCTGATCTTCGACAAGCAGACCCAGCACTGCTTCTCCTTCTGCACCTACTGTTTCCGCCACGCCCAGGTCCGGGGCGACGAGGACATGTTCGTGCAGGAGGACGTCGCGGCGGTGCACGACTACCTGCGGTCGCACCGGGAGGTCAACGATCTGCTGATCACCGGCGGCGACGCCGGCTACCTCACCCCGGAGCGCTTCGAGCTCTACACGACGCCGCTCGTCGAGGACCCGACCCTGATCCACGTCAAGACCGTGCGATTGGGCAGCCGGGCGCTCACCTATCAGCCCGAGCTCGTCCTGGCCCCGGGCTACGACCGCATGCTCGAGCTGTTCGACCGGCTCTATGACAACGGCATCCAGGTGGCCTGGATGGCGCATTTCTCGACCCCGCAAGAGGTCCTCAACCCGCTGACGATCGCGGCGGTGCGGCGTCTCCAGGCCCACCACGTGGTGCTGCGCAGCCAGAGCCCGATGATGAAGCACATCAGCCTCTTCCCCGACGAGAAGGGCGGCATCGACATCGACCGGTCGGCGCAGAACTGGATCGACCTGGCCAACATCCTGGGCATGCTGTCGATCGGCTTCCACTCGATCTACTGCGCCCGGCCGACGGGGGAGCATCACTACTTCACCGCGCCGCTGGCCGACATCCACAAGGTGTTCGACAAGATCTACCGCTCGCTGCCCTCGATCAACCGGCCCTCGCGGCACATCTCCATGACCACCTCGGCGGGCAAGATCTCGATCCTGGGAACGGCGCGGGTGCACGGCGAGACCGTCTTCGCGCTCAAGTTCTCCGAGGGACGCAACATGGAGTGGCTGGACCGGGTCTTTCTGGCCCGCTACGACGAGCACACCAACAACGTCGCGTTGCTCGAGCCCTACGACACCGAGGAGTTCTTCTTCGAGGCCGAGCTGGCGGCAATCGAAGAGGAGCTGGCCACGGCCCTGGACGGGCTGGCCGCGCGATGATCGACAAGACGGTCGGTAGCCCGGCGGCGGCCGTCTCCTCGATCGGCGAGGGGTCGGTGGTGATGATCGGCGGCTTTGGCGAAGCGGGCAGCCCGATCGAGCTGATCCACGCGCTGATCGACCAGGGCACCGGCGGCCTGACGGCGATCAACAACAACACGGGCAACGGCGAGGTCGGCCTGGCGGCGCTGATCGGCAACGGGCAGGTCCGCAAGATGATCTGCTCCTATCCCCGCTCGAGCCATTCCAAGGTGTTCCCCGAGCTCTACCGGGCCGGCGGGATCGAGCTCGAGCTGGTGCCGCAGGGCACGCTCGCCGAGCGCATCCGCGCCGGCGGCGCCGGAATCCCCGCCTTCTACACCCCGGCCGCGGTGGGGACCCCGCTCGCCGAGGGCAAGGAGACGCGCGAGCTCGACGGCCGCCCATATCTGCTGGAGCGCTGGTTGAAGGCCGACTTCGCGCTGGTGAAGTGCGAGACCGCGGATCGCATGGGCAATCTCACCTACAACAAGACGGCGCGCAACTTCAGCCCGCTGATGTGCATGGCGGCCCGGACGACCATCGTCCAGGCGCGCCGCATCGTCGAGCCGGGCGAGATCGACCCGGAGCACGTCGTCACCCCGGGCATCTTCGTCGACCGCGTCGTCGAGGTCGCCCAGCCTCAGCACGAGTCCCGGTTGATCGCCGAAGGGAGACGCTACCCATGAGCGCCGAAGCCCGGGCGGCAACCGGCTGGAGCCGCGAGCAGATGGCGGCGCGGGCGGCGCGGGACATCCCCGACGGCTCCTACGTCAACCTTGGGATCGGGATCCCCGAGCTGGTGGCGCAGTTCGTGCCCCCGGGCAGGGTCTTCATCTACCACACCGAGAACGGTCTGCTGGGCATGGGGCCGCCGCCGCCGCCGGGCGCCGAGGACCCCGAGCTGATCAACGCCGGCAAGAAGCCGGTCACCACGCTGCCCGGGGCCTCGTTCTTCCATCACGCCGACAGCTTCGCGATGATCCGCGGCGGGCACATCGATGTCTGCGTGCTGGGGGCCATGCAGGTCTCCGCCCGCGGCGACCTGGCGAACTGGTCGACGGGCGCCGCCGACGCCATCCCCGCGGTCGGCGGGGCCATGGACCTGGTGGCGGGGGTGGAGTCGATCTTCGTCATCACCACACACGTCACCAAGACCGGGGAGCCGAAGATCGTCGAAGAGTGCTCCTACCCGCTGACCGGTCGCGGGGTGGTCTCGCGCATCTACACCGACCTCGCCGTCATCGACGTTACTCCCGGGGGTCTGCGGTTGCTCGAGCTCGCCCCGGGCGTGAGCCTGGAGGCGGTGCGCCAGCAGACGGGCGCCTCGCTTCGGACGAACAGCTAGGGGGGAATCGCATGAGCAGCCGCAGCGCCGAACTGTTCCATCGGGCGCAGGAGTTCCTGGCCGGCGGCGTCAGCCGCAACACGCTGTTGCGCGAGCCCCATCCCTTCTATGCCGACAGGGGTAGCGGCTGCCGCCTCACCGACGTCGACGGCGTCGAGCGCCTCGACTTCGCCAACAACATGGCCTCCCTGATCCACGGCCACGCCCATCCGGCGATCGTCGCCGCGGTGACCGAGCAGGTGCGGCGCGGGACCGCCTTCACCATGGCGACGGAGGTGGAGGTCGAGCTCGCCCGCCTTCTCTGCGGTCGCTCCGCCGGCTTCGACAAGCTGCGTTTCGTCAACTCCGGCACCGAGGCGGTGATGGCGGCGCTGAAGGCGGCGCGCGCGTTCACCGGTCGAGCCGGGCTGGCCAAGGTCGAGGGGACGTACCACGGCGCCTACGACTACGCCGAGGTAAGCCAGGCGCCCGGGCCGCAGACCTGGGGAGATCCCAGCCACCCCACTTCGGTGCCGCTGGCCGTGGGCACTCCCCCGGGAGTGCTGCGAGACGTGGTCGTGCTGCCGTTCAACAACCCCGAGGTTGCCGTCGACAGGCTGAACGAGCATCGGGGCGAGATCGCCTGCGTGCTGCTGGACCCGATGCCCCACCGCTTGGGGCTGGTGCCGGCCGATGAGTCGTTCGTCCGGGCGCTGCGCGATTGGACCCGGGAGAACGGCGCGCTGCTGGTGTTCGACGAGGTCATCACCTTCCGCACCGAGGTGGGGGGGATGCAGGCCCGCTACGAGGCGAGGCCCGACCTGACCGCCATGGGCAAGATCATCGGCGGCGGCCTGCCGGTCGGGGCGGTGGCCGGGCGGGACGAGGTGATGGCGGTGTTCTCGTCCGATCAGGGTAGGCCGCCGCGGCTGCCTCAGTCGGGCACGTTCTCGGCCAACCCCCTGACGATGGCGGCGGGCTTGGCGGCAATGCGGCTGTTCGACGCCGATGCGGTCGCTCGTCTCAACCGGCTGGGCCGGCTGGCTCGCCAGGAGATCGCGGCGGCGATCGCGGAGGCCGGTGTGCCGGCCAGCGTGACCGGTGCCGGATCCATGTTCCGGGTGCACCTGCGAGCGCAGCCGCCCCGCGACTATCGGTC
Source organism: Thermoanaerobaculia bacterium (assembly GCA_963781065.1). Lineage (GTDB taxonomy): Bacteria > Acidobacteriota > Thermoanaerobaculia > Multivoradales > JAHEKO01 > CALZJC01. The sequence continues at coordinate 263,761 of CAWAET010000004.1, read as the reverse complement.
GTCGTTTCCCACGCCCGCGGAGGCGGAGGCCCTCAAGTCGTTCGTCGACGGGATCTACGACGCGGGCCTCGTCATGATCCACACCGGCACCGGGACCCTGTCGACGCCGATGGGCGAGGCCGAGATCGGCCGGTTGGCGGAGGCTGTCCTGACCAGCCTGCGCAAGGTCAAGGCGCGGCTGATGGGTTAGGCGGGGCGGAGCGGCGGGTGGCCGGGTCTGTCAGGGGCCATAGTCTGCCCAGCTCCTGCCTGATATGTGGTGTGCCTCGGGGACGCCGTGCGACTCCACTCACTGCGTCCTGAAACAGTAAAGGTAGCCAGGAAGATCGCAGGGTGCGACTTGTGCCTCTGTCCAACCGATGCCCACGCTACTGCTATCGCCTATCAGGTTCTGTTGGGCTGCCGTGCCGTTCGTCCAATCCGCACAGTTGAGAGCAGCCGCCCGCATGCCCGTGGCGAGAGTGTCCGTGTGTACCAACACGCCTAAAGCAGTGCCGTTGAGAAGAAATATCCTGCGTGCGAGGCAATCCGGCGCACAGTTGACCAGATCCGCCTTGTCATCCGCAATCTTGGTTTCGTCGCCGCCCCGTCCCACCCAAGGAGTCGGAGGCTCCTCGAGCCGATCGATCGCGTTTGTGCTGCTGCCGCTCAGCCAGGCCTTGTAGACGCCTGTTAGGCCGCCGCTTTCGGCGTTCGACTGACAGATCCAGTCGCCGGCTTCCAGTCCTTCAGTTAGCCCAAACGCGCCTCCATACGAGTTGTTTGCGGCCGATACAAGGTCACCGCTATGAGCTGGGAAAGACAGAAACGCATAGTACTTGCACATGCCCGGCAGCGGAGTCGTTCCAGCTGCGTAATACACTTGACAGAGATCGTTCACTGTTGGAATTCCCGTCAATCTAGAGCCGTCTCCGGAGAACGACGTGGCGTCCACGTTGCCATCCACGGCCAGCTGCGTGGCGGCGGGAGGGGCCAGGAGAGACGGCGCCCCAGCGACCACTTCGCGGGCGTTCCCGACCGGGGCCTCCGGTGTTTCTGCGCTCACGGCAGGCGCTGGCTCCCCGGCTGCCAGGTACTGACGGACTACCGCTACCGCCGCCTCGAACTCCGCCTGGCTCGGTGCCGCCACCTGGAAAATGCTCAGCGGCGACCACTGCGACGCCTTGCCAGTGCCCTCAGCGCGGACGTTCCAGGCGTACTTGCCGCCTGGTAGGAGACACGAGTCGAGTGACGGCGTCCAGCCATTGACCGAACCCGGGAAGCTCCGCTGAAGCACCGGCGTCGCCTCCTCCGAGTCGTCCTCCACCCGGTAGATCACTAGCTCGTAGGACGTAGCTTCGGGAACTGCTCCCCAACTGAACGTCGGGCAGCTATCGCCAATTATCGAACCCGTGGCGCTCCCCGGCGACACCGCCACCGGACGGGCGTCTGGTTGGGCGGTTTGGGCTGGCGTGGGACTGCCGGCGCTGATTGCCGCGGCAAGCGCCAGCACCGCCAGACGGAAGTTGTGGAGGCGTCTGTGCGTTTTCATCAAGGACACCGTTCAGGTGGAACCGAGTCGAGAGTAGGGAACCACCCCGGAGCCTTGCGCCCCTGGATTTCATCAGTCTTGTTCTCTTGGCGGCAGAAGTCTACCAGATAGGGTGGCGTCAACCCGTGGAGGCCCCGCCTGGGCGATACGGGGCGGGCAGGTGACTGGCTCAGCCTTGTAACGCCCCACGCTCCTGTTTGCTTGACGCTCCTGATCAGTGGAAGTAGCGTTCTTTTGTCACCCTCGACGGCGAGGAGGTCAAGTCACGTGAAGTCTCCAACCCCCCTGCTGCTCGCCCTCGCGAGCATCGGTTTCCTCACCGTCGTCGGCGCGCCCGCGGTGTCGCTGGCAGAGCCCCAGGAGCCTCCCCGGGAGAAGACGGGGGGGCTCGCGCGGACCGACGGGGCGCTCGGGCATATCAACCAGCCGGCCGACATGCCTGCCCTGGCCCCGGAGCAGACAGCGCTAGACGCCTACCACCGGGGGCTCAACTACCGCGACAAGGCGTGGAAGCTGGAGGAGCAGGCCGCCGCGGCCAAAGGCGAGAAAGCGGCCAGAAAGGCGGCCAAGGCGCACAGATCCTACGAGAAGGCGATCGAGCAGTTCCGCAAGGCGGTCGAGCGGGTGCCGAAGTTCGCTCAGGCCTTGGGCAGTCTCGGCTACGCCCTGCTCGAGACCGGGCAGTACGAGGAGGCGCTAGCGGCCTACGATCGGGCACTGGCGATCGGCCCGCGCTATCCCGAGGCGATCCAGGAGCGCGGTGAGGCCTATCTGGGTCTCGACCGAATCGAGGAGGCCAAGAGCGCCTTCATAGAGCTGGTCCCGATCGACGGCGAGTGCGCCGACGAGCTGATGAGCGCCATGAAGCGCTGGTTGGATCAGCGGCGCGGCGACGCCGGCGGCCTCTCCGAGGAGGTCATCGAGAGCTTCGCCGTCTGGATCGAAGAGCGCAGCGAAGGCGGAGGCGAAGAGACCGTTCTGCGGAGTCGGTGATGCAAAGAACAGCCCTTCTGGCTTACCTGTTGCTGGTGCTGGCCACAGAGGTGGCGCGCGCAGATGGGCTCGACTGGGAGAACCCCGGGGTCTACCAGCGCGGCCAGGAGCCCGGCCACGCCCAGCTCATGTCCTACGCTTCGGTTGAGGAGGCGCTCGAGCACGCTCCCAAGTCGGCGGCGACCTGCCTCGTGCTGAACGGTCCCTGGAGATTCCACTGGGCCGCTTCGCCCTCGGAGGCGCCGGAGGGTTTCGAGGCGCTCGGATACGACGTGTCGAGTTGGCAGGCCATCGAGGTGCCGGGCAACTGGCAGATGCAGGGTTTCGGGCACCCGATGTTCCGCAACATCGCGCACCCGTTCGAGTCGGATCCGCCCCTCGTGCCCGAGCGCTATAACCCGGTGGGGTCCTATCGCCGCGAGTTCGAGCGGCCGGCGGGGTGGGAAGGGCACCGAATCCTGCTGCACTTCGAAGCGGTCAAGTCGGCGGCGTACTTCTGGCTGAACGGCAAGGAGCTCGGGTACAACCAGGGCGGCATGGAGCCGGTGGAGTTCGACGTCACCGAGCGCGTCCGCCCCGGGACCAATACGCTGGCAGTCCGCGTTCTGCGTTACTCCGACGGTACGTACCTCGAGGATCAGGACATGTGGCGGCTGTCGGGGATCTACCGGGACGTGTACCTGCGAGCGGCGCCGCTGGTTCACGTCCGCGACCTCTACATCACGACTGACCTCGACGCCAGCTATCGGGATGCGGTTCTCTCGCTGCAGGTCGAGATCGTCAATGCCAGCGGCGAGGACCGTCAGGGGCACCGGGTGCGAGCCCATCTGTACCGTGATGGGGAGCGCGTCCTCGACCAACCCCTGTCGGGAACGAGCCCCGTGCTGCGGTCGAAGCAGACCGCCACCATCGGGCTGTCGGCTCTGGTGCCCGCACCTGCGCTGTGGTCGGCGGAAAGGCCCGATCTCTATTCGTTGGTCGTCGAGCTCGTCGCCTCCGGCGGAGAGGTCGTGGAGACCGTGAGCTCGCGGGTCGGCTTCAGAGAGATCGAGGTCGTCGATCAAGCCCTGCTCGTGAATGGCCGGGCGGTCACACTGAACGCGGTCAACAGCCACGTTCACCATCCCGAAACCGGGCGCGCCATGGATCTGGGCACGATGCGCCGCGATCTCGTGCTGATGAAGCAGTTCAACGTCAATGCGGTGCGAACTTCCCACTATCCGCCCAACGTCGAGTACCTCGACCTGGCGGATCAGTTGGGTGTCTACGTCATCGATGAAACCAACAACGAAGCTCATGCCACGACGCATCTCTCCGGGCTGGACGAGTGGCGAGCGCAGTTCGTCAACCGCGCGGCCCGGATGGTGCTGCGCGACCGCAACCATCCAAGCATCGTGATGTGGAGTGCGGGAAACGAGAGCGGCTCGGGCGAGAACATCTGCGCGCTGATCGCCGAGGGCAAACGCTTGGATCCGAGCCGGCCCGCCTGGATGTACGGCGGCAACAACGACTACTCACCCAGCAACGCGCCCCTCGACTGTGAAGACGTGATCGGCCCGCGCTATCCCACCCCCTTCGAGTTGAGGACTCGGATCGCGAGCGTCCCGATCTCCGAGGATTCCCGGCCTTCCTTCATGGACGAGTACCTGGCGGCGACCGGCAACGGACTCGGCGGCCTCGACGAGTACTGGGAGGTGATCCGCGCGTCTCGGCGCAGTATCGGAGGGGCCGTGTGGGACTGGGTCAGCCCGGGCGTTCGCCGGCCGTGGATCTCGACACCCGACTCCTCGCCTCACGGGAACGACGGGGTGCTGATGGGGCGGGCAGGTCTCATCGAGGGCAGGTTCGGTAGCGCCTTGAAGCTGAGCGGTCATGACGAGTGGCTCGAGCTGTACAGGGATCCGAGCCTCGACGTTGCGGGCAGCCGGCTCACGCTCGATGCCTGGGTGCTTCCAGGTCCCTGGAACGGGACCGGAGCGCTTCTCACCAAGGGGAGCAACCAGTACGGCCTGGTCCAGACCGACGCTCAGACCCTCGAGTTCTACCTGCATGCCGGCGAGCGCGTTGCGGTCACGGCCGGGGTCCCGCAGGACTGGGAGGAACGGTGGCACCACGTGGCGGGCGTCTACGACGGGCGCCAGCTGGCCCTGTGGATCGACGGCGAGGCGATCGCGACGCGGGCTCACACCGGGATGATCGACAGCCGCCCGTTTCCGTTCAACGTCGGCCGCAACGCCGAGGCCCACGGCCAGGAGCACCCGGGTGAGTTGTCGAACGCGGCCTTTGACCGCGTGCGCATCTTCGCCCGAGCGCTCAGCGCGGCTGAATTGGCGAGCGACTCCCCGCGGCTCCGACAGGAGGCACTGTTGTGGCTCGATTTCGACGAAGCCGGGGAACAGGGCGAGTTCTACAGCCTCGGAATCGGCGGCCGTTCGTACGGGGTCGTCTGGCCGGATCGCTCGGTGCAGCCCGAGTTGTGGCAATTGAAGAAGTCGGCTCAGCCGATCGGCTTCGAACCCGTGGAACTCGACCGCGGGCGGCTGCGGATCATCAACCACCATAGCTTCACGGATCTCGGCTCTCTCGACGCGAGCTGGCAGCTGACAGCCGATGGGGAGGTCGTCCAGAGCGGGCGACTCGATGTCGCGCTGGCGCCATCTGATGAGGCCACGATCGAGGTGCCCTTTGCGAGACCCGAGCCCGTGCACGGCAGCGAGTACCGCCTACGGGTCGTCTTCAGTCTGCGCGAGGAGTCGCCCTGGGCGCCAGCCGGGCACGAGATCGCCTGGGAGGAGTTCGACCTGCCGTTGGAGGCGCCGCTTCCGGACGATCCGATAGCCGGCCCGACAGCCGGCGCGATCGTGCCATTGGAGCTCGACGAGGCGGGGAGTCGCCTCGTGCTGCGCGGGGCGGACTTCACCTACGCCTTCGACGTCGAGAGGGGCGTGCTCAGCTCCATGGTGTTTCGCGGCGTCGAGTTGCTCAGGAGCGGTCCGCGAACGAGCGTGTGGCGAGCTCCGCTCGCGAACGAGCGCGACGGTTGGGGCACGCATCGCGGGAAGCTGCGGACGGCTCAGCAGGGTATGGGCAACGGCATTGCCAACGGCTGGCGTTCCGTGGGTCTGGACCGGCTCGAGCAGAAGGTGGCGAGGATCGAGACCGTGAGGGTCTCTTCCGCGGAAGTACGCGTGGAGATCGATGCTCGCCTGACGTCCGGCATCGTTCAGGGCGCGGCGTCGAGGCCGGGCTTCGACGTCTCGTACGTCTATCGCATTCTCGGCAGCGGTGACGTGCTGCTACACCAGGCTGTCACGCCGCAGGGCGAGATGCCGGAGTGGTTGCCCAAGGCGGGCCTGGAGCTGGTGTTGGCGCCCCACCTCGAGGCAATCTCCTGGTATGGCCGCGGTCCCCACGAAACGTACCCCGACCGCAAGACCGGCGCGCGAATGGGCGTCTACACCAGTACCGTTGCGAAGGAGTACCAGCCCTACCTCGTGCCCCAGGACTACGGGAACAAGAGCGACGTTCGCTGGGTCGCCCTGACCGGTCCAGACGGCATTGGGCTGTTCGCGGCCGCCGACGTTCCGCTCGAGGTGAGCGCCCGACAGTTCTCGACCGACAACCTGTCGCGGGCGACCTACTCGTTTCAGCTGGCGCCGCAGGACGGCGTGACGCTGAACCTGGACCACCGCGTGTCGGGTGTGGGTGGTACGGCGATCTCGGTTCTCCCGGAGTATCGCGTCGCTCCCGTTCCCTGGCAGTACACCACGCGCTTGCGCCCGTTCGACGCGAACGAGGAGCCGGCGGCGACGCTGTATCGACACCGCGCCTTTCGCTAAGAGAGCTTTGATCTCTCCTCGCGGGAGCCCGGTCCGGTCCGGATGCCTGGTGCTGCCGCTTCTTCGAGCCGTCTCGAGGAGGACTGGACTGCCGGCGGTCGATGGCAGAGACTCGCCTCCATGAGTTGCTTCCAAAGGTCCCGGTTCGTCTACGTCGTGGGTTCGTATCTGCTTGTGGCCGTCGCAGGCGGCCTCGCGCCGCCGCCGCTGAGTGGCGACAGTCCGCTCTACCAGGATCCATCTCAGACCGTCGAGACCAGAGTGAAGGACCTTGTGGCGCGCATGACGTTGGAAGAGAAGGTCGCGCAGATGACGCAGGTGCCGTTGAGTGCACTGGCGGCTGGGATAGGCGCAGATGGTGAAGTGACTCGGGACTCTCTGGAAGACCTCTTCGGCGGGATCAGCCCGGGGACGCTCGAAAGTCCGTTCATCGATGCGACTCGAGTCGCTCGGATCTCGGAGGCTGTCGACAGATATCTGCGAGACAGCACGCGCCTGGGCATTCCGGCTCTCCAGATAGCGGAGGGCCTGCACGGCTATCTGGCCTTCGAAACGACGATCTTTCCGCAGGCGATCGCCCAGGGCAGCACCTGGAACCGCGACCTGATCAGGGCGATGAGCAGCGCCGTGGCGAGAGAAGCTTCACTCGCCGGCGTGGACCAGATGCTCTCGCCGATCTTCGATGTCGCCCGCGATCCGCGCTGGGGGCGGGTCGAGGAAACGTACGGCGAAGACCCGTATCTCGTCGCCGAGATGGGCATGGCGTATGTGATCGGCTTGCAGGGGCCGCCAGAGGCGACTCGTCACGGCATTCCGGTGGGGAAGCTCATGGCCACGGCAAAGCACTTCGCCGCCTACAGCGTGCCGTTCGGAGGCATCAATCTGGGCCCCGTCAGCGTCGGTCCACGCGAGCTGCGCGAGACCCACCTGTACCCCTTCCGGAGGGCCGTTCAGGATGCAAACGTCTACGCCGTCATGCCCGCCTACAACGAGCTGAACGGCGTGCCGCTTCACGCCAACGACTTCATGCTTCGGGATGTCCTGCGCGACGAGCTGGGTTTCGCCGGGTACACGTTCTCGGACTACGAGGCCATCCGGATGCTCCAGGAGAATCAGAAGGTCGCGGGATCCGCTCGGGAGGCCGGGAAGATGGCTCTCGAGAGCGGCGTCGACCTCGAGGCGCCGTTTCCGTATGGCTATGCCCATCTCGTCGAGATGGTCGAGAGAGGCGAGGTGTCGGGAGCTCTGGTCGATCAGGCGGTTGCGAGGATTCTGACCGCCAAGTTCAAGGCCGGGTTGTTCGAAAGTCCCTACCAGGCACCTGCGGACATCCGCGACTTGATCCATACGCAGGAACATGTCGATCTGGCTCGCCGGATCGCCGAGGAGTCGATCATCCTCCTCAAGAACGAGGGCAACCTGCTGCCTCTCGACAGATCCTCGCTCGAATCCATGGCCGTCATTGGGCCAAACGCGAATCGCGTGCAATACGGCGACTATTCCGCCACCAAGCACCGGTCGACCGGAGTCACCCTGCTGCAGGGGATTCAGAACGCCGTCGGCAACGACATCGAGGTCCTCCACGCGGAAGGCGTTGGCCTCACCAGTCTCGACACCGGCGGGATCGCGGCGGCGGTAGAAGCGGCCCAGAAGAGCGACGTCGTCGTACTGGCAATAGGCGGCACGCATCTGGTGCTCGGCGGTGTCGGCTGGCAAGGGGAGATGAGCCGCTACCCGGTCGATGATCCGAAGCTCGACCCGCCGACCGGCGGCGAGGGCTACGACCGGACGAGCCTGACTCCTCCTGGGGTGCAGCCGGAGCTGATCAGGGCTCTGCACGAAACCGGGAAGCCGATCATCCTGGTCATGATCCACGGCCGCCCATATTCGATCGGATGGGAAAAGGAGAATCTGCCGGCCATTCTGGAGGCGTGGTATCCGGGGGAGCAGGGCGGGAACGCCATCGCCGGTGTCCTGTTTGGTGACGTGAATCCGTCAGGCAAGCTCACGGTCTCTGTTCCCCGCAGTGTCGGCCACGTACCGGTCTTCTACAACCGCAAGCCGACCCATCGCGGCTACTATCGGGTGCGCGGTACGAAGGAACGGCCCGGCCGGGACTACGTTTTCTCGAGCCCAGAGCCGCTGTTTCCGTTCGGCTTTGGCCTGAGCTACTCGAGCTACGAGTACAGCGAGTTGACGTTGGACAGGAGCAGCTACTCGGTCGAGGACGAGGCGATCCAGATCGCTCTCACCGTGACCAACACGAGCACTCGCGCCGGCAGGGAAACTGTCCAGTTGTACTTCAACGACCTGATCAGTAGCGTCGCCACGCCCGTCATGTCGCTCAAGGGTTTCGAGAAGGTCGCGCTACAGGCCGGTGAGAGCCGGGTGGTCTCTTTCGAACTTCCGATTCAGGAGTTGGGCGTCTGGAACCGGCGTATGGAGTACGTTGTGGAGCCGGGCGAGTTCGAGATCATGATCGGTGCCTCGTCCGAAGATATTCGCCTCAGAGAGACGATCGCGATTGCGGAAGCTGAATAGGCCGAGCTAGAGCTTGCCGAGCTCAACGAGGAATACTGCTCGGACGAGTTCGTACCCGGAGTTCTTCTCATCGGCTCCGATCGCGGGGGAACCGCCTACGGTATCGACGCGCGTACCGAGCGCCCGCGTTTCGTATCGGTGCCGTTCGTCCCGATGGAACTCGACGAGGTGTCGCTCTGCGGCGACGGATCTTTCAAGGGCCTTCTCGTCGATGTCGGGGGTGAGGCCTCGGGCTAGAATCGGTAATTCGCGAGCCCCAGTCGGGCCCCAGGAGATCGAGACCATGGTTGGACGTGCCGCCTTCCGGATCGCCCTTTCCCTCTTTGCCTGCGCCCTGATCGGCGGCGTAGCGAGCGCCGCCGCCGAGGACGAGCCGCTGTGGAGCGCCGAGCGCTTCGCGGGGCTCGAGCTGCGGAGCATCGGGCCGGCCCTGATGTCGGGGCGCATCGCCGACATCGCCATCCATCCCGAGGACGACAACCTCTGGTACGTGGCGGTGGGCTCGGGCGGGGTCTGGAAGACCGGCAACGCCGGCGTCACCTGGACGCCGGTCTTCGACGATGAGGCGCTCCTACTCGATCGGCTGCGTCGCCATCGACCCGCGCGAACCCGCAAGTGGTCTGGGTCGGCACCGGCGAGAACGTCGGCGGCCGGCACGTGGGGTTCGGCGACGGGATCTACCGCAGCGACGACGGCGGTCAGACCTGGGTCAAGAAGGGGCTGGAGCGAAGCGAGCACATCTCGAAGATCGTGATTCATCCCGAGGACTCCGACATCTTGTGGGTGGCGGCGCAGGGCCCGCTGTGGACGCAAGGGGGGCGAGCGCGGTGTCTTCCGCACGACCGACGGCGGCGCGACCTGGGAGCGGGTCCTGGGCGACGACGAGTGGGTCGGCGCCACCGACCTCGCCATCGACCCGCGCGATCCCGACCGGCTCTACGCCGCCACCTGGCAGCGGCATCGCAACGTGGCCGCCTACATGGGGGGCGGCCCGGGCTCGGCGCTGCATCGCAGCGTCGACGGCGGCCGCAGCTGGGAGAAGCTCACCCGCGGGCTCCCCGAGAGCCGCATGGGCAAGATCGGCCTGGCCATCTCGCCGCAGAACCCGGACGTCCTCTACGCCGCCATCGAGCTCGACCGGCGCAAGGGCGCGGTGTATCGATCGAGCGACCGGGGCTCCTCCTGGGAGAAGCGCTCCGACACGGTCTCGGGCGGCACCGGGCCGCACTACTACCAGGAGCTCTACGCCTCGCCCCACCGGTTCGACCGCATCTACCTCGCCGACGTCCGCATCCAGGTCTCCGAGGACGGCGGCAAGACGCTTCCGGCGGATGCAGGAGGAGTCCAAGCACTCGGACAACCACGCCATGGCGTTCCGGGCGGACGATCCCGACTACCTGCTGGTGGGCACCGACGGCGGGCTGTACGAGAGCTTCGATCTGGCCGAGAACTGGCGCTTCATGGCCAACCTGCCGGTGACCCAGTTCTACAAGGTGGCGGTGGACGACGCCGAGCCGTTCTACAACGTCTACGGCGGCACCCAGGACAACGCCACCCAGGGCGGGCCGTCCCGCACCGACAACGTGCACGGGATCCAGAACTCCGACTGGGGCGATCATCCTCGACTGGGACGGCCACCAGCCGGCGACCGAGCCCGGCAATCCCGACATCGTCTACGCCGAGCGCCAGGAGGGGCATCCTGTCGCGGGTCGACCGCACCACCGGCGAGATCGTCGACATCCAGCCCCAGCCCGGCCCGGGAGAGGGCCCGGAGCGCTTCAACTGGGACGCCCCGATCCTGGTCAGCCCCCACCAGCCGACGCGCCTCTACTTCGCCTCGCACCGGGTGTGGCGCAGCGACGACCGGGGCGACAGCTGGACGGCGATCTCCGGCGACCTGACCCGCGAACCAGGAGCGCCTGGCGCTGCCCATCATGGGACAGACCCAGAGCTGGGACAACGCCTGGGACATCTCCGCCATGTCCACCTACAACACCATCACCTCGCTGGCGGAGTCGCCCCTGGAAGAGGGCCTGATCTACGCCGGCACCGACGACGGCCTCCTCCAGGTCACCGAGAACGGCGGCGGCGACTGGCGCGCCGTCGAAGTGGGCTCGCTGCCGGGGGTCCCCGCGACCGCCTTCGTCAACGACATCAAGGCCGACCTGTTCGATGCCGACACGGTCTACGTGGCCCTGGACAACCACAAGTTCGGCGAGCTCGGGCCGCATCTCGTGCGCAGCCGGGACCGGGGCAGGCGCTGGACCTCGATGCGCGGCAACCTGCCGGAGCGCACCCTGGTCTGGCGACTGGTGCAGGACCACGCGCGCCCGGAGCTGTTCTTCGCCGCCACCGAGTTCGGCATCTACTTCACCGTCGACGCCGGCGAGCGCTGGACCCGGCTCGAGGGCGGGGTGCCCACCATCTCGTTCCGCGATCTGGCCATCCAGCGGCGCGAGAACGACCTGGTGGCCGCCTCGTTCGGGCGCGGCTTCTACGTCCTCGACGACTTGAGCCCCCTGCGCGAGGTCTCCTCGGAGCAGCTCGAGCGGGCGGCGACGCTGTTCGCCACCCGGGACGCCTGGTGGTACTTCCCGCGACCGCATCTGGCGTTCGAGCCCGGTCGCGGCGACCAGGGAGCGGGCCACTACGTGGCGCCCAACCCGCCCTTCGGGGCCGTGTTCACCTACTACCTCAAGGACGACCTGAAGACCCGCGAGGCGGTCCGCCAGGAGAGCGAGACGGCAGCGCTCGAGGCGCGGGAGGCGGTGGCCTTTCCCGGCTGGGAGGCCGTGGAGCGGGAGCGCCGCGAGCCCGAGCCGGGCGTCTGGCTCGTCGTGCGCGACGCCGACGGCGGCGTGGTGCGGCGGATCCCCGGCCCGACCGAGGCCGGCTTCCACCGCGTCGCCTGGGACCTGCGCTATCCGACCCCGAACGCGGTCGAGCTGGTCGAGCCGCCGCCGCCGGCCTGGGGCCGGCCGCCCCGCGGGCTGATGGTGGCGCCCGGCACCTACGAGGTCGCCCTGGCGGTCCAGACCGAGGGCGAGAGCCGCCCGCTGTCGGAGCCGCGACGGTTCGAGGTCACGCCGCTGCGCGGCGGCGCCCTGCCGGGAGCGAGCCCCGAAGCGGTAGCCGCCTTCTGGCGCCGCTACGAGGCGGCGGTCCGCGACCACACCGCGATGCGGGTGGCCCTCGACCGGCTGAAGACCAAGGTCGAGCGCATGGCGCCGGTGATCGAGCACTCCCGTGCCGACGTGCTGGAGATCGACCCGCGCTTCCACGAGCTGCGCGCCGCCGTCCTGGAGCTCGAGGGCCGGTTTGCCGGCCACCTCGCGAAGGGCGAGATCGGGGAGAAGGCTGCCCCCACCGCCGGCGACCGGATCTTCGCCGTGGCCCGCGGGGTCGGGTACTCGACCTACGGCCCGACCAGCAGCCATCTCCAGAGCCTGGAGCTCGCCACCACCGAGATGGCGGCCCTGCGCCAGGAGCTGGAGCGCTGCCAGGCCGAGCTCTCGGAGCTCGTGCGCGAGCTCATCGCCGCCGGCGCGCCGTGGATCGAGGGCGAGCCGCTGCCCCCTCCAAGCCTCAAGAAGGCGTCTCCGCGCCACTGAGCCGGGCGAGGTACTCCGGGTCGATCTTCGCCTTGACGGTCCGCCGATCGAGGCCGAGCCGCTGGGCAGCCGCGACGTAGCTTCCGGTGCGGCAATAGACGAGGGTGGCGTAGCGCCGCAGCAGACCTTCGGCGTCGAGCTCGAGGGCGGCGATCTCGCGGGCCAGCTCCGCGGTCATGGCCGACGCGCCGGGCGCCGGGCTCGCCGCCGCCGCGTAGCTGCCCCGGATCAGCAGGTTCCTGACGCACTGCTCGAGCTCGCGGAAGTTGCCCGGCCAGGCGTAGTCGCGGCCGAGGCTCGACTCGATCCAGCCGACCACTTCCGCGGTGACCTGCTCCAGATCCTGGTCGCTGACGAGCCCGGCGACGATCACCTGGACGAGGCTGGCGAGGTCTCGAGGCGCCGCGGCGAGCTGCTCGCGCAGCGAGGGTGTCGCGATCAGATCGGAGCAGATCCGGTAGTAGAAGTCGGGCCGCATCCGCCCCGCCCGCATCTCTTCCTCGGGATCGCGATTGGTGGAGGCGATCAGCTTGCCTTCGAAGCGGCGGTCCTCGGTGTCGCCGATCCGCTGGAAGGTGCGGTTCTGCAGCACCCGCAGGAGCTTGACCTGGAGATCCTGGGAGATCTCGCCGATCTCGTCGAGGAAGACCGAGCCGAGGGGTGAGCAGGTCTCGAGCCAGCCGGTGCGATCCTCGACCGCGCCGGTGAAGGAGCCCTTGCGGTGGCCGAACAGCTCCGACTCCACAAGCGTTGCCGACAGTGCCGAGAGATTCAGGGCGATGAACGAGGATCGGTAGTCCTCGACAAACGCCTGGCGGCGAGGGTCGAAGGGGATGAAGCGCGACAGGCCGATGGCGCGTGCCACCAGCTCCTTGCCGGTCCCCGAAGGGCCGGTGATCAGCGTCGTGAAGTCTCCGACCCGGGCGTAGAGGCCGCGGCGGAACCGCCGCATGTCGTGGGTGAAGATCGACTGCCAGATCTGGGCCCGCAGCCGCGCCACTGGAGCCGACGAGCCATAGAGGCTGTGGAACACGTGGTGGAAGGCACGGCGCAGCTGGAAGAACCAGGCGAACACCAGCTCGGCCGGGGCCCTGTCTTCGAGCTGCAGCTTCGGCGGCAGGAAGAAGGCGTGCCCGGCCTCGAATTCCGACCACAGGGGGACCTTGTTCGTGCCCTCCGGACGCAGCACCTGATCGAGCAGCGCCGCCTGCCAGCGGTTGTAGATCGTGTAGTACACGACGTCGCGGTACAGCTGCAGCTCCCGGCGCGCGGGCGCGCTCCGGGCGAGCAGCGCGACGCGCCAGGCTGGCAGCACCTCCTCCAGCCGTTCCTGGATGCGGACGACGTTGGGGTTCGGCGCGCTCAGCTCGTCAGGCTGCCAGACCTCGCCGTGGTGGGGCTCGAAGTCGCGGCCTAGGGCGCGGCGCTCGAGGGCGACGCGCTCCGGCAGGAAGGGGTTGCAGTACGTCAGATCCGCGGTCGCTTGCAGCAGGTATTGATGATTGCGAGAAGGCACGACTTGATTGTACATGTTATGTACAACCGCTGTACATCATGCGTATATTCGAATCGGGGTCGGCTCCAATAAGGCTCGTAGTCGTGGTCGTCGAGAGTGGCATGTCGGTTGCAATTCTCCGAAAGAACTGGAGAAAACGGGAGAACCCGAGATCCCCCGTGGACATCATCAGCCTTCTCCGAAGCAAGACCCGAACCCTCTGAAGGGAGTGCACCAGATGACTTTCGACGCCATTCCGAAACCGTCAGGCTCGCACGCCAGGAAGCAGCTCCCCTTCCTGCTCTACCCGGGCATCCTGAGTGTCGTCCTGTCGGGATGCATGGTGGCGGGGCACGTGACGGCCGCCGCCGCCGAGCCCGCTGACGACCTCTTCGAACGCCATGAGGTGGCCACCGGCATCGCGGGCCGTCAGACGGCCCTGGCGGGTTTCTTTCTCGGCGGTGGGGTGGCGGAACTCGCCGTGGTGCACCGAGACGGCAACGGCGACCCGAGCGTGCGGATGTTCGGGCTCGAGGGTGGCGCCTGGGCGCCGGTGCTCGACGCGACGCTCGGTCCCGAGGTGCTGTTCGTCGACGTCGCCGAGATCGACGGGCGCGATCGCTTGATCACCTACCAACGCGGCCGGCTGAGCTGGCTCGATCCCGGCTCGGCGACGGAGCGGCCTCTGGTGGACCTCGTCTGGAGCTACAAGGCGATCGACCAGGACGGGATCCCCCGCGTCGAGGTCGCCCGGGACCTGAACCGCGACGGCCTCGACGACCTGCTGATGCCGGATCTCGACGGCTTCTGGGTGTCGATCCAGAGGAGCGACGGGTCGTTCACCGATGCCATGAAGCTGGGCCCTCCGGAGCCGTTTGTCGACGAACCGGTCGGAGGCCTCGATACCGGCGATGGCCCCGCGGCCGATTCGCGCACCTATGGCGACGTGGGTATCACCGCTTGGACCCTGCCCACGTACATGAGCCGGGTCCACCAGGTGGATTACGACCAGGACGGCCGCAGCGACCTGGTCTTCTGGAGCGAGGACCGCTTCGAGGTTCACCTCCAGGAGGAGAACGGGTTGTTCGCGGCGGCCGCCGTGACCTTCGCTTCCGAGGTGCCGTTCGACTCCGAGGGGGTCTACTCGCGGGCTTTCGAGTACCGCGACACGGGAGTCATGTCGATTCTCTTCGGGCTCGGAGAGAAGACCCGGCGTACGGTGCTCCACTCGTTGCGCGACCTGGACGGCGACGGCGTTGGCGATCTGGTGACCCTGGCGCTCTCGGGCCGAAGCCTCCTCAGACAGCGCAGCCTCTACGAGGTGCACTACGGCAGGTCGACACCCCGCGGGACCGTCTTCGACCGCGACGCCGGCTCGGCGATCCAACCGCGGGGACAGGCCGGGGCACTCGAGCCCTGGGGCTACTCGGCTCAGCGGTTCGAGGATTTCGATGGCGACGGCCGGGTCGACGCCCTGTTCCAGCATGTCAACATCGGCCTCGGCGGAATGATGCGCGCGTTGATCGGCAACTCCGTCCCGATCAACCTCGAGATCTACCGCAGCGAAGACGGCATCTACCCGGACGCGCCCACCATCAAGCGCAAGATCAGGCGATTCGCACCCTTCGCCGGGCTGGGGAACGTCTTCTTCCCGCCAGTGCTGATGGGGGACGTCGACGGCGACGGGCGGTCGGATCTGCTGGTAGGGCACAGCCCGCGAGAGCTGCGGGTTTTTCTCGGCGTGCCCGGGCCGGAACTTCTGGCGCGGCGGCCCCACAAGGTGGCGGTCGCTCTGCCTCACGACGAGCGACACACCCTCTTGGTGGATCTCAACGGAGACAACAAGCAGGACCTGCTTGTGCCTCTCGCCCCCACCGACTACGCGCCCGCAAGGCCGCACCGGTTGACGACCCTGATCGCCCGCTAGTTGCTCCGTGGCTTTCGTCGTCTGGCGCTCGGCCGCGCTTTGCGGCTGCCCCCGCCGGCGCCGCGGACTCGAGCCGGAGGGCCTGACAACGCTACCTGCCGAGCGGCTTGGTGCCTGGTGCCTTCTGCTGTTTGTCGCGTCTCGCCTTGTCCTTCTTGGCGTTCTTTACCGCCTTCTGTTTCTGGCCCTTGTCCTTGTCCTTCTGACTCTTGTCTCCCACGGCATGTCTCCTTTCGAGGATTCACGGTGCCTCCCGAAGCCGAGTGGCCCCGGGGTCGATCAGTATGTCAACGAGCTTCGCCCCACGGCACGGTGACCAGCATCATCACGATCCAAACGACTCGAAGGCCGCTGGGTACAGGTAGCGACACCTTGTATCCTCACCCGACGGAAGCTGTCAGCAATCAGTCTCGCACACCGACGGATCAGTTGATGGACGAAGAATCGCCGGCTCCCGCGGACCGCTTCGCCGAGGCCTTCGCCCTGGCCGCGAGGCTCGACCGAGCAATGCGGCCGTGAAGAGAGCCCTCCTGACTCTGGGCGGGCTGGCCCTGATTGTGGTGCTGCTGGTTTATGTCGCGGCCTGGATCGGCCTTCGGCGCGAGGAGCGCCTCTACCGGCACCTGACCGAGGAGGTGTTCGACGGGCTCGAGCCGTCCGCGCGCTTCCCGCCCACGGAACGCAACGCCACGGCGCACGCCGTCGAGGCGCTCGGCGCGGAGCTGGGGCTCGACTTCTCCACCAAGTACCTCGACGCCCCGATGCCGCGGGCGGAGGCGGCGGAGCGCTGGCAGGAGGCGAAAGAGCTGGCGCAGGAGCACCTCCGCGCGGTCGTCTCTTCCGTCGCCTCCGAGGCCCCCGTTCCGGACCTCCTCCTGTCCGAGTTCCTCGAGCACGGCAAGGGTGCGCTGGCTCGGGCGCGGAACCGGCTTCTGGCCGGTGAGCCGCCCAGTTGGGGGGTCGATCTCGAGGCTGGAATCGGTGGCTTGCTGCCCAACTACGTGGCCCAGATGGACTTCCACCGACTGCTCCTCATCGCCTCCCTGGAGGCGGGCCGTCAGGGCGAGGAGCGTGCCGCCGAGGACTTCCTGGAGGCGGCGTGGCGGCTGCGCCGCGGCGCTGCCGACAATCCCCTGGTGATCGCCCAGTTCGTCCGCTACTGGCAGATGGGAGGCGAGCTCAGCGTGTTGCGACGGCTCTGCCCGGCGGACGCACGCTGGTCGGCGCGGCTCGCGGCGCCCGATCTGAGGTCTGAGGCCTTGCGCAGCGTGCAGCTCGAGGCCTGGATGGTCCAGCACAGCGCGCGCGCGGGCCTCCTCATGGCCGACGAGGCGGTGGCCGAGGAGGATCGCAACCCGGGCCTCCAGCGTCTCCTCGTCCTGCACCACGGCGAGGCTCTTCAGCATGCGGTCGAGCGGCTTCGGGTCCAGGACCCCTTGACCTTCGACAGCCGGTCGTTCTTCGACGAGCAGCTGGAGCGGATCCCGCGCTGGAGCCGCTTGTCGCGGATCTTCCTGCCCAACCTGTTCGACGTCTGGCTCAAGGCGGTGCGCACCGAGCTCGTCGTCGAGCATACGGAGAGGGTTCTGCAGGCGTGCGAGTTGGTAGCGCGGGGCGAATCGCCGCCGGCGGACCGGGTTCCTTCGCGGGCGGTGCCGGAGCTCTCCTGGGTCACCCAGGTGGATCCGGCGCAGGTACGCATCTCGCTCGACGGCGATCTCGACGACGGGGGGCAGCACCCGGTGGCCCTGGACTACCGCATGGCCAGAGGCCCGTCACCCTGATCGCGATGAGCGGACCAGGGCTTGGACCCGGACGCCGAGGCGCAGTCGATAGACTGCCGGGCATGTCGGCGATCAACCTGCGGCAACGGGCGGCCGCCCTGGCGGAGTACTTCTCGCCCAGGGTCATCGGCGAGGTCAACGACGTCTACGTCAAGGTGGCCAAGATCAAGGGCGACGCGATCCCCTGGCACAACCACCCCGGTGAGGATGAGCTGTTCTACGTCATCGACGGCAGCCTCCGGTTCGAGATCGAGGGGCGCGAGCCGTTCACCATGGAGGCCGGCGACCTGTTCATCATCGACCGAGGCGTCAACCACCGCGTCTCGTCCACCGAGGAGTGTTCGCTCCTGCTGGTGGAGAACAAGTCGACGGCGCACCTCGGCGACACCGAGTCCGAGATCGCCAGGTCCGTCGCCGAGCAGCTGCAGGGCTACGACCGGGGCGGCTAGCCCGACCTTCTCACCAGCTCTCGACTACGCCGACGTATGTACCTGAATCTGCGAGACTTCCCTCGGTCGGTCATCCTCGACGTACTTCAAGTACGCCTGTGGTGCCCTCGGTCGGTAAGTCCCACATCTTCAGGCACCTACGTCGGCTCGCTGCGAGAGCCGGTGAGAAGGTCGGGCTAGGGCGGCATCCGGCCTTGGGCCGCACTCCTACTTCCCGAAGCTGCGGCTGATCCCCACCATCAGCCGCGGCAGCAGCTTCGGTTGCCGGATGGCACCGTCGGCATCGGCGAAGGTGTAGTTGCGCCTGGCGTTGACGTCGCCGCCGCTGGGCCGGTACGAGGTGTCGTGCCCGTTGAGGGGCGCCTCCAGGTAGTAGTCCAGCATCGCCGAGACCACCAGGTCGACGCCGCTGCGGTCGAGCAGGCGGTGACGGCTCTCGATCCCGCCGCCGAGTCCCCACTGCCGGGAGGTGACGTCGAACTCCTCGTTGCCGCCGACGTAGCGGAAGCTGCCGGTGAAGTTGGAGTAGCGCGGGCCGGCGAAGACCCAGGTCTCGCTCCTTTCGAACAGCTCGAGGTCGTAGAGCAGGTCGAAGCGCAGATCCCACGCGCGGCCGCTCTCCTGCGGTGTGCCGTTGTTGCCGTCGTTGATGAAGATGCGCCGCGCCGCCAGCGGGTCTCCCGGGTCGAGCGAGGTGTAGGCCACGCCGTAGCGCAGCTCGAGGGGAAAGCCCTCGGCGAAGTTGGACACCGTCGAGCTCAGCAGGAAGCCGAACCCGCGTCCGTAACCCGCCTGGACGCTGGCCGCGTGATCGGCGGCCCGCAGCGGGGGCGAACGAGGAGCAGCAGCCCCACGGCGGTGCAGCGCAGGAGGCGAAGACTCGTGACTTTGACCATGACTCCCTCCGTTGGAAAGCGGCGGAGAGAGCCCTGGTCTCCAGATACCGCGGTGAGTCACCCGACGGTCGGGCCCTTTCGAGCTGGCGTGGGCCCCGTGGTCGTATCCCCTGACTCGCATCCTGCGAGCCATCGCCTCTCGGCGCTGTGGCGCACTTCACATGTGCGAGGACGCCACGGATCGAATTGCTGCGCCTCGGCGAGTTGGCGGACTTCGCCGAGGCCGCGGCAGGCTTGCCCGCCGCGCTGGGCGGCTGCGTTTCAGCAGGTCCCGCCGCCGTCGAACTGTCTCCAATCCGAGCCATTGCAGAAGCAAGGCTCGTCGAGGGAGTCGTCGTAGTAGAAGTTGCCCTCGGTGCTGGTGTCGCAGCTCCCGGGAGAGTCGGTGGGGTTGCTCTTGAAGGTGTCGACCTCCAGCTTGGGGATGTCCACGTCGCAGCCGTCGCGAATGGCGATGCACGTTCCGGCGGTGCTGTGGGTGATGGAGAAGTCGTTGATGCAGTTGACGCTGCCGCAGCCGGCACGGAGCGTGTAGATGCTGGAGTCGGTTCGGCGCCGCTCCAGCTTGATGAAGCCCGAGTTGTGACCCGAGATGTAGAGCTGCGGGTCCGAGTAGATGCCGCCGTCGTACATGTAGATGTTGCGCTCGGAGCCGGGCAGGGGGTCGGTGCCGATGCCGAGATCGCCGTCGATCCTCAGGTCGCTGGAGAAGTAGCCGTCGGCGCCGCTGTCCGAGCCGCACTGCCAGATGCCGCCACCGGCGTTCCACTTGGCGACCTGCCCGTTGGCGCAAGACAGACCGCCGAGCGCGTCGGCGTCCGTGGTGCATTCGGCGGCCCCGGCGGCGTTGACGCCCACCGCCACCATGCCCGGCGGGCAGTTGGCGCCGTTGGCGGCCAGCGCGGCCGCGGTGGCGGCCACGATGCCGGTGAGTCCGGAGCCGTCGCCGGCGACCGTGGTGGCGGTCAGATCACCCAGGACCTGCACCGTGCCCTTGGTACCGCCGCCACCGCCCCCGTCGCCGGGACTGAGGAGAATGTCTCCCCCGTCGCCGGCGCCGTCTCCCGCGCCCGACCGGATGCGGACCGTGGTGCCCTCGCCGCCGCCGCTGCCCGGCGCGCCGTCGATCGAGAACTCGCCCGACCCCGGCGCGGCCATCAGGGAGACGCTGCCCGACAGGTCGATGTCGAGGATGTCCGAGCCGTCGCTGAAGCGGATGGTCTCCGGCACCGGGTTGGAGATCGTCTCGCCCTCCTCGAGCATCAGGTCGTCCGCCAGGTTGAGCCCGCCTGTGGCCGTGAAGTCGGTGCCGGGCGCGCCGATGTCGGTGATCGGGCTGTTGCCCATGCCGAGGCCGCCCGACATCGTGTCGCCGGCGACGTTGACGTAGGTTGCCGCGTGGTCGTCGGCGGCGGCATGGGCCGTGAGCTGCGTCGTGGTGGCCGCGCCGAGGTTGACGCAGGCCTGGGCGGCGCTGGTGGCGCCGGTGCCGCCGTGCGCGACGGCCACCGTCCCGGTGACGTCAGCGGCCGAGCCGGTGATGTCGATCGCCGCCGTCCCGGCGGCCAGGTTGGCCGGCGTAAGGTCGGTCAGGGCGGAGCCGTCGCCGCTGAAGGAGGCCGCCTCGACCCCACCGGCGACGCTGAGCTCGGTCGCCGCCGGGGCCCGGGACGCCGTCTTGGCGGGATCCGGCGACGGCGCCGCCCCGGCGCCCGCGCCAGCCGCCGGCTCGCCCGGGAGCCCCAGAGCTCCGGGGTTGTCCGCCAGGTACCGTCGGACGACGGCCAGGGCCTCGAGGAGCTCCGCCTGGCTCGCGGCCGCGGCCACCTTCAGCAGCGCCGGCGCCGACCATTCAGAAGGCCCCTTCGGGCCCAGCGCGCGAACCGACCAGGCGTATTGCTCGCCCGTCGCCAGGCAGCTGCCGAGGGCCGGGGTCCAGCTGCCGACGGCGCCCGGGAAGCTCTTGCGCAGCACTTCCACGGCCCCGCCGCCCTCCGCCACGCCATAGACGACCAGCTCGTATCCTCTGGCCTCGGCGACTCCTCCCCAGCTGAAAGTCGGGCAACGGTTGGCGATCAGCGCTACTCGAGCGGCACTGCCCGGTGATACGGCTATCGGGCGATCCGTCGCGGTACTCGCTACCGCGGCCTCCGCCGTCGCAACTCCGGCCAACGAGACCCCTGCCATCGCGGCCAGCAAGACCATCCCCCAGCACACCAAACCCCGGCTTCGCATCGAGCCCTCCTTTCGTGGATCCGGCGAGTGCCGGAGGGAGCCTGCGATGCCGCGCGCCAATGACTC
Organism: Thermoanaerobaculia bacterium; assembly: GCA_963781065.1. Lineage (GTDB taxonomy): Bacteria > Acidobacteriota > Thermoanaerobaculia > Multivoradales > JAHEKO01 > CALZJC01. The sequence continues at coordinate 242,394 of CAWAET010000004.1, read as the reverse complement.
TGAGCGTGCGGTTCGTTACATGGCGCCTTACGGCACGGTGGCCTCCTGCTTAGCAGGCGACCCGAGCTCAGGCAACGCCCCGCGAGGCGGGCTCCCCACCCGGTCGGGGGGGGCTCGTCGCGGCCGTACCCTCGAGGCGCCTCCAACCGGACTCGGTCGGGGTTACTACTCGGCCGCGAGCTGCGCCAGCCGGGAGGCCGCGTTGGCGTGCTCGGGGTCGAGCACGAGCACCTTGCGATACTGGGCCACCGCCGGCTCGACCTGGCCGATGTAGCGATAGGCCTCGCCGAGGTGGAACTGGGCCGCCGGGTTGTCGGGCCAGCTCTCGGCGTTGAGGCCGAAGAAGCGCAGCGCCTCGGGGATCTTGCGCGTCGGTCAGGAAGCGGTAGCCGTAGGTGATCATCTCGCCGGCGGTGTTCTCCCGGCCGCGCACCGGGTCGGCCCGGTAGCGGGCGTAGGCGGCGGCCGCGGCGTCGAGGCCGCCGGTCGTCATCGCCTCGTCCAGCACGCCGGTCAGGGTCACCAGGTCGATCGTGCGCACGGTCAGGCGCGAGGCTTTCGGCTGGTTGTACTCACCGACCACCGTGTTGACGTACAGCCGGTCGCCCAGCGGCGAGACGGCGATGCCGTTGGGGCGGAAGAGGGTCGCCTCGAGGGCCGGGCCGTCGTCGTGGCCGTCCTCGCCGGTTCCGGCCAGCGGCGTGATCTCGCCCTGGCCGTCGATCTTGATCACCCGGTTGGAGAGGATCTTGGTGACGTAGAAGATGCCCTTGGCGGTGGTGATGTGGGCGTTGCCGGCGCCCGTGGGCACGGTGACGAAGCGCTCCACCACGCCCGCGGGCGAGATCCGCAGGATGTCGAGGTTGTTGAAGTTGGTGACGTAGAAGTTCTTGTCCGCGCCGAGAGCGATGCCGTTGGGGCAGGCGAACATGTCGCCGCCGGCGAACGGCTCGACCACGCCGCCGGGGGTGACGCGGGAGATCGAGTTGCCGTTGCAGTTGCAGACGTAGAGCGTGCCCTCGGCATCGAACGCCATGCCCACCGGCCCGTTCAGCCCTTCGCCGACAAACCGGCTCACCTCGCCGGTGCGGGCGATGCGGGTGATGGTGTTGGCGAGGAAATTGCCCTGGTAGAGGTCGCCGCGGGCGTCGATCGCGTTGCCCGAGGCGCCGTAGAGGCCGCGGGTCAGCGCGGTGACCTCGCCGTCGGGGCTGATCCGCCAGACCGCGTCGCGGAAGTTGGCGACGTAGAGGAAGCCCAGCCGGTCGATCGTCACCCCGCCCAGGCTGCCGCGGGCGTCGAGCACGCGGTCGAGCTTCAGGGTGCCGACGCGGTCGACGAAGTCGGCGGCGGCCTCTTCGGCAGCGGCGGCGACGGGTGACAGGGCGGCAAGCGCCAGGCAGAGGAGCGGGCAGAGCGAAGATCGGCGGATCGAGCGCATCGAGAGCCTCCAGGACAGATGGATCAGCCCTACCTACGTTGGGCCGGCCGGGAGGTTTGCCGGAGCTCGCGTCTGCCGTTCGGCAAGAAACGGGATCTGGAATCCGTCCTGATGGAATGAGGAACCGGAATGAGGAGGCGCCTTCCGGGAGTTCATCTGATGCGTGATGTGTGATGCGAGATGAGATATGATGACGGCAATGCGAACCACCCTCGATCTGGACGAGGACATCCTGCAGGCGGCCAAGGAGCTGGCGGCCCGGAGAAAGACGACGGCAGGGAAGATCCTCTCCGAGCTGGCCCGCGCGGCGCTGCGGCCGGCGGGGCCCGAGGTCGGTGTGCGCAACGGAGTGCCGTTGCTTCCCGCGCGGCCCGACGAGCACCCGGTCACCGCCGCGGTGGTGAACCGGCTGCGCGACGACGAGTGAGACGGGCGACGTGGTCGCGCTGCTCGACATCAACGTCCTGGTCGCGCTGTTCGACCCGGCCCACATCCACCACGGCCCGGCGCACGACTGGTTCGGGCGCCACCGCTCCCGGGGCTGGGCCACCTGCCCGCTGACCGAGAACGGCTTGATCCGGGTCATCTCGAGCGCCGCCTATCCCGGCCGCCGCACCACGCTGCCGGATGCGGTGGACCGGCTCCAGGCCTTCCGCCGCAGCGCCGGTCATGTCTTCTGGGAGGACTCGATCTCGCTCTGCGAGGCCTCGCTGATCGAGACCACCGGCATCGCCGGCGGCGGCCAGCTGACCGACGTCTACCTGCTGGCGCTGGCGGTGCGCAACGGCGGCCGGCTGGCGACCTTCGACCGGCGGGTCTCGGCGGCCGCCGTCATCGGCGCCGGAGCGCTGCACCTGGCGTTGATCGACGGCGAGGACGGCGGCTCATAGAAGCTGCTTCAGCACCTGGGCGTCGATGTTGGCGCCGCACAGCACTACCGCGACCTGCTGACCCGCGAACCGCTCGCGGTGGGCCAGGTAGCCGGCCACGGCGACGCCGGCGGCGCCCTCGATCAGGCTGTGGTGGCGGTCGACCACCAGCCGCACGGCGTCGCGGATCTGCTCCTCTTCGACCAGCACCGACTCGTCGACGATCTCGCGGCAGAGCTCGAAGGTGATGGCGCCCGGCTCGACGCCGCCGGCGGTGCCGTCGGACAGCGTCGGCCGCGAAGCCATCTCGACGATGCGACCGGCCGCGAGCGAGGCGTGCATCACCGGCGAGGCCGCGGGCGAGCAGGCGATGACCCGGATCCCGGGCCAGACGGCCTTGAGGTAGCCGCCGACCCCGGAGATCAGGCCGCCGCCGCCGAGGGCGAGGAAGACCGCGTCGAGTCGTTCCAGCTGCTCGGCCAGCTCGAGCCCCAGGGTGCCCTGGCCGGCGACGACCGCGGGGTCGTTATACGGCGAGACATAGCTCATCCCGGTCGCCGCGGCGTGGCGGCGCGCTTCGATCTCCGCGTCCAGGGGGTCGGCGCCGTGGGTCCGAACCTCGGCTCCCCACGAGCGGATGGCTGCCAGCTTGGAGGCGGCGACGCCGGGAGCGACGAAGACCAGCGCAGGACAGCCGGCGGCCTGGGCGGCGCAGGCAACCGCCGCGCCGTGGTTGCCCGAGGAGGCGGCGACAACGCCCCGCCGCCGCTCCGCGTCGATCAGCGACAGGACGGCGTTGGTGGCGCCGCGCAGCTTGAACGAGCCGGTGAGCTGCAGGTTCTCGAGCTTGAGCCAGACCTCGTCGTCGCCGGCGGCCAGCCGTCGCGACCGCTCCACCGGCGTCCGGCGCACCCGGCCGGCGATGCGCTCCGCGGCGGCTCGCACCTCGCTTGGAAAGTCCATCCGGTTTCATTTCAACACGAGTTGCCGACTTCTGAGACCCTGAGGAGTATGGGGCGCCCGGCGGCGCCAGCCGTCGATCCAAGGGTCGCCGCGGCCGGCGGCGTCCGGTTTGTGCCGCCTCAGCCCAGCAGGTCGATTCGCCGCCCCAGCCCGCGCCGCACGGCCTCGTCGTAGACGATCCGCGCCACCGCCACGTCCTGGATCGCCAGGCCGGTCGAGTCGAAGACGGTGATCTCGTCGCCCTCGCGCCCGGGCCGGGCGCCGGTGACGACCTCGCCGAGGGTGGCGTGGACGTCGGCCAGGGTCAGCTCGCCGCGCGTCAGCGGCACGTTGATCTCGCCGCCGCCCTCCGCCTGGTGGGCGTCGTCGATGACGATCCTGGCGTCGCGCAGGATGGCGGGGTCGAGCTCCTGCTTGCCCGGGCCGTCGGCGCCGAGGGCGTTGATGTGGGTGCCGGGCGCGACCCAGGCGCGCTCGACCACCGGCCGGCGCGAGGGGGTGGCGGTGCAGACGACGTCGCAGCCGCAGGCCTCGGGCGCCGTGGCGACCCGCCCGCCCACTTCGGCGGCGAAGGCCGCGGCCCGCTCGGTGGAGAGGTCGTGGGCGAGGATCTCGACCTCGCCCAGGACCACCCGTAGCGCCGCCAGCACGGTGTGCGCCTGGACGCCGCAGCCGATGAAGCCGACCCGCCGCGACCCGGGCCGCGCCAGGTGCCGGGTGGCCACCCCGGCCGCGGCGCCGGTGCGGGCGGCGGTCAGCCAGGTGCCGTCCATCACCGCCAGCGGCCGGGCGGTGGCCGGGTCGCTCAGGATGTAGACGCCGAGCACCGTCGGCAGGCCATGACGCTCGGGGTTGCGCGGGTGGGAGTTGACCCACTTGACGCCCACCGAGCCGGGGGCGTAGGCGGGCATGGCGCGGAAGTCGCCCTCGTGCTGCGGCAGGTCGAGATAGACCTTGGCGGGCATCAGCGTCTCGCCGCGGGCCTGGGCCGCGAACGCCTTCTCCACGGCGTCGACGGCTGCCTCCATGGTCAGCGCGGATCTGACTTCGGACTGGGTGAGGATCAGGGTCTCCATGGCGGTCAGCAGTCTAGCCGCCGGCAGTCTAGCCGTCGTCCCGGGCCTCGGCGCCAGCCGGAGGGGTGGGCTCCGGGGCGAGCCGAGAGCCGCGGCGAGCGCCGGCTGCCGCCGTCAGTGGATTGTCGAATCCGTTGAGCGTGGACTATGCTGGCAACGCCATGTACTTCAGCCGCGCCGCCGAGTACGCCCTACGCACCACCGCCTGCATCGCGCGCCTGAACAGCGAGGGCCGGGTGCGGGCCAAGGACCTGTCGCCGCTGGCGGGGGTTCCCCAGCCCTACCTGGCGAAGATCCTGCACCGGCTCACCGCCGCGGGGCTGCTGACCTCGCAGAAGGGCCACCACGGCGGCTTCGCTCTGGCGCGGCCCCCGGGCGAGATCCGCTTCGTCGACGTGATGCGGGCCATGGACTTCGTGCCCGCCGCCGACCACTGCGTGTTTGGCTGGGAGAACTGTGACATCGACAACCCCTGCCCGCTGCATCCGGCGTGGGGTGAGCTCAAGCAGGCGATCGAGGAGTGGGCCCGCAGTCGCACGCTCGAGGATGTGCGACAGGGCGAAGGCAGCGCCTGAAGCAGCGCCTTTGTGTTCTCATGCCGACATGGGCGGCATCGCCACGGGGGCTTGGTGTCGCCGACTTGCGCTCGGCGCCGCGCTGGCCGGTCTGCTGGCCGGCGCGCAGGCTTGTGCGGCCCCGGGCCCGGAGGAGCCCGAGGCCGCAAGCGCCCCGCGGCCGACCCGCGGCTACATCCTGATCTCGCTCGACACGCTGAGCGCCGCCCACCTGGGCATCTACGGCGCCGAGCGGCCGACCAGCCCCTTCTTCGACTCTCTGGCCGGCCGCGGCACGCTGTTCGAGAACGCCTTCGTCCAGTACCCGTCGACGCTGGTCTCGCACATGTCGATCTTCACCGGCCTCTACCCGCAGCAGCACGGGGTCTATCCACCCTCGTACCGCCTGTCGCCGGCGATCGCCACGCTGCCCGAGCAGTTCTCGCAGGCGGGCTTCCGCACCGCCGGCCATACCGAGGGCGGCTATGTCGGCCGGGGCTACGGCTTTGCGCGCGGCTTCGACGAGTTCACCGACCCGCGGGTCGAGAGCACGACGGATATCGAGCGGACCTTCGAGAAGGGGCTGGACTTCCTGCGCCGGCTGGGCGCCGAGGACCGCTTCTTCCTATTCCTCCACACCTACTCGATCCATGACCCCTACGAGCCGCCCGAGCCCTTCGCGTCGCTGTTCTGGCCGGGCGAGCCTCCCGGTCCACTGACCAAGCTGCCGATCGGGCGCGTCAACGAGGGGCTGCTGACCGTCGACCAGCCGACCGTCGACTACTTCGAGGCCCTCTATGACGGCGGCATCCGCTACGCCGACGACGTGCTGGCGGGGTTCTTCGCGGAGCTCGAGGGCCTCGGGCTGGACGGCGAGACGACGGTCGTCGTCACCTCCGACCATGGCGAGGAGTTCATGGAGCACGGCCGGGTCGGCCACACCCAGCTCTACCCCGAGAGCCTGCACGTGCCGCTTCTGGTGCTGCATCCGGATCTGCCGGCCGGGCGGCGGGTGGCGGAGGTGGTTGAGAGCATCGACATCGCCCCGACGCTGCTCGACCTGGCGGGGGTCCGGCCGCTCGAGGCGGCCACCGGCAGCAGCCTGGTGCCGCTGCTCCGGGGTCAGCGCCGGCCGCGCACCACCGCCTATGCGGAGGTGCTCGAGTCCTATCTGCAGGAGACGCTGGTCGAGCGCCGCGAGGAGCGGATGCTGCAGCTGGTCGAGACCACCGCGCGGGGCGAGCGCGGCGGCGCCTGGATCACCCGGAGGGCGGTGATCGACTGGCCGAGCCCGGTGCTGGAGCTCTCCCTGGCCAGCTTCCACCAACCTCGCCGGCTGGCGGTGACGGTCGACGGAGAACTGTTGACGACGCTCGAGGTCGGCACCAGCTGGTCGCGCCGCAGGGTCGAGCTGCCGGCCGGCGGGCCGCTGCCGCATCGGATCGAGCTCACCACGCCGGGCTGCGATTCGCCGCAGGCCCTGGGGATGAGCGACGACGCCCGCTGTCTGTCGATCAAGGTCCGGGGTCTCGAGCTGCGGCGCAGCGAGCTGTTCGATCTCGACACCGACCCGGAGGCTCGAGACGATCTCTCGCGGGACCGGCCGGAACGTCACGCCGAGCTGGCGGCCGAGTTGTCCGAGCTCGAATGGGAGCCGGTGGCGCCGCCGGTGGTGGAGGATCTGGACCGCGACGAGGCCGAGGCGTTGCGCGCCCTGGGCTACATCCAGTAGCCGCGGCCTGGCAGCGACGGCAAGCCAAGTCGGAGACCAGGCTAGTCGATGTAGCCGAGAGCCCGCAGGTTGTCCTTGATCGCCTCGTCGGGGGTCGCGTCGGCAACCCCCGGCGGCGTCGAAGTGGCGAGCTGCCGCTCGAGCGCCGCCGCCAGCAGGCCGGCGAGGATCGGCCGTTGCGCCGCCCGGTCGGTGCGCTCGCCCGGATCCTCGCGCCAGTTGTAGAGCCGGCTGGTGACGCCCCTCTCGTCCGCTCGCCGGATGAGCTTCCAGTCGCCGTCGATCAGGCTGGCGGTGGTCTGCGACGCGCGCCTGGTGTGAGAGAAGACCGCCCGGCGCGCGCCGCTCGGGCCGCTGCCGAGGATCGCCGGCAGCGGCCGGCCCTGGGTCGCCGGGCCCTCGATGCCGAGATAGGCCAGCAGCGTGGGCATGAGGTCGATCTGCTGCGCCAGCTCGGCGACCCGGCGGCCCTGGCGCTGCCGCGGCAGCTTGACGACGAGCGGCACGTTGAGGGTCTCGCGGAACAGGTTCGAGGCGTGGGTCCAGGCGCTGTGCTCGTGGAACTCCTCGCCGTGGTCGGAGAGGAAAACGATCAGCGCGCCGTCGTACAGGCCGGCGGTCTCGAGGGCGTCCAGCGTGTCGCCAAAGCTGGCGTCGTTCTCGGCGATCTCGGCGTCATACAGCGCCAGCAGCTGCGCCACGTTGGCGTCGGTCGGCTCCCAGCGCTGCTTCCTCGGGTTGGCGACGATCTGGGCCCAGATCTCGTCGGCCTCGCTGGCGAATCGCCGCCGGTACACCTCCCCGGGCAGGTAGGGCTTGTGGGGGTCGATGGTGTGCAGGTAGAGGAAGAACGGCCGCTCCGGGTCCCGGCGTCCGAGCCATTCGACCGCCGCCTCGTGCACCCGGCTGGACTTGCGCCCCTCGCTGTCGATCAGGGTGAGCTCGTCGAAGCCCTGGTCGAGACCGTAGGCGCCGGTGGCGAAGCCGTTGGTCACCACCGCCGCCGTCTGGTAGCCGGCGCCGGACAGCGCCTCGGCCAGGGTGACGGCCTCGGGGGCCAGCCGGCGGCTGTCCTCGAAGACGCCGTGCGCCGGCGGCCAGAGGCCGGTCATCACCGAGGCCACCGCGGGCAGGGTCCAGGGCGCGTTGGCGCGGGCGTTCTCGAACAGCGTGGCGCCGGCGGCGAAGCGGTCGATGCGGGGCGAGACCGGGCGCGAGTGGCCGTAGCAGCCCAGCCGGTCGGCGCGCAGGGTGTCGACCAGATAGACGATGACGTTGGGCCGGGCGCCGCCGCTCGCCGCGGTAGCGGCTGGGGGCCCGGGCGCCGCCGGCCCGGTTGCCGGCGACGGAGCGGCCCAGACCGCCGGCGCGTCGAGGGTGACGCCGCCGCGCTCGCCGGCCGGCCCGGTGGCCACGGCGGCGAGCGACAGCCGGACGGGCTCGCCGGCGGGAGCGTCCAGGGCGACCTCGAGCCCGCCATCGCCGGCGACCGCCGCCAGCCGTCGCTCGGCTTCGCCGTCGCGGCCGAGATGGACGGTCAGCATCCCCGGCCCGGAGACGAAGCGCCGCTTCGCGGAGCGCAGCAGGGCGCCCGGCGGGATCCTCAGATAGAAGTCCACCTGGCTGCCGTAGGGGAGGAACAACAGACCGCGCCCGGCGTCGACGGCCGGCTCGACGGCGGGCCTGTCGCGGCCGGCGAGGGCGACGCGGTACCAGGCGACGGCGATCGGGCGCTTCTCGCCGGGCGGCAGCGCCGGCCGGCCGAGGTCGTAGCGCAGCCGCAGCTGGTTCTCACCGCGCCGCAGCAGGCCGGCGGCCACCTCCAGGGTGGTCTCGGCGCGGGCGGGGCCCAGATCGATCCGGCCGGCCGGTTGGCCGTTGACCTCCACCTCGACCGCGGGCGAGGCGCCCTCCATGGCGCGCCGCGGGCGGCCCTCGAGCAGGAGCGTCGAGGCCCGCGGCTCGATCACCGTGAAGCGGAGATCGGAGTGCGGCTCCAGGCCCCAGCGGTAGGCGAGTCCGCTGTTGGGCTCGGTCTGCGGATGGGACCAGCCGCCGAGCAGGTGGGCCTGGTCGCCGCCGGAGCCGAGGTCCACCAAGGCGGTCTCTCGCGTCACCCGGGCGAAGGCGAGGTTCTCCCCCAGGTCGTAGACCGGCTCCGGAACGGGCCGGTCGCCGGCGCAGCCGGCCAGGGCCAACCCGAGCAGGGCCGCCGCGGCACGCCGGGGCAGCCGGTCCGTCAGGCGGCCGAGCGGGCCGCTACGCGAGTGGCCAGGCGAGTGGCCAGGCGAGTGATACGGGCCGCGGCGCGGGTGACCGGTGGCCCAGCACATGATGCCGACTAGTGTAGTGCCTCCGACTTGCCTTTCGGGTTCGCGGGGGCCCGCTCGGGGCCGGCCGGCGCGGCGCCGGTGCCGGCGGGCTGACCCCGGCCCACCCACCCGGCGGGTAGGCCGGATCTACCCTTCGGGGCGTCGCGGGATCAATGGACCTGGAGGTAGTTTTTGCTTCGGATCGAGTAGTGATGCGATGACTCTGGCAACTCACCCCAAGCCCACCGGACCGCCGCGCGTCTCGCCGCCGCGCCGGCCGCGCCCGCGTGCCGTGGCCTCGCCGGCGGGCCCGCCCACGCGCCGTCTCGCCGGCTGGCTGCGGGGCACGGTCGGCGGCAAGGGCGAGCGCACTTACCGGCTGCGCCTTCTCGTCCAGACGGGCTTCGCGCTCGGCTGCGTGGCGCTCGGCGTCCAGTTCGCGCGCTTCACTCGCGCGGCCGCGGCGGGCGAGCTGCCGCTGCCGGCGCGGCCGCCCGGGGTCGAGGGCTTTCTCCCCATCAGCGGCATGATGGGTCTGCTCGACTGGCTCTACCAGGGGACCCTCAACCGGGTGCACCCGGCGGCGACGATGCTCTTCCTGATCGTCGTCGCGGTGGCCTTCCTGGCGCGCAAGTCGTTCTGCTCGTGGATCTGCCCCGTGGGCCTGCTCTCGGAGACCCTGGCGCGGCTCGGCCGGAAGCTCTTCGGGCGCAACTTCCGCCCCTGGAGATGGCTCGACGTGCCGCTGCGCGGCCTCAAGTACCTGCTGCTCTTCTTTTTCCTGCAGGCGATCCTCACCATGGGCGACGCCGGGCTGCGGGCCTTCATCGAGTCGCCCTACAACCGGGTGGCGGACGTCAAGATGGGCCTGTTCTTCGTTCGCCTCGGGCCGGTCGGGGCCGGGGTCCTGCTCGTCCTGGTTGTGATCTCGATCCTCGTCCACGGAGCCTGGTGTCGCTATCTTTGCCCGTACGGTGCGCTTCTGGGGCTCATCTCGCGCTTCTCGCCGGTCCGGGTCACCCGCCGGGCCGACGCCTGCGTCGACTGCGGACTGTGCGACAAGGTCTGCATGGCGCGCCTGCCGGTCTCCGCCAAGACGGCGATCACGAGCGTCGAGTGCACCGGCTGTCTGGACTGCGTGGCCACCTGTCCGGTGCCTGCCGCCCTCGAGGTGCGGGCGACGCGGCGCTGGAGGTTGAGCGTCCCGGCCTACTCCCTGGCCGTGGTGATTCTCTTTCTCGGCGGCTACTCGGCGGCGCGGCTTGCCGGCAACTGGCAGAGCGACCTGAGCGACGCCGAGTACTCCTACCGGATCCGCAACCTCGACCGTCCGGAGTACGGGCATCCGGGCAGCTGACGCCGAGGCCCGCTACTCGGCCAGGCTGCCCTCGGCCGCGTCGCTGGCAACCTCAATCTCCGGACGCGGCCTTCGCCTCGCCTTTGAAGAGATCGAGATACTCGCCGTAGCCTTCGTCGGCGAGCTTCTCGACCGGGATGAATCGCAGGCTTGCCGAGTTCATGCAATAGCGCAGCCCGGTGGGCTTGGGACCGTCGTCGAAGACGTGGCCGAGGTGGGAGTCGCCGTGCTTCGAGCGCACCTCGACCCGCCGCATGAACAGCGCGCGGTCCTCTTTCTCGACGATGTTCTCCTTCTCGATCGGCGCCCAGAACGACGGCCAGCCGGTGCCGGACTTGTATTTCTCGTTCGAGCTGAACAGGGGCTCGCCGCTGACGACGTCGACGTAGATGCCCGACTCCTTGTTGTCCCAGTACTCGTTCGAGAACGGCCGCTCGGTGCCGTCCTCCTGGGTCACCTTCCACTGCAGCGGGCTCAAGCGAGCGCGCAGCTCGTCGTCGCTGGGGCGGCTGTAGGTCTTGTCGCTCATCGGTCGGTCCTCCTCGGTCGCTGCCCGGCCTTCGGTGGCGGATCCCGAGCATGCCACGGCGGCCAGTAGGACGAGTGTCAGGGTCTTGGTTGTCATGGGCTCCTCCGGGTGCCTGGGCTCAGCCGGTATGCGCCTCGGCCAGGCGGCGAATCGTGCTTGGATCGGTTGCGAGAATCAGCAGGTCGCCGTCGCGGCTCACGCGGCCGGTGACCTCCACCGGCTCGGCGACCAGATCGAGCACCCGGTCGTTGACGGCGCCGCCCGTCGCGTCGGTCAGCAGCAGATGACGCGCCTCGCCGCCGGGTGTCACTACTCTCAATACGGGCGGGATGCCGCCGCGGATGCAGAGCGTGGCGCAGGCCCGGTGGGGCTTGCCGCGGCCCGGCTTCATCACCCCCAGGTAGCACTTGCTGTCGACGATCTCGCCGCGCAGGGTCTGGATGCCCAGATCGGTAGCGCCCGGGCGCGCCACGGCGGCCGCGACGCCGGTCGGCTCGACGCTGCCGGCGTCGACTTCGACCATGGTCTGCCCCTGGCGGTGGACCAGCGAGCCGCGCAGCCGCACCCGGCGGCCGTCGAGGCCGGCGACCTCGCCATCGGCCCCGTGCTTGCCGAAAGCGACCAGGTAGAAGCGCGACGCCTCGCCGCCGGCCCGCCCGGGTCGGTCGACGAGCAGCAGCGGGTGGGGACGCTCGAGGATCACGCCCTCGAAGTCGCGCACCACGCCGAACTCGAAAACTCCCGGGTCGAAATCGCTCTGCAGGGAGGCCAGGGCGACGGCCACCACCGTCGCCAGGACCATCAGCGCGACCACCGCCCGGCGCAGGAAGCGGCCCAGTCCGTCCGGCGCCCGACGCTGGTAGCCGACGTAGAACTCGCCGTCCCGCGCCGCAACCGCGCGAGCGGCTGGCGAGAGCCCGCGCTCAGCCATCGGCCGCCTCCGCCAGTCGCGCCGGCGCGACCCGGGTGCCGGCCGGGTTGGGTCGCGGATCGACCAGCACCCGGTCGCCGTCGAGCCGCACCCGGAAGGTGGGCACCTTCTCGGTGAAGGGCGGCGGCGAGGCGCCGTCGGCCGGGTCGTACTGGAATCCGTGCCAGGGGCAGGTGATGCAGCCGTCGATGATGCGGCCCTCGCCCAGCGGGCCGTTCTGGTGCTGGCAGACGTTGGAGACCGCCGAGACCCGGCCGTCGTAGCGGAAGACCGCGATCCGCTCGCCGCCCAGGCAGACGACTCGGGCGCGCTTCTCGGCGATGTCGCCGACCCGGCAGACCTCGACATAGCCGTCGTCGTCGGCCGCGGCGTCGTCGATCTCCCGGTCGCCGGCCCGCTCGCGCAATCCGGCGACGAGATGAACCCCCACGACCCAGACGAAGCCCAGGCCCAGGAGCCCGGCCAGGGCCGGGTGGCGCTCGTCCTGGAGCGCACCCAGCGCCACGTGCAGCAGCACCAGGCCGTAGGCGACGTAGACCAGCATGTGCAGGCTCTTCCAGACCGGCGGCGTCAGGTTGGCGAGCCAGAAATCGTGACTGGTGGCCGCCATCAGTAAGAGGATGACCAGCGCCGCGAGGCCCAGCGGCTGGAACGGAAACCAGGCCAGCCCGCTCCAGCCGCCGTTCGAGCTGAGCACGCTGACCAGCGGGTTGACCACCCCGAGGACGTGGAACTGGACGATCGAGAAACCGCCGTGCGCCAGCGCCAGGACGAACATGGTGACGCCGAGGTGGCGCCGGTTGTAGAGCAGCGGCAGGAATCTGGGATCCAGCCGCGCCAGCGGCCCGATCGACAGGATGACGTGCAGCAGCAGCAGCGCGCCGGTGCCGAAGGCGCGGATCAGCAGGGTTTCGATCGTCGCCCCCGGCGACAGCGCCGCGCCGAGGCCGACGAACAGCGCCAGGTAGAGCAGCGCGCCGGCCAGCAGGCTCGCGTCGTAAAGCCGCTTCTGCCGGTTCCAGCCGACGGCGCGATAGGCGTGGCTCACGGCGCGGCCTCCGCCGAAGCCGGCCAGGAGGCGTAGGCGATTTCTTCGCCGTGGCCCAGGCTGTAGAGGATGAGGACCCCGGTGCCGGCGCCGGCGGCCGCGGGCAACGCGAACCGCTGCCGCTCGCCGCCGCGCAGGGCGCCCAGCAGGAAGGCCTCGGCGATCGAGCGCGAGCCCTCTGCCGGGGCCCAGTAGAGCAGCAGGTCCGCCCCCTCGACAAAACCGTCGGCAGTCGCCTCGATCGCGCCCCCGGCCGCCGCTCGGAGCCGGATCGGCGGCGTGGTGGGCAGCTCGACCGCGCGGCCGCCAGGTGCCCCGCCGGTGAGCGGGGCGGGGGCGCCGGGAGAGCCGCCGCCCATCGCCCCCGCCGGGGCGAGCGCGTCCGGGAGGGTCTCCTGCACGGCGGGCGCCGGCCGCGCCAGCAGCGCCGCGACATAGAGCGGCGCGGCAACCGCTCCCACCAGGGCGACCATCCAGCGATGGCGTCGGCGGAGCGGGCGGATCATCGGTCGCCCTCCCGTCGGGCCCGGTCGCGATGCGCGTTGCGCTCCTCGGGCGGCGGCGCGCCGGCTGCCCAGCGCCGGGCCAGGAGCGGCCAGAAGGCCACCGCCCCGGGCAGGATCGCCAGCCGGAAGCCCCAGCTGCCGCCCACCGCCTGGGGATCGATACGGGCCGCGCCGCGCAGTACGAAGGCCACGGCGAACAGCAGGCCGACGGCGGCATAGAGGCCCACCGCCGTCACCAGCCAGCCGGCGATCGTCTCGCCCATCACGTCAATCGATTCTCATTGCGCGCGGTCTCATGGCAGAGCTGATAGTAGGCGTCGAGCGAACCGGAATCCAAGCGCTCGCCGACGGCGTGCGCCGAGCCCATCGACGGACTGCTGATCAGCACGCGGGTTTGCCGGCGGTCAGGCACCCGTGAGTACGGTCGCTCTCCGGGTTCGGATTCGCCGGACGTCGGGCTCATCCGAAGCGCAACACCGCCAGCGGCGTCGATAGCCGTCCAGACGGTAAGGCGAAGTCGGAGACACTACACCAGGTGGCGGCCCAGCAGGCGCAGCAGCGCCACGAGGCCCACCGGTCGGGCGCCCCGGTCGCGATTGAGGGCACCGATCTCGAACGCCAGCGCCCACTGCCGGAAAAGGACCCGGTAGGCCTCGAGCAGGCCGTTGCTCGGATCGTAGATATGGGTCGCCTCCGAGGTCACGCCGTTGAGCTCGACGACCTTCAGCCCTTCGCCCTTCTGGAAGGCCTCGTAGGACGGGGCGCGCAGGTCGTAGCGGCCGAAGAAGAAGCCGGGGAAGGACCGGCTGATCGCCTCGATCGCCGCCTCGAGCGTCGGCGTGCGCCAGCGTTCGCCGTCAAGGAATAGCGCGCCGAGGCGATGGGTGCCGACGTCGACCAGCCGCACCTTCTCGCCCTCTGCCGGCACCCGGTCGAGATCGGCCGCCAGCTTGTCCAGATGGGTGGGGGCCATGCGCATCGCCCGCTCGTCGCCGAGGATCAACCGTTCCACCGTCGAGACCCCGTCGCCCGTCACGCGCAACAGCCGCTTGTCGGTGATGGAGAAGATGCCGCCGCGCTCGTCGCCCGGGCGGCGGACGTAGAAGACGCCCAACTCGGGGCCGCCGACGTGCTCCTGGACCAGAAAGTCGGCCTTCTGTGACTGCAGCGCTTGGCGGAGCTCGTCCTCGTCGCGGGCGATGGTGACGCCGCGGCCGCGCTCGCCGATGTCGGGCTTGACTACCACCGGCAGGCTCAGCGAGCGCTCGGCGAGGAACCGCCGCGCCGCCGCTAGCCGTTCCGCGGGCGGCAGCGACGCCTCGATCCTGCAATACGCCGCCACCGCCGCGGGCGCCAGCTGGTCCAGGATGGCGGTCTTGGACTCGCCGACGAAGCCGCCCGCCTCGATGCCGGGGTTGGCGGCGGTGAAGACGGTGAGTCCGCGGTGGCGCACCGCCAGCCAGCCGATCCACGGCACCAGCGGCAGGTAGAGCACCCAGGGCGGCCAGAACTCCCACTCCAGCTTGCGCCGCAGCGCGCCGAGCAGCCGGCGGCGGCCGGCCCAGCTCGACAGGCTGCCGGCGAGCGACAGGAGCAGCCAGAGCCCCACCGCCAACGCCGCCGCGCCGGGTAGCGCCCAGCGCTCGAACAGGCCGAACCACGCCAGCATGCGGGCGCCCACCCAGCTCGCCAGACCGACCAGCAGCGGCGTCCACAGCACCACCGCGAGCGAGAAGTAGAGCAGGAACTTCCAGAAGCTGGTCTTGAGCACCCCGGCGGCGAAGTAGGTCGCCACACGGGTTCCGGGCAGGAAGCGGCTGGCGATGATCACCGTCGGGCCGCGCCGGGCGAACCAATCCGAGCTCTTGGCCAGCGCGCGCGGCGACACCAGCCACCTGAGAGGCCGCCGGCCCAGCCAGGGGCGGCCGAGATAGCGGCCGGCGCCGTAGATCAGCAGGTCGCCGATCAGGATGCCGGCGGCGCAGGCGGCGCTGCCAGCGACGAGACCGACCCTTCCCTGCGACACCAGCAGCCCGGTGGCGAGGCAGGTGATGTCCTCGCTGGCCAGGGTGGCCACGGCGATCAGCGCCAGCAGGACCAGCAGGGTCAGCCCGGCGGCGGCGGGGACGCTTGCCGGGTCGAAAGGCCGGCCGGCCGCGGCAAGCCGTTCCGGCGCCGCCTCGCCGCGGCTGCGGGCCGTGCCATCGGCAACCCGGTCCAGGAACTCGCCGATCGGCCGCGCCAGCCGGCCCTGGTCGGAGAAGACCATGAAGTGGCTGCCGTCGAGCATCAGCAGCTCGCTCTGCGGCACCAGCCGGTAGTGCTCGCGGGCGGCCCCGGCCGGTACCAGCGGATCGCGCTCGCCGTGGACGATGAGCACCGGTAGTTCGAGCCGCTCGAGAAAGCCGCGCAGCGGCCGCTGATCGGTGTCGTAGAAGTTGCGCGCGTAGGGCAGGTCGAGCGGGAAGCCGTCGAGGCGGCCGAAGTGCGGCGTCGCTTCGTGCAGTCCCCACAACGCCGCCAGCTGGATGGCGTGGACGGCGTGGTTGAGCGGCTGGCTGCCCAAGAGCTCGAGCTCCTGGACGCCGATCGACGACAGCAGGGTGAGCGATCGCGCCGCCTCGGGCCGGCGCGCGGCCAGCTCCAGCGCCACGCCGCCGCCCATGCTGAAGCCGACCAGGTCGACCGTCCCGAGCGCCAGCTCGTCGAGCAGCGCCAGCGCGTACTCGGCGTGGGCGGCGATCGAGTAGTCGGCGACGCGCCGCTCGGAGTGGCCGAACCCCGGCAGGTCCGGGGCGACGACGAATCGCTCACCGGCCAGCCGCGGGCCGAGCGCCAGGAAGTCGGCGCTCGAGCCCGGGCTGCCGTGGAGCAGCAGCACGGCCCGTTCGCCGCCGGCCGCGCGCTCGCCCCAGCTGCGGTAGGCGACCCGGACGCGGCGCCCGGGCCGTGCCCCGGCCCCCTGTTCGGCCAGTTCGACGCTCGACTTGCCGGCCGGCAGCGCCGCCGGCTCGTGCCGCGCGCGCGCCAGGTGCGAAGCGGCGAGCAGCGCCAGATAGAGCGCCGCCAGG
Source organism: Thermoanaerobaculia bacterium (assembly GCA_963781065.1). GTDB lineage: Bacteria > Acidobacteriota > Thermoanaerobaculia > Multivoradales > JAHEKO01 > CALZJC01. The sequence continues at coordinate 226,005 of CAWAET010000004.1, read as the reverse complement.
ATGACCGGGAGCCGTCGCCTGGTCTTGCCGCTCACCAGATGCCCGATCCAAGGGGCTCTCGCGAGCTCAGCCGCAGGCGCCGGCGCGGGAAGCTGGTGCGTGGCATGGGCGATGCTCCGGCGCGCCGCCCGATCCTCAGGCCGACTCCGGCGCCCGCCGCGTTACCGGGGTGAAGATGTCGGCCACGGCCCGCTGCAGTTTCACGGCCAGCCGCTTGCGGTCGCCGTCCTCGATCCGCTCGTCGCCGAAAGCGACGGTGGCGTCGAAGCCGGGCAGCGCCAGCAGGGCCCAGAGGTGGCCGGCCAGCTCCATGTCGCCCCACCAGCAGACCGCCATCTCGGCCGGGGCGACGCCCGCGGCGGTGGCGTAGCCGAGGCTGGCGTAGGAGACCGGGGTGTGGGCGCGCGCCGCGACCTCGAGCAGCGACGGGTGGAAACGGGTCACCTTCTCGCCGCGGGTGCTGGTGCCCTCGGGGAACAGCACCACGCCCTGGCCGGCGGCCAGCGTCCGGTCGATCGCCGCGATGGCCCGCGGCAGGTCGCGACGCAGTCCGCGGTCGACGAACAGGGTGCCCACCGAGCGGCACAGGGCGCCGATGAGCGGCCAGCCGGCGACCTCCGACTTGGCGATGAAGGTCCCGTCAACCCTGCTGGCCAGCACCAGGACGTCGATGTAGCTCAGGTGGTTGGTGACCAGCAGGAAGGGCGCCTCGGGCGGCGTGCCGCGGCTCGCGACCCGGGCGCCCATGACCGCCAGTAGCGCCCGCGACCAGCGGCGAAAGCAGAGGTGGCGCCAGCGGGCGCGGCGGCGCGGCCACGGCAGGGTGAGCAGCGACCCCACCACCACCGCCAGGTAGCCGATCGCCGTCAGCTTGATCAGCAGGAAGAGCCGCCAGACGGCGCGCAGGGTACCCATGCCTCAGCCGAAGAACAGCCTGAAGCTGCCCCGGCTCAGCGCGTCGACGTCGAGCGCGACGAGGTAGTCGATGGTCCGGAACTCGCGGTCGATCGCCGGCGGGCCGCAGACCTTGGCGCCGTAGCGCAGATAGGTCCGGAACAGCGGCGGCACCGTCGCCGCGGCCTCTACCCCGGCGACGATCGGGCAGGCGGCGCCGGCGGCCGGGCGCAGCCGCCACTTCGGGTGCAGGTGGCCGCCGCGTTCGAGGTAGAGCAGCACCGCGCTGCCCTCGCGTGGGTCCTGGCTGGTGAGCGAGCAGCAGCCGAACAGGTAGCGCATCTGGTTGTGGGCGACGTAGTGCGCCAGCCCCTTCCAGAGCAGGAAGAGGACCGCCGAGTTGCGGTGCGACTCGGCGATGCATGCCCGGCCCAACTCGACCGACCTGGCAAGCGCCGCCGGCGGCACGGCCGACAGATCGAACAGCCCGGCGGAGTAGAAGCCACGGTTCGCCGCCGCCATGGCCGCGGTCTGCAGCCGGTAGCAGCCCACCACCTCGCCCACCTCGAGGTCGCTCACCAGCAGGTGGTGGCAGAACGGGTCGAAACCGTCGGCATCGCGGCCGCTGGCGAACGAGGCCGCCAGCCCCTCGCCCAGCTCGAGGTTGAAGACCGCGAAGCGCAGCCGCTGGATGGCGTCGAGCTCGCCGGCGTCACGCGCGAAGCGCACCTCGTAGCGGCCCTCGCGCAGGGGCTCGGTCAACAGCTCGCGGTGGACCGGGTAGAGCCCGGAGCCGGTGACCGGGACGCTCACTGCCGGTCCGCCACGCGCTGGATCTCGGCCAGCGCCGTGTCGATGTCGCTCTCGACGAGGTCAGGGTTGACGCAGACCAGGCGGATGGCGCGGCGACCGCCGGCCTCGCCGTGGCCGACCAGCAGCCGCCCCTCCTCGTCGAGGCGCTCGCAGATCGCCGCGCTCGATCGGCCGACGACCTCGAAGCAGACGTTGATCGACTCGGGCGGCAGCACCAGCTCGAGGCCGGGGTCGGCCGCGACGCGCCCGGCGGCGTAGGCCGCCAGCTCGAACAGACGGTCGATCCGCCGCTCGTAGCCGTCGTCGCCGTGCAGCTGCCAGGCGGCCCACAGCTTGAGCGCGTCGTTGCGGCGGCCGCACTGGAGCGAGCGGTGCCCGGGGTCGAGCTCGTCCGCCTCGCTCTGGAACAGGTAGTTCGCCGACTCGTCGAGGTGGCGCGCCAGCAGCCCCCGGCGCCGCAGCAGCAGGGCCGAGCAGCTCAGCGGCACGCCCATCATCTTGTGCGCGTTCCAGACGTAGGAGTCGGCGCGCTCGGCGCCCGCCACCAGGTGGCGGTGGCGCCGCGAGAGCACCACCGAGCCGCCCAGGGCGCCGTCGACGTTGAGCCAGATGCCGCGCGCGCCGGCCACCTCGGCGATCTCGGCGATGGGGTCGAAGGCGCCGGTCACGGTGGTGCCGGCGGTGGCGTTGATCAGGATCGGCCGGTGGCCGTGCCCGAGGTCGCGGTCGACGGCTGCGGCGAGGGAGCCGACCCGCATCCGCCCCCGGCCGTCGGTCTCGATCTCCCGCACGTTGGCGCGGCCCAGCCCCAGGATGCCGGCGGCCTTGCGGATCGAGTAGTGGCCCTCGGCCGAGGTGTAGACGGTCAGCCGGCCCCCGTCGAGGCGACCGTCGAGGCGACCGTCGAGGCCGTGCTCGCGGGCCCCCGCGACCGCTTCGTTGCGGGCGATCAGCATGGCGGTCAGGTTGGCCAGCGAGCTGCCCGGCGAGATCGTCCCCTCGCCGCCGGCAAAGCCCACCTTGGTTGCCATCCGGGCCAGGACCTCGCGCTCGACCAGCACCTGCGGCCCGGCCACCTTGTAGGTGTACATCGAAGTGTTGGTCAGCGGCGTCAGCATCTCGGCGACCAGGGCGATGGGGTCGCGGCCGCCGAAGAGCTGGTTGAAGAAACGCGGGCTCGCCGCCGACGGCGTCTCGGCGAGGATGCGGCCGAGCCGGGCTGTCACCTCGTCGAAGGCGCTGCCGCCCGGGTCGATGGCGATCCCCAGCTCTTCGCCCAGCTGCGCCGGCGACCGGTCGCCGCGCCGCGGCAGGGAGCCCTCGGCGTCGACCTGGGCCAGCGCCAGCTCGAAGGCGCGCTCGAGGGCTTGGCGGGCGCGCTCGGCGCGGCCCGGTGCCGCGGCCCGAGTGGCGGCCCGAGTGGCGGCTCGGGCGGCGGCCCGGCCAGGCGGGGCGTCCTGCTTCAGGGTGGTGGCCATCAGATCAGCTCGGCGTCGGCCACGACCTCCACCAGGCTGGGGCCGTCGTGGGCCAGCGCCCGTTCGAGCGCGGCGTCGAGCTCCTCGCGGCGCGTCACCCGGATGCCCAGGGCGCCGCACAGCTCCGCGTAGCGGGCGAAGTCGGGGTTGTGGAGCGCCGTCTGCCAGACGTCGAAGTTGCCCGACCGCTGCTCTTTGGAGATCTTGCCGAGCTGGGAGTTGTTGACCAGCACGTGGGTGATGTTCATGCCGTACTTGACCGCCGTGGTCAGCTCGCCCAGGTACTGGCCGAAGCCGCCGTCGCCCGAGACCGAAACCACCGGGCGGCCGGCGAACCTGGGGTCGTCTTCCTGGGTCGCCGCCCAGGCGCCCATCGCCGCCGGGAAGGCGAAGCCGATCGAGCCCAGGTAGCCCGACATCAGGACCGCCTGCTCGCGGCACTCGAAGTAGCGGCCGAAGGAATAGGTGTTGTTGCCGACGTCGACGGCGATGATGGCGTCGGCCGGCACGTGGCGGTTCATGGCGTCGAAGACGGCGGAGGAGGAGACTCCCTGGCCGCGCTCCTCGCCCAGGCGGCGCTCCTTCTCGTGCCGCCAGATGGCCCAGCGCTGGGCGACCTCGGGCCGCTGGTCGACCCACGTGGCGCTGGCGCCCTCGGCCCCCAGTTCGGCCGTCAGCAGGCGGGCGGTGACGCCGATCTCGCCCCACACCGGCACCTTCACGGCGTGGAACTTGCCCAGGATCATCGGGTCGTAGTCGACCTGGACGATCGGCCGCTTGGGCGTGATGCCGGTGTGGTTCGAGAAGCTGGCGCCGAAGACCAGCAGCGAGTCGGACTCGTTCATGAACCAGCTGGCGATGGGCGTGCCGCTTCTGCCGAGCACGCCGCAGCCCAGCGGGTGGTGGTCGGAGACCAGCCCCTTGCCCTTGAAGGTGGTCAGCACCGGTGCCCCGAGCAGCTCGGCCAGCTCGAGGATCGCCGGCATCTCGAAGCGGGCGCCGTGACCGACGATGATCACCGGCCGGCGCGAGCCGCGGACCACCGCCAGCGCGTCGTCGAGCGACTCGCGCGGCGGGGTGATGGCGCGCGGCGTCAGGCGGCCGGCCGGGCCGCCGGCCTTGGCCCCGGCCGCCGCCGGCAGCGTCTGCACCTCGTCGGGGAAGATCAGGTGCGAGACGCCGCGGTTCAGGATGGCGCTCTTGGCCGCCAGGTTGACCAGCTCGGCGTGGCGCGAGCCCTGCAGCACCGGCTGGCTCCACTGCGCCACCTTGCCGAAGGCGGCCGCCAGGTCGACTTCCTGGAAGGCGCCGGGGCCGAGCACCTGGGTGTCGACCTGGCCGGTCAGGGCGAGCACCGGCGAGCGGTCGACGTTGGCGTCCCACAGCCCGGTCAGCAGGTTGGTGGCGCCGGGCCCGGCGATCGCCAGGCAGGCCGCCGGCCTGCCCGTCAGCTTGCCGTAGGCCGAGGCGGCGAAGGCGGCGGCGCCCTCGTGGCGGATGCCGTAGTAACGCAGCGCGCCGGCCTCCGCCTGCCGCCTGAGCGCGTCGGCCAGGCCCAGGTTGGAGTGGCCCACCATGCCCCAGACCTGGCGGATGCCCCAGTTGACCATCGTCTCGGCCATGACGTCGGTGACGGTGGCGACGTGCTCGGCCTCGGGCGGAAAGCCGACATAGACGCCGTCTTCACGCTCTTCCACCGGGAAGGTCTCGACCCCGTCGTCGAAGCCCGGCGCCTTGCCGGTCAGCGGGTCGTAGTCCCAGCCGTGCCAGGGGCAGCGCAGCAGCCCGTTTTCGATCGAGCCCTCGCCCAGGGGGCCGCCCTGGTGCGGGCAGCGGTTGTCGAGCGCGCCGACGCGGTTCTCGTGCCGGGTCATGCACAACGTCGTGTGGCCGCAGGTCACCGGCTTGACCCGGCCGTCGGCCAGCTCGCCCGGCTCGAGGACCTTGCGCCAGATCAGTTTCGTGTCCGTTTCAGACGCCATCGGCTGGTGCCTCGCTCGTCTCCGGCTGCCGCGAGCCTATCGGCTTCGTTCCGCGGGCGGCGTGCCGGTCAGGTGACATTCGGGTAGCTAGAGCGGCACCGCGCCGCCGTAGGCGACGCCGGTCAGGTAGGCCATGTCGCGCTTCCAGGTGGTCAGGTCCTCGTGGCGGAAGTCGCCCAGGTGGGTGTGGCCGCAGGCGCGGGCCAGCAGCTTCATCATCTCGACCGAGGAGGTGAAGAACCGCGCCAGCCGCTCGGCCGCCTCGTCCACCGGCAGCCGCGCCCGCAGGTGCTCCTTCTGGGTGGCGATGCCCACCGGGCAGTTGTTGGTGTGGCAGGCGCGCATGCCGAGGCAGCCGATCGCCTGGATCGCGGCGTTGGAGACCGCGATGCCGTCGGCGCCCAGCGCCAGCGCCTTGGCGAAGTCGGCCGGGGTGCGCAGGCCGCCGGTGATGATCAGGGTGACGTCGCCGCTGACCCCGCGGTGGTCGAGGTGCTGGCGCGCCCGGGCCAGCGCCGGCATCGTGGGCACCGAGATGTTGTCGCGGAAGATCAGCGGCGCCGCCCCGGTGCCGCCGCCGCGGCCGTCGAGGATGACGTAGTCGACGCCGATCCGCGAGCGCCGCGTCGATGTCGTCCTCGATGTGCTGGGCCGACAGCTTGAAGCCGATCGGGATGCCGCCGGTGCGCTCGCGCACCTCGTCGGCGAAGTGCGCGGAAGGGGTCCTCGTCGTCCCAGTCGGGGAAGCGCGCCGGCGAGACCGCCGGCTTGCCCGGCTCGAGGCCGCGCACCTCGGCGATCTTGCCCTTGACCTTCTCGCCCGGCAGGTGGCCGCCGGTGCCGGTCTTGGCGCCCTGGCCGCCCTTGAAGTGGAACGCCTGGACGCGCTCGAGCTTGTCCATCGAGAAGCCGAAGCGGGCCGAGGCCAGCTCGTAGAAGTAGCGGCTGTTGGCCTCCTGCTCCTCGGGCAGCATGCCGCCCTCGCCCGAGCAGATGCCGGTGCCGGCCAGCTCGGCGCCCTTGGCCAGCGCGACCTTGGCCTCGACCGACAGCGCGCCGAAGCTCATGTCCGAGACGAAGAGCGGGATCTCCAGCGCGCAGCGGCTTGGCCGCGTTGGGGCCGATGACCAGCTCGGTGCCGACCGGCGACGTCGTCGAGCTGCGGCACCCGGGCCAGCTGGGCGGTGACGAACTGGAGATCGTCCCAGGTCGGCAGCTCGGTCGCGCGAGCACGCCCATCGCCGCCACCGGGCCGTGGTGGCCGACCTCGCTCGAGGCCGTGGGCGGCCAGCTCGCGGATGAACTTCGACGTGCGGCTCGGCCGGGCTGCCGTGGAGTGGTCCTGGAAGGCGCCCTGGTAGGCGTCGCGCTCGTAGGGCTGCGGGTTGTCGCGCCTCCCAGGCGGCGATCTCCTCCTCGTCGACCCAGACGCCGCCGTCCTCGACCCAGGCGGTGAACTTGTGCAGCCGCTCGCTGGGGTCGTACGAGCTGACGCCGGTGTCGAACTGGTAGTCCCAGTCGTGCACCCCGCAGATGAGGTTGTCGCCGCGGACGAAGCCGTCCGCCATCAGCGCCCCGCGATGCTGGCAGCGGCCGTAGAGCACCGAGACCTCGTCGTCGTAGCGCACCAGCACCAGGTCGACGTCCGCGACCAGCGCGTGCGCCGGCTGGCGGTCGCCCAGCGTCTCCCACTCCGCGACTCTGTGTTTTCGCATCACTGTCTCCCGGCCGGGCCGTTTCGGTCCGGCGAGTCTACCGTCTAGCCCGACGACCCCTGTTACGGCTGTGCGACGCTGTCGGCTTCGAGCAGGGGACCAGTTCAGAAGGCCTCGCCGGCGGGCCACGATGAGCTGGCGCGGATCGGGGCGCTCACCGGCAAGAGCTGGAGCCACCCGGCCCTGGCCCACGGCCGGCTGTACCTGCGCAACGGCAGCGAGGCGGTCTGTCTCGATGTTGGCGAGGCGTGATCGCTCGGCGAGGCGCTCGGCGCCGGCTGGCGCTCGGGGCAGCGACGAACGGCGGCCGGTCCGAAACTTGCTTCTCCCCCGGCCAGGAAGCTCGCCCACCCGATTCGGTTGCAAGCTGACGGTGCCCTTCGGCCGCAAACGACTCACGCCATGGGAGACCCTGTCATCCACCAAGGACATTCGCAGGCTGTCGCAGTCCTGGCACCGGTCTTTCTGTGCGCGGTGCTGGCCGTCGCCTCGCTGACGCCGCGCCCCACGGCGGCGGACCCGGCTGAGGCGGAAGGGCCCCGGCTTGGCTTCGTCGATTCGGTCGAGGTCAACCAGGTCGACGTCGAGGTGCTGGTGACCGACCGCAAGGGCCGGCGAATCCTGGGTCTGATCCGTGACGACTTCGAGGTCTTCGAAGACGGCCAGCGGGTGGAGATCAGCCACTTCCGCGCCCCGGGGCCGCGGGCGCCGGGGGCGGAGACGGGGAGCGAGCCCGAGCGGCAGGAGGCGGCCATGCCTTCGCCACCGGTCGCCGCCGAGCCGCCGCAGCACCTGGTGCTGTTCGTCGACACCCTCAGCCTGCGGCCGCGCCACCGCCGCCAGCTGCTCAAGACCTTGCGCAGCTCGCTGTCTCGCGAGCCGGCATCGCTGCGGCTGATGCTGGTGACCTACGACGGCCGGCTGCGGGTGCGGCACGGCTTCGACAGCTCGACGGCGGAGGTGCTGGCGGGCCTCGCCGCGATCGAGCGCGGCCGGATGGTGTCGCCCGGAGAGCGCGGCCGGCAGGTCGCCGAGCTGGCGGATGCCGGGGCGGAGCTCGAGGCCGCGGCGGGCGCGGACCCGCTGGCCCAGGAGTCCGCCCGCAGCCGGCGGGACTCGGCCAGGGCCGAGCTCGAGGCGGTCGCCGAGGGCGAGCGCCAGGAGATCCTCCGCACGCTCGACGTCCTGCGCCAGCTGGCGTTCAGCCTCGGCGGCATCCCCGGGCGCAAGTCGATCCTCTACGCCGGCGACGACTTGACGATGTTGCCGGCATCCGATCTCTTCGCGGCCGCCGCCAGCGCGTTTGGCGAGGGGGGCGGCCCCGGCGAGTACGCCGCCTCCGCGGCCCAGCGGCCCGATCTCTACCGCGACTTCAAGGGGTTGGTGCGGCAGGCGAACGCCAGCGGGGTGAGCCTCTACACCCTCACCCCGCCCAGCCGCCAGCACCTGGGCGACGTGGCGATAGGGCGAGTCGGCCCGCCGGGCTTCCAGAGCTCGATCCGCTCCGAACGAGAGGGCCGCGTCAAGGAGGCCGTCTGCCTGATGTCGCACACGACCGGCGGCCGCTGCCAGGCCGGCGGGACCGACTTCAGCCTGCTGGTCGACGGCACCCTCGCCGACCTGGGGGCGCTCTACTCGCTGGGCTATGTCCCCGACCGCCGGCCGGACGGCCAGTTCCACCGCGTCCAGGTGCGGGTGAAGCGGCGCGGCCTCGGCGCCCGTCACCGGGAGGGGTATGTCGATCGCAGCCCGACCGACCGCCTGCGTGAACGGCTGTCGGCGGCCCTGTGGTTCGGTGCCGAGGTCGACGAGCTGCGGGCGCGGCTCACCTTCGGGGCCCAGACGGCCCTGGAGAGGAGACGGCGCTACCGGGTGCCGATCGAGGTCGCGGTTCCCGCCGAGGCGTTCGTGCTGCTGCCGTCGAGCGATCCGGAGACTCTCGTCGCCCGGGGCCGGATCCTGGTCTTGACCGCGGAGGCGAGCGGCAGCCTCACGGGAAGCGAGGAGATCCCGGTTTCCTTCGAGATCGATGCGGCCAGGTTGGCTGCCGGCTCGGCCGGGGTCTTCTCCCACCGGCTGGACCTCGATCTCGAGCGCGGCGACCAGCAGGTGGCGATCGCGGTCTGGGACGATCTCGGGCGGCGAGGGTCGTTTCTCGGCCGTTCGGTCGCGGTCGGCGCAGCGGCCGGCAAGAAATCAGACTAGGTGGTTCTAGTTGCCCGACGGCGGCGACCGCCCGGCCCACCAGCCCGGCAGCGACAGCAGCAGCCAGCTGGCCAGCAGCTCGCGGCCGAAGTGGAACGGCAACGCCGCGTGCTTCATGGCGCGCCGATTCTACGACTCTCTGGCGCGCCGGCATGGGTAGACAACGGCGGGAGGCCTCTTCCCGGCCGAGCCCCGGGTCGTGGCCGGGCCGTTGCGCGGCAGGCTCGCGGCGGCGGCGGTTAGTGCTCCCAGGAGCCGTAGAGGGGGTTCGGCAGCAAGAAGAAGCGATCGCCGAACTGGGCCAGGTCCTCCGGGCGGGCCGACGGCGAGCTCTGGTCGAGGCCCGGGAAGTCGTGGATGTTGTCGCCCAGCCACATGACGATCTCGAGCGGCGGCAGCTCGGGCGCCGCGGTGCCGTCTTCGACGCTACGCCAGCGGGGGCTCTTGTCGCGGTCTTCGCCGCGGCAGAGCACGACGTCGAAGGGCAGCTTCTCGGCCCGCAGGTTGTCTGCGGTCTGCGGGCAGTGGTGCTGGTGCCGGTTGGTGACGACGGCGATCCGGCCGCCAAGCTCGCGCACGTGCTCGAGAAAACGGCGCGCTCCCGGCAGCGCCGGCGCGGCGCGGCGCTCGACCCAGGTGTCCCAATGCTCCTCGAACGAGAGTTCCACCCCGAGCGCCTCGATGCTCTGCTCGACGTTGCTGATCAGGGTCTCGTCGGCGTCGATGGCGATCGCCCAGGTTCCCGGCGCGCGGCCCGCCACTCGCTGCGCCAACGCCTCGCCGGCCAGCCGGTAGGTCTGCTCGAAGGCAGCGACGTACTCGGCCGAGCCGGTCACCCAGTGGATCTGCTTGGGCAGGGCCGCGGGCGCCGGCGCGGTCGTTGCCGGCGGCGCCTCGACCGGTGACGACTCGACCCGGGGCGCCTCGGCTTGTGGCGCCGGCGGCGTGGAAGCGCACCCGGCGAGCAGCAGGGTGGCGGTGATGGCGATGCGTCCTCGAATCATGGCTGACCTCCCAGAGTCCGGCATTGTAGTTCGGTCGGCGAGCGAAGGCTGGCCTCCAGTGCTCTTCCAGGGCACGACCCGGGTCTCCGGGACGCTCGCGGGCCGATGTGACAATGTCTCCGCCGTGAGCGACGCCAAGATGATCACCTCGCCGGTCGGCCGTCTGGCGCGGCTGGGCGGGCTGGTCGGGCGGGTGGGCGCCTCGGTGCTCGCCGAGCGGCTGCTCGAGCTGGCGCTGAGCGGCCCGGCGAAGCAGGTTCGCCGCACCGAGAACCTGGTGCGCAATGCCGCCCGGGTGGCCGAGTCGCTGGGCAAGATGAAGGGCGCCGCCATGAAGGTGGGCCAGATGATCAGCCTGCAGGAGGGGCTGCTGCCGCCCGAGGTGGCCGAGGTGCTCGAGTCGCTGCAGCGCCAGGCGCCGCGGGTGCCCTCCGAGGTGATGCGCTACGAGGTCGAGGGCTCGCTCGGCAAGGAGAGGTTCCACGAGCTGTTCGCCGAGCTCGACCACGAGGCCTTCGCCGCCGCCTCGATCGGCCAGGTGCACCGCGGCCGGATGCGCGACGGCCGGCCGGTGGCGGTCAAGATCCAGTATCCGCTGATCGACGAGGTGATCCGCGCCGACCTCAAGAACCTCAAGACCCTGCTCGGCGCCCTGGTGGGGTTGTTTCTCGAGATCGACTTCGAGCCCATCTGGCGCGAGCTGCGCGACCGGTTGCTCGAAGAGATCGATTACGTCCACGAGGCCGAGAACATCCGCCGCATGGCCGAGCTGCACGCCGGCTTGCCGGAGGTGATCATCCCGCGGGTGGTCGAGGAGGCCTCGACCGAGCGCGTCCTGACCATGGAGTACCTCGGCGGCATCCCGCCCGAGGAGGCCTGCTCCGACCGCTACCCGCAGGCGCTGCGCGACCGCTGGGGCCAGGCGCTGTTCGAGCTCCAGATCCGCGGCCTGCTGGTCCACCGGATGCTGCACGCCGACCCCAACCTGGCCAACTTCGCCTTCCGCGCGGACGGCGGCATCGTCGTCTACGACTTCGGCTGTGTCAAGCGGATCTCGCGGCCGCTGGCGGCCGGCTACGCCGAGCTCTTCCGGCTGGCCCTGGCGAATGACGCCGCGCGGATCCCCGAGGCGCTACTGTCCATGGGCGTCGGCACCGAGGGCGGCGAGCCGTTGGCGCGCGAGCTGCTCGATCCCTACTTCGAGCTTCTGGTGGAGCTGCTGCGCGACCAGCCCCCCTACACATTCGGCGAAGACGAGAAGATCTACGACAAGCTCTTCGAGCTCGGCGTCGCCAACTGGTCCAGGGCGACGGACATCACCTTTCCCCAGGACCTGGTCTTCATCGACCGCTCGCTCGGCGGCCACTTCGGCAACCTGGCCCGGCTGGGCGCCACCGGGCCGTGGCGGCGGCTGGTGGGGCAGTACGTCGAGACGGCCTTGGCGGCGGGGGACGCCCGGCAATGAACGCCGCCTCCGAGACCGATCGCATCCGCGCCCGGCTCGAGCCGCTGGGCACCGCCGAACGCGCCGAGGGTGAGAAGCGGTACCTCAAGAGCGATCTCGAGTTTCTGGGCGTCACCGTGCCGGCGTTGCGCAAGGAGTGCAAGGCATGGCTCCGCCAGCGCCCGGAGTTTGCGCGCGGCGAGTTGCGAGTGCTCGTCGAGGAGCTTTGGGGGCGTCGGGTCAACGAGCTGCGCCGGTTCGCCATCGAGCTCCTGACCGCGCGCGCCGACCTGCTGCGGGCGGCGGACATGACGTTGCTCGAGCGGCTGTTGCGCGACTCGTACACCTGGGCCTACGTCGACGCCCTCGCGGTGCATGTGGTCGGCGGACTGGTCGAGCGTTACCCGAGCCTGAACCGCGCACTCGACCGCTGGGCCGGCGACGACGACTTCTGGATCCGTCGCTCGGCACTCCTCGCCCTGCTCCTACCGCTGCGTGACGGCGCCGGCGACTGGGACCGCCTTGCCGGCTACGCCGACCGGATGCTCGACGAGAAGGAGTTCTTCATCCGCAAGGCGATCGGCTGGGTGCTGCGCGAGACCTCCAAGAGGCGTCCGCGGCTGGTCGTCGACTTCGTCGGCGAGCGGATCGACCGCATCGCGGGCCTGACCCTGCGCGAGGCGGTCCGCCACCTGGACCCTGCCGAGGCCGCGCGGCTCATGACGGCCTACCGCGCCCGCTGAGATCCCAGTGGCCTGTCCGCTGAGCGCCAGTCCGGCGGCAAGATCCGGGCATGCTCATTTCGTCCCTACGACCGTGAGTGTGGGTCGGAGGGTAGCTAATGTTGCGAAACGATGCAAAACGCATAGAATTGGCCTGATGAACGAGCGACGAGCCGTGACCCTGCGCCTACCCGCGGAGGACTTCGCCCGCCTCGAGGCGGAGGCGAAGCAAGCAGGCGTACGCCCGGGGACTCTGGCCCGGCTGCTCATCCACCGTTATCTGGAGGTTCCGGCCAGGCAGCCGAGGATCGCGCTCGAGCGACTTGGCGAGTTGAGGATCGGGCTGCCGCGGGTCGACGCGGTCGAGATCGTGCGGGCGGGGCGGGCCGAACTCGAGGCCCGGCGAACCGAATCGCCCTCGTGATCGTCCTCGATGCCAGCCTGCTGGTCGCCCTCGTGGCGAGTGATCCGCGCTCCGAGATCGTCAGCCGGTCGCTTCTTGGCTGGATCGACGAAGGGGCCGAGCTCCATTTGCCCGAGCTAGCTCTCTATGAGCTTGCCAGCGGACTGACCCGGCTGGTCGCGGCGAGAGCGATGCCAGCCGAGAGGATCGCCGACGTCTGGCGGCAGATCCGGGCACTGCCGTTTACCTACCACCGGCTAGGTGACGGTGCCCGTGCCGTGGCGATCGCCCTGTCCCTCGAGCGGGCCAGTGCCTATGACGCGGCCTACGTGGCCCTCGGCGAGGAGCTCGATGCGGAGCTCTGGACGCTCGACGCCCGCCTCTATCGCAACGCCTCCGCCCGCGGCTTCGCGGTACGACTGCTCGAGGACAGGGCGCCGTAGACCCCCGCCACGGGTTGTTGCAGATCGCCTACGCGTACCGCACCCACCGCCACAGCTCCTTCAGTGTCGGCTTCTTGCCGTACATCAGGATGCCGGTGCGGTAGATCCGCGCCGAGAGCCAGATCAGGAAGAAGGTGAAGGCGGTGGTGAGCAGATAGCCCAGGGCGATCTGCCAGACCGGGGGCGTCTTGATCGCGATCCTGAGCATCATCAACAGCGGGGTGAACATCGGGATGAGCGAGGCCACCACCGAGACCGTCGAGTCGGGGTCGTTGATCACCATCCAGAAGAACAGCACCGGCGCGATCAGGAAGATGACGATGAAGCCGGCCCACTGCTGCGCCTCCTGGACGTTGTTGAAGGCCGAGCCGAGGGCGGCGTAGACCGAGGAGTAGACGAAGAAGCCGAGCAGGAAGAGCAGCACGAAGTGGATGAGCAGCCCGAGCGACAGGGTCGGCACGTCGACCCCCTCGGGGATCCAGGCCATCGCCGCGACCACTCCCGGCAGGGTGAAGGCCACCATCGTGCCCAGCCAGACCGCCAGCTGGGTCAGGGCGGCGCAGCAGATGCCCACCAGCTTGCCCATCAGCAGTTCGAAGGGGCGCACGGTGGAGATCACCACCTCGACGATGCGCGACGACTTCTCCTCGATGACGCCGTTCATCACCTGCTGGCCGTAGAAGACCAGCACCATGTAGAGCAGGAAGAAGAGCGCATAGGCCAGGATCAGTCCGGCCTCGGCGCCCTCCTGCTCGCCGCCGGCCTCGGTGACCCGGAAGGTGGTCAGCCGCACCCGCTGCGACAGCTCGCCGATCTGCTCCGGGTCGAAGCCGGCCTGGCGGAAGCGGCGCTCGCGGGCGACCGCGCTCAGGGCGTCCTGCAGCCGGTCCTGGGTGATGAAGTTGGAGACGCTGCCGGCGTGGTACTCGACGCGGCTCGACACGAGCGCCTCGCCCGGGATCCGGATCCAGGCGTCGAGCTCGCCGGCGAGAACCCGGCGGTTGAGCTCGGCGATCTGTGCCTCGGGGTCGGCGGCCGGCGCCTCGAGCGCCACCTCGAAACGGGTGGCCTCGAGCTGCTGCTCGATCTGCCCTTCGAGCCCCTCGAGGCCTCCAGCTGCCGGGGCCGCGGTCCCGGCGGCGCCTGCGGCGGTGGCGTCATCAGCGGTGGCTTCATCGGCGGTGGCCGCGGCCCGCTCGGCCGGCGCTCCCCCGGCGGGCGGCGCCAGCCGGGCCGCCAGCTCGGCGCCCAGCACGCCGGTCTCATCGACCACCACCACCCGGTGCGCCGAGCCGGTCTTGAACAGAAACAGCGTCGGCAGGATGCCGATGGCGGCGATGAAGACCGGCAGCACCAGGGTCGCCAGCCAGAAACCGAGCGACTTGACCCGTGTCAGGTACTCGCGCTGGGCCACCACCAGGGCACGCCGCGGGTTCATCGCGCCGCCTCCGTTTCCCGTGGCCGGGCCGCTTCGGATTCGCCCACCGCGTGGATGAAGATCTCCTCCAGCCCCGGCTCTTCGGAGCGGAACTCGTGCACGGTGACCGCCGCCAGCAGTCGCGGCAGGACCTCGGCGCCGGTGGCGTCGTCTTCGAGCAGCAGCTTGGCGCCGTCGTCGCCGGCGATCGCCCGCGCCACCCCGGGCACCTCGGCGAGGCGTTCGAGGTCGCCCTCGGCCACCAGCCGGTAGGAGTTGCCGCCAAAGCGCCGCTTGATCGCCTTGAGCTCGCCCTCCAGCACCGCGCGGCCGCGCGAGATCAGGCAGATCCGGTCGCACAGCTTGTCGGCCTGCTCCATGATGTGGGTCGAGAACAGGACCGCCCTGCCCGCCGCGCGGTAGTCGGCCAGCAGGTCCTTGAACAGCCCCTGGTTGATCGGGTCGAGACCCGAGAACGGCTCGTCGAGCACCAGCAGATCGGGCTTGTGGAGCACGGTTCCGACCAGCTGGATCTTCTGCTGCATGCCCTTGGAGAGCTCTTCGACCTTCTTGCCCGCCCACTCCGACAGCCCGACCCGGTCGAGCCAGCGCTCGATGTCGGGCATGACCTCGCGCTTCCTGGCGCCGTGCAGCCGGGCCAGGAAGACCAGGTGGTCGGTGACCGTCATCTTGCGGTAGAGGCCGCGCTCCTCCGGCAGGTAGCCCACGCGCAGCAGGTCGTCGCGCCGCCGCGGGCGGCCGAAGAGCCGCACCACTCCGGAGTCCGGCGCGATGATGTCCATGATCATCCGGATCGAGGTCGTCTTGCCGGCCCCGTTGGGGCCCAGCAGGCCGCAGATCGAGCCCGGCTCGACGGCGAAGGAGACGCCGTCGACCGCGGTGAAGTCGCCGTAGCTCTTGCGGACGTTGTCGAGCTCGAGGAGAGGAGGCATGGCGCCGGTCGGAGAGGCCGTATCTTAGCCTCCGGTCCGCGCCGCCGCATCGGTTGCGGACTGGCAATCGGCGTCGCGCGTGATAGAAAAAGCACCCCTCTGGAGCGGCATCGGCCGTTCCCTCTCCGGCTCCGGCAACATGGCACAGGTGATATGAGGCGCCGGGCGAGCGCAATCGCAACGGCCGCGTGGCTGGGATGGGCAGCCCTGGCCTGGGGGGGTGTCGAGGGCCGCGTGATCAGCGGCCGGGGCACCGCGGTGGAGCAGGCCCGGGTGGCGCTCGCTGCCGGCGGGCCCGTGGTCTTCAGCGGCCCGGGCGGCGACTTCCGCCTTGCCGAGGCCGAGCCGCCGGTCGAGCTGGTCGTCAGCCACCCCCGCTTCCTCACCCGCACGGTGGCGGTGCCGGCGGCCGGCCCGGTCGAGATCGTGCTCACCGCCAAGCAGGAAGTCTTCGAGGAGATCGCCGTCTCCGCCAATCGCGGCGAGGCGAACTTCTCGCCGGTCTCGGTGGCCGCCGACGTTTTACGGCCCGAGGACGCGGCGGCGCCTCCGGGACGGCTGAGCGAGCTGGTGGCCGAGCTGCCGGGTGTCGCCGAGAACGGCCAGGGCGGCATCTTCCAGAACTACTCGATCCGCGGCGTTTCGCGGCTGCGGGTGCTGACCCTGGTCTCGGGCATGCGCATCGTCGGCGAGCGGCGGGCCGGGGTGTCGGCCTCGTTCATCGATCCGCTGCTGCTGGGCGCGGTCGACGTGCTGCGCGGGCCGTCGTCGACCTGGTACGGGTCCGGCGCCCTGGGCGGCGTCGTGCAGCTGTTTCCGCGCGCTTTCGACGGTCCGGAGGTCGCGGCGGGCTTCGGCTCCCAAGGCGGCGAGAGCCATCTGCTCGGCGCCTGGGGCGACGGGCGCTGGTCGGTGGGGGTGGCGCGCCGCCAGGCGGCCAACGCCGAGACTCCCGACGGTGACCGCCTCTACTCCGGATTCCGCCAGACGTCCGCCGCGGTCGGCCGCCGCTGGCAGGCGGGCGACCGGCGCTACAGTCTCGAGTCGATCGCCTCGCGGGGAGACGACCTGGCCAAGGCCAATACCGATTTCCCGCGCCGGATCACCACCTACCCGAGCGAGGACCACCTGCTGCTG
This sequence comes from Thermoanaerobaculia bacterium, assembly GCA_963781065.1. Lineage (GTDB taxonomy): Bacteria > Acidobacteriota > Thermoanaerobaculia > Multivoradales > JAHEKO01 > CALZJC01. The sequence goes on along the minus strand of CAWAET010000004.1, from coordinate 209,395 downwards.
CGCTTCGCGGTGCGCGACGACGACGGCTGGACCCTCGATGCCTGGGTCCACCCCAACCGCCTCGAGACCGAGGTGGTCGATCCCGGCGTCGAGAGCAGCCTGCTGGTCAACGAGGCCTTCGACCTCGGCTTCAACTACCAGCGCCAGCGGCCGCTGGGCGACAGGGTGCAGCTGCGCTTCGGGCTGGACTACTTCGGCCGGCGCGGGGTCGAGGCGCTCGAGCGCGGGTTCGAGCTCGGCGGCGGCGTGGCGAAACCGATCCTGACGCAGCGCACCATCGACGGCGGCGAGGAGGACGAGCTCGGGCTCTACGGCGCGGTCGAGCGCAACATCGGCCGGGCGGTGCTTCTGGCCGGCGGCCGGCTGACCTGGCAGCGGCAGGGCAATGGCGGCGCCGCCCGCGACGATCTCGCCGGCACCGCTTTCGCCGGCCTGGTGGCGCCGCTGGGCGCCGGCCTCGAGCTGGCGATCAACGCCGGCACGGGCCTCCGCTTTCCCTCCTTGAGCGAGCGGTTCTTCTCCGGCGTGACCGGCCGCGGCGCGGTCACCGGCAATCCGAGCCTCGACCCCGAGCGGTCGCTCAACCTGGATGTCGGGCTGCGCTGGTTCGGCGAGCGGCTCTATCTGGCGGGCTATCTGTTCCGCAACGAGATCGACGACTACATCGAGCGCGTCGAAACCGCGCCCGAGCAGCTGACCTTCCGCAACCTGACCGCCGGCACCATCGAGGGCCTGGAGGTCCAGGGCGGCCTACAGCTCGATGCCCGCACGACGCTGACGCTCGGCGGCCACCTGCTCGACGGCGCCGCCGCCGCCGGCGGCCGGCTGGCGGACATCCCGGCCGACCGGGCCCACCTGGCGTTGCGCCACGAGCGCCAGCGCTGGAGCGTTCGGGGCCGCTGGGAAGAGCGCGCCGCCAAGCGCGACCCGGGCAGCGGCGAGAAGCCGATCCCCGGCGCCAGCCTGCTGTCGGCCGGCTTCCGCTACCGGCTCTCCGGCGGCCTCGAGCTGCGCCTGAGCGGCCGCAACCTGCTCGACGAGCGCTACTTCAACGCCGCCGACGAGAAGGTGCCCCTGGCGCCGGGGCGGTCGGTGGGGCTGGGGATCAGCTGGCGGCCGGCGAGCGAGTGATCGGCTGCGGTCCGGGGTCGTAGCCGCTCAGATCTTGCAGGTCGCCTGGCCGCGCTTCTCGAGGTAGCGCTGGTGGTACTCCTCGGCGCGCCAGAAGGTCGAGGCGGGGGTGATCTGGGTGGCCACCGGCCGCCGCAGCCTGCCCGAGGCGTCGAGCGCCTCCTTCGCCGCACGCGCCGCCGCCTCCTGCTCGGGCGAGTGGAAGAAGATCGCCGAGCGGTACTGGCTGCCATGGTCCGGTCCCTGGCGGTTGACCTGGGTCGGGTCGTGGGCCTGCCAGAAGACCTCGAGCAGCTTCTCGTAGGAGACCCGGCCAGGGTCGAAGGTCACCTCGACCGCTTCGGCGTGGCCGGTGTCGTCGGTGCAGACCTGTTTGTAGGTCGGGTGGTCGGTCTTGCCGCCGGTGTAGCCGACGATGGCGTCGACGACCCCGTCGACGTTTCTGAAGGTCACTTCGACGCCCCAGAAGCAGCCGGCGGCAAAGGTCGCGGTCTCGGTCATGGGATCTCCTCTCCGGGGGCGAATTCTAACCGTACGCGCGCCCGGCGGCGACGGTTCACGCGTTGCGGCCGCCCCGGGCGGTTGGTACGCTGCCGACCCCCGGATGATCCGCCTCGACGCCAGACGACTCGGCGGCCTCCTGCTGCCCTATCTGGCGCTCGTGCTCATCCACCTGGTGTCGGGGCTGCGGATGGAGCAGCCGCTGATCCTGGCCGACGAGGTCGGCTATCTCGGCAATGCTCGCTATCTGTCCGGCGCGGCTCACCTGCCCGACATGCGCGGCACGGGGTTCTATCACTTCGGCTATTCGCTGTTTCTGTTCCCGGCGTTCTGGCTGTTTGCCGAGCCGCTCTCGATCTACAAAGCGGCGATGGTCATCAACGCGCTGCTGATCAGCGCGCTCTACTTCCCCCTGCGCTTCCTTCTCACCTCCGTGACCCAGGTGCGTGCGGGGCCGGCCCGCTGGATCGCTTTTGCGTGCTGTCTCTACCCGTCGCTCGTCCTCTATTCCAACTTCGCCTGGTCGGAGAACGCTTTCCTTCCTTTCTACGCCGCGGCGGCGGCACTCTTCGGCCGGTATCTCGTCACGAGATCCTCCCGCGACGTCGCGCTTCTCGGCCTGGTGGCCGGTTTTCTGTACACGATCCATCCGCGGGCCCTGCCGGTCCTGGCGGCGGTTCTGGTCTATCTCGTCGTCCTGGCCGCCGTGCGGGCGATCTCGCCGCGGCAGGCTCTGCTCGGCCTGTCGGCGATGGCGACGGTGTTCGCGGTCACCCGAGTGGTCAATCAGCATCTCAAGGCGGCAGCCTGGGGCAGCAGCGGCGAGCTGTCGGCGACAAAGCTGGCCGAGCGCCTGGTCCCGGATGCCGACTTCCCGGCGCTGATCGAGCGGGCCTCGGGCCAGGTGCTGTATCTGTCCCTGGCGTCGCACGGCCTGGTCCTGGTGGGGCTGATGGCGATGCTCGGGCTGATCGTCGGCAAGATCAGGTCGCGGTCTCTTCGCGAAGCGCTGGCGTCGCCGGCGAGCGGCGTGCCCCTGTTCATCCTGTTGACCGCCTCGGGGATGTTCGTCGCGGCCACCGCCCTGAAGCTCTACAGCCTTCATGGCGAGCAAGGTGTGCGAGGGGCGGACTTCATCCACGGGCGCTACAACGAGGCCCTGGCCGTCCTTGCCATCGCCTACGGGCTGGCCGAGTGGTGGCGGAGCGACCTCCGGGCCAGGCAGGTCATCTGGCGCGTCGTGGTCGTCAGCGGGCTGATTCTCTGCCTGACCGTGGTGGTCATGGTCGAGGTGGACGACGCGTTGAAGCGGCAGGTGGCCGGCATGCCAGGGGTGGAGCCGCAAGGCCGGGTGCCGCCGTCCCAGGTAGACGCCGTGGCCGTGCCCGGGGTCTACCCGCTGGTGGTCATGGTCGGAGGGTTGAGCCTGTACCCCATGGCCGCTGCCGTGATCGGCTCGTTCATGCTGATCACCCTGGCGATGCGGTTTTCGCGACGGGGCGGGGTCGTCCTGCTGATGCTGCTCTTTGCGCTCTCTTCCTACTACAACATGCGGCACTATCTGCTTCCACGCATTGCCCGGACCAGGCCGCGACTCGCCCTGGCGGCGGAGATGCGCCGACTGGGTCTGGCCAGGGTCAGCTACGACGCCGCCTACCGTGAGTCCGGGCTCGTGCCGGCCATGCAGTTCCTTCTCCAGGACGCGGTGTTCGAGCGATTCGACAGTCGCAGAGGCGAGGAGCCGGCAGCGCAGGCCGTGCTCGGTGACAGCGACTGGTCTCAGGCGCAGGCACTCGGCGCCCGCTTCGTCATGTCCAGCGGCCGTGGCAGCTCGCTTTGGCTTCTGCCGGGAGCGCGGCAGGCCAACCTCGGCGTGGCCGAGTACGAGGGCGTGACCCTGGGGTCGCGGCAGCGGCTGGACCTGCAGGAGTCGGGCTTCTATCGCGAGGAGAGCTTCGCGACCGGGCCGGGCAGATGGACGAACGGCGCCGCGAGCATGCGGGTGCCGCTGGATGCGCGGCGCCCGCCGCGGACGCTCGAGATCGAGACGCTGGCCCCCGGCCGCGAGGCGACCCGCCTGCAGGTGCTCGCCAACGGCGTCGAGCTGTGGCACCGCCGGATACCACGGGGAGCCTGGTCGAAGACCTTCAGCCTGGAGGAGGTGCCGCTGGGCGACGAGCTGCTCATCGAGCTGAACAGCGACACCTTCAGCCCGGCGGAGAGCCGCGCGGGGTCGAACGACCGGCGGCGGCTGGGAGTCGTGGTCACCGGGATCCGGCTCGGCAGGCCGGTCCGCGCGGACTCGTGACCGACCGAGGCAAGTCTCGCAGATTCTTGCTGCTACGGCGGCGTAGTAGAGAGCTGGTGAGAAGTTCAGGCTAGGCCTCAGGGCGCCGGGGCCTTCGCCGCCGGCGTGCGACCGAGCAGATGGCGCGCCAGCCCCAGGCCGAAGCCCGCGCCGCAGATGAGCAGGTAGAGCCAGTACAGCGGCACGGCTGCCGCCGTGACCAAGGCACCGCCCCGGCGCCAAAGGAGGCCGAAGAGGCCGGCGTTGAGGGCCAGCAGGAGACCCAGCACGAGGGCGGCCGCGGCCAGCAGGGGCGGCCACAGCCAGGCTGCCGGCAGCGCGGCCAGCAGCAGAAAGGCCAGCAGGACGCCAAGGCGGTCGCGGGTCTTGACGTTCAGGTCGTTGACCAGGCGCCCCTCTCCGAGCATCAGCTCGGTCCACGGCACGGCTCGACGCCAGAGGTCGGTAGCCAACATGTCGCGCAGGCGCCAGCGCTTCAGGTGTTTGACCTGCAGGTCCCTGGCCAGGCGGATCTGGTGTCCGGAACGCCGCAGCCTCGAGCCGAGCTCGATGTCCTCGATGCTCGGCTCGGCGTAGCGCTCGTCGAAGCCTCCGGCCTCGAGAAACGCCCGCCGCTTGACCGCGCCGCAACCCGCCCAGAAGGTCGAGGCCTGCTCGCTACTCGTCTGGTGCACGTAGTGGTGCAACAGGTTGCGGTACCGGGAGATGACCCCCGGGTCGGCCGGCTCATCGTCGTAGGAGCCGAAGACGGCGGTCATCCCGGGATGGGCGGAGAACAGCGCCGCGACGCTGGCGGCGAGGTTCTCGGGGACTTCGATATCGGAGTCGACGAAGAGCAGGATCTCCTCCACCGCTTCCCGGGCGCCGTGATTGCGGGCGCGAGACGGTCCGCCCCGGTCCTCGAGCACCACCACCCGAGCGCCGATCTCGGCGGCCGTGGCCGCCAGCGCGTCGTTGCGGCCGTCGATCGCCGCGATGAGCCGGCCGGGCGCCGGATCCAGCCGGGCCAGGCTGCGCGCGCACCGCTCCCAGAAGGGCGCGGTACCGCCCACGGGCACGACGATCGCGACGTCGGAGGCGTCGAGCCGCGCGACCGGTGATTCGGCTGCGCTCGTCAACCGATCACGCTTCCCGGTCCGGTCCGGCGCCGCACCGGCCCTTCATCGACACCGGCCCTTCATCGACGGGCCCGGCGCCGCGCCAGGAAGTTGTAGAGGGAGGCCACGCACCAGCCGAGCACGGCGCCGGTCAGGGCGCCGTAGGCGAAGCCGACGAAGGACCCCACCCAGGTCACCGAGTAGCCCGGGTAGTAGGCGCGCAGCAGGCCCAGGGTCGGCCCCACGGTCGGGCCGCCCTTGACCACCAGCCAGGCGGTCGCGGCGAAGAGCCCGAAGCCGGTCACCATGCCCGACACAACGGCGAAGATGACGGCCCGCAGGCGGGCGATGGTCCTCTTGACCAGCAGCAGTTCGTGTTCACGGGTTCCCACGTTGTCCTCCACTCAGCCCCTCGAGCGTGCTCAGCATGGCCAGCCGCCGCTCGAGGCCTCGCTCGAAGCCCGCGATCAGCCGGTTGACGAGCCGCGCGGTGATCCACCCCATGCCGAAGCCGATCAGGCCCGTCTCGATCGCCCCGACCAGCAGCCCGAGCCAGGAGATCCGGTAGCCGAACAGGTACTGACCGAGCAGCGACAGCATCGGCACGAAGTCCTGGTTCGGGCCCAGCAGCAGCGCCAGTGTGGCGGCCATCAGGACCAGGGCGGCGGTGATGCCCACGGCGGCGCCCATCGCCATCTCGTCATAGAGCGCGAAGGCGTCCTGCAACATCGACTCCAGGTCCCGCTCGACCCGGGATGGCGTCAGGCGATCCCGCACCCCCCGCCGGGCGCCCTCTTCCTCCCCCTCGGCCACCTCCTCGTGAAAGCTCTGGTCCTCGTTGATCGACCACAGGTCGAGGCTCTCGCCGGCCACCGACCGCGCGGCATAGAGGCCGGCGAGCATCGAGTGGTCCTGGTTGTTGTAGCGGTGCTGGCCGTTGCGGCCGACCGTATAGAGGTTGTCGAAACCGTCCAGCCACTCGCGCAGCACCCCGAGGTGGCGCTCGTAGTCGCCGTCGTAGACCGGGTAGGCGCGCGGCATCCTCACCACCGTGCCGGAGCGCACCTCGGCGGGCTCGAACAGGCCGATGGTCTTCGCCTCGGCGGCGCCCAGCTCGATCAGCTCGTCGTCGCTCATCCGCCAGAGATCGTCGCCACGATTGGCGAAGTACTCGAGGCCGATAAACGACAGCGCCGGATCGCTGACCATCTCGGGGCTCCAGTTCTTGAAGCTCTGTACCCGGCCGACGCGCACCTCGGGCTCGTGGACGTAGATCCAGTTGTCGGGGAAGAGCCGCTCGCGGTCGACGATCAGCGCGACGATGAGGAAGTCCCGGTAGCGCAGGCCGTCGGCCGCCGCCAGAACCTCCCGGGGCGCGGCGGGCCGCATGGCGCGGACCAGGCCGCCGATCGGCATCGATGAGATGAGCGCGCCGCACGGCTCGCGCCGGACCGTGCCGTCCGGGCCTTCGACGTCGGCGGCGGTGACCCGATGCCCGTCGTGCCGAACCCCGACGACGCGCGAGCGCAGCTCGGTCTCGACGCCCATCGACGCCGCCAGCTCGCTGCACCGCTCCCACATCATGCCGGGCCCGAGACGGGGGTAGTAGAAGCTGTCGATGAGGCTGGTGACAACCTCGCCGTTGTCGCCCCGGTTGCCCAGGAACGCGTTCTTGATAGCGGTCAACAGGTCGAGGTTCTTGATCCGCTGCGCGGCCCAGGCGGCACTGATCTCCCTGCACGGCATGCCCCAGACCTTCTCGGTGTAGGTCTCGAAGAAGATCTCGAACAGCCGCCGCCCGAACCGGTTGCTCACCCAGGCGTCGAAGGTCTCCTCGTTGGCGATGGGGAAAAGCTGCGAGTGCAGATAGCTCATCATCACCCGCGCCGCCTCGACCAGGCCCAGCCCGCGCAGCGCGTTGACCGGTTTGAGCGGGTAGTCGAAGAAGGTGCCGCGGTAGAAGATGCGCGACATCCTCTGCCGCACCAGCAGGTCGTCGCCGAGGATCTCGTGCCACAGGGCCTCGACCTCGGGCACCTTGGTGAAGAAGCGGTGGCCGCCGATGTCCAGGCGGCAGCCCTCGAAGACGACGCTGCGGGAGATGCCGCCCACGACCTCGTCCGCCTCGTAGACCACGCCGCCGAGGCCGCGCTTGCCCAGCTCGAGGGCGGCGGTCAGCCCGGCCGGGCCGGCGCCCACGACCACCGTGCGTTCACTGTCGGAGATGGAGGTCACTGGGATACCGCGGGTCGCTTGGCCGGCGCCGGGAGGCTAGCGGATTGAGTGAGCCGGGGTCCAGTTGGCGGAAGTGTCGTGGCAGCAGTTGCGAATCGGCGGACTTTGGAAGGCTCGGCCGGTAGGGGTGGACCCACCGGAATTGAACTCGACAGCCTCAACGTGTTCGGTCGGGCGCCGCCTTTGGTTCCGGGCTCGAAGCAGGCGATCTCGGCGGGGAGGCGAGCGCAGACAACCCTGAGTCCCGCCGCCCGCCGCCTTCGGCGGTAGCATGAAGTTCGATGCCCGGGTCGCGCGATTGCCATCGGATCCACTGCTCGTACCACAAGTGCCTGACCGTCTACTTCCGCCGTGTCATGGACGGCGTCTTCAACCGCTGTCTGCCGTGGACCGCCGGCTATCGCCACTTCAACAGCCATCTCGACGACTTCTACGCCGGTTTTCGGCGACTCCGCGTCGCGTCGATCAACAATCGGGACCTCGACCTCGACCGGCTCGGTCGGTTCCGGATCTCGCGCTTCATCCGCGATCCCCGCGACCTGGTCGTGTCGGGCTACTTCTACCATCGGCGTGGCGCCGAGGCCTGGGTCAGGATCGAATCACCGACCGCTGACGACTGGTACTTCGCCAACGGGGTCGTGCCCGCGGGGCTGCGTGCCGCGGGGGGCTCCTTCGCGGACTACCTGAGATCGCTGCCGGAAGAGGACGGCCTGCTGGCCGAGCTGGAGTTCCGCCGCCGGCATCTCGAGTCGATGGCGCGCTGGCCGGCCGAGCATCCGGACATCATCACCTTCCGTTATGAAGACATCCTGGCCGACGAGGCGGCGGTCTTCCGGAGGCTGTTCGACTTCTATGGGCTGTCGCCCGTCGAGCGGCTGCTGGGCAACTGGTTCGCCCGCCGCTACTCGATGCGCCGGCGATCGGGCGACCCGCACATCCGTGACCCGTCCTCCGGCCAGTGGCGCAGTCATTTCACCCCGCGGGTGCGACGGGCGTTCGAGGCCAGCCATCCGGGGCTGGTCGAGCGGCTCGGCTACCCGTCGGACTGAGGACGCTAGTGTCCCGTGCGTGAAGTTCACTACCCAGTCCTGCGGCCCTCCACGTCGCTGGCCGCGTTCCGCCTCCTCGGATTAGGCCCGCTAGTCCTTCGTCGGCGCGCCTTGCCAGCAACGCGGATGACTAACAGGCCCGGGCAGCGAACTTCCCGCACGGAACACTAGGCGATCCGGGCGAAGATCCCTCGTGGCCACCATCCTCTGCGTGACGAACGGCCTGCCCAGCGTGGTCTATGCCAGCGTCGAGCTGGCCCGGCGCCTGGCGGCCGCCGGGCACCGGGTCATCTACGCGGGTCTGCCCGACGCCAGGGAGCTGGCCGAGCATCACCGCCTCGAGTTCCTGCCGCTCGCGCCGAGCCGCTACGAGGAGTTTCTCGTGGCCGACGCCGCCCGCGGCCCGCTCGACCGGCTCTTGGACCTGCGCCGCCGCCGAGACCGGGCGACGGCGGCGCTGGCGGTCGACGGGTTCGCCCGCGCCGTGCGTGATGCCGGAGCGGACCTGGTGCTGGTCAACGGCGAGATGCACGAGTACGTGATCACCGCCGCGGGCGTCGGGGCACCGGTGGCGCTGCTCAACACCTTCGTCTCGATCTGGCGCCGGCCCGGCCTGCCGCCGCCGCACTGCCTGGTGCGGCCGGGTATCGGCTGGCGGGGGTCGCGGCTCGGGATCGCGCTTCTCTGGCTCGCCCTGCGGCTGCGCAAGCGGCTCAGGGCCTGGTCTCATCGCCTCCGGCGCCTCGGCTGCGACCGCCTGGCGATCCTGCGCTGCCTGGCGCGGCAGAGCGGCTTCGACTTCCGGTGCGAGACCGATGACGGGCAGTGGCTGATGCCCTTCACCTACCGCCGGCTGCCGGTGCTGAGCCTGCACGCCGCCGAGTTCGAGCTCCCCCACCGGGCGCCCGAGCGGGTCGTCTACGTCGGCCCGATGGTGCTCGAATCGCGGATCGACCGGCCGCTGCCGTTGCCGGAGCGGCAGCGGCTGCAATCGATCCTGGCGCGCTGCCGTCGCGGCGGGGGCGAGCGGACGCTGATCTACGCCGGTTTCGGGTCGGTGCTCTCCGCCGACGTCGAGCTGCTGCGGCGTCTCCTGGGAGTCGTCGCCGAACGCCCCGACTGGGAGCTGGTGGTCAGTCTGAGCGACCGGCTGAAGCCCGAAAGGCTGGGCCGGTTGCCGGAGCGTGCCCACGTCTTCGCCTGGGTGCCGCAGCTCGAGCTGCTGCGCCACGCCGACGTCGCGGTGACCCACGGCGGCATCGGCACGGTCGACGAGTGCGTCCTCGCCGGCGTTCCGATGCTGGTCTACTGCGGCTTCGAGACCGACATGGCGGGCACCACCGCTCGGGTGGTGCATCACGGCTTGGGGATCGCCGGCGAGCGGGCCGACGCCACCGCGGCCATTCGCCGCCATCTCGATCGCCTGCTGGGCGAGCCGCGTTTCGCCGAGAGGGTCGATCGTCTGCGCGTCTCCTATCTGGCCTACGCCCGCCAGCGTGTCGCCGAGCGCGCGGTCGAGGAACTGCTCGGCGGCCGGCTCCGCGCGGCGACCGCGCCTGCCGACCGGGTCCGGCCGCGGCCGACGGGTGCCGGCGCGTGACCGAGGCCGCCCGCCGATTCGCCCGCGGCGCCGGTTGGCTGTACGCCTACCGCTGGGCCGAGCGGCTGCTCGACTTCATCGCCATCCTCGTCCTGGCGCGCATCCTGTCGCCGGACGATTTCGGGCTGGTCGCCATCGCCGCCTCCTTCGTCACCATCGTCGAGGGGCTGGCCGCTTTCGACGTCGCCAAGGCGCTGATCCGGATTCGCGACGAGAGCCGGTCGCTTTTCGACAGCGCCTGGACGCTGTCGGCGCTGCGCGGCCTGGTGGCGGCGTTGGTCATGGTGTCGGTCGCGCCCTTCATGACCGACGGCCGGATCGGGCACGTGTTGCTGGCGCTGGCGCTGAGCCCGGTCCTCACCGGGCTCGCCAACCCGCGGTTCGTCGCCTTCGAGCGCGACCTCGTCTACTCCAAGCTGGCCGCCCTGACGCTCGGCGCCAAGCTCGGCTCGTTCGCCGTGACGATCGTCGTGGCGGTTACCCTGCGCAGCTACTGGGCCCTGGTGCTCGGCATGCTCACCGGCTCGCTGCTCAGCCTGATCCTGAGCTATCTGCTGCGCCCCTATCGCCCGCGGCCGACGCTGGCGCGGTGGCGGGAGATCGTCGGCTTCAGCGGCTGGCTGTCGCTGACCACGGTCGTCACCACGCTGTCGATGGAGACCGACAAGCTGATCGTCGGTCGCCTGCTGGGGGTGGCCGAGGCCGGCCTCTACTTCATGACCCAGCGCATCGGCGCGCTGCCCACTCGCGAGCTGATCAGCCCGCTGCAGCGGATCCTCTTCCCGTCCTTCAGCGAGCTGGCGCCCGACCCGGAACGGCTGCGCCGGGTGGCCCGCGAGTCGATCAACGTGCTCGGCAGCCTGAGCTTGCCGGCCGGATGTGGCTTCGCGCTGGTGGCCGGCGACTTCGTGCCCCTGGCGATCGGCGAGCAGTGGACGACGATCGTCCCGCTGCTGACGATCCTGACGCCCTACCTCGGTCTGCGCGCCACCCTGTCGATGACCCTGCCCTGCGTGATGGCTCTCGGCCGGACGCGGTTGCTGTTCCGGGTCAGCCTGCTCTACGCGCTGGTCCACGTGCCGCTGTTCGTTGCCGGCACCGCCGTGTTCGGCCTGGTCGGCGCGATCGGCAGCATCGTCCTCGCCGGGATCCTGTACTCGTATCTCAATGTCTGGATGCTGCGCACGGCCCTCGGGATTCGCTTCGCCGAGATCGTCGCCGAGCTCAGGCGCCCGCTGTGGGCGACGGTCGCGATGGTCGGCGCCGTGCTGGCGGTCGCCACGACGCTACCCCTGGGCCTCGTCCCCTGGCTGTCGCTGGCGGCCAAGGCGGCGATCGGTGGCGGCGTCTTCTGCGGCGTGCAGTACGCCCTCTGGCGACGCGATGGGCGGCCGGCCGGGATCGAGCGACGACTGCTCCAGCTGCTCGGTCGCTGACCCCGCGCCGAAGCGCCGCCAGGCCGGCTAGCTTGCCGCCAGTCGCGCGAGGGCGGTCTCGGTGCGCTCGGCGATGGCCGGCCAGGAGTGGCGTTGGGCGACCCGCCGGCCGCCCCGCGCCAGGCGATCCCGCAGCCCGGGGTCGCCCAGCACCCGGACCACCGCAGCGGTCAGGGCGGCGGTCGACTCCGGCGGCACGAGCAGCGCGCTGTCGCCGTCGCTGAGCACCTCGGGCAGCGCCCCGACCCGGGTGGCGACGACCGGCATGCCCAGGGACAGGGCCAGGTAGAGGACGCCCGACTGGCTGAGGCTGCGATACGGCATGACCAGCGCGTCGGCCGCGGCGAAGTAGCCCGGCACCGCCGAGAACGGGACGTAGGCGAAGCGGTGGACGGCGCCCAGCCGATCGGCCTGCCGCTCGAGCTCCTGGCGGCGGGCCGGCGGGAGCCGTACCGGATCGCCGGCGATCACCAGGCGGGCTCGCGGCCGCGCCTCGACGACTGCCGGCCAGACGTCCAGCAGCAGGTCGAGCCCCTTGTACTCGCGGATATAGCCGAAGAAGAGGGCCACCTCCTCGTGTTGCTCGAGGCCCAGCTCGGCGCGCGCCGCCGCGCGTTCCGGCAGGGTGCGGCCGCGCTCGAAGAAGCCATACTCGCCGTGGGGGATCACCACGATCCGGGCCGGATCGACGGCGAGCTCGTCGACGAGTCGTCGCCGGTCCACCTCGCAGTGAGCGATCACCAGCCGGCTGAGCCGGTGGATCCAGCCGTAGACGACGTTCTCGAACGGCATCGGCTCGTGCGGCTTGACGACGTGCGCGGTGTACGCCACCCGCAGACCCAGCAGCCGGAAGAGGGCCAGGTAGACGAGAGCGACCGAGTTGGTGCAGTGCAGGTGCACGACGTCGGGCCGCAGCCGCCGGGCCAGGGCCGCGACGCGGAACGCGTCGAGCACCGCCTCGGCCCGGCGGGCCAGCCGCAGGGCGAAGCCGGGCCAGGAGGGCCGCGGCCGTGCCGTGAAGCGGCCGATCGCCTTGACCAGGCGCACTCCGGCCGGCAGCTCGGCCAGCCCTTCGAGCTCGTAACCCGCGCCGGTGACCAGGGTCAGTTCGTGGCCGCGCTCGGCCAGCGCTCGGCACAGGTTGTAGGTGTAGTGGATCAGCCCGCCGCGACCGAACGTCTCCACCTCGATGAGCCGCACGGGTGCAGTATGGCACTGGCTGTCGGGTCAGGTCGTTTCGTCGGCGCCGTCTCGTCGGCGCCGTCCGGGAGGTCGTCGCGATCGTCGCGGCCGTCGCGGTTAGACTCGTCGCGAGCCCGGGTCCGGGTTCGGGCCGACCTGATGAAAAGAGCTGACGAGCGGGCCGCGCGCCTCGAGCAGGCGATTCGTCTGAAGCGCGCCGCGGCGCGGCCGGGCGTGCCCGAGCTGCCGCCGCGGCCGGCAGATCGGCCGGCGCTGTTGAGCGAGATGGCGCACAGCCTCTGGCTGCTGCACGAGTTGGATCCGGCCTCGCCGGCCTACAACCTGGCCAGCGCATTCCGTGTCCGCGGACCGCTGGATGGGAGGCGGCTGCGGCGAGCGCTGGGCGAGGTGGTGGCGCGGCACCGGTTGCTGCGCTCGACCTTCCGCTTCGAGCGTGGCGCCGTGCGGCAGGTCATCGAACCGTCCGCCCCGATCCCGTTCGAGGGGGTCGAGACGCCGCCGGGCGATGCGCTGGCCGCGGCCGTCGATCAGGCCCGCAAGCCGTTCGATCTCGCCACCGGTCCGCTGCTGCGTCTGCGGCTGATCGAGGAGGCGGACGCCGGGGAACGCCTGCTGCTGCTCGTCCTGCACCACATCCTGGCCGACGAGTGGTCGCTGGCGATCCTCTGGACGGAGCTGGCCGAGGCCTATGGCGGCCGCCTGCTCGAGACGCCGGCGCCCGCGCTCCAGTACGACGACTATGTGCACTGGTCGGCCGGGCGCGAGCCGGAGAGGCGACGCGCGGAGATCGAGTTCTGGCGCCGCCGCCTCGACCCACCGCCCGAACCGCTGCGGCTGCCGTTCGCGTCGCCCGCCAGGCAGGGTGACGCCGGGCGCGGGCGGCTCGAGATCCGGGCCTCGCGCCCGGAGGTGCTGGCGGGCGTCCGCGGCCTCGCAACGGCTGCCGGCGTCACCCCCTTCACGGTCTTCGCCTTCGCCTTCCGGCTGCTGCTCGACCGCTACACCGGCGGCGAACGGGTCGCCTTCGCCACTCCGGTCTCGACCCGTTCGCACCCGGCGACCGCGGCCATGATCGGCTACTTCCTCAACCCGGTAGTGCTCACGACGCCACTCGACGAGGAGCGCGGCGTGGCGGCTGCGGTGCGCGAGTTCGGCCGCGAGCTGAGGGAGGCCATGGCCCACGCCGCGGTTCCCTTCCAGGAGCTGGCGGAGGAGTTGTCGCCGCCGCGCCGGCCGGACCGCCACCCGCTGTTCCAGGCGATGTTCGTGCACCAGGAAGCGACGCCGCCGCCGGCGCTGGGCGAGGCCCGGCTCGAGCCGCTCACCCTCGACCTGGGCGAGTCGAAGTTCGACCTCACCCTGTTTGCCAACCAGGGTCGGGAGTCGCTGGAGCTGGCCGTCGAGTACCGGGCGGACCGCTTCGACGGGGCCTGGGTGGAGGCGCTGCTGGGCCACTACGAGACCCTGCTCGAGCGGTTGCCCGAGGCAGTGGACCGGGCCGTGGCGGAGGTGCCGATGATCGGCGAGCGGCAGCGGGCATGGCTGCGCGAGGCCGCCTGGGGCGGGGAGCCGGAAACGAAGCTCTCCCTGCTGCCGGAGGAGATCCTCGATTGCGCCCGCCGGTCGGCCGGCGCGCCGGCGGCGGTCTGCGGCGGCGCCCGCTGGACGTACGGCGAGCTGGCGGCGCGGGCGGACGCGGTGCGGCGGGCGCTGGCGGCCGCCGGCGTCGGGCCGGGCGAGCGGGTCGGCCTGTTTCTCGAGCGCTCGGCGGCGATGATCGCCGGGATCCTCGGCGTTCACCGGGCCGGCGCCGCCTATGTGCCCCTGGATCCGGACTATCCGCGAGTGCGAAACCAGCAGGTGCTCGAGGACGCCGAGGTCGCGGCGGTGCTCACCACCGCCGCGCTGCGCGACGGTCTCGGGCCCGGGCCGTGGACGGTGATCGAGGTGGAACCTCTCGCCGGCGTCGAGGCGCCCGACGCGGCGACCAGCGCGGCGACGGCCGACGCCGCGGCCTACATCTTCTACACCTCGGGCTCGACCGGCCGGCCCAAGGGCGTGGTCGTCACCCACGACAACCTCCGGGCGTCGACCGCGGCTCGGCTCGAGGTCTACGCGCGGCCGCCGGGACGGTTCTTGCTCCTGCCGAGCGTCGCCTTCGACAGCTCGGTGGCGGGGATCTTCTGGACCTTGGCGACCGCGGGCACTCTGGTGATCCCGACGGCGGAGCAGATCCGGGACCCGCGGCTCCTGGCGCGGCTGGTGGAGGAAGAGAGGGTCACCAGCCTGCTCTGCGTGCCCTCGCTCTACGCCCAGCTGCTCGCCGCCGGGGCTGACCGGTTGCGGGGTCTCGAATCGGCGATCGTCGCCGGCGAGAGCTGTCCCCGCGACCTGGTGGCGGAGCATTTCCGGCTGCTGCCGCGGGTTCGTCTGTTCAACGAGTACGGGCCGACCGAGGCGACCGTCTGGGCGACGGTGCACGAGATCACCGAGCGCGACGCGGCGCGCCCGGTGGCCATCGGCCGGCCGATACCGGGCGTCCGGGTGGAGGTGCTCGACCGGCGCGGCCGGCCGATGCCCGCCGGCGTGTCCGGGGAGGCCTGGATCGCCGGGCCCACCGTGGCGCGGGGCTACTGGCGGCGGCCGGGCCTCACCGCGAGGTGCTTCGTCCCCGAACCCGAGGGGCCGGGGCGCCGCTACCGCACCGGCGACCGGGTGGTCTGGGCGCCCGACGGGCGGCTCGTGTTCCTCGGCCGGCAGGACGAGCAGATCAAGCTGCGCGGCTTTCGCATCGAGCCGGGCGAGATCGAGGGGGCGCTGCGCGCGCTGCCCGGGATCGGCGAGGCGGCGGTGGTGGCGCGGCCGCTGGGCGGGGCCGGCGAGGGGGCGGACGAGGCGGCGCCGACCGTGCTGGTGGCGTTTGTCGAGGGCGCGCCCGGCGGCGACGGCTGGCGGCTGGCGCTGGGCGAGCGGCTGCCCGGCCACATGGTTCCCAGCCGCCTGGTCGAGCTGGCCGAGCTGCCCCGGCTGCCCAACGGCAAGATCGACCGGCGCGGCCTGCGGCGGATGAAGCTCGTGCCCGAGGCGCCGAGCAAGCCGGCCGGCCCGCCGCCGAGCGAGCCCGAGGGGGCGCTGATCGCGCTTTGGGAGGGTCTGCTGGGGGTCCCCGGAATCGGTGTCGACGACAACTTCTTCGAGCTCGGCGGCCACTCCCTGCTGGCCTTCGAGACGGCGGTGGCGATCGAGCGCGATCTCGGTGCGCGGCTGTCGCCGGCCGAGGTCTTCGCCAACCCGACCGTGCGCGAGCTGGCGGCGCGCATCGCGCGGCGCGGCGGCGGCGACGCGCCGGCCTACCGCCACCTCTATCCGATCCAGCCGGCCGGCCGCGGGGCGCCGTTTGTGGTCGCCGTGCCGCACGTATTCACCGAGATGCTGGCCGCCAGGTTTCGCAACGAGCGGCCGGTCTACGGCCTGCGTGGCGTCGGTCTCAGGCCGGAGGGCAATCTGGGGCGCTGGCGGACGATGCGGCAGCTCGGCGAGGAGCTGGTCGACGAGATCGAGCGCCGGTTCCCGGGCGAGCGCTGCTTCCTGGCCGGCTACTCGTTTGGCGCCTCCATGGCGGTCGAGGCGGCGCGA
This sequence comes from Thermoanaerobaculia bacterium, assembly GCA_963781065.1. Lineage (GTDB taxonomy): Bacteria > Acidobacteriota > Thermoanaerobaculia > Multivoradales > JAHEKO01 > CALZJC01. The sequence goes on along the minus strand of CAWAET010000004.1, from coordinate 193,199 downwards.
GTCCTGGAGGAGCGAGGGCAGCCGGCGCGCGGCCTCTATCTGATCGCGCCGATGCCGCTGGACATCTTCCGCCTCGGCCCGCTGCGGCTGCAGCTCGAGGGGCTGCGGCAGCCGATCGCGGAGCTCGGGGCCGGCGAAGCGCTGCGACGCTACGCGCGTCAGAACAGCCCGCTGACCCGTGCCCCCTACGGCCGGGTCAAACGGCGGCTCGTCGTCGAGCCGTGGCGCCGCCTGCTCTGCGCGGTGGGGAGGCTGCGGCTCCTGGCGGGTCTGCCCCTGACGCCGCGCATCCAGTACGCCGACGTGCGCGTCGACCGGTTCCGGCTCCATGCTCGCTACCGTCCTGGTGTCGTCACCACGCCGACGGTCATCTTCAACGCCAGCGATCCGGAGACCGATGCGGCGGCCACCTGGCGGCCCTGCTTCCGCGGCCCGCTCACCGTTGACCAGATCCCCGACCCCCACCTGGAAGGCGAAGTCTCGATCGCCACCGCCCGCCGGCTGATCCTGGATCGGCTGGGCGAGCTGGAGGGCGAGCCGTGCTGAGGGAGGCCGAGCCGTTCCGCCTGCCGGCCGCCAACCTCGCTCTGATCGACCGGGTGGCGGCGCGGATCCGGCCGGACGACTCCGCGCTCGAGGCGTGGTGCCGCGACTACTCCCGCCAGCACCGGCGGCGGCTCGCCGCCGACCTGCGGCTTGTCGAGCGTCACCTGCCGGCCGGCGCCCGGATTCTCGAGTACGGGGCGGTGCCGCTGCTGCTGACCGCCGCCCTGACCCAGCGCGGCTACCGGGTCAGCGCCCTGGATATCGCCCCGGAGCGGTTCGCCGGAGCGATCGAGCGTCTGGGTCTCGACGTCGCTCGTTGCGACGTCGAGACCGGGCCGGTGCCCTTCGCCGCCGGGTCGTTCCAGGCCGTGCTGTTCAACGAGCTCTTCGAGCACCTGCGGATCGACCCGATCTTCACCCTGCGCGAGGCGCACCGGGTGCTCGCGCCGGGCGGCGCGATCCTGCTGTCGACGCCCAACCTGCGGTCGTTTCGCGGCCTCCGGAACCTGCTGCTCCACAACCGGGGATACGCGGTCTCGGGCGGGGTCTACCGCCAGTACGAGAAGCTCGAGACCCTCGGCCACATGGGACACGTCCGGGAGTACACGACCCGAGAGGTGTCCGAGTTCCTCTCGCGTGTCGGCTTCCGGATCGAGGCCGTCGTCTTTCGCGGCGGCCACGGCCGTGGGCCGGTTGGGCTGGCCGAGCGGTTGCTGCCCTCGATGCGCCCGTTCTTCACCCTCGTCGCCGCCAAGGACGGCGTGGCGGCAACGCCCGGCGGGGTCGCGGACAACGCGGCGGAGGCCGCCGGGCGGTGACCGGGTCTCGCCTCAGCGCCGATATCGATCGACGAATCTTTGTCGTCGGCGCCCCCCGCTCCGGCACCACCCTCGTGCAGAGCCTGCTGGCGGCGCACGGCGCGACGACCTCGTTCACCGAGAGCCACCTGTTCGCCCGGCACTTCCGGCTGCTGCCGCGCTCGTCGCGGCCGCTCCTGACCCGCGATCCGGTGCCGTGGCTGGGCGACTTCCTGGCCGAGAACGGCGAGCTGCCGACGGCGTCCGCCGAGTGGCTCGCGGCGCGCGGCCGGTCGGCCGGCTGGGCGCGGCCGCTGCTGCCGCTGCGGACCCGGACGGCGGCGCGGCGGCTGCTGGCGGTGCTCGACGAGCTGACGCTACGACGGGGCAAGACGAGCTGGATCGAAAAAACCCCGCGCCACCTGCGCTACATCCCGTTCCTCGAGCGGCTGGGCGGGCCCGGGTCGGGGATGCGCTTCGTGCACGTGATCCGGGACGGGCTGGAGGTCGTGGCATCGCTCCACCGCGCGTCCCGCAACTGGCAAAGGCCCTACGATCTCGGCACCTGCGTCCGGCGCTGGAACGAAGACGTCGAGTTCTCGCTGCGCCGGGCCGGGGGGCCGAACGATCTGTTCGTGGTCTACGAGGAGGTCACCGCCTCGCCCGGCCCGGTGCTGGAACGGCTCTTTGCCGGGCTCGGCCTCGACTGGCAGCCGCGGGTGCTCGAGCGCTATGCCGAGGCCGCCGGCGGTCTCGTCGCCCCGGGCGAGGAGGCCTGGAAAGGGGACGTCGGCCGCGGCATCCGTCGCTCTCGGAGCGCGCACCGGACGCTGAGCGAAGAGCAGCGGCTCTGGGTGAGCCGGTCGCTGCGTCGCGAAGCGTACGACCGGCTGCGCGCGTGGGTGGCCAGCACGGGGGCCGGCACGGGGGCCAGGACTGGGGCCGGGACTGGCGCCGGGACTGGGGCCGCGACGACGTCCGGGACAGGCGGCGCCGATGGCTAGCCGGCCGGGCTTCGCCGAGCCGGCCGGCGAGCGCCCCGAGGTCTCGGCGCCCGTGATCTCGGTCGTCGTGCCGTTCTTCAACAGCGAGCGCCACATCGCCGCCTGTGTCGAGTCGCTGCTGGCCCAGGAGGACGTCGGTGGTGCGTACGAGATTCTCTTCGTCGACAACGGGTCGAGCGACGCTTCGGCCGCGGTGCTCGCGCGCTACGACGGCCTGACGCTTCTCGAGGAGCGGACCCCCGGCGCCTACGCGGCGCGCAACGCCGCCATCCGTCGGGCGCGGGCGGCGATCGTCGCCCTGACCGACGCCGACTGTGTGGTCGAGCGCGACTGGCTGCGGTCGATCCGAGAGGGCCTGCGGGATCCAGCCGTCGCCATCCTGCTCGGCCGGGTCCGCTACCCGGCGGCGGCGTCGCTGGCGCTCAGGCTGCTCGGCGCCTACGAGGACGCCAAGGCCGAGTACGTCGTCGACCGCTGCCCGCCGGCGCACCACTTCGGCTACGCCAACAACATGGCGGTGCGGACCGCGGTGTTCGCCGAGCTGGGCTTGTTCAAGGAGTGGCCGCGGGCGGCGGACAGCGAGCTCGTTCAGCGGTTGGCGGCGCGCCGGCCGGACCTCCGGCCGGCCTACCGGCCGTCGATGAGGGTGACTCACATGGAGTTTCTGACCGCCCGTGCCCGGGCGCGGCGGCTGTCGCTCTACACCCGGACTAACTCGCGGATCGCCACGTTTCGCGAGCTCGGCATGGCGCAGCGGCTCGGCGTGCTGGCGCACATGCTCCGGCGCCGCGCGGCGCGGCGGGGAGACGAGGCTGGGCCCCAGGCGGGGACGATAACGGGCGCCGGCTAGCCGGCATTCTTCGCCAGGCCGCGGCTGCAAGCGCCCTGGTGAACAATCAGGCTGGCGAAGCCGCCGGGTGGTGGCCGTGGCGCCGGCGGCTCCGGTCAGGCCGCTCCAGTCAGCTGAGCGGCTCACTCTCCGCCAGCAGTCGCTGTCGCTCGGCCTCCGGGATGCGGGAGGCGTCGGCCAGGATCCGCTCCTCGGCTACCTCGGCCAGCCGGCCGAGCACCGGGTTGGAGAAGATCGTCGCGAGCGGCAGATCGATAGCGAACTCGCGGCACAGCCGCAGCATGACCTGCATGGCGGAGAGCGAGGTGCCGCCGAGCTCGAAGAAGTCGTCGTCGGCGCCGACCCGCTCGACCCCCAGCTCCTCCTGCCAGAGCTCGGCGAGAAAATCCTCGACCGGCCCCCGGGGAGGGCGGTAGGAGACCGCGGACGGCAGGTCGGAGGCCTGGCGCAGCAGCGCCTGCTCGTCGACCTTGCCGCTGGCGGCGAGGGGGATCGCCGCCACCCGCTGCAGCCGCGTGGGAACAAGCTGGGGCGGCAGGCGCTCGCCGAGCCGCCGCCTGAGCTCGGCCTCCGGCACCTCGGCCGAGGCGACATAGAAGCCGTGCAGCGCCGTCTGCGCGACGGCCGGGCTCAGCCGCTGCTCGTCGTAGCCGATCGTGGCCAGGATCTCGCGCACCGACTGCGGTTCGATGTCGTCGTCGAGCTCCGCCTGCGCCGCCTGCCGGTCCTTGTGGCCGAGGCGCACGTCCCAGCTGTAGGGCAGGGCGTAGTTGTGGAAGCCGCGCTCCTTCTGGTGGACATAGATGCCGACGTCGTTGATCAGGCAGTTGGTCGAGCGGCCGGTGTCCTCCGGGCGCACCCAGGGCACCTCGCGGCGCAGATAGGAGAGCACCTCGTCCAGCCCGACGTCGCAGTAGCGGTAGAAGTCGACGAAGCTGACCTCCTCGAAGATCCGGTCGTCGCGAAAGAGCTCTCCGCCCAGCGACCGCGTCACCTCGTCGGGCATCCGGTGGTAGTGCTTGCGCGCCGCCAGCACCGCGGCGTCGATCTCCTCCGGGCTGCGCCCGTCCCGGAACGTCTCTTCGGTCAGCCGGGTCTCGAACATCTGGCCGCGCGACAGGCCGGTGACGATGATCGGGATCTCGAGCTCCCGCGCCCGCTTCATGCTCAGGGTGTAGATGGTCTTGAAGCAGCCGTTGCAGACGTTGGAGAAGCGCATCAGGCTGTCGCGGAAGATGGCGTTCATCGCCGGCGTCGTGGCGAGCTCGACCGGCACGCCGAGCTTCTCGGCCAGCCGCCGGATGTTCCGCTTGGCGCCGTCGGAGATGAAGCCGTTGTCGAGAGTGAAGGCGTAGACCGACAGGCCCATCTCGACCAGCTGGCACAGCGCGTAGGAGCTGTCCTTGCCGCCGCTGAAGAGCATCAGGCAGTCGTAGGCGGGGCGGTGGGCGCGGGCGGAGTCGGCGAAGATGGCGCGCAGATCGTCCATCGACCCGAAGTAGGCACGGGCGCGCTCGGCGCTCACCTCGTAGGCGCGGCAGACGCTGCAGACGCCCTCCTCGTCGAAGGCCGCCCGCGGGTAGTTCGAGGGCAGACCGCAGCGAGCGCAGTGGCGGACCTCGCCGGCGGTCTCGAGCACCGCCACCGGCCGCCGGCTGGCGACCACGGCGCACTGCTCCACTTGCGGCACCGCGAGCAGGGCGGCCTCGATCTCCGCCGGCTCGACGCGGAACCCCGACACCTTGAGCTGCCGGTCGAGCCGGCCGAGGTACTCGAGCCGTTCCCCGTCCACCATCCGCACCCGATCGCCGGTCCGGTAGCGGCGCTCTCCCGGGCGCCGCGGATGGGGGCGGAAGCGGTCGGCGGTGAGCCCGGCGCGGCCGTGGTAGCCGCGCGCCAGACCCGGCAGCGAGACCCAGAGCTCGCCGGGCACGCCCTCGGGCACCGGCGCCAGCGCCTCGTTGAGAACCTCGACCTCGACGTGGTCCGCCGGGCCGCCGATCGGCACGCTGGCGTCGACGTCCCGCTGGGGGTCGTAGCGGTGGACGACGCAGCCCACCACCGCCTCGGTCGGTCCGTACTCGTTGTGGATCTCCACCCGGTCCTGGAGCTGGGTGCTGATCGCCGCGGCCAGCGGCGTCGCCAGGTTCTCGCCGCCGACCACCATGCGGCGGATCCGCGAGCCGTCGAGCCCGACCCGGGCGAGAAGCGCCAGATGCGAAGGAGTCAGCTTGATGAAGTCGACGGCGTCGGCCCGCGCCACGTCCATCAGCGCGGAGTCCACCGGGCCTTCGGGCTGCGGGTAGATCTCGAGCGTGCCGCCGGTGATCAGCGGCAGGAAGAGGCTGGTGACGGTCAGGTCGAAGGCCAGCGAAGTGAACAGCGGAAAGGTCAGCCGATCGCCGCGGACGTACCGCCGGGAGGCCCAGTCGAGGTAGGCGGCCAGCCCGCCGTGCTCGATCAGCACGCCCTTGGGCCGGCCGGTGGAGCCCGAGGTGTACATCAGGTAGGCCAGATCGGCGAGCTCGGGCCCGTACCGGTCGGGCCAGCGGCCGGCGCCGGCGCGAACTCCGTCGGCGATCTCGAGCCGCTGGACCCCGGGCAGCGTCGCGGTCTCGGGCGCGCCGTCGTCGGTCAGCAGCAAGCGGGCGCCGGAGTCCCGCAGGAGCTCCTCGAGGCGGGCCCGCGGAACGGAGGGCTCGATCGGCACGTAGGCGCCTCGGGCCCGTAGCGTGGCCAGGATGGCGGTTACGACGTCCGGCGATCGCCGGGCGACGATCGCCACCCGATCCCCCGGTTCGAGGCCCCGCTCCACCAGGACCGCGGCCAGCCCCTCGGAGCGGGCGTGGAGCTCGCCGAAGGAGACCTCCGAGAGGCCCTGCCGCAGGGCCACTCGATCGGGCTCGAGCTCGGCCCGGGCGCGAAACATCGCCACCACCGACCGGTCGGCCGGCGGCGCGGCAGCCGTCCGGTGCCGGACGGCCAGTGACCGGCGCTCCTCCTCGGTGCGCATGTCGATCTCGGCGATCGGCCGTTCGGGATCCTCGAGACAGGCCGCCAGCAGCCGCTCGAACTGACCCGGCCCGCGCCGCCGCAGCCGTTCCGGCAGCGCCCGCTCGTTGCCGTCGAAATGGAGGGTGTAGCGGCCCGCGCCGCTGAAGTCGTGCACCTGGAGCCGCAGGGCGTGGACGCTGTCGCCGTGCCCGGGGTGGACCCACTCGACCTCGGCCGGCAGGCCGGCGAAGCTGCCGAAGGCGGCCGGGAAGTAGTTGAGCACGACGTTGCCGGCCGCGCCGCCCGAGGGCGCGCTCAGGCCGGGCCGGGCGTGGCGCAGAAACAGCTTGGCCTCCGCCAGGCAGCGGGCGCCGAGCGAGCGCAAGGTGTCGCCCGGCTCGATCCGCGCCGCGAAGGGGAACATCTCGATGAACAGGCCCAGCGCCCGCTTGGCCTCGGCGGTCGGCCGCCCGCCGACCGGCGCGTCGAAGCCGAGGTCGGCCCGGCCGCTGACCCGGTGCAGCCAGCTCGCCAGCAGGGTGGCGAAGAGCGCGAAGCGCGACAGCTCGTCGGACAGGCTGACAAAGCCCTCCTGTGTCGCCAGCCGGTCGAGGGCGCGCGAGCGGCCCTCGTCGAGCTCGAGCGTCAGGCGGCTGCTCGCCGTCCCCGAGGGCCGGCCGTCGCGGCCGTAGAGGGGCACCGCCCGGCCGGGGCGCGCCTGACGAGCGGCCCAGTGCTCAGCGGCGGCCCAGTGCTCGGCGGCTGCCCGGTGCTCGGCGGCCCTGGGCGCCGCGGCCGGCGAGCCCAGGACCGCGGCGGTGGGGTAGTAGGGGGCAAGCGCCGGCCGCTCGCCGCCGTCGCCGCCCGCCAGGGTCGCGTACTCGGCGGCGACCTGGCGGTACAGCAGCCGCGTCGACCAGGCGTCGCAGATCAGGTGGTGCTGGTTGAGGTACCAGCCGGTGCGCTCCGGCCCGAGCCGCACGAGGACGCTGTCGACCAGGGCGCCGGTCAGCGGCAGCGGCCGGGTGCAGCGCTCCTGGCACCAACGGCGGAACTCCCCCTCGGGATCGTCTCGCGAGCCGAAGTCGAGCACGGTGGTCGGAGCGGCGCTCGCCGCCACGACCGCCCGCGGGCCGTCCTCGTCTTCCACCAGCCGGGTGCCGAGGGCGTCGCTGCCGCCGGCGACGCGGCCCCAGGCGGCGGTGAACCGATCGGCGGCCAGCGCGGCCGGAAACCGGAAGGCGAAGGCCATGTTGTAGAGCGGGCTCTCCGGGTGGAGCTTCTGGCCGAGCCAGATCTGCCGCTGGCTGTGGGTCAGCCGCGCGCCGCCGGCGCCGGGTCGGTCCGCTTCGCCGCGCCGGCCCATCGTCAGCCCGACGGGGCGCTCGACCGGCGAACGAACTCGGCGAGCACCGCTACGTTCTGGAAGTTCTCGACCACGAAGTCGGCCGGCTGCATGGCCACCCCGAGCTCCTCCTCGACGAAGGCCGCCAGGCGCAGGACCGCCACCGAGTCGAGCAGCTCGCCGGACAGCAGGTCGGCCTGGCGATCGATCATCGCACCCGGGCCCAGCAGCTCGCGCTGGATGAACTCGGTGAGCCGATCCTCGATCTGGCGGACCGGGCCGACCGGTCCGCTCTCAGATCCCATTGCCACCCTCCTCCTGCCTCAGTCGCCCACCAAGGGGCCGCCCACCCAGGGCCGCGCGGTCGATCTTGCCGGTCGGCGTGCGCGGCAGGCCCGGCCGGGCGGCGATCTCGGCCGGTACCGCGTGGGCGGGGAGGATCTTCGCCAGCCCGGCGCGTAGCTCGGCCGCCGACATCTCCTCGCCGGCCGCGAGCACCACCGCGGCACGCATAGCGAGGCTTCCCTCGCCGTCCTCCACCGTGAAGACGGCGGCCTCCTCTACCGGGTCGAGGGAGAGCAGGGCGGTCTCGACCTCCTCCAGCTCGACGCGGTGGCCGCGCACCTTGACCTGGAAGTCGGCCCGGGCGACGAAGGTCAGGTCGCCGCTCGCGAGCGCCTTCACCCGGTCGCCGGTGCGAAAGTAGACCTCCTCGAAGCCGCCGGCCGCCGGCCGCCGGAGAAGGGCGCGGCGGCTGGCCGCGGAGTCGCCCCAGTAGCCCGACATGACGGTCGATCCCCGCACCAGAAGCTCGCCGACCTCGCCGTTGGGCACCGGCTGGAGCTCGTCGTCCACCACCAGGGTGCTCGACGTCGAGCAGGCCCGGCCGATCGGCAGCGGCTCGACCAGCTCGGCCGGCCCGCCGAGGTGGTGGTAGGTGCAGACGTTGACCTCGGTCGAGCCGTAGACGTGGCTGAAACGGGCCGCGGGCAGCTGCCGCATGATCCGCCGCAGATGCTTGCCGGGAAAGGTCTCGCCGGCGAACAGCACCCAGCGGATCGAGCTCAGGTCCCTGGCCTCGAGATCGCCGCGCAGCGAGAGGTGGACCAGCGCCGTGGGCACCGAGTACCAGACCGAGACCCGCTGCCGCTCGAGCAGCGCCGACAGCGAGCCCGGCATCATCAGCGCCGCCGGGGTCAGCAGGACGGTGGCGGCGCCGGCGGCGGCGGCGGCGTAGTAGTCGAAGGTGGCGAAGCAGGTGTGGTGCGAGGAGTGGTTGCTCAGCCGGTCCTCGGGCCGCAGGCCGTACTCCGCAACCGCCCAGTCGACGAAGCTCGTGGCGCTCGCGTGAGTGTGCAGGATCAGCTTGGGTATGCCGGTCGACCCCGAGGTGTGGAGGATGTAGGCGGGGTCGAGAGCGATCGTCGCCACCGCCGGCGGCGAGTCGGCGGCCTCCGCATCCACGACCGACCATGGCACCGAAGCCGACGGCAGCTCGTCGTCGGGCTCGAGACCGATCACCCGCGACACCTCCGGGCAGGCTGCGAGCGTCGCGCGAACCAGTTCCCGCTTTGCCGGCTGCGAGACGAGATGAGTGGCGCCGGTCGCGCGGACGATGCGGATGACCTGCTCGGCCGGGGACTTCGGGTCGATCGGTACCAGGGCGCCGCCCGCGGCCAGCGCGCCGTAGAAGGCCACCGGCACCTCGAGGCCCCGGCCCAGCAGCACCGCCACCCGGGCCCGCCGCTCGAGGCCGGTGTCGAGCAGCACCCGGGCCAGGCCGTTGGCGCGGCGGGCGAGCTGTTCGTAGGTGAGGCCCTCGCCGTCGCCGCGGATCGCCATCGCCTCGGGGCGGCGCTCGGCCGCCCGCGCGAGCAACTGGTGCAGCAGGGCGGGCCCGCGCCCCCGGGTCGTCACGGCAGCACCCTCTGGACGGCGACCGGCAGCAGCTCGCGCAGCGGGATGTCGACGCCGAATGCCCGCTCGATGACCCACACCCCGGAGACCAGGATCATCCCCACCGCCGCCACCGGCAGCAGCAGCCGCGAGTAGAGCCGCCGCCGGCGGATCAGGAACAGCACCGGCGTCAGCAGCGCCACGAGGGCGATCTGGCCGACCTCTGCTCCCAGGTTGAAGGCCAGGATCGAAAGGCCCATATGGTGCTCGAGAACGCCCAGGTCCTCGAGCCCGGCGGCAAAGCCGAAGCCGTGGAACAGGCTGAGGCCGAAGACGATCCACCAGAGGTGCCGGCGGAAGATCGGCCGCAGGAGGTGGACCGCCGCCAGCGTGGTGGAGGCGGCGATCGCCGTCTCCACCAGCGCTTCCGGCAGGCGGACCAGGTCCAGCGCGGCCAGGCTGAGGGCGACGGTGTGCGCGACCAGGAAGGCCGTCGCAATGGTCACGGCGTGGCCCAGCGCCGGCCGGAAGCGCTCGACCGGCTGCCAGCGCCCCGCCTCGCGTCGCAGCGCCACCGGCAGCAGCAGCGCCAGCAGGAACATGACGTGATCGACTCCCAGCAGCAGGTGCTCGGCACCGAGCCCGACGACCGCCAGAAAGCCGCGCAGCCGGCCGGAGGAGGTCAGATCGAACTCCTGGCGGCGTGACGCCGGGCTGAACACCAGGGAGATGCCGCTCTCGTTGGCGAAGGTGCCGGTGGCCCAGTTGTGCTCGACGATGAGGAAGCCGCGGTGGTCCGGCTCTTCGTCGAACAGCACCGAGTAGTCGAAGGTCAGGCTCTCGGGCACCTCGTCGCGGCCGCCGAGGGCGAACGGCAGTCGCAAGAAGCCGCCCTGCGCGTTGAGCAGGTCGTAGCCGGTGAACTCGATCGACAAGGGCCCGCGATCGTCGGCGATGGAGACGTGCTCGAGGTAGTACTGGCGCAGGAAGCCGATCCTGTCGTCGAGGTTCTCCGGCGTGATCTCCCGCTCGGTGCCGCTCAGGCCCAGGGCCGGGTTGAGGTCCGACAGCGCGATCTCGAAGCGCCCGGTGACGGAGTCCTCGTAGATCTGCAGATAGAGATAGCTGTCGCCGAGCCGGTGGGCCTGTGCCGCGGTTGACCCGAAGGCGGTGAGCAGCAGGACGAGGCTGATCCAGCCTTTCTTCATCACAGTCCTCGCAGTCCGGCGATCAGGTTGCGCTGGATCTCGGAGGTGCCCACGTAGAGGGTCGTGGCGAGCGCGTCGCGCAGCTCGCGCTCGAGCTCGTAGTCGACCATGTAGCCGTAGCCGCCGAAGATCTGGATGGCGCTGCGACAGCAGTCGACGTAGGCCTCGCTGACGGCGAGCTTGGCCATGGCGGACTCCCGGGTCGCGCTGCCGCGGCGCGCCCGCAGCCAGGCGGCCCGGTAGAGCAGCAGCCGGGAGGCTTCGAGCGCCAGTTCCATGTCGGCGATGCGGTGCGAGATCGACTGGTGCTTGCCGATCGGCACCGCGCCCGTGGTGCGCTGCCGGGCGTGCTCGACGCAGCGCTCGAGCAGCCGTTCCATGACGCCGATCGCCGGCGCCATCACCAGCAGCCGCTCGACGTCCATCGTCTGGTTGAAGACCATCGCCCCGGAGCCGACCCCGCCCACCACGGCGGCGGCGGGCACCCGGCACCGCTCGAGGTAGAGCTGCGAGATCGGGCTGGTGCGCAGCCCCATCTTCTCCATCGGCGGCCCGATCGTCAGCCCCTCGGTGTCGCGCGGCACCAGGAAGCAGGTCAGGCCCGAGAACCCGGTGCCGCCGGTGCGCGCGTAGATGACGAACACGTCCGCCACCGGCGCGTTGGTGACGAAGGTCTTGGAGCCGTCGAGAACCCAGCCGTCGCCGCTGGCGACGGCGGCCGTCGCCAGCCCCAGGGCGTCCGAGCCCGACTCGGGCTCGGTGATGCCGGTGGCGCCGATCGCCGAGCCGTCGGCCAGCCGCGGCAGCCACTCGTCTCGCTGCTCCGCGCTGCCAAAGGCCGCCACCGGGCCCTCGCAGGAGGCGGCGTGGGAGGCGACCGAGAAGACGATGCCGTTGTCGCGCGCGCCGTAGCCGACCCCCTCCATGATGGCGACGGCCGAGAGCAGGTCGTGGCCGCCGCCGCCCCAGCGCTCCGGCACCAGCATCCCCTGCAGCCCGAACTCGGCGCAGGCATCCCAGAGCGGGCGCGGGAAGAGGCCCTCGCGGTCGCGCTCGATCGTCCCCTCGGCCAGCCGGCGCGAGGCGAACTCCACGGCGCCACGCCGCAGCTCGAGTCGATCAGCGCTCCATGCGAAATCCATACGTCTTTCCTGGGGGGAGACCGGTCGGAGTCACGCCGTGACCACCCACCGGCGAGGGGGCAGGATAGTACACGGCCGGCGGGCCTGCCATAGCGCCGCGGGGAGAGGTCCCGGCGCCGCTGGTAGAGTTCGTTGTTCGAGCAAGGAGACCGCGAAAATGGAATGGATCAGCGACCCACAAGCCTGGATCGCCCTCGTCACCCTGACCGTCCTCGAGATCGTTCTCGGGGTCGACAACATCATCTTCATCTCGATCCTCACCGGCAGGCTGCCCGAGCATCAGCGCCAGTCGGCGCGGCTGATCGGGCTCGGCCTGGCGATGGGGATGCGCATCCTGCTGCTCATCTCGCTCGCCTGGATCATCCGGCTGACCTCGCCCTGGTTCACCGTCTTCGGCAACGAGATCTCGGGTCGCGACCTGATTCTCATCGTCGGCGGCCTGTTCCTGCTCGCCAAGGCGACGCACGAGATCCACAACAAGCTCGAGGGCGTCGAAGGGTCGACCTCGTCCAAGGTCAAGGCCGCCTTCGGCGCCACCCTGGTGCAGGTGACCCTGCTCGACATCGTCTTCTCGCTCGACTCGGTGATCACGGCCGTCGGCATGGTCAAGGAGGTGCCGATCATGGTGATCGCGATCGTCATCGCGGTCGGCTTCATGATGTTCTTCGCCAGGTCACTGGGCGAGTTCGTCGAGCGTCACCCGACGGTCAAGATGCTGGCGCTGTCCTTCCTGCTGCTGATCGGCATGGCGCTGGTGGCCGACGGGCTCGACCACCACATCCCCAAGGGCTACATCTACTTCGCGATGGGCTTCTCGGTCTTTGTCGAGATGCTCAACCTGCGCCTGCGGGCGTCGCGGTCACCGGTCAACCTGCGCGATTCGATCGCCAGGGAGTAGGGCGTGCTCGCGGGTCTGTGATGCCCGTGGGGCGAGCTTTCGCCCCCCAAGAAGCTAGTGATAACGTTCGCCCGATAGGGCTTTGGCACACCGACTTTGGGTTCAATTGGAGGGGGTTTCCATGTCGAGGAAGATCGAACGTCTCAATCCGAGCACGGCGCGGCTTCGCCGCTGGTCGGGGCTGCTGGCCGCTGCGATGTTGGCCTGCCTGGTGGCTGGCGGCGCCCAGGCGCAGACAGTGTTGGTTCCCGGTTTCTCGATCGAAGAGGTCGCCTCCGGGCTGAACGGTCCAGAGGGCATGGTGCCGGTGGGCTCGAGCAAGGTGGTGGTGGCCGAGGCGCAGAACGTTCCCCCCGGCGACCCGGTGAACCGCGTGCTCACCAGGGTCAAGCGGAACGGCAAGACCAAGGTGCTGGCTCAAGTCAACGGTCTGCAGTGGATCAACGTCGGCGAGGATCCCTGGGGCGGGTATCTGGCGGCCCAGTTCGGAACTCCCAACGGCGGCGTTCAGGAGATCTCGCGCAAAGGCGTGCTCGGAAACTTCTACGCCACCGGTGGCGTGCCCGGCATCACCGGCAACCTGATCGGTGTTGTCGCCGACCCGGTAACCGGCGACATCTTCGCCGCCGCCACGTCGGGCTCGATCCTGCGCATCGACCGCGCGGGCAACATCAGCGAGTTCAAGGACCGCAGCGTACGCGCCGACGGGTTGCAGCTGACCGACGATCGCATCCTGCTGGCGGCGGTTCGCTTCCGCGTCGACGGCGGCGGCAACCTCTGCTGCTTCAATCAGGTCGAGGCGTGGGACATCGACAGCGGAGCCGAGACCGTGCTGGCGACCAGCGTCGGCACCCGCATCGACTTCGTCGCCCAGGGAGAGAACGGCGGACCGATCTACGTTTCGGACGCCGCGGACGGCATGATCCGTCGACTGGTCGACGACGGCGCCGGTGGCTTTCTTGTCGAGGACTTTGCCGCGGGCTTCTCTACGACTTCGGTGGCCTTCCCCGGATTGAGCTTCAACAGTGTCGCGGTGGCCCGCGACGGAGACCTATGGGTCGCCGACTATGGTGCCGGGAAGATCTACGCCCTCGATCGGGACGACGACGATTCGGACTCGGACAGCGACGCGGACTCGGAAGCGATTCCGACCGACAGCGACTGAGGGAATCACTGCAGAGCTATTGGGCCCGGGGCGTCGATTCGAAGCGGAGCCGGGCGTAGATCAGCTCGTCGAGCGCCCGCCCGTCCTTCATCACCGCGGCCCGGTGGCGGCCCTCCAAGGTGTAGCCGGCCTTCTCCAGCACCCGCGCCGAGGCCGGGTTGCTGTCGAACACGCCGGCCCAGATCCGTAGCAGGTCGTAGCGCTCGAAGGCCCAGGGGGTGAAGGCGCGTAACGCCCGGGTGACGATGCCGCGCCCCCAGAACGGCTCGCCCAGCCAGAAGCCGATCTCACCCGAGCGGTGGTGGACGTCCTCGCCCAGCTCGATGCCGATGCCGCCGACGAGCTCCTTCGGGCTGGCGATGGCGAAGCTGGTCTCGGGCCGTTCGGCGGCGACGTGTCTGAGCCACCCGTCGGCCGCCTGCGGCGTGTAGGGATGGGGAAACCGGTCGCGCAGGTTGCGCGAGACGTTCTTGTTGTCGGCATGGGCCACCAGCGCCGCCTTGTCGCCGGCGCGATAGCTCCGGAGGTGGTGGCCGTCGGCGAGCTCGATGCGCATCGGACGGCTACTCCGTCCTGGGAGTCAGCTCTTCTCGGGCCGCGGCGACGGGGTGTAGATCGGACCGGGGAAGTTGGTCACCTTGGCCGCCTCGCCCTCGGGCTTGGTGATCCGGCTCACCCCCGGCTTGGCGACCTCGTCGATCCGCAGCACGGCGTGCATCGGCACGTAGACCCGTTCGACGTCCTTGAACTCGCTGGCGAGCTTCTCCTGCGAGGGGTCCACCAGCACCTCGGAACGCTCGCCAAAGAGCAGTCCTTCGAGCTCGACGAAGCCGAACAGGTTGCCCTGGCTCACCTGATTGGCGTAGACCTCGTAGACCTCTCCCTGCTGGAAGAAGGAGACCCGGTAGAGGCGCCGCTCGGTCGTCACCGAATCAGCGTAGCACGCGACCGAGCTGCCGGCGCGGGGCCGCCAGAGGCCGCGGGAGAACGTGCTGGTGCCACGGCCGGGGCCGGGCTACAGGTCGAAGGCCATGCCGTCCTCGCCGACGATCAGCTCGCCCGTGAAGCCGGCCTTGGCGGCCCGGGCTCCCAGGACCGCGGCGTCGAGCGGGCGGTAGAGGTGCGAGCAGACCAGCCGCCGCGCCTGGCTGCGGGCGGCCAGCTCGACGATCTCCTCCTCTTCGAGGTGGCCCGAGTCGAAAACCGCCAGCTCCCGCCCGCTGAGAAACGCCACCTCTTCCGGGTGGAAGCCGGAGTCCCCGGTCAGGGCGTACCGCCGGCCGCCGACCGCGAAGCCGAGGCCGTGGTTGCCGGCCGGCGGCAGGCTGACGAACTCGAAGTTCCGGCCGTCGATGGTGAAGGCTCCCGAGGGCAGCTCGTGCAACTCGACCCGGTAGCGGTCCGGGTTGACCAGCGTTTCCGGGCCGTAGAGCTCGAGCCAGCCCTCGACCAGCCGCCGCAGGCCGGGCGGCCCCCAGATGTGCAGGTCGCGATGGCGCGGGTCGGTCCACGACCAGGAGCCGGCTTGGAGCAGCGGCACCAGGTCGGAGACGTGGTCGGCGTGGAAGTGGGAGATGACGATGTGGCCGAGCTGGTCCTGGCGATAGCCCAGCGCGGCCAGCCGCGCGGCGACGCCCCGGCCGCAGTCGAAGACGAGGCGCAGGCCCTCCAGCTCGACCAGCGCCGAGGAGGCGGCGCGGCCGTCCTCGAGCTGGCAGGTCCCGGTTCCGAGCAGCACCAGCCTCGCCATGGGGCAACTCTACCGCCGGCTTGCTACGAGAGCCGGTGAGAAGCTCGGGCTAGAGCCAGGCCTCGACCCTGCGGCGAGCTTCGGCGGCGCCCTCGCGCAGCCGCGGCAGGACCGTCCGCGCGACCTCCTCGGGCAGCCCGCCCGCTGCCGCTTCGTCCACCCGCAGGTAGCGATCGAGCGCCGCCCGCGGGTCGAACCCCGAGGCGTGCCGCGCCCACTCGTCGACGGCCTGGCCGGTGGCGCCGCGCCGCCGGCAGAGCTCCATCGCCAGCCGGCTCTCGCCGATCTCGCCGACGCACTCGAACGGCTTGGGCCGGTCGAGGCCCAGCAGGCCGCGGTAGTGCTCCAGGTTCTCCGGCCGGTCGAACAGGTTGGCGGCGAACAGACCCGCCACCAGCTCCGGCTCGAGATAGGCGTGGAAGCCCAGCCCGACGTAGGCGCACTTGGGGCAGGTCTCGCACCAGGGCTTGCGAACGCTGCAGGAGTGCGTTGCGCGCACCGCCTCGCCTTCGCCGCGCAGCAGGTTGAAGATGACCGCGTCCCAGATCGGCTTGAGCAGACTGAAGTAGGAGACGTTGCTCAGCAGGTGGCGTCGCAGGTAGCCGTCGATCAGCCGCTCGGCCGCGAACGACTTGCCCCACTGGTGGTTGACCTCCTCGCCGGGCGCCGGGCCGCTGTCCGGCCAGACGAAGCTGCCCTCGTCGGCCGAGCGCTCGTTGGCCAGCACCAGGTGGCGGTAGCCGTGCGCCAGCGCCAGCGGCAGCGCGGCGAAGATGGAGATCGGCGTCTCGCAGACGATCGGGCGGCTCACGCCGTACTCGCGAGCGAGGGCGGCGGGCTCGTCCCAGAGCTCGTCCTCGACCCACTGCAGGTGGCCGCGGGCGGGCCGGCAGAGCCGCTCGACGCCGCCGATCAGCTCGTGCTGCAGCCGTTCGCCGCCGTAGGTCGAGTGCGAGTAGGCCAGGGTGGCATAGGCCAGGCCGGCCCGCTCCAGCAGCCTCATCGCCACCAGGCTGTCCTTGCCGCCGCCGTTGAAGCAGAGGCTGGGCACCTCACCGGGCTCGACCGCGCCCGGGCTCGCCCCGCCTGGCGCCCGGTCGCCCACCCAGACCGGGCCGGCATCGTCGGGCAGGCCGTTCTCCCACCGCCACTGGGCCCCGACGCCGCGCAGCAGCCGGCGCCACAGCGCCTCCAGCTCGGCGGTGGCGAACCGCCGCCAGGAGCCGAACTCCAGCCGGCGCGGCCGCAGGCCGGCGAAGGGGATGGCCTCGAGGGCGGCGAGATGGAAGTAGATCCGCTCGAGCAGCTCGCGGCCGTGCCGCCGCTCGAGCGCCGGCAGGTCGACGCCCGCCCAGCGGTACCGTTTGCGAAACGGCCGGCCGTCGAGCGTGAAGTCGATCTCCAGGCTGTCGCGCCGGCGCTCCATCCGGGCCAGGGTCAGCAGATCCGGGCGGGCCATGGCGGGCAATCTACCGGGTGAGGGCAAGCGCCTCGATCTCGCGGCGCAGCTCGTCAGGCACCTTGTTGCCGGCGGCCTGGAGATAGAACCGCCGCCGCAGCTCGGCGCGCTCGGTCTCGTCGAGATCTCCGGATCCGCCGAAGGCCCGCCGCCGTGCCTCGATCGCCCAGTGCAGCGCCACCCCGGCCGCCACCGAGACGTTGAGCGACTGCGACAGGCCGTACATCGGGATCGAGAAGCTGCCGTCGCAGCCCGCTACCACCGCCGCCGGCAGGCCGCGCGACTCGTTGCCGAAGACCAGAGCCGTGGGCGGCGCGAAGTCGACCGCGGCCAGGGGCCGGCCCGCGACGTCGGCGGCCAGCAGGCGCAGGCCGCGCCCGCGCAAGACAGCGGCGGCGCTCGAGAAATCCGGCCGGTGGCTGAGGTCCAGCCAGCGGAAGGCGTTCTGGGTCACTCGGCTGCTGGGCCGGAACGCCTCGCTGGCCTCGGCCACCACCACGATCTCTTGCAGACCCAGCGCCTCACAGGTGCGCATCACCGCCGCCTGGTTGTGCGGGTCGTGCACGCCGTGCAGCACGACCACCAGGCTCCGGGTGCGATTGCGAATCGCCTGCTCGAGGCAGAACCGGCGCTTGGCGCTCAGCAGGCCGCGGTCGCGAAAGGCGCGCAGCGGTGCCGGCAGAGCGTCGGTGAGCCGTTCCAGCTCTCCCAACTCCGCGGGCGTCGGGTCGGGCCGGGGCGTTCGGCGGGCACGCGGCGCGCTGCTGCCGTCGCTGCGTGGGTGGTTGCGGCGGGGCATGGCGGTGCCTGTACGCTACCGCAGCCCCGGCAGGGAGGGAGCCGTGCCGGCGGCCGGATCGGCGTCACGGCCCGGCCGCCGCCGCCGGCAGGTCCTCGCCGGCCGCCTCCCAGGGCGGCAGCTCGCAGGTGGAGAGCTCGGCCGCGAACTGCTCCTCGCACAGCCAGCGGTAGATCGCCCGGGCGGCGATGCGGTGGCCGAGCGCCGACGGGTGCCGGTTGTCGTCGCTGACGGCCAGCGGCGAGCCGCGAAAGTCGTCGATCCCCCGCTCCTCGAGGTAGTCGCGGAAGATATCGCCCACGTTGAGGGTGTCGATCCCGAGCCGTTGCGCGACCTCGAAGACGTGCTGCTGGCGGTGGGCGAAGGTCACCGAGAAAGTGACCAGAAGCGGTCGGAAGCTGTGCTCCTCGGCGAGGTCCGCCAGCTCTTCCATGGCCGCGTCCCAGGCGTCCCAACCGACCATCGAACGGTACTGCGACGGCGCCTCCTCGGGGTCGTTGACGAAGCGGCGGGTGCCCTCGGCCTGGGGCGACCACGCGAGCCCGTAGCGGCGCAGGCGCCCGCGAACGGTGGTCGAGGAGGCGAAGGCGCCGCGCAGCAGGTCGACCAGGAAGGAGCGGTCGAGGGCCAGCACCGGCTGCTCGACACGGATGAAGTTGGGTAGCTCGAGATCGTTGCCGACGAAGTGGATCAGCACCACGTCCGGCTCGTAGGCCAGGCCCTTGTCCTTCAGGGTCTCGACCTCCATCACCGTGTTGTAGCCCGGCACCGCGGTGTTGACGGCCTCGAACCGGGTGCCGACGGCGAACCGGTCGAGCAGCTCTTCGACCACCCGCAGGTAGACCTCGCGGTCGCCGACCCCGTGGCCGAACATGAACGAGTCGCCCAGCCCGACGATGCGGCGGGTCCCTGGCGGCTTGGCCTGCGGGTAGAGCGGCCCGCGGAAGCCGGCGGCGTTGATGGTCACCGGGGCGTCGACGAAGACGACGTCGAGATCGGGCTTGAATTGGTAGATGATCCGCGGGTTGGGCGACAGCTGGATCATGTGCCCCAGGTACGCATGGCCGCTATCGGGGACCTCCACCGGCGAAGCGAGGGCGGTCGCCAGCAGCCCCTGGTTGCGGAAGTGGGCCAGCAGACGCAGCCCACCCTCCGCGACCAGGGCGGTGAAGACCAGCGACAGCGCTAGGAGGAGGAGGTTGAGGCCGAGAGAGCCTCGCCGATCCGACACCCGCGGATTGTACCGGCAGAGCGTCCGGTCCCGGCGTCTCTAGCCTGCCGCGAGCGGCTCCAGCCGCGGCCGCCGCAGGTGGAAGTCGGTCGCGTCCTGGTACGCCTTGGCCACCGCCAGCACCTCCGCCTCGCCGAACAGCCGGCCGGTGAAGGTGGTCGAGGTTGGCGTGCCGTCGGCGCGGAAGCCGTTGGGCAACACCACCTGCGGGTGGCCGGTGAGGTTGGTCAGCAGCAGGTTGCCGCCGCCGAAGGTGGGCGTCAGGTAGACGTCGACCTGCCGCATCAGCGCCTCCATCTCGCGCATCACCAGGGTGCGCACCCGGTTGGCCCGGATGTACTCGACCGCCGGGATCATCCGCGACTGGCGGAAGACATTGGGCCAGGCGTTCTCGATCTGGCGCACCAGCTCGTCGTCGCGGCCGTCGCGGGTCAGCTCGTCGAAGGCCGCTCCGGCCTCGGCCGTGAGGATGAACGACAGCGCGCTCACCGGCAGCTTGGGCAGCTCGATCGGCACCAGCTCGAAGCCGAGCCGTTCGAGGGTCTCGAGGGTCTCTAGGTTGAGGGCGTGCCACTCGGCCTGGTCCTCCTCCGGCTCCTTCTCGAACTCCTGCGCCAGGTAGCCCAGGCGCAGCTCGGTGGGGTCGCGCTCGGGCCGCCAGTCGAACGGGCCTTCGACCACGGTGGTGTCGGCGCCGTCGGGGCCGCGGATGGCGTCGTAGACCAGGGCGCAGTCCTCGACCGAGCGGCACATCGGGCCCAGCTTGTCCATCGTCCAGGAGAGCGCCATGGCGCCGTGGCGGCTGACCGCGCCGAAAGTGGGCCTGAGACCGGTGACGCCGCAGCGGGTCGAGGGCGAGACGATCGAGCCCCAGGTCTCGCTGCCGATGGCGAAGCCCACCAGCCCGGCGGCGGTGGCGGCGGCGGGGCCGGCGGATGAGCCGCTCGATCCCTGCTCCAGGTTCCAGGGGTTCTTGGTCGTGCCGCCGAACCAGACGTCGCCCCAGGCCAGGGCGCCCAGGGTCAGCTTGGCCACCAGCACGGCGCCGGCCGCGTCCAGCCGCCGCACCACGGTGGCGTCCTCGGCCAGCCGCTGGTCCTTGAACGGCGTCGCCCCCCAGGTGGTCGGGTAGCCGGCGACCGCCAGCAGGTCCTTGGCGCCCCAGGGGATGCCGTGCAGGGCGCCACGGCGGCGGCCGGCGGCGAGCTCGCGGTCGGCCCGGTCGGCCGCCTCGAGGGCGCGCTCTTCGGTGCGGGTGACCACCGCCTCGAGCAGCGGGTCGAGCCGGCCGATGCGCTCGAGGTAGAGGCGGGTGAGCTCGACCGAGCTCACCTCGCCGCCCGCCAGAAGCGCCGCCAGGCGGGTCACCGGCAGGAACGCCAGGTCGTCGTCGCCGGCCGGCCGCTCGGTGGGCGGCAGCCAGGGGCGCGCCCCACGGCCCGGTCCGGCGGGTGGTGGCCCGAGATGGGGATCGAAGCGGAAGGCCGGCGGCACCGAGTTGTCGAGACCCACCTCCCTCAGGGCGGCATAGTCCTCGCGCAGCTCGTTGAGGCCGTCGAGCATCAGCTGGCGTTCCTCGTCGGTGAACTCGAGGCCGGCCACCTGCTCGGCCCGGGCCAGCACCTTCTTGGTGATCGGCCCCTGGCCGGCGGCGGCCCACAGCCGCCGTGGCAGCGAGGTGCCGGCCAGCCCGAGGGCGGCGAAGAAGGCCAGGAAGCGGCGGCGATCGAGGCCGCCGCGCCGTTCGGGTGTCGTCATCTTCACCTCCAGGCGCCGAGGATGGCGCCTGCGTTTTCTACCACGCGCATCGGTGACCGACGGATCGCGGGCGGGGTGGGCTCGGCGATCGAGCAGCGTCAGGGATTGAAGAGCGAGCCGCGCCTACGGCAACAGCTCGAACCCCTCGACATGCCGCGGCCGCACCGCCGAGAAGTGGCGCCGATCGGTGGTGACGAGCGACCGCAGCCGCAGCCGCTCGGCCATCGCCACGACGGTGCAGTCGATGAACCCGAGGTCGGGGTAGGCCGCGAGGAGCTCGGCCGCGCGCTCGAGGTCGGCCCGGAAGAGCGGCTCGATCGTCAGCTCGCCGGCCGCCAGCGAGGCGACGAAGCGCCCTTCGGCAGCCGCGCCCAGGCGAAGGTTGAGCAGGTGGGTCACTTCCGCGAGCACGGTCACCGGCACGAGCAGGGTCTCGCGCGTCCGCAGCAGGAGCTCGGCCGCCCGCACGTGCCAGTCGTCGTCGACGTCCGCCAGGGCGTAGAGCGGACCGGTGTCGACCAAAAGCGGCATCAGCGCTTCCTCGGCAGGTAGCCGGTGGGGGGGATGGCGGGCCTTGCCGCCGCTCCCTCTTCCTCCTGCCAGAGAAGCTCTTCGTGGCGCTCCGCCGTGTCGCCGCGGCCGCTGCCGCCGATTGCGGCGAAGCCCAGCCGGCGCCCGCCCCGCTGCTGGCGAGCTAGATACTCGCCGAGCGCCTCGCGCACCAGAGCGGCCTTGGGGCGCCCCTCCTGCTCCGCCAGCGCGGTGAGGTCCCGTTCCATCGGCTCCTCGATGAAGATCGTCGTGCGCTTCATATGACGTACGCTAGCATACGTTCCACGGCCCTGATTCTGAGCCCGGCTGTCTCCGGTCGATCGGGCGGGTCGGGCGGCGGGCCCGCCGCCGGGCCCGCCGCTCCGGGGCCCGGCTACCGCACCCTCAGCACCACGAAGGTGATGTCGTCGTTCGGCGCCCCCTTGCCGGCCCACTTCTCGGCCGCCCGCATCAGGGCGTCGATCATCTCCTGCGGCTCGCCTTCCGGAGCCTCGGCAACCACCCGGCCGACCCGCTCGTAGCCCAGCGGCTCGCCGGCGGCGTCGGGCAGCTCGGGCAGGCCGTCGGACATCAGGACGACGAGGTCGCCCGGGGCGAGCTCGATCTCGAGCTCGGGGTAGCCGTCGGCCAGCCCGCCGAGCGGCATGCCGGGCGAGGTCAGCTCCTCGACCCGGCCGTCGCCCGCGCGGCGCACCAGGGCGGGCGGCATCCCGGCCGAGGAGAAGGTCATGCGGCCGTCCCCGAAGCGGGCCAGGCAGAGGGCCATGGCCATCCGCCCGAGCTCCATCTTGCGCACCGTCAGGTTGGCTTCGTCGAGAAAGGCGCCCAGCTCGCTCTCGGGCGGGTGGGCGGAGAAGAGGCTTTTGACCACGGTCACCATGGTGCCGGCGGTGGCGCCGTGGCCGGTGGCGTCGCCCACCGCCGCCACCAGGGCGCCGCGGGGGGTGATGCGGAAGTCGTAGTAGTCGCCGCCGACCTCGGTGGCGGTGCGCATCGCCACCGCCACCTCGTAGGCCGGGTGCTCGGGCAGCTCGCGCGGCAGCAGCGACAGCTGGAATCGGCGCGCCTCCTCCAGCTCGGCGGTCTTGCGCCGGTACTCGACCTCGAGCAGCTCCTGGCGCACCTCCTGGTCGTGCCGCAGCCGCACCTCCTCCACCAGCTTCTCCTGGTTGCGCTCGAGGTCGTGGGCCATCCGGTTGAAGGCGTTGGCCAGCTGGCCGATCTCGCCCCTGCCGGTGACCGGCACGCGTGTCTTGAGGTCGCCCCGGGCCACCCGCTCGGCGCTCTCGGTGACCGACTGCAGGCCGCGGGTCATCCGCCGCGACAGCGGCAGGATGCCGATCAGGGCGAGACCGATCAGGGCCATGCCGTAGCCGAGGTTGCGCGCCGAGGCGCGCTTGATCCGCTCCAGGGACTCGCGGATCGGCCGCGCGATCCCGAAGGTCAGGCCGCTGGTGGGCTCCAACCGGGTGACCAGGACCCAGTTGCTCATGATGTCGGCCGGGGCCGGCTTGCCGCCGGCGATGTCGCCCACGGGCAGCGCCTCGAGCTGTTGCCGATCGTCATCTCCCAGCGTCACCAGGTTGCCCCCCTGGTCGATGGCGAAAGGAATTTCGCCTTGATCGCGGCGGGTGCGGCTGAGCACCCGGTGGAGGATCTCGCCCGGACTGATCTGGGCGCGAAGGCTGCCGACCACTTCGCCGCCCTCGCGGATCGGCACCTCCACCTCGACCGGCACTTCGATCTGCCCCGCGATGCCCTCGCGCTCGCGGTGGCGCAGGTACTCGCGGTGCGAGGCCAGGGCGCGGCTCTGCAGCTGGAGCTCCTGGAGCCGGCGCAGCGCCCGCATCTGCTCGTCCTCTTCGACGCCGAGCGCCATCGCTTCGATCTTCTTCTCGAGGTCCTCGGCGTCGAGCTCGAAGTCCTTGGCCGCCATCTCGAGCGAGAACCGGCGCGCCTCGTCGGCGCCGATCCTCAGGCCGGAGAGGATGCGCTGGCGCAGGCCGTCCGGCAGCTCGGCGTCCATCTCGGCCTCGAGGCTCTTCATCGCCTCGGAGAAGTCGATCACCCAGGCCCTGGCGGGGCGCGGCCCGGGTGGCGGAGCGGCTGGCGGCGGCGGGGCGGGGCCGACCCCCGGCGGCGCGGCGGGCCCGGCGTCCGGCGACGGCCCGGGTGGTGCCGGCATCACCGGCGGCGCCTCGGCCGGCACGAACTCCAGCGAGCGCAGCAGCGGCGCCACCTCGCCGAGCTCGGAGAGCACCATGCCCACGGCGCTGTCGCGCTCGTCGGGCGCCTCGGTGAGACTGCGCCAGACCGGCATCGCGCCGACCCTCTCGAACCGGCGGTTGAGGTCGGAGCCGATCTCGGCCACCCGTTCCTCCATCTCGCGCGTCAGCTCGGCGGCGTCCTGCTCGACCGCCTCGCGCACCGCCTGCCGCGAGGAGACATAGCTGTAGAGCACGATGCCGGCCAGCGGCACCACCGCCAGCAGGAACAGGGCGAGGACGAGCTGGGTGCGGATCTTCATGACGCTGTCGGCGGGGCGGCGCGCGGACGGCGCCCTTTCCATATACGCCGCCTGGCCCCGCGGGTTCCCTTGCCGCCGCGGCAGGCTATGCTCGGTGGGGTGAAGCGGCTCGGGACCACGATCCTACCCGGGGCGCCCGTCGGCGAGCCGCCGGAGTGTCGCGCCGCGGATGAAACGGTTCCCGGCCGGCAGCCGTAGCTGCCCCTTGGAACGATGCGCCTCGTCGCCCTCATGCTGGTCCTGCTGGCCCTGCCGTTCTTCGTCCTGGCCAACTCGCTCGAGCCCGACTTCCTGCTCGGCGGCATCCAGGTCAACGAGCCCGACCACGAGGCCTGGGTGCGGGCGCTCGAAGAGGCCGAGATGAACACCGTCGCGGTGACGGTCTACGCCAAGCAGGGCGACTGGGACTCCTCCAACCTCTGGTACGAGGAGGAGGAGCCGTGGGTGGTGGCCGAGATCCGCACCGCCAAGGCGTCGGGGCTGAAGGTGGTGCTGGTCCTGCGGGTGGCGCTGGACCACGCCTTCAGCCGCAACGAGTTCTTCTGGCACGGCATGATCCAGCCGCGCACCGATGCCGAGCTGGCCGACTGGTTCTGGCGCTACCGGCGGTTCACCGCCCACTGGGCGGCGATCGCCGAGGCCGAGGGCGTGGAGGTGCTGGCGGTGGCCAGCGAGCTCAACTCGCTGACCAACACGCTGCCGGTGGATGAGCTGCCGGCGCTCGAGGAGTACTGGACAAACCAGGAGAAGGTCGACCGGGAGCACGACCGGCTGCTCGAGCACGCGGCCGGCGGCAACGGCCCCACGGCGGCGGACCGGCACCCGGGGTACGAGTCGCTCGAGAGCTACCTCGCGGCCGAGGCGTCGGCCCACGGCGAGTGGGCGCGGCGGACGGCGGCGCTCGACGAGACCGATCCGGTGGTCCGGATCAACCGGCGCCGCCAGCTGCTCGACGAGCACTGGCGCCGGGTCATCGCCACCGCCCGCCGCCACTACGCCGGCCGGCTGACCTACGCCGCCAACTTCGACCAGTACGACGCGGTGGCGTTCTGGGACGAGCTCGACCTGATCGGCATCAACGCCTACTTTCCGCTGCGGGGCTGGGAGGTGCCGGGGCTCGCCGCCGCCGACCTCGCGGGCCAGCTCGAGGCCGGCTGGCGGCGGGTGCTGAGCGGCATCGACGGCTTCCGCCGCGCCCGCGGCCTCGGGGACCGGCAGATCCTGTTCACCGAGATCGGCTACGTCGCCCGCGCCAACACCACGCTGCGGCCGTGGGCCGGCGAGGGGGTGGCGGTGCTGCGCTCGGGCGCCGGCGAGCGGCTGTTCGACTGGCGCACCGAGCCGGTCGACACCGGCGAGCGGGCGGCGGCGATCGCGGCGCTCTACCGGGTGCACGAGGAGATGGGCGGCGAGATGCTGGCCGGGCTGCTCTACTGGAAGCTGTCGACGATCCCGGCGCACCGCGAGGTGGAGCCCTTCGTGGTGGTGCTCGAGGAGGGCCCGGGCGCCGACCCGATGCTCGCCGAGCTGGCCCGCTTCACCGACCGCGGCCAGGAGCACCTGCGCCGGAGCCTCGCGCGGCTCTTTTGAACCGGCGAGGCTGGGGTCTCCTCCGACTGTTCCCCAGGTCCGTGCACTGGGCCGGGCTTCGCCTGCGGGTCGCCCCCCCCCCGCCCCACGGTCGCTGCGCTCGCAGCCAATGCTTTGCTCCTCGGGGGATGCCCACTCAGGCTACGCCCTCCGGTCGTGCCCACGGGCCGGGCTCCGCCTGCGTGGCCGCTCCCCGGTCGCTGCGCTCGCAGCCAAGGCTTCGCTCCCCGGGGGCGTCCACTCCGGCTACGCCCTCCGGTCGTGCAAGTGGGCCGGGCTTCGCCTCCGGGTCGCCCCGCGGTCGCTTCGCTATTGCATGTTTATGCTTCGCTCCTCGCGGGGCGCCCACTCCGGCTGCGCCCTGCGGTGTCGCGCTCTGGAACGGTCGGTACTTGGCACGGTCGTAGGGCGTAGCCGGAACGACCACCCCGAGAGCGGAGCCTTGGCTGCGAGCGCAGCGACGGGGTGGTCTGGAGGCGAAGCCCGGCCGTCGGGCACGTCCCACTCCGGCTACGCTCTCCGGTCGGTGCACAGCGCCGGGCTGGGGCCACCCTGCGACGATCAGCCTCGGGGACAGCCAGCTACCACTAACGGAGGCCGGCGTCAGAGGGGTGGGATGGGGTCTCCGACGGCATCGTGACGAGCGCGGGCAGGGATGCTCGTAGTCCACCGCCGGCGGCAGCGAGGAACGCAGAGGCGAGAGCCACCCCCAAAAGTCCGACCGAAACGAGCCGTCCGGAGGAGACCCCATCCCACCCCTCCGAGCCGGCCGGCCCTTCGGCACTGACGCCCAACCAGCTACTTCCGCCCTCGGGTCGCTCTTCGGCTTCCGGCCTGCCCGCGGCTACCCGCCCAGATCCGGCTCGCCGCAGTGCGCCAGGATCTCGGCCCGCACCTTGTCGCGCAGCCGCACCGCCGCCGCCAGGTCGTTGCCCTCCGGGGCGATCGGCGGGCGGATGGTGATGGTGATCGCGCCGCGCCGCGGGAACCAGTCGTCGCCGCGCAGCATCGACCGGGTGCCGCGGATCGCCACCGGCACCACCGGCGCGCCGGCCTGGGCGGCGACGTAGAAGGCGCCCATGCGGAACGGCCTCAGGCCCGGAGCGCGGTCGAAGGTGCCCTCGGGGAAGAACAGCAGCGACTCGCCGTCGCGGATCGCCGCCAGCGCTCGCTGGGTGTCTTCGACGCTCTTCTCGGCGTCGAACCGCTCGACGAACAACGCGCCCAGCCGTTCCAGCAGCAGGCGGGCGAGAAAGCTGTCGCTCAGCTCGCGTTTGGCCAGGAAGGCGCCCGCGGTGGGCAGCGCCGCGGTCAAGGCGAAGGCGTCGAGATAGCTGGCGTGGTTGGCGGCGATGACCAGCGGCCCGGCGTCGCGCAGGTGGTCGAGGCCGTCGATGCGCAGCGGCATCGAGGTCAACCTGGCCAGCTGGCGGGCGGCGCCGCGCGCCACCCGGCGGCGGCGGGCGAGCTTGGGCAGCAGCGTCACGCCCGCCGCCACCGGCAGCACCGCGAGCCCCACGGTGAGCCAGAAGCGGCCCGCGTACAGCACCTCGCCGGCGGCCTGGGCCGAGCGCTTGAGCTGCGGCCTGGCCCCGGCCAGGGCGAGCCGCGCCACCTGCCACCAGACCGGCCCGCGGCTGCCCAGGCGGCGGCCCTCGTAGAGCTCGCGCCCGGCGGCGCGGCGGATCTTGCCGCTCGAGGTCTTGGGCACCGTCTGCGGCGCGACCAGCACTACGTCGTCGGCGGGGGTGCCGGCGAGGTCGACGGCGACGCTCTGGATCTCGTCGCGCAGCCGCTGGCGCGCCTCCTCGTCGCTCTCGCGGATCTCGGCCAGGACGATCAGCTTCTCGGTCCCGGTCGCCGCATCGGTGCTGCCGAAGACCGCGACGCAGCCCTTGCGCACGCCCTCGAGGTTGCCCACCGCCTCCTCGAGCTCCTGCGGGTAGATGTTGCGCCCGGCGCGGATGATCATGTCCTTGGCCCGGCCGGTGATGTAGATCTCGCCCTCGGCGATGTAGCCCCGGTCGCCCGAGTCCAGCCAGTCGCCGTCGAACAAGGCGGCGGTGGCCGCGGGGTTGCGGAAGTAGCCGCTGGTCGCCGAGGGGCCGCGGAACTGGATGCGCCCCTCGCGCCGCTCCGCCAGCTCGTTGCCGGTGGCGTCGACGATGCGGATCTCGTGGCCGGGCAGGGGGTAGCCGCAGCCGACGAAGCGCAGCGCGTCCTCGTCGTCGTCGCCGGCCGGCAACGCTTCACCGGCGCCGCTCAGCTCGAGACGCTTGACCGCGTCGATCCGGGGGCCGCGGCCCCACGGTGGGAAGGCCACGGCGAGGGAGTTCTCGGCCAGGCCGTAGACCGGCAGCATGGCGCCGGGCTTGAAGCCGTAGGGCGCGAAGCGCTCGCTGAAGCGGCGGATGGTCTCGGGGCTCACCGGCTCGGCGCCGTTGAGCGACGCCCGCCAGGAGGAGAGATCGATGCCCTCGATCTCGCTGTCGTCGATCTTCTTGAGGCACAGCTCGTAGGCGAAGTTGGGCGCCGCCGACAGCGTGCCGCGGTACTTGTGCACCGCCTTGAGCCAGCGCGCCGGCCGGGTGAGGAAGGCCAGCGGCGACATCAGGACGAGCTGCATGGCGAAGTAGAGCGACCCCATCCAGGCGCCGATCAGGCCCATGTCGTGGTAGAGCGGCAGCCAGCTCACCACCGTGTCGTGGGGCCCGAGCTCGATCGAAGCGTCGATGGCGCGCAGGTTGGCCAGCAGGTTGGCGTGGGTGAGGATCACCCCCTTGGGATCCGAGGTGCTGCCCGAGGTGAACTGGAGGAAGGCGACGTCGTCAGGCTTGAGGACCGGCCGCCGTGGCGGCGTGGTGGTGGCGCCGAGTTCCGCGACCGTGAGCACGCCGGAGAGGGTGGGGATCTGTGCCTTGACCAGCCGCGCCAGCTGCAGCACCTCGGGCATCGCCACCAGCACGCGGGCCTGGGCGGTGTTGAGGATTCCGGCCTGCCGCCGCAGATGGTCCTCGAGCTGGCTCGGCCGTACCGGCGGGTAGAGCGGCACCGGCACGGCGCCGGCGATGAGCACGCCGAAGAAGGTGGCGAAGTAGTCCAGCCCGCTGGGCAGCATCAGCCCGGCCTTCTGGCCCGGTTCGAGGCCCGCCGCCTCCAACCCGGCGGCGATGCGGCTGGCGCGCTCGAAGAGCTGGCCGTAGGTGAGCTCCTCGACCACCCCGTCGCTGGGCAGGTAAGCGACGTGGCGGCGGTCGGGGTGGCGCTCGACGTGCCACTCGAGCACCTCGACCAGGGTGTGGGCGCCGTGCGGCACCGCCTCGTCCGCGCTCAGCGTCGCCGCCATCGGCTCGAGCTCCGCCGCCGGCACGCCCGGCGCCTTGCCGGCGCTCGACACCGCCCGCAACAGGTCGCGCGGCGTCTCGGCCGAGGCCACCAGGCTCTCCGGCAGGGCCACCTCGAACGCCTTCTCCAGCCGCGAGAGCAGCTCCGCCCGGCCCAGGCTGTCGAGGCCCAGATCCTTGTCGAGCGAGCTGTCGAGCGCCAGCCGACGCAGCTCGCGGCCCGGGTGCAGCTCCTCGGTGACCTGACGCACCAGGTCGAGCAGGGTCTGAGAGACATCCCGGTCGGCCATTCGAGGACGATATCCCAGGCACGGACCGCGCCACGAGACAGGCGGCCGGCCGCACCTAGTCGACCCACTGGCCGGCGGCAAACCGGAATATCAGGCCCGCGCCCCAGGCGAGGGCCGCCACCAGGGCCAGCAGCCGCAGCCAGCGCGGCTTGCCGGCGAGCAGGCTTCCCGCTTCGAGCCAAAGCGGAAAGAGAACCAGATGCAGCCGGGGAGTGATGGCGAGCTTCGTCAGGCAGAAGGAGAGACCCGCGGCCGGCAAGACGAGCAGGCCATACGGGGTAGGCCACCGGCGCAAGACCCTCCAGGAGAGATAGATGCCGGCCAGCGAGAAGAGAAGATGGTGGTCGACCCAGGCGCGCCAGCGGCCGAGGTCGCGCAGGAGGGCGGCGAACGGCGGTCCAAGAGCAATATGGTCCTGCCAGTGGCTCTGGGAGCGGAAGAAGAGCAGCGGATCTCCGAACCGCAACCAGGTGAAGGCCATGTAGCCGGCCAGGGCGAGAAGTGGGACGGCCGCGACGAGGAGGCCCTTGGCGACCCGGGTCGGAGTGCCGCCGGGCCGCTGCGAGCGCAGTTGCATCCAGGCGAAGCAGGCGAGGGGCAAGACCAGCAGGATGCCGGTGTTCCGGGTCAGGGTAGCCGCGGCCGCGAACACAGCCGCCACGAGGAGCCGGCTCCTCTCCGCGGCAAGGAACATGCCGAGAATCGCGACCAGGAAGAGCGCTTCCGAGTAGGGAATCGACAGGAAGAAGGACAACGGGTGAAACAGAACGACCGCCAGCGCGATGCGCGAGGCCCGTACGTCGAGGTGAAGCCGAGCGACCGCATAGAGCAGTGCCGCGACGGTGAGCGAGAGGATCGCATTGGCTGCGAGAGCCGCGGTCGTCAGGTTGCCCGTGAGGGTTTCGGTCGCGGCCACGACCGAGGGAAAACCGGGAAAGAACGCCGCCTGATACGGCTGCACGTACCCCGTCCGGGCCAGCTCGAGGAACCAGCCCGCATCCCAGTTCCTGACGGCGGCCAGCGGATCCTCCGACCAGAGCCAGAGACAGGCGAGGACGAACGCCCGTGAGGCGAGCCAAAGAACGAGAACAAAGCGCAACTCGCCCGTCGAGATGCCCGCATGGCCCGGGCCGGGCCGCCGGAAATGTCGCGCTTCTCGCGGCGCCAACTGGCCTGCTGGAGCTTGTTCCAAGAGGTTTCTAGTATCCGAAGCGATCGATAGCGGGTAGCCTACTACGCCCGCCGCCGGCTGATCTTCGTCGCTCGTCGTCAGCATGGCACCCTGGCGGCTCTGGACGTTCCGACTTGCCCGAGGGTATGATTGATCATCAAATTACTGAACGCTCTAGTCCTTTTCTTGCTGCTGGCGACGGCCGGCATCGGCCACGCAACCGATGCCGAGTTCCTCGGTCCGAATCGGGAGCGCCTCACTGTCTGGCCCCGGGACGGATCGGACCTGACGTGTGAGTTGAGGACCGAGGCCGGGATCTTCCATGCCGACACCCGGCTCGCGGACGGGGTCCATCGCGGCCCGCTGACGGCCCAGCGGGAGGACAGCGAGGAGGCCCCCGTCGTCGGCGAGTTGTTTCTGCGGATCGCTGCGGGCGAAGCGAGCGAGGCGATCGTGATCGTCGCCGGGAAGGGGGCCGACCCGGTGGCGCCGGATCCCAGCGGGACCTATCGGCGGCTCGATCGGGCGGCGCGACTGCAACTTGCCCGGGAACGCCACGGTGAGGCGGACGCTGCGTTGAATGCCGCCTACCGAAGCGCGATGGAGCTCCTGCCCGAGGGGGGAAGGGCGGATCTTCGCCAGCGCCAGCGGGACTGGATCGAATACCGGGACTCGATTGCCGAGTTTCAGGCCGCGCTCGACGAGGAGGCGGACGGCGATCCGGACACCAGCGCCCGGTACTGGGAGTCTCTCGCCGGATTGACTGAAGCCCGGACGAGGTTTCTGGAGACCTATGGCCGGGGCAACCCGGAGGGGCGAGTCGACGGCGTCTGGGTGGATGAGGCCGGCGGACGGATGGTGTTGCGCCTCGCCGGCGGACCGGCGGGGGCCGCCGGCCTGCAGTTCGACATCAGCGTCGCCCGCGGCCCGAGCCATCACCTGGGCGAGATCCGGGGATTCGCGCCGTTTGCCGATCCGGACCAGCGCCTGGCGGTCTTTGTCGATACCGATGCGGAGGCCGCCGTCGACGGCGAGGCCGCCCGCATCGAGTTCCTCTTCGACGGCGAGAGAATGGAAGTGAAGGCGGAGAACACCGGCTACTACCACGGTGCCCGGGCCTATTTCGACGGCACCTATTTCCGCGCGGGACCGCTGAACGGCGAGTAGTCGCTCGGTGGTGGCCGCAGATCTCGCAAGAGACTGGCACCACCTACCCCAAGGAGGACGGCATGAACCAGAAAGAACGAATTGCGCGAATTCAGAAG
This sequence comes from Thermoanaerobaculia bacterium, assembly GCA_963781065.1. Taxonomy (GTDB): domain Bacteria; phylum Acidobacteriota; class Thermoanaerobaculia; order Multivoradales; family JAHEKO01; genus CALZJC01. Next base: position 161,618 of record CAWAET010000004.1, on the reverse strand, counting down.
GCGTTGGGTGTCACCGCCGACGGGATCATCGGGCCGGCGACCCTGACCGCCGCGGAGCTGCGGCTCGGCTTCTCCATGGTCAAGGAGTCCAGCGCGGGGGCGCCAAAGCGAACCAAGGACGCGCTGCACTCGATGACCCCCTCGACGAAGGCGGTCGAGATGATCGTCGCGTTCGAGGTGATCAGCGAGAGCTACTACACGCGGCGGCTCGCCAAGCCGACCTGGCCGGGAGGAAAGAGCGGCGTGACGGTCGGGATCGGGTATGACGTCGGCTACAACTCCGCCAGTCAGATCGAGGCGGACTGGGGGGGCCGGATCGCCGATGCCTATGTCCAGGATCTTAAAGGCGTCGCCAGTCTGAAGGGCAGCCCGGCGCGGGATGCCGCCAAGCGGCTGGCGGACGTGGGTCTGAAAGTGCCCTTCAACGAAGCCCGGTCCGTGTTCAACGAGAAGACGCTCAGCCGCTATGCGAAAATGACCCTGAAAGCGTTCCCCGGCGTCGACAAGCTGCCCGCGGATGCCCAGGGCGGGATGCTGTCACTGGTCTACAACCGGGGGACCAGCAAGAGCGGCGCGAGCCGCAAGGAGATGGCGGACCTGGCCCCGGCCGTCAAGGCCGGCGACCTCGAGAAGATGGCCGACCTGGTGCGCCAGATGAAGCGGCTGTGGGTCGGCAAGGGCCTCGACGGCCTGCTCAAGCGGCGTGACGCCGAGGCCGACCTGATCGAGAACGCCAAGCACGACTACGCGCCGGGCGACTACATCGTGGTCTGAACGGCCGCACCGCCCAAGCTAGTCCACCAGCTCGCCGGCGCGCCGGGTGGCCTCGATCACCGCCTTGATCAGGGTCACCCGCAGGCCGCCCTCTTCCAGCATCAGGATGCCGTCCATGGTGCAGCCGGCCGGCGTGGTGACGTCGTCCTTGAGCAGCGCCGGGTGGGCCTCGGTGTCGAGCACCATCTTGGCGGCGCCAAAACACGCCGCCGCCGCCAGCTCGGTGGCCACCTTGCGCGGCAGACCGGCCTTGACTCCGCCCTCGGCCAGCGCCTCGATGATGATGTAGACAAAGGCCGGGCCGCTGGCCGACAGGCCGGTGACGGCGTCGAAGAGCTTCTCGTCGAGCACCATGGTGCGGCCCATGCCGGCGAAGACCCGCCGCGCCGTCTCGATCTGCTCTTCGGACGCCCAACGGCCGCCGCACAGCGCCGTCATGCCGGCGCCGATCAGGCTCGGGGTGTTGGGCATCGCCCGGATCACCGGCACCCCGTCCGGCAGGTGCTTTTCGAGCAGGGCGGTGGTGGCGCCGGCGGCGATCGAGACCAGCACCTGACCGTCGCCCATGGCGTCGCCGATCTGATCCAGCACCTCGGCAACCACCTGCGGCTTGACGCACAGCAGCACCAGGTCGGCGCCGGCGACCGCCGCGCGATTGTCGCGGCCGACCGCGACGCCCTCGCGCTCGGCGAGGCGGCCGAGCTCCGCTTCGCGGCGGCCGGTGGCGACGATCCGCTCCGCCGCCAGCCCGCCCTGGCGCATGGCGTGGATCAGGGTGTTGCCCATCTTGCCGGCCCCGAGGACCGCGACCTTGTCGAAGTTCAGCTGGCTCATCATCGGTTTCCTTGTGGAATGGCGACCACCGCCGGAGCGTGCCGTTCGCCGAAGACCAGGCGCAGGAAGGCGGGCAGCAGCGCCGCCGTCTCCGGGCTCTCGTGGTAGCGGCTCAGCGCCGTGCGCTTCTCCTCGGGGGTCATGTGCATCGCGTAGGCGTCGAGATAGCGGATGAAGCGGTCCTTGTTGGTGCGGGCGTCGAGCTCGGGATGGAACTGGGTGGCCCATACCGGCTGCCCCGGCACCCGGAAGGCCTGATGGGGGTTGCGCCGGCTCGAGGCCAGGTTGCTGACGCCGGGCGGCAGCCGGGAGGCGCGGTCCTTGCGGCCCAGCTGCGCCATGAAGCGGCGCGGCAGCGAGCCCAGCAGGCTGTCGCGCGCGCCCGCCTCGGTGAGCTCGAGCTCGTAGGTGCCGACCTCGGTCGACTCCGGGTCGTGGATGATCTCGCCGCCCAGGGCGACGGTCAGCAGCTGAAAGCCGAAGCAGGAGGCGAAGGTGGGGTGGCCGGCGGCGACCACCTCGGCGAGCACCGCGAGCAGCTCGTCGAAGGCCGGCAGGTTGCGCTTCGAGACGTAGTAGTCGCCGCTGCCGCCGACCATCATGGCGTCGTGGTCGAGCACCCGCGACAACTCGGGCGGCCCGGCCAGCAGGTCGTGCTGGTCGAACTGCTCGGGGGTGAGGCGCGTCTTTGCGGCGAAAGAGAGGACCTCCTCCTCCCGCATGGGGTCGTCCTCGTCCCGGGCCTGAAGCAGCAGGATGCGCAGCGCCATGGCCGCCGATCCTACCGGAGCACCGCGGCCCGCCGCTGCGGCGCCCGTGGCCTCGGGGCCGGGCTTTCCCGGTGAGCGCCCCGTCGCGCCGCTCGTCGCCGGGGGCGGTGCACGGCCGGGTGCGGGCGCAGTAGGATCCGCCCCCGGAGAATGTCGGAACTGCCTTCAGGGAACGGCCGGCCGCCGCGTCGAGGCGGCGTCTCGATCGCGGCAGTCGTCCTGCTGCTGGTGGCGATCTCGGCGCTGCCGGCGTTGGGGCAGCCAGGGCTGCCGGTAGCGCTGGCCTCGGCGGCGGCGAACGGCCCGGTTCCCGGCCCGGCACCCGGGCCGGCGCCGATGCCGTCCGACGAGGTTCTCGAGGCGGAACAGGCGCGCATCGGCAGGGTGATCGTGCGGGTCGGCGACATCTTCGACGAAGAGGACCCGCACGAGAACTGGCGGGTCTACCGCTGGGTCAACGCGCTGCACATCAACACCCGTGACCAGGTAATCCGCGAGGACCTGCTGTTTGGCGAAGGCGATCCCTACTCGCGGCGGCTGCTCGACGAGTCGGAGCGCATCCTGCGCACCCGCGACTACCTTTACGAGGCCGAGATCGAGCCGGTGCGCTACCGCGACGGCAAGGTGGACGTCGTGGTGCGCACCCGCGACGTCTGGACCCTGACCGGAGGCGTCAGCTTCGGCCGCGCCGGCGGCGAGAACGACCTCACCCTCCATCTGCGCGACGAGAACTTTCTCGGCAGCGGCAGGGAGCTGGGGGTCAAGCGCACCTCCGGCGTTGATCGCACCACCTCGGAGCTCGTCTACCGCGAGGACACCTTGTTCGGTAGCCGCGTCTCGACCGAGATCTCGCTGTCGACCAACAGCGACGGCAATCGCTATCTGCTCAAGCTGTGGAAGCCGTTCCACGCGCTCGACGCCCGCCGCGCGTCGGGGTTGATCCTCCTCGATGAGGAGCGCATCGATCCCCAGTTCGATCGCGGCGAGAGGATTAGCCGGCTGGGGCACAAGATCGAGCTCTACGAGGCCTACTGGGGCCTCTCGTCCGGTCTGCGCCAGGGCGCGGCGCACCGCTGGACCTTCGGCTTCACCTACGACCGCGACCAGTTCTTTGCCGTCCCGGGCACCGCCGCCGACGTGCCGATCCCCCCCGAACGGTCCTTCTCACGGCCGTGGGTGGACTATGAGTGGATCGAGGACCGCTTCGTCGAGATCAAGGACCTGGAGAAGATCGCCCGCACCGAAGACGTCAACCTGGGGGTGCGGCTGCGCGCCCGCCTCGGCTGGGCATCGACCGCCCTTGGCGCCACCGACGACCTGGCGGTGGTCTCCCTCGCCGCCTCGCGCGGCTTCCGCCCGGGCAAGGGAATGCTGCTGTTCAGCGACAACGCCCTGGGGGCGCGCACCGGCAGCGACGAGCTCGACTCGCTGGGCGCCAGCAGCCGGGTCCGCTTCTATTGGCGCAACTGGGGCGAGCACCTGTTCTTCGCCGAGCTCCAGGGCGACCTGGTCGACAACCTCGACCCCGAGCGCCAGCTCACCATCGGCGGCGACAGCGGCCTGCGCGGCTATCCGCTGCGCTTCCAGGAGGGCAACCGCCGCTGGCTGTTCAGCGTCGAGCAGCGGTTCTTCACCGGCTGGGAGGCTTTCCATCTGGCTGACGTCGCCGCGGCGGTGTTCTTCGACGCCGGCCGCGCCTGGTTCAACAACCGGCGCAACGGCCCCGAGGACCCGGGCGTGCTCAAGGACGTCGGCTTCGGCCTGCGGATCAGCCCCAGCCGCTCGAGCGGCAAGTCGATCGTGCACGTCGACGTCGCCTTCCCGCTGGACGGGGACGGCACGATCGACAGTGTGCAGTGGTTGGTGACGACCAAGCAGAGCTTGTAGCGCATGCGGCCGCTTGCGCGATAGGGCCGGGCTTCGCCTACGGGACGCCCCGCGGTCGCTTCGCTACGTATGTTTATGCTTCGCTCCTCGCGGGGCGCCCACTCCGGCTACGCCCTCCGGTTTGCGTACGGGGCCGGGCTTCGCCTGCGTGGTCGCTCCCCGGTCGCTGCGCTCGCAGCCAAGGCTCCGCTCCTCGGGGGCGCCCACTCCGGCTACGCCCTCCGGTGGTGCACGTGGGCCGGGCTTCGCCTCCGGGTCGCCCCGCGGTCGCTTCGCTATTGCATGTTTATGCTTCGCTCCTCGCGGGGCGTCAGCCGCTCACCGGCAGGCCGGCGTCCGGAGTCGCACGGGATGGGTCCACCCGGGGGCGCTCTGAGCCGGCGCGCTTGCACCTCCGGCCAAAGGGCATCGCCCGGTCCGAGCGGCGCGCGAAGGAGGCGGCGCCTCCTGCCCATATTCGGAACAGCGCGGGCCGGCCCCCCGGAGGACCCATCCCTCGACTGCCTGTTGCCGAGCCGGCGCCAAGCATCGCCGCTTATCTGCCGGCCGCCACTTCCGGGCCGGCTCCGTGGCCCTGTCGCCGAGTCTCTGCCGATGCTGCCGTTCCTCCGGACCGCCCCTCCGACGGTGGCCCGTCCGGGGGGCCTCAAGGCTCGCTGGTGTCCACCACCGCCCCCTCGGGCATCTCCATCCAGCTCTCGTCCCAGGGCTCGCTGAACGACCAGCCGGTGATGGCGCAGGAGCCGTAGATCGACCGGTCGGTCAGGTAGATCGTGTAGTGGCTCGGCACCACCAGCCCGCCGACCTCGGTGTACTCGTCGTAGACGAGAATGTGCGGATCGGTGGCGTCGACGCCTTCGGGCAGCAGCGAGCGGTAGGTGACGACGTACTCGTTGGCCCTGAGTTGATGGGTCTCCGGGTGGATGTAGAGGATGTAGTAGTCGTCGGGCGTGTCGCCGACCCCGGGGGCAAAGGTCATCTTCACGGTGACGTACTCGGTCGGGTCGTCCCACAGCTTGCCGGTGCCGGGCTCGCCCAGGATGACCCCGTCGTCCCGGGTCAGCCACGGCAGGTTGACGAAGTAGTAGTTGAGCAGCGCCAGGAAGCGGGGTGGCATGGGCACCATCCAGTTGACGCTCCAGGCCTTCTCGCCGTCCCAGAACGCCCGCATGCCGTTGTAGTCGAGCATCGCCCGGCGCCGGCCCTGCTCGACGATCACCCGGCCCGGGAAGCCGGCGGTCGCCTCGCCCTGGCGAAACTCCTCGGTGAAGGCCACCGTCGGCGCCGCCGCCCAGGCGTCCATGCCGCCGTGCGCGTCGATCATCCTGGTGACGACCTCCTGCGAGCCGGCGCCTTGCGCGCCGGCCGCGGCCAGCGACAGGGCTGCCGTCAGCGCCAGCGCCCGGTACGATTCCCGTGTTATCCGTCGGATCATGAGTGGTCCCCCTTGACTCGTTCGCGGGCGTGAAGTGCCGAGACGATACCCTGTCTACGGTTTGACGCGGCAATCGTTATCCGCCCTTCCCGGAATGGAGGCTCGCCGATGCGCGCTGGTCCTGGCCGCGATCGCGGTGGCGCTGGCCGCGGGCTGCGGCTCGGCCCCTGTGCGGGCGCCCCGCGAGGTGCCCCAGCCCCGCGCGGCGTCGCCTGATGAGAGACCGTCCGGCCCCGTGGCCGCCGCGCGCTCGGTCCTCGGCGCACCCTACCGCTACGGCGGCGACGACCGGCGTGGGTTCGACTGCTCCGGCCTGACCTCCTACGCCTTCGCCGCCGCCGGCGTGCCGCTGCCGCGGACCGCGGCAGAGCAGGCCGAGGCCGGCAGCTGGGTGCCCCTCGACGAGCTGCGGGCCGGAGACCTGGTCTTCTTCGCTACCGCCGCCAAGCCGAACCATGTCGGCCTGGTGGTCTCGGCGGCCGGCGCTCCGCTCCGCATGATCCACGCCTCGAGCTCGCATGGCGTGGTCGAGACCGAGGTGCTGCGCGAGCGCTACTGGCTGGACCGCCTGCGCTTCGGGCGCCGGGTGCTCCCCGAGGGGTAGAGCGCTTCCGCCGTCCCAGCCGAGAGCGGCCGGGTCGGAGCGGGTATCGGCCAGGGGCATCCCGGCCTTGCGGCGCTGTTAGTCTCCAGGCATGCGCGAATCACGAGTCTTGCCCCAGGTCTTGCTGGCCCTGCTGCTGGCCGTCCCGTTCACCGCCCCGGCCGACGGCCATGAATCCCAGGGCCGGGAATCCCAGGGTCAGGAACCGCAGCGCCAGGAACCGCAGCGCCATGAATGGAAGACGGTAGAAGGCGACGCCTTCACCTTCACCGAGGTCCGCCCCGGCGTCTGGCACGCGGTCGGCGGCGACACGGTGGCCGCCGGCTCGAACGGCGCCCTGGTGGTCAACGAGCGCGACGTCCTGGTGGTCGACTCGCACATGACGCCCTCGGCGGCGAAGGCGCTGCTGGCCGACCTCGAGAAGATCACCGACAAACCGATCCGCTACCTGGTCAACACCCACTTCCACTTCGACCACACCCACGGCAACCAGGCCTTCGGCCCCGACGTCGAGATCGTGGCGCACGAGTTCACCCGGCGGAAGGTCGCCGCCGGCGACAGCAAGCGCGGGCGCGGCTACGAGGGCTTCATCGGCGGCACGCCGCAGGGCGTGGAGCGGATGAGGGCGGGGCTCGATTCACTCTCGGAGGAGGAGCGGGCGGCGATGGAGCAGCGCATGGCTTTCGCCATGAAGGTCTACGAGGAAAGCGAGGCGGTCGCCCCGCGGGCGCCGACCCTGGCGCTGCGCGAGGCGGTGACGCTCTACCGCGGCGGCCGCGAGATCCGCCTGCTGCACCTCGGCCGCGGCCACACCGGCGGCGACGTCGTGGTCTACCTGCCGGCGGAGAAGGCACTCATCTCGGGCGACCTGCTGACCGCCGGGCTGCCCTACATGGGCGACGCTTTCGTCCCCGAGTGGGTCGCGGCGCTCGACGAGGTTGCGGCCCTCGACGTCGAGGTGATCCTGCCGGGCCACGGCCCGGCCTACACCGAGGTGGAGCGGGTGCGGCACCTGCAGCTGTACTTGATCGACCTCTGGCACCAGGCGGGCCATCTGCGCGCCGCGGACATGTCGGCGGAGGAGGCGGCGGCCGCGATCGACCTCAGCAAGCACGCGCCGCACTTCCCGCAGATCGACGGCCCCGGGGTACCCCGTCACACCGTAGACCGCATCTGGGAGCTGCTCGACGCGGGCTACGTCCAGCCGGCGCCGTAGGCCGCGCACCGTTCTCGCCGCATCCACCCAACGGTCGACACGGAGGTCGACCGCTACGGCCGAACCTCGTAGTCCATGCCGTTCGAACGGCCGCGGTTGTCGGTCACCACCAGCCGGTGGCTGCCGGGCAGGGGGTCGAGAAAGCGGCGCTCACCCGGCGCGGCGGTGGCCACCAGCACCCCATCGCGAAACCAGTAGAGCCGGTCCACGTCGAGCCCGGCGTGGGCGACGAGCGGGATGCGCTGGTGCTCGAGAGGGGCGTCGCGGCGCAGTTGGTAGGGCGTCGCCCGGTCGGGCGAGACGATGCGCGGCACCTCGCCCGCGGACAGGTTGGTCGCCGCGGCCACGGCGGTGCCGGCGGGCGGCTCCTGCCCCTCGCTGCGCCACCAGGCGACCAGTTCGGCGGGGTAGTGGGTGACTTGGCGGAAGGCCGGCCCGCCGCCGCCGCCGGCGGCGACCCGCGTCCGCTGGTGGTGGTCGCACCGCTCGAGCCTCGACCGGCCCGGCAGGTAGTCGATCCGGACCCGGCTCGGGCACCAGGGGCCCGGCAGTTGGTGGCTCAGGGCGCAGACCTCGAGGCTTTCGATGCGCAGACCCGCCGACCGGCCGGTCTCGCCGCCGCCCGGCTCGAGCGCCCGGAACAGGTCGAAAAGCAGCGGCGCCGCGTGCTGGGAGCCGGAGATGCCCTGCCGCGCCGCGCCGTCGAAGTTGCCCACCCAGACGCCGATCGTGTAGCGGCCGGAGTAGCCCACCGCCCAGGCGTCGCGGTGGCCGTAGGAGGTGCCGGTCTTCCAGGCCACCGCCGGCACGTCGCGCGCCAGCCGCCAGGCGTCGGGCAGGTCCGGCCGCTCCACCCCGCGCAGGATCTCGGTGATCAGCCGCGTGGTCTCGCGCGACAGCAGGGGCTCGCCCGCGCGGCGGCCGCCGGGGGCTGGCCCGCCGCTTGCCGCCGGCCGACCGGAGCCGCGCCCCGGCGCGCGCCAGGCGATCGGCAGGTAGCGCCCGCCATCGGCCAGGGTGGCGTAGAGGTTGGTCAGCTCGACCAGGCTGACCTCGCCGGCGCCCAGCACCAGGGGCAGCCCGTAGCGGCCGGCGGGGCGGTCGAGGGTGGAGATGCCGCCGCTTTCGAGAAGCTCGCGGAACGGTCCCAGACCGACCCGCGCCAGCAGCCGCACCGCCGGTGCGTTGAGCGACCGGCGCAGCGCCTCGCGCGCCGTCACCCGGCCGTTGTATCGGCCGTCGTAGTTCTCGGCCACGTAGCCGGCGTAGTCGGTCGGCACGTCCAGCAGATAGCTGTCGGGGACGATCAGGCCGCGGTCGACGGCCAGGGCGTAGAGGAACGGCTTGAGGGTCGAGCCCGGCGACCGGCGGGCCAGGGCGCCGTCGACCTGCCCCGCCCGCCCCGGCTCGAGGAAGCCCGCCGAGCCGACCAGCGCTCGCAGGCGCCGGCCGCGGGTCTCGACCACCACCACCGCCGCCTGGGCGATGCCCTGCCGCCGCAGCCCGGCAACCTGCCGCGTCACCTGGGCCTCGGCGATGCGCTGGGTCGAGCGGTCGAGTGTGGTGGCCACCCGCGTCTCCCCCGGCGATCGGGCCGCCGCCCAGCGGGTGAAGTGCGGGGCGATGAACGGCACCGGCTGCCGCCGCCTCGGCAGCGGCTGGCGGCGGGCGGCGGCCACCTGGCGATCGTCGAACACCCCGGCCTCGAGGAGCCGGTCGAGCACCCGGTCCCGCACCGCCAGCGCCGCCTTGGGCGGCCGATCGGGATCGCGGGTCGGGTCGTAGAGGTTGGGTGAGCGCGGCAACGCCACCAGCAGGGCGATCTCCCCCGGCGACAGCGCCGCCGGCTGCTTGCCGAAGTAGAAGCGGCTGGCGGCCCCGACCCCTTCGAGGTTGCCGCCGTAGGGCGCCAGATTGAGGTACAGCTCGAGCAGCTGGCGCTTCGAGAACCGGCGCTCGAGCTGCACCGCCCGCACCGCCTCGCGCAGTTTGGCGGCCAGGGTGCGGGGGGCCGGCTCGGCCAGCCGGGCGAGCTGCATCGGCAGGGTCGAGCCGCCCGAGACCACGCGCCCGGCGCGGAGGTTCTGCCAGGTGGCGCGCAGGACGGCCAGCGGGTCGACCCCGGGATGGCGATAGAACCGCGAGTCCTCGGCGGCGATCACCGCCGCCGGCAGCTCGGCCGGCAGCTCGTCGAGGTTGACCGGCAGCCGCCAGCGATCGTCCGCCGGCAGGAAGAGCCGCAGCGGCTCGCCGTCGGCGCCCAGGACCGTCACCGCCGCCGGCCGCGTCAGCGCCTCGATCGGCGGCGGATAGAGCCGGTCCAGGATCAGCAGCATCGCCGAAGCCACGAGCACCGCCACGAGCGAAACGACGGCGCCGGCTGCGGCCCTGAGCCGCCTGTCGGAGGGCGCAGCCGGAGCGATTCCGGTCCGAGCACCGCCATCGAAGGGCGTAGCCGGAGTGGTAGCCCCCCAGAGCGGAGCATGAAGATACTGAGCGGAGCGACGGGGGGCTACCCGGAGGCGAAGCCCGGCCCAGGCAATAAAGCGCCCGGCCATTCGCAAGCAAAGCCCGGCCGTCGCGAAGTACCGACGGACTGCGCGGTTCATCAACGCCTGCCCACCTCCAGCCCGCCGCGCTCGCCCCGCTCGCCCGCAGCGCCGGGTTGTACATCGCCTCGGCGTGGACCGGCGGCAGCCGGAAGCTGCCCGGCGCCACCGCCCGGGTCAGGCTGTAGAGCGTCTGCCAGCTGTCGGCCGGCAGGCTGGTGAAGACCAGCACCCGGTCGTCGCGCAGATCGACCGAGTCCGGCGCCAGGTTGGCGTCGGTCACCCAGGGCAGCGTCTCGGTGGTCTCGAGGCGCGCATTCTCGACCTCGAGGCCGGAGGGCAGGAGCTGCTGCACCACCACGTTGTCGACCGGCCCGGCGACCGAGCGGACGCGCGTCTTGACGACGATCAGGTCGCCCTGCCGGACGGCGTCCGGGTCGATCTCGCGGCCGTCGCGGTCGAGCAGGAACCGCTCGACCTCGAGCCCCTCGGCCAGCGGCCGGTAGGCGGCGTCGCGCGGAATGCCGCGGGTGGTCAGGGTGTAGAAGGCCGAGCCGGGCTGGTAGCCCTCGTCGAGGACGATCCGCACCGCGCCGGCGCCGTCCATGCCGTCGAAGACCGCGGTCTCGTCGCTGGTGAACCGGCCCAACCGGCGATCGCCTACCCAGACCGTGCCGGCGAACGGCGGCCGGTCGCGCTGGCGGCGAACCAGCTGGCCGATGGCGATCAGGGTGAAGGCGGTCTCCTGGGTGGTCCAGATACCTTTCGCGTCGCGCCCCAGCCGTTCCACGAGCGCCGGGATGGCGGCGCTCTCGGGGTCCGCTTCCTCGAGCGCCATTAGCAGCATCGCCCGGTCGCGTACCGTCGAGCGGAAGTTGCGGCCGGTGTCGCGCTCGACCCGCTCGACGTCCGCGAGCCCGGCGGCCAGCTCGTCGACCGCGTCGCGGTTGCCGACCCCGGCGTAGGCCGCCGCCAGCAGCGCCCGCGACGCCCGGGTCATGCTCGACGACTGGCGCTCGCGCAGGAAGTCCATCACCCCGAGCTCGGCCTCGCCGGCGCGGCTGAGCACATAGAGGGCGTAGACCGCCCGCTCGAGCTCGTCGCTGCCGTAACGGTTCTTGGCCCGAACCAGGCCGCGCAGATAGCCGAGCGCCCGCGACTCGAGCTGCGGGTCGGTGGCGTAGCCGGCGCGCCGCGCCTCGATCAGGAAGTGGCTGGCGTAGACGCTGGTCCAGGGGTGCGGCTCGCGGCCGCCGCGCCAGAGCGCGAAGCCGCCGCCGTCGACCTGGTGGTAGGCCACCCGCCGCAGGGCGTCGTCGACCAGCGCTGCCGGCTCGGTGCCCCCCTTTGCCGGATCGAGCAGCTCGGGCTCGAACTCCTGCGCCAGCTCTTCGAGGTAGATCAGCGGGAAGGCGCGCGACAGGGTCTGCTCCATGCAGCCGTATGGGTAGCGCACGAGGTCGCTGAGCTGGCGGCCGAAGCGGACCAGCGGCAGCGAGCCGATCTGCAGCCGGCGTCGGACCGAGCCCTGCCGGAAGGCGGCCTCGGGGGCCGGCAGCTCGGTCTCGGCGTCGGTCAGGGCACCGCCGAGCGAGGTGGCTTGGGGCGGCAGGTCGGGCCGCACGTCCACCGCGACTTCGGCCGCGGCCCTCTCGCCGTTGCCGCTGGCGCTGAAGGCGAAGCGGACCGAGCCCTCCTCGAGCCCGGTCGCCACGGTGAACCAGGCGGTGCGCTCGGCGCCGTCGGGCAGCTCGAGCGCGCCGCTCGTCTCACCCGAGAGGGTGGCGGCGCCGGCGACCGTCAGACCCACCTCGAACCGCCCCGGCCGGCCGGTGTCGTTGCGCACGGTCACCGGCACCTCCAGGGTCTCGCCGAAAGAGAGGATCCGCGGCAGGGTGGGCGTCAGCACCAGCGGGTCGCGCACCCGGGTCGTGGCTTCGGCCGAGCCGAAGCGGTCGCGGTCGCTGGCCACCGCCATCAGCCGCACGGCGCCGGCGAACTCGGGCAGCTGGAACTCCGCCCGGGCGCGGCCGCTGGCGTCGGTCTCGAGCACCCCCGACCAGAAGGCCACCGGCTTCACCCGGCGGATCGACTCGCTGCGGACGTACTGGGCTTCGCCGGGCCCGCCCTCGCCGCCGCCGACCGCCGCCGGCGCCTCGATCTCCGGCAGCAGCAGGCTGAAGGTGTCGTAGGACCGCACCCCGAGCCGCAGCTTGCGGTAGAAGAAGGCGAACGGGTCCGGTGTCCGCTGGGCGATCAGCTGCAGGATCCCCTCGTCGACCGCGGCGACGGTGACCGCGGCGCCGGGGGCGCTGGCCACCGCCACCTCCAGCCGGCTGGCCGAGCGCAGCTCGGCCGGCGCCTCGAGCGTCACCTCCAGCCGGTTGCTGCCCCGTTCGACGTTGAGCGGCACGGCGCCGAAGGCGCGGCCCACGGCGCCGGGCTCGATCGCCTCGACGCCGCGCACCAGGGTGGCGGTGAGGTAGGCGTTCGGCCGGTAGCTGCCGCGCATCGGCAGCCGGATGGTGGCCGTGTTGCCTTCCAGGCGGAAGCTGCGGACCTCCAGTATCTCCTCCTGCTCGACGGTCAGCAGCAGCCGTCCCGGGAAGGGCGCCCGCACCTGGACGGTGGCGGTCTCGCCCGCCCGGTACTCGTCGCGATCCAGCTCCAGCTCGAGCCGATCTGGGTTCTCCACGGCCCAGGGCGAGTAGCCCCAGCCGCCGGTGTAGAACTGGACCGACGCCGAGGCGCCGGTGGCCGGGTCGGTGAGCACCACGCGGTGGCTGCCATACTGCTGCGGCCTGAAAGCGACGGTGCCGGTGGCATCGCCGGCCCCGATCTTGCGCCGCTCCACGGTCACCGATTCGCGGGTCGACTGGTAGCGAAAGCCGCCCGCCGGCGTGCGACGCAGCACCGTCTGCCAGCGGTCGAGGATCAGCTCGGCCTCGAGCGCGCCGCTGGGGTGGTCGGAGCCGTCGGGCGCTACCGCCACCCAGTCGAACGAGACCTCCTGGCCGATGTCGGGGTAACCGCTCGCCGGCCGGCGCAGGCCGACATGATAGGGATAGGGGTCGAGGCCGACGCGCGTCCTGGCGGTGACGCCGCGCCCGCCCTGCTCCTGGACGCGGGCGGTGATCACCGCCGCCAGCGAGGAGGGCAACCGCCGCTCGGCCGGCAGCTCGACCTCGAAAGCGGCCCGGCCCTCGCCGTCGAGCCGGGCGTCTTGGCTGAAGACCTCGCGGTCGCTGAAGGAGTGCTCGTCGTTGCGGAACGAGAACCGCGGGTACCGCTCGGAGGAGAAGGTGTCGTCGACCAGCCGCACCCGGGTCTCCGCCGCCAGGCCGGCGGCCGGCGGTCCGAACAGGTAGGCGCCGGCGACGTCCCAACTCAGCGGCCGGCCGGGTCCCGCCGTGGCGTCGCCGGGCCGGATCTCGACCTTGATCCGGTCGGGCACGAACTCCTCGAGCTGGAAGGCGTAGCGGCCCACCACCACTTCGGCGATCTCGAGCTCGAGGCTCTGCCGGCCGGTCATGGCGTAGGCCGGCATCGGCCACTCGAACTCGGCCAGCCCCCGTCCGTCGAGCTCGATGCGGCGGGCCTGGATCTCGCGGCCGCGCGAGTCGCGGTGGCGCAGCAGGGCCGGCATCGCCGGCGCCGGCCGCAGCCCGGCGTCGCGCACCAGGGCGACGCCGCGCACCGTCTCGCCGGGGCGGTAGAGATCGCGCTCGCCGTAGAGGAAGGCGCTGTAGCCGTCGACCGGTCGCGCCGCGCCGCCCACGTCGAGGCCGGTGGTGTCGACCCGCATCCGGTCGAGGTAGAGGAAGCTGAAGTCGTCGCCCCGCGCCAGGGTGAGCAGAAACGGCTCGTGCTCGGCCAGGGCGGTGGCATCGCGAAAGCGCCACAGCCCCTCGCCATCGGTGGTGCCGCGGGCGATCACCTGGTTCTGGTCCGAGATCAGCTCCACCTCGGCGCCGGCCACCGGCGCCAGGGTGCGGTGCGACAGCGCCCAGACCAGAAACTCGCCGTCGCCCCGCTTGGCCACCGCCCCGAGGTCGGTGACCAGCACCCAGCGCTGCGGCGCCTGCCAGTGATCGGGCCGGCCGGCCAGGACGCGGTAGAGGCCGGGCTCGTCGGCGTCGACGTAGTCGTCGAGCGACAGCACGGTGGTCGCCTTGCGGTTGCGCTGGCCGGCGACGGCGACGGTCTCCTCGTACAGCCGGTCGCCCAGCGGCCGCCAGACGCCGCCGGGGTAGACCTCCTCCTGGTCGAAGTCGCCGCGGCCCTGGAAGAGCAGGAACAGGTTGTTGCGGTAGACCCGGTCGACCGCCAGGCTCAGCCGGTCGACGTTGACCGTCTCGAGAGCCAGGTTGCGCAGGCCGCCGCGGGAGAGGAACAGCCCCTGGCTCTGGAAGGCCACCGACGGCGCCAGGTTGTCGAGCCGGACCCGGGCGTCGTAGGCCTGGCGCAAGGTGGCGCCGTCGCCGGCCGGCAGCCCCTTGTCGAGCCGCACGCGGTAGGTGGCGCCGGGCTCGAAGGCGCCGGTCAGGACCAGCGAGTTGCGCAGCGTGGAGAGCCGGTAGGCGGTCTCGGGCTCGACGTGCAGGTAGGGGGCGGCGAGATCGGCGGCCACGGTGGAGGAAAGCACCAGCCGCAGGGTCGAAGTGCCGAGGCCCGGCGTGGCGGTCAGCTGGCGCACCTCCAGCACCTCGATCGAGCCGATCGGCACCGGCTGCGCGTAGGTCTCGCCCAGCGGCACGTTGCCCTCGGCCGGGGTCAGCGCCGCGTCGATCGTCAGGACGACCTGGCGCGGCTGCTTCTCCTTGGCGACCGGGGTGCTGCGGAAGGGGATCGAACGGTTGCGCCAACCGGCCTCGAGCTGAATCTCCGGGTCTTGCTCGGTGCGCGGATCCTCGAGCCGGATGAGCCCGGCGAGCGTCTCGGGCTCGACGTTGTAGTTGAAGCGGATGTTGCCGCGCAGGACCACGGCGCCGCCTTCGCTCTCGGGCTCCTCCCAGACCTCCACCCCCTCGACCAGGAACTGGTCGATCCTCACCGCCACCTCGGTGTCGCCGGCGAAGCTCTGCCCGGCGGCGAGGAAGCGCTCGGGGATCAGGTCGACGGCGTAGGCGGTGGCGGGCGCGAAGCCGCCACTGGGCTCGAAGCGCAGCACGTTGCGCTCGCGCCAGCGCCAGGAGCCGCCGAGCGGCGGATCGACGGTCGCCGGCGGCTGACCGAGGACGTCGCCGACCCCCACCTCGCCGCCCTCCGCGAGCACCGGCCGGTCGAACACCAGTTCGAGCCACTGCCGGCCCTCGCGGTCGATCACTACCTCGAAGAGACCGACCTGCTCGGCGCCCGCCGCCTCGTCCCGCGCCGGCTCGACCCGGCCGCCGAACGCCCACCACAGGCTCCCCGCCAGGCCCAGGGCCAGGGCGGCGATCACCGCGTCGCGCCACTGCCAGCGATAGCCGCCGGCCCCCTCGTTGTGAGTCCGCCCGCCGCCCGTCTCTGCCATCGCTCTCCTCCTTGCCGTTGGACGACCTTGCTTCAAGAGTCGCGCCAGCGCCCACGCCCGCTGCAACGGCCGTCCCCGGGAGCTTACCGGTGGCGGCGGCTGGGCCCGAGTGCCAAATCGGCCGCGCGCCGGCTCCATCGCGGCACGCGGCCGGTCGGCGATGGAGGCGTAGCCTGAGAGGCTGCGTGTTGGGGCCGGTCGGCTATGGAGCCGAGAGGTGGGGGGTCCCAGGTACCGGCTCGGCTCAGTCGGACTATCAACGTCGCCTCGCCTGCGCACTCGCGACGCGCCGGACCGGTGGCGGCCTCCGGTCGCTCGTGCTGTAGCGCTGCTCGTGAGCTACCTGAGACCCCCCACCTCTCGGCTCCGCCGCCGACCTCCGGCGTGGCGAGCCGGACCGCTTGAGCTTCGGTGGCCGCCGACCTCCGGGGTTAGCCGACCAGGTCGCCGTGCTTCGATCGCCTCCGACCTACAGCGACGGCCGCCAATCCCGAGAACCGGCCGGGCTCGCCCCGGCCAAGACGCTGACTGGGCCTGAGCGTGGCCATCCGCCCGCCCGGAAGGCAGCGCCGCAGCCCAGGCCGTCGGTACTGCCACCTCTCCGGCTCTCAGCAACACGCACTTCCCCTCTTCCTCCCTACGCCCCCTCGCGGTTTGGGGCCGCCTCCCACCGATACGCGCGGGCCGCGTCACGATCCACGCGGGCAGTACCGGCCCGCGATCAGGCGCCCCTGCCGGTTGCGTGGGCCACCACCGGAGCGAAGAGCCGCTGAGGTGTTGCCTCGTGCAGCATAAAAGAGCGCCGAACGGCACGGCACGGCCGCGTTCCCCTCCTCGAGCGACGGCTGGGGCTCATCGCCCAAACCACCACGCGCGATAGCGGAACGAGGCGACACCTCAGCGGCTCGTAGCGGCCCCGGCCCCGGCCCCTATCGCCCCGCCAGCCCCGCCCCGCCACGCATCTCGCCGATCCAGGCCCGGATCGCCGCGATCTCCTCGTCGCTCACCGACTCGCCGTACGCCGGCATCGCGATCCGCTGCCGGCGGAGAAAGAAGCGCGCCAGCGGATTCCTTTCCAGCCGGCTGCTCGTGCCGTCGACCACCCACTCGCGAAACTCCGTCTCGTCCTGCACCATGTGGGCGAAGTTGCCGCCCAGGAAGCCGGGGACGAAGCCGCCCAGCGAGCCCGGGTTGGGCAGGCCGCCCGAGCCCTCGACGCCGTGGCAGACCAGGCAGCCGTGCTTGCCGGCCGCCTCACGGCCCTTCGCGGCGCTCTCGCCGCCCGGCAGCTCGACCCGCTCGACGGCGCTGGTGAAGGCGACCAGATCGGCGATCTCGGCCTCGGACAGCCTTCCTTCGTAGGCCGGCATTCGGACCTGCTGGCCCTCGAGCCGGGCCATCGCCACGGGGTCGTCGAGCCAGGCGCGGGGCGCGCCGTGGCGGATGAACTGCTCGATCTCGGCCCGGTCTTCGGCGTACATGCGGGCGTTGCCGCGGGCCAGCCGCGGGACGCTGCCCCAGCGGCTGCCGGGGTTGGGAATCTCGCGCGTCGACCAGGGCCGGTGGCAGGTGACGCAGCCCTGGCTCTCGGCCAGCAGCCGGCCGCGCAGGATCGGGTTCGACTCGCGGCGGCCGAGGACCCACCGGGTCAGCGGCAGGGCCGCCAGGGCCAGGATCAGCAGGACGGCCAGGGCCGCGGCGAGACGGATGTGCAACGACCTGTTGGGCGGACGCGGGCGGGCTGCCGGCCGCCCGCTGTCCTTGCTCATGAGGAGGGCCAGCCTGTTCGGCGCAGTAGAGAGTTGGTGCGAAGGACAGCCTGGAGCGTCAGGCGGCGGCCTTGGCGCCGGTGACGGTGACGACCTTCATGCCGTCCTTCTCGGCCAGCTCGCCCGTCACATGGGCCTTCTCGCCGGCCAGCTCCTTGAGCTGCTCGTAGGGCGCGGAGTCTTTGTGGTTCGCCGCCAGCAGCACCAGAGTGCCGTCGTCGGTCAGCAGGCCCATCGGCTGGCCGTTCTTGACGCAGGACCTGGCGCAGCCGGCGTGGTCGGCACCCTTGGCGCCGGAGCCGACGTAGCAGGCCAGGTCGACAACCTCGCCGGTCCAGGTTCCCTCATCCCCGGCAACGGCCAGGGTGCCGACCAGCAGAAGGGCGGCCAGCGACAGCAGTATGAGTCTCTTGCTCATGGTCGTGTCCTCTCGGTTCTCTTGGTAGGTCGAGGCCGGAGTATAGCGGCAGCCTCGGGCCCGAGCCGGCCCCGATCGGGAGAAAGATCGAAGGACACCGCACGCTGCTGCGTCTCATCAGGCAGGAGGGGATCGCGGGGCCTTTCCGACGACGCCCGAACCCGCCATGCGACCAACAGAGGAGAACGGAATGAGACATAACAGAGCTTTTCTGGCCGGGGCCGCGGCCGTCCTGCTCGTCGGGCTGCTGGCGCCGGCGGCGCAGGCGGTCCCGCTGAGTGCCAGGCAGATCTTCTTCGAGATCAACGACACCGACGGCGACGCGGGAATCCAGATCTTTCTCGACGGCGACGGCTGGGACAGCATGCAGGTGAGGGATCCCCGCGGCAACGTGATCCTCAACATCCTGGCCGAGGGCGGCGTCGGCATGCAGGGCATCACCGAGGGCTTCTTCGAGAGCGCCGAGCCGTCTTTCGAGGTCCAGCCGCTCGAGGACCTGCTGGCGCGCTTTCCCAAGGGCTACTACCGGTTCCGCGGCACGTCGACCAAGGGCCAGCCCGTCCGCGGCAGCGCCCTGCTGACCCACGCCCTGCCGGACGCGCCGGTGATCCTCTACCCCATGGAGGAGCAGGACGACGTCGACCCCGGAGACACCTACATCGAGTGGGAGATGGTGCCGGATCCGCCGGGCAGCAGGATCTCGGGCTACATCGTCATCGTCGAGAAGGACGAGGGGCGCCTCGAGACTTTCGAGGTGGACGTTCCCCGCGGCCGCGGCACCCGGGTGACGGTACCGCCGGAGTTCATGCGCCCGGGCACCGTCTACAAGGGCGAGGTCCTGGCGATCGAGCGCAGCGGCAACCGCACCATCACCGAGTTCGAGTTCGAGACCGGTGGCGGCGGTGGTGGCGACGACGACGACGAAGACGACGACGAGTAGGGTCGCGCCGTTCGCGACCCCGCGCGGCTAGCCTGTCCTTCTAACCAATCGTCGACTAGAACACCGTATGTACCTGCGGCGTTTCGCTACGACGATCGGCGAGAAGGGCAGGCTAGTCGAGCGCCAGTGTCGTCCCGGCCGGCAGCCTCTCGATCGCCGTGACCTCGACCGGGCGCGGCGCCTCCCAGTCGACCCGCAGGTCGAACCGAACCGCGTCACCGGCGGCAAAGCCCACCAGGTCCACCGTCTCGGCCACCGGGAACGGCATCGTCATCGCCGCCATGCCCTCGATCTCGCCGCTCATGCCGACCAGGTCCGGGATCGCCTCGTGGCGGATGCGCAGCTGCCCCGCGCCGGTTGCCGGATCGGGCAGCGCCGCGAGGATGCCTCGTACCTGGTAGGTGCGGGCGGTGGCGTCGCCGGTACCAGCTCCGGGCTCACCGCCACCGCATGCGGCGACCGTGGCGACGGCGACGGCGGCGACGGCGAGCCAGCCGCGGCGAGGGAGGGATCTCACTGGCCGGGCTCTCCGTCCGGCGGCACGAGGGCGTCCCAGTCCAGCGGGTCGGGGCTCGAGAACGCTCTGTCCGGCACCTCGGCGAGGACGCCGATGCCGCTGTGGCCCCGCTCGCCGCGATCGGCCGAGAGCAGGATGCCGCCGTGCCGCCGCCAGTCGTGCCAGGGGATCTGGAAGCGCGGCTCCTGGTCGGCGGCCTGGGCGTAGAAGTCCCACTGCTCGACCAGCCCGCTGTCCGCGGCGACGTAGACCCGGTACCTGTTCTCCGGCGTACGCCCGACCTCCGCGAAGGTCAGCTCGAGCACCTCGGCTTCGCGGCCATCCACCATCGTCTCCCGGCCGACGTGCTTCAGGGTGACCCCGGGGTCGCGCAGCTTGTAGGGCATGAACACCCAGTAGGAGTCGTTGATCCAGGCGGCCTCGCCACGGTCGAGGAGCGCCGCGAGCGCCTCCGGGTCGGTCACCTCTTCGCCCTGGACCCAGGCGCGGCCCTGTTTGCCATTCAGGTTCATCAGCACCAGATAGGCGTCGCCGCTTTCGCGATCGGTCCCCTCAACCCGGAGGTCGCCGGTGTGCTTGTCCCACAGGTGGCGCCGGCTGCCGAAGAAGTTCCAGGTGAGGTAGCGGGTCGACTCCCAGGCATCGTGGCCGCCCATCTTCTGCATCACCGACTCGGCGATCTCGGCGCTCCTGGCGTCGGCGACGCCCATCTCGCCGGCGGCGAGGGGCAGGGCGAGCAGCATCAGGGCGAGGCCGCCGGTGAGGCTCCTGGTCCTCGGATTCATCATTCGTCCTCCTGGCCAAACGGGGTGATCGGAAAGGTGGCGCCTAGTAGTCGACGCCGACCGCGCGACACAGGAACCGCATCAGCGGCCAGCCGGCCCGGCAGAGGCGCTCGTACTCGTCGAGAAAACCCGGCGAGGTGGCGGTCTTCTGGGTGAGCGTCGAGAGGCCGAAGAAGTCCTTCCGCTTGAGGTCGTCGATCAGCGGGTGCTCGGGGTCGTAGCCACGGGGCGGCCGCTTGAGGCTGTCGCCGCCGAGCTCGAACTCCTGGCGGAAGCGCTTGCCGCGGCTGGCGGTCTTCCAGCCCTGGGCGTTCTCGACGATGGCGTCGCGGATCCGGTTGGTGGTCTTGGTGTCGGGATGCCAGATGCCGGCGCCGGCCATGATGTTGCCCGGCTGCAGGTGGAGGTAGAAGCCCGGCGCGTGGGCGTCCTTTGCCGACCGGTGGCGAAACTGGATGCCGATCCAGGTCTTGTACGGGCTCTTGTCCTTCGCGAAGCGAACGTCACGGTAGATCCGGAACAGCGTCCCCTTGCCCGGCCGCGGGTCGGCGTTGAAGTGGCGGCTGAGGCGCCGTAGCCGGGGCGCGAACTCGGAGATGAACTCCTGCGCCGGGTGCAGCAGGTGGCTCTCGTAGCGGGCCCGGTTGGCCTCGAACCAGTCGCGGTCGTTGTTGCGCTCGAGGTCGCCCAGGAAAGTGAACAAGGCCGGGCGGAAAAGGCTTGGGGTCGCGCTCATCGGGCACCTCCTCGGGGACGGCTGTCGATTCTAGCCGGTCGGGGAACTGCGAGCCCGTTGGCTGCTCTATAATCGGGCCGCAACAACGGGCGGCCCCGCCCGTATCAACGCCCGAGGGCCGCCGCCCGGTCTCACCGGCCAGCGCGCCGAATCCCCAAGAAACCACGGAGGGTACCCGAGATGACGAAGAGAGCTACCGCCTTGCTCGTGATGATCGCGCTGTGCGGCCTGCTGCCGGCAGCGGCCCAGGAGCCGCAGCAGGAGATGGAGGCCAACAAAGCCAAGCAGATGGCCGACGACGCCAAGGGAATGGCCGAGAAGGCCGAGAACGTGGCCGACGACGCCAAGGCCATGGCCGAGAAGGCCGAGGAGATGGCGGGCGACGCCGAGTTGAAGGCCGAGGAGATGGCCGCCAAGCCCGAGATGATGGCCGCGGACCTCACCCTCGACGAGGTGCTGGCGTCGCACTACGAGGCGCTCGGCGGAATTGACACCTGGAAGGCGATCGAGTCGGTGCGCTTCGCGGGCACCATGAGCATGGGCCCGGGCATGGATGCGCCGTTCACCATGACCATGGAGCGGCCCGACCGGATCCGCCTCGAGTTCACCATTCAGGGCATGACCGGCATCCAGGCCTCGGACGGCGAGACCGCCTGGATGTTGATGCCGTTCATGGGCCAGACCGAGCCCCAGCCGATGCCCGAAGACCAGGCCGAGCAGCTCGTCGAGCAGGCCGACATCGAGGGCCCGCTGTTCGACTGGGAGGCCAAGGGCACCCAGTTGGAGCTGATCGGCGCCGAG
Source organism: Thermoanaerobaculia bacterium (assembly GCA_963781065.1). Taxonomy (GTDB): domain Bacteria; phylum Acidobacteriota; class Thermoanaerobaculia; order Multivoradales; family JAHEKO01; genus CALZJC01. Next base: position 140,068 of record CAWAET010000004.1, on the reverse strand, counting down.
GAGATGGAGGGCACCAAGGTCTACAAGCTCAAGCTGACGAAGAAGAACGGCGAAGTCCGCTACCACTATCTCGACAGCAAGTCTTTCGTGGCCATCAAGCAGGAGGGCAAGACCAAGGTCCAGGGCCAGGAGATGGATATCGAGACCGCCATCGGCGGCTACGAGCAGGTCTGTCTCGCGACCTCGGCAGTGGTGGACGCGGAGACTCCCTGCGATGGCGCCACGCTGGTGCTGCCCTACTCGATCGAGAGCAAGGCCAAGGGCGCCCCCGTCGGCCAGACGATCACCATCGAGAGCGTGGCGATCAACCCGGGCGACATCGAGGAGGGTTTCTTCGCCATGCCCGCCAAGAAGGAGGCCCCGGCCGAGGAGTCGGCGGCCGGCGGCTAGCCGCCGGTTCCGGGCACGGGCGGGTCGGCGGCCCGCCCGTGCTCTTTGAGACTCGAGGGCCGCCGCGTAACCGGTGGCCGCGAGCCGCCTGCCACCCTGCGGGCAGCCGTGGCCCATGCTCAGGAGACAGGCGATGCAGACGAAACGGTCCATCCTTCTGGCACTCCTCTTCGGTGCCGCGCTGCCAGCGACGGCCGCGGTCGAGATCGACTCCAACACCTTCGGCGCCCTGCGCGCGCGGTCGATCGGGCCGGCGGTGATGAGCGGCCGGATCGCCGCCATCGACGCGGCGGCCGGCGACCCGCTGGTGATCTACGCCGGCGCCGCCAGCGGCGGCGTCTGGAAGTCCAGCGACGCCGGACTGACCTGGAAGCCGGTCTTCGACGAGCACAGCCAGTCGATCGGCGCCATCCGCATCGACCCGCGGGACCCGCAGACGGTCTGGGTGGGCACCGGCGAGAGCTGGACGCGCAACTCCATCTCGATCGGCACCGGCCTCTACCGGAGCGCCGACGGCGGCGACAGCTGGCAGCTGATGGGGCTCGCCGACTCCGAGCGCATCAGCCGCATCCAGGTCCATCCCGAGGACGGCGACACCGTCTGGGTGTGCGCCACCGGCCACCTGTGGAACGCCAACGACGAGCGCGGCGTCTACAAGACCACCGACGGCGGCGCCAGCTGGGAACGGGTCCTCTGGGTCGACGCCGACACCGGCTGCTCCGACCTGTCGCTCGACCCGCAGGACCCGAGCGTGCTCTACGCCGGCATGTGGCAGTTCCGCCGCTCGCCGGACTTCTTCACCTCGGGCGGCCCCGGCTCGGGCCTCTACAAGTCGACCGACGGCGGCGCGACCTGGCGCCAGCTGACCCGGGGACTGCCGGCGGGCGAGAAGGGCCGCATCGCCGTCGCGGTGGCGCCGTCGCGGCCGAGCCGGGTCTACGCGCTGGTCGAGTCCGAGCGGACGGCGCTCTACCGCTCCGACGATCTGGGCGAGAGCTGGGCGCGGGTCAACGACTCGACGAACGTCGTCATGCGGCCGTTCTATTTCGCCTATCTGGTGGTCGATCCGGCGGACTTCAACCGGGTCTACAAGCCGGGCCTCGTGCTGACCGTCTCGGAGGACGGCGGCAGGTCGTTCACCACGCCGTTCGCCGGCTTTGGCTTCCGCGGCGTCCACCCCGACCACCACGCCTTGTGGATCAACCCCGACAACCCGCAGGAGATGGTGCTGGGCACCGACGGCGGGGTCTATATCTCCTACAACCGCGGCAGCGCCTTCAGCATGGTGCGGGCGCTGCCGGTCTCGCAGTTCTACGAGGTGAGCTACGACCTGGAGTGGCCCTACAACGTCTACGGCGGCCTGCAGGACAACGGCACCTGGATGGGCCCGAGCCGGTCCCCGGGCGGCATCGAGAACCGCGACTGGCAGCCGATCGGCTTCGGCGACGGCTTCCACGCCTACCGCGATCCCAACTCGCCGGACGTCGTCTACGTCGAGTATCAGGGCGGCCAGCTGATGCGCCACCACCTTTCGACCGGCGAGATCAAGCGCATCCAGCCGTTGCCCGAGGCGGGCGAGGAGGACTACCGCTGCAACTGGAACAGCCCGATCCACCTGTCGCGGGCCAACCCGGGCACGGTCTACTTCGGCTGCCAGTTCCTCTTCCGCTCGCGCGATCGCGGCGAGTCGTGGGAGAAGATCTCGCCCGATCTCACCACCGACGACCCGCGGCGCCAGCGCCAGCTCGAGTCGGGCGGCCTGTCGATCGACAACTCCACCGCCGAGAACAACACCACCATCTACACCATCAGCGAGTCGCCCGAGAACGGCGACGTCATCTGGGTCGGCACCGACGACGGCCTGGTGCAGGTCACGACCGACGGCGGCGGCGGCTGGACCGACGTCACCGCCAACATCCCCGGCCTGCCGGCGGGGCTGTGGGTGTCGCACGTCGAGGCCAGCCCGCACGACGAGGCGGCGGCGCTGGTCACCGTCGACGGCCACCGCTCGGGCGACATGGCCACCTACCTCTACCGCACCACCGACCTGGGCCGGAGCTGGACGCCGCTGGCCAGCGACGAGATCGAGGGCTTCGCCCATGTCGCCCTCCAGGACCCGGTGAACCCGGACCTGCTCTTTCTGGGCACCGAGATGGGGCTCTACATCTCGCTCGACGGCGGCGGCCGCTGGGCGCGCTTCACCGGCGAGGTGCCCAAGGTGCCGGTGCGCGACCTGGACATCCACCCGCGCGAGCACGACCTGATCGTCGGCACCCACGGCCGCGGCGTCTACATCCTCGACGACCTGACGCCGCTCAGGGCCCTGACCCAGGAGGTGCTCGACGCCGAGTTCGCGCTGCTGCCGTCGCGCGACGCGGTGATGGTGCTCAACAGCCCCAGCTTCGGCTTTGGCGGCGACGACGAGTTCGTCGGCCGCAACCCGCCGGCGGCGGCCGAGCATCGTCTTCTACCAGTCGCGGCGGCACATCTTCGGCAGCCTCGCGGTGGAGATCTTCGACGCCGACGGCAAGCTCATCACCACCCTGCCCGGCGGCAAGCGCAAGGGGATGAACCGGGTCGACTGGCCGATGCGCTTGAAGCCGCCCAAGCTGCCGCCGGCGACCTCGCTGGCGCCGGCCTTCGTCGGGCCGCGGGTGCCCGAGGGCACCTACACCTACCGGGTGAAGAAGGGCAAGGAGAGCTTCGAGGGCACCGTCTCGCTGGTCAAGGACCCGCGCTCGACCCACTCGGACGAGGACCGCGCCATCCAGCAGCAGCTGGCGCTCGAGCTCTACGCCCTGCTCGGGCGGCTGACCTACACCGTCGACGCCGCCACCGACCTGCGCGACCAGGCGCGGGCGCGGGCGGAGGGCATGGCCGAGGGCAACCGGATCGCGCGGCGGCTCGGCGAGTTCGCCGACGCCCTGGAGGAGTTCCGCTCGGCCCTGGTCTCGACCAGCAAGGCGGGGCCGCTGTCGGGCGACGCGCAAGCTGCGCGAGAAGCTGGCCGACGGTCTACGGCGCGGTGACCGGCTACGACGGCCGGCCGACCCGGTCGCAGGTCGACCGCACCGCGGTCCTCAGGGACCAGCTCGAGAAGGCCGAAAGCGCCTTCGCCGCGATGTCCTCCGGGCGCGACTTCGACACCTTGAACACCCAGCTCGGCGGCCGCGGGCTGGATGAGCTGGTGGTCATGACCCGCGAGGCCTGGGAGCAGAAGCAGCAGGCCGGCGGCGCCACCACGGCGACGGTGTCGGTCAAGGCGCTGCGGCGGCTGCTGGGCGCTCCCGTGACGCTGCCCCTGCGCGGCTTCTGAGCCGACGGCCTGGCCGGCCGGGCTCCGGCTATCGCTTGACGGCGATCGGGTAGTCCTGCACGGTCTCGGGCTTGGTGGTGGTCGGCGTCTGCTTTCCACCCGTCAACTCCTTGACCCGCTCCGACAGATAGAGGTCGAGCTCGTTGATCGAGATCCGCCCGTCCGCCTCGTAGTCGGCCTTGCCCCTCAGCCCCTCGACCAGGGCCTTGGTGAAGGCGCCGTTGCCCCAGGCCGGGTCCTCCAGCGAGTACTGCCGGCCGGTCGAGGCGGCGAACACCACGACGCCGTTCTCGGCGCTCGCCAGCTCGTTGACCACCGCCGTGATGTCGGCCACCCCGCGCCGCGCGCCCATGACGTTTCCCGAGTGGCAGGTGTCGACGAAGAACAGCACCTTGCCCGCCAGGCTGTTGACGGTGTCGCGGATCTCGTAGAAAGCGACCGCGGTGCGCTTCAGCCGCCCGGTGTCGGCGTCGACCGGCAGGTAGTAGTAGCGGCCGTTGGCGTCGTTGACGCCGTGGCCGGCGATCAGCACCATCGCCACGTCCTTGCTGGTCACCTCGCCGCTCGAGCCACTCGAGAGCGTCGAGGATCTCTCCCTTGGTGGCGTCGCCGTCGGTGACGGAGCGGACGACCACGTCGCGATAGAGCCCCCCCTTCTGGGCCGCCAGGGCGGCGGCGAAGTCGGCGGCGTCCTTGGCCGGGAAGGTCAGCTTCAGGTCCGCGCTCCGGTACTTGCTGACGCCGATCGCCAGGACGTAGAGCACCGGCTTGACGACGAACCCGGGCTTGGCACCGGTCCAGCGGACGCGCAGCGTCGCCGGCACGCTGGCGCCGTGCCGGTTCTCGGCCACCACGGCGATCTCGCAGTCCCGCGCCGGGATGGGCACGGTCATCGTCCGCGTCTCCGAGGTCGCCGACGGCCCGGTCACCCGCCCGCCCCGCGCCGTCGGCCGCCCTTCCACCAGCGCCCGGAGCCCGGTCACCGGCTCCGAGGAGCGGACGCGGAACTCCACCGTGACCTCCGGGTCGGCGGTGGTCACCGGGTCGGCCGGAGAGAGGATCTCGACCACCGGCGGCAGCTCCGCGAGCACCGCGGTCCGAGAGCTGGCTCGCCCCCGGGCGGCGTCGGCCAGCCGCACCGCCTCCGCCTCGTCGAGGCTGCTGAGGGCCCGGGCCACCACGTCCGGCCGGTAGTAGGTCGAGCGAAACCGCGAGGCGGGAAAGAAGTCCGCCGCCTGGTCGGCGCCGCGGTTGACGTGCCAGCCGATCAGGTCCTCGGCCCCGGGCGAGGCGTCGTAATACCCGGAGGGGGTCCACAGCACCCAGCGCTCGCGGTCCGCGTGGGGAAAGAAGGCCAGCAGCTCCTGGCCGTCGGTCAGCCGGAACCAGCGGATGGTGCCGTCGCCGAAGGCGGCGGCCGCCACCTTGCCGTTGGCGGCGATGTTGACCGCCCAGGCGGTTCCGGGCGCCGGCACCTTCCACCTCAGCTTCGCCCGCTCGATCGTAGAGGCGGAGTTGCCAGCGGTGCCCAGGAGGAAGCTGTCGCCGTCGGGGCCGATTGCCAGGCTTCTGGATCTCTCGAAGTCCTCGATCTCGAGCTTCTGGCCGTCGAGCATGGGCTCATAGGTGTTCTTCCAGCCGGTGATCTCGATTCCGGGGACCGCGGTCCGGGGTGGCGTGAGACGCTCCAGGCTCGCGGCTTCGGGCTCGAGCTCGAGCCGGCGCTCGGCGAGCGAGAACCGGGCCGGCGACTTGCCCTGGCTCTCGTAGCCGAACGTCACCTCCGCGCCGTCCGGCGAGAGCCGAAACCCGTCCCGAGACCGTTCGAAAGTCGCCGATCGGGCGGCCCCTCGAAAAGCGCCAACTCGCCCCGCGCGTCGAAGATCCCGAAGGCGGGGTCCGCGGCGCTGAAGACGATGGCGCCGCCCGGGATCGCCTGGAGATCCAAGATTGTGTCGGACGCGGCCGCCAGATCCATGAAGGCGCCGCGGCCGGCCTCGGACCAGCGACGAACGGGGTACTTTCCAGCTACGTCCCACCGCCCACCGGCGTAGAGCGAACGACCGTCGGCGGACCAGGCGACCGAAGAGAGGTAACCGTTGGCCACGCCGGTAGTGTCCGGCGAGAAGAGGTGGGAGAGGTCCCGGCCCGAGAGGACGTCGACCTCGGTCGAGTCAAAGAAGCCCACGACGATCTTGGCCCCGTCCGGCGAGAAGGCCACGGCGTGAGGGCGGCTCCCACCGGGCGCCTTCTGCTTCGCCACGAGCCGAAGCTCGCGGTCGTAGAGGCGGAGAAGGCCGTCATAGGAGGTCGTCACCAGCCGGCCGTCGCGAGAGAAGGCGACGCCGTAGCTGGATCCTCCGTACTCGCGGTCCTCCCCGGCCAGGGAGCCGTCCGCGGTGCGGAACACGCGAACGCCGTTCTTGCCCCCGAGGCTCGCGGCCAGGAGCGCGCCGTCGGCGGAAAAGGCGAGGTCAAGGACGACGTTGGGCAGTCCCGCGATTCTCCGGGTCAGGCGGCCGCTCGCCCGGTCGAGGAGGTAGATGTTGTGTTTCGGCCCGCCGGCTTTGGTCCACCCGCCACAGGCCACCGTCTCGCCGTCGGGAGAGAGAGCGACCGCGAAGATCCTGCCCTCCTGACGCTCGCCGATCGGAGGCCGGATCGTTCGCAGCAGCCGGCCGCCGGGCAACTCCCAGACGCGGACGGACTTGTCGTGCGAGCCGGTCACCAGATACCGGCCGGCGGCGTCCACTCCCACGCTCTGGATCGGGGCCGTGTGCATCCCGGCGTCGATCCGCAGGATCGGCTCGGCGGGCGGGTCCTGCCCCCGGGTCGGCGCCGGCAGGCCCAGGGCCACCGCCAGGGCCAGCGTCATGGCGACCATCGGGGCAAAGCCCGCGATCGACTCGGTGTTTCTTTGCGTCACGTCGAGAACCAACCCTCGACCGCTCGACGGCCCTGGTTACGATGATCTGCCTGATGGGCGCCGATCATAGCGCGGCGGCTCAGGAACAGGGCTCAGCGGGACTTGACTGCGGGTTGCGGCCGCTCGTTCAGGGCTCCAGCTGCTCGACGGCCACCTGCGGCACCTTGTCGAAGTGCCGGTCGCCGGTCACCAGCCGCAGCCCGTGCTGCATGGCGCTGGCGGCGATCCAGACGTCGTTGGTCGGGATCGGGGTGCCCGCGGCGCGCAGGGCGGAGTGGATGTCGGCGTAGAACTCTGACGTCTCCTCGTCGATCGGCACCACGCTCACCCTGGGCGAGTCGAGCATGCTCTCGAGTAGCTCCCGGTTCCGTCCCAGGTTGCCGCCGCGGCGAAACCCCGCCAGCAACTCGCCCAGCACCACCGGGTTGAGCGAGATCGCCTCGGCCCGCTGCACACACTCGACCGCACCCGGATGGTTGCGAAAGAACGCCGAGTAGGCCGAGGTGTCGAGCAGGATCCGCATGCCGCCGTGCCTACTCCCAGAGCTCGGGGTCGACGCGCCGCTGTCGCGCCAGCTCGCGCTCGAACTCTCTGGCCTCCTCGTCGGTCCAGGAGCCCGCGAGGTGGTCGAGATCGTGATGCCGGCGCGTGCGGCGGGCGATACCCGTAGCCCGCTCCAGCAGCCGGATCACGGTCTTGTTCATGCTCGCGCCAGTCGCCTTGGCCTCCTCCTCCAAGAGGTCAGCCAACTCGGGTGGGACGTTACGTAGGGTGACCGCTTTCATCGCATCGGGAGTCTAGCATCATCTAGTGCATCGCTTCTGATCGCAATATGATGCACTCGGTGGGAATCGCCTTCCTTGGGTGGCCGGCGCGGCTCAGGCGAACGCCAGGAGCCAACAGTCGTGACGCGTCGGACGGCACTGGCAGAGTGGCCGGCGCCAGAACGAGAAGAGGCCCCGGCGCCTTGCGGCGACCGGGGCCTCGATGAGTCTGCGTCGGTGGCGTGGGGACTCCCGATTTCCAGGGGTCCGGCAACCGACCGGTGGAAAATCCCCTACCGGGTCGCCACCTCCATCAAACTCGGTTGTTCACTTTGCACTGGATCACCTCCTTCCTGGGCGTACCCAAAAAGCGGCGGGCCCCTTCCCGCCCGGTTCCCAGGGGCGCCCGACCCCTCGTAAGAACCGCCGCGTCCGCAGGTGCTCGTGGCGCCGGCGGCGCGGAAGCGACTCGATAATGGTGCGCCCGAAGGGTGGCTGTTGTCAAATCGGGTGGTGATGGAGCGGCCGGCGCCCGTCCCGGCCCTGAGTTGAACGCATCTCGCCTGCCGTGGCGCGCGGACCCCGCGTCCCCGCGCCGGGGCACCGGATAAGATCGGCGGATCCGTGGACATGAACGAGGGAGGGTGCCGATGAAGTATCGCCTGGAAGTCAACGGTCAGCGCCGCGAAGTCGACGTGGCGCCCGACACGCCGCTGCTCTGGGTCCTGCGCGAGGACCTGGGCCTGGTCGGCACCAAGTACGGCTGCGGCGTCGCCCAGTGCGGCGCCTGCACGGTGCACGTCGCCGGCCGCGCCACGCGCGCCTGCGTGATGCCCATCGCGGCGCTCGACGACCGCCCGGTGACCACCATCGAGGGGGTCGAGGGGGCGGTCGCCGCGGCGGTGCGGGAGAGCTGGGAGACGGTCCAGGTGCCCCAGTGCGGCTACTGCCAGAGCGGCCAGATCATGACCACCATCGCCCTGCTCGAGCGCAAGGCGAAGCCGGACGACGCCGAAATCGACAGCGCGCTGGCCGGCAACATCTGCCGTTGCGCCAGCTACCCACGGATCCGCCGCGCGGTGCACGAGGCGGCGGCCAAGGCGGGGAGGAGCGCGTGATGCCGACGACGACCCCGAGCCTGCCGGTCCTCGACCGGCGCCAGCTGCTCAAGGGCGGCCTGACCGTCGGCGCCGGGCTGGTCATCGGCCTGCGGCTGCCGCGCGCCGCCGAGGCGCGGGCCATGGCCGCCGGCGCCGAGCTGGCGCCCGACTCCTTTGTGGGCCTCGCGCCCAACGCCTTCGTGCGCATCGCCGCCGACGACACCGTCACCGTGCTGTCGAAGCACATCGAGTTCGGCCAGGGCACCTACACCGGTCTCGCCACCGTCCTGGCCGAGGAGCTCGACGCCGACTGGGCCACCGTGCGCGTCGAGTCGGCGCCGGCAGACGCCAGCCGCTACGCCAACCTGGCCTTTGGCGTCCAGGGCACCGGCGGCTCGACCGCGATGGCCAACTCGTGGGACCAGATGCGTCGCGCCGGCGCCACCGCCCGCGCCATGCTGGTGGCCGCCGCGGCCGCCGCCTGGGAGGTTCCCGCGGCCGAGATCGAGGTCGTCGCGGGGGTCGTCCGCCATCCCGGCTCGGGGCGCGAGGCGCGCTTTGGCGAGCTGGTCGAGCGCGCCGCCGCGCTCGAGCCGCCGGCCGAGGTCGTGCTCAAGGACCCGGCGAGCTTCACCCTCATCGGCCGCGAGCCGCTGCCGCGGGTGGACGTGCCGGCCAAGTCCCGCGGCGAGGCCAGGTTCACCTACGACATCCAGCTGCCCGAGATGCTCACCGCGCTGATCGCCCGGCCGCCGCGGTTCGGCGCCACGGTGCGCTCGGTCGACGATGCGGCGGCGCGCGGGGTGCCCGGGGTGGTCGACGTGGTCACCGTGCCGCGCGGCGTCGCGGTGCTGGCCGAGGGCTTCTGGGCGGCCAAGAAGGGGCGCGACGCGCTGGCCGTCGACTGGGACGAGAGCGGCGCCGAGCGGCGCGGCAGCGACGAGATCCTGGCCGAGTACCGGGCGTTGCTGGAGGGCCCCGGAGCCGAGTTCCGCAACGACGGCGACGCCGCCGCGGCGTTGGCCGGCGCCGCCAAGGTGCTGACCGCGGACTACGAGTTCCCCTACCTGGCGCACGCACCGATGGAGCCGCTCGGCTGCGTCATCCAGGTGACCGACGACGGCTGCGACGTCTGGGCCGGCTCGCAGCTGCAGACCGTCGACCAGATGGTGATCGGCGGCATCCTGGGGCTGACGCCGCAACAGGTGAACCTGCGCACCGAGCTCGGCGGCGGCAGCTTCGGCCGCCGCGCCACGCCCGACGCCGACGTCGCCGGCGAGGCGGCCTCGATCGTCAAGGCCGCCGGCACCCGGCGGCCGGTCAAGCTGGTCTGGACCCGCGAGGACGACATCCGCGGCGGCCGCTATCGGCCGCTCGTCGCCCAGCGCCTCACCGCCGGGCTGGACGAATCGGGCCGCATCGTCGCCTGGACGCAGCGCCTGGTGTGCCAGTCGATCGTCACCGGCACCGCCTTCGAGGGGGCGCTGGTCCAGAACGGCATCGACGGCACCTCGGTCGAGGGCGCCCGCGGCCTGCCCTACGCCATCCCCAACGTGTGGATGGATCTGCACACCACCGAGGTCGGGGTGCCGGTCCTGTGGTGGCGCTCGGTGGGCCACACCCACAACGGCTTCACCACCGAGACCTTTCTCGACGAGCTCGCCGCCGCCGCCGGGCGCGATCCGGTGGAGCTGCGCCGCGAGCTGCTGGCCGGCCACCCGCGCCATCTGGGGGTGCTCGAACCTGGCGGCCGAGAAGGCCGGCTGGGGCGGCCCGCTGCCCGCCGGCCGGGCGCGCGGCGTCGCGGTCCACGAGTCGTTCAGCTCGTTTGCCGCCGAAGTGGCCGAGGTGTCGATCGGCGACGACGGGATGCCCCGGGTCCACCGGGTGGTCTGCGCCATCGACTGCGGCATCGCCATCAACCCCGACAACATCCGGGCGCAGATGGAGAGCGGCATCGGCTACGGCCTGGGCGCGGCGCTGCACGACGCGGTGGAGCTCGACGGCGGCCGGGTCGTCCAGTCCAACTTCCACAACTACCGCTCGCTGCGGATCCACGAGATGCCGGAGGTCGAGGTGCACATCGTGCCCTCGGGCGAGCCGCCCACCGGCGTCGGCGAGCCCGGCGTGCCGCCGATCGCCCCGGCGGTGGCCAACGCCATGGCGGCGCTGACCGGGAGCCGGGTGCGCCGGCTGCCGTTCCGCCACGGCGCCGGGGAGAGGAGCTGAGCCGATGAGACCTTCGAGCGCCATCGTCCTGGGAATCGCCGCCGTGCTCGGCCTGCTCGCCGGCGCCGGCCTCGCCGAGCATCACGAGGCCGGCGGCGAAGGCCTCCAGCCCGCCACCGCCTTCGCCGCCATCGGCGACGAGGTGGAGCGCTCGCGGGCGCTCTTCACCGAGGCCGGCAAGGTGATGCTCCACCCGCGCTGCGTCAACTGCCACCCGGCCGGCGACCGGCCGCTGCAGGGTGAGGCCTCGGCGCTCCACGAGCCGCCGGCCGAGCGCGGCATCGGCGGCACCGGGGTGGTCGGCATGCGCTGCCGCGCGTGCCACATGCGCGAGAACTTCGACCCGGGCGGGGTGCCGGGCGCCCACCAGTGGGCGCTGGCGCCGCGCAAGATGGCCTGGGAGGGTTTCACCCTGGGCCAGCTCTGCGACCAGGTCAAGGACCCCGAGCGCAACGGCGGCCGCACCCTGGCGGAGATCGTCGAGCACATGAGCGAGGACGAGCTGGTGGGCTGGGGCTGGACCCCGGGCGCCGGCCGCGAGCCGGCGCCGGGCAGCCAGCAGGTATTCGGCGAGCTCATCGCCGCCTGGGTCGACACCGGGGCCGCCTGTCCGGAGTAGAGCCGTGACGCTGAGAACTTTCAGCGCTGGCCGCTCGCACAACCAGGCCTCCAGCACCGGCTGCTAGACCAGCGATGCGTGCCGAGACCGCGGAGAGAGTCCTCAAGTGGCTGCTGTTCGTGCTGGGCGGCATGGCCGCCACGGCGGTGGTGCCGATGGTCATGCCGTTCGCCTGGATGCAGCGGGCCAACGACGCCCTGGGGCTGGCGCCGCTGGTCGACACGCCGCTGGCCCAGTACCTGACGCGGTCGCTGTCGGCGGTCTACACCCTGTTAGGGGTGTTGACCATCTACATCGCCCGCGACGTGCGGCGCTACCGCCGGTTGATCGTGCTCATCGGCTGGCTCACCGGCGCGCTCGGCCTGGCCCTGGCGGCGATCGACTTCGCCGTCGGCATGCCGGCGAGCTGGAGCTGGGGCGAGGGGCCGCCCACCGTCCTGTGCGCGACCGCGATGGTCTGGCTCGGGCGGCGCGTCCGCCCGCTCTGACGGCCGGGGCCGGAGCGGGCCAGCTGACCTTGCCGGCCGAGAGCGAGCCCTGATCGCCGGAGTCGCTATACTCGCCGCTCCCGAGGCCCAGCCGTGCCGCTACGTTTCCGCTTCAGCCAGCCGCCCCTGCGGGGCGTGCTCTTCGCGCTGCTGCTCGTCGGCGGGCTGATCCCGCTGGCGCTGGCGGACTACCTGCTGCTGGCGGCCGTGCCGCGCGACGAGCGGCTGTTCGAGACGGCGTGGATCGTCGCCGCCGGGCTGGTGCTGCTGTTGGGGTTGGCCTGGCTGCTCTCGGGCTGGGCGGCGGCGGCGGTGGTCGGCCCCGCGCGCCGGCTGACCGAGGGGATGGAGGGGCTCGCGCGGGGCCGTTTCGAGACCTGGGTGAGGCCCGCCGGCGCCATCCGCGAGCTGGCCGAGCTGTCCGACGGGCTCAACCGGATGAGCGGGTTGACTCTCAAGCGGGTGCGCGCGCTCGAGCAGAGCGGGCGCGACAACGCCGCCCTGGCGACCGACTCCATGCGGCTGTTCCGCCAGGCGGTGGAGGCGAAGGCGCCGCTGACCAAGCACCATCCGGGCCTCGTCGAGGCCTACAGCCGGGCCGTCGCCCGCCAGCTGGGCGAGCGCGCCGCGACCTTCGAGTCCTCCGAGCTTTCGCTGAGCCCGTTCACCGACCCGCGGAGCCGGCCGCTAGCCCGCGACACCCGCCTGCAGCCCCGCTACCCGGTTGCCGATCTGAGGGTCGAGACCCCCGTCGGCGCCAGGATCCTCGACGTCGGCTCGATCGGCATGCAGCTCGAGACGATGGAGAACCTGCCGCTCGGCCGCCAGGACACCTTCGAGCTGGTCGCCCGCTCGCGCCGGATGAGCATCCCGGGTCGGGTCGCCTGGTGTCACCTGGTGCGCACGGTCAAGACCGCCGACGGCGACCAGGTGGCGGTCTACCGGGCCGGCGTCAGGTTTGGCGACGGGTTCCCGAGCGGCGCCCGCGACGAGCTGCTGGAGATCATCCGCACCCATCGCCAGGTCGCCTGAGGCCCCCTCGGATCGAAGATGCCGGACACCTGGAGCGTTCGCGACAGCGACCTCCGGCAGCCCGGGTGACAGGATCAGGCTGATGGATCTGCCGGACCGGTTCAACATCGCCGACCACTTCCTCGGCGACCGGGTTCGCGAGGGGCGCGGCGGCCGGGTGGCCCTGCGCCTCGCCGGCCGCAATCTCACCTATGACGAGGTGCAGGCGCTCGCCGGCCGTTTCGCCCGGGCGCTCGGCGGCCTCGGCGTGCGGCAGGAGGATCGGGTGCTTGTCGCCCTGCCCGACGGGGCGGAGTTCGTCGGCGCCTTGTTCGGCACCCTGGCGATGGGCGCCGTGGTGGTGATGGTCAACCCCGGGCGCTCGCCGCGGGACCTGGCGGCCCTGTTCGACTACAGCCGCGCGGCCTGCGTGGTGGTGGACGGCGCGGTGCTGAGCAGCTTCGAGGAGGCGCTGGCGGTGGCCGAGCGGCGCCCCCGGCTGCTGGTCGTGGGCGGCGAGGCCGGCGGCCACGCGTCGTTCGACGCCGCGGCCGAAGAGCCGGCGGCGAGGCTCGCGACCGTTGCCACCCACCCCGACGACCCGGCCATCTGGCTCTTCTCGGGCGGCACCACGGGCAGCCCCAAGGCGGTGGTCCAGACCCACCGCGCGTTCGCCAACACCACCGAGTGCTACGCCCGGCGGGCGCTCGGCTACGGCGAGGACGACGTCACCCTGTCGGTTCCCAAGCTCTTCTTCGGCTACGCCACCGGCTCCAACCTGCTCTTTCCGTTCGCGGCCGGCGCCTCGGCGGTGCTCTTCCCCGAGCACCCGACCGCCGAGATCCTCTTCGAGCTCATCCGTCGCCACCGGCCGACGATCCTGATCAACGTGCCCAAGATGGTCCACCTGATGATCGACCACCCGGCGGCGGCCGAGCAGGACCTTTCCTGCCTGCGCTTCGCCACCTCGGCCGGCGAGGCGCTGCCGGCGCCGCTTTACCATCGCTGGAAGCGGACTTTCGGCGTCGAGCTGCTCGACGGGCTGGGCACCGCCGAGATGTGGCACGTCTTCGTCTCCAACCTGCCGGGCCAGGTCCAGCCGGGCACCCTGGGCCGGGTGGTGCCGGGGTTCGAGCTCGACGTCCGCGACGAGGACGGCCGGCCGCTGCCCGACGGCGAGGTCGGCCGCCTGTGGGTGCGCGGCGACTCCCGCGCCCTCGGCTACTGGCAGGCGGCCGCCAAGACCGCGGCCGCCTTCCACGGCGAGTGGTTTGTCGGCGGCGACCTGGTCTCGCGCGACGCCGAGGGCTACGTCACCTACTGCGGCCGTTCGGACGACGTCCTCAAGGTCGGCGGCAAGTGGCTGGCGCCGCAGGAGGTCGAGAGCTGCTTGATGCGCCACCCGGCGGTGGCGGAGTGCGCGGTGGTCGGGGTGGAGAACGCGGCGGGGCTGGTCGAGCCGCATGCGTTCGTGGTGGCGAAGGCGGTTGCGGCAACCCCCGAGCGGACGGGCGAGCTCGCGGCGGCTGGCGGCCTCGAGCAGCAGCTCAAGCGGCACGCCCTCGCGGAGCTCGAGGCGTATAAGCACCCGCGGCGGGTGATCGTGGTGGAGGCGATGCCGCGGACGCATCTGGGGAAGATCGACCGGGGCAAGCTGAAAGCGATGGCGCCGGCGGACGGCTGAGCGTTTCACTGGCTGGCCGGCCCGAAGCGGTATCGGGCCGCTGCAAGCCGCTCCCAAGCGGTACTGGGCCGCTCCAAGCCGCTGGGCTGCTCCCTACGTGGCGATGGCTCGGCTCATCTTGGCTGGGGGCTCGGGCTCACGGCCGGCGGCCTCGGAGGATCGGGCGCCGTGGCCGCTGGCGGCAGCGCCTGCGCTTTAGTCGCCACTCCGGGACATCCCAGCGGCTTTCCGCTACCCATGCCGCGCGGCAGGGCACTCCAGGAGGCTGGCCCCGAAACCACGACCGGAGGCCGGCCGGGAGCCGTGGGGCCGGCCCGTCAGGCGGGGAGTGTCCGAGCACGCAGCGAAAGCAGCGCGCGCAGGATCAGCTCCCCGCCCCAGGGCCAGGCCCCACGGCTCCGAGCCGGCCGGCCCGAAGCGGTATCGGGCCGCTGCAGGCCGCTCCCAAGCGGAACTGGGCCGCTCCAAGCCGCTGGGCTGCTCCCTACGTGGCGATGGCTCGGCTCATCTTGGCTGGGGTTTCGGGGTCACGGCCCGCGGCCTCGGAGGTGGGGGCGCCGTGGCCGCTGGCGGCAGCGCCTGCGCTTTAGTCGCCACTCCGGGACATCCCAGCGGCTTTCCGCTACCCATGCCGCGCGGCAGGGCACGCCGGAGGCCGGCCAAGGCAATGCGGCCTGGCTTCAGTCGCCACCGGGCCGGTCGGCTCCGGAGCCGAGAGACGGGGGGCCCCAGGTACCGGCTCGGCTCAGTCGGACTGCGGGGGGTGGCCTCGCCTGCGTACTCGCGACGCGCGGCAACGGTCGAGGACTCCGAAGGCTGGTGCTGTAGCGCTGCGAGTGAGCTACCTGGAACCCCCCATCTCTCGTCTCCTGCGCCGACCTCCGGGGGCGGCGGCTCGAGCATCTGAGCTGAATCCGCCACGACCCGAGTAGCGTTCGCTCTCGTGCTCTCGTGCTCTCGTGCTCTCGTGCTCTCGTGCCCGCCGTCGTCACAGCCAGAGCGGAAAGCCGCTGAGATGTTGCGGAGTGGCGCCTCAGGCGACCGCGGGACATCGTCTCTCGACAGCGACTCCTAATACCCACCGCTGCGCGAGTCCCGACCTATTCCAGCCGCCACGCGGGCGACAGTGCCACGGAGCAACAGCTCAGCGGCTTGCAGCGGCCGCCGGGCAAACGAGCCGCCTGGATGTCAGTGCGCACGCGGCCGTTCGAGGCTGCGCCCTAGTCCCTACGCCGCACCGACGGCCGCGGCGCCCGTGGCTTCGCCGGGTCGTACTGTCCCGGCCAGGGGTGATCCCAGAGCTCGTAGTGCTCGGCGGCGTGGAGCGTCAGATAGGGGTCGCGCAGGTGCGGACGGGCCATGACCGCCAGGTCGGCGCGGCCGGCGGCCAGCACCGTGTTGGCGTGGTCGGCGCCAAGCAGCGCGCCGACCGCCATCACCGGGATGCCCACCTCGTGTCGGATGCGGTCGGCGAAGGGGACCTGGTACATGCGGCCGTAGTCGGGCTTCGACTCGGGCGAGTTGCCGGCCGTCGAGACGTCGATCGCGTCGCAGCCGTTCTCGGCCAGCAGCAGCGACAGGATCACCGACTCCTCGATCGTCACGCCCTCGGCGCCCAGCCAGTCGGTGGCCGAGATCCGCACCGACATCGGTTTCTCCTCCGGCCAGGCCGCGCGCATCGCCTGGAAGACCTCCAGCGGGTAGCGCATTCGGTTGGCCAGCGAGCCGCCGTACTCGTCGCCGCGGCGGTTGGCGAGCGGCGAGAGGAAGCTCGACAGCAGGTAGCCGTGCGCCAGGTGGACCTCGAGCCAGTCGAAGCCGGCCTCGGCGGCCATCCGCGTCGAGCGGACGAACTCGTCGCGCACCCGGTCCATGTCGGCCCGGTCCATCGCCTTGGGCGTGTGCCAGCCGGGGCGGAACGGCTCGGCCGAGGGCGCCAGGGTCTGCCAGGCGCCTTCATCGGGGCCGAGGGGTATGTCGTCCCCTTCCCACGGGTGGCGCACCGAGCCCTTGCGGCCGGCGTGGGCCAGCTGGATGCCGATCTTGGCCGGCGAGTCGGCGTGCACGAAGTCGACGATCCGGGCCCAGGCGGCGAGGTGCTCGGGCGCGTACATGCCGGCGCAGCCCGGGGTGATGCGGCCCTCGGCGCTGACGTCGGTCATCTCGGTGATGACCAGCCCGGCGCCGCCGATGGCGCGGCTGCCGAGGTGGACCAGATGCCAGTCGCCGACCGTGCCGTCGACGGCCGAGTACTGGCACATCGGGCTGACGACGACGCGGTTCTCCAGTTCCAAGCCGCGCAGCCTGAGTGGCGTGAAGATCGGCGGGCGCGTCCGATCGCTCGCCGGACTACCTGGCGCCGGGTCGCTGTCGGCAGCCGCGGTGCCGCCGCGGTCCGTTGAGGCGCCGCACCAGTCCGGATAGCCAGCGTCCACCCGCGCGATCAACTCCGGGTCCCGCCGCCGCAGGTTGTCGTAGGTGATCCGCTTCGACCGCGTCATCAGGTTGAAGGTGAACTGGACCGGGTCCTGACCCAGGTAGCGCTCGGAGTTCTCGAACCATTCGAGGCTGGTCTGGGCCGCCTTCTGGGTCTTGACCACGTCGACCCAGCGCCGATCCTCGTAGGCCTGGAGGACCGCCGGCACGTCCTTGGTGCCCAGCTCGGCGAAGGTCTCGGCCAGGACCACCGCGTCTTCCATCGCCATCTTGGTGCCCGAGCCGATGGAGAAGTGTGCGGTGTGGGCGGCGTCGCCGAGAAGAACCACGTTGCCGCGCTTCCCCCGGCTGCGATGCCACGTCTCGCACCGCACCGTCGGGAACCGCCGCCAGAGCGAGCGGTTGGCCATCAGCCGGTGACCGCCCAGCTCCTCGGCGAACAGGGCCTCGGCGAAGGCCACCGTCTCCTGCTCCGAGGCCTCGGCCAGCCCGGCCCGCTTCCAGGTCTCCTCGTGGCACTCGAGGATCCAGGTGCTCAGCCGGTCGTCGAACGGGTAGGCGTGCACCTGGAACAGGCCCCACTCGCTCTCCTTGAAGATGAAGGTGAAAGCGTCGAGCGGCAGGTCGGTGCCCAGCCAGCTGAACCGGCACTGCCGCCAGTCGAGGCTCGGCTGGAAGTGCTCGGCGTCGGCCTCGCGCACCGCGGAGTTGATGCCGTCGGCGCCGAGGATCAGGTCGGCGTCGGCGAACTCCTCGACCCCGGCCACCTCGCGCTCGAAGACCAGCTCCACCCCCAGCTCGCGGCAGCGCTGCTGCAGGATCAGCAGCAGCGTCTTGCGCGACAGCGCCGCGAAGCCGTGCCCGGTCGACACCACGCGCTCGCCGCCGTAGTGGGTCTCGATGTTCTTCCAGTAGCGAAAGCGCGAGGTGATCTCGGCGAAGCTCGCCGGGTCGGCGCGCTCGAAGGTCTCCAGCGTCTCGTCCGAGAACACCACCCCCCAGCCGAACGTGTCGCCCGACCGGTTGCGCTCGTACACCGTGATCTCGGCCCCGGGCTGGGCCTTCTTCATCAGGATGGAGAAGTAGAGCCCGGCGGGGCCGCCGCCGATGGAGACGATCTTCATCGGGGCATCCTAACCGGACGAGGATGCCGGCTCCGGCTCAGGCCGCGTCGCGCACCAACGTCTCGAGCGCGATGCTCGCCATCGCGTCGAAGGTCGACTGCCGCTCCTCCGACGAGGTGCTCTCGCCGGTGACCACGTGGTCGCTGACGGTGAGGATCGCCAGGGCGCGCGCGCCGCGCTCGGCGGCGAGGCCGTAGAGGCCGGCCACCTCCATCTCGACCGCCAGCACACCCATCGCCTGCATGACGGCGAAGTAGTCGGACTCCGGCGCGTAGAAGAGGTCGGCGGTGTGCACCAGCCCGGCGCGGACATGGGCCCCTTGCGCCTCGGCCGCGTCGGCCGCCGCGCGCAGCAGGCCGAAGTCCGCCACCGCGGCGAAGTCCTTGCCGGCGTAGCGGCGGCGGTTGACGTTCGAGTCGGTGCAGGCGCCGACCGCCAGGACGACGTCGCGCAGCTGGAGGTCCTTGGCGATGCCGCCGCAGCTGCCGACGCGCACCAGGCGTCGCACGCCGTACTCGGTGATCAGCTCGTGGGCGTAGATCGACGCCGACGGGATGCCCATGCCGGTGCCCATCACGGAGACCGGCTGGCCCTTGTAGGTGCCGGTGAAGCCCAGCATGTTGCGCACCGCGGTGACCTGGCGGGCGTCGTCGAGGTGGTTGTCGGCGATGTGCTTGGCGCGCAGCGGGTCGCCGGGCAGCAGGATCGCCTCGGCGAAATCTCCGGGACTGGCACTGATGTGCGGTGTGGGTGTCGGCATGGCTCAGGCTCCTCTGGGTTCGGAGCGGCTATCTTAGCGATCCCCAGCCGGTGCCTGGGCCGCGACGTCCGCCGTCGCTCAGTGCTTCGGCGTCAGCACCAGCCGCCCGGTCACCGCTCGCGCCTCGAGCTGCTGGTGCGCCCGCCAGGCGTCGCCGAGCGGCAGGACGTCGGTGACCCAGGGGCGCAGGACGCCGGTGGCGATCAGCTCGAAGGCCTGGCGCAGCTCCTTCTGGGTGGTGGCGTAGGCGCCGCGGATCTCGAGCTCCTTGACGATCATCAGTCCCGGGTTGACCGCCACCGACTGGGTCTTCAGGTTGCCCACCACGACCAGCCGGCCGCCGGGGGCCAGGGCGCGCATGCTCTGCTCGAAGGTCAGGCTGCCGACGATCTCGAGGACCACGTCGGCGCCCTCGCCGGTGAGCTCGCGGACCTGGCGCGAGAACCTCAGGTCCTTGGTGACGATCACCTCGTGCGCCCCGGCCTCGCGCAGCACGTCGACCTTGCTTTCGCTCGAGGTCACCGCGATGACCCGCCCGCCGTCGTGGCGCGCCAGCTGGACCGCCTGCATGCCGACGCCGCCGCTGGCGCCGGTGATCAGCACGGTCTCGCCCGGCCGCACGCGGCCGCGGGTGCGGACGACGTGGACGGCGGTGCCGGTGGTGCAGCAGGCGGTGGCCGCCACCGGCCACTCGATCTCGCTCGGCACCCGCCCGAGGCCGGCCACCGGCGCCGCCATGTAGCCGGCGTAGCCGCCCGGGATCTCCTCGCCGAAGAAGCGGGTGTCCTCCTTGCAGAGGCTGTTGCGGCCGCCGCTGCAGTGCCGGCACTCGCCGCAGTTGAGCCGCTGCAGGGTGGCGGCGCGATCGCCCACCGCCCAGCCCTCGACGTCGCTGCCCACCGCGATCACCTCGCCGGCCGCCTCGTGGCCGAGAATGGCCGGCACGTTGGTCCGGGGGAGATCGCCGCGGCGGTTGATCACGTCGTGGAAGCAGACGCCGCAGGCCTCGACCCGGAGCAGCACTTCGCCGGCTCCCGGCGAGGGGTCGGGCACCTGCCGCATCCGCAGGTTCTCGGGAACGCCAAACGCTTCGAGCACTACCGCTTCCATGCCGTCTCCTTTACTGCGCTTAGTTGCCGCCGACCAGCCGCTCGCAGAGGCGGTCGCGGTCGATCGCGCGGATCGCTTCGAGAGCCTCGGGCTCGGGCGGCCCGGTGACCGGCATCGGATCCGCGGCGCGGAACGAAAAGCCGGTGCGGTCGGAGATCGACTCCTGGTCGACCGCCGCGTGGCGGCTCAGCAGTTCGGCGCCCTCGGCGCCGACCTCGAAGCTGCCGAGATCGGTCCACAAGCGGGTGCGGCGGTTCGGGTCGGTGGTCGACTCGATCTGTACCCGCGACACCATGTTGCGCCGGCTCTGCCGGCCGACCACCAGGATCGGCCGATGGACCCAGCGCCGCAGGGTGGCCGCCCCGGCGACGCCCGGGAACTTGTACTTCGGGCTCTCCAGGCTGCCCGCCGCGGTGAGGTTGGTGTTGCCGGCGCCGTCCACCTCGGCGGCGCCGAAGAACATGACGTCGACGCGGCCGCGCCGCGCGTGGTCGAACAGGTCGGGAATCGAGATCTCGCCGGAGCGCCCCTCGAGATAGCGCAGATCCTCGGAGCAGCCGCGCAGGGTGGAGACGCGCGGATCGAGCGCCCCGACGCAGGCGAGATAGGAGAGGCGCGGCGCGTGGGTTCGCCGGGCGACCTCGATGGCGAGGATCGGCAGCGGCGACGCCACCCCGGTCGCCACCACGTCGCCGTCGCGGATCTCGCGCGCCATCGCCGCCACCAGGGTCTCGGCGCGGGTGGCGCCGTTGGCCTGGGCCGGGCTCACGCCGCCCCTCCGGCGGCCCGGGGCACGATCTCCGCCTGCCGGCGGGCGCCGTGGACCACCTGCTCGAGGTAGCCCTTGCCGCCGCCGTTGGCGGCGGCGGTCAGATAGCGGTCGAGATGGACGGCGTCGGCCGGGTACAGGCCGAGGCAGCCGGTCGGGTAGGCGCCGTAGGGCTCCTCGACCACGAGGTCGACCATGAAGCCCGGGATCGTGGCGTTGGGCACCCGCTCGACGCGCTCTTCGGCGGTGGCGACGATCCGCCGGGCGGCGCCGGCAACCGCCAGATCGGTGGTCGGATCCTCGATCCACAGGTTGCCCTGCTCGTCGGCGGCGCGGGCGTGGATCAGGGCGACGTCGGGGTGGAAGGCGCGCTCGACGGGAACCTGCTCGCCGGTGAACGGATCGGTGACGCTGGGCAGCGGCGAGCGCCGGGCGACGGCCGAGGCGTCGAAGTCCGGCACCGGCAGGAAGGGCACTCCCATCGCCGCCGCCCGCAGGCGCTGGACGACCCGGTAGCCGTCGTGCTCCTGCCACTCGATGCTGCCGGCCTCGATGGCCCGCTTGAGGCTGGGCATCGGCCGCACCTGGCCGTCGAGGCTGATGGCGGTGAACAGGAACTCGACGCGCGAGGCCGCCCCGGCGGCGACCAGGATCTCGGCCGGCAGCGGGTTGGGCAGCGAGACGACGTGCAGGTCGCGGCGTCGCTGCCGCACCAGCTCGAAGACCAGCGCCATCGGCGCCCGGCCCAGCATGAACCCGCCGGGAGCGAGGCTCGAGCCGTCGGCGATCGTCGCCACCGCCTCTTCGAGCGTCGTCCACCGGGCGCGGCTCACGACGCCTCCCTCCGGGCCAGCAGCGGGCGGAACTTGTAGCCGTAGACCAGGAACCCGCGCGGGCCGTGCTCGCGCAGCCGCCGCGTCACCATCTCCACCGGCATGCCGATCTCGATCTCTTCGGGCTCGACGTCGGTGAGCTGGGCGGCCAGCAGGAGTCCCTCCTCGAGCCGCACCAGCGCCATCAGATGGGGCGGCGCAAAGCCGTCCGGAGCCTGGGTCATCTCGGTATAGCTGTAGACCTCGCCGCGGCCCGAGAGCCGATGGCTGGCCAGGTCGCCGCCGCCGCACGAGCCGCACCTCGCCCGGGCCGGGAACTGCACCACCTCGCAGGAGGAACAGCGCTGGCCCTCGAGCCGGTAGTAGGCGGAGCGCAGGCGGTGGTAGCGGGGCAGGTCCATGCTAGTAGCCCTTTACGCCTCGAGGATGTGGGTGACCGCGACCGAGCCGTGGCCGCCGATCGACTGGGTGAGGGCGCGGCGCGCCTTCTCGAGCTGGTTCGCCCCCGCCCGGCCCCGCAGCTGGGTGGCGGCGTCGACGATCTGGTAGGTGCCGCTGGCGCCTACCGGATGGCCGCGCGCCTTGAGGCCGCCCGAGGTCGAGATCGGGATGCAGCCGCCCGGCGCCACGCAGCCGTCGGCCGCCAGCCGCAGCGCCTCGCCCCGCGGGGCGTAGCCGCAGGCCTCGAGCGACAGCGCGGTGATGATGGTGAAGGCGTCGTGCGCCTCGAACAGATCCATGTCCGCGGCGGCCAGCCCGCTGGCCTGGAAGCAGCGCGAGGCGGAGACGGCGGCCGAGTTGAGCTTCAGGATGTCGCCGCGGGCGCCGAGGGAGATGGTGTCCGTCGCGGCGGCGGAGGCGGCGATTCGCAGCGGCTCGTGGTCGGGTCGGATCGACTCCTTGGCGCAGACCAGCACCGCCGCGGCGCCGTCGCAGATGGGCGCCGCGTCGAGCACCGAGATCGGTGTCGCGACGGCCGGCGAGCGCCGGTACTCCTCCTCGGTGATCGGCTGCCGGAACATGGCGTTCTCGTTGGCGGCGGCGTTGCGGTGGGCGTTGAGGGCGAAGGGCGCGAACTCCTCGCGCGCGCGCTCGTGCTCGTGCATGTAGCGGCGCATCATCAGCGCCGAGAGGCCGACGAAGGTGAAGCCGTGGCTCGCCTCGTAGTCCTGGTCGGCGGCGCTGGCGAGTCCGGCGGAGACGCTGCTCGAGACGCCGTCGGTCATCTTCTCGATCCCCACCGCCAGGGCCACGTCGTGGGCGCCGGCGGCCACCGCCATCGCCGCGGCGCGCACCACGGCGCCGCCCGAAGCGCAGGCGGCCTCGACCTTGCAGGCTTCGGCCGGCAGCAAGTCGGCCGCATCGGCTAGCAGCGTGGCGAGGTTCTCCTGGCCGTTGACGCAGCCGCTCAGCATGTTGCCGACGTAGAGCGCGTCGACGCCCTCGACGCCGGCATCATCCAGCGCGGCGCGGATCGCCGAGGCGCCGAGCTCGCGCAGCCCCAGGTTCCAGTGCTCGCCGACCGGGGTCTGGCCGACGCCGATGATGAAGACGTCTCTCATGCCCGGCGGATCTTTCCGCGCAGCCGCAGGTAGTGGCCGTAGTCGACGATCTCTCGCCGGCGATCCAGGTAGTCGGCGACCGCCGGGCCCCGGCGGCGGTCGCCGATGCGGTCGGTGACGCGAAAGGCGAAGGCGTCGCTGCCGGCGCCGGAGCCGTAGGAGCAGAAGAAGAGCCGCTCGCCCGGCTGGGCGACGTCCAGCACGGCGGCCAGACCGAGCAGCGAGGAGCCGGCGTAGGCGTTGCCCATGCGGGGCGCGAGCAGGCCGGTGCCGATCTGCTCGCGGCTGAAGCCGAGCTCGGCGCCTACCCGGGTCGACGAACTTGGGCACCGGTTGGTGGAAAACCGCGTGCGCGAATCTGGTCGGGCTCGGCGCCGAGCTCCGCCAGCAGCCGGCGCGAGGCCGCCAGCGTGTGCTCGAAGTACGACGGCTCGCCGGTGAAGCGGCCGCCGTGCTCGGGATAGGCCGCGCCCTCGCGGCGGAAGAAGTCCGGCGTGTCGGTGACGTGCGAGACCGATGCCTCGACCGTGGCCAGGGAGAATTCGGCGGGCGCGAAGAGGAAGGCGGCGCCGCCGCAGCCGGCGGTGTACTCGAGTGCGTCGCCGGGCTTGGACTGCGCGGTGTCCATGCCGATGGCCAGCGCCGCGTCGACCATGCCGGCGCCGACGAAGGCGACCGCCGCCTGCATCGCCTCGCTGCCCGCCTTGCAGGCGAACTCCATGTCCGCCGCCACCACCCCGGGGGTGATCCCCAGGGCCTCGGCGACGATCGTGGCCGAGGGCTTGACGGCGTAGGGCTTCGATTCGGTGCCGACCCAGACGGCGCCGATCGTCGCCGGGTCGATCGCGCCGCGATCGACCGCCGTACGGCCGGCCTCGATGGCCATGGTCACCACGTCTTCGTCGGGGCCGGCTACCGACTTCTCGGCAACCGCGGCAGCCGCCGCGCCCGCCGGCCGCCAGGTGGCCGAGATCGACGCCGTGCTGGCGCGGTAGCGCGGCACGTAGGCGCCGTAGCCGGCGATGCCGACCGGCTGCCGTGACCTCACTGGGGATCCCCCCCCGGTGCGCTCCCCGACCGCTCGCCCCGGTCGCGCACCGCGAGGCCGCCGAAGAAGATGTCCGGCATCTCGGTCGCCAGCCGCTTGCCGGAGACCTTGCCGTCGGGCTGGAACCACTTGTAGATCCAGTTGACCGTCCCGAGAAAGGAGAACGCGGCGACCGTCGGGTCGACGCGGCGGATCCGGCCTTCGCGGACCGCTTCGGCAAACGAGCTCTCCAGGAACCGCACGTACCGCTTCTTGCGGCCGTTGATCTCGGCCTGGGATGCGCCGGTCAAGGTGGCGTGCTCGTGCAGGATGATGGTGATCTCCTTGTCGCGGCCGCGGGTGACGAGCTGGATGTGCCGCTGCATGCACTCCCGCAGCCGCTGGACCGGGTCGGCGATGGGAGCGACCCGCGACAGCACCTGCTCGTCGAAGCTGTCCATGCCGTAGCTCATGATCTCGAGCAGCAGGTGCTCCTTGCTCTGCACGTGGTGGTATAAGCCCGCCTTGGTCAGCCCGCAGGCGTCGGCGATCCGCTGCATCGAGGTCGCTTCGTAGCCGTTGCGGCAGATCAGCTGGGCCGCGGTCTCGAGGATCTCCTGATGCCGTCTCGAGGTCCCGTGCTCTTCGGAGGCCCCTTGCTGGCGGGAAACGCCCTGCTCCCGGATCGGTGGTTCTGTCGTGAGCTGTCTCATGGAAGCGGAATCGCGCTGGCCGGATCCTGATGTCTGTCAGCCTACCTACCGGCCGGTAGGCTACCGACCGATCGGTAGTGTAGCCAGAAACGCCGCCCTGTCAAGAGGGCGCACAGCGGAGCCCGCGAGCCCCGGCGGCTCAGTGTCCGCCTGCCGCCAGCAGCGCCGAGCGGCTGTCGCCGATCCGGTCGTCGAGCTCCGCCAGGCCGCCGCGGTAGTCGCGCAGGTAGGCGTGCGTCCTCGGGCAGAGGGTCGGCGGGACCCGATCCACACTCTCATCCAGCAGCCGGGCTGCCGAATCCAGCAGCTTCGAGAGCCGGTCGCTCGTCGCGAGGTTGGAAGCCACAACGGCTTCGATTGCCTCCGGGGTGGCGGCGAAGACCGGCCGGCAGAGGTACCAGGCGGCGTAGTTGACGCGCCCCCCGGCCAGGTCTTCGCTCAGGTCCCGGAGGTCGTCGAGGATCTGTGCCGCCACCGCGAGCCGGTCGAGCGCCGGTGCGAGCCGGTGGCGCCAGTCGCCCTCGCGGCCGGCGGCGATCGACACCCCGGCGGCGGCGATCTGGAGGCAGGCCGCCAGGTCTTTGTAGAGTTCGAGCTCTGCATGAGGCGGCCGGTCGGGGACGCGCTGCAGCCGGTCGAGCGTGACGACGGCATGGGAGGTGGCGTCGATGGTCTGGCGGAAGATCTCCCAGAAGGGCGAGCTGCCGGCGAAGTGGCGCGCCGCGCAGTGCGAGGCCTCGACCAGCAGCTGGTTGGCCTCGACGGCGAGGCGCGGGTCGGCGGCGTCGCCGTCGACCAGGTCGTCCTGGACCCGGAAGACGCCGTACACGCAGTACTGGATCCACTGCAGGTCGGCAAGAAGCGCGCGGCCCTCGGCGGTGGCGGTGAGGCCGAAGCTGCCCGCCAGCCAGCGCGAGATTTGCAGCCAGTAGAAGCCCTCCTCGGGCGGCCGGCGAGCCGGCCGCCCGGAAGAGGGTGTCGGCAGCAGCCGCTCGGCAAGGCCGGTGAGAGCGCCTCGCGACGACCGCGCCAGGAGCCCGCGCAGCCGCTCTTGGAGAGCGGGCGGCGCGGGGGCCGCGACGGTCCGGGCGACCGCTGCCGACGCCGGGGTCACGACGAGGCGCCCTGGGGCAGCAGGCCGGTCTTCCACAGGCCGCCGATCAGGATGGGCCGGGGCTCATCGTGGGTCGGCCTCAGGATGGCGAGGACCTCGGAGGGGCTGCGCGGGCAGCTGGCCTCGGCGGCGTGGGGCCGCGTACCGGGGGCCTCCTGCATCGGGATGGGGCGCCGGGTCCGGTTTCCGTTGACGTTCATTTCCGTTCCTCCTCTCGACCGTTTGTCGCGGCACGCACCGTGTGTGTGTGCCTTCGGGAGGAATGGACTGACGTCAGTCGGCGGATTCCCGCAGACGGGCGGCGATCGCCTGGCGGCCTTCGGCCGCGGCCGTCGCGGCGAGGCGCTCGCCGGCGAAGGCCAGCTCTTTGGTGTCGACCTGCTCCCCGTCCTGCCGGGCGCGCTCCAGCTGGGTCATGAGCCGCGCCTCTTGCTCGTCGTTGCCGTCGTAGACGGCCAGCAGCCGCAGGAGAGCCAGGCCGTTGACGTCGATCGGGTCGATCGCCGCCGCCCGCTCGAGGGCCCACCTCGCGTCCGCCAACCGATCCCGGTGCAGGGCGGCGAGGGCGGCCAGCGGGTAGAGCGGGGGATACCGCCAGCCGCCCTCGATCAGATGGCTGGTGGCTTCCCATGCCAGGTCGTACTCGCCGCGGCCGAAATGGGTGTGACCCAGGTTGAGGCGCGCCGGGCGGTTCTCCGGGTTCTGCCGGAGGGCGCTCTTGAGCTCGGTGATCTGCTTCGCCCCGTCGTTGTCCATGAGAGCCAGCGCCCACTGGATCATCGCCATCTCGAAGTCGGTGCCCTCGGCGTAAAGATCCTCGAGGGCGAGGCGATGAGCGGCCCGGGTCTCGGCGTCCGCCTCCTGGATGATGGCCGGTGTCCGGAAGACGCGTGGGGCGATGAAGGCGGGGTCACGCTCGATGGCCGCGTCCATCGGGTGCCGGCCGCCGGTCTCGTCGCGGTAGACGTACTCGGTGCCGTAGAGGAAGTCCCCGATCGCCCGGATGTCGTACCGCTGCGTATCGATCCAGGGGGCGAAGTCCGGATCGAAGAAGCGGTCGTCCTCGACGACCTCGAGGAAGGTGTCCAGGAGGTCGACCGTCTGCGCCGAGAAGCGAGCGAGATCGGCGCTGCCGGCCAGGGTCTGGATCGGAGTCACGTAGAGCTGGCGATCCGTGGCGGCGTCCTGGAGTCGCACGTTCGCCTCGAAGGCGTCGGTTATCGAAGTGAGCTCGGGCCGCAGGCAGAAAGTCCTGCCGGCGCCCGTGGCGGGCTGACACGCCTCCGCCTGGCGCAACTCCGCATGCGCCAGGCGGTGGAGCGAGCTCGCCAGCCGCCGGTCGAGGCCGCGCGCCCTGTCCGCGAGCTCGGGCGGTGCCTCGGCGGGTAGCAACAGCAGCACGGTCGCCGGCGGAGCCTCGGCGGAGGTCCTGTCCAGGACCGTCCAGGCGATCACGGCGAGCGCCAACGCGCCCGTGAGCCCCCAGAAGGAGAGGCGCAGTGAGGGGCGGAAGCGGCGGTCCGAGCCGGCTTCCGGCGCGGCCGCCGGGCGGCGGTCGCTCGCCCGCCGCTGCGGCAGCTCGACCGGCTCCACCGGCGCGATCAGCCGGTAGCCCCGCTTGGGGATCGTCTGGATGAACTCAGGGTCCGAGGCGTTGTCGCCAAAGGCCCGGCGCAGGTCCCAGATGGCGTGGGTGAGGACCTCGTCGGAGACGAAGGCCTCGCCCCAGACCGCGTCGATCAGCTCCTTTTTGGGAACCACCTCCGGCGCCCCGGCGACCAGCGCCAGCAGGACCTCCATCGACCGGGGCTCGATACGCACCCGCTCCGGCCCCAGCCGGATCTCGCCGAGTGACGGCCGCACCAAGCGGTCGCCCACCCAGAAATCGTTGCTTGTAGTCACGGTCTGGTCCGTGGAGCGTCCCCAGGGCAGCTTACCAGTCCGATTACGGATGGGCGTGCTGACTTGCGTCACGGGTTGCCAACCCTCGGAAGGGCGCCTGCCGATGGCCTCTGAGGCGATCTCATGTTTTCCCGATCCAACCGACAGGCTTCCCTCATGACTCCTTGCCGGAGACTCGATCAAGGTGCGGCTCAGGGGGACGAAACGATGCGGGAAGCTCGAGAGGAGGGCGCAACGATGATGCAGGAGGATTCAGGAATCCACGTGGCGGTGCCGCCCGCGCTGCCGTTTCCGCCGCGGCACGGTTCCGGGGCCGGGGCGCTCGAGGCGCCGGAGAGCCGGCCAGCCAGGTCGATCTCGGCGGCTGACAGCTCGGCCTACGAGTCCCTTCTCCTGGCCCATCTCGACTTCATCGAGCGCACGGTGGCCGCGGTGGCGCGCCGCAACGCCGTGGCGCCCTGGGACGCCGAGGACCTGGCCGGCCAGGTCCGGCTGCGGCTGATCGCCAACGACTACGCGGTGCTGCGGAAGTTCGAGGGCCGTAGCCGCCTGACGACCTACCTGACCACGGTCATCCACAACATCTTTCGTGACTTCCGCATCCAGCGCTGGGGCAAGTGGCGGCCCTCGGCGGCGGCCCGGCGGATGGGCGAGCTCGGGGTCCAGCTGGAGGCGCTGCTCTACCGCGATCGGTTCGGCTCGCGCGAGGCCTTCGCCATCCTGCGCGACCGGTTCGAGGTCGAGGCGAGCGACGGCGAGCTCGAGGCGATGGCCGGCCGGCTGCGGCCGCGCACCAGCCGCCGGATCGAGACCGACGCGGCCCTGGCCGGGCTCGAGTCCGCCGAGCGCGGCGACCGCGGCGTGCGCGAGCGTGAGCGGGCCGCGGCGCTCGGGCGGGTGGCCTCGGCACTGCGCCGTGTCCTGGCATCGCTCGAGGCCGAGGACCGGCTGATCCTCCGGATGCGCTTCGCCGACGGCCTCACCATCCGGGCTATCGCCGCCGCGCTGAAGCTCGACCCGCGGCCGATGTACACCCGGGTGCAGCGGCTGCTCCTCGAAGTCCGTCGGCGGATCGAGGCCGAGGGCGTCGACTGCGACGAGGTGCTCGACCTGCTCGACGAGCCCGGGTCCGACCTCGAGGCCGGTCTGCGCAAGCCGCCACCAGCCGGCGACTGAGCTCCGACCGACTCGGGCCGCCGAGCGCGGCCTGACGGGCGGGCTGACCCTGGCTCCGATGTCGCGGGCTCGACGGTCCGGTGGCCGGCGCCTCCGCGGATGCCAGGCCCGGGCGTAGACTCAGCGCCGGATGCTGGATGCGGAGGGCAGTGACGCCGAGTCGCCGCGGGAGCTGTTCGAGCGCAATCTCGAGCGGATCGAGAGCGTCATCTCCTGGATCGCCCGCCGATTCTGCATGAGCCCCGACGACGCCGAAGAGCTCCGCTCGCGGGTGCACCTCAAGCTCATCGAGGACGACTACCGCGTGCTCGGCAGCTTCTCCGGTCGCAGCGGGATGACGACCTATCTGACTACCGTCATCCAGAACCTCGCCCGCGACTACCGGATCAGCCGCTGGGGCCGCTGGCGCCCGTCGGCGGCGGCCGAGCGGCTGGGCCTGGTGGCGGTGCAGCTCGAGACGCTGGTCGAGCGCGACGGCTTCTCGCTCGACGAGGCGGTGGAGATGCTGCGCTCGAACCACGGGGTGCGGCGGTCGCGCCTCGAGCTGGTGGAGCTTGCGGCGCAGCTGCCGCCGCGGACCCGGGTGCGGTTCGAGGGCGCCGACAAGCTCGCCGGCGTAGCCTCCGCGAGCCGCGCCGACCGCGGCGTCACGGAGGCGGAGCGCATCGAGATCCTCGATCAGGCGCGCCGGGCGCTGGTCGCCTGCCTCGCCGAGCTGGACGTCGAAGACCGCCTGGTCCTCAAGATGCACTACCAGAGCGGTCTGACGATCTCGGCGATCTCAACCGCGCTCGACGCTCGAGCAGCGCCGGCTCTACACCCGCCGGGACCGCTGCCACCGGCAGCTCAAGGGGTGCCTGGAGAGGCACGGCACGGAGTCGACCGAAGTGCTCGAGGCGCTGGGCTGGGCGGAGGCCGAGCTGGAAGTGGACTACGACGTCGAAGAGCGCGAAGTTGGTGGAACAGCATCGTCTAACAAAGCGAAAGCGGGAGACTCAGAGGAGTGACGACAAAGGCGGCAGCGACCCGCGAGAGCCACTGAACAGCGGCCTGAGCTCGCAGGATCTGGAGAGGATCGCCGCCTTCATCGATCGGCGGCTGTCGCCGGAGGAGCGCCGGGAGTTCATGGCGCGGCTCGACGCCGAGGAGCAGCTGTACGAGGTCTTCGTCGAGACGGTGCGCTATCGCGATCAGCGGACGGGCCGGCCGGCGGAGGTCATCGACCACCCGGCCGGCCGCTGGCGCTGGCGCCAGCTGGCGGCGGTAGCGGCGCTGCTCGCGGCCGCGATCACCCCGGTCGTGCTGCTCAACCTGCCGGGCGGCCGCTACGCTCCGAGCCTCGTCGCCGACGGTCTGCTGGCCACGGTCCTCGAGGAGGAGTGGTACGTCAAGAGCTGGTCGGTGATGCGCGGCCCCGCTCCGGGCACCGACGAGTTCGACACCGCCTTCCGGCTCGGCGTACGGCAGGTCGACCTCGAAGTCGCCCTGCGGCTGGGACGGGTCGAGGACGCGACCTACCTGACGCACGAGATCGAGAGCCTGCTCGACAGCCTGACCCTGGCCGAGGTCATGCAGATCTACTACGCCGAGGTGCGGCAGCTGGCCGATGAGCCGGAGCGGGCGCTCGTCCGGGCCGAGGAGAGCGACGCCCAGCTGAGGGCGTTCCTCGGCGAGGCCGGCGCCGTCTACGACCTCGGCCAGTGGGCCGAGGCCGGGGTGCTGGCGGCGCGCGGCGGCAACACCGACCTGCTCGCCTCGCGCTCGTTCCGGCGCGCCCCGCGCGACTTCCCGCGCGGCGAGTGGCCCGAGCTGGCTCGCGGACTCGACGAGATCGCGACCTTGCTCGAGGCGCCGGAGGACCGCATGGATCTGGTGCGGCTCGAGGCGGCCTTCACCGCGATCGTCGACGATCGCTGAGGCCCGCCGGCCGGCCACCCCCCTCGAACCCAGACGCCGGCCTCCGGAGCTCGCGAGATCACTGCGGCAGCGGCTTGCAGCGGCCGCTGCCGCTTCGGCCCGGCCGGCTCGGATCCGTGGGGCATTGCCTCTGACGGGGAGTCGTCCTGCGCGCGCCGCTTTCGCTGCGTGCTCGGACGCTCCCCGTTGGCCGGCGCGCCCCACGGCTCCCGGCCGGCCTTCGGTCGTGATTCTTCGGCCGGCCTCCGGTCGTGGTCTCGCGGCCGGTCTCCCGGGGTGCTCTGCGGCGCGACACGGGTAGCGGAAAGCCGCTGGGATGTCCCGGAGTGGCGACTAAAGCGCAGGCGCTACCACCCGCGGCCACCGCGCCCAAGCCTCCGAAGCCATTGCTCGTGACCCCCTGGCCCCAGCCAAGAAGAGCCGAGCCATCGCCACGGAGGGAGCAGCCCAGCGGCTTGGAGCGGCCCTCAACCCGGTCAGGCGCCCTCGTCCCGCAACAGCTCGCGGGCGATGATCAGCTGCTGCACCTCGGTGGCGCCCTCGTAGATGCGCAGAGCGCGCACCGAGCGGTAGAGATGGTCGACCGGGTGGTCGGCGAGCACCCCGCGGCCGCCGACGATCTGCACCGCCTGGTCGACGATGCGCTGGGCGGCCTCGGTGGCGTAGGACTTGGCCATGGCCGACTCCAGGGTGACGCGCGTCGCGCCGCGGTCGGCCTCCCAGGCGGCGCGGTAGACCAGCAGGCGGGCCGCCGCCAGCTCGGTGGCCATGGTCGCCAGCTTGCTCTGGATGATCTGGAAGTCGGCCAGCTTCTTGCCGAACTGCTGCCGCTCGCGGGCGTGGGCCAGCGCCTCGGCGAGGGCGCGGGCCGCCATGCCGCAGGCGGCGGCGGCGACGGTGGCGCGCAGGCGGTCGAGAGTCTGCATGCCGATCTTGAATCCCTCGCCCTCCTCGCCCAGCCGCCAGTCCACCGGCACCCGCACCGCGTCGAAGGCGATCTCGCCCAGCGGGTGGGGGGCGCTCATCACCTGCGGCTTCACCAGGCGCACGCCCTGGGCCTCGGCCGGCACCACGAAGGCGGTGATCCCCTGGGGCCGCGAGGTCGGGTCGGTGACCGCGAAGACGGTGTAGAAGTCGGCCAGCCCCGCGTTCGAGATCAGGGTCTTGGCGCCGTCGAGCTTGTAGGTGCGGCCGTCGCGCGCCGCGCGGGTGCTTATCGAGCCGACGTCGGAGCCGGCCTCGGGCTCGGTCATGGCGAAGGCGGCCATCGCCTCGCCGGCGGCGACGGCGGGCAGCCAGCGCGCTTTGACTTTGTCGTTGTCGGTCAGCGCCAGCGGCATCGAGCCCAGGCACTGCAGGGCGAAGACCGCGTCGGCCAGCGGCGAGGCGGCGGCCAGCGTCTCGCGGATCAGGCAGCAGGCGCGCAGGTCGATCGACTCCGTCGCGCCGCCATGGTCGGCCGGGACGGCGTAGCGGCTCCAGCCGGCCTCGCCCAGCAGGCCGAGGATCTCCCGTGCCTGAAGGCGCGCGGCCGCATCGTCCGCGGGGCGCGGCAGCGGCCGTATGTGGTCGGCCGCGAAGCCGGAAACCTCGCAGGCGAGCCCGGAATGGGACTCGTCGAGAAAGGCGCGGATCGTGGCGACGTCGATCAAGGCGTTGACAGGATACCCATTCTCCGTCGCGCCGCCGCCGGTCGGGCCGGGTTCGCTGCGCCCGCCTGGCGGCCCCCGGTCAGGCGAACTTCGGCTTGCGCTTCTCGGTGAACGCCTGGTAGGCCTCGCGGAAGTCCGGGTGCTCCATGCAGGCCGCCTGGATCTCGACCTCGGCGGCGAGCGCCGACTCGAGGTCCATCGCCGCCTCGCGCAGCACCAGCTTCTTGGTGATCTCGAGGCCGAAGGCGGGGCCGGCGGCGAGCCGTTCCGCCCAGCGGCGGGCCTCGCCGCCGAGGCCCTCGGGGGTCACGACGTGGTTGTAGAGGCCGATCCGCCAGGCCTCGCGGGCGTCGATGAAGTCGCCGGTCATCAGCAGCTCCATCGCCCGGCCCAGGCCGACGATCCGCGGCAGCAGCCAGGAGGCGCCCATGTCGGCGCCCGACAGGCCCACCTTGGTGAAGAGAAAGGCGATCTTGGCCTTGACCGAGGCGATGCGCACGTCGCAGGCCGCGGCCATCACCGCGCCGGCCCCGGCGACGGTGCCGTTCAAGGCGCCGACGATCGGCCGCCGGCAGCGCAGCATGGCCAGGATCAGCGCGCCGGTGTCGCGGGTGAACTCGAGCAGGCCGCGGTAGTCGCGCCCGAACAGGGCGCCGATGATCTCCTCGACGTCGCCGCCCGAGCAGAACGCCTTGCCGGAGCCGGTGAGCAGGATCGAGCGCACTCCCGGCTCGGTGTCGAGCGCCACGAAGGTCTCGCGCAGCTCGCGGTAGACCTCGAAGGTCAGCGCGTTGAGCCGCTCCGGGCGGGCCAGGGTGATGGTGGCGACGCCGGTGGCGGCGTCGAGGTCGTAGAGGAAGCTCTTGGGCTCGATGGGCATCTTGGGTTCGCTCCGTCAGGTGGGATCGACGTCGGTGGCGAGCGGTCGGCGCGGCCTGGGTCCGGAAGGTGACGGTCGGCGAGAGGCCGCTTCAGGGCAGCGCCGCGGTGGCCTCGATCTCGACCTTGGCGCCCGGCTCGAGCAGCGCCTTCACCTCCACCAGCGTCATCGCCGGATAGTGACGGCCCATGATCCCACGGTAGGCGGCGCCGACCTCCTGGAGCGCCGCCAGGTACTCGTGCCGGTCGACGACGTAGATGGTCAGCCGCCCCAGGTTCTCGGGCCTGCCGCCGGCCTCGCGCACCACCGTCACCACGTTCTCGAGGGCGCGGGCGAACTGCTCGGCAAAGCCGTCGCCGACCAGCCGCTGCCGCTCGTCCCAGCCGATCTGGCCGGCGACGAACAGCAGCTTGGCGCCGCGTGTCGCCAGCATGCCGTGCGAGTAGCCCCGCGGCGCGCCGAGCGCGGCGGGGTTGATCGGCACCGGGGCGGTGCGGATCGAGCCTTCGTCGCTCACGACTGCACCCCGCCGCCGTCGACCACGATCGCCTGGCCGTTCATGCCGCGGGCCGCCGGGTCGCACAGGTTGAGCACCGCCAGGGCGACCTCCTCCGGCTGCATCAGGCGGTTCTGCGGGCTGGTGCGGCGCATGGTCTCGCGCACCTTCTCCGCGTCGGCGCCGGTCTTCTCGACGATCCGCTCCACCGAGCGGTCGGTCATCGGCGTGTCGACGTAGCCCGGGCAGACCGCGTTGACGGTGACCCCGGTGGTCGCCACCTCGGCCGCCACCGAGCGGGTGAAGCCGATCACCGCGTGCTTCGAGGCCGAGTAGGCCGAGATGTACGGCCCGCCGGTCTTGCCGGCGATCGAGGCGACGTTGACCACCCGGCCCCAGCCGTGCTCGATCATGCCGGGCAGGAACGCCTTGGTGCAGAGGAAGACGCCGGTGGCGTTGACCGCCAGGATGCGGTTCCAGGTCTCGAGCGTCAGCGACTTGAGCGGCGCCGAGCTGACGATGCCGGCGTTGTTGACCAGGATGTCGACCCGTCCCAGGTGGTCGGCGGCGGCCTCGGCCAGGCCGAAGATCTGCGCCGGATCGGTGACGTCGCACGGCACCGCCCAGGCGGCGTGGCCGCGGTCGCGCAGCCCGGCGGCGACCGCCTCGATCTCGTCCACGCTGCGGGCGCTGACCACCACCGAGGCGCCCTCCTCGGCCAGGGCGCTCGCCACCGCGGCGCCGATGCCGCGTCCGCCGCCGGTAATCACCGCGGTCCGTCCCTCGAGCTTCATGTCGATCTCCTCTCGCGGCCGCCGCCGATGGCGGCCGTTCTGCCCGCGCGCCTCATCGGGGCCTCCTGCCAACGGTGGCACCGCCATCGGCCGCCGCCGCGATCTCCGCCAGCACCGCCTCTTCGAGGATGGCGCCGAGCTCGGCGATCGTCGCCGCGCCCTCCTCGGCGGTGGCCGCGGCCGGGTCGCCGAAGTAGGCCAGCGGCCCGCCGGCCTCGGCGAAGGTGCGCCGGCCGTCGCGGATCGCCGCCGACAGCGAGGCGGGGTTGGGCTCGAGGCCGGCGCTGAGCTCGCTGCGCTCCAGTTCCGGCCGCTCGGCCAGCACCACCGAGCCCTCGAAGCGGCCGGCGTGACAGGCGCCGGAGCGGAACTCCTCGCCCAGCCGCCCCGCCCAGGGCCGGGCGCTCAACATCGGAAAGGCGACGCGAATCGCGCCGCCCGCGCGCAGCGTCGCCACCGCCCGGCGGACGGCGCCGAGATGCTCCGGGTCGAGGTGGGCGTTGGCGATCGCCAGGAGCGGCACGCCCCAGCCGGCCACGGCGGTGCCGACGTCCTCGACCAGCGCGGTGGTGGTCGCGGGGCGCAGCGAGACGGTGCCGGGGAAGCCGGCCGCGAACGGCGCCGCCGAGTAGTCGATCGGCGGCAGCCGCAGCGTCGCCCAGCCCCGCGCTGCCAGCCGCCGAGCCGCCGCCGCGGCCATGGCGCCGGCGATGATGCCGTCGGTTGAGAGCGGCAGATGCGGCCCGTGCGCCTCGACCGCCCCCAGCGGCAGGATCGCCACGACCCGCGAGCGGTCGAGCGCCTCGACCTCGGTCCAGGTCATCTCGGAGAGCTCGTGCGGGCCCTCCGGGCCGGGCCGGGATGGCGGTTGCGGGGTCTCGGGCACCTGGTCGCAGGATAGCACCGGGGCCCGCTCTGCCCGGCTCCCGCGACCTGCTCGTCGCGGCGCCGCCGCACGGAGCGTGAGAGAGCTTGCTACGATCTCCTGCATGCCGTTCTCCGAAGCCAGCGACAAGCCCCTGACCTACGCCGGCTATCTCAAGATCGACGAGTTGCTGCGCCTGCAGCGGCCGCTGTCGGACGACCCCGAGCACGACGAGATGCTGTTCATCATCATCCACCAGGTCTACGAGCTGTGGTTCAAGCAGATCGTGCACGAGATGCGCAAGCTGCAGGAGGAGCTGGTGGCGGGGGAAACCACCGCGGTGCTCTCTACCCTCAAGCGGATCCTGACCATTCTCAAGACCCTGGTCGCCCAGGTCGACGTGCTCGAGACCTTGACGCCGATCTCGTTCAACGCCTTCCGCGACCGGCTCGAGTCGGCCAGCGGCTTTCAGTCGGCCCAGTTCCGCGAGGTGGAGTTCCTGCTCGGCCAGAAGAAGCCCGAGGTGCTGCGCCACCATCCGCCCGGCAGCCCGGGCCGCCAGCGCCTGGACGAGCTGCTCGAGCGGCCGGCGCTCCAGGACTCGCTGCTGCGCTACCTTGCCGGAGCCGGCTACCAGGTGCCGGCCGATCTGCTCGAGCGCGACGTCTCCCGGCCGCACGAGCCGTCGCGCGGGGTGCAGCTCGCGCTGCTCGAGCTCTACCGCAACGATCCGCTGCGGCAGATGGTCTGCGAGCGGCTGGTCGACCTCGACGAGGGCCTGCAGGAGTGGCGCTACCGCCACGTCAAGATGGTCGAGCGCACCATCGGCGACAAGACCGGCACCGGCGGCTCTTCGGGCGCGGCCTACCTCAGGTCGACCCTCCACAAACCGTTCTTCCCCGACCTCTGGGCGATCCGGGTCCGAACTGCTGAGATGCTCGGACTGGAGCGCTGTCGTGCACTGCGTCCGCGAGACCTCGTAGCCGGCCAGTGCCCTTCACCTTCGACGAGCTCACCGCCAGCCCCAACCCGCTGGCCGGGGAGTACCGGCGCTTCCGCGTCGCCGAGCGGCTGCTGCTGACCGGCCACTCGCACCAGGCCTGGCCGGACCGGGGTTTCGCCGGCCAGAAGCGCGCCTGGGAGGACGCCGCCGAGCTGGTCGACGGCAAGTGGGAGCGCGCCTTCGAGCGGGCCGAGCGGGTGCGCCGGGGCTACCGCCGGCTGATGGACGACCCCGACGGCCGCTACTCGCTGGCCGCCAACACGCACGATCTGCTGGTGCGGTTCCTCTCGGCCCTGCCGCTGGCGCGGCGACCCAGGCTGGTGACCACCGACGGCGAGTTCCACTCGTTGCGCCGGCAGCTCGACCGTCTGGAGGAGGAGGGCATCGAGGTCGTCCGGGTGGCGGCGAGCCCGGCCGCGTCGGTGGGCGAGCGGCTGGCCGCCGCGGTCGACGACCGCACCGCCGCGGCCTTCGTCTCGACCGTCTTCTTCGCCAACGCCGAGATCGCCGGCGGCCTCGAGCGGCTGGCCGGCGCCTGCCGCCGCCACGGCGCGCCGCTGGTGGTCGACACCTACCACCAGTTGGGCGTGGTGCCGTTCTCGCTGCGCCGGGCCGGACTCGAGGACGCCTACGCCGTCGGTGGCGGCTACAAGTACCTGCAGCACGGCGAGGGCACCTGCTTCTTGAGGTATCCGGCCGACTGCGCCCTGCGGCCGGTCGTCACCGGCTGGTTCGCCGAGTTCGGCGACCTCGAGAAGCCGGCCTCAGGCGGCGTCGCCTACAACGCCGCCGACGACCGCTTCGCCGGCGCCACCTACGACCCCACCAGCCACTATCGGGCGGCCGAGGTGTTCGACTTCTTCGTCGAGCACGAGCTCGACCCCGAGCTGCTGCGGCGCGTCAGCCAGCACCAGGTGGGGCGGCTACGGGAGCTGTTCGACGGCCTCGACCTCGACCCGGCGCTGATCGACCGCGACCGCGCAGATGCCGCTCGAGCGGCTCGGCGGCTTCCTGGCCCTGCGCTCGCCGCGGGCCGGGGAGCTGCACGCGGCGCTCGCGGCCGAAGGCGTCCGCACCGACTACCGCGGCGAGATCCTGCGCCTCGGCCCGGCGCCCTATCTGAGCGGCGCGCAGCTGGCGGACAGCGTGGGGATCCTGGGCGAGGTCGGGCGTCGGTTCGCCGCGGCCCCGCCTGATCTCTAACTGCCGGCCGCCGAAGCGCTCGACCGGCTGTCGCCCTCCTCGTCCTCCCGGGCGTCTGCGGCATCTGCTCGCCAGCTGCCGGCCAGCCCCTCGACGTAGGTCTTGCGCCGCCGCAGGGTCGCCTGGCGTTCCTTGAGCCACGACCGCCGGGCGCCGCGCGATGCCTCCTCCTCGGCGGCCATCTCGTCGGCCGCCCCGGCCAGTTCGCTCGCCACAGCGGACAGCAGATCCGCCGCCTGCGGCTGTTTCCGATTCTCGTCCTCTTCCCCACGGTACGACCTGATGCGCTCGAGAAGCGCCAGGGCGCGCGCTTCCGCCACCCGTGAGAGCCAGGGGGAGTCGATCGACCGCGTGTTGCCGGCGGTCTTGGGGCGCAGCAGCCGGTTGAGGATCGCCCGCGCCTTCTGCACCTGGCGCTCGGCCTTGTCGAGCTTGTCGGGAGCGGGCGGATCGCCGGCCCTGTCGAGGGTCCGGCGAGCCTCCTCCAGCAGGCGGCGGGCGAAACCGGCCGGCTCGCGGCCGTAGCGCAGGTAGAGGGGATCGAAGACCAGCAATTGGATCCAGGCGGTGACCATCCCCAGGACGCCGAAGAGCACCAGTCGGACGACCCGCGCCAGGAGACGGCGAAAGGGCGGCACCAGGAGCACGACGAGCAGCGCCAGCGGCGCCAGCCCGAGGGCGAGTTGTGACACCCCCAGGGTCGCCCGCGGATCGACGTCCACCAGCCAGCGGGCATAGAGCCACGCCGCCCAGGCCAGCGGCAACAGCGCCACGGTACCGGCCGCCCACCTGGCGAGCGGTCGCCCGCGGCGCCACAGGCGCCAGATCTTGAACGCGCCCTGGCTGCCGACGCCCAGGATGGCGGCGAGCCTGCCGAACCCGGGCGCGGTCTCGTCGGTCAGGCGCTCTTCGACACACAGGAAGGGCCAGTCGACGGCGATCGCGACGTCGTCGTCCGCGTCCTCTTTGCCGTCCGCGCCGCTGCCGCCCGCCCCCCCGGGCCGACGGCTGCCCGGCGAGTCAGCCAGCAGCGTGGAGCCACCGGGACGGGCCATGCGCTCGCACTCGACGGTCATCATCCGGTAGCCGCTGTACATCAGGGCGTACGCTTCGGCGTCGCAGAAGCTGTCGAGGTCGGTGCGGATGCCGGCGAGCAGCTCCTGGGTCGGCTTGGGGATGCCGTAGGCGGGCAGGTCGCCGGATCGCTCCGGGGGCTTGGGGTCGTCGCAGCCCAGCCAGTTGACCGGATCGGCCTCGAGGTCCCGTTTGAGGTGCACGTAGGTGAGCTCGTCGAGCTGGTCGGCCTGCTGGCGGGCCCGCAGGTCGCGTCATCTGCTTCTCCTCGTTCAACTTGTGGAGCTTCAGCAGCCGGCGATAACGCCCTCGTGCAGCTGGACCTTTGCGCCATGTCGAATCACCGTCTTCAAAGCCATGTCGGAAACCTCCCTTCGCCGCGTCGTCCTCGTTGGAGGCGAGCGGCAACACCCTCACGTCCGCCAGCCGCCAAGGGCCGCGTCTCGCGACGCTGACTCCCTCCTCGACGTCATCGATCCGCTGGAACAGGTGCTTGCCCGCAGGTCGCCGGCTCGCGCCGAGCGCGTGTAGTGGGTCAGCAGCATGCGCAGGTTGGCCCATGGGTCGACCACCACGCGGGTGCGGATGTTCTTCTGCACCCCGGCCAGGAACTCGTGGATGAGCTCGCGTACCAGCCCGACGTAGTCGTCGCGGGTGAGGTCACGGTCCTTCCTGCTCTCGAGCAGATGGCGCAGCTCCAGATAGAACTGAGCCCCCACGATCGACCCGCCGGAGACGCAGGAGACCACCTCGAGTTTGCGCAGCAGGTCCCACTCGGCCAGGCCGGCAAGTACGCCGAGATGAAACAGCGAGGCGCGGAAGCCGCCGCCGGAGAGCCCCAGGCCCACCTTGCCCAGCGAGATCGACCGGCCGATGGCGGCGCGATCGCCGCTCTTCGGGTCGACGAGCGCCCTGACGTAGCCCTCGCCGACCTCCCAGAGCTTGGTGCGCGCGGCGAGCTCCTGGACCTTGCGGCTCTGGATCCAGGCCGGCAGCCGCTCCTGCGGTTCCTTCTCCGTGCTCTCGGCGAGCCGGCGCGCCTCCACCAGCCGGCGCATGGGATTGGGCAGGCCCTCGAACCAGTCCAGCTTCCTGGCGGTCTCCACGTCGATCTCGTCGCGCCCCTGGTCGAGCGTCTTCGCCCAACGCTGCAGCCCGAGCTGTAGCTGAGCTACGTCGAGCAGCCAGCGGTACAGCTGCAGGGGGTCGGCCGCGATCTCAGGCGGTGGACCCTCCTTCTGGCTGGTCGGCGGCGGCTCGGCGGAATCGGCAAGCGCATCCTCGAGAGCCCTCAGGCGCAACTCATCCGCCCTGGCCCGGGTCGCCTGGGCTTCGTCGCGCGAGTCCGCTCCCTCGTCGAGGCTGGCCAGCAGGTCGAGGTGAGTCGCGGCATCCACCGCGGTCCTCAGTTGGTCGCTCTTGTCCGGGGCGAGCTTGAAGGCCTGCTCGTAGTACCGCCCCGCGAGCTTCAGATCGCGGCGCCGGTGGTTGAACTCCCAGCGGCGGCGAGAGATCCAGGCAAAACAACGCAGGCTCTGCGCCAGCTCACCGGGGCCCGGTTTCTGGTCCGGAGGGAAGGCGGGCGGGGAGGCGCGCAGCAGGTCGTCGGCCGCGTCCAGCCGCGGCCCGGGCGGCAGGTCGGTGGCCATCGAGGTGCAGAGCGCGAGCTCGGCCCGGGCTCTGAGGAAGAACTCCGGCGGGCAGTCGCCGCCGCGCCATAGCCGGTGCAGCAGGAGCCGCCGGGCGAGGTTCGCCTGGCCGTTGCGCCGCAGCGCCTGGGCCAGCTCCAGCAGGCGTTGCGGCCGCGGCCGGTCGTCCTTGCGGCGCAGGGTCCAGACGCCGATCGCCTTGAGCAGGGAAGAGGCGTTGGGCAGCGCCGCGGGACCGGCACCCTCCCGTTCCAGCAGGAAGTCCCGCAGGTCCGGGAACTGCTCCGATCGCAGCAGCAGGGCCAGATTGGGGTTCTTCGCGTCGTCCATGACCTCGGCCATGGCTGACAGGGCTTGCCGCAGACGGCGCTCGCGATCCTCGGCGGTCAGCTCGCCGCGCGTGGGCTCGAGCTCGTCCTCGCCTTCGAGCAGCTGTTGTGCCTGGTCGGCGAACCGGTCCAGCAGCGCCGGGTATCTGGTCCACACCCGGCGCATCAGCCGAGGGTTTCTCAGCAGCGCCTCCTGCAGCGAGGCCAGATTTGGCGTCAAGCCCATTGCGTCAGTCTCCCGCCGTCCGGCACCGTTGAATGGAAGATGACGCTACTCTACCCGCGCATCGGCTACCGGGACGCGCGGCCGTCGGCGGGCGCCCCGGCAGCGGCCCGCGCGCCGGGCGGGCGATCGGGCCCCCGCCGCCGCGCAGCCGGCCGGCGCGGTCGGCTACTCGTAGCTCAACGCGTCGATCGGCGCCAGCTTGGACGCCTTCATCGCCGGCCACAGGCCGAAGGTCAGGCCGATGGTGGTGCAGAAGGCGACGCCGATCACCGCCCAGTTCATCGGCACGTTGACCGCGAAGTCGGTGAACAGGGTGACGATGTTGCCGAGCCCGAAGCCCACCGCCACGCCGACGACGCCGCCGACGTTGCACAGGACGATCGCCTCGAGCAGGAACTGCAGCAGGATGTGGCGGCGCTTGGCGCCGACCGCCTTGCGCACCCCGATCTCCTTGGTGCGCTCGGTGACCGAGACCAGCATGATGTTCATGATGCCGATCCCCGCCACCACCAGGGCGACGATGCCGATGACGAAAGCGCCCAGTTTGACCCCCTGCGTGGCCTGGTTGAACGAGCGGATCAGGCTGTCGGTGGTGAAGATGGTGAAGTCGTCCTCTTCCCGGGGCCCCACGCCGCGCTCCTGCCGGAGGAGAGCCCGAGTCTCCTCGATGGCGACGTCGACCAGGTCGGGAGAGATGGCGTTGACCGTCATGTTGACCGAGCGCTCGCCGCCGCGCGCTTCGTCGCGCATGCCGTAGGCGCGCTGAAACGTGGATACCGGCAGCAGGATGTAGTTGTCGTAGTTGCCGCCCAGGGCGGACTTCTTCGTCTCGAAGACGCCGATCACGGTGTACTTCCGCCCGTCCACCTTGATCGTCTGTCCGATCGGGTCGATGAAGGGGAACAGGGACTCCGCGATCTCGTAGCCGATCACGCCGACCTTGCGCGCCAGGCGCACGTCCTCGTCGGTGATGTTCTTGCCGAACTCGACGTAGTGGGTGTTGTTCGGCGGATACTCCTTGGTGCCGCCGCAGAGCGTGACATTGGAGTTCGTCGACTGGTCCTTGAACCTGGCGGTCGAGCCGTGTCTCCAGATCTCCGCACCGACCAGGTCGACGGTCCTGACCTTGGCGCGGACCGCGTTGGCATTGGCGACGGTGATCGGCTTGCGCTTCTGGATCGCGCGCCAATCGGCATCGGTGTTGAAGCCGCCCGCCGGCCATTTTTGCACCTGGAAGGTG
Source organism: Thermoanaerobaculia bacterium (assembly GCA_963781065.1). Lineage (GTDB taxonomy): Bacteria > Acidobacteriota > Thermoanaerobaculia > Multivoradales > JAHEKO01 > CALZJC01. The sequence continues at coordinate 97,687 of CAWAET010000004.1, read as the reverse complement.
GTCGACCCGAGGACGGTCATCTCCTGCTCCATGGTGGCCTGGATGACCGAGATCCCGGTCATGACCGCGATGATCGACGCCACCCCGGCGATGATCCCCACCAGGGTGAGAGCGGACCTCAGCTTGTGCGCCCGGATCGCTCCGATGGCCATCTTGAACGCTTCAACCCAGATCATTGTCGCCCCCGTTCACTCGTACCGCAGCGCTTCGATGGGATTCAACCGCGAGGCCCGCCAGGCCGGCAGAAAGCCGAACACAACGCCGACGGCCGTCGAGACGACCAGCGCCGCGATGACGATCCCCGGCGAGATGCTGGCCGGCATCACCAGGCGGTCGATCAGGGTGGTGACCCCGAACGCTCCCAGCAGCCCGGCCAGCCCGCCAAAGCTGCAGATGGCGATCGACTCGAAGAGGAACTGCGCCAGGATGACTCGCCGCTTGGCGCCGATCGCCTTGCGGATGCCGATCTCCTTGGTCCTCTCGGTGACCGAGACGTACATGATGTTCATCACCCCGATGCCGCCGACGAACAGCGAGATGGTGGTGATCACCAGACCGATCGCCACCACCACGCCCATGACGTTGTTGAACATGCCCACCAGGGCGTCCATCTGGTTGATCGAGAAGTCGTCCTCGTCGGCCGGCCGCAGCTTGCGGATCTTGCGCATCTCGCCCACCAGCTCGTACTCGAAGTCGGCCAGAGAGGCCTCGAGCGGTGCCTTGACGGCCACGTTGATGTCCCGGTTGGCGCCGCCGAACGTCTTGGTGAAGCTGGTGACGGGAATGAACACCTGGCTGTCGAAGTCGGGCCCGCCGAAGAAGCCGGCGCTGCCCTGCTTCTCCATCACGCCGACGACGCGGAACTGCCCGCGTCCGATCTTCATCGTCTTGTTCAGCGGGTCGACGTCCTCGAACAGCCGCTCGCGGACCGCGGAGCCGATGACGCAGACGCTCTTCTTGAACTGGACGTCGAAACGGGTGAGGAAGCGGCCGAGCTCGGGCACGGCGGCGGACACCAGCATCTGCTGATCGGTGGTGCCGATGATCACCGCGTTCTCGATCACCGCCGAGCGGTACTTGATGCTCTTGGAGGTGTCGATCGTGGGGTTCACCGCCCGCGCGGTGCGCAGCCGTCGCGCCAGCAGCCCGGCCTCGTCGAGAGTCAGGTTGGGCCGGTTGCGGAACTCGAAGAAGTTGCCGGTGACGACCCACGGCATGCGCGAGACATAGAGAACGTCCGAGCCGAGGGCCGAGACGCTCTCCTTGAAGTTGTTGCTCAGGCCGTTGGCCGCCGTCATGGTGGTGATCACCGCGACAATGCCGATGATGATCCCCAGGGTCGTCAGCACGCCCCGGCCCTTGTTGGCGCGCAGCGAGTCGAAGGCGATCCTCAGCGCCTCGACGAGCTGGCGCAGCGACCTCATGCGGCCGGTCCCGCCGCGGCCGCCCCGGCCGCGGCCGTCGACTCGCCATTGCGCGTGTCGCTTTCGATCCTGCCGTCTCTGAGGCGGATGACCCGCTGGGCGTGGCGCGCCATCTCCTGCTCGTGGGTGACCAGGAGGATGGTGTTGCCGGCGGCGTGCAGCCGGTCGATGATGCCCATGATCTCGGCGCCGGTTGCCGAGTCCAGATTGCCGGTGGGCTCGTCGGCCAGGATCATCGACGGCTTGTTGACCAGCGCCCGGGCGATCGCCACCCGCTGCCGCTGACCGCCCGAGAGCTCGGGCGGTGTGTGCTTCATCCGGTCGGTCAGCCCGACCATCTCCAGGGCCTCCTCGGCGATCCGGCGGCGCTTGGCCACCGAGACGCCCTTGTAGATCAGCGGCAGCTCGACGTTGTGGAAGACGTCGGAGCGGGCGATCAGGTTGAAGGTCTGGAAGACGAAGCCGATCTTCTGGTTGCGGATCTCGGCCAGCTGGTCCTCCTTCATCCGGCTGACGTCCTCGCCCTCGAGGTGGTAGCTGCCGGAGGTCGGCAGGTCGAGACAGCCGACGATGTTCATCAGGGTCGACTTGCCCGACCCCGAGGGCCCCATGATCGCCACGTACTCGTTCCGCGCCACCGAGACCGAGACGCCCCGCAGCGCGTGGACCTCGACGCTGTCCATGCCGTAGGTCTTGACGATGTCGGTCATGCGGATGGTCATCGCCGCTACCCCGCGTCTTCCGGCTTGCCGCCGCCTTCGGTCTTGGTCACCACCTTCGAGCCGTTCTCGAGATCCTTGCTGATCGCCCGGAAGTTGCCGACGACCACCTGCTCGTCCTCCTCGACACCGGCGAGGATCTGGATGTGGGTCTCGCTCTGGATGCCGGTCTCGACCTGCCGGGCGACCGCCTTGCCGTCCTCCACCAGCCAGACGATCTCGACAAAGCCGTCCTTGTCGGCCTCGAACTCCCCGTCCGGGCTCGCCTCGCCCGCCTCATCCTCCTTGCCGGCCAGCAGCTGGTCCGGGGTGCGCACGGCGACGCTCTGGATGGGCACCGCCAGGACGTCCTCGCGCGTCTCGGTGACGATCTCGGCGCTGGCCGTCATGCCGGGCCGCAGGTCGGTGTTGGCGTCGGTGATCGTGATCTTCACCTGGAACTCGGTCTTCTGATCGGTCGAGCCGTCGGCGCTGATCTTGGCGGTGTTGGCGATCTCGGTGACCGCGCCGTTGAGGACGACGTCGGGTAGCGCATCCACCTCGATCGTGGCTCGGTCCGCGATGGCGACCGACACGATGTCGTTCTCGTCGACGTCGACCAGCGCCTCCATGCCGGCGAGGTTCGAGATCACCAGGATCACGTCCTCCTGGAACTGCGAGCCCAGCGCGATCTCGCCGACCTCCTTGTTGAGCTGGCTGACGGTGCCCGACATCGGAGCGTAGATCGCCGTCTTCGACAGGTCGTCCTGCGCTTGCCGGAGGGCGGCGCGGGACTGCTCGACCTGGTCGAGGGCCGCCTGGTGCTGGGCCTTCTCGGCCTCGGCGGTGGCGTAGGCGGCGTCCAACCCGGCCTGGGTCTCGAGCTGCTGGTCGAACAGCGCCCGGGAGCGCTCGTAGTCCTTGATCGCCTTGTTGCGGTTCTCGGCCGCGACGTCGACGGCGGCGAGCTGCGAGCCCAGCGCCGCCTGGGCGCTCTCGGCGGCGGCCAGGTAGTTCGCCCGGTCGAGCGCGAGCAGCAGGGCGCCCTTGTCGACCCAGTCGCCCTCGTCCACCTCCAGGCGGGTGATCTTGGCGCTGACGTCGGCGCTGATGTTGACCTGGGTCTTGGGCTGGATCCGCCCGGTGGCGTCGACCGTCTCGACGACGGTCATCCGCGCCACCGGCTCGACCTCTACCTCGATCCCCTCGGGGCCGCCGTTTCTGAGCTTGAAAAAGAGGAAGGCCCCTCCCCCGAGGACCACGAGGACCGCCAGAATGACCAGGGCTTTCTTCATCGACGCGACTCCTCGGCAAGTTTCGACGGCTCGGGCCATCGCCCGACGTGATGCGACGCCCGCGACCGGGCGCGTCCTGTCAGCACCTCCTCAAATACGCAATACGGCCGGCGAAGTTCCGCCGGCCAGGGACCGCGCGCCCGGGCCGCCGAGGGCCGGCGGGGACGTCGCTCGCTGGATCCGAGTGCGGGTCGCCAGGGATCCTATCTTCGTGCGCGCCGCGGTCGACCGGATGAGAGCCCGCCGCCGCCCGGGCGGCCCGTTGGGCGGCGCGCCACGTAGACCGTGTGCCGCGCGCCCCGATCCCGGTGCGCCCTCACCGAGTGGCGGCGTGCCTCGAAACCGCTCTTGCGCAGCATCTTCAGGAAGCGCGGGTCGGCCTGCGCCGCCCAGAAGGCGGCGACGCCTCGCGGCGCCAGCGCCAGCCGGATCCGCTCGAGTCCGGCCCGGTCGTAGAGCCGGCGGTTGGCCTCGAAGCACCAGGCTTCGGGGCCGTTGTCGACGTCGAGCAGGATGGCGTTCCAGGGCGCGTCGCGCCGCACCAGCTCCCAGACGTCGGCGTGAGCGATGCGCGTCCGCCGGTCGGTCAGGGCGCCGCCTTGCAGCTCGGCCAGCCAGGTGCGGTTCCACTCGATCACCTTGGCGAACAGCTCGGCCACCACCACCTCGGCCCTCGGCGGCAACACGTCGAGGGCCGCGCGCAGCGTGAAGCCGAGTCCCAGGCCGCCGATCAGCACTCGCGGCCGGCCGCCCGGCACCTCGCCAAGCCCGCCGCAGGCCAGCTCCGCCAGCGCCTTCTCCGAGCCCGGCGCGCGGCTCGACATCAACTCGTCGCCATCGAGATAGACGAAGTAGTCGCCGTCCCGACGGTGAAGGGTCAACTCCAGGCCTTCGGGGGTGGCGAACCGGTCGAGGGTCTCGAACGCCTTCACGGCCGGATCCTAACCCCACCGGAGGCGACGCTTGCCGTTAGCTCGCCGTTTTCCGTGCGGCTCTTTGAGACACGCGCCTGGTATCGCGGCTGTTCGACCGGCCCGGGGTCGAGCGGGGTCGGCGTAACGTTTCCGCCCGTCCGGCGCCTGACAAGATATTGTTGTTCGAGCATATGTCCGATACGCTCGGGCGAGGTTCATTCACGAGAGACTCCGATCGCCCGTCGCTGGGGGCGGCCGGAGCCAGGAGTCCTCGGTCGGTTCCGGTCAGAGCTGGCGCCGGATCGAGAAGGTCCCTAAAGGGCCGCTGAGGACGACGGCAACCAAGGAGGGAAGACATGCCGACCTATCTGCATCCAGGCGTCTACATCGAGGAGATCCCGAGCGGTGTGAAGCCGATCGAGGGTGTCGGAACGTCGACCGCGGCCTTCGTGGGGTTCACCACCAAGGGCCCGATCGGCGAGCCGGAGCTGCTGCTCAAGCGCGATGACTACAACAGCCGCTATGGTGGCCTGCGGGACCTTGGCGCGGTGGCGATCGGCGACCGGATGGGGCTCGCGGTCTCGGCGTTCTTCCAGAACGGCGGTACCAAGGCCTATGTCGTCCGGCTGGCGCGGAACGCGGTCAGCGCGCGCGGCTACCTGGAGCACCCCGCCCCCGCCAACATCACCCAGGGGCTCGAGTTCACCGCCGTCAACGAGGGTGTCTGGGCCGACGGCATCGTCGCCAGACTGACGCCGAAGGAGACCGACCCGCTGCTCTACACGGTCGAGATCGGCCGCCTCGACGACGCCGACCGGCTGCTCGTCGACGAGATCTACACCAACGTCAGCCTCGAGCCGACGTCGCCCCGCTTCATCTCTTCGGTGGTCAACGGCATCTCCAACCTGGTGACCGTGACCCTCGAGCTGCTGACCGACATCACCAGCCCGGCCGGCTACTTTCTCGGCACCAGCGTCAGCGGCAATCTCGCCGGCGTCGACATCGACCTCTCGGGCGAGGTGCCTGCCGACCGCCAGCTCACCATCAGCCTCGACGGTCTGGCGACCTTCACCATCACGCTGTCGGCGGTCGACTTCACCGCCAACCTGCCGGTGCTGGCGGCCGAAATCCAGGAGCAGGTGCGCACCGGCGGCAACGGCACGGTCCCGGAACAGGAGTTCACCTGCGCCGTCGACGGCAACACGCTGGTCCTGACCTCGGGGACCCGGGTGGCCGGCTCGTCGGTGGCGGTCAGCGCCTCGGCCCTCGCCACCCGCCTGAGCCTGGGCGGCACCGAGAGCACCGGCCAGCAGTCGCTCGCCGCGCGGGTGGCCGGCAACCAGGCCGAGCTGGTCGGGGGGGCCGACGGCCAGCCGGTCCTGCTCGACGACTATCAGGCCACCTTCACCCGGTTCGAGAAGGTCCGCGACATCAACATGATCCTGCTGCCCGACCACGCCTGGGACATCGCGGGTCAGCCCTTCCTGCAGGCGGCCGTCGCCCATGCCGACAAGGTGCGCAGCCGGATGGTGCTGATCGACCCGCCGGCGGGCAGCGAGCTGATCACCGAGAAGAACGTCACCGATCTGCAGCTGCCCACCTCGACCTACACCGTCGCCTACTACCCGTGGGTCAAGGTCGCCAACCCGTTCTATGACTCCGAGGACAACCCGGGCGTGCCGGAGACCCTGCTCGCTCCGCCGGGCGGCTACGGCGCCGGCATGTGGTCGAAGATCGACGGCAAGCGCGGTGTCTGGAAGGCGCCGGCCGGCCTGGAGACCCGGCTGAGCGGTCTTGCCGGCCTCCAGTACCAGGTCGAGGACGGCGAACAGGACCAGCTCAACCCGCTCGGGGTGAATGCCCTCCGGGTGCAGACCGGCTTCGGCTCGGTGATCTGGGGGGCGCGCACCCTGTCGACCCGGGCCGATCCGGAGTGGCGCTACGTGCCGGTGCGGCGGACCGCGCTGTTCATCGAGCAGAGCGTCTACAACGGCATCCAGTGGGCGGTGTTCGAGCCCAACGATCAGAACCTCTGGTCTTCCCTGCGACTCAATGTCGGGTCGTTCATGGACGGCCTGTTCCGTGCCAGCGCCTTCCAGGGCGCCAAGGCGTCGGATGCCTACTTCGTTCGCTGCGGGCTCGGCGACACCATGACCCAGGGCGATATCGATCGTGGCCAGGTCATCGTCATCGTCGGTTTCGCGCCCCTCAAGCCGGCCGAGTTCGTCATCGTCCGGATCCAACAGAAAGTCGCTCAGCAGTAAAGGAGGCAGGCAATGGCAGCTCCGATGTTTCCGGCAAACGCACACCGGTTCGACCCCTACCGCACCTTCAAGTTCCAGGTTCTTATCGACGGCCAGCCCGTGGCCGGCCTGCGCAAGATGGGGGCGCTGAAGAAGACCACCGAGGTGGTCGACTGGCGCACCGCGGGCGATCCCTCGCACGAGCGCAAGCTCCCCGGGGGCACCAAGTACGAGGCGGTCACCCTGGAGCAGGGCCTGACCCACGACCCGGTCTTCGAGCAGTGGGCCAACCTGGTCAACAATGTCGATGGCGACGCGGCGATCTCGCTCAAGAGCTTCCGCAAGGACATCGTCCTCAACGTCCTCAACCTGCAGGGCCAGGTGGCGATTTCGTATCAGTTGAAGCGCGCCTGGGTCTCGGAGTTCACCGCTCTGCCCGAGTCCGACGCCGGCAGCATGAACGCGGTCGGCATCCAGTCGATCATGCTGCAGCACGAGGGCTGGGAGCGCGACGTGGCCGTCTCGGAGCCGACGGAGAGCTGATGCTTCCGGGGGGGCTTTGGGAGGGGGAGACCCGGCACCGCAGCTACGCCTTCCAGGCGCTGACCGGCCATCTCGAGCTGGCCATCGCCGAGGGCGCCTCGGGGCGCGGCGACGGTGTCGGGGGGTCTCTGCCGGCGCGGGTCAGCCGCATCCTGGCTGCCGTGGTCGCCGAGGTCGGCGGCCTGCCGTTGACCGCGGACCGCGCCGACGCGCTCAGCGTGGCCGACCGCCAGTATCTGATGCGCCAGCTGGCCGCCCTGCTGGGCCGCGACGACGTCTGGCTGTCGGCCGACTGCGGCGCCTGCCGAGTGCGCTTCGACGTCTTCATCCGCCAGTCCCAGCTGCCCAACCAGGAGGGGGGCGCGGGCTACCCCTTCGTCGATCTCGAGGGCTCCGGGGGCCGTTGCCGGCTGCGGGTGCCCAACGGCCGCGACCAGCATCGGGTCGCCGGCCTCGAGGACCCGGAGGAGGCGCGCTGGGTGCTGGCCGAGCGCTGCTTTGTCGAGGGCGAAGGCGCCTGGAGCGCGCCCCGGCGCGACGACCAGTGGCTTGCCGCCGTCGAGGAGGCGCTCGACGCCGAGTCGCCCCAGGTCGCCCTGACCGCGCGCACCGAGTGCCCGGAGTGCGGCGCCGAGAACGACGTGGCGCTCGACCCCTATCTCGTGCTCGAGGTCGCACCGGCGAGCCTGTTCGAGGATGTCCATTCGCTGGCCTCGAGCTACCACTGGAGCGAAGAGCAGATCCTGTCGCTGCCGACCGCGCGGCGCCGGCTCTATCTCGAGCTCGCGGGCGGCGGAGCCGATCACTGATGACCGTGGCGATCTCGACCCGACCGCTTGACGACCGGCATCGGGCTGGAGCGTGGTGCCGGTGAGCTTCTTGGCGACCATCGCGCGCGACGCCCGGCCGCGGCCGTGGATGCGGTCGGCCGCCGGGACCGTCGCGGCAAGCGAGGCGCCGCCGGCGCCGGTTCACGTCACGGCCGAAAGCGCCGTCAGCGGCGGCACCGGACAGCCGCCGCCGTCGCCGGGGGCCGCCCGCCCGGCGAGCGACGCCGCGGCGACGACCGGCACGAGCGCCATGAACAGATTTCGGGAGGTGAGACGCGACTCCGGAAAGGCCGGAGAGACGTCCGCGGGGGTGGTGGGCCCTTCGCCGCCGCACGGCGGGCCACAGAGCCCGGCCGGCGCGGCGGCGCCAGAAGTAGTAAATGCAGTTGATCCCGTTTTGGAGGAACGGTGGCAGAACACTGGACGAGAGCAAGCAGCCCGTAAAGCAAGAAGAAAATCTCTTCGAGCTGAAAGCGACGGAGTCTCTTTCGCGCATCCTGTCGAGCACGCGACCCAAGCCCGGCTTGGCGCCAGGGAGGACGACAGCTCCGGGTCGGAGGCCGCGAGGTCTCATCGACGTCCCGGTCTTTCGCTTCCGGACTCGCCGACGACCGGCACGGTTTCGAACTCGAAAGCGCGGATACAACAGCCTCCGAAGACAGCACGACGAGAGATCAAAAGCGAGGGACCTGAAGGTTCACGGTCAGAGCACACTGAACAGCCAAGGAGACGGGTGCGGCCGGAACGGCCGCCGGGTACCACCACCCCCACTCCCGATTCAAATCGACGCTCGCCGGATGCCGGGCCCGGCCCGGGCGCCGAGGCGGCGCGCGCCGCCGAGGCGCTGATCAGCCGCGCCACGGCCGCCGCGGATGCGCTCACGGTGGCCGCCGCGGATCGCCGGCTGCCGGCGGTCGAGCGGGCCGAGAGCCAGCCGGCGGGCCTCGCCGAGCCGGTCCACGAGGCGGCCCATGATGCGGCCCATGAGGCGGTGCGTGAGGCGGCCGGTGAGGCGGCCCGAGACGCGGCGCCGCCACCGCCCACCGAGCCGTCCGTGCGCTGGGCGGCGCCGGAGCGGCCGGCGCCGGCGCCGGCGGCGGGGCAGCCGGCCCGACCGGCGCCCGAGCCCACGCTGCGCATCGGCCAGATCGAAGTGATCGTCGCCGCCCCCGAGGCGGCGCGGCCGGCGCGCGCCGGCCGCCCGGCCTCGAGCTCGGAAGCCAGCCGTTCCTATCTGAGGAGCCTGTGAGTCGATGGCGCTGCCGCCCTCATCACTCGCCACCGCCTGCCGGTCGATCGTCGACTTCGTCGACTCGCGGATCGCCGAGGGGCAGAACCCGGTCCGCATGCTGATCGGTAGCCCCGCCGACGCGGTGCCGCAGCAGGGCGACACCGATCACCGGGTCAACTTCTTCTTCTACCGGGTCGAGCCGGCCGGCGACACGATGAGCGTGGCGCCCGATCAGCCCTGGCTGGTCCGGGTCCACTGCCTGATCACCGCCTTCGCCGTCGCCGAGGACCAGACCAGCGCCGGCGAGAACGACCTGCGCCTGCTCGGCTCGATCCTTAGGGTCTTCCACGAGACGCCGGTTCTGCCGCCGGTGGTGATCGGCACCCAGTCGATCCGGCCGCGGGTGGTCTTCCAGCCGCTGTCGCTCGACGAGCTGAACCACGTCTGGTCGACCCAGGGGGACGTCCACCTGCGGCCGTCGGCCTGCTACGAGATGGCGCTGCTGCCGGTGGTGCCCGACGAGCTCGGCATCGGCGGCCCGCTGGTGGGCGCCGTGGGGTTCGAGACCCGGGCCGTCAGCGCGGCCCGCACGGCCGGCTTCGGCGGCACCGCGGCACCGCCGCCGGTAGGGCGCCACGAGGTCGACACCCTGCCCGACGACTGGCGGCCGCGGATCTGCCTGGTGGCCGGCGGCGTGTGCGCCGAGAGCCTCGGCTTCGAGGTGGGCAGCGCCGAGCTCGCCGGCTTCGCGCCCGCGGTCTGGGTGGCCGGCAGGGTCGGCGCCGGCAACCAGGTCACCCTGCGCTGGGAGACCTGGGACGCGGCCGCCGGCTGGTTGCCGCATCCGGTGGAGACGCCGGCCGACCCCTCGACCGACTTCATCGATCCCGACGCCGCGGCCGCCGCGGTGACCGTGCCGCTGGCGCTGCCCTTCGACGACCGCCCGGGCCAGCTTTTGCTCTACGCGCTGCGCAGCTTCACCCCGGCCGGCGAGGCGACGCCGCGGGAGGTGCGCAGCAATCCGATCCTGCTGTCGCTCGCCGGAGGCGGAGCGTGAGCCAGCCGCTGGCCAGCGAGGCCAACCTGCGGCGAGCGGAGTGGGAGCGGCTCGAGCTGTTCGCCCACCTGCTGTCGCTCGGCCGTCAAGGCGAGACCCCCGGCGAGCAGGTCGTCGCTCGCCTGCGCGAGCTGCAGGACGAGGTCGATCGGCAGCGGCGGGAGGGCAACGGCCCGCTGGCGGCCGAGCTCGCCGCCCACCTGACGCCGCTCGAGTACGACGTGCTGGTGGCGATCGCCGCGCCCGAGGCCGAGCCCCGACTCGGCTGGATCTTCCAGAACCTGCAGGGCGGCACCAGCCCCTATCCCACGCCGGCCCTGCTGCAGGAGCTGCTGGCGCTCGATGCCGAGAGCTCGCGCCACCTCTACGCGGCGCTCGCCGCCGACGCCGGGCTGCGGCGCCTGCGGCTGATCCGCGCCGAGGGCGACGGCGCGTACGACCCGCTCAAGCCCGAAGACGGCGTGGTTGCCAGGCTGCTCGGCCGCCCCGGGGTCGACCCGGCTCCGCCCGGCGCCACCCGCGTCGCGCTGCGGCCGGCCTGGGAGGCCCTGGTGCTGCCGGACGACCGGCTGGAGATGATGCGCGAGTTTCTCCACTGGGTCCGCCTGCGCGAGCGCGTCTTCGGCGCCTGGGAGGCGGCCGAGGCCGGCGGCCCGGTGGCGCTGTTCTCGGGCCCCTCGGGCACCGGCAAGACCCTGGCGGCGGCGGTGATCGCGACGGCGCTCGACTGGCCGCTGTTCCGGGTCGACATCGGCATGCTGGTGAGCAAGTACATCGGCGAGACCGAGAAGAACCTCAACCGGCTGTTCGACGCCGCCCACGGCCGATCCATGGTGCTGCAGTTCGACGAGGCCGACGCCCTGTTCAGCAAGCGCGGCGAGGTCAAGGAGGCCCGCGACCGCTACGCCAACATGGAGGTCAGCCATCTGCTGGCCCGGATCGAGTCCCACCGCGGCCCCTGCATCCTGACCACCAACCTGCGGACCAACCTCGACAGCGCCTTCGTCCGCCGCTTCCAGGTGGTGATCGACTTCCCGCGCCCCGACGCCGCGGCGCGGACCGAGCTGTGGTCGCGGCTGCTGCCGCCCGGGGCGCCGCGGGCCGAAGATCTCGACCTCGAGCTGGTCGGCCGGGCGGTCAACCTGAGCGGCGGCTCGATCCGCAACGCCGCCCTGCATGCCGCCTTCCTCGCCGCCGACGCGGCCGAGCCCATCGGGCTGCCGCAGGTGGCCCTGGCCGTCTGGCGCGAGCTCAACAAGGAGGGCCGCGACGTCTCGCGCTCCGAGCTGGGCTTGCTCGCCGACCGGCTGCCGAAGGGGGAGGGCCGATGATCGATATCGGCCGGCTCCGCCTGCAGCTGCCCGCCGGCTACCAGGGGCGTGCCGGCAGCATCGCCCAGCTCGTCGCCGCCGAGCTTCGGGGGCGGCTCGAAGGTGTCGAGGGCGGCCTCGACCAGCTGCGCGTTGGGCCGGTCGAGATCGCCCCCGGCGCCAACGACCGGGCAGTGGCGCAGTCGGTTGCGGCCTCGATCGCCGACCACGCGCGGCAAGCGCTGAGGAACGGCTGATGCTGAACGTCACCAAGGGGATCCTGCTCGAGTACGCGCTGGGAATCCCGCCGCTGGCCCTGGTCTTCGAGTTCAACCCGAAGACGATCTCGCGCACCCGCACCGTGACGGTGCAGACCGGCAGCGCCCCGGGGACCCGCGGCGGCTACGACTTCGTCCTGCCCACCGAGACGCCGCGCGCCTCGCAGGGAGTCACCGCGCAGCCCGAATCGCTGACCATCACCATCTTGCTCGACGCCACCGACCGGATGAACGACGGCGACCCGATCGCCACCGAGTTCGGGGTCCAGCCGCAGATCGACAGCGTGCGGGCGATGGTCGAGCCCAAGACCCAGGGGCCGGGCGGCGTCCAGCTGCTCGCCAGCCTCGGCGCCGGCGAGCCGCGCGCCTTCCAGCGCAGCGAGTCGGCCTCGGTGCTGCTGTTCATCTGGGGCCTGCACATCCTGCCCGTCTTCCTCACCTCGGTCGCGGTCACCGAGCAGGCCCATCTGCCTTCGCTGATGCCGTACCGCGCCGAGGTGGCGCTGACCATGCAGGTCATCGAAGGCGGCAACCCCTTCTACCAGGTCGAGCAGGTGCGGCAGCTGGTCTTCGCCGCGCTCAACACCGCGCAAACGGTCGCCGCCTCGATCTCGGTCTCCTTCGGAGCCTCCTTCTGATGTTCGGCCGCAAGTCGCGCTACGCCACCGCCCGCGGGTTCGACCCCGACGACGGCGTCGAGGTCTTCGCCGGCGTGCGGCCGCGGACGATCGCCCGCGCCACCGGGGTGGTCGAGCACACCGTCCAGCAGGGCGACCGCCTCGACCTGCTGGCCAAGCACTACTACAACGACGACCGCCTGTGGTGGCGGATCGTCGACGCCAACCCCGAGATCCTGCACCCGGCGGAGGCGGCCTCCGGCGACATGCTGGGCAAGGTGCTGCTGATCCCGGCGCTCGAGGGCTGAGATGGGCCTGCTCGATCTACTCGGAGGCAAGCTGCGGGAGCCGGCGGAGTGCATCGTGCGGGTCGGCACCGGGAGTGAGGAGATCGCCGACCTCTACCCGTTCCTGGTCGAGCTGACGGTCGACGCCAATCGCGAGCAGGCCGCGGTGGCCAGCCTGCGCTTCGACAGCCGGCGCGACGAGAACGGCGTCTGGGCGGTCCAGGACGCCGGCATCCTGGCGCCCTGGGAGCCGGTCGTGATCGAGGTGGCGTTCGGCAGCCACACCGAGGAGATCCTGCGCGGCTTCATCCGCGAGGTGCAGGCCGACTATCCCGAGGAGGCCGGCTCGGCCTCGGTCCAGGTCGAGTGCCAGGACGAGTCGCTGGCCCTCGACCGGACCCACGTGCGCACCGTCTGGGGCGCCGACGCGCCGACCGACGACGCCACCATCCTGGGCGCGATCCTCGCCCAGCACGGCCTGGCGCCCCACCCGGACAACGGCAGCGGCCTGAGCGGCCTGGTGCTCAACCAGGACGCGACCGACATCCGGTTTCTGCGCGAGCGGGCGCAGGCCAACGGCTACGAGCTGGCCTTCATCGCCGGCCAGGTCTACTTCGGCCCGCTGCGCGTCGACGCCGAGGCCCAGCCGACGATCCTGGTCTACGCCGGCCAGGACACCCACTGCTTCAACTTCAAGGTCGTCGCCGACGGCCACAAGCCCGACAACGTCGCCTTCAACGTCGCCTCCGAGAGCGGCGCCGAGAGCGTCGAGGAGACCGTCGCGCCCGACCTCGAGCCGCTCGGCACCGAGCCGGCCGACAGCGCCTCCGCCGGCCTGGGCGATTTCGCCTGGCGAATGGAGCGCCAGGGCAGCCCCAGCGCCGACGAGCTGCGCGCCCGGGCGCAGCGGCTGGCCAACGAGCAGAGCCTCAAGGTCAAGGCCGAGGGCGAGCTCGACGGCAGCCTCTACGGCCACGTGCTCCGGGTCGGCGAGCCGGTCGGGGTCGACGGCGTCGGCGACTGGCTGCAGGGGATCTACTACGTGGACAAGGTGAAGCACAGCTTCTCGCTCGACGGCTACCGCCAGAGCTTCACCCTGCTGCGCAACGCCTACGGCGACAACCTGGAGTCGGCCAGCAACCCGCTGGCCGCGGTGCTCGGCTGAGTCGGGAAAGGAGCGCGATGGAGGAGATGATCCAGCGGCTGGCCCAGGAGATGCGGAGCAAGCGCTACGGCAAGTACCGCGGCTTCGTCGTCGACAACGCCGACCCCGAAAAGCGGGCGCGTCTGCGGCTGCGCGTGCCGTCGGTGCTGGGCGACGCCGAGACCGGCTGGGCGCTGCCCTGTCTGCCGTTCGGCGGCGCCGCCGCCCAGGGGCTGTTCCTGGTGCCGGAGGTCGATGCCCAGGTGTGGGTCGAGTTCGAGGAGGGCGACATCTCGCACCCGGTGTGGACCGGCACCTTCTGGCAGGCCGACGGCGACCCGCCCGAGGAGGCGGCGCGCGACGAGCCGACCACCCGGCTGCTGCAGACGCCGTCCGGCCATCGGCTGCAGTTCGACGACGAGTCGGGCGAGGAGCGCTTCCTGCTGCACCACCCGACCGATGCCGAGATCGAGATCGACAGCAACGGCACCATCGCCCTGACCGACGCGGGCGGCGCCAAGGTCACCCTCGACGCCGAGGCCGGCGAGCTGACCATCGAGGACGCCAACGGCAACGTCATCAGCATGACCGCCAGCGGCACCACGGTGGAGGACGCCAACGGCAACAAGATCGAGATGGCCGCGAGCGGCGTCACCGTCAAGGGGACGCAGATCGTCCTCGACGGCACCCAGGTAATGCTCGGGGGCGCCGGCGGCGAGCCGATCATCAAGGGCCAGAGCTTCCTGACCCTGTTCATGACCCACGTCCATCCCACCGGGGTCGGCCCCTCGGGGCCGCCCATCCCGCAGGGTGAGATGACCACCCTGTCGACCAAGGTGATGACCTCCTAGGAGCCGCTGATGGCACGCCTCGTCGAGCAGAGCTACATGCGCTTCCCCTTCCGGGTCGGCCCCGGCGGGCCGCGGTCGAGCGAGCGCAGCGCGCACGTCCGCGAGCAGATCGAGCAGGTGCTGTTCACGGTGCCCGGCGAGCGCGTCTTCCGTCCCGAGTTCGGCGCCGGGGTGCGCAACCTGGTCTTCGAGCCCGGCACCCAGGCGCTCGAGGAGCTGACCCGGCGGCGGCTGATCGCCTCGCTCGCCGACGCGCTGCGCGGCGAGGTCGACCCCAAGACCCTCGAGGTCAAGGTGGCGGTCGAGGGCGAGCGGCTCGAGATCCTCATCTCCTACCGGTTGGCCACGCTCGGCCATGCCGAACAGCAGCGCTTCGTTCTCGGCGCGGAGGCCACCGGTGGCTGAGCTTCCGGCGCCGCGGCTGCTCTTCGACGGCACCTGCCCCGACTGCGGGCGGCGGCAGATCGTCCTGCCGCGGGCGCTGCCGCCGGTGGGCGACGACCTCGACTGGCGGGTGCGCGATTTCGACAGCTTCCGGGCCTTCATGCTGCAGGAGCTCGCCGGCCGCTTCCCCCAGCGCGGCCGCTGGTCGCCCGCCGACGTCGAGGTCACGCTGGTCGAGGCCCTGGCGGCGGTGCTCGACCAGTTCTCGGACACCCTCGACCGGGTTGCCGCCGAGGCGTTTCTGGAGACCGCCCGGCGGCCGGCATCGGTGCGCCGGCTGCTCGAGATGATCGGCTACGACGCCGTCGAGGTGGCGCACGACGACGGCGCCATCGCGGCCGCCGACGGCCTCGCCCCCGAGGCCGCGCGGGAGGAGCTCGCGCGACGGCTCGACGCGCTCTGGCTGCGCAACCCGCATCTGATGGACGAGGCGCGCCGGGCGGGGCCGCGGGCGATCCACACCCAGCGCCGGATGGTCACCACCGCCGACTACGCCGAGCTGCTCGAAGAGCACCCGCTGGTCGAGCGGGCGCACGCCTGGAGCTCGTGGACCGGCTCGTGGGCCACCGTCCAGGTGGCGGTGGTGGCGATCGGCGACCGCACCCTGGACGAAGACGTCCCCGACGCCGGCTGGGCCGAGATCGCCGCCTTCCACGCTCGCCGCGACTTGCGGCTGCCGGACCGCCAGCCGGCGCCGACGATCCGCTCGGTGCTGCGGCCGTACGTCGAGGCCTACCGCATGATCGGCCAGGAGGTGGTGCTGCGCGACGCCGTGCCGGTGGCGATCACCTTTTCGCTGTCGATCCGGGTCAGCGAGTCCTTCTTCCAGTCGGAGGTCCGCCAGGCAGTTCACGAGGCCCTCGGCACCGGCCCCGGCGGCTTCTTCGAGCCCGGCCGCCTGGCCTTCGGCGAGGACGTCCACGTCAGCGACCTGATCCAGACGCTGATGGCGCTCGACGGCGTCGAGAGCGTCTGCGTCAACCGGTTCAAGCGGCTCGGCAGCCAGTTCCCCGACCAGACGGCGGCAGGCCGCATCACTCTCGACGGTCTCGAGCTGGCGGTCTGTGACAACGATCCCGGCGAGCCCTCGCGCGGCTTCTTCCGGCTCGTCCTGCACGGCGGAGGCCGGGGATGAGCGGCCCCGACCTGACGCGCTGGAACCGCGCCGGGCTGTCCCGGTTCCGCTACGTGGACGGCAACGCGGTCACCTTTCTCGAGGACCTGCGGCTGGCGCTCGAGGGCCGCTTCGCCGAGTGGGACGATCTCGGCGTCGACGTGCCGGTCGACGAGCGGCCGCACGTCACCCTGGCGCGCATCCTGGCGCAGTACGAGGCGGCCCCCGGCGACATGGGCTGGGAGATCGCCCGCACCCTGGCGCGCGCCGGCCACCTTCTCGGCGAGCACCTCGACGCCTACGCCAACGAGTCCACCCTCGGCACGGCGACGCAGTGGGACAACGTGCGCAAGCTGGTCGAGATGCTCGACTACAGCCCGGCGCCGCCGGCTTCGGCCTCGACCAGCCTGGTGCTGAGCGCCAAGCCGGACGCCGCCGGCACCGTCGAGAAGGGGGTGCAGGTCAAGCACACCCCGGAGGACGGCGGCGCGCCGGTGGTCTTCGAGACCCTCGCCGACCTCGAGGTCGACGCCGGGCTCAACGAGCTCAGGCTCGCGGCGTGGAATCGCTCGCCGCGCCGGCTCACCGGCTCGCGGCTGACGCTCGCGGGCGCCCTCGACAAGCTCGAAGCGGGCACCCCGCTGGTGCTCGAGGACGAGCGCAACGGCCGGCTCGAGGGCCGCCTGATCGCCTCGGTGCAGGTGGGCGAGTCGAGCACCGTGGTGGACCTGCTGCCGCCGGCGCTCGACGACGCCGGTCTGTGGGCCGGCTGGACCAAGGTCCACGCCGTCCCCGCCGAGACCCTCGACCCGATCGGCCCGGCCTCGAAGGGGGCCGAGATCGAGCGCGGGCTCTATCTCGAGGCGCCGCCGCGCGGCCTGCGGCCGGGCGAGGTCGTGTTCATCGGCGACGGCGTCAACAGCTACTACCGGCGGGTGACCGCGGTCGAGGGCCGGCGGATCGTGCTCGACGAGAAGCTCGGTCAGCTGTCGCTCGACGGCGCCTTCGTATCGCGTGCCCGCTCCGTCACGGTCAGCAGCCAGGTGCGGGAGAGCCGCCCGGTGCTGGTGCTGCGGCTGGTCGGCGACCTCTCGGCGCTCGACCGGCAGACCGTGGCCGATCTGAAGACCGGCGGCGGCCGGACCCGTTTGGCGCAGATCGAGGTCACTGCCGCCCGCTACCAGCCGGTCGACCCCGAGGTGCCCGAGTCCGGCTTCACCACCGTCACCCTGTCGGACCCTGGCAACCAGCTGGTCAACCCGCAGTCGCTCTACATCCCGCCGCTGGCCGAGGAGTTCCGGGTCGACAGCTATCTCGAGCCGGCGCCGAAGAACCCTCTGCCGCTGGCGCTGGTCACCGAGAGCCCGAAGAAGATCGGCGCCGGCGACCTGGCGGTGGTCACCAGCGGGCGGATGATGGCCTGGGCGCGGCTCGACGCGGTGACCGTCGACGCCGACGCGGACACCGGCACGCTGACCGTCAGCCGCTGGCGTCACCGCAGCGGCGGGCCGTACTTCGTCCACGGCAGCCTGGTCCACGGTCACTTCAAGCAGACCGTGCGGGTCACCGACTGGCAGGACAACCACGAGCGGGTGGTCGGCGACGTCTTGCCGCTCGCAACGATCCCGACGGCGCTCGCGGCCGGCCGCGGCCTGCTGGTGTCGCGCCGCCAGGCCGGAGTCGACACCGACTGGCTGGCGGTCGAGGTGCTCGAGGTCAGGGCGCGCTCGCGCGCGGTCGTCGTCTCCCCGGGCCTGCCGCGCAGCGTTCGCTTCACCCGTGGCAACACCGTCCTGCACGGCAACGTCGTGGCCGCCGGCCACGGCGAGCGCCGCCCCCGGGCGGTCCTCGCCAGCGGCGACGCCACGCAGTCGAACCGGTCCTATGTGCTCGCCAAGGAGGGCGTCTCCTTCGTCGCCGATGCCACCCAGCCGAGCGGTGTCCGCGCCGACATCGAGGTGACGATCGGCGGCCGCACCTGGGAGCAGGTGGCGACGTTGCGCACCTCGGACCCGGCCAACGCTCATTACACCGTGCGGATGACCGAGGACGGACACCTCCAGGTCGGCTTCGGCGACGGCCGCAACGGCCGCCGGCTGCCGAGCGGCAGCAACAACGTGCGCGTCGGCTACCGCGTCGGCAACGGCCTGGCCGGCAACGTGGCGGCCGGCAGCCTCAAGAAGCTGGCGCGGCCGCACCGGCTGCTCGAGGGGGTCGCGCAGCCGCTGGCGGCGACCGGCGGCAACGACATGGAGTCGATCGACTCGATGCGCGACAACGCGCCGGCGAGCGTGCTCACCCTCGAGCGCGCGGTGTCGCTGGCGGACTTCGGCAACCTGGCGGCGCGGCAGAGCAGCGTCTGGCAGGCGGCCGCCTTCTCGCTGCCGACGACCGCCGGGCGCCACGACAGCGTCGAGGTGGTGGTGGTGCCCGCGGGCGGCGGCCAGCTGGGCGATCTCGGCGCGTCGCTGAAGCAGTTTCTCGAGGCCCACGCCCTGCCCGGCGTCGAGGTCGCGGTGCGCCGGTACGAGGCCGGGCGGTTCTCGCTCGCCGTCACGCTGCGGGTCGACTCCGAGGCGTTCGATCCCGCCAAGGTGCGTGACGACGTCGAGGCGGCGCTGCTCGACGCCTTCTCGCTGGGCCGCCGCGGGCTCGGCCAGGATCTCTTCCTCAGCGAGGTGTTCCAGGTGGTCGAGGGGGTGCAGGGGGTCGAGAACTCGACCTGCGTGATCGACGGCGACCCCGAGCTGCGCCGCCGCCGCGCCGGCCGTGGCGAGGTGATCTTCCTCTCGGCCGACGGCGCCGGCCTGAGCGTTGCCAAGCCCGAGGAGTTCGAGCTGTGAGCAAGCCGACGACGCGCACCGGGCGCCAGCTCTACGACCTGCTGCCCGCGGTCTACCGCAACCGCGACGCGGAGCGCCCCGAGCAGGGCGACCGCCGCGACCTGGCGGCCTATCTCGACGCCTGCGGCGAGCTGTTGGATCGGCTGCGCAACACGCTCGACCAGCGGCTCGCCGACGCCTTTCCCCAGGGCGAGCACGACGGCCGCGCCGCCCAGAGCTGGCTGCTGCCCTACTTCGCCCGGCTGCTCGACGTCCGGCTCAGTTCGCCGCACGTCGACGGGCGCCGCGCCGAGGTGGCCGATGCCGTCGCCTGGCGCCAACGCAAGGGCACCGCGGCCAGCGTCGAGTCGATCGCCGAGGCGGTGGGCCAGCTCGAGGCCGAGATCCACGAGGGCTGGCAGCGGGTGGCGGTCACCCCCCGGGTCGACATGCCGCAGCTGCCCGCCGCCGCCTTCGGGCTCGCCCAGGCGCCCGACCCGAACAACCCGCTCGAGGCGGCGAGGCACCCGGCGCTGCCCGCGGCCACGCCGGACTTCTCGCACACCGGCCGGGCCGTCCAGACCGAGTCGCGCCATCCGCTGGCGCGGCGCACCCGGTTTCCCGCCGGCGCCGTCTACTGGCGGCAATCGGATACGCGGGCGCTGCCGTGCTTTCCCGGCAGCTTCCAGGATTCCACCCGCCGCACCGTCGACCTGCGCACGCCGAGCTGGGACCGAGGCCACTTCCACCCCCGGCGGGTCCTGCTCTTCGTGCCGCCGCCCACCGGCTTCTTCACCTTCGCGCCGGTCGAGCTGACCTGGGGCAACCGGGCCCAGCGGGTTGACGACACGACGGTGGACGGCGTCCGCGAGCTGCGCCCCAGGCCCGACGCCGACGGGACGCTGCCGGTGGTGACGATCACCAACACGCCGCCGGCCTTCGGCGGCGGCGTGCTGCGCATCACCGATCTCAACTTCAACGGCACGTTGACGATCACCGCCGGCCGGGTCGAGCTGGAGCGGGTCGCCGCGCGGCGCATCACCGTGCAGACCGCCGGCACCGACGAGCCGGTGCTCGAGGCCAAGGACTGCCTGTTCGAGAGGCTCGCCGCGCCCGCCGGCCTGGTGCGGCTGGAAGCCTGCACCGTGACGGTGCGCGCCGAGGCCGCGCGGCTACAGGCGAGCGACTCCATCCTGCCGGACCAGCTCGACGTCGCCGGGGCTGGCGGCCCGAGCTGTGTGCGCTACTCGCGGCTGCCGGCGGCCGCGCTGGCGGTCTCGCCCGCCCTGCTGCAGCGGGCCGAGGTCACCACTCTCGACCCGGTCTTTTTCGACTTCGACGTCTGCGCCGCTGGCGGCGTGCTGAGCGCGGCCGACTGGGGGGTGCCGGGCCACGCTGTCCTGCACCCCGCGACGCCGGAGATTCTCTGCAACGGCGCCGAGGACGGCGGCGAGATGGGCGCCTACCACCACCGTATGCACTGTCTGCAGGCCGCCGCGGTCCTGACCAAGCTGGAGGAGTTCGTGCCGGTCGGTCTGGTGCCGGCGCTGATCCCCGATCCCAGCCTGCTGAGCTCGCCACCCACCATTGCGTGAGGGCGGAAAGAGGAAACCATGAAGACGCAAATCTCACGAAGAAGCTTCGAGGCGCGCAAGCGCTACTCGGCGGTCTACCAGCAGCAGGGCCGGATGATCACCGACGCCGACTGGAACGAGCTCTCCGAGATCGCCAAGCGGCGCCTCGACCTGGGGCTCGACGACGCCATCGCCGACGGCGCCCCCAAGCAGGGCGGCGCCGGTCTCGAGCAGGCGGGCCCCGGCCAGCCGGTCGAGGTGCGCGCCGGGCGGCTCTACGCCGACGGCATCGGCGCCGACGCCGTTGCCGCCGCCGATCCGGCGGCCGCCACCTTCGGGCTGACCGACCAGGCCGACTTTCCGCAGGCGCCGGCGCCCCCGGCCGGCGGCTGGGTCGGCTACGCCGACGTCTGGGAGCGCCCGGTGATCTCGCTCGAGGACCCCGACCAGCTGCGCGACCCCGCCCTGCACGGCGCCGACACCTGCACCCGCACGCAGACGATGGCGCAGGTCAAGTGGTGCCCGGCGGCGCGGGATCCCGAGGATGGGGCCGTCAACCCGGCTCGCGGCGACGCCCGGCTGAGCGCCGAGCTGCGCAGCAACATCGAGATCGAGGACCCCTGCGACCCGTGCGCCGTCGAGGTCGCCAGCGAAGGCACGGTCGGCAACTACCTGTTCCGGCTCGAGGTGCACGACGTCGAGGGCGACCCCGCGGCGCCCGACCGGGTGGTGCTCAAGTGGTCGCGCGAGAACGGCGCCGAGCAGCACGAGGTGAGCGACGAGCCGGCCGGTTTCGCGGCCGACAACTGGCAGTACGAGTTCTTTGACGACACCACCGAGAAGCACCTCGGGGTGCACCTGTCGACCGGCTTCTCGCCCGCCCGCGGCGACCTCGAAGCGGGGTTTCCGGTGAGCACCGCCGGCATGCGCCAGCGCGTCCGCCGCTGGGACGGCTTCTGCACCCTCGAGCGGGACGCCGGCAACAACTGGTCGTTCGACGACGGCCGCGACCGCGGCGTGAGCCTGCCGCAGGCCGGCGACGCCGGCAACCCGCCGCATGGCTTCGTCGAGGTCAGTGACCGGCTGGTGATCCACCTCGAGCGGGTGCGGCTCGAGCTGACGCTCGAGGACCGCGTCTTCGTCGCCGGCGACTATTGGCTGGCGCCGGTGCGCGAGGCCTCGGCGGGCGCTGGCGGCACCCTGCTCGACCAGGCGCCGCCGGACGGCATCGAGCACCACTACCTGCGGCTGGGCAGCGTCGACGCGGCCGGCAACCTCGAAGAGCTCGACACCGACCGGCTGCGGCAGCTCAACTTCCCGCCGCTCAGCGCGCTCGACGCGGGCGACGTCGGCTACGAGACGGCCTGCACCGGCAGCGGCGACAACGGCATCTTCGACTCGAGTCACGACACGGTGGAGAAGGCCCTCGACCGGCTGTGCGCGCTCGATGCCGGCGACGTCGCCTACTCGCCCGAGGCGGGCTGCGACGCGCTCGCCGGGACCGAGACGGTAGAGGAGGCGCTCAACCGGCTGTGCGCCAATGCCAGCCTGGAACAGGTCTCGGGCGACGGTCAGGAGGCCGCGGTCGGCGAATTCCTGCCCGGCCCCCTCGAGGTGCGGGTGGCGGTGGGCCGCTTTCCGGTCGCCGGGCGCAAGATCGTGTTCTCGATCGAGCGCGATGACGGCGCCGGCAAATTGCTGAATGTGGCCAGCGGGGCCAGCGGCCGCACCCTGACGGCGGTCACCGACGGCGCCGGCGTGGCCGAAGTGCGGTGGCAGCTGGGTACCGACGGGCCCGGCACCGACACGGCCTCGGCCGGCCAGCGCGTTCGGGCGGTCCTGGGCGACAACCCGGCGATCTTCGTCGGCTTCAACGCCGCGGTGCGCGGCGAGGCGGGCGCCGGCCCGCGGGTGCGGATCGAGAAGCTGGTGTTCGCCGACGGGACGCCGCTCGAGAACGAGATCACGGTGCCGGTGGCGCGGTTCGCCAGGGGCGTTCAACTCGTGGCCGATCGGCCGATCGACCCGGCCGCCTTCCAGTCCGCCGCCAGCAAGATCACCAGCCCGGGCCGGCCGAACCTCGAGCTGTCGCTCTACCTGCCCTTCCCGCTGGATGATTCCTGGGGCACCCGGGTCGAGCCGATCGGTTTCCAGCCACTGGTGCTGGCCGGCGCGGCCGAGACCGAGGGCCAGATCATCTTCTGGCGGCCGGCGGGCAGCACCGTCGAGTGGCTGATCGACAGCCTGTTCCAGCGGCTGCTGGCGCTCGGCGTCGCCGACCGGATCCTGGTTCTGATGCGGCTGCGCGGCAACTTCGTCTGGAGCGAGGACACCGATCGGGTCGTCGTCGACGGCGAGGCGTTCGGCCGCTCCGAGGCCGGGCGCCGGATGGCGCTGCGGCTGCCGTCCGGCGACGGGACCGCGGGCGGCACCTTCGAGTCCTGGTTCTGGATCGGGCCGGACGAGCGGCGGCCGGAGCTCGACCTCGACGTGTCGGTCACCGGCAACACGATCCTCGGGACGCTGACCCGCGGCGGCGGCCGCCGCAACTCCGCGGTGGGGAACCAGGTCGTGCAGCTGGCCCTGGGCACGACTCAGCTGGCCCTGGGCAGGAGTTTTGAAGTGCTGACCGAGACGACCAACACCAAGGGCCGGTTCTCCTTTGCCGATGTCCCGAACGGCACGCACACCGTGCGCGCCACCGTCGACGGCGAGACGGTGACGACGCGGGTTATCGTCGGTGTGGTGGTCGGCCCGCCCGGCCGGGACGCGCTCATCACCGACAACCTGGTGTTCGACGCCAGCAGGGTCACGAACCAGCCGCTGGTTGCGGTGGACGAGGTCGGGGACGCCCTCTCCAGGAGGCTTGCGGACGCCGGCATCCGCAACGCAACGGAGCTGGCGATGGCCAACCCGCACGAAGTCGCCGCGACGCTGAACGTGCCGCTGGTCCGCTCCCGCAGGATCATCAACAACGCCCGCGTCGTGACGCTGCGGGGCACCGGCTAGCCCTGGGCTGGATGGGGAGCCGGAGCTACCTGAGGAGGTTCTGATGGGTCGAGTGTTTGCCAGAGCTCACCAGCGCGGTCGGGGCAGTGCCGCGGTTCCGGCCCCTGCCCGCGTCTCCTACCCGGGTCCGGTTGCCCGTGCGGCGGCGGTCGGCAGCATGGTGACCGGCCTCCGGGTCCAGCCGAAGTTGCGCGTTGGCGCGCCCGACGACCGCTACGAGCGGGAGGCGGACCAGGTGGCCGACCGGGTGATGCGGATGCCGGAGGCCGCGGTCCAGCGGATGTGCACCGACTGCGGGGAGGAGCAGCTGCAGCGGCAGCCCATCGAAGAAGAGGAGGAGATGCTGCAGACCAAGCCGCTGGTCCAGCGCATGTGCACCGAGTGCGAGGAGGAGCAGCAGCAGCTGCAACGCCAGCCGCTCGAGGAAGAGGAGGAGATGTTGCAGGCCAAGGGATTCGCCGGCGGCGAGCCGCGGGTGGCGCCACAGACCGAGAGCGAGATCCGTTCGTTGCCCCCGGGCCGGCCGCTCGGGTCCGCCGAGCGGGAGTTCTTCGAGCCCCGGTTGGGCGCCGACCTCGGCGGGGTCCGGCTCCACAGCGGTCCGCGGGCCGAGCAGCTCGCCTCGGCGGTCGACGCGCGCGCGTTCACCTACGGCCGCGACGTGGTCTTTGGCCGCGGGCACTCTGCCGGCCAGCGCCACCTGCTGGCGCACGAGCTGGTCCATACGGTGCAGCAGGGCGCCGCTCCGCCGCGCGGCGACCACGCCGCC
The DNA here is from genome assembly GCA_963781065.1 of Thermoanaerobaculia bacterium. Taxonomy (GTDB): domain Bacteria; phylum Acidobacteriota; class Thermoanaerobaculia; order Multivoradales; family JAHEKO01; genus CALZJC01. The sequence continues at coordinate 73,233 of CAWAET010000004.1, read as the reverse complement.
AGCGCCGGCTCGCCGGCGGCTGCCGGCTCGATCCAGCGGACGGTCACCGGGTGCACCGACCAGAGCCGGATCGATGCTGCCGAGGCGGCGCAGTCGGCGGCGCGAGGCCGAGCCCAGAATGCGGCCTTCAAGACCAAGGGGATCGTCCCCCCGGGCCCGCCTGGCCGTGGCGATCCGGCCGAGGAGGCCCGGCGTCGCGCACGCCGTATCGCGCGCACGATCTTCGGCGAGGACCTCAACATGGAACAGGTTGGCGACATCGTCTCCGACATGGGCTCCCGGCTGGCGAACAGCAGCCTGCCCCTGACCTGTGCCGCGGCGAACGACCCGCATTGCGGTAGCCGGGCGGCGTACGTCGTCGGCAACCGCGCCCCGGTCTTCCTGTGCGAGAACTTCTTCACCGGCACCAACGACGAGGGCCGCATCCGGACGATGGTGCACGAAGCCGCCCACCTCGCCGGCATCGGCGAGGCCGTCGGCGAGAGCTACTGCGCCTTCTACGACTGCGAGACGTCCTGCGGCGGCTTCGACGTCGCGGACTCCTGGGCACACTACGTCAACTGCGTAACCAGCCAGACTCCCGATCAACCCACTACGATTCGGGGTGGCACGCCGTGATCTTGCCCGGAGACTCTTGAGCCGGGTCTTCGCGGTCAGGCTCCTGGGTTGGTCTGCGCACCGAGTCCCCACATGACGATTGCGGCGCGCGTCCTAGCGTAGGCCCGACCAATGCGGACTCTCCAAGGCCGTTCGAGGCGCGACGATGGGGTGTGAGCTCGCGCACCAGCGAGCCTGCTCGACGAGGACCCGTCGCGCCTGGCGTTCACCAGGGCGCCACCATGGCCGGCCCGCGGTGCCGGGCTCGTGGTACTCGCGGGCCCGCCTGCTGCAGCGGCAGATGGCGTCGGGCGGCGACGCCGCGTCGGCGATGAGCGAGGCTGAGCGCGAGCGCCTGCGCAACGCCCTGTGCATCGGCGTCGAGGCCGGCGAGGGCCCGACCCGTTGCGAGTTCGATGACCGCCAGGAGCGCCGCGTGGCGGCGGCTCGCAATGCCGCCCGGCGACTGGCGTCGAAGGCGGCGCGCGCGCTCGACTCGGGAGACCGCTACGTCCGCGACATGGCCCGGCGGATGTTCGCCATCGAGAGTCTGGACGTGCCGGCGATGGTGAGCACCATCAGCGCGATCCGCGGCGCTCTGGACACCAAGCCCGTGGTCTGCGGCACCTGCAGCGACGAGGTCTGCAACGACGCGCCGGCGGCCTACGTGCCCGATGACCTGGGCAGTATCGTCATCTGTCCGTTCTTCTTCAGCCTGTCGATCGGTCAGTGGATCCGGACGATGCTGCACGAGGGCGGACATGCTGTCGGCATCGACGCCATGCCGGACTACGTCCACCCGCCGAACTGCGTCGAGACCGACGCGGTGCTCTGCGACGATCCCTGCGCCGGGGTCCCCGATCGACTCCACAATGTCGACGTCTGGGCGCGGTTCATCGAGTGCGCGGGGTATAGCTGGTGAGGTTTTCGTGAGCCGCGTCTTCCAGGCCCTGCAGCGCCGGCCCCCCCGGGGATCGCCGCCGAGGCCGAGCCTCGCTCCCCGCGCGCGCCAGCCCCCGACCGACAACGGCGCCCGGGTCCGCCGGCTGCTCGGCCCCGGGCGGCTTCTCCAGCGCACCCCGGACGAGCCCGATGCGGCCGCGGCCGGGCGCGCGCAGGTGGGACAGGCAACCCGGTCCCTGGTCGACAAGGCGGCCGAGCTCGGCGCCGAGGGGGCGACCGTCACCGCCAACAAGTTCGAGCTCGAGATCGACACCTGGTACCGCGCGGTGGTCGGCGCCGAGGCGACGATCGACAGTGCGCTCGCCGGCGATGCCGCGCTGCGCGAGGCGCTGCGCAAGGCCTACGTCGGGACCGTGCGCGTCCTCGTCGCCAAGCGGGCGGCGGACTCGGGCGAGAGCGAAGCCGCCTTGTATGAGAAGAACAGCGGCCGCATCCCGATGTGGGCCTGGCCGGTGGCGCACCACCTCGAGGCGAACATCTCGACGCCGATCGCCGAGGGCAGGACCGCCAACGCCGCTGGCGAGGTGGACTTCTCGAGCAACGGCTATGCGGTGACCATCGCGCCGGATGGAGTGGATGCGACGATCAAGAGTTCGGCCGCGACTCGCCTCGGCGTCACCTGGTGCAAGGCCAGCCTGACCTACGAGTCGAACGAGGCCGATGCCAAGATCCTCTCCATCGATCGGCGCGGCCCGATGTGTGCGCGGATCCAGACCCTCTACAAGCCGCCCGCCACGGCCGCCGGGCGGAGCGGCTATGGCCGCGGCACGACCCCCGAAGACATCGCCGGCGGCAGGGTCAGCCCGCGCAGCACCAGCCTCGGCTTGCACGAGGGCGAGCACGGCCTGGACCTGGTGGACTACCTGTCGAAGAACAAACCGCCGAAGTTCCCGGGCAAGGTGGGCATGACCCGGACCCAGCTGACTTCCAAGGCCAAGGCCCAGTACAAGGCCTTGCAGGACGCCGCGCTGGCCGCCTCTGCCGCCTCGCATTGCGAAGGCAGGACCATCGACGAGCACGCTCGGGAGAACGGCGTGCCCGGGCACCAGATCGAGTGTTCTACTCCGGAGGCGGAGGAGGCTACCGAGGTGCCGGCGAGCTCGCCCTGATCGGCAACCTCGAGTTCGCTGCGCCGCGCTGGTTTCCAGCGCGGGGTCGCGCCGGGTCTCTGGCCGGAGGGCCCCGTTGGGACTGGCTGGGCGCACCCGGGAGTATTCGACCAACCAGCACCCGCGGCCGCCGGTAGCCCGCCTCAGCGCGCCGGGCGCCAGCAACTCAATCGACACCGGGGTCGCTTTTGCCGAGTCAAGCTCTCCCCCACCCTCGTGGGTGGCGGCTGGCCGAGATTCCAAGCGTAGGGTTCGCCCTTGAGGCGTGGTCGCCTGATGAACGGATAGGTGCGCCGAGCGGTGCACATCGACCCACAGTCGAGGATGAGAGACCAACTGCTAGCCGAGGGCGCGAAACCGAGCGGCCCCTACGAGCTCGTCGCGCGCCGAACGTACGCGGAATACCGACGCAACTCCCGCGTCCGGGTGGTCGACGTCGCCGGCGTCGCGGTCGGCGGTGAGCGGCCGGTAATCATCGCCGGTCCCTGTGCGATCGAGAGCCGCGAGCAGACGTTGACGATCGCGAGGAGGGTGAAGCAGGCGGGCGCCGACCTTCTGCGGGGAGGCGCCTTCAAACCTCGCACCAGCCCCTACGAGTTCCAGGGGCTCGGCGAGGAAGGCCTCGAGATCCTCGCCGAGGCGCGCTCGCTCACCGGCCTGCCGGTGGTCACCGAGGTTCTCGACCCGCGCCAGGTGGAGCGCATTGGCAGTGTCGCCGACTGCCTTCAGATCGGCGCCCGCAGCATGCAGAACTTCCCCCTGCTGCGCGAGGTCGGCCGCTTCGGGCTTCCCGTCTTGTTGAAGCGGCACTGGGCCGCCTCGCTGAACGAGTGGCTGTGCGCCGCGGAGTACGTCGCCGTCGAGGGCAATCTCGCCATCATCCTCTGCGAGCGCGGCATTCGCACCTTTACGCAGGGCGAGTACAACCGCAATACATTGGACCTCAACGTGATCTCGGCCGCCCGCCAGCGGTCCATCCTGCCGATCGTGGCCGATCCGAGCCACGCGACCGGCGAAGCGTCCATGGTTCCCGATGCCGCCCGGGCTTCGCTTGGCGCGGGGGTGAACGGTCTTATCATCGAGGTGATCGCCGAGGAGAGCCAGCGTGGTCTCACTCTGTGCGACGGTCCGCAGGGCATTCTGCCGGCCGAGCTCGCGTCGATCGCCGAGGATGCTCGAGTCTGGGCCGGGAGAGCGCGGGCGAGGCTGGCTTCGGAGTGATGGACTGGCACGGGGGGCCTTCTCGCGCCGGCTGGGCGCTGGGTGTCGTCGCGGCTCTGGCCTGCGCGGGTCCGCCTGCGGACCCCGCCGGCGGCCCGGGCGCCGGCCTGCCGGTGGCGGGTGACCAGCCGTTCCTCGACGTGACCGCCGCTGCCGGCCTCGGCTTCCGGCACCAGGTCGGCGACGGCCTGATGGACAACATCATCGAGAGCCTCGGCTCGGGCGCCGTCTGGTTCGACGCGGACGGGGATCTGGATCTCGATCTCTACCTCGTCAACCAGGGCTGGCACGAAGGGCTGAGCAGCGGCCCGCGGGGCGAGACGGCGGGCAATCGCCTGTACGCCAACCGGGGCGATGGGACCTTCGAGGACGTCACGAAGGCGGCGGGCGTGGGCGATACCGGCTTTGGCTACGCCGCGGCCGCCGGCGACCTCGACAATGACGGCGACGCCGATCTCTACCTCGCCAACTGCGGCGCCAACCGGCTCTACGTCAACGACGGCAAGGGCAGATTCCGCGAGCGTGCCGCCGACGCGGGCGTCGACGACGACCGCTGTTCGGCCGGTGCCACCTTCCTCGACGCCGACGCCGACGGCTTCCTCGACCTCTACGTGGCCAACTACCTGGAGTTCGATCCCGGCTACACGCTGCACTACGCCCCCGACGTCTACCCGGGGCCCCTGGCCTACGCCGCGCAGGGCGATGCCCTCTACCGCAATCGCGGCGACGGCACGTTCGAGGACTGGACGGCACGGGCGCGGATCGACGCGGTGCTCGCCGGGCGCGCGATGGGCGTGGTCGCCGCCGACTTCGACCTCGACGGCCGGCCGGACCTGTTTGTCGCCAACGACGCCTCGGAGAACTTCCTGTTCCGCAACACCGGCGACGGCGTCTTCGAGGAGACGGCGGTGCCCTCCGGTGCCGCCTACGGCTTCTACGGCGAGGCCACGGGCGCGATGGCCGGCTCGGTGGGCGACCTGGACAACGACGGTCTGCCCGACATCCTGGTGACCGACACCTCCTACGGTTCGCTCTACCACAACACCCGGCAGGGCCTGTTCGAGGACCTCGTCGTGTCGAGCGGCCTGGCGGCGCTGTCGGGTCACTGGGTCTCCTGGGGCGGCGGCTTCTTCGACTTCGACAACGACGGCGACGCCGACGTCTTTCTGGTCAACGGCGACCTCAAGCACCCGACAGGTCGCCCCGACCTGCTGCTCGAGAACACCGGCGGCGGCAACTTCGTCGAGGCGGCCGGAGGGCGGTACTTCGCCACCGCGAGGCTCGGCCGCGGCGGCTCGTTCGCCGATTTCGACGACGACGGCGACCTGGACATCCTGGTCACCAACCTCGACGACACCCCGGTGCTGCTTCGCAATGACTGGCCGGCGCCGGGCAATTGGTTGCGATTGCGGCTCGTCGGTAGCGCCACGAATCGCGACGGGCTCGGCGCCGTGGTGACGGTGACGGCCGGCGGCAGGGGCTGGACGCGGGTCCACCACGCGGTCTCCGGCTATCTGACGCAGGGCGATCCGCGGCTCCACTTCGGCCTCGGCGAGGCGACGCGCATCGATCGGCTCGAGGTCCTCTGGCCGGCCGGCGGCCGGCAGACCTTCGAGGGGCTGGAGGTGAATCGGCCGTTCACGGTGACCGAAGGCGGTGGCATCGAATGATCCGCGGTGCGTGCCTGGCCGTGGTGGCGGCGGTGCCGATTCTCGCCGGCTGCGGGGGCCCCGGCGCGAGCGCCAGCCGGCCGGTGGCGGTCACCGTGGCACCGTCCGCGACCGCCGGCGGGCTGCCCGAGCCGCGGATCCGCTATCCCGAGGGAAGCAGCCTGGAGCGCTTCGACCTGGAACGGCCTGGCGAGCCGTCGCAAGCGCTGAGCGCGGGAATGGCCGCGGCCGGCGGCGCCAGCGTATCGGTCGACGGTCAGACTCTGGCTTTTGTCGGCCGGCAACCGGGCGAGCGGTTCGGCGTCTGGACCTCGGACCCGGAGGGCCGCGAGCGTCGACGGTTGTCCGGCGCCCCGGAGGGCGCGGGCGGCGTCGCCTGGCTGCCCGACGGCCGGCTGGTGGTGGCGGCGCCGGTAGACGGGCCACCGCCGCTGGCCGGCATGAGCGCGGCCTGGGCGCTCCATGTCCTGGCTCCCGGCGAGGCCGCGGCGCGGCGCATCACGTTCGGCGCCAGCGAGCTCGACCCGGCGGTGCTGGCCGACGGCCGGATCGTCTACTCGCAGTGGCAGCCGGGCGGCGACGGCCGGCTGGAGGGGGGCAGCTTTTCGCTGTTTACGGTGCACCCGGACGGGACCGGGGCGGCGCCGCTGCACGGCTACCACGGTGGCGCCCGGCTCAAGCTTCTGCCGCGCCAGTTGGGCGTGGGCGACCTGTTCTTCGTCGCCGGCGACGCCGCCGGCAACCTGGCTCTGCGCGGCATGGACTGGCGTGATCCGGCCGGCCCGAGCCGCGCTCTGGAGCTGTCGGGCGTACGGGCGGCCGCGTCGGAGCCCGCGGCGGCTGGCGGACTGCTCGTCGCCGGACAGGAACCGAGCGGTGCCTCCACGCTGTGGCTGCTGGATCCGGCCACCGGCGAGGACGTCGCCGCTCTTGCCGCGCGCGACGGCGCCTCCTTCGTGCACGCCGTCGAGATCGCCCCCCGGGCGCGGCCTCAGGGGCACCTGAGCATGGTCGACCCGGAGCGGTCGGAGGGGCTGCTGCTGTGCATCGACGCGCGGCCGCCGCATCTGCCGCATGCCCGACAGGTGCGGCTGTCGGCCGCCGCCGCCGATGGCAAAGGGCGGCAGCTGGGTGAGATGCAGTTGGCCGATGACGGCTCCTTCTTCGCCGTCGTGCCCGCCGACCTGCCGCTCGTCCTGGATCTTCTCGACGCCGACGGCCGCGTTCTGATGACCACCGAGACGCCGATCTGGGTGCGCCCCAAGGAGGTGCGTGCCTGTGTCGGCTGCCACGAGAGCCCCCTCACCGCGCCGCCGAACCGGCGGCCCCTCGCCGTGCTCGCGGAGCCGGTCGACCTGACGGGCGCCAGGGATGGCTGAGCGTATGCGCCGTGGACTCCAGGTTCTGATCGCGTTGGTGGTGGTCCTGGCGACCGTGCGGTTTGCCGGGGAGCCGTTGGCGGCCCGCCACGTGCGCCGGGTGACCGGCCGTCACGAGGTTGGAGCAACGCGCTGCTGGAACTGCCACGGGCCCACCGGCTATCGTTCCTATCGCGGTGCCCGGCCGCACCCCAGCCCGCGCTTCCTGGCGGCGGCACCCGACGGTCGGGTGATCTTCGCCTCGCTCGGCCCGATCGGCAGGGTCGCCCGGGTGGATCTCGAATCGCGCGAGGTCGAGTTGTCGGAGCCGCTCGGCGCAACCCCGCGCGGCCTCGCCGTCTCGGCCGATGGCGCTCGGGTCGCGGTGGCGCTGAGCGATACAGATCAGGTCGCGATCCTCGACCCGGTGAACCTGGGAGTGCGTCGACGGATCGCGGTCGGGGCCGAGCCGGCCGGTGTCGGTTTCGCCGGCAGTGACCGCCTGGTGGTCGCCAACGGTGGTTCGCAGGACATCAGCTTGGTGTCTGCCGAAGGCGCCGCGCCGGAGCTGCGATTGGCGGCGGGGCGCGAGCCGTACGCCGTGGCGGTCACCCCCGACGGTGGCGCTGCCGCGGTGGTGAGCCGCATGGTCGACACCGACCTGCCCGGTCGGCTGCCGCATTCGGAGGTCACCTTTCTCGACCCCCTGGCCGGCCGCGTGCTGCGGCGGGTGTCGGTGCCCTCGGCGCATCTGGCCGAGGACGCGGTCTTCACTCCGGACGGCCGCTATCTCCTGGTGCCGGCGCTGCGTACCCGCAACCTCCTGCCGATCGTCCAGGTGGCCCGCGGTTGGGTCGTGTCGAGCGTCCTGGTGGTGATCGATCGTGAGACCGGCCGGCCGGCGCTGCTGCCCTTGAACCACCCCAACACGACCTTTCCCGATCCGGTAGGGGTGGCGGTGGACCCCGAGGGCCGTTGGGCGTGGGTTTCGTCCAGCGGCAGCGACCGGGTGGCGCGGCTGGATCTGCCGAAGCTCCTGGCAGTGGCGGCCGAGCTCGAGCCTGACGCCCCGGAGGATTTCTCGCTGACCCGGCGCTATCTCGAAACGCCTTTTGAGGCCGAGCTCAACCCCCGCGATCTGGTGGTGGCCGGCGACCACGTCGCGGTGGCCGAGCGGCTCAACGACTCGGTCGCCTGGTTTACCGCCGGCGGCGAGCTCGTCGACCGCCTCCCGGTGGGCGAGCCGGTGCCGCTGGACGCGCCGCGCCGGGGCGATGCCGTCTTCCATAACGCCGGCTACGCTTTTCAGGGGTCGTTCTCCTGCCGCAGCTGCCATCCCGACGCCCACACCGACGGGCTGACCTACGATTTCGACATCGACGGCGTGGGCCGCAACATCCTGTTGAACCGCAGCCTGCGCGGCGTCGCCGGTACCGCGCCGTTCAAGTGGGTCGGCCTCAACCCGACGCTCCAGCGCCAGTGCGGCGCGCGCTTCGCGATGGTGCTGACCCGAGCCGACGTGTTTCCGGACGACAAGCTCGAGGATCTGGTGGCCTATCTCGAGTCGTTGCCGCCGCCAAGACCGGATCCGGGCGCCGGGCGCGTCGCCGAACTGGCCGCCGGCGCGCGGCAGCGCGGCCAGGCGATCTTCGAGCGCCAGCAGCGCAAGGACGGCAGCGAGTTCCCCGTCGCCGAGCGCTGCTCGACCTGCCACAGCGGCCCACACTTTTCCAACCTGTTGCTCGCCGACGTCGGCACCCGCAGCGCCACCGACAAGACCGGCGAGTTCGACGTGCCCCACCTGACCGGTATCGCCAGCAAGGCTCCGTACCTGCACGACGGCAGGGCGCGGACCCTCGAGGAGATCTGGACCCTGTCCGGCGTGGGCGACCAGCACGGGGTGGTCACCGACCTGAACAAGTCGGAGCTCAACGACCTCGTGCAGTATCTGAGGGGGCTCTAGCGATGTCTCGACGAACACTGTGGGTTGCCCTCGGGGCCGGCGCCATCTTCCTCCTCGGCGGCCTGTGGCTGCGCCTCGCCGCGGGGGGCGCGGCGACGATCGGGGCCGACGCCGTGGTGGCGAGTGACGCGCCGGCCGGCGACCCGTGGTCCGAGCCCGACGTGCCGCGGCGGGCCGCCCTCTACTACGACCGCTTCGAGACCTTGACCGTCGAGGATGGCCTGCCCTCGAACAAGGTGACGACGGTTCTAGCCGACGGCGACGACCTATGGGTGGGCACCGACAACGGCCTCGCCCTGCGCCGCGGCGGCGTCTGGCGGACCTGGTCGGAGCAGGACGGCCTGGGCCATCGCTACGTCACCGCCCTCGCCGTCGACCCGCGTACCGGCGACCTGTGGGCGGCGACCCTGGCCGGCCTTTCGCGGTTGTCCGGCGGCGCCATCCGCACCTACACCCAGCTCGACAGCGGGCTGATGAACGACGTTGTCTATCAGGTCGTGACCGACGGTGAGCTGGTCTGGGCGGCCACCGCGGCCGGCACCAGTGCCCTCGATCCGGCGACCGGATCCTGGGTGCTCTATGACCATGAGAACTCGATCATGCACGAGCCCTGGTGCTATTCGATCGCTCTGGGCCCGGCCCGCACCTGGGTGGGAATCTGGGGCGGCGGAGTCGCCGAGCTCGATCGCACGACCGGCCACTGGCGCCAGTACAACGACCCTGACAAGGAGATGGAGGTCGACCTGCTGCGCGACGACGGACCGATCCACGAGGTCACCTCCTTCGTCGCCTGGGATGCCGGCCTGCTGTGGCAGGCGACCTATTTCGGCCTGTCGCGCTACGACGGCCGCCGGTGGCGGACGTTCCGCAAGGACGACACGGGCCTTCCCGGCGACTTCATCAATCACGTGGCGGCGCGTGGGCGGCTGGCCTTTCTGGGTACCGACGAGGGCTTTGGCGTCCTCGACGGCGAGACCGCCGTCACCTACAAGGCAACCGGTGACGGTGGCTGCGACGTCACCGTGCATCGCGACGGTGAGCTGATCGAAGAGCGCCGGCTGCCCACCGCCCCCGGCGACAACTACGTGCTCTGGACCCATCCCGAAGAGGACCAGGTGTGGATCGCCACCGCTAGCGGTCTGAGCCGCGGCATCGCGCGCGGACCCGCCTAGCCTCGGATACAGCAAAAGGAGAGATCATGAACGCCATCGATGTGCAAAAGAGAGTGATCGGCCGGGTCGACGAGAGCTTCTCGGCCGCCGAGCGGTACGAAATGAAGCAGCTCGGGCTCCTCGACGAGGACGGCTCGATCCTCGCCTGGGAGCCGGCCGAGCCGCAGGTGCCACGCTTCGCCATCGAGGCCCAGAGCGTGCTCAACGAGGCCTATGACTACAGCCTGCCCTCCTCGTTCACCCGCGGCCTGGGTGTCGAGATCAAGGCCGGCCAGACCATTCTCTGGCTCTCGGGAACCTCGGCGGTCGACGAGGCCGGGGCCTCGGTCTACGCCGGCGACTTCCGGGCGCAGACCTGGCGCACCTACCGCAACCTGACGCAGCTGCTCGAAGCCCAAGGCGCCACCTGGCACGACATCGTGCGCACCTCCTGCTATCTGCGCGACATCGAGCGCGACTACGACGACTTCAATCGCATCCGCACGCTGTTCTTCGCCTGCGCCGGGCTCGACCCGCTGCCGGCCTCGACCGGAATCCAGGCGCGGCTCTGCCGCAGCGATCTGCTGATCGAGATCGAGGCGTTCGCCGTCGTCGCCGAGGCGGCGGGGTGAGACCGCCGCTGGTGGTGGTGCTGGCGTGGCTCGCGGCGATGTCGCCGCTGGCGGCGCAGGAGCCACCGGGCGAGCCGCCCGCAGAGCCCGCCGGGGAGAGCTACGGGCAGACTCCCGAGCATCTCCAGCCCTATCGCGGCGCCGGCAAGCCGTACGGCGTGTTCCTGCGCGAGCCGCCGCAGTTCCGCGGCCCCGGCCGCGACAAGCCCGAGCCGGCGCTGCCGGCCGAGATCCGGCTCGGCGTGCTGCTGCCGGCGAAGGGACTGGACGTCGAGGAGGGGCGGCGGATGCGGCAGGGCATCGAGCTGGCGCTGCACGAGGCCAACGCCGAGGGCGGCTACCGGGGGGCGCCGTTCGTCGCCCTCTACCGCGACGAGAGCCAGGCCTGGGGGGCCTCCGGCAACGCCGCCGTCGAGCTGGTCTTCGACCAGGGGGTGTGGGCGATCCTCGGCGCCCTGGAGGACAACGCCTCGCACGTCATGAGCCGGCTGCTGCTCAAGATCGAGACGCCGGTGGTCAACACCGCCGGCACCGATCCGACCCTCACCGAGCACCTGGTGCCCTGGATGGTGCGCATGCGGCCCGACGATCGCCAGAACGGCTACCGGCTGGCGGGCCGGATCTTCGAAGAGGACGGCCATCGCAAGGTAGCGGTGTTCCGGGCCAACGATCGCTACGGGCGCATGGGCATCATCGAGTTCACCGACGCGGCCCGGCGCCTGCACCGGCCGATCGCCCTCGAGGTCCGCTTTGCCAACCGCGAGACCGCGTGGCCCAATCAGATCGAGCGGCTGCGCGGCGTCGACCCCGACGCCATCGTGCTCTGGGGCCGACCGGAGATCGCCGGGCGGGTGCTGGCGGCGTTGCGTACCAGTGGGCTCGACCAGCCGGTCTACGGCCCCGACCGCCTGCTGGCCCCGGCCTTCCTCGAGGCGGCGGGTGAGCACGCGGAGGGCGTGATCGCGACCTACCCGTTCGACCCGCGGCGCGCCGACGGCGGCTGGGGCGCCTTCCGCCAAAGCTATCGGTCGGCGACCGGTGAGGAGCCGGACGCCGTGGCCGGCTACGCCTACGACGGCGCCCGCTATCTGGTGCAGGCGATCCGCGAGGGTGGGCTGAACCGGGTTCGCATCCGCGACCGTCTCTTCCACCACTCCGAGTGGCCGGGGGTGACCGGCACCATCCGCTTCGACGCCACCTGGAACAACGTCTCACCCGTGGTCCTTTGCCGGGTGCGCGATGGCGAGTTCGTTCTCGAGTAGGTGGCGACGGGTGACGGCGCGCGGCTCGCTCTGCCTGCTGCTCTGCTTGCCGCCGTGGGGCGCGGCCGAGCTTCTCGCCGCGTCGCCGCCGGCCCCCGCGGCGCCGGTTGTGGGCCTGCTGGCGGCGGCCGAGCCCGAGATCACGGCTTCCCTGGCGGCGGGAGCTCGCCTGGCGCTCGCCACCGCGGAGAGCACGGCCGGCGTCCGCCTCCGTCTGACGGTGGCCGAAGCGGCGAGCGGCTGGTCCGCCGCCTCGGGCCCGGCGGTGGAGCTGGCCTTTGACCAGCGGGTCATCGCCATCGTCAGCCCCCCGGATCGGCGGACCGCTCACCTGCTGGCCCAGCTCGGCACCCGCGCCCACGTGCCGATCGTCTCCACTTCCGAGTCGCCGAGCGTGACCGCCACCGGCAGCTTCTGGGTGGTCTCGGTGGGGAAGCGCGAAGCGGCTCCCGACGGTCCGACCGAGGCGTTTCGGAAGCGCTTCCTAGAGGCCGAGGGGCGCGAACCCGACCGCTGGGCGGTGCTTGGCTACGACGCCGCGGCGGCGGTCGTCGCAGCGGTGGCTCGAGCCGGGCTGGACCGGCGCGGCGTGGTCGAGGCCTGGCGAGGGGGTGTCACGGCCGCCGGTGCCGGTGGAACCTTTGGGTTCGACGGCGCCGCCTTGCGGCGGCCGACCGGCGGCGAGGCTCTCCGGCCCGCCGGCGGCGAACTGTCCGACGAGGACGAAGGGCGCCCAGAAGAACGGGTGCGGGTGGCTCTCGCGGATTGAGATCATCGCCTCGCGCAGCGCCCGCGCCGGCGCCAGGCCGCCGAGCAGCGAGCCGTAGAAGCCGCGCATGAAGCTCACCGTGCTCTCGTCGGCGACGTCCCACAGGCTCATCACCGCCGAGCGCGCCCCGGCGTAGAGCAGGCCGCGGCTGAGGCCGATCAGCTCGTCGCCCCCCTCGACGACGTTGAGGCCGGTGCCGCAGCCGCTGAGCACCACCATCTGGGCGTCGAGCCGCAGGCGATAGAGGTCGAACAGGGTCAGGCGGGAGTCGCCAAGCTGGATCGCCGAGAACATCGGGTTGTCCTGGCGGTAGAAGCCGTGGGTGGCGATGTGGATCAGCCGGGCACCGGCGCCCTGGTCGCGCAACCGGGCCTCGGTGGCCTCCTCTCCCAGGTAGAGAGCGGCATCCGGCAGCACCTCGGCGATCGCCTCCACCTCCTCGCGGATGCCCGGGGCGCCGGGCGTCGGCACCCCGAGCACCAGCGAGCTCGTGCCCGGGGCGGCGAGCTTGGCGGCACACAGGGCGTAGACGTTGGCGCTCGGCGCGTAGGAGAGCGAGAACCGGTCGATCAGATAGCCGCCGTCGCCGAGAAAGGCGTGGAAGGGCAGGTAGTGCATGCTGCCGTGGGGGATGACGATCAGATGCTCGGCCGCGAGCTGCGGCTCGAGCGGGGCGATCAGCTCCTCGTGGAGCGCCCGCAGGTGCGTCCGTGTGGCGCTCAGCAGGGTGTCGGCGAAGCGCTCGGTGTAGTCGCTGCCGAGGCGGAACTTGGCGAGCTGGAACGACAGCCGCTGCTGCTGCTCGCGCACCAGAGTCATGGTGGTGAGGGGCTTGACCTCCAGGGTCTCCCGCCCGAGGCAGCAGCAGAAGACGGTGTCCCGGGCCTCGAAGAACTCGAGGATCATCGCGCCCTCGGGCACCATCGCGCGGATCGCCTCGAGGTCCAGGGTCGAGGCCGTCTGCAGCGAGCCGAACTCGGCGTCGGCGGCGCGCAGGTCGCCCAGGGTGGCGATCAGCCGTTCCTCGTGGCGGCGGCTGCGGGCATGCAGGTCCGCCAGCCGGTCCGCCGCGTCGTTGCCGGTGGCGTTCTCCGGCGGCGCCCTCCGCGAGCCTTCGCCACCATCCTCCGAGCGGACCTCCTCGAGGTCGATCTGGCGGTAGTACCAGTTGAGCTCGTTGCGCAGCTTGCGCATCTGCTCGACCAGGTGGCTGTGCCCCGGAGCCGCCACCGGCAGCGAGTCGACGCGATAGGAGACCAGGTCGGCGAGGGTGCGGGACTTGGCCCGCTCCATCTGCAGGAAGACCTCCTGCTTGTCCGCCGCGGTCGGCTGGCCGCTCATCATCAGCCACACCAGGTTCTGGTAGACCTCCTGTTTGTCGCGCAGGAAGGAGAGCTTGAGCTCCTCTCGCTTGAGATGGCTGCGGAGGTTCTCGAGCAGGTCCGCCGAGGCGCGGTGGGCGCTGACGGCGCCGTCGCGGTCGCCGCTGGCCTCGGCCACCTCGCCGGCGACCAGGTGGGCGCGAAAGCCGAGCGCCGGGGCGTCGAGGGTCCGCAGCCGGTCCAGGGCCGAGCGCACCCGCCCGTGCGCCTCGTCCAGGTCGCCGGCCTGCAGGGCGATCCGCGCCAGCAGCAGCTCGCACAACACCGTCTTGCCGGTCAGCTTGGAGGGCTCGAAGAAGCCGAGGGCGGCCAGCGCCAGCTTGCGCGCCTCGAGCGAGCGCTTCTCGTCGTGGTAGATGACCGCCTGATAGAGATCCAGGATCGCCACCCAGGCCTCGTTGCCCTCCTGGCGCAGCCGCTGCTTGGCCCGGCCGAACAGCTCGAGCGCCTCGACCGCCCGTCCCTCCTGGCTGGCCGCGATGGCGAGGAAGGCGATCGCCTTGCCCGCCTCGTAGCCGAGCCCGAGCTCCTCGAAGGCGGTCAGCGCCGCCCCGGCGAGCCGGCTGCCCTCTTCCCCCATGTTGAGCTCGAGCATGATCTCGGCCTGGTCGAGGTCGCACAGCGCCTGGTGATAGCGGTCGCCGACCCGCTCCGCCAGCGTCCGCGCCTCGCGGTACAGCTCGAGCGCCCGGTCGTACTCGCCGCGCAGGAAGTAGAGATAGGCGATGTTGTACTCGGCCTGCGCCGCCACCGGCTCCATGTCGTGCTGCTCGCAGTAGCGCCGGAGCTTCTCGTAGGCCGCCAGCGAGCCCTCGAAGTCGTGCAGCCCGATGCTGCAGGTGATGACGTTGTGCAGCGCCGCGGCGATGTCTTGGGGCGCCGCGTCGAGCTCTTCAAAGCGCCCCAGGGCCCAGCGATACCGCTCCAGCGCATCGGCGAGCCGCTCCTGGCGGAAGAGGATGTTGCCCTCGTTGGTGTCGAGGCGGGCCAGGCGGAGCTGCTCGCCGCCGGCTTCGAAGACCGCCCGGGCCTCGGAGGCCGCGGCGTACGCTTCGTCGTAACGGCCGAGATAGCTCAGCGTGTGGAGCGAACTGCTCAAGGTCGCGGCCCGATCGAGCTCGGCCCCCTCGCGGGCGAACAGCTCGGCCGCCAGCTGGAAGCGGGCCAGGGCCTTTTCGTACTCGCTGTCGAGAAAGAGCAGAAAGGCCGCCGCCTTGTGCGCCAATCCGCGGCCGAAGTCGTCGTCGAGAAGCTCGGCCAGCTGGGCGGCAAGGGCCGCGAGCTCGGCCGAGCGCTCGGCATCCACCCGCGCCTGCCGCGCCACCTCGTCGAAGATGCGCTGGACCGTCGACCGGTCGAGCGAAGGCGCTGCGGCCGCGGCGCGCCGCTGCTCGGCCGGATCCGCGATGGCGGCAATCTCGGCAACCATCCCCTCGACCTCGGGGATCCACGCGGGCTCAGCAGTCTGGCTCGGCGGACTCATCGCGGGACTCCGCCCAGAGTCTATAGGTCACTCACATGTTGGCGGCTGTCGAAGGCCCGCTTTCTCCGGTCAGGACCTGGGGGAGGGGCGCCCTGCCGGCCCTCAGGCGGCGGCTTCGGCCGACACGGCCTCGCCGAGATCCCGGCCTGTCACCTCCAGGAACAGGTCGACGATCCGCGGGTCGAACTGGCTGCCGCTGTCCTTGCGCAGCCGTCGCAGGGCCTCTTCGACGGGCAGGCCGGCGCGATAGGGCCGGTCCGAGACCATGGCGTCGAAGGCGTCGACCACCGCGACGATGCGGGCGCCGAGGGGAATCTCCTCGCCCTGGAGACCGGCCGGGTAGCCGCGCCCGTCGATCCTCTCGTGGTGGTGGAGGACCAGCAGGCCGATGCGCTCGAAGCCGGGCAGCAGCCGCAGGATCGCCCAGCCGTAGTCGCAGTGCTTCTTGATCTGCTCGTACTCCTCGTCGGTGAGCTTGCCGGGCTTGTCGAGGATCGCGTCCGGCAGGCCGACCTTGCCGATGTCGTGCAGCAGGCAGGCGACCTCGAGGTCTTGGAGCTCGTCGCCGTCCAGCCCGGCGAGCTCGCCGACCTGGACCGCCCACTCGGCCAGTCGCGTGCCGTGGGTGCCGGTCGACAGGTCGCGCAGGTCGAGCAGCGTCGTCAGGCTGTAGACGGTGGCGGCGGAGAACCGGCTGAGCTTGGACTCGAGCTGTTTGACCCGCAGCTCGGCGTCGCCGACCGCCGCCGGCGCCGGCGGCGCCAGCCGGATCGGGCTCACCCGGTTCATCGCTCACCCCCACCGGCAAAGGCTGCCGGCAAGGGGATCTCGATGTCCGTCCACCGGTCGAGCGCGATCGCCAGCGTGGCGAGCCCCTCGGGTACCGAGGTGAGCAGGAACTCGCCCAGGCCGTTGCTGCGCGTCTCGGCCGACTTGCCGTCGGCGCAGTCGAGCGCGACGCTGAGGCCGGCGAGGTTGCGCGAGGTGGTGCCGCCGTCGATGATCTGTCCGATCAGCGCCCGCTCCGGCGAGCCGGCCTTGCGGTGGATCGACAGGTCGAGATAGAGCTCGCCGGCGCGGAAGAGAAGCTGCCGCCGGCCGCTGTCGCCGGCGCGCATCCCCGGGCGCCGCGGCCCGATGCCGGTGTCGACGACCAGGTCGGCCTCGAGCCTGAGTGCGCCTTGCCGCGTCATGAGCCTGCCTCCTCGTCGAACTCGAATCGTAGTCTCACCGTGTCGCCAGGCTCGATCTGCCGCTTCTCCGGATCCTCGGGGTCTCGCCACCCCGAGTCGACCAGGGCCCAGGGAGCCGCGAGATCCTGCTCGAAGATCGAGCTACTGTCGAGCTTGATCTTCTCCAGGTCCAGGTGCTCGGCCGGCCAGCTGACCTCGATCCGCGCCACGGTGATGGTCTCCCCTCCGGCGTTGGTGATCTCGAGCTCCACCTCGTCGCCGTCGACCTCGAGCTGGGCGGCCACCTGCGCATCGCAACCGCCGCCAAAGGCCGCCGGCGGATAAGCCACCGAACAGCCTTCGGCGAAGTCGACCACGATCAGGTAGGGATAGTCGCTCACTCCGGTAGAACCGAAATCCGCGCTGTCCTTGAGCTTGTCGACCGCCTCCTTGAAGTCCGCCCGGCCGTGACCGGCGCGGCCCTCGCCCTCGCCCACGAGCTCGATCGCGTGCGACAGCGCCTCACTGGCGAGGAAGAAGTCGGATCTTCCCGGCTGGTGCTCATGGCCGTTCTTGTCGGCGAAGATGGCCGCCACGCCGCTGATCCAGGGCGCCGCGAACGAGGTGCCCGAGGCCACCGCCCAGCCGCCGCCGGGGAAGGTGGTGACCACCGCCTCGCCCGGCGCTGCCACCGTCACCAGGTCGCTGCCGAGATTGGAGAAGAGGCTGATCTCGTCGAGATGGCTGGTCGAAGCGACGCCGATCGTGTTGCCGAAGGCGGCGGGGTAGACGATGGTCTCCTGCCCCTCGTTGCCTGCCGAGGCGATGCACGACACCCCGTTGCGGGCGGCATAGTTGATCGCCCGCATCAGCTCGGGCGAGAAGGTGTCGATCGAGAAGCTCATGTTGATCACGTTGGCGCCGTGCTCGACCGCGTAGTAGACCGCCGCGACGATGTCGAGCAGGTCGGCCTGGCCGTTGCCGTCGAACACCCTCAGCGGCATGATCGAGGCCTGGGGCGCCACCCGGTGGATGACGCCCGCAACCATGGTGCCGTGGCCGAATGCCGGCGGCAGGTCGGTCGCGTTCAGGGCCGCTCCCTGCTCGGCGTCGAGGATCGACATCACCGACTGGTTGAGCAGGATCAACTCCTCCTCCTCGAGCGGCATGTGGCCGGCGGCGTCGAGGATCGACATCACCGACTGGTCGAGCACGCCGTCCACCTCCGAGCCGTAGCCCACCTCGTCGCGCAGGAAGTCGTAGCCAGGGACCAGGTTGTCGGCGAGCAGCCAGTGGTCGGGGTCGACGCCGGTGTCGATGATGGCGACGGTGGAGTAGCCCTTGTTTTCTTTCTGTGCGTCTTCGACCCTGAGGATGGTGGCCGCGAGCTGGTCGACGTAGCCGACCCAGACGAGCCGATCCTCCTCTTTCTTGCCGTTGAAGATCTTGCCGAACGCGGTCTCAGTGGCGAAGATCGGCTTGCCGCCGAGCTCGATCTTGGTGATCAATCCGTTCTCGCTCGGCCAGCCGACGGTCACCGACTCGAGGATCACGTCGTCGTGGCTCTGGTTTATGAGAGTCCACTGGAGCTTCTCCTTGTCGTAGCGGGGATCGTCCATGGCGATGACGCTGCACGGTGCGGAGGCGACGCTCAGCCCCTCGGCGAAAGTGACGACGATCGAGTAGTCGGCCTGGCGGACGCCGGCGTCGAGCTCGAATTCGAGAGTGAGCTTCTCGGTGTTCTCGGCCTTGATCTGACGGTCCTCGGGGTTTTCCACCTTCTCCTCGAAGTCGACGCTCACCGAGGGCGGGTCGAAGAACTCCTTGATGTCCTTGCCGAGCTTGACCTTCTTGAGCCGCTGGTTGGCGGCCGGCCACTCGACGTCGACCCGGCTCACCGTGAGCGGCGAAACCGTGTTGTTGATGATCTCCCACTCGACCTTGCGGCCGTTGAACATCAACCCCGAGACGGCCTCGACCGGCGGGACCTCGCCCCGGTTGTACTCGACAAAGCAGCCCGGAGAAAAGTCGGCCCGCAGGGTCACGTCCTGACGCTTCCGGTTCTCGTCCTCTTGCATGTGCAAGACGAGCTTCTTGTCCTGGTACTCGTACTTGTCGCCCGTCTTGATCTTCTTGATCGTGCGATCCTCCGGGCTGGCCGGCAGCCCGGGCCCTGCTTGACCCAGAGGCGGCGTCAGCGCGCGGATGGTCATCAGCCCGTCGAGGATGGACATGACGGACTGGTCGAGGATGCTCATGACCGACTGGTCGAGCTCGGGCAGCTTGGCCTGGATCACCTCCTCGATGCCCACAACCGTGGGCTCCAGCTCTTCGACGGCCTCGAGGACCGTCTCGGGGCTCACCCCCTCCGCCGCACGCACCCGGTAGATCCCCTGGCCCTCGGGGTCGGCCGGCGAGGCGACCTCCTCGATGACCGTCAGGCCGTTGCGCACCGCGATCTCGTCCACCTCGGCCACCGGCGCCCGCAGGATGAAGTCGGTCTCGGCCGCCGCCGTTGCGGCCAGCAGGCCCACTCCCAGCAGGGCGGCCAACAGGCAGCGGGCGGTGGCGGATCCGTTTCTGGCGTTCATCAGCTCTCTCCTTGTCACGCGCTTCGAGATCATGGGTGGTCCAGCCGATCCAGCGCTTCTTGCAGATCCGCGCGACCGTAGCCCACGGCGCCCGCGTCGACCCCGTGGACCGGCACCGCAAAGGACAGCGCGCTCGAAGCCAGGTAGTAGTCGGTCGGCTGCGGGCCAGCTTCGTGGCCGTTCTTGTCGGCGAAGATGGCGGCCGCGCCGGCGATCCAGGGGGCCGAGAACGAGGTCCCCGAGGCCACCGCCCAGCCGCCGCCGGGGAAGGTGGTGAGGACGGCCTCGCCCGGCGCCGCGATGCTCACCAGATCGCTGCCCCGATTCGAGAAGGCGCTCAGGTAGTCGGCGCCGTCGGTCGAGGCGACGCCGATCGTGTTGCCCAGGGCCGCCGGGTAGACCAGGGTCTCCTCCCCCAGATTGCCTGCCGACGCGACGCAGGTAACGCCCCGCTGGGCCGCGTAGTTGACCGCTCGCATCAGCTCGGGCGAGAAGACCCCGACGCTGAAGCTCATGTTGATCACATTGGCGCCGTGGTCGACGGCGTAGTAGATCGCCCGCACGATGTCGAACAGGTCGCCGCTGCCGTTGGCGTCGAACGCCTTGAGCGGCATGATCCGCGCTTCCGGCGCCACCCGATGGATGATCCCCGCCACCATGGTGCCGTGGCCGAAGGCCGGCGGCAGCGGATCGCCGTCGAGGATCGACATCACCGACTGGTCGAGGATCGACATGGTCGACTGGTTGACCTGGAAGTAGCCGGCGCCGTCGAGGATCGACATCGTCGACTGGTCGAGGATCGACATCGTCGACTGGTCGAGGATCGACATCACCGACTGGTCGAGCCCGTTCCACTCCGAGCCGGTTCCGGGCAGCTCGTTGACGAAGTCGTAGCCGGCGACCAGCCGATGGGCCAGCAGCGGGTGGAAGGGATCGACGCCGGTGTCGATGATCGCCACCAGGGCGTCGCCCTTCTTGTCCTTCTGGGCCTCGTTGACCCGCAGGATCTGGGCGGCGGGCTGGTTGACATAGGGCGTCCAGATGAACCGCCTCTCGCCCGCCGCGTCCTTGTCGAACTCCACCGCCGTCGGGTCGTCCAGGGCGTCGAGGATCGACATCACCGACTGATCCAGGATCGACATGGTCGACTGGTCGAGCTCCGGCAGCGAGGCCAGGAAGACCTCCTCGATGTTCAGCGCGTCGGGCTCGAGCTCGCCGATGTCCTGCAGCACCTCGTCGGGGCTGACGCCGAGCGGAGCCCGCACCAGGTAGACGCTGCGGCCGAGTGCATCGACCGAGGTCTCGACCTGGTCGAGGACCTCGAGGCCGTTGCGGAAGGCGATGTCGACGATGTCGTCCGCCGACGCGCGCAGGATGAAGTCGTTGGTCGGCGGCTTTTTGGCCGCCTCGATGGCGCCGGCGAAGCAGAGTGCCAGCACCAGCGCCAGCGTTCCCGTGATGTTTGCCTTGAGCTTCATAGTCTCTTTCCCTGCCCGTGAGTTGATTGGAACCGCTACTCCTGCTCGACCCAGTGGTTGATGAACATCGTCTCGCTCAGCGAGTCGGACCAGATCAGGCCAGTGGCCTCGAGGTTCAGATAGTCGCTCCAGAGGAGGCCGTCACTCCAAACCAGGCCATCGCTCCAGAGCAGGCCGTCGCTCCACACGAAGGCGTCGCTCCAGAGCAGGCCGTCACTCCACAGCAGGCCGTCGCTCCACAGCAGTCCGTCACTCCAGAGCAGGCCGTCGATTCCCGTGATGTAGTAGTTGCCGTCGTCGTCCATGTTGGCGCGGCCCTGGTAGTGCTGGACCCCCGCCAGGTCGAGATCGATGTCGAGACCCTGGTTGGCGCAGCCCGCCTGGACCGCGGCCGCGGCGCTCTGGGCGCTGATCAGGCCGGCGCCCTGCTGGAAGACCGAGTAGGCCAGCTCGCCCTCGGCGCTGACCGCCGGTCGCGCGGTCGACATCAGCCGGCACTTGACGGTGTCGGGGTCGAGCGCCGGATCGGCCTCCAGCAGCAGGGCGACGACGCCGCTTGCCGCCGCGGTCGCCTGCGACGTGCCCGACATGTAGAAGTAGGCGTCGCCGTCGGAGTAGTCCTTGTGCTGCTTGGAGATCTTGCTTTTCTTGTCCATGATGCCCAGGACGTGGCCGCCGGGCGCCACCACCTCCGGCTTGACGAAGCCCTCGAAGGTGGGTCCCGCGGAGGAGAAGGTGGTCAGGAAGTCGTCGCCCGTCACCTCTTGGGTGAGACCGTCGGACACCGCGCCGACGGTGATCACGTAGGGCACATTGCCGGGTACGCCGATGGTCATCGGAGCCGGTCCCGTGTTGCCCGCGGACGCCACCACCACGATCCCGGCCTGCCACGCCGCCATCACCGCCTGGTTCAGCGGGTCGTCCCAGTAGTGGCTCATGGGGGTGGAGCTGAACGACAGGTTCATCACCCGGATGCCGTAGAGGTCCTTGTTGCGGACGGCGAAGTCGATGCCGCGGATGACGTCCAGATAGGTGCCGCTGCCGTCCTCGTCGAAGGCACGCACGATGACGAACCGGGCATTGGGCGCGACGCCGTTGTACAGCCCGTCGAAGCCGTGGCTGCCCCAGGTCTTGCGGCTCGAGCCGATGATGCTGGCCACGTGGCTGCCGTGCCCGTTCGGGTCGATTCCCTTATTGGGCTTCAAGGTGCTGTCTTCGAGCGCGTCGTAGAAGGCGAGGACGCGCTTCTCACCGTCGGCGTCCTTGAGCAGATGCCGCGCGCCGCTCTGGTTGCTCCACAGGCCGGTATCGACGATGGCCACGGTGACGCCGCGGCCGGTGAGGCCCGTCTCGTGCAGCACGTTCGCGTCGCTCTGCGTCGGCACGAAGGTGTCCCGGGCCTGCTTGTCGCCCATCTGCGGCAGCGGCGGCGGCGCGCCGGCGTCGAAGCGCAGCTCGCAGCCTTCGGCGAACTCGACCACGATGCCGTAGGTCTCGGCATCGGTGTCGACCACGTCCGTAAACTCCAGCTTGAGCTCCTCGGCGCCTCCGGCCGCGAGCTCGAAACCGTTGTCCCGCCAGTCGGGCTGGAGGGTCGCCACGGGCGGCTGGCGCAGGGTGGAGGAGATCTCGGTGCCGCGAAACCTGATCTTCTTCAGCCAGCCGTTCGCCTCCGGCCAGTTGACCGAGACCGCGCTCAGCCGCAGGGCGCGCGTCCCCAGGTTGGCGACGTCCCACTTGAGGACCCGGTCCTTGAGCTCCCGCTTGCCGCCATCGGCGACGATGCAGCTGGTCGGGCTGGGCTGCAGCTCGAGCGAGCAGCCTTCGGCGAAGTCGATCCGGATCCGGTAGTTGGCCTCGTTGCGGTCGGCGATGTCGAGAAACTCGAGCTCGAGCAGACCGGTCTCGGTGGGCTCGAGCTCGAAGCCGTTGTCCGACCAGTCGGTGGCGAAGAGGGCCGGCCCCGTGCGGCCGGCGGCGCCGTCGATCTCGCTGCCCATGATGCGAGCCTTGGCCAGAGCGCCGTTGGCCTCGGGCCATTCGAGCGCCACGCCGACGACCCGGACCGGCCGGGTCCCGTGGTTGCCGATCTCCCACAGCAGCTTCTCGTCCTTGATCTCGCGGTAGCCGGCCTCGATCGGCAGACAGCTATCGGCTCGCGGCGTGAACTCGAGCGTGCAGCCGCTATCGAACGTCAGCGAGATGCCATAGTCGGCCTCGTTGGTGTAGGCCTGCTGGCTGAACTCGAGCAGCAGCACCCGCGTCTCACCGGCGGCGATCCGGCGGCGGTCGGCGTCGCCGTTCCAGGCCGAGGTCACCGTCAGCGCGGGGGGCGCGGTCTCGATCTTGTAGAAGTCGTCGCCGTCGAACTTGATCTTCTTGAGACTGCCGTTGCACCTCGGGCCAGCGGACGTCGATCCGCCCGAGGGTGATCGCCTCCGACCCGGTGTTGGTGATCGTCCAGAACAGCTTGCGGTCGTCGATGATGCGAGTGCCGCCGCCGTCGGCGGCGCAGCCGGTCGAGCTGGTGTCGAGGCTCCGGTCGGCAAACAGCCGCACCGTCCCGCTGGTCTCCAGGATCTCGATCTGCCGCGCGGTCAACTCCGCGCCCACCGCCTTGATGATGCCGAGCTCGTGCGTCACCGTCCCGCCGACCTCCCGCACGAGCTGGCGGACAGCCTCGACGGACTGGCCCTGGACGATGAGACGGGTCGTGGGAACCTCGGCATTGGCTCCAGGCAGGCCCAGCGATGCCAGCCACAGGGTCAGGGCGAGAAGAGGTGCGAGAGAGCTCATGCCCGGTCATTGAGCAATGGCTGTTCCATCGACGACGGCGCATGCCGATCTTGGGGGGGCCGCGGCGCTCAGGAGGGCACGCCCGGTGGGAAAGTCCCTTTACCGATTGAGGAAACGGCCCCTCTCCCGGCGCCCCGGGGGCGATGGATCGAGGGTGCATGGCCGTAGGAAAGCGGATACGGTTTGCGGCGCGCCGGCCGATTTTTCGGCGGTTGCTGGAGAAAAGCGGCGCGGGCTTGTGGCAGCGTGGCCCTCAGTCGAGTGAGGCCAGGTACAGGACGTAGACCTCCATGCCTGACGGCGCTGGGAAACTCAGAAGGAACAAGACTGCCTCGGCCGACGGCCAGACTCCCGCGAGCATGTCGACTTCGCTGTCGTCTTCTTCCTCCCTCTCGTAGTCGCCACTGCCCTCCCTGACGAACCAGGGTTCTCCGATGGTCTCGCTGCATGAGACGTAAAGGAGGTGCTCGCAGGCTTCCCTCACCCCCTCGGGGGCCTCGAGCGTCTTCCTGCCGCAGAACGGGCAGAAGAGATCGGCTCGGTCCGGGTCACGGATCTCCACTATCTGCACAGTGCTGTCTCCTGTCTTGGGTTCAAGAAGGCCAAGCTACACGGCGACGAACACCGCGCCCCGCTCCGCCAGTGGCAGGATCGACCAATTTCGGGCCCCCTGGCCTGGAACCGATTTCGGCTCAGGCTACCAGTGGAGCCGATTCCCAGGGGCTGCCCTGGACGAGACACTCTCGGCCGTCGAGGAAGCCGCCGGCGAGCCGCCTAGCGCCCTGGCGGCAATCCGCTTGCTGATCCTGAAGGCTGCCGAGCAGAAGCGTTCCCGCACCTGCTCGCTCGACGCCATTCGAGCGCTCGCCCACAAGCTCGCCCGGGCGGCCTGTTTCATGATGCGCGACCAGGTGCCCTACGAGCCGGCGCCTAGTGAGCGGCACCTCTCTTTGGGGCGCTGAGAGGCGCTAGGCGCCGTCGACGATCTGCCTGAACATCTCCTCCGGCACTTGGACCGCCACGACCTTGCCCTTCACGGTCACCACGCCCTCCGCCGAGAGCTCGATGGCGACGCTCACCTTGCGGCCCTTCACCTCCTCCACCCTGCCGCGCAGCTCGAGCTCCGGGCCGAGCGGGGTCGGCTTGAGATAGTCGACATGCAGCGAGGCGGTGAGGAAGCGCAGGGGCGGGTCGCTGTCCATGGGCCGGCCCTGGTCGCGGTAGGCCGCGGCGGCAGCCGTGCCCGTGCCGTGGCAGTCAACGAGCGAGGCGAGGAGGCCACCGTAGACGTGGCCGGGGACGGCGATGTGCTCCGGCCGGGGGGTGAAGCGGCAGACGCTCTCGTCGCCGTCCCAGCGGCTCTGGATTTGATGTCCCCGCTCGTTGAGACGGCCGCAGCCGTAGCAGTGGGCGAGCTCGTCGGGGTAGAAGTCCTGGAAGGGCCTGTCGCTCATCGATCCTTCTCCTCTGGCGTCCGGGATTTCTATCATCCCCGGCGCCGCGCGCCTCCGTAGACGGCAACCGAGTTGCGGCGTGCGCTGTGGACCGTGCTAGAACGGTGACCGTGCAAGGCCGTTACGCAGGCGACGTCGGCGACTTCGGCAAGCTGGCCCTACTGCGCGCACTCGCTCCCGGCCGCCGACTCGGCGTCTGCTGGTATCGAACGGACGGCGCCGGCGAGTCGAACAACGACGGCCGGCACCTCGGGCTCCCTGGAGCGGCCGGCTGAAGGACGCCGGCTTCACGTCGGTCGAGGCGATCCGCCTGCGGCCTTACAGCTCGCGCTTCTACTTCCTCGTCGGCCTCAGGGGCGCCCGAAACTGAGCCGGTTGCTTACCCTGTGCCTACCCGAGAACGAGCGGCAACTCTTGAGGGACGAATGGCATCCCCCAAGTGTCTCATTCCATTGTAGTTAGTTGGCGCACCCGGGAGAATTCGAATCCCCAACCTCCTGATCCGTAGTCAGGTGCTCTATCCGATTGAGCTACGGGTGCGCGGTGTCCCCGAAGAGGGGAATTCAAAGCCTAGGGCAAAAGCGCGACCCTGACAAGGGTGCCGCGCGCGCCGCTACAGGCCGAGGATCAGCCTGATGCCGTCCTCGACTCGACGCAACAGCCTGCCGCTGATCTGCCCCGATTTCTCCTGCAGTGCCTCCTTGTCGACAGTCCCGAGCCGCGAGACGTTGATCGCCGAAGGCTTGGCCAGACCCGTTTCGCGCGGGCCGCACGCACGTTTCCGGGCGCGGCCGCCAGACCGAGGTTCGAGGTGATCGCCTACTCGGACCGGGCCAGGCCTCGCGCCTGGTCGAGCAGCTCGTAGACCCGCTCGGCCCGCCGCGCCGGGTTGCCGATGCCCATCGGGTTGCCGCGGGCGATGTCGTCGACCTCGTCGAACATCGTCCGCAGCTCCTGGACCGCGTCGTAGCCCTTGGCGCAGGCCGCGGTGGGGCAGGAGCAGGCGTTCTCGGCCGCGGCCAGGGCGCGGGCGCCGCGGGTCAGCGCCACGCCCCAGGTCGCCGGGTCGACCGGCGGCCGGGCGTTGGCGATCAGCTCGCCGGTGATGGTGTCGCCGGCGGCGCCAGCCTCGGCCACGCAGGTCGAGGACTCGCTGCCATCGGCCGAGCCGCCGCCGCCGGTGCCCATCGCCGTCTCGAGCCACGGCATGCCCAGGGTGACCGCGTAGTAGATGGCGACGGCGAGAATGGCGAGGGCGAGGAGGCGTCCGAGCATGCGGGCATCCTACAGTCGGCGGCGCGGTCCGGCTGCGCAGTGGGCCACAGCCGCCGTGCGCCGCCTCGACGTCAGGCCGTGCCGCGCCTCGGGAAGGTGACGTTCGGAGCGCCGGAGACCAGAAAACGGTCGAACAACTCCGGCTGGGCGGTCACCTGCTGCTGGTTGTGGCGCGACGGCAGGACGTAGGGCTCGAGGACCAGCCTCAGGCCGTCTTCGACACGGCCGAGAAGCCTTCCGCCCACCTGCCCCACCCTGTCCCGCTGCGCTTCCTTATCCAACGTCACGAACTGCGACACGTTGTCCACCGGGCCCTTGGCAAGCCCCACTCACCGAGGGCACGCTGCCGCACGCCGGCATGATTTGGCTTGTCGCCGCGACTCGGGAGTCTGGGAGCGCCGCTAGGTCTCGAGAGGCAAGCCCGCCAGGAACCGCCGCGGTGGTCTGACTAGCTCAGCCAAACATTCCAGCGTCATGTCGCATTGACTATGCGAGCACATCTTCAAGATCAACTCCCGAGATAGCCGGCTCAGGCTCGATCTAGCCTTCTCTTCAGGATTAGTCACGTGGTGGCCAACGAGGTTTCGCACCTGGTCCACTGTCGTGACTAGCCGCTGAAGGTCCCTCGGATCGTCGAACAGCGGTTTTCCTCGACGGCTGGAGACGACAGCCGCCAAAAGGGCAAGCTCGGGCACCGATAGCGGCTCCTTGCCAGAAGGTCGCTGAAAGTTGTCAGGCCGGGGCCACCAAGTACTCAGGTCGCGGTCAGATACTCGCGAATAGGCCTCTCCGCTGACCGACAGTTGGAGTACCAGGCGAACATAGTGCCGCAGGATGTCCTCGACGAGAGGGATCGCCATGTGTGCGGCTGTCACGGGACTCGGATCGCGTTCGACGCCCAGCAAGCGGATCCCTAGCAGTATGACCGCCTTCTCCGCTCCTGGGACAAGGTTGTTCTCGAGAGTCTCAAGATAGTCCGACATAGCTCGCCGGTCGCTTCTCGGGAGACCTGCATGAACGTGCGCGATCTTCTCCCAGCCGCGGAACTCCCCCGCGCTGTCAGGCTCCTCGTCTTGAGCTGCGTCTCGCGCGAGCTCTCGCACGGTCTTCCACCGGATGTCCGCCCGGAAGTACGGCGACTGGGGATTGTCACCGAAGACCTCCTTCATCATGGTGGCTGCTGCCCTTAGCCGGCCCAGAGGGGGGGCGGTCGCCTCGCGAAGGCCCTCGATGCAAGCGCTGTAATGGCCCTGCCTGTAGTGCTGAGCTGCCAAACTCAATCCGATGTCCTGAGACTCTCGTCCTCGCTGCCGTTCGATACGTAGAGCCATGTTGGCTAAGGGCTCGCAGACGAGCCGAAGCTCACGTTCCTCGCCTTCGACCAGCAGATCCGACCATCGGTGCGAGCGAACCCCACGCCAGGTCCCTGGCGTCAGCGCAGCGCAAGTGGATACGAGCCACTGCTGATGCCAGGCGGCCCTCGGTATCGTCGTAGGTGAGAAGCCGCCGAAAGCACTCCGGGATGTGCCGCTCGAGTTGGGCCCTGAACACCGGGACTTCCCCCGCAGAGTCCGAAGATGCACTCATCAGCTCCGCTGCCTTCAAGAAAGCGGCCGGCAAACCACCCGAATACACAAAGGCCAGGTCGAGAAAAGCGCGGCTCTTGCGGTCTTCGAGCGATAACTGGAAGTCGTCTTGCCAGATCTTCACTGCGCGTTCCGAATCCAGCTTTCCGCACCGTAGCCGAATGTGGAGCTGGCCGTAGTCTGAGGTAAACCCCGGTTCGTGCTCAGCCCGCCGTCGGTAGAGCTCTGCGTAGCGGAAAGAGGGCTTCGTTGACGCTGGAAAGAGCAGCGCTCGTGCTCCAGGTTGCGCATCGCCGCCAGGAACTGGCTCGAGAGCCACCGAAATACCTTGTCGAAGCGCTGGATGAAGACGACGAGATACACGCCGGCGCGTTTCGCGGTCGCGCCGAAGTGCATCAGACGCATGTGGTCTGGTCCCCGATTGCGCATGGGGCGACCTCCCCAAACCTCGCGGAGCTCCACATGGCAGGCGGTCCACTGATTGATGAGTTCCTCGATGAGCTCGCTCTCGTTGTTTGCTAGGTCGATGTCGACCTTGGCGTGGGCTACGTCCTCTGGCGCGTGCTTTGCGAAGGCCCGCTGGCAAGCCGACAGGAGGTGCAGCTCCTTGCAGCCGGGCGGTACCTCGAGAAGGAAGCAAGGTCTTCGACTCTTGCCCAAGCCTGATGTCACATTAGCCACGATGCGATCCGGCGCTGTCGGTACCCAATTCACCTCCGTTGCTCCGGCGACAGGCTCTCGAGGTCGGCGATCAGCTTTTCCACTTGGTAGTCCGCTTCCATCCTCATAGCCTCAGCTATGATCGGGAAACGAAACGCCCACAGCCGCTTCTTGTTGGGATAGATGAGGTCAGCATCCTTCAACTTGTCGCGGATCCGGTTCCATGTCCCTGCAGGTCTCACGGCGAGCAGCTGGTCGTCGCCGGAGACCGTGATCCACGGGACCTGTGGCCGTTCAAGGCGAACGTGTCGAGCCAGCTGGCAGAGGGCCAGACGCCCTACGAGTTCGTCGCTTCTGCTCTCCATCAGCTTCAGCGACTGGAGGGGCTGAGTGACCGTATTCGGAAAGTCCGGAATGTCGCCCGCAAGAATTTCCCCTCGAAGCAGGGCCTTGACACTTGTCATGACGGTTCCTTCTGTGACGTGCCGGCGCTTCGTTAGCAAGGCGCAGGCGCAGCCGATCTGCCGCATATACAATGGGTGGCCGCCGGTGATGCGAACTACAAGACGAATGACCGAGTCACTGAACTCCCGATGAGTCCGGACGAGCTTGGGCGCGATGATCTCGCGGGCCGCAGCCAGGGTCTCGCCCTCGGAGAAACCTAAGAGCTTCATCGAGGTCGCCGAGCCATACATGGCGCTCCGGTAGTGCCCCAGGATCACCTGCATCAGATCGGACCCAGCAAGCACGAGGCCCAGATTAGGATCCTCAGTAGCGGCGCGGCGCAGCTCGTTCAGTAGTTGTTCCGTGTCAGCCCGGTAGCCGGAGCGATAGCTTTCAAGCAGCTTGTCGAACTCGTCGAAGAGCAGCACGACTCTCTGAAATCTTCCTTTTACGAGGGAGCGCAGGCCGTTGAGATAGTGCTGCAGGCGGAACAGGAATGGGGCGCTGGCCAGGTGGGAAGGTACAAGGTGGGCTTCTTGAATGTCCTCGTCGCTGACGCCGTTGTCACTCATGAGCCTCCGAAAACCTCATTCTTGGAGTCGAAGAGTACAGACTGCTGAATGAGCTCGAGGAAGCTCTGAAAGAAGTCGCGTCCTTCGCGGGGGTCCTCCATTCCATCGACGCCGACGCGAAGGAACAAGGTCTTGGAAGCCGGTCTGAAAGTGCAGCACTCGCGACGTGCCAGTTCGTCCAGTAGCGAGGTTTTACCCATCCGACGGGCCCCATAGAGGATCATCGCGCTGGGTCGGGGGCCACCTACCGCGCGCTGGAGCCGATCCAGCTCTTCCTGACGGCCCACGAAAGCTCTTCCGGCGACAGGCCTGGCGTCGCACCCTTCGTAGTAGCCGAGCAGCTTGTCGATAGGGATCGGCTGGAAGCTGATCGTTCCGCCGACTTCGACAGGGCAGCTTTTTACATCGTCGATGCGCTGCCCGCTGGCAGTCTCTCCGGTCATCTGGAGGGCGAGGCGTTGGGCTGCCTTGGGGTTATTGGGCCGAACGAGGAACTCGATCTCACGTTGCTCCAGGAGCAGGGCGTCGTTTGTGACCAGGACCTCGGCTGGGCTGCCCGGGGCGGGTACGAAATCGGCTCGGTCGAGGACCTTCAGGCTCAGCGAGAACGGTGGGTCAGTCTCGTCCGGACGGACGACCACGAGAAGGTGGTAGGTTCCGTCCTTGCCATGCGGCTCGAGGGCGCTTGCGACCTCTAGCTCTACCTTTGTGGGCAGAAAATCGAAGTGGTTGACTAGGGCTCGCGCGAAATCCTTGATAGGACGGGTTGCAACCCGCTCCTCGACGGCTCGGAGGCTCTGGTAGACGGCCGAGTGGATCTTCGGCGTTGGAGCCAGAGAGGCGCGGCGGGTAAGGGCCACGAAGGCGACGCATTGCCGTGCGCCCTCGCCTCCATCAGGACTCGAACAGTTGTTTCAAGGCCTCGTCTTCCCCAAGGTCGTAAAGAAGGCGGAGCAGCGCGATGCGACCCTTGGTGCGGGCCGTCTCGACGCCGGTGAGGCTCTGCCAGAGGAGATCCGAGAGTTGATCGGCGCCAGCGGTTCTGAGTAGGGCAGTAAGGTGGGTCCGTGGCTGCGATCCGGCAGGTAGCTCGGTCAGGCCCTTGAGGTATTCTCCCAGTCGTTGGTGGAAATCCCCTGGTCTGGTTTCCGCGGTATTCATGCCCCAGTGCTTGAGCCACCATTCGAGTAGTGAGTCGGGCCGAACCGCTGCGCGTCTTGCGAGTGCGTCGTGGCTTCTCAGCAGCAGTCCGATGGCATCGCGACCGGCGGCTTGGGCGTCGGGATTCTCGAGATCGTAGGACCAGCCGAAGATCCCGAGGAGCAAGGACTTGTGTTCTTCCTTTCCGTTCTTGCGGCACCAGGCCCAGGCCGCAGCCGCTTCTTGCATGCTCGCTTGCGCGTCTTTTCGTCGGAAGGCGGTTGCAGCTCGCTCGACGGATCTTCCAGATCCTCTGGGCACTGAGATCGACTCGACGAGGGGCGTTATGGTGTCGAACGAGCGCTCGAGCGAGTCCGCGCCTGACGGCGGCCCCAGAACTATAGGCATCTCCTCAGGCTTCAGCAGACCCGCGTTGACGAGCATCCGGTGGTACTCGGCCACGCGGTTGCTTCCACGCTCCAGAAGAGCTCCCAGGATCGGTGCTTCCTCAAGACGGTCGCTGAGGATCGCCGCCAACTCGTCGGCCAGACGCTGGCTCATGAGATCTGCGATGCTCTGCAGGCGGCGGACCGTTGCTTCATCGGGCTCGAGGGCACGTAGGAGTGGCCACCAGTCGTCGGTGATCTTGACTACGAGCTCTGTATAGAAATCGGCGGTCTCCGCAGCCTGTTCATTGGGCCAAGCGCCAGGCCGATCGAGGTTGCACGATAGCGTTCGCACTGCGGCCCGGAGGCTCTCGGGCACCTGTGGCTTGTCCAGCTTCTTCAGCCGAAGTAGGTGTCTTCGCCGATTCCAGGCTGCCTGACGGATGGTCTCTACGCGCCGCTCAAGCTCGTCCACCGGAGTGTTGGCCTCGACGTCGAACCCGGCTTCGGCCAGCCAGGAACGGTACTGCCGCGACTTCTCCCTCTCCTCGCGATCGTGTCCTTGTACCTCGGCCGTCAGGGCTGGCAGGATACGCTCGAGCTGGGAGATCAGATCTTCGGCTGCCAAGTGTTTTCCCTGATCGAACTCCTCACGAGCCTCGAGCACCTTGGTCTCGCAGGCACTCAACGGCTCTCGGCTGTCCTCGCTGCCCGGTCGGGAGTGAAGGGCCTCCACTTGGCTGAAGATTGCGTCGAGGCGGTCTTCCAGCTGACGCTGGCGGTCCATCTGGGCCTCTGCCTTCTCGACGAGTTCCTGAGCACGAGAGATGCCCGCCAATGAGGGGTGGTGCGCAGCTTCTACCGCGGCTTCGAACTCTCTTGCGTCGATCAGGAACTCGAGGAGCGCCAGACCTGAGCGGTCGGTATTCAGCAGTACGGCGGCGATGCGGTCCTGGAGAACATCCCGCCAGTCGATTCTGCCACCAAGGTGGCCAATCCAGATGCGCACGTCGCGGGGGTCAGGGTCCTGCCACTCCAGGATATCTTCGTCGAGGTCGATCTCGCCGAAGCGGACCGGACTGGGCTGGGGCGATTCTCCCTCCTGCAGGTCGGCAATCAACCGCCGGAAGCTCGCCAGCAGCCAGGCGACTGTTCCCACCTCGGCCGGTGGGCTGTCAACGCCTACTTCCACGGCTAGGAAACGTTCGACGGCGTCGCGTGCCTCGTCCTCGCGGGCTGCCCGTTTCTCCTGTGCTTCTCCCTGTTCATACTGCCTCTCTGCGTCGACCCAGTTCTGCAACTCCTTGAGCAGCCCGTCGATGAAGCGTCTTGCGCTTCTCCGATGCTCTCGCCCGAGTCCTCGGGCCTCGGCCTGCTCGCGCAGCTTCTCGACGACCTCGTCGACTAGCTCTCCCTCCTCGTGCCGTCTTTGTAGGAGGCGCAGGTGGCCGAGAACCGGCTTCCAGTCTCGCCTTCGCACGTCGAGGATGAGCGGTTGGAAGAACTGTGTACAGGCCAACATGCGGAGGCGGCGGTAATGACCTCGCATTCCGGGCGGCTTCTCAAGCCGGGCCGCCAGCAGCTCGGTCGACTGTGCGCGCCTGACCTCGGCCGCCGAGTCTGTTTCGCTGTCGTCGCGGTGCCACGAGAGAATCTCGATAACCGGTTGAATTGAACCGAGCTCCAGGAACACCCGGTGAAGAGAGTGGAAGAGGCCCTCCAGCTGATCTCCCAGGCACTCCGTGCGGCGGCTCCATTTGGCCCAGGGCCAGATGCTGTTGAAGAAGAGGGAGTCAGTTCTCGCGACCGACTCCCGGAACGTCGCCAGACACAGATGCCGTCCGAGAACATCGCTACCGGTGCTGAGGGCCGCCTGCACCATCGGAACGGTGAGGTAGGAGCAGAGTTCGGCATGATACTCGTCTGTCCCTGTCGCAGCGGCCCGACTCAGGGCCCGCTCGAGAATGTCGAATCCCTCAAGGTTGGCGTCGCTGGTGGCCCAGTTTGCTCGCTCCCCCAGCAGGCGGACCAGCGGTGGCAGTGCCGGCGCCAGGGACTCGTCCAGTTCGACATGCTCGAAGCGTACGTGCACCACCGACGCGTCGGCGCGTCTCTTCGGCTCTTTCCCGGTCTGCCATGTGCCGATTGAGCTGCTTTTCTCTGGGTCCTGCTGGCGGCTCGGGCGCCGCGGTCTTAGCCGCTTTCTCCGTAGGCGCCTCGACTGGGCGCTCACTCTCGGAACGCTTGGTTAGCGAGGATGGCCCGGGAGGTGGCAAGTGCCTGGGCGACCGTGGTTTGTTGGGACGCCTTTCCTCGGAAAGCAAGTCATCGTCGAGAACGCCGAAGAACCGTTGGAATCCCGCGCTGACTTCAAGGAGGGGCGCAACGATCTGCTTTCCGTCCAACGGCTGCAGCATCCCGAACGCAAGGGCAAAGAGGGCGAGGGACTGGGCCTCGGTCTGTTTCTCCAGCGCCGCGTCGGGCTCAGAGATGCGATCCCGGTGCTCTGCAACCAGCTCGGCAAACCGCCGCGGGTCGAGGAAAACCCGATCAGACTGTTCTTTCAGCGCTGGCTGTATGAAGTGCTGAAACGCCTCTGCCGCATACGCCGCTCGGCACAGGAGGTTGTAGAGGCTGGTATGGACGGGCAAAGATAGAACATTGTCTATTTCATCACGGAGCTCTGGTTGGTCGAGTGCGCTGCGGACCGCATCGACCGGGCTTACCAGGCTACGTCGGTGACGGCCCAGTGCCTTGAGTAGTTGCTGGGGTGAGATCCCGTTGAGCTTGAGGATTCTCTTGATGAGCGTCGCTGGCAGCCGGGGAGGAAGCCTGCCGTCGGGCCGCAAAGGGAAGAAGGGGGTCTGGGCAGAACTCATCGTTTGCGCCCCACCGGTACCGCCGTGTCAGCCAACCAGATCACAGGTTTCATTGGCGGTGGTTTCGAGTTGCGTTAACTTAGCAGAAGCACACGCGCCGGCTGCCATCCGGGCGGGTAGTCTGAACCCCCGCCCGTGCTGCCCGAGAGGCCCCATCTGGTACCTGCCGCGACCAATGGCGGCTGGGCGCGCTACGTGCGGTCGCCTATCTGAAGCGGCTCGACCTCGGCCGAGGTGTTCCCGGCGGTCGTCTGCTGCTTTGGGTTGCCTACACCTTGCCGCGCGCCACGAAGTACTGGGTGCCCTTGATCGGCCGCTCGAGCTGGCGGACCAGCTCGTCGAAGTCCTCTTCGCGGTCGACGAAGTTGAGATGCCGGGTGTCGACCACCAGCAGCGGGGTGCGGTTGTAGTAGTGGTAGTAGTGGTTGTAGGCGTCGATCAGCTCCGACATGTACTCCTCGGACATGTCGCGCTCGAAGTCGCGCTGGCGCTTCTTGATCCGGCCCATGCAGGTGTCGAGGTCGGCGACCAGGTAGAGCACCAGGTCGGGGTCGGGCACCTGCGGCTCGAGCAGGGTGAAGAGCTTGTCGAACAGCATCAGCTCGTCATCCGACAGGTTGAGGTAGGCGAAGATCCGGTTCTTGGGGAAGGTGTAGTCGGAGACCAGGAAGCGGTCGAACAGCTCCGGCTGGGCGATCGCCTGCTGCTGCTTGTAGCGCGACAGCAGGAAGTAGAGCTCGGTCTGGAAGGCCGCCCCTGGCCGGTCGCTGTAGAAGTCGGGCAGGAAGGGGTTGGTGACGTCCTCGAGGATCTTCACCCCCGAGAAGCGGGCGGTGAGCATCTCCACCAGGGTCGTCTTGCCGACGCCGATCGGCCCGTCGACGGCCAGGTAGTGGAACGGGAGGGAGTCCGCCACGTCGAGCTCGGCCTAGGCTGGCACCGCCACCGGGCGGCTCAGGGGGTGATAGAGGGTGTCGCGCTCGACCGGGCGGTAGCCCGCCTCGCGCACGATCCGCTCGAGCTCGCCGCGGCCGATCTGCTGCTCGGTCTCGGCGCCGGCCATGTGGTAGATGGTCTCCTCGACCACCGTGCCGTCGATGTCGTCGGCGCCGAACGACAGCGCCACCTGGGCAAGCTTGGGCGAGATCATGATCCAGTAGGCCTTCAGATGGGGCACGTTGTCGAGCACCAGCCGGGCGGTGGCCAGATGGCGCAGGTCCTCGGTGCCGGTGGTGTGGTACTTGAGCCCGAGGTAGTTGTTCTCCGGGTGGTAGGCCAGCGGGATGAAGCAGTTGAAGCCGCCGGTCTCGTCCTGTAGCGCCCGCAGCCGCAACAGGTGGTCGACCTTGTGCTCGGGCCGCTCGACGTGGCCGTAGAGCATCGTGCAGTTCGACGGGATGCCGAGGCCGTGGGCGATCCGGTGGACCTCGATCCACTCGTCGGCGTCGAGCTTGCCGTCGCAGATGATCTCGCGCACCTCCGTGGCGAAGATCTCGGCGCCGCCGCCGGGCAGCGAGCCGAGGCCGGCCTCGCGCAGCCGCACCAGGACCTGCTCGATCGAGATCTTCTCGTGCTGCGCGAACCAGCCGATCTCGATGGCGGTGAAGGCCTTGAGGTGGGCGTCGGGAAAGCGCTGCTTCAACCCGCGCATCATCTCCAGGTACCACTCGAGCGACAGGTCCGGGTGCAGCCCGCCGACGATGTGGAACTCGGTCACCTCGTTGCCGCCCTGCTTCGCCGCGTGCTCGTAGACCTCGTCGTGGGTCATCGCCCAGGCGTGCTCCTCGCCCGGCAGGGCGGCGAAGCTGCAGAACTTGCAGTTGTAGGTGTAGACGCAGATGTTGGTCGGGTTGATGTGCCGGTTGACGTTGAAGTAGGCCACGTCGCCGTGCAGCCGCCGCCGCACCGCCCCGGCCAGCTTGCCGAGATGGAGCACGTGCGGCGTCTCGAAACAGAGCAACGCGTCGGCCTCGTCGAGCCGCGCGCCGTCGCGCACCTTGGCGGCGATGTCGCGCAGGGGGGCCGGAAACCGGGACGGCTCGAGGGCGGTGGTCATGGGCTAGTGGGCTTGGTTTCGGGAGTGCTGGAGGCGGGAGTATATCAACGGGACCAGACGCCAAAGGCCTCTGGGAGGCCTGGAAGATGGCCACCGATGATCCTCTGAGTTGTTCGAGCCAGACCTCGGCTGCGGATGCCTCGGCAGCCCGGTCGAACCCGTCTGCGACCGGCGCCAGCTCGGCGATCGAGTCGCGGCGGCGGGCGGCCGGTGGTTCACGACCCTCCGCCCGGCCGTGGCTAGGCTTCGACCGGCCCGAACGAGCGCTCGAACAGCTCGCGGATCGCTTGCCGGCCGCCGTCCGTCAGGTTGCGCGTGCCGGTGGCGGCGAAGGGGCCGCCGGAGATGGTCGGCTCGCTTTCCTGCCAGCGGCCCTCGTTCCAGGAGTACCAGCGCCCCTTGTCCTGGTCGAAGACGCTCAGCTCGCGGTTGAAGAACTTCGCCAGCTCGACGCCCCAGCCGGTGCCGCCCTTGACGTGGTCGTCGGGCTGGATCCAGCCGACGGCGAAGAGCTCGTTGCCGCTGGTGACGACATGGAACATCGACTGGATCACCCGACGGATTCCCTTGCCGTGGTGGAAGCGCCGGCCCAGGTTGGCGTAGACGAAGTCCATGCTGACGTCGCCGCGGGCCAGCTCGGCGTCATCGAGCATGCGCAGCTCGCCGGCGTGCTCGATCACGTGACCCTCGAAGGTGAAGGTGGTCTCGGGGATCTTCCAGCGCTCGGCCGCGCGGCCGAACTCCGCCTCGGCCCCCTTGTGGCCGCCGCTGAAAAGGCGGGTCTCTTTGGCATGCATGATCTTGTTTCCTTGTCGCGGTACCCGGTGCCGGGCTTTGTGGGTCGGGGAGTGCCGCCGGGGATCGGCGACCTCTCCATTGTCGCAGATCGAGAGGTGCAGGTGTGGGCCGGCGGCCGAATCGCGGCTCGAGTCAGCCGCCGGATGGCCCCGGACCCAGCCCGAGGAGCATCTTCAGGCCCTCGTCGACGGCATCCAGCTCCGCGGCGGCGACCCGGCCGAAGACCCTGCTCACGCGACGCTTGTCGACCGTGCGGACCTGGTCGACGAGGGCCCAGGAGCGCTTGCGCAGGCCGCCGGGGCCGGCAGCGAACTCCGGGTAGAGGGCGCCCCGCCCGGGGGTGCCGGTGATCGGCACGACGCAGAGCAAAGGGTAGCGCTGATCCTCGGTGATCTGCGGATCGCTGACGATGATGCACGGCCTGAGCCCCCGCTGTTCATGCCCGAGGGTCGGGTCGAGGTTCAACATGACCAGGGTTCCGCGGGCGAGCTTCACTCCTCGACCTCGGCCCAACCGCCCGCCGGCGTCCACCGAACCGGGCTGCCGGCGTCGCTGTCGAGCAGCCCCGCGTCGCCCTCGGCGCTCCGGTCGCCCCATTCGGCCATCCCGGCCTCCGCCACTTCCTGGCTCTGGGGGTGAGGGCTCTCGACGGACGCCAGCAGGTCCTGGCGACGTCGGTGAGCGAGCTCGTTCTCGACGGCCTCGAGCACGAAGCGGCTGCGGTTGCGCTCGCGCTTGTCGATGTCCTTGACGACCTCGTCCGGCAGGGTGACGGTGATGCGCGCTCTTGGCATGACGTATGATCATACGATAATTCATACTCGGACGGCGAGCATTGCGGCCGGCCGAGGAGCATGGCCGAGAAGCACCGCCGAGAAGCGCGGCCGAGAAGCGGCCGGCGGCGGTCGCGGTGCCACCCGTTGGGGTGATGCCTTGGCCGAGGCGCCGCGATAGACTAGCGGGGTCCTGTGGACCACAGGAATTCCTGTAACTACAACGAGGAGGGATACGTGAAGAGAAACACACTTATCGTGATCTGCGCCCTGGCGCTGCTGGCTCTGCCGCTGGCCGCCCAGGAGACCCCCAAGAGCATTGTCACCGCCTACGACGCCCTGGCCGACACCATCCTGTCGGTGCGCGCCGCCGAGCGGACTTTCGTGGCCGCCATGCTCGACGGTCACATGCACGCCAGCGAAGTCCTGATGAAGAAGGGCGACTGGCTGGGTGCGTCCGCCCAGATGGCGTTGTTCGCCAACGAGGGCGACAACCAGATCGGCGGGGTGCGCAAGAAGCTGCTCGAGGGCGGCCACCACTTCAATGCCGCCGGCGAGGAGCAGGGCATCTACGAGCCCGGCTACGTGATCGTCACCCGCGAGGCCAAGCAGTCGATTCTCGAGATCTCCAAGGAACTGCGCACGGCCGAGACCGACGAGGCGCGAGCGGGAGCCTGGGGCAAGTTCGCCGAAGTCGTCGACTCGCTGATGAAGCCCAAGGCGAAGGAGCCGATGGCCGAGAAGGCGATGGCCAAGGAGCCAATGGCCGAGAAGGCGATGGCTGAGAAGGCGATGGCCGAGAAGGCGATGGCCGAGAAGGCGATGGCCGAGAAGGCGATGGCTGAGAAGGCGATGGCCGAGAAGGCGATGGCCGAGAAGGCGATGGCCGAGGAGCCGATGCCCAAGAAGCCCGAGGGCGGTTGAGGACGATCCCGGCGATCGTTGCGGCCGGCCTCCTCCTGGGGCCGGCCGCGTTCGCCGCGTCTGACGCGGCGGCCGCCGAACTGCGCTTCACCGACATCGCCGCCGTCGCCGGGCTAACCGCGCCCACCTGGTGCGGGCGGCCGGAGAAGCCGCACATCCTCGAGTCCAACGGCACCGGCCTGGCGCTGGTCGACTACGACGGCGACGGCGACCTCGACCTCTACCTGGTCAACGGCTGGCGGCTCGAGGGCGCCCGGGTCGCCGAGCGGGGGGTGAACCGGCTCTACCGCAACGAGGGCGGCGGCAGGTTTGCCGACGTCACCGCGCGGGCCGGCGTCGGTGACGACGGCTGGGGCTCGGGTGTCGGCGTGGGCGACGTCGACGGCGATGGCACGCCCGACCTGATGGTGACCAACTTCGGCCCCGACGTCCTCTACCGCAACCGCGGCGACGGCACTTTCGAGGCGGTCGCCGGCGGCCCGAGCATCGACGGCTGGTCGGCCGGCGCGGTGCTGTTCGACGCCGACGGCGACGGCGATCGGGACCTCTACCTCACCGCCTACATCGACTGCACCCTGGAAGAGGTGCTCGGGGCCGAGCCGGAGCTCGACTGGGAGGGGCTCAAGGTGATGAAGGGGCCCTTCGGCCTCGCCGGCCTGGGCAACCGCTACTTCGAGAACCTGGGGCGCGGCCGCTTCCGCGACGTCACCGCGACGGCGGGGCTCGAGGACGCCGGGCTCTTCTACTCGTTCGGGGTCATGGCGCTCGATCTCGACGGCGACCTGGACCTCGACCTCTATGTCGCCAACGACTCGAACCCCAAC
Organism: Thermoanaerobaculia bacterium; assembly: GCA_963781065.1. Taxonomy (GTDB): domain Bacteria; phylum Acidobacteriota; class Thermoanaerobaculia; order Multivoradales; family JAHEKO01; genus CALZJC01. The sequence continues at coordinate 33,865 of CAWAET010000004.1, read as the reverse complement.
TACGTCTACGACAACCAGGGCGACGGCACCTTCAAGGAAGTCGGCCTCTGGTCGGGCGCCGCCCTCGACGCCATGGGCAACGCCCAGGCCGGCATGGGGCTGGCCGCCGGCGACCTCGACGACGACGGGCTGCCCGACCTGCTGGTGACCAACTTCTACAAGGACGCCTCCACCGTCTACCGCAACCTGGGCGAGCTGGTCTTCGAGGACGTGAGCCGCGCCATGGCCCTGGCAGAAGCCACCTACAAGCCGCTGTCCTGGGGCACCGCCTTTGCCGATCTCGATCTCGACGGCGACCTGGATCTGTTCATCGCCAACGGCCACATCTACCCGCAGGCCGACGAGGCCCCCGACGCCGGCACCTCCTTCCGCCAGCGCAACCTGCTGCTGGCCAACGAGGCCGGGGTCTTCCGCGACGCGACCGCCGCCGCCGGGCCGGGGCTCGAAGTCCTGGAGGCCAGCCACGGGCTGGCGGTGGGCGACCTCGACGGCGACGGCGACCTCGACCTGGTGGTCAGCAACGTCGACGCGCCGCCGACCCTGCTGCGCAACGACTCGCCGCCGGCCGGCGCCTGGCTGATGGTCGCGGCGCCCGACGCGCTGCGGATCGACGTCGAGGCCGGCGGCAAGCGCCGGGTGCGCCATCGGATCGTCGGCGGCTCGTTCCTCTCCGAGAGCGACCCGCGGTTCCACCTCGGGCTCGGCGCAGCCGAAGGTGTCGACCGGCTGACCGTCGTTCGGGCCGGCGGTGCGCGGAGGCGCTTTGTGGGCCTGCCGGCGGCGCGTCTGCTGATCTTGCCCTCAGTCGCGAGCAGCGCCGGTTCTCAGTAACCCTCGCCCGGCGCCGCCGCCTGCGCCTTGCCCCGGTGCAGGTGAAAGAGCACCGCGAAGTAGCCGATGGCCAGCACCAGGCCGGCCGGCCACCAGTACAGCCCGACGCGAAGAGAGCCCGGCGAGGCGGCGGCGTTGGCCGCGGTGAGCGACCAGGACGGGTCGAGCGTCGACGGCAGCCAGGTCGGATAGACCGAGGCCGCGGCCGCCGCCAGCAGCCCGAGCAGGAACGCGGCGGAGCCGAGGAACGCCGCCAGGTCCCTGCCGTTGCGGCGGGCCAACCAGCTGGTTGTCAGACCGGCGAGAAAGACGGCGGTGGAGAGCCACACCAGGGGCCGATCGCCGAGCCGGCGCAACAGGTCGGGAGCGACGGCGGCGCTGGCCAGGGTGGCCAGCGCCCAGAGCGCCACCGTGGCGGGGAAGAGCCGCCGAGCGGCCTTGAGGCTCCTCCGCCTGACCTCGCCATCGGTCTTCCAGGCCAGGAACAGGGCGCCGTGGTGGGTGACCGCCACGAGCGCCGTCAGACCGCACAGGACGGTGTACCAGTCCAGCAGCCCCAGGCCGGCGGAGGGCAGGAAGGAGTCGAACAGCGGCAGCGCGAACCAGCCGTCCTCGTTCACCGGGACGCCGCGCAGGACGTTGCCGAGTGCCGCCCCGAGCAGCACCGGCGCGAGGATCGAGGCGACGGCGAACGCCCCGTCCCAGAACGCCCGCCACATGGCGTCGTCGAGGTGGGAGCGCAGCTCGATGGCGATGCCACGCAGGATGAGGACCCAGAGAAAGAAGAAGATTGCCAGGTAGAAGCCGGAGAGCCCCGAGCCGAGCACTTTCGGGAAGGCGAGAAAGAGCACGCCGCCGGCGGCCAGCAGCCAGACCTCGTTGCCGTCCCAGAACGGGCCGATCGCCGCCAGCACCTGCCGGCGCTCCCGGTTGCGGCGCGCCACCGCGAGATGCAGGGCCCCGGCGCCGAAGTCGAAGCCGTCCATGACGACATAGATCGCCAGCATGACCGCGGCCAGGGAGAACCAGATCGCTTCCAACATGACCGCCGCCTCAGCTCGAGGTCGCGCTCGCCGGCGCCTGCGGCCCGTGCGAGACCTCGTGCGCCACGAGGCCGAGAAAGAGCAGCCCCAGGACGAAGTAGAGCCCCGCGAAGCCCAGCGCTGTGAACAGGGCCGAGCCGCTGTGGACCAGCGGCGAAGCGCCGTCGGCCGTCCGGAACAGACCGTAGACCAGCCACGGCTGGCGCCCCAGCTCGGTCGTCATCCAGCCGGCCGTGTTGGCGATATAGGGGAACGGGAAGGCGAACGCCAGAATCCACAGCAGCCAGCGGCTGCTCTCGAGGCGCCGCCGCGCCAGCTGCAGCGTCGACAGGGCCATCACCAGGATGAAGATCGTCCCCAGGCCCACCATGATGTGAAAGGCGTAGTAGAGCAGCTCGATGCTCGTCGGCCACTCATCCTCCGGGAACTCCTCCAGGCCCCGCACGTCGGCGGAGAAATCGCCGTAGGCGATCCACGACAGCACCGCCGGCAGCTCGATCGGGTTGTCCAGGCTCCGCGCGGCGACGTTCGGCTGGCCGATGATCGCCAGCGGCGCGTGGCCGCCGCTGACGAAGCGGCCCTCCATGGCCGCCAGGGTCACCGGCTGCTTGTCGGCGACCATCCGGCCCTGCTCGTGGCCGGTCGGAAACGCCACCAGCATCGAGGCGACGAGGCCGGCGACGACGCCGGTTCGGAGCGAGACGCGGGCGACCTCGGCGTGCTGTCGGCGGAGGGTCCAGAAGGCGCCGACCGCCGCCATCACGAAGGCCGCGGTGACGACGGCGGCGGTCTGGTTGTGGAGGTACTGGATCACCGCCCAGGGGTTGAAGACGAACTCGGACAACCGCGCGATCTGCAGCGTCCCGTCCGCGGCCGTCGTGTAGCCGACCGGGTTCTGCATGAACGCATTGGTGGCGATGATGAAGTACCCGGAAAGCCAGCTGCCGACCAGTAGGGCGATGGCGGCGCCGAGATGGCCGCGCGGCCCGAGCCGGCGCTCTCCCCAGACCAGCAGGGCGAGAAAGGTCGACTCCAGGAAGAAGGCGAAGATCCCCTCCATCGCCAGCGTCTGGCCGATCACGCCGCCCGCGTAGTGGGAGAAGCTCGCCCAGTTGGTGCCGAACTGGAACTCCATCGGGATTCCGGTCACCACGCCCAGGGCGAAGTTGAGGCCGAAGATGCGGATCCAGAACCGCGCCGCGTCGTTGAAGGCGGCCCGGCCCGTCCGCAGGGCGATCAGCTTGAGGACGACGATGAGCAGCGCCAGCCCCATCGTCAGCTGGGGGAACAGGTAGTGGTAGGTGATCGTGAAACCGAACTGCAGCCGATGCCAGAAGAGTGGATCGCTCATCTCGTCGGGGTGCGCTTTGGGGTCGGGATTCGCTTTAGGGACAGGACCAAACCAACGCCGGAGGCCACTGAGGTGGGGAGTGGGAGTTGATGCGCCGTGAAAGGCGCAAGGATGGAGGCACTAGGCGCCGCTATCGGGCGGCGAGACCGATGGGGTAGGAGTCTGCGAGGGGGCCTCCGGCATGGTTGGCCATTTCTTGTTCGGGTCTGGGCAGTGCATCGAGGAACCGGCCGGCTGGCTGGCGCGGCGGTCCCATATAGTGAGAGGCAGGGTTGGCCCGCGAGGTTCCCGTTTGCAGGAGCGCGGGTCCGTTGCCCGAGGAGGGGTCGATCCGTGTGGGAGCCGACCCGTGGGAACCCTGACCAGGCCACCTGCCTCTCAGGTGAGGACGGGCCCGTCTCCGCGTCGGTGTCGATGCGCGTGTCGAGGCCGCGTCGGCGACGAGGCAGGGGACTCGAAGGAGGCAAGGTGACTCGAATCGACAGCAAACGGCTCGCCGTTCTGCCGCTGACGCTGCTCCTCGCCCTGGGCGCGAGCGCCGCCGCCGGCGCCGAGGGCGGCACCACCGCGTCGCCATCCGAGAAGGTGCTGGCGACGATGCGGGCGGCCATCGAACGCTCTCCCGAGACGGCGCTTCGGGTGGCGGAGCTGGAGGCGGAGGTGGCCGAGATGCGCTCGACCACGGGCGCCGGGGCGCCGACCCTCTCCTGGCAGCGGGAGGGGATCGGGCCGGGCTTCGAGCAACGCGCCAACGCCGTCGACACCCTGCGCTTCAGCATGCCGTTCAACCCGCCCTGGCGGCGCGCCACCGGCAAGGACCTGCGGCAGGCGACGGACCGGTTGCTGCGAATCGGCGGCATCTCCGGCAGGCTCGAGGTGGCGGCCCTGGCGGCCGGCCGCTGGCTCGATCTGGCGGCCGAGACCGAGATGGCGGCGCTGGCCGAGACGCGCGTCGGGCGCCTCGACCGCACGCTGGCCATCCAGACGCGGCGCTACGAGCTGGGGGAGATCTCCGGCTCCGAGCGCGCCCAGCTCGAGCTGGAGCTGGCCCGGGACCGGGACCTGCTGCGGCAATCTGAAAGCCGGCGCTTCGCCGTCGAGCAGCAGCTCGCGGCCCTGGCGCCCGGCGGGTTTCCCCTGCCGGACGCCGGTGACCTGGCGCGGCTGGTCGAACAGACCGCCGCGGCACAGCCGGACGCCGGTGCGCTCGAGGCGATGCTGGACGAAGCTCCTCTCCAGCAACTGGCGGAGATCCGCAACGAGGTCGCCGGCGCCGAAGCACGGGTCCAGCGTCACGGCGTCTGGGGCCGGCCCGAGATCGAGCTCGAATGGGAGCGGATCCCCGATCTCGCGCCGGCGGCGGGGTTCGACGCCGCCGGCGTGCGCATCGCGGTTCCGCTGCGTTTCGGCAGCGAGGGGCGCCAGAGGCTCGTCGCCTCCGAGAAGCGCCTGGAGGCGGCTGGCGCGCAGCGTGACCTCCACGAGCGGCAGCTTGTCGCCCGGCTCCACGCGGCCCGGGAGACCGCGGCCGCAACCACCGCCGCGCTCTCCTCGCTGCGCGCCACCGCCGACCAGCTGGCGGACCGCGAGCATTCCCTGGCGGAGCAGTTCCGCCTGGGCGCGGTCTCCTACCTGGTCTACCTCGACGGCCTGTCGCGGGTCGACGACGTGCGCCGAGCGCTGATCGAGACCCGCTACTCGCTGCTGACCGCGCGGCTCGAGCTGGCCCGGCTGCTCGGCACCGACACCTGGTTTCCACTGCCGGAGCCGATCCCGGCGAGCCCGGCCGGCGCCTCCGGCCTGGAGGGTTCCTGATGAAGAAGTCTTTTCTGCTTGCGATTTCCATCCTGACCTTGGCGGCCGGCGCCGCGGCCGCGGAGACGGTCAGCCTCTCGGCCGACGCCCAGGCGCGCGCCGGCATCCACCTGGGCGAGGTCGACCAGCGGACCTTTGGCGACCAGGTCCGGGTCCTGGGACAGGCGGTGCGCTCTCCCGGCGCGACCAACACGGTGAAGTCGATCGTCGACGGGCGGGTCGAGCGGCTGCTGGTGGCGCCGGGAGACTCGGTGCGGCGCCATCAGCCGCTGATCGAGCTCCACTCCCACATGCTGCACGAGCTCCAGGGCGAGCTGCTGCGCGACAGCGAGGCGCTGAAGCTGGCCGAGGCGCGGCTCGCGGCGGGCCGTCAGCTGCTGGAGATCGAGGGCATCAGCCGGGTCGAGCTCGAACACCGACAGCACGAGGTCCTGGCCGCCTCGATCGAGGTCAAGAACGGCGAGGCCGAGCTGCAGGACCTGGGCTACAGCGGGGCGGACATCCAGCGTCTGCTCGAATCGACCGACCTGCACCCGGTGCTCACCGTGCGAGCGCCGGCCGCCGGCGTCGTCCTCAGCCTCGCGGTCCAGCAGCATGCCTGGGTCCGGGCCTACGAGCCGCTGGTCGTCATCGGCGATCCCGCGAGCCTCGAGCTGGAGCTGCAGCTGCCGCCCGACGAGGCCACCGGGGTGCGTCGCGGCGACCAGGTGGAGTTCGTGCCGGTGGGCCGGCCGCAGGCCTGGGGCCTGGCCCGGGTCACCACCCAGGTGCCCCAGGTCGATGCGACCACCCGCACGGTCACGGTTCGCGCCGAGATCACCCACGGCAGCGAGAGTCTTCTGCCCGGCGTCTTTGTCGAGGGCAACCTGATCCGGGGAGCGGCGACGAAGGCGCCCTCGGTTCCCGAGAGCGCGCTGATCCGCATGGGGGCGGCGGACTACGTGTTCGTCCGCCAGGACGAGCTGCGGTTCGAGGCCCGCCCGGTGGTGGTCGGCAGGTTCAACGGCACGCACTACGAGATCGGCGAAGGGCTGGCGGTCGGCGAGCTGGTCGCCGTGGAGGGCGTCTTCCTCCTCAAGTCGACCCTGCTGCGCGGCGCGGGGGAGGAGTAGATGCACCGCATCCTCGAGCTGTCGCTGGCCAACCGGCTGGTGGTCCTGATCCTCGCCGGACTGCTCGTCGCGGGCGGGATCGCCGCCTTCCGCGGCCTGCCGATCGACGCCTTTCCGGACGTCACCAACATCCAGGTGACGGTCATCTCGCAGGCGCCGACCCTGTCGCCGCTCGAGATCGAGCAGCTCGTGACCTATCCCATCGAGCAGGCCTGCGCCGGGCTGCCGCACTCGACCGAGGTGCGCTCGCTGTCGAAGTTCGGGCTGTCGATGGTGACCGTGGTGTTCGAGGACGGCACCGACATCTACTTCGCCCGCCAGCTGGTGCTCGAGCGCATGCTGTCGGCGCCCGCGACGAGCTGCCCGAGGGTGTCGGCGTCGAGCCTCGGACCGATCTCCACCGGGCTCGGCGAGGTCTTCCAGTACACCCTGGAGAGCCCCAGCCGCGAGCCTGATGGAGCTGCGCACCCTGCAGGACTGGGTGCTGCGGCCGATCCTGCGGACCGTCGCCGGCGTCGCCGGGGTCGACTCGCTTCGGCGGCGACGTGCGCCAGTACCACGTGGTGGCCGATCCCGCGGCGCTGCGGCGCTACGGGCTCGCCCTCGACGAGCTGGCCGACGCGGTGGCGGCCAACAACGGCGTCGCCGGCGGCGCCTACGTCGAGCGCGGCGGCGAGCAGTTCGTGGTGCGCGGCGACGGCTGGGTCCGCGAGCGTCGACGACCTCGAAGGAGACCGTCGTCGCCTATCGCGACCGCGTGCCCGGTCCTGCTGCGGCAGGTGGCGCCGTCGAGATCGGCCCCGAGATCCGCCAGGGCGCGATCAGCCGCGACGGCGAGGGCGAGACCGTCGCCGGCATCGTGCTGATGCTGCGGGGCGCCTCCGGCCGGGACGTGGTCGCCGGGGTCAAGGAGAAGCTCGAGGTGGCCCGGCAGAGCCTGCCCGACGGACGTCGAGATCGTGCCCTTCTACGATCGCAGCGAGCTGGTCGAAACGGCCCTCGGCACGGTGAAGGGCGCGCTGCTCCAGGGCGCCGTCCTGGTGCTCCTGGTGCTGCTCTTCTTCATGGGCCAGCCCGCGGTCGGCGCTGCCTGGTGGCGCTGCAGCTGCCGATGGCGGCCCTGGCGACCTTCCTGGTGATGCGACCTCGTCGGCATGTCGTCCAACCTGATGACCCTGTCGGGTCTGGCGATCGCCATCGGCATGCTCGGCGACGGCGCGATCGTGCTGGTGGAGAACACCGTGCGGCTGCTGCAGCAGCCGCGGACGCTCCACCGAGACCCGCTGCGGCGTCGTTCGGCGGCGGCCGCCGAGGATGTGCTGCGGCCCGATCGTCTTCGGCGTCGCGGTGATCATCGTGGTCTTCCTGCCGATCGCCTCGCTGCAGGGGATCGAGGGCAAGATGTTCGCGCCGCTGGCCTACACCATCTCGATCGCCCTCGGCTGCGCTCTGCTGCTGACCGATGACCCTGATGCCGGTGCTGGCGTCGCTGCTGCTCGAACCGGTGCCGATCTTCGGCGGCGGCCGGTTCCCCCACCCGGCGGATCTGGTGCGGCGGATCTACCGGCCGCAGCTCGGCTGGGCCCTGGACCACCCGCGGCTGGTGGTCGCCGCGGCGCTGGCGCTGCTGGTGGTGGCGGCTGCTCGTCGCGCCGACGCTGGGCACCGAGTTCCTGCCGTCGATGGACGAGGGCTCGATCGTCGTCCAGCCGTTCCAGCTGCCGTCGGTGTCGCTGACCCAGTCGCTCGACACCGTGCAGCGCATCGAGACCGCCATCATGGAGCTGCCCGAGGTCCGGCACGTGGTCAGCCGCACCGGGCGATCGGACATCTCGTCCGACCCCATGGGGGTCGGCGAGAGCGACACCTACGTGCTGCTGGCGCCACGGTCCGAGTGGACGACGGCGCGCACCAAGGAGGGCCTGGTGGCGGCGCTCCGGGAGAAGCTGGCGACGATGCCCGGGGTCGAGTTCGGCTACACCCAGCCGATCCAGATGCGGGTCGACGAGCTGATCTCGGGCGTCAAGTCGCAGATCGCGGTCAAGGTCTTCGGCGAAGACCTGCACGAGCTCGCCGACGCTCGGCGAGCGAGGTGGCGGGTGTGCTGGGCGCGGTCGAGGGCGCCGTCGACATCAAGGTCGAGGCGGTCGAGGGCCTGGGCTACCTGCAGATCCGCATGCACCGGCGGCGGCTGTCCCGGCTGGGCATCAGCGTCGCCCAGGTCGCAGGCGCTGATCGAGACCGCCATGGGCGGCCGGGTCGTCACCACCGTGCCCGAGGGCGACCGGCGCACCGACGTCGTCGTGCGGCTGCCCAGCGAGTTCACCTCGAAGGTCGAGAACCTGCGCAACCTGCCGCTCGCCACGCCGACCGGCGAGCGGGTGCTGCTGAGCGAGGTGGCCGACCATCGACCTCGACGAGCGGCCCGGCGCAGATCTCGCGCGAGGACGGCAAGCGCCGGGTGGTGGTCGAGCTCAACGTCGTCGGCCGCGACATCGGCGGCTTCGTCGCCGAGGCGCAGCAACGCCTCGACGCCGAGCTCGATCTGCCGACCGGCTACTTCACCACCTGGGGCGGCCAGTTCGAGCAGCAGCAGCGGGCCATGGCCCGGCTGCGGGTGATGGTGCCGCTGGCCCTGGTGCTGATCTTCATCCTGCTGTTCCTCAACTTCCGCGCCGTGCGGCCGGTGCTCCTGATCCTGGTCAACATCCCGCTGGCCCTGGTCGGCGGCGTGTTCGCGCTCAAGCTCTCGGGCCTCTACCTGTCGGTCTCGGCCTCGGTCGGGTTCATCGCCCTGTTCGGCATCGCGATCCTCAACGGGCTGGTGATGATCGAGTTCTTCCGCAAGCTCGAGACCGAGGGCGCGAATCGCCGGCAGGCGATCCTCGACGGCGCCGAGCTGCGGCTGCGGCCGGTGCTGATGACCGCGGCCACCACCGCCCTCGGCCTGATGCCGCTGATCTGGGCGACCGGCGTCGGCTCCGAGGTGCAGCGTCCCCTGGCGGTCGTCGTGGTCGCCGGCGTCGTGACCTCGACCCTGCTCACCCTGATCGTACTGCCGATCCTCTACCAGTGGTTCGGCGGCAGCGCCGAGACGGCCGCGGACGAGTGCGAGGCGCCGAGCGAGCCGCGGCAGGGGGGCCTGCAGGGCGCCGCCGCCAGGGCGGCGGTGGAGAGCACCGGATAGCGCGCGCCCTGCAGGGCCGCGTCGAGGCCTCGAGGCCCCTCCGGAACGGGCGTCAGCGCAGCAGCAGCAGGTCGACCGCCGCCGCTCCGAACAGCCAGACCGCCAGCAGCCCGTTGGCCCGGAAGAAGGCGGCGTCGAGCCGCGACAGGTCGCCCGGCCGCACCACCCAGTGCTGCCAGCCGAGAAGCGCCGCGCAGCCGGCGACGCCGACCCACCAGCCCCAGCCCAGGCCCGGCGGGTAGACCCAAGGCAGCGCGGCCAGCAACGCCAGCACCACCACGTGCAGCGCCACCGAGACGACCAGCGCCCCGGTCTCGCCGAGCCGCACCGGGATCGAGTGCAGGCCCCAGCCGCGGTCGAACTCCAGGTCCTGGAGCGAGTAGAGGATGTCGAACCCCGCCACCCACAGGAGCACCGCGGCGCCCAGCACCAGCGGCGTCAGCCGCACGTCGGCGCGCACCGCGATCCAGGCCCCCACCGGCGCCCCGGCCAGCGCCAGGCCGAGCAGCAGATGGGCCGCGCTGGTGAACCGCTTGCTATACGAGTAGCCCAGCAGGATCAGGATCGCCAGCGGCGACAGCTTCAGCGTCAGCGGGTTGAGCCGCCAGGCCGCCAGCACCAGCAGCGCCACGCTCACCACCACGAAGCCGCCGACGAAGGCCGGCGATACCCTGCCGGCCGGCAACTCGCGGTCGGCGGTGCGGGGATTGGCGGCGTCGATCTCGCGGTCCGCCAGCCGGTTGAAGCCCATCGCCGCGCTGCGCGCGCCCACCATCGCCAGGAGGATCCAAACGACCATCCGCCACTCCGGCCAGCCCTCTGCGGCCAGCATCATGCCCAGCAGAGCGAACGGCAGGGCGAAGATCGTGTGCCCGAACTTGATCATTTCGAGCACGGTCCCTAGCTGGCTAACGCCTCGATCCTCTTTCAACACGGGCACATCCTACGGTGAGAATCGACTGATGGCCCGACTTCGACACCGTCCGGCGGCACGGCTCGCCGGGCTACGAGTCCCCGAGCACCGGCCGGCCGGGGGGAGGAGTCGGTCCCTTTGGTAGGCTCACCGCTCTTGGAGCGCAAAGCGACCGACATTCCAGCCTGGCGAAACGGAGAGTCGACCCCAGTGACCAGACCCCGATCTGCCACGACAGTCCCCTCCCTGGCCCCTCTGGGCCGCTTCCTTTTGTTGGCGTTGGCGACGGCGAGCCCGACCCTCGCGACCGCAACGGGCAGCGTCACCGGCTCTCTAGAGCTCGAGATCGTCGCGCCGGCGTTGCTGCCACCGGGCTTCATCCTGAATCCGGGAGGGACCTTCCCCTCGCACTTCGTCTTCGAGGACTCGAGCAACATCGGCAACGGATCGATCGTGGGGCTGGGTGACGCAAGCTGCACGCCGAGCGGGTGTGAGTTTTCGCCGTCGGGAGCCGATATCGAGTATCAGCTTTCCAACGACCTGACCTGCACGGCGGATCCCGACGGATCGTACGGCGGAATCGAGGACTCTTTCGTGGGTTTCAGCGCACGCAATGAGACCGGGTTCCCGGTCGCTCTCGACCTCCGGTTCACCAGCTCCTGGTCGGTTTCCGCAACGACCACAAGTCCCTTGGAGGAGGAGGCCGACGCCTCCGTGTCTATTGTGTGGCCGGTCCCGCCCACCTGGTGCATTGAGCTGACGTCGTGTGCCTCCGGCACCCTCGAGAACAGCGAACCCTCGCCCTCCTGTCCCGCGGGCACGCTGGAAGGATCTCTCGTGCTGGGAGAGAGCGCAGTGGACACCTCGGGGGGAGACGATTCGGACACGGGTCTGGAGTCGATATGCGAGGTGACGGTCACCGTGCCGTCTGCCGCAAACTTTTCGGCCGGGAATCTCTTTGCGGTCACTTCGACCTGTTCCGCTCTCAGCGGCTGCCCGCTCAAGTCCCTCAGCGACGACACGATCCTGGACACCGTCACCGAGGAGGCCTGCCGTATCGAGGCCGGCACGAACTACATGGTCGCCGGGCCGGACGGCGACCTGACCCTGCGAGCGGGCGAGTGGATCAGGCTGGGCGACGGATTCTCGGTCGGTGTGGACGGCCAGCTCACCCTCGAGCTCGACCCCAGTTTGAGCCCCTGAGAGGGGTTCGATCCCTAGGCGCCGCCGCCAGGTTAGGCTGCGGAGCAGCGAGACGGGCCTACCGCGCGACAGCCGGGAGCCGGGCCAGATGTCCGGTTGCTACTCTTGCGCGCATGAAACGCACGACGCTGATCCTCGAAGACGGCTGCATGGACGGCGTGCGGGAGATCCGTCCATGTCCGTAGAGACCCGGTCGACCACTTGCCCCCTGGATTGCCCGGACGGCTGCGCCCTGGGCGTCGAGGTGACGGACGGCCGCGTGACCCGGATCGGCGCCGCTCCGGACAGCGCCCACACCGCCGGCTTCATCTGCGCCAAGGTCACCGGTTTCGCCAAGCGGCTCTACCACGCCGAGCGCATCCTCCACCCGCTGCGCCGGGTCGGCCCCAAGGGCCGCGGCGGCTTCGAGCGGATCTCCTGGGACGAGGCCATCGAGACCATCGCCGGCAACTTCCAGGCGATCGCCGAGCGCTGGGGCGGCGAGGCGATCCTGCCGTTCCACTACGGCGGCTCGAACGGCCTGCTCACCGACGAGTTCGTCGACCACCTGTTCTTTTCGCGGCTGGGAGCGTCGCGGCTGAGCAAGACGATCTGCGCCCTGCCGGCCACCCAGGTGGCCAAGGGCATGTACGGCAAGATGCCGGGGGTGGCCTTCGGCGACTACCCCCGGGCCCGGGCGATCGTCGTCTGGGGCGCCAACCCGCGGGGCTCGAACATCCACCTGGTGCCGCACTTGAGGGAAGCGAAGCGGCGCGGCGCCTGGATCGCCCAGATCGACCCGCGGCGCACCCTCGGCGATAGCGAGCTCGACCTCCACCTGCCGGTCCTGCCGGGCCAGGACCTGCCGCTGGCGCTGGGCCTGATCGAGCGCTGGCGGGCCGCCGGGCAGCTGGATCTCGGGTTTGTCGCCGGCCACGCCGACGGTCTCGAGCCGCTGCTCGAGCGCGCCGCCGAGTGGCCGCTCGAGCGCGCCGCCGGGGTCACCGGGGTCGCCGCCGAAGCGATCGCCGAGCTCGCCGACCGGCTGGCGGACAGCGACCCGGCCCTGGTGCGCTGCGGCTGGGGCCCCGAGCGCAACCGCAACGGCGCCCAGGCGATGGCGGCGATCCTGGCGATCCCGACGCTGCTGGGCAAGTTCGGCGTCCGCGGCGGCGGCTACACGCTGTCCAACAACGGCGCCGTCGGCTTCGACCGCGACGCGGTGATCGGGCCGCTCGACTGGCGCACCCGCGAGCTCAACATGAGCCAGCTCGGCCGGCTGCTCAACGACGACCTCGAGCCCCGGTTGGCGCCGCCGATCAAGGCGCTCTTCGTCTACAACGCCAACCCGGCGGCCACCGTGCCCGACCAGCGGCAGGTGCTGCGCGGGCTGGTGCGCGAGGACCTGTTCACCGTCGTCCACGACCAGGTGATGACCGACACGGCGCGGCTGGCCGACATCGTGCTGCCGGCGGTGACCTTTCTCGAGGGGCACGATCTGCGCGCCGGCTACGGCAGCTACATGCTGGGCGGCGTGGTGCCGGCGGTCGAGCCCGCCGGCGAGGCGATCTCCAACATGCGGCTTTTCGGCCGCCTGGGCCGGGCGCTGGGCTTCACGGACGAGGCGTTCCGACTCGACGACGCCGAGCTGCTGCGGCGCGCGACGGCGGCGATCGGTCTGCCGGGCCGCGAGGTCGACGTCGAGCGGATCGCCGCCGGCGGTCAGCAGACCTACGACTTCGCCGGCGCGCCGCCGGTGCAGATGGCCACCAGCCCGCCGCTGACCGCCGACGGCCGGATCCACCTGACGCCGCCGATCCTGGGCGCCGAGCCCTACCGCTGGCTGCCGCCCGACGACGACTGGCCGCTGTCGCCTGGTCAGCCCGGCGGGCGCGCGGATGACCAACTCCACCTTTGGCGAGAGCAATCTGCCGCGGCTCGCGGTCACCGTCCACCCCGACGAGGCCGCCGCCCGCGGCCTCGCCGCCGGCGACCGGGTGCGGGTGCGCAACCAGCGCGGCGAGGTGCACTGCCTGCTCGAGACCAGCGCCGCCATCCGCGCCGGCGTGGCGGCGATGCCCAAGGGCGCCTGGGCCCGCGCCTCGCTCAACGGCCTCACCGCCACCGCCCTGTGCCCCGACGACGGCCAGGTGGTGGGCGGCGCGGCCTGCTTCAACGACGCCCGGGTCGAGATCGAGGCGCTCTAGCAGTCGGCCCCCAGGGCGCTTCGCATAGCGAGAGCTTGGTGGGAGGGCTCGGACGCGGACGTGTGGTATCATCCGTATTTGTGACTGATACCAAGACAATCAATCCCCAGTCCGCCTCCGGCAGGTTCCTGCTCCGCATCCCGCCGCGTCTGCACGATCTGTTGCGGCGCGCGGCGGCGGATGCCGGGACCTCTCTCAACGACTACTGCGCCCGCAAGCTGGCGGCCCCCCTTGGGGGATTCGCCGATCTGCAGCCGGCGATCGAGGCGGTGGGCCGCGCGGCCGATCAGTTCGGCGAGGCGCTGCTCGGTGTCGCCGCGTTCGGCTCGTGGACGCGCGGTCAGGCGACCGAGGCCTCGGATGTGGATCTGCTGGTGGTGGTGGAGGGCGAGGTCGAGTTGACCCGCCGGCTGTACCGGGAGTGGGACTGCTCGCCGCTGTCGTGGGAGGGGCACAGGGTGGAGCAGCACTTCGTGCATCTGCCGCCGCCCGGCACCCGGGTGAGCGGTCTCTGGGCCGAGCTGGCGGTGGACGGGGTGGTGCTCTTCGAGCGCGACCTGGCCCTGTCCAGGTGGCTGGTCCAGGTGCGTCGCGAGATCGTCGCCGGCCGGATCGTCCGCCGGGTGGTGCACGGACAGCCCTACTGGAAGCAGGTGGCGTGATGCGGAATCGGGATCTTGCGGCCGACCACGTCGGCCGGGCGGCCATTCGGCTGCGGGCGCTGGACGTCCTCTACGAGGCCGAGAGCTGGGCCGACGTGGTGCGCGAGTCCCAGGAGGCCGTGGAGCTGGCGCTCAAGGGCCTGCTGCGCTCGTGCGGCGTCGAGCCGCCGCGCCTGCACGACGTCTCCCCGGTGCTCGAGGCCGAGCGGGACCGGTTGCCGGCGGCGCTCCAGGCCGAGCTCGAGACCCTGACCGAGATCTCGCGCGGCCTGCGTCGCGACCGGGAGCTGGCCTTCTACGGCGCCGAGGACCTAACGCCCTCGGGCTTCTACTCGCAGAGCGATGCCGACCGGGCGCGCAACGGGGCACGGCGGACGGTCGAGCTGGTCCGACCCCACGTCCTCTAGATCGGCGACGGCGCCTCGGGCTCGACGATCAGCGTGCCGCCCTCCAGCCGGTGGCTCAGCCCGCAGGTCGGCAGCACCAGCTCCGGCGTCTGCTCGGGGGCGATTCCCTCGAGCGAGCCGTGCAGCCGGGTGCCGAGCAGCGTCTCCCGGTCGGCCGCGGTGAAGCGGACGTACCAGCCGGTCTCGCGGCCGAGCCAGTCGAGATAGCTCTCGAGCGTCGCCTCCTCGAGGGCGAAGGCGGGCGCGGCGGCGTAGATCCAGGACCAGTCGGGCCCGTACAGCTCCACCGCGGAGGTCTCGACCGAGCCATCGGGCGACAGCGTCAGCTGGCTGCCGGCGTCGACCTCGTGCCTGCCGCCCTCGTTGCGCACCGCGACCCGGCCCCGCCGCACCTGCACCCGCACCGTCGCGGCGTCCTCGCGCACCTGGTAGATCGTGCCGATGTCCCGCGCCACGCCGAGCGCCGTCTCGACCTCGAGAAACTCGGCGTCCGGGGCGCCGGTGGCATCGACGTAAAGGGCGCCGCGCTCGAGCCGCAGGCGGGTAGCGGAGATCATGACCGCCCGCGTGTCCCGGTCCAGCCGCAGCGCGATGCCGTTGTTCATCCGTAGCGCGGCAGCGCTCGTGCCGTTCGTGCCGAGAGCGTTGCGAGCAACCACGGTGGCCCCCGGCCCCAGGCGGTCGGCGCCGTCACCGACGCTCAACCTGCCCGTCACCCGCTCCACCCGCGCCACCGGCCGAAGCTCGATCAGCGGCGACACCAGCCGCAGCGTGATGGTGGCGAAACCCACGGCGGCGGCCGCCGCCAGGGTCGCCACCACCGCGCGGCGCAGCCAGAGCCGCCGCCGGTGCCGCGCCGCGGCCGTCTCCCCGAAGCCGGCCTCGTCGTCGGACAGCTTCGAGACATCTGGCGGATTGCGATCTTCGTGGTCCAGCGCCTTGTCCTCTTGGGCCCAGCCCGAAACCCCTCGCTCGGGCCGTGCCGATGTCACGATCCTGGCACAGACGAGCGTCGTCGCCGAGCGAGTCCTGACACTCTCCCTCGAGCTGCCGGCCCACAGGGCTGGCGCCCCGTCGGATGGCGTAGGATGCCGGCGTCTCCGATGCCTGCTTCAACGATGGCCGCGTCGAAGTCCGGCCGCTATAGACCGGCTCTCTCGCGAGCCATGAGCAGCGGTTGCCGGATCAGGCCGGGAGCCCTGCTCGCGATCGCGGTCGGTCTGGCCGCCGGCCTCACGGGTTCCTGCGCTCAGGGCTCGGACACGCCCGGGCCGCGGGCCAATCTCTTGACGCCGGCCAACGGCCCGAGGTTGTTCGTGGAGAGGGGCGAGATCTCACCCGCCGCGCCGGTCTTCTCTGGTGGGTTCCGTGCCGCCGAAGTGCCGGAGCGAGAGGCCCCCTCGCGTTGGCTCGGCGACGAGCCCGGCCAGATCAACATCTCGTTGGTCGGCCTCGAGCCCCGGCCGCGCCGACTCGGGCTGGAGATGCGCGCCGCCGCCGACTCGTCCGTGACGATACGCCTCGAGTTCGACGGCGAGCCGCTCGCGGTCATCGTTCAGGGTCCCAGTTGGAGCCGTCATCTGCTTCGAGCTCCCGGCTGAACGATGCGGCCCCGGCGAGCACGTGCTCGAGCTGGATCCGCAGGGCGCGTCTGCCGCATCCGGGGCCGACGGCGGCCGAGCGCTGTCGGTGAGGATCCGTCGAGTGTGGCTCGAGCCCGCGACGACCGCGAGCGGCGAGCCGCAACTCGGCGAACAAGGCCTCGTCCTGCCGCCCGGGACCGGGGCCAGTTGGGCATTCTGGGTGCCGCCGGGGGCAAGCCTCCTGGCGAGCTGGGAGGGCGGAGAAGGCCTGCCCGGCGCGACGCCCTTCATCGTGCTCAGCGACGATGGACCGCCGCGGCCCCTCGACACCCTCGACCTCGGTCCTCTCGGCGGCGAACCGATCCACCTGGCGGCCGTCGTGCCGGCCAGCGCGAAGAGCCCACTGCGGCTGCGCCAGCTTGTGCTCGCCCAGTCGCCAAGCTCGACCCCCGAGGCCGCGCCGGCGGCCCGGCCGGGCAAGAGCCTGCTCGTGGTCGGGGAGCTGAGCGAGGGCTTTCCGATCACCCCCTGCACGACCGATCGCGAGCGCGCGCTCCGCTGTCTGCTCTCGGGACAGGAAGAGGCGGCATTCGGCGTTTCGGCCGAGCCTGCCTTCGATCACGTCGGCTACGAGCCGGACGCCGTGGCCGCCTTTCTCGAGGCGGCACCGGCGCCGGCGACCGCCGCTCTGGTGGTGCCCGGCGAAGGCGCGAGGATTCACGCCGAGCGCATTCGCCGACGGGTGGGCGGGCTCGAGGTCCTGATGGCGGATCTACCGCGGTCGCCCGGGGGGCTGACCGTCCTGGCGGCGGCTCTCGATGCTGGCCGGCCGCCCATCAACGCCCGCGACGTGGATCTGGCGTCGACCGCCCTGGCAGCGGCCGGCGTCGAGACCCCTCTTCTGGATGGGCTCGACCTGCGCCCAGCGCTCTCTGGGCCGGAGACGGCGTCCGTCCGCCCCGTGGCGCCCGTCTGGCTCGCGGATCGATCGGTAGCAGTCACTCGAGGTGGGCTTTTTGAGTTGCGCACCGGTGAACCGCGCGCCGCGAGATCGACCCTGGAGGCCTGCGCGCTGGCCTATCTACGCCGCCGTCGTGACGCTCTGAGCTGGCTGGACGGCGCTCGGACAGTCCTACCGAAAGGCACAGGCTAGCCGCCCAGCGGTTGGGCGAACCGCTCGCGCAGCACCTCTCTCCGATGGCGGAGAAACAGGCGTGTCCTGGCCAGGCTGACGCGGGCCTCCTCTTCGATTCCGTAGGCGGCCGCGATGTCCCGGTAGTGCCGCCAACGCTCCTCGAGGAATTCGTCGGTCAGGCTGTGGTCCAGCTCGGTCGTTGGCCAGCTCGAGGAAGGTGCGGCCCTCGGCGGGGTCGGCAAATAGCAGGCTGAGGAGCATGGATCGCGGGTCGCGGTCGTTGATCAGGCGGCCGAAGTTGTCGCTTCGCCAGGGCGGTTCGAGCCGCTGGCTGGGTGTGAAGCTGCCGTCCATGTCCCAGGCTATCCAGAACCAGCGAGCGTCCTCGATGCCCTCGTCCCTGACCAGGGTGCCCTGAAACGGGTCGGCGGTCGAGCAGAAGAGCACCGCCAGAAGCCAGCGGTAGAGGTTGTCGACGTCGACGTTGGCCCGTACCCAGTCGATCCCGGTGGCGGGATCCTCAATCTTCCGGACAAACCGAGCGTAGACCTCGCGGTCGCCCTCGCGAACACGATCCCCAGTATCCCAGGGTCCGCGCTTGGTGCGCACGAGGGTCGGCTCCTCGATGCCGAAACGGGCTCGCAGGTAGTCCTTCTGCAGGAACTCGGTGAGGGCCCGAAATCCCATCGGCAAACCGTTGATGAACAGCAGAGCGGGCCGGGTGTGGGGAGCGGGACAGCCGATCCGCCGGGCGATGTCGTAGCAGAGTGGGCTCCTGAAGTACCAGATCTCGCCGTCCGGTCCCCGCTGGCCGTCGTTGCGGATGACGAGCTCGCTCGGGAAGTCCTCCTCGCGTCCGGGAATGAGCGGTACCTGAAAGCGATCGTGGCCGTGGCGCTTGCGCAGGTAGACGCGGTAGCTGAGGTCCTCGAGTGTCGCGCCCCGCGACCAGCCGCCGTGCAGGCGCACTCCGACGTGCGATCCGAACAGGTGCTCTCCCTTGTCGACGTACCCGAGGTAGCCGCGCCGCTCCGAGGCCCGGCCCCGCGCTTCGCGGTCGGCGACCAACTCGGAGAGCTCCGATGGCCGCATCAGGAGCGAGACCACGGCCACGTCGCGCTCGAGCCAGCGGGGGTGGATCTTCAAGGCTCCGGCAACCCGATCGCGGGGGAGTCGCTCGAGCGCGTAGGTGACGGGCCTCGAGTAGGCCGACTCCTCGAGCTCGAGGCCGGACGGGTCCAGCGCTGCGGTCTCGGGCGGCAGCGAGTGAATCATGTCCATGCGGAGCAGAGCTCGCTTGAGAGCGCCCCCGGCGCCAAACGCCCTGGAGCTGACGGAACGCTCGCGCAAGGTCGCTCCAAGCTCCGTCAGGGCGCTCGTTCTCTCGAGCCACCAGGCCAGCGCCAGAAAGACCAGCAGGACCAGGAGCCCGAGGCCGGTTCGCGCGGCGCGGCGCTTGCGGGGCCGAGGCAAGGTCCGGGTGGCTAGAGAGCCCCGGGTCTGTTGTAGAGGATCGTGAAGTAGCGCAGCTTGACCAGCTTGCGCATCTCGGCCTCGAGGGCCACCAGCTTGGCCGGCGGCATGGTGCGGAAGCTCAGCGACACCGCGACCTCGTCCTGGCCGTTGTTGGTGATCGACTCTATGCGCCCACGACGCAATCGTTGCTCGAGCAGCTGCAGCAGGGAGCTGCCTTTGGCTTCGTAGTCGCCCTCGTCGAGGGTGATCATCAGGGAGCCGTCCTGGGTCGAGCCCATGGGCACCAGAGCCGGCGCCCAGCGAGCGATCAGCAGCGTCGTCACCGCCACCAGCAGGATGCCGACGACAAACATCAGGTTGAAGGTGGCGCAGGCCAGCGAGGTGGCGACCACCAGCATGATGAAAGCGATCTCCTCCGGCGCCTTGATGGGCGTACGGAAGCGGACGATCGACAGGGCCCCGAGCAGACCGAGGGAGAGGGGCAGCGAGAACTGGATGGAGATGAAGATGGCGGTAACGGCCAGGGCCAGAAGGGGAAAGGAACGGTGGATCTGGCTGCCTCCCGCGCGATCGGCATAGAAGTGCAGGTAGCAGTAGGCGATGATCACTGCCGCCACGACCGACAGCGCGAGCAGCAGCACGAACTGCGACAGCGCCACTTCGCCCGGAGTGACCGTGGTGGTCGACCAGACGCTCAGGATCTCGCGCAGTTCTTCCAGCTTGTGCCTCTTCGATCCGCGGCTACGCGGCCATGGCCTCGTAGCAGGCCGAGTATTTCGAGAAGGAGCTGCGCCGGCCGCGCAGGAGCGGTTGCCGCCGCAGGACGGCCGGCACCTCGCCGGTCTTGTTCTTGACCTCGAGCACCGTGGTCGAAACCTCGCGGCCCGACGCCACCGGCAGCAGTTGTCGATTCACCCGGGCCGCCCGAATGTTCCAATCGAGAGAGATCCTGGAGCCGCTGAACGGCTCGAAGAACCGGCAACGCCGGTACCGTACTTCGAGCACGGGTCGCACACCCACGGGTGGAATGAGCCCCAGAGGTCGCAGGTGCTCCGGGGCCCGCAGTAGCTCGACATCGTCGAGCTCGGCCTGCCGCAGCCAGGTCGCTCGGTACGGCGTTCGCGTCCGCAGCTTGCGGCGCCGCGAGTCCAGGCGGAACTTGAGCTCGAGAAACCCGCGCCCGTCCTCGGCATCGCCATCCCGGCTCTCGTACCAACGCAACCGCAGCTTGGTCTTGAAGCGGTGGCTGGCCAGCTTGTCCCCGAGGCTCTCCAGATCGGCCGTGTCGTAGTAGATCGTGACGACGTCGTTCTCGGGGTAGGCACCGTCGGCCCGGCAGAGACTGCTCAAGGTGGCCAGGGCGGCGGCCGTGGAGCCGGGGCGAAGAAGGAACTTCAATTCGTACTCGGGGGGGCTCGCGGCCTTCGGCACAGGCATCATCCTGGTGCGCAAGGTACGCGAGCACCCCGGTGGTGTCAATCGGCGTCATGCTCTCATCAGGCCGGCGGAGGCGCCGGCAGCAGCCCGCGCCGCACCAGCTCGGCGCGACAGTCGGCCGGCCCCCGCACCCGGCAGGCGGCGAAGCCGAGCGCCGTGGCGGCCTCGACGTTGATCCGCGCGTCGTCGAAGAAGAGGATCTCGCCGGGCGCCAGCCGGAGCTCGGTCGCGGCGTGATGAAACGCCTCGAGGCCGGGCTTGAGCAGGCCCGTCTCGCTCGAGGCGAAGACGCGGTCGAAGCGCTCGAGCAGCCCCATGCGGCGGAACATCTCCGGGTGGTGGATCCGGTTGGTGTTGCTCAGACAGGCCACCACGTAGCGCCGCCGCAGCTCGTCGAGCAGCTCGAGTGCCCCCTCGAGCGGCCCGGTGACGAAGCCGCGCACCTCCCGCACGAGCTCGGCGGGCGTCAGCTCGAGGCCGAGCTCGTCGCGCAGGGCGACGGCGAACTGCTCGGCGTCGAGCTTGCCGAGGTCGAAGTCGCGCACCGCGGGCGAGGCCAGCCAGCGCCGCCAGTGCGCCTCGTCCACCGCCTCGTCGCCCAGCCAGGCGGCCACCCGCTCGACGCCGCGGAAGCGCACCAGCACGCCGCCGAGGTCGAACAGGACGCAGCGGATCGCGGTCATCGGACTCGCTACCCCCAGCGCAGCCCGACCTCGCCCGGCTCGTTGATGCCCAGCCGGTCGAGGATGCGCAGGCAGTAGTGGTCGAGGAACCGCCCGAACGACTCGCCGCCGATGTAGAACGCCGGCAGCGGCGGCAGGATGACCGCGCCGGCGTAGGCCAGCAGACGCAGGTTCTCGAGGTGGACGATCGACAGCGGCGTCTCGCGAAAGCCCAGCACCAGCGGCCAGCGCTCCTTGAGCGCCACCGCCCCGGCGCGGTGGACCAGGGTGCGGGCCGAGCCGGTGGCCAGCGCCCCCAGGGTGCCCGAGCTCAAGGGCAGGATCACCGTGCCGTCGAGCCGGTACGAGCCCGAGGCGATGGCGGCGTCGAGCTCGTTGTCGCGGTGTACGACAACCCGGGCCGCCGCCTCGGCCGGCAGCTCGCAGGCCGCCACCAGGTCGGCGGCGCCGGTCTTCGTCTCGCCCAGTTCGTGCTTGAGCACCTGGCTGGCGCCGGCCGAGACCACCAGATGGATCTTGTCCACCTCGTCGCGAGTGGCCAGCACGCGCAGCAGGTGCCGCGGCAGCTGCATGCCCGAGGCGCCGGTGACGAGCAGCGCGATGCGGTGGCCCACGACGTCTCCGGCGGCGCTCAGGCCGCCAGCTTGTCCAGGGTGGCCGTCAGCAGCTTCCAGAACCGCCCCACCGAGTCGATCTTGACCCGCTCGTCGGGCGAGTGGGGAAACTCGATCTGCGGCCCGAACGAGATCATGTCCATGCCCGGGATCATCTCGCCGATCAGGCCGCACTCGAGCCCGGCGTGCACCGCCTCGATCTTGGGGTCGACGCCCAGCTCGCGCTCGTGCACCGCCTTGACCACCCGCAGCAGCTCGGAGTCCATGTTCGGCTCCCAGCCGGGGTAGCCGTCGTGCTCGTCGGCGGTGGCGCCGGCCAGCTCGGCGATCGCCCGGATCTTGCCGCGCAGCGCCTCGAGCGCCGAGGCCACCGAGCTGCGGGTCGACATGCAGATCGCCAGAGCGCCGTCGGCAACTCGCGCGGTGGCCAGGTTGGTGCTGGTCTCGACCAGCCCGGGGATGTCGTAGCTCATCGTCGCGATGCCGTGCGGTAGCGAGGTCAGCAGGCGGATGGCCGCCTGGCTGCTCGCCGCGTCACAACACTGCGCCGGCGCCTCTTTGTTCTCGACCGAGAAGGTGGTGTCCGGCTCCACCGTCTTGAGCTCTCCGGCGATGCCCCCCACCTGGGCGCCGAGGGCGGCAGCGATGGCGTCGCGGTCATCCGCCGCGACGACCACGGTGGCGAACGCCTCGCGCGGGATTGCGTTGTGGGCGGTGCCGCCGACGAAGGCGGCCAGCCGGACGGCGTGATCCCGCGAGACGGCGTGGATGGCGCGGGCCAGCAGCTGGACGGCGTTGCCGCGCTGGAGAAAGATGTCGATTCCCGAGTGGCCGCCCTTGAGCCCGGACAGCTTGAGGTCGAGCGCGACCGCGCCCTCGGGCACGGGCGCCGCGCTCAGCGCCAGGGTGACCGTGGTGTCGGCGCCGCCGGCGCAGCCGACACACAGGACGCCTTCGTCCTCCGAGTCCATGTTGATCAGCCGCCGGCCCTCGAGCAGGGCGGCGTCGAGCTGCGCCGCGCCGGTCAGGCCGGTCTCCTCGTCGAAGGTGAAGAGCAGCTCGAGCGGCCCGTGCTCGCCGCCTTCGCCGTCCATCAGCGCCAGCATCGCCGCCAGGCCGATGCCGTTGTCCGAGCCCAGGGTGGTGCCGGTGGCGTTCAGATACTCGCCCTCGCGGCGCGGCACGATGGCGTCGCTCGCGAAGTCGAAGTCGACGTCCGAGTTCTTCTCCTGGACCATGTCCATGTGGCCCTGGAGAATGGTGATCGGCGCCTCCTCGCGGCCGGCGGTGCCGGGCTTCGACACCACCACGTTGCCGGCGGCGTCGGTCCGGTGCTCGAGGCCGTTGCGCTCGGCGACGGAGATCACGTAGTCGCGCATCTTGCCCTCGTCCTTGGAGGCGCGAGGGATGGTCAGGATCTGGTCGAAGTGGCGCCACAGCGCCTGCGGCTCGAAATCGGAGACGAACGTCGTCATGGGGTCATTCCCTCCCGTCATTGAGCTTTCATTCTATCCGCAGGGCGGGAGCCATGATTCAGTCGGCTGCCCTGTCGACGAGGTGCCGGAGGAGGAGCTCCGGCTCTGTTCCTGTGTTGCCCGTGGTACGGCGATTGCTTTCATTGCCAGGCGAGACCCCGCACATCGCGTGGTCTCTTCCAGAGGTGAAAGTGCCATGCGCCGTCTGTTGATCGCGCTCGTTCTTCTGACCCTGACCCTGGCCCCGGCCGCGGCCGGCGCCGGCGTGGAGCTGACGCTCACCGGGGGCTACCGGTGGGGCGAGGCCGAGCTCCTGACCGAGGACTACACCCGGCTCATCTTGTGCGTCACCACCCCCTGCGCCCCGGCTGCGGGCCGGGCCGGCGACAACACGGCCCTGGGGCTGATCCTGGACGTGCCGATCGCCCGCGGCTGGATGTTCGAGGCCCTGCTCAACCGTCAGGACGGCCACGTCGCCTTCCCCGGCACCCTGCTGCCGCGGGAGAGCTACGAGTCCACCACCACCCAGATCGGCGTCCAGCGCTACTGGGAGCGTGAACGCTGGACCCCGTTCGTCGCCGTCGGACTGGGCGTGACCCGCTGGGAGACGTCGGCCCTCGCCTACCGGCCGCCACTGCTCCCCGGGATCGTGGTCCAGCCGCTCGACGAAGAGGTCTTCTCGGGCAGCATCGCCGGCGGCGTCAAGCTGCCGTTGACTTCGCGCTTCGGGCTGCGCCTGGAGGGCCGCTACTACCACATCGATCTTCCGCCGGCGGTGGGCGGCAGCCTCGGGCAGACCGAGGCGACGGCCGGGCTGACCTTCCGTTTCTAGGGCGAGGTGTATCCCTCTCAGGTCGAGCGGTGCTCGCTTTGTCGGACACTCCGCCTGGCCAGCTCGCCCGCCAGGACCACCAGGGCGATCAGGTTGGGGATCGCCATCACCCCGTTGAGCAGATCGCCCCAGGCCCAGATCGCCCGGGCGCCGCCGGCCGAGCCGCCCAGGATCGCCAGGCAGTAGAGCAGCCGGTAGGGCTTGCGGGCGCCGACGCCGAAAAGATAGACGGCGCTCTGCTCGCCGTAGAAGGCCCAGCTGACCAGGGTGGAGATGCCGAACAGGAGCGAGGTGACCAGCACGATGGTGCCGCCGCCGCCGCCCAGCCCGCGAGTGAAGGCGGCGGCGGTCAGCGCGGTCGAGTCCAGCCCCGAGGTCCAGGCGCCGCTGGCCAGCAGCACCAGCCCGGTGGCCGAGGAGACCACCAGGGTGTCGAGAAAGACGCCCAGCATCGCCACCCGGCCCTGCCGCGCCGGGTCGGCGGTGCGGGCCGAGGCGTGGGCGATGGGCACCGAGCCGGTGCCGGCCTCGTTCGAGTAGACGCCGCGCGCCACCCCGAAGCGGAAGGCCTCGCGCACCCCGGCGCCGAGAAAGCCGCCGGTGGCGGCCACCGGCGAGAAGGCGTGGGTGAGGACCAGCTCGAGCGCCGGCACGAGCTGGTGGCGGAAGTGGACCAGCACCACCGCGGCGGCGCCCAGGTAGAGCAGCCCCATGACCGGCGCCAGCACCTGCGACACCCTGGCGATCGACCGCACCCCGCCGACCACCGACGCGGCGGTGGCGGCGGCCACCACGGCGCAGGTCACCAGCGGCCGCCAGCCGAGCTCGCTCGCCGCCACCGAGGCGATCGAATTGCTCTGCACGGTGGTGGTAGCCAGCATCGTCTTGGCCGCCAGCCCGAAGGCGAAGAACGCCGCCACCTTGGGCCAGCCCAGCCGGTCGCGCAGGTAGTACATCGGCCCGCCGACCCACAAGCCGTCCTTGCCGCGCCGGCGGTAGCGCACCCCGAGGACCGATTCGGCGTACATCGTCCCCATCCCCACGACACCGCTGACCCACATCCAGAACAGCGCCCCGGGGCCGCCGGCGGTGATCGCCGTCGCCACCCCGGCCAGGTTGCCGTTGCCGACGATGCCGCCGACCGCGGTCATCAGGGCGGCGAAGGGCGAGATGTCGCCCTCCTCGGCCGCGGCGTCCTTGTGCAGCAGGTCGCGGACGGCGCGGCCGAACAGCCGGAACTGGATCGCCCGCAGCCGGATGAGCAGGTAGCCGCCGGTGCCGAGCACCAGGATCAGCATGGGCGGGCCCCACAGCCAGTTGCTGAGCGCTTGCACCCAGGAGGACATGGGGGCCGAGACTACTTTGTTTGCGCTGTGCCTGGCGGCCGCTCCAAGCCGCTGAGCTGTTGCTCCGTGGCGCTGTCGCCCGCGCGGTGGTTGGGAGAGGTCGGGACTCGCGTGGCTTGGGGTGTGGAGGGGGTTTTCGAGAGACGATGTGGGGCGGTCGCCTGAGGCGTCACTCCGCAACATCTCAGCGGCTTTGCGCTCCGGCTGATGGCTTCTCCGGCGGTCGAGGCACACGAGTGGTCGAGAGGCGGGCTGCTCGCGTTGACCCTTTAACGAGGCGGCGGCTACAATGCGGCGAAGTTTTCGCCCCGCCCGCGAGCCAGCGGGCCCGAGTACCGCGGCAGTCAGGTATCACCCGTGCGTGGCTTCGGTCGCGCGGACCGTGAACCGGAGGAACCATGGAAAAGAAGCCGTTCAAGCCGTTTGTCCCGGCGTCGCAAGACCTGGCCGAGCTGACCGTCAAGGCCGTGGTTCTGGGCTCCATCATGGCCGTCGTGCTGGGCGCCGCCAACGCCTACCTGGGCATGAAGGCCGGGCTGACCGTGGCCGCCACCTTCCCGGCGGCGGTTGTCGCCATGGCCGCCCTGCGCGGTTTCAAGGGCACCATCCTCGAAGAGAACATCGCCCGTACGACCGCCTCGGTCGGTGAGGCGCTGGTCGCCGGCGCCATCTTCACCATCCCGGCGTTCGTGATCAGCGGCGCCTGGGACGAGCTGCGCTACTGGGAAGCCACCTTCATCATGCTCATCGGCGGCGTGCTGGGCGTGCTGTTCGTCATCATCCTGCGACGGACCCTGGTCGTCGAAGCCGACCTGCCGTTCCCCGAGAGCGTCGCCGCCGCCGAGATCGTCAAGGCGGGCCAGGGCGGCCAATCGGGTGCTTCGATGGTCTTCTGGTCCATGGGTCTGGCCGGCCTGTGGGAGCTGTTCAAGAACTCGAACGGCATCCAGTTCGTCCAGCAGGAGGCCACCCGGCTCTTCCAGTTCGGCCAGTCCAACATCGAGATGGTGGGGCAAAAGCTGAAGTACGCCGGCGGCATGCTGCTGGCCACTCCGGCCGCCTCGCCGGCGCTGATGGGGGTCGGCTTCATCGTCGGCATGCGGGTCTCGGCGGTGCTGTTCGCCGGCGCCGTGATGGGCTGGCTGCTGCTGGTGCCGCTGGGCCTGTTCTTGAACCCGTCGCTGTCGGCGGGCATGACCGACGAGGCGTCGCTGATCAACCTGGCCACCGAGATCTGGTCGAAGCAGGTGCGGCCGCTGGCGGTCGGGACGATGATCGTCGCCGCCTTCTACACCCTCTACACGCTGCGCAACTCGCTCATCGACGGCATCAAGAAGGGCATCAAGAACATCGGCCTCAAGGACGGCGGCGGCGCCAACCGGACCGAGATCGATCTCGACTTCAAGAAGGTCTTCGCCGCCATCGGGGTGATGGCGGTCGCCACCTTCTTTCTCTACTACCACTTCGCCCAGAACCTCTTCGGCGCCGTGGTCCTGACCGTCGTGATGGTCATCCTCGGCTTCCTGTTCGCCGCCGTGGCGGGCTACCTGGTGGCCCTGATCGGCAGCTCCAACAACCCGATCTCGGGCCTGACCCTGAGCGCCCTGCTGATCTCGGCGGTGCTGATGGTGATCATGGGGCTGACCGACGTCCACGGCGTCGCCGCGGTGCTGGCGGTGGCCGGCGTCGTCTGCTGCGCCGCCGGCATCGCCGGCGACATGATGCAGGACCTCAAGGTCGGCCACCTGCTCGGCGGCACGCCGTGGCGGATGGAGGTCGGCGAGCTGATCGGCGTCTTCTTCGCCGCCTTCGTGCTGGCCTGGCCGCTGATGGCGCTCGACAAGGTCTACGGCATCGGCTCGGCGGCGCTGCCGGCGCCGCAGGCCGGCCTCATGGCGCTGATGGCCAACGGCATCGTCGGCGGCGAGATGGCCTGGCCGCTGGTGATCGTCGGCATGTTCCTGGCGATCGGGCTGATCCTGATCGGCTCGCCCTCGCCGATGCTGATCGCCGTCGGCATGTACCTGCCGTTCGACTCCACCGCCGCGATCTTCGTCGGCGGCCTGATCCGCTGGATGCTCGACACCAAGCTCAAGCGCGCCAAGGCCAGCGAGGAAGAGGCGACCCAGGCCGAGAACGCGGGCATCCTGGTCTCGTCGGGCTTCATCGCCGGCGAGTCGCTGATGGCCGTGTTGCTGGCCTTCCTGGTGCTGGCCGGCGAGAAGTTCACCGGCCTGATGGAGCTGCACCAGAAGATCGCCGGCGGCATCACGCCGAGATTCTGGCTCAGCCTGCTGATCTACCCGGTGCTCATCTACCTGCTGGTCCACTACCCGATGAAGTGGATGCGTCAGCGCGACTCGGCGCGGACCGAGTAGGCGGCGAGCGAGCCGCGTGGCCCAGACGAGACCCCCTCGAGGGGGTCAACCTGCTCGATCTGACGCCGCGGCGTCTGGCCGAGTGGAGCGAGCGCGAGGACGGCATCATGGTGCTCGAGCGGCCGCGGCCGCCGGCCGCGCGGCCCGCGGCACTGGCTGGAGTGGCTGCGCTACGTGATGGCCGTCCGCCGCATCCGCCTGGATCGCCCCGGCAGTGTCGCCTGGCGGCTGATGGACGGCCGGCGCCGGGTTGGCGAGATGGCCGCGGCGATGCGCCGCGAGCTCGGCGACGAGGTCGAGCCGGTCGAAGAGCGGGTCGGGCAGCTGATCCGGCTGTTGCGGCGGGACGATCTCGTGGCGTACGCCGAGGACGACCGGTCGGGCCAATTCGGTTAGCTCCCACTGGCGGCACTCCGTTTTTTTGACGGATCTCCAACTCTTTGCCGCTCAAAGGCCTTGGCCGGGGGGGAGAGGTGCTGGCAGCGTCCTTGCTGTGATACCTTTACCCGGCCGCGACGGCCTTGGCCCGATCTGGTCGACCCGGATGAGGGTAGGAGGACGGTAGGCAGACGGTCGCAAGGCCGGGCCGTCGAGGATAAGGCGATGGACGTCTACGAAGAGGAATACCGCGGCCTGGAAGAGGCACTGAGGCGTCTGCGGCGGGACGCCAACGCCAAGGTCGTCTTCCTGATCGACAAGAACGGCCAGCAGATCGCCGCCGCCGGCGAGATCGAGAACTTCGACACGACCTCGCTGGCCTCGCTGACCGCCGGCAACGTCGCCGCCACCGACGGGCTGGCCAAGCTGATCGGCGAGCGCGAGTTCTCGATCCTCTTCCACGAGGGCGAGCGCGACAACATCCACATCTCGATCGTCGCCAAGCGAGCGATCCTGCTGGTCATCTTCGACGAGCGCTCGTCGCTGGGGCTGGTCCGGCTGCGGGTCAAGCGGGCCAGCGCCGAGCTGGACCGGGTCTTCGAGGACGATGGCCGAGACCGGAGCCAGCGCGGCTTCGCCGGCAGCGGCGAGCCGAGCCCCGTTCGCCGAGATCACCGACGACGACATCGACGCGCTGTTCAGCGAGTGAGCCCGGCTCGGCAATCGAGATGACGTTCATCAACTACGCCGCCCGGGAGATCAACTGCAAGATCGTCTACTACGGCCCGGGCCTGGGCGGCAAGACGACGAACCTCCAGTACATCTACGACAAGACCGCGCCCGGAGCGCGAAGGGCAAGCTGATCTCGCTGGCCACCGAGACCGACCGCACGCTGTTCTTCGACTTCCTGCCGCTCGAGCTGGGCACGATCCGCGGCTTCACGACCCGCTTCCACCTCTACACGGTGCCGGGCCAGGTCTTCTACGACGCCACCCGCAAGCTGATCCTCAAGGGCGTCGACGGCGTCGTCTTCGTCGCCGACTCCCAGGGGAGCGGATGGACGCCAACATCGAGTCGATCCAGAACCTCCGAGACAACCTCGAGGAGCACGGCTTCGACCTCGACACCGTCCCCTACGTGCTGCAGTTCAACAAGCGCGACCTGCCCAACGCCATGCCGCCGGACGAGATGTACCGGATGCTCAACTTCAAGCGCGAGCCGACCTTCGAGGCCGTGGCGACGCAGGGCACCGGCGTCTTCGACACCCTCAAGGCCGTCGCCAAGCAGATCCTCATCGAGCTGCGCCGGCGGTAGGCGTAAAACTCCAGGGAATTCAAGATGGTGAAACAAAGCAAGAAAGCCAATGTCGTAACCGACTCCAAGCCGGCGGTCGACGAGCCGGATCCGGGAATCGATGGCCTCGAGAAGGGCCTGAGGGCCCTCTATGCCAAGAAGTACGCCCAGGCCGAAAAGCATCTGACCCAGGCCGTGGCGGTCGCCGCCCACAGCGACGTGGCCAACCGGGCGCGCCGCTACCTGGCGGTGGCGCGGGATCGGCTGGCGGAGATGCCGAGCCGGACCCGTACCTCGAGGCGGTCTACGAGCGCAATCGGGGCAACGTCGAGGCCGCGCTCGAGATCTGCAGCCGCGGCGGGCGGCAGGGCAAGGACGAGCGCTTCGCCCATCTGGCGGCGTCGATCTACGCCGCCAGCGGCGACCTCGACAAGGCGGCCAAGCTGCTCGAGATCGCGATCCAGCTCAACCCGAGGAACCGGGTGCTGGCGTACCACGACGCCGACTTCGCCGAGCTGCGGGAGGACCCCGAGCACGCCAGGATGTTCGCCCCGGCCGACTGATCCGGCTCGGGCGCCCCGGCCCGGCCGGCCCATGCCAATCGGCCGGTACCGTGCCGTCAGAACGCGTCAGAATAGCCCCCATGGCCGAGCCCCCCGCATCACCTCGCTCGCCGGGGACCTGCCGCCGCTGGTGGCGGTGATCCTGGCTGCGGGCAAGGGCACCCGACTGCGCTCGCGGCGGCCCAAGGTGATGCACGAGGTGGCCGGCCGGCCGATGCTGGCGCGGGTCCTCGCCACCGCCCGCGCGGCCGGCTGCTCGCGCCTGCTGGTGGTCGTGGGCCACGGCGCCGAAGAGGTGCGCGAGGCGTTCGCCGGCGAGGAGATCACCTGGGTCGAGCAGCGCGAGCAGCGCGGCACCGGCCACGCCCTGGCGCAGGTGGAGCGCCACCTCGACGGCCCGGCCCGGCTGCTGGTGCTGTCGGGCGACGTGCCGCTGCTCCGCCCGGCCGCCCTGCGGGGCGTCGTGGCCGCGGCCGCGGACGGTTGGGGGTCGCTGGCGGTGGCGCGGCTCGACCGGCCGGGCTCGCTGGGGCGGGCGGTGGTCGAGGGCGGCCGGCTGCGGAGCATCGTCGAGGCGGCCAACGCCAGTGCCGACCAGCTCGCCCTCGACACCATCAACGTCGGCCTCTACCTGCTGCCGGCGCCGGCCGTCTTCACCTACCTGGCGCGGCTCGAGCCCGACCCGGTCAAGGGCGAGTACTACCTGACCGAGGCGCTCAACCAGGCCGCGGCCGAGCACTCCGTGGCCGCCGTCGTGCTCGAGGACCCCGACGAGGCGCTGGGGATCAACAGCCAGGAAGACCTGGCGACGGCCCACCGGGCGCTGCTCGACCGCCGTGGCGGCGAGCTGCAGCTGGCCGGCGTCACCCTGCTCGACCCGGGCCGCATCAGCGTCGAGCCCGAGGTCGAGGTGGGCGCCGACACCGTGCTCCACGCCGACGTCTGGCTGGGCGGCGCCACCCGGGTGGGCAGCGGCTGCCGGCTGCACCAGGGCGCCTGGATCCGCGACTCGCGCCTCGGCGACGGCGTCGAGGTGGCGCCCTACTCGGTGCTCGACGGCGCCGAGGTCGCCGACGGCTGCCGGGTCGGCCCCTACGCCCGGCTGCGTCCCGGCGCCCGGCTCGAGGCCGGCGCCCGGGTGGGCAACTTCGTCGAGGTCAAGAACTCCCGTCTCGGCCCCGGTGTCAAGGCCGGCCACCTCGCCTACCTGGGCGACGCCGACATCGGCGCCGGCACCAACATCGGCGCCGGGACGATCACCTGCAACTACGACGGCGCCGACCAAGCACCGCACGACGATCGGCGAGGGCGCCTTCATCGGCAGCGACACCATGCTGGTGGCGCCGGTCGAGGTGGGCGACCGGGCGGTCACCGGCGCCGGCTCGATGGTCACCGGCGACGTCCCGGCCGGGGCGCTGGCGGTGGAGCGCTCCCGCCAGCGCACCATTCCCGACTGGCATACCCTCCGCGGCCCGAGCCGGAAGAAGCGCGCTGAAGCGAATCCCGGCGAAGAGAAAGAGGAGTAGCGACTCATGTGCGGAATCGTCGGCTATGTCGGCCATCAGCCAGGCCGTGCCGCTGCTGCTCGACGGGCTGCGCCGGCTCGAGTACCGCGGCTACGACTCGGCCGGGCGTGGCGGTCGTCGACCACGGCGCGAGCTGGCCACGGTCCGCAAGGCCGAGGGCAAGCTCGACCGGCTGGTGGCGAAGCTCGCCGGACCCGACCTCGCCCGGCACCTGCGGCATCGGCCACACCCGCTGGGCCACCCACGGCCGGCCCAGCGGACGAGCAACGCCCACCCGCACACGGTCGGCGGCGCGCTGGCGGTGGTGCACAACGGCATCATCGAGAACCACCTGAGCTCTGCGGCACGCAGCTGCAGGAGGCGGGGCCACGAGTTCACCTCCGAGACCGACACCGAGATCCTCGCCCACCTGATCGACGAGCGCCCTAAGTCGAGGCGCCAGACCTCGCCGACGGCGGTGCGGCGGCCGCTGTCCGAGGCTCGACGGGAGCCTACGCCATCGTCGTCATGCCGACGCCGACGCCCGAGATCGCATCGTGCGCGCGCCAAGAAGCGCGTCGCCGCTCGTCGTCGGCCTCGGGCGAGGGCGAGAACTTCCTCGCCTCCGACGTCCCGGCGATCCTCGAGCAGCACCCGCGACGTGATCTTCCTCGACGACGGGCGAGATGCGCGGTCATCACGCCCGACGGCGTGTCCGTCCTCGACGTCGACGGCGAGCCCGTCGACAGGCACATCGCAGGCGCATCACCTGGAGCGCGATGCAGGCCGAGAAGGGCGGCTACTCGCACTTCATGCTCAAGGAGATCCACGAGCAGCCGCGCGCCGATCGCCGACACGCTGCGCGGGCCGGGTCGTCTCGAGCAGGCGGCGACGTGCCATCGCTGGACGGCCTCGACATGATCGCCGACGAGCTCGAGCGGTCGCGGATCTTTCGTGGCCTGCGGCACCTCCTGGCACGCCGGCCTGGTCGGCAAGTTACCTGATCGAGGAGCTCGCCGCGGATTCCCGTGCGAGGTCGAGCTGCGCCAGCGAGTTCCGCTACCGCGATCCGATCGTCGGCCCGAACGACGCTGGTCGTCGCCATCTCCCAGTCCGGCGAGACCGCCGACACCCTGGCCGCGCTGCGCGAGGCGAAGAGCAAGGGCGCCGAGTCCTGGCGATCTGCAACGTGCGTGGAGCTCGACGATCGCCGCGCGAGCGACGACGTCGTTCTACACCCACGCCGGGCCCGAGATCGGCGTGGCCTCGACCAAGGCCTTCACGACGCCAGGTCGATCGCGCTCGTGCTGCTCGCGCTCAGGCTCGGCACGGCGCGCGGCGGCTCGCCGACGGACGAGGGCCGAGATGACTGCCGACGCTGGATCGCGATCGCCGGCGCATGGTGGAAGCGCTGTGCTCGGCCACGACGAGCCGATCGCAGAAGCTCGCCGCAAGCTACTTCCACAGCGCCGCAGGACTTCCTCTTCCTCGGGCGCGGCATCAACTTCCCGATCGCGCTCGAGGGCGCGCTGAAGCTCAAGGAGATCTCCTACATCCACGCCGAGGGCTACGCGGCGGGCGAGATGAAGCACGGCCCGATCGCGCTGATCGACGAGAACATGCCGGTCGTGGTGCATCGCCCCGCACGACGGCGTGCGAGCAAGATGATCTCGAACCTCGAGGAGGTGCGCGCGCGCGGCGGGATCGTGATCGCCGTCGCCGACGAGCGACGATCGCCGAGACATCGCGTCACGCGCCGACGACGTGATGCAGGTCCCGCGGACGCGACCCGCTGCTATCGCCGCTGCTGACGGTGGTGCCGCTGCAGCTGCTCGCCTACCACATCGCCACTGTTGCGGGGACGCGACGTCGACCAGCCGCGCAACCTCGCGAAGAGCGTCACCGTCGAATAGCGCCTCGAGGAAGCCGCTGGCGCGCAGCGGCGAGAGGACCGAGGCGCCGTCCGGTGGGCTCCGGATCAGCTCGGCGTCACCGGTCACCAAGACGGCTCCCGGCCGCGCGGCCAGAAGATCCCACAGGTGCTGATCGCCGGGGTCTGGCGGAGAGGCGCTTGTGGGCGTCGTCTCCACGACGATTCCGTTGAGCGCGATCTCGGTCAGTATCTTGTCGATCTTGTCGGCGTCCAGTCCGTGTTTCTTGCGAATCGGACTGCCGCAAGAGGATTCTGCGGTACTCGGCCAGGAGTTCCACCGACACCGAGAAAACGGGAGCCTCGCCGCGAGCATCGCGTCGAGAATCCGGGCGGTGGGCGCTTCCGGCCGGGAGGTGAGATGCGCCGCGACGACGACGTTGGTGTCGATGACGACGGCGCGCCGGATCATCGGGCGCGCTCGGCTCGGTCCGCCCGGGTCTCGCGCACGGCCAGCTCGAGGGCTTCCGCCTCGGTCATCCCGGCAGCCGCTCGGGCCCGCGCCACCAGCTCAGCGGCCGTGACCT
>CAWAET010000003.1:0-231664 GCA_963781065.1 Thermoanaerobaculia bacterium | reverse complement strand
GCTTCAGTCTTCGTCGTTCTCTTCTGGCGGACTGGCTGAGTCGATTCTCTCGCCCAGCCGCTCGAGTGCTTCACGAGGCGCCCGGTCGCTGGCGTGGACGTAGCCCATGCTCTGCTCGATGTTCCGGTGGCCGAGGGCCTGCTGGATCGCCTGGGCCGGGTTCCCCGCCTCCGACAGCCAGGTCGCGACGGAATGTCGGAGATCGTGGATTCGCAGGTCGGGACAGCCCGCGGATTCTCTGATCCGGTGCCACGCCCGGCGAACATCGGCGAGAGGGACTCCCGGCTTCGCGGATGAGGGAAAGAGGTAGGGGTTGCCGATCCTCGGGGGGAGTCGCCGCAGAATCTCCAGAGCCGCCGACGAGAGCGGGACGTGTCGCGGTTGGCCGGCTTTCGTCTCCGCCAGTCGAAGCGTCCCGCGGCCGTAGTCGATGTCGTCCCGCTTGGCTCGAAGCCACTCGCTCTTGCGCAGGCCGGTCAGGAGCAGGAGCTGGAACAGTCCCCGGACGTAGGGATTCGGCTCTGCTTCGATGGCCTGGAGCAGTCCCGGCAGCTCTTCGTCCTTGACGGGCCGGTCTCGCCGCCGCTCTCGGTACATGGCCGCCTTCTTGACGCGTGCCGGGTTCGGCCATCCTTCCGGCAGGAACCCCCATTCCGGTGCGAGGTTGAACATGGCGCTGAGAAGAGCCAGCACTCGATTCGCGGCGTAGGGGTGCTCTGAGCCGATCTCGCGGTAGAGCTGGTCGATCCGGGCTCGCGTCACGTCCTCCAGCCGCAGGGCGCCGAGCCTGGGCTTGATGTACTTCTCGACGCGGTAGTGATCGTCGCGCCAGGTCTTCTTGGAGGCCTTGGAGTGGCGCTCGAGGAACGCCTCGCAGAGATCCGAGACGGTCTTGGCCTCCTTGGCGCGCCGTCGCCCCTCTCGGCGTTCCAGCAGCGGATCGGTGCCCTTGGTCTTCTCGTGGAGCTTGTCCTGGGCCAGCTCGCGGGCCTGGTGGAGGGTCAGGCCCCCGCCGTACCTGCCCAGCGCCATGAGGCGCTTGATTCCCCGGTGGCGATAGGAGAGGACGAAGGTCTTGCGGCCGCTCGGCGTGACGCGAAGGCCGAGGCCCGGAACCTCCGAGTCCCACAGCACGTATCGCCGCCATTTGGGCCTGCCGTCCTTGCCGCGATGATGGAAGGGAGCCAGCATCTCGGCTCGAGTCTGCACGTACTCCCCGTCCGAGATCTCCTCTCGGCGTCGCCTCTTCTCGAGCGCCCTCAGAGGCAGGCCCTGATACTCCGCCCGATCGATCGTGGATTTGGTGAGTTTCACGGCTGAAGTCCCTAGGATGTCACCATAATGTCACCACACTACACCGAAACACAACGCGGACGCTAGAGCCCAGATCGTACAAGAGCGCACGGGCCAAACGGCCCTAAGCCCTTGGAATCAGCAGTTTACAGGGAAAAATGTAGGAAGGGAACTGGTGGAGCCGATCGGGATCGAACCGACGACCTCCTGAATGCCATTCAGGCGCTCTCCCAACTGAGCTACGGCCCCACGGGTGGCGTTGTGTCGGTGCTCCGGCCGAGGGATCGGCCGCTGGGATGAGCACCTGCCGCGGGCAGTCTAGCGGCGCGCCGGAAGAGGGTGTCAATGGCGCGCCGGCAGCCTCAGCGGAGGCCAGCCTGCCTGAGGCCGTTGACCTACTAGCGCGACGGCGACCCGCCCTCGCCACCCTCCACCAGGCAGACCTTGAGCCGGATCTCGACCTCGTCGCCGAGCACGGCCTTGCCGTCCCAGATCCGGTTCCAGCGCAGGCCGTAGTCGGCCCGGTTGAGCGTGCCGGTGGCCTCGAAGTCGAGGCGGGCGCCGGTGGTGGTCTCGCGCCGGCCCATCGAGGTGGCGGCGAGGACGATCGGGCGGGTGACGTCGCGGATGGTGAGGTCGCCGACGATCTCGTAGCTGTCCGGCGCCGGTGCGGCTGATCGGTGCGGCTGACGAAGCGGATCCGCGGGAAGGCGTCGGCGGCGAGGAACTCGTCGCTCACCAGGTGGCGATCGCGGTCCTGGTGGCCGGTGTGGATGCTGGCGGCGTCGATCTCGGCGTCGATCCGGGCCTGCTCGAGGTCGTCGCCCGGCAGGTCGACCGAGCCGGTGAACCGTGTGAAGCGGCCCTCGACCTCGGAGAAGATCAGGTGCGAGACCTTGAAGGTGACGGCCGAGGGGCCGCGGGCGAGCTGCCAGGTGGCGGCCGCGGCCGGAGTCGCCCAGGCAAGCAGAAGAGCCGCCGAGATAACCGCCGATCGTAGGCAAGGCCCCTTGCCTGGCGCCTTCCGCATGACTGTGATCCTAGCGCAGCTACCCGCGCTGATGCAGGCCGTCTCGGCTCCACGCGCGCTGACCGACTTCGGCTCGCGACTCCGCGCACAGTATTGCGATGCGCCGACGCGCGCGGGCGGCGCGGTCTCGACGAATCACCTCCTCGAGGTAGTCGCCGACCATGGCGCTGAGCGTGGTCGACCGCTCGGAGGCTATCCGCCGAGCTTCGCGCAGCGTCGCTTCGCTCAGGGCCAGAGTGAGCCTACTCACTGTCCGAGCACCCCGACCCGGATCCCGCTCGGCTGCTCCGGCGACCGGTGGACCCGGTTGGTGACCTTGACGAAGTCCTCTTCGGTGGCCTCGAAGATGTTGGGCACCCAGCTCTGCGGGTTGCGGTCGACGAAGGGGAACCAGGTGCTCTGGATCTGGATCATCACCCGGTGGCCGCGCTGGAAGGTGTGGAGCACGTCCTGGAGCTCGAAGTCGAGCTTCGCCACCTCGCCGGGGACGAAGGGCTCGGGGGTCTCGTAGCTGTTGCGGAAGCGGCCGCGGAAGGCCTCGGCGCGGACCAGCATCTGGTGGTTGCCGCGGTCGGCGGGGCCCTCCGGCGGGCCGCGGCGCGCCCGCCGGGCGCGGCGCTCGGCGGTGCTCAGGGTCGACGGCGGGAAGACGTCGACCAGCTTGACGATGAAGTCGGAGGCCGAGCCGGTGGTCGAGACCCACAGCTCGGCGGTCAGCGGGCCGGCCAGGGTGAGGTCGTCCTCCAGCGGCTCGGTGGCGTAGACCAGGACGTCGGGCCGCCGGGCGGCGAACCGCTGGTCCTCGGTCATGTAGTCGCGCGCCCAGCGGGTGGTGATCTCCCGGGTGTAGGGCACCGGCCGGGCCGGGTCGCTGGGGTAGTCGTCGACACCGGCAGCCTCGGCGGCCGGGGCGGTGAAGCCGAGGCCGCCGTCGGCGCCCAGGAAGAGCTTGCGCGGCTCGACACCCGCGGGCGGCCAGGCGTCGAACCGCCGCCAGCGGTTGGCGCCGGTCTCGAAGACCAGCGCCTCGGGCAGGTCGACCTCGCCCTGCTGTTTGAGGTGGTGCTTGAAGAAGCCGAGCTCGAGGTCGCGGAAGAACTCGGCGGTCTTGAAGCCGAACTCCGCCGTGCCCAGCTTGTCGCCACCGCCCAGCCGCCAGCCGCCGTGCGGCCAGGGGCCCATGACCAGCGTGTTGGCGATCCCCGGGTTCTTCTCCTCGATCGAGCGGTAGGTCTTGAGCGGGCCGTAGAGGTCCTCGGTGTCGAACCAGCCGCCCACGGTCATCACCGCGGCGGTGATGTTGTCGAGATGCGGCAGGATGTTGCGCGACTGCCAGAACTCGTCGTAGTTGGGGTGGGCGGCGACCTGGTTCCAGAAGTCGATCTCGCCCTTGAAGTAGCGCTCGTTGACGTTGCCGAGCGGCCCCAGGTCGAGGAAGAACTGGTAGCCGTCGGGCGTGGCGTGGTCGAAGCGCTCGGGCCACTCGGTGGTGGGCTCGGGCCGGGCGACGCCGAAGCTGGAGAAGAAGTTGAAGGCCAGCGGCAGGATGAAGGCGCCGTGGTGGTGCATGTCGTCCCAGAACCAGTCGGCGATGGGCGCCTGGGGCGAGATCGCCTTGAGAGCCGGGTGCGAGTCGATCGCCCCGGCCGAGGTGTAGAAGCCCGGGTAGGAGACCCCCGTCTGCCCCACCCGGCCGTTGTGGCCGGGGATGTGCTCGAGCAGCCACTCGATGGTGTCGTAGGTGTCGGTCGACTCGTCGACGTCGGCCGGTCCGGTCTTCTTGGCGATGTGGGGCCGCATGTTGACGAACTCGCCCTCGGACAGGAAGCGGCCGCGGACGTCCTGCAGGGCGTAGATGAACCCCTCCTTGTCGAACTCGGGGTTGGGGCCGAGCAGCTCGCGGTACTTGTCGGCGCCGTAGGGGCCGATGCCGTACGGGGTCCGGTAGAGCATGATCGGGTAGGTCTTCGAGGTGTCGTTGGGCAGATAGACGGCGGTGAACAGCTCGACCCCGTCGCGCATCGGGATGCGGTGCTCGAACTTGGTGTAGTGGCTGCGCACGTACTCGCCGTGGCCCTCGGGGATGCCCGGGCGCTGGGCGAGGGCCGCCGGGGCCAGGGCGGCCGCGGCCAGCAGGCACGGGATGGCGAGGATGAGCTGGCGAGTGGTCGGGGACGGCGAGTGGGCTCTCATGGGGCCTCCTGGGGTGAGAGGAGATCCTACCGCCGACAGCGACCCTCGACGCCGTGGCGCGGGCGGCATCTCGAGCGGCTGCGAGCGACCCGGTCCGGACTGGCCGCTCAGGCCTTCACCAGCTCGACGCGCGCCTTCGCGCCCGCGGCGCGCTGCAGCCGCCGGTCACAGGTGAGCAGCGGACAGTCCAGCGCCTCGGCCAGGGCGACATAGGCGGCGTCGTAGGCCGTGAAGTTGTGGCGCAGCTCCCAGATGCGGGGCAGGAGGCGGTCGTGCGGATAGCGCGTGATGTTGAGCAGAGCCAGGACCTCGAGCGCCTGGCGGGCGCGCGTCGCGGCTACGACGTTGGCTGCGGCCGCTCGGCGAAGAGCCTGCGCTACTTCCAGGTCGAGCAGATGAGGCGCATGGAGAGACTCTCCAGGGTCCCGGATTCGCCGCGCGACGGCGCCGCCGAGTCGCGAGCGGTCGACCAGTTCGACGACGCTCGAGGCATCGAGGACGATCAACGTCCGTCCCGCATCTGACGGATGATCTCGGCGGCCGGCGGGTCGAGCTCGACCGGCTCGAGCCGGGCGATCCGGTCCAGCACCTCCTCCCGGCTGGGCCGTCCCACCTCTCGTTCCAGGATCTCCTCGATGAACTGGGTGAGGGTCTGCCCCTGGAGCTCAGCGCGACGCTTCAGCTCGCGGTGCAGGCGATCGGGCACGTTGCGGACCTGGATCATCTTGGGCACCTGCACAGCATGGCACATGTGCGACACATGTGTAAACGCGCCGCCTCTTCTCCATCGAATAGGGACGGATTCGACCACGCCAATCTTGCCTGTGCCTCAAGGAATCCCGGCCGGAGGCGCCGCCTCTTGCATCCGCTGGAAGTCGGCACCGCGCTGGGCGGTCCCGAGGTGCGTCGGGCGAGCTTCCGGACCGGCGCCGTTGATAGGGTCGCGGCATGTGCTCGATCCTCGGCATCTTCGAGATCCACGGCGACTCGGGCTCGCTGCGCAAACGGGCGCTCGAGCTCTCCCGCCGGCAGCGCCACCGGGGCCCCGACTGGAGCGGCCTGTTCGCCTGCGAGCGGGCGATCCTGGCGCACGAGCGGCTGGCCATCGTCGACATCGAGCACGGCGCCCAGCCGCTCTACGACCCGACCGGCCAGGTGGCCCTGGCGGTCAACGGCGAGATCTACAACCACAAGGCGCTCGAGGCGGGCCTGGCCGAGCCCTACGCCTTCCAGACCGGCTCCGACTGCGAGGTCATCCTGGCGCTCTACGAGCAGCGCGGCGCCCACTTTCTCAACGACCTGTCGGGCATCTTCGCCTTCGCCCTCTACGACCAGCGGTCGCGGCCGCTACCTGATCGCCCGCGACCCGATCGGCGTGATGCCGCTCTACACCGGCTACGACGAGGAGGGCCGGTTCTACGTCGCCTCGGAGATGAAGGCGCTGGTCGGCATCTGCAAGAGCCTGGGCGAGTTTCCCCCCGGCCACTATCTCGACAGCGAGGTCGGCGAGCCGCTGCCCTACTACAAGCCGGCCTGGGGCGACTACGAGGCGGTCGCCGGCAACGCCGCTCGACCCGGCGCGGCTGCGCGAGGCGCTCGAGGACGCGGTCGAGCGGCAGCTGATGAGCGACGTGCCCTACGGCGTGCTGCTGTCGGGCGGTCTCGACTCGTCGCTGACCAGCGCCCTGGCGCGCCGCCACAGCGAGCGCCGGATCGAGGACGACGAGCGCAGCGAGGCCTGGTGGCCGCGGCTGCACTCCTTCGCCATCGGCCTCGAGGGCTCGCCCGACCTCGAGGCGGCACGCATCGCCGCCGAGCACATCGGCACCGTCCACCACGAGCTTCCAGTTCACCGTCCAGGAGGGGCTCGACGCGCTCTCCGACGTGATCTACCACCTCGAGACCTTCGACGTCACCACGGTGCGCGCGGCGACGCCGATGTACCTGATGGCGCGGCGGATCAAGGCGATGGGGATCAAGATGGTCTTCACCGGCGAGGGCGCGGACGAGATCTTCGGCGGCTACCTCTACTTCCACAAGGCGCCCGACGCCCGCGAGCTGCACGCCGAGACGGTGCGCAAGCTCGACCAGCTGCACCTGTTCGACTGCTGCGGGCCAACAAGTCGATGGCCGCCTGGGGCATCGAGGCGCGGGTGCCGTTTCTCGACCGCGAGTTCCTCGACGTGGCGATGGGCTTCGACCCCGAGGAGAAGATGGTCAAGGACGGCCGGATCGAGAAGCACGCCCTGCGCCAGGCCTTCGAGGGCTACCTGCCGGACGAGATCCTCTGGCGGCAGAAGGAGCAGTTCTCCGACGGCGTCGGCTACTCCTGGATCGACTCGCTCAAGGAGCACGCCGAGCGCGAGGTCGAGCGACGCCCAGCTGGCGCGGGCGCGGTACCGCTTCGCGGTCAACCCGCCGGCGACCAAGGAGGCCTACCTCTACCGCTCGATCTTCGAGTCCCACTTCCCCGGCGAGCGCGGCGGCGCGCTGCGTTCCCGAGGGGCCGAGCATCGCCTGCTCGCACGCCGACCGCGATCGCCTGGGACGAGGCCTGGGCCGGACAGGCCGACCCGTCCGGGCGGGCGGTGCGCGGGGTCCACAAAGAGGCGCTGCCCGACGCAACGGCCGCGGCTGGCGACTGAGGCGCCTGCGGAGAATACCCGGCCGTTCCAGGCCCTCGGCGGCCCGAGGTCCGAGCTCAGGAGCGGGGTCGAGTTTCCGCGATCCGGCCTCGGATCACCGTCCTGAGCTCGTCCAGGCCGTGGCCGGTGAGGGCGGAGACCCAGACCGCCTCGCCGCCGTCGCCACCCGCGCCGTTGCGGGGATGCCCGTCGAGCCGGTCGGTCTTGTTGAACACCGTCAGGATGCGCCCGGTCTCGACGCCCAGGTCGGCCAGGACCTCGAGACCGATCTGCAGCTGTTCTTCCCAGCCCGGGTGGCTGCGGTCGACGACGTGCAGCACGACGCCGGCGTTGGCGATCTCCTCCAGGGTGCTCTTGAACGAGGCCACCAGGTGGTGGGGCAGCTTGCGGATGAAGCCCACGGTGTCGCTGAACACCGCGATCGAGCCGTCGTGATCCAGCGCGCCCCGGCTCAGCTTGGAGTCGAGGGTGGCGAACAGCCGGTCCTCGACCTTGACGCCGGCCCGGGTCAGGCGGTTGAACAGGGTCGACTTGCCGGCGTTGGTATAGCCCGCCAGGGCCACCAGCGCCGCCCCCTCGCGGCCGCGCCGCTGCACTTCGCGGGTGCGCTCGATCTTCCCCAGGTCGCGCTTGAGCTGGCCGATCCGCTTGCGCATCATGCGCTTGTCGACCTCGAGCTGGGTCTCGCCCTCGCCGCCGCGGCCGCCGATCCCGCCCATCTGCCGCGACAGATGGGTCCAGCGCCGGGTCAGCCGCGGCAGCATGTAGGTCAGCTGGGCCAGCTCGACCTGGGTGCGGGCCTCGCGGGTGCGGGCGCGCTGGAAGAAGATCTCGAGGATCAGGGCGCTGCGGTCGTAGACCTCGGCTTCGAAGATCTTCTCCAGGTTCTTGACCTGGCCGGGAGAGAGGTCGTCGTCGAAAACGATCAGGTCGGCGCCGAGCTCGTCCGCGGCGGCGTGGATCTCGGCCGCCTTGCCGCTGCCGATGAAGGTGCGCGCGTCGGGGCGCGGCCGCTTCTGGATGGCGCGGCCCACCACCTCGACACCGGCCGAGCGGGTCAGCTCGGCGAGCTCGTCGAGGTGCTCTTCAACCACGAAGCCCGGCGTGGCGCCCAGGCTGACGCCAACGAGCAGGGCGCGGCGCCGGTCCGGCTGCGAGGTGGAGACCAACTAGAGTCTAGAAGTGGTAGGCCAGGCCGCCGTGGAAGGTGATGAAGTAGCGCGCCGGGCCGAAGTCCGCGAAATGGCCTGCGGCCTCGACCACGAAGCCGAACCGCCGGGTGATCTCGAACTCGCCGGTCACGCCGACGGCCACGCCCACGGTCGCCTGGTCGTAGGGCTGCC
Source organism: Thermoanaerobaculia bacterium (assembly GCA_963781065.1). GTDB lineage: Bacteria > Acidobacteriota > Thermoanaerobaculia > Multivoradales > JAHEKO01 > CALZJC01. Next base: position 223,160 of record CAWAET010000003.1, on the reverse strand, counting down.
CACCGAGCAGCCCTTCGAGCCGGTAGGCGCCAAGGGCCATGTAGACGCCCGACTCGTAGTAGCGCTCGGAGAAGGTGTACTCGCCGCCGATCGTGACGTAGCTGAAGGTCGGCTGCGCAATCACCCCGATGGCATCGCCGCCGTCGTAGCCGATCTCGCCGAACCGCACGCCCACCTTGGTGCGGCGAGCCACGCCCAGCGACAGCCCGAGCTGGTAGCCCGAGTTGCCGAGGCCGCTCTGGTCTTCGTCGAACGAGCCGCCGAATCCGAACAGCAGGGTCGCTTCGAGCGGTTGGTCTTCCTGCGCAACGGCGCCACCGGGAGCCAGCAGGGCACCGAGAGACAGCAGACAGATGGCGAGCAGCAGCGTTCTGTTCAAGGGTCGCATCCTCCGATCGGCCGCGGCGGCGGGCGAAACACAAGTATAGCGGTAGCGGAATCCGTCTCTACTCCACGGGAGAGTACGGTTGGGCTCGCGGATCATCACAGGCGGCCCGCTGACGGCGGTGCTCGATTTCGTCTTCCCGCCGATCTGTCTCGGCTGCGAGCGGGAGAGCCGCCCCGGCCCCCTGTGGCTGGGGCTCTGCCTGCCCTGCCGAGGTCGGCTCGAGGCGCTGCGCGGCCGCCGCTGCTCGGGCTGCGGCCGACCGCTGGCGGCGGCGGCGCTGCCGGCGGGCTATCTCTGCGGCCGCTGCCGGCGCCGGCCGCCGGCCTTCGATCGACTGCTGGCGGTCTGGAGCTACGCGCCGCCGCTCGAGCAGGTGATCCACGCCCTGAAGTTCGGCCGCCTCGACTTCCTCGGCGCCCAGCTGGCGGAGGAGATCTGGCATTGCCTGGGGGGTGAGCTGCGCGCCGTCGAGGCGGTCGTGCCGGTGCCGCTTCACTGGCGGCGCCAGCTGGCGCGCGGCTACAACCAGGCCGAGCGCATCGCCAGGCCCCTGGCGCGGCGCCTCGACCGGCCGCTGGTGCGGGCGCTGCGGCGCCGCCGGCCGACGCCGCCACAGGCCCGGCTGCCCCGGTCGCAACGACAGGCGAACCTGGAGCGGGCCTTTCGCGGCCGCCGATCCTCGAAGATCGGCAACCGGCCGGTTCTCCTCGTCGACGACGTGGCGACCACCGGGGCGACGCTGGACCAGGCCGCGGCCGCCCTCAAGCGCCTGGGGGAGCCGCCACCGTGGTGCGCCGCCGTGGCCGCCGCCCGGCGACCGGCCGCAGCCCGGCGGATGGCGCCGCCGGGCGGAGCGTGATGGGCTAGATTGGTCCGGCGACGGTCACCAACCGGCCGGACAGGGTGTGGAGAGGGTGCAGGGGGCCGGACAAGCGGATTGACACCCCCCGCGCATCTATCTACACTTCTCTCGTACTAGACTGTTGTCCGACATGTCTACACCCAGGCGCATCGCCGCGCTCCTCCTGCTGCCGCTACTGGCGACGGCGGGCGTTGCCCATGGCGATGGGCTGGTCGAGCCGGGCGCGGTGGCCGGCCGGGTCAGCGGCGGCGCGGCTCCGCTCGCCGCGGCGGCGGTCTACGCCTATCAGCTCGGCGACCTCAAGCTGTGGCGCGGCGTCACCGACGAGCAGGGCCGCTTTCTGTTCGAGCAGCTGCCCGCCGGCCTGTACAAGATCATCGCCGCCAAGGCCGGCTTCCTGCCGGCGATCGTCAAGCTGACTCGCAGCTCGTCCGGCAAGCGGCAGTGGATCGACGTCCAGCTGGTCGAGGAGCGGCCGGGTGTGGCGGCGGCCGCCGGCTTCTGGTCGGTCCGCGAGCAGGTCCCGCCCGACATCCTGCGCGAGATCGGCCTGATCGGCGAGGCCGCCCTGGCGGCCGGAGCGCCGCCGGCCGCGCTCCAGCTCCGGACGCGGCTGCAGGCCCTGACCGGCATCGACGGCGGGCTGCCCGACGGCGGTGGCCAGCTCACCGGCGGCCGGGTGGACCTGAGCGGCGAGATCCGCGATCTCAGGCTCGACCTGGAAGGCGACTTCAGCGAGCTCCAGCCGGTCGACTTCGGCGGCGCGCTCAACGGCAGCACGCAGCAGGTCACCTTCAACGTCGAGGGTCGAAGCAATTCGATGGTGCAGGTCTCAACGACCAGCAACCGCCTCGACATGGGCGGCCGCGCGCTCGACGTGATCGACCTGGAAAGCCACCGGGTCAGCTGGTCGCAGCCGCTGGGCGAGGGCCGGTCGACGACCCTGGAAGCGCAGTACACCGCCGAGAACAACTTCTACGGCTTCGGCATCTGGGCGCCGCTGGGCATCCCGACCGCCTCGCGCTCGTGGCGCCTCCAGGGCTCCTACGCCACCCCCTTGACCGAGCGGACCAGCCTGGAGACCGGCTTCCGATACCACGAGCGCGAGGGTGACTACGCCAACGAGCAGGGCCTGATCCTGCCGCGCGAACAGCTCGACATCTTTGGCCGTGGCGGGTTGCAGATCAGCCCCGGCGTGCTGCTCGAGTACGGCCTCTACTCGACCCTCCGCGACGGCTCGGTGTGGCTGACGCCGCGCGGCGGCGTCGTGCTGCAGCTGGGCCAGTCGTGGCAGGCCGGCAGCTCGGTCAGCAGCCGGCTCCGCGCCGACGGCGAGAACCAGTACGAGCTGATCGACTTCGCGCCGGCCTACTTCGGCGACGGCGACCACTGCGAGCAGGGTGAGGAGCTTTGTTACCGGCTCTTCGTCGCGCGCCAGGACGAGGACAGCAAGCTGAGCGTCGGCGCCACCCACCGGCAGTTCGCCGAGACCCTGCGCCTCTACTTCGATCGCGACTTCTACAACTTCTTCGAGAGCATCTATCTCGTGGACGGCGACGTCCTGCCCGAGCTGACCTTCGAAATGGAGCGGCGGCTGGCACCCGGCATCCATGCGCGGATGGAGTCGAACCTGGCGGCAGGTGGCGGCGGCGTCCTGCTCAACACCCACCAGGTGCCGCACGAGAACGAGGTGCGCTACCTGGTCACCTCGATCGACACCCAGTTCGAGCGCACCTCGACGGGCCTCTTCCTGTCCTTCCACCACCTGGCCCAGAACCTCAGCCCGGTGGGCACGACCCGACGCCGCGCCGAGAACGACCAGTCCCTGGAACGGCTGCAGGTGATGGTGACGCAGGATCTGGACATCCTCGAAGCGATGGCCTCGGACCTGGCGCTGCAGCTCAACATGGAGTTCAGCCGCGGCTCGCTGCCCTCCGGCCGCCAGTACGACGACCCCGACGAGTTGCGCCGGCGCGTGACTGGTGGCCTGGCCGTCAAGTTTTGAAGCCTTGCAGCCCGGATGGGCTGCGAGGCTTCAGGTGTCAGCCAAGCCGAGTCGTTGACTCAGCTTGGCAAGACTGCTGAAGACTGCTGAAGCCTCCTGCTGCGTGACAGCTTAGGCCTCCTGCTGCGTTTTTCCACAGATTTTCCGCGCGGTTCCTTGAATCCATCCCGTTGGATAAGATTCAACTTGCTGGACGCCGGGTCGCCAAAGCCCCTGCGCTTGAGGACTTTTCGGCGGTTCAAGGAACCGATTCCGTGGCACGCATCCTGCTTCTTGAAAGAGGGCTCCCCGGGGCGCTCCGATGACCGAGACTCGCACCACTGCCGTGGCCCGTCTGTTGACGGCAGTGCTGTTGGCGGCGGTGGTGGTGGTGGCGGGCGGCGCCAGCCTGCTGCGCACGATGGCCGGCTTCCAGCCGATCGGCTTCGAGGTCGAGGCGCAGCAAGGCTCCTGGCTGGTGACGGCGGTGGAGCCCGGGGTCGAGGTGCTGCCCGGAGACCGCATCCTGCAGATCGACGGCGAGGGCTACGGCCGCGTCGCCGAGCTCGAGGAGGCGCTGCGCCGCCGGGCGAGCAGCGAGCTGCTGATTCTGCGCGACGGCACGGTGACCGAGGTGGTCCACGCCCTGCCGCCGCTGACCATCGACTGGGCCTATCTGGTGCTCGCCCTGATCGGCGCCAGCTATCTGGCGATCGGCCTCTATACCCTGCTGCGGGATCGGCGGCGGCCGGCACGGGTCTTCTACTTCTGGTGTCTGGTCTCGGCGCTGGTCTACATCCTCTCGGCGCGCGCCCCGTTCGACCTCGCCGGCAAGGGCCTGTTCCTTTTGGAGGAGGTGGCCCGGGTGCTGCTGGCGCCGCTGACGCTGCACCTGTTCGTGATCTTCCCAGCGGTTTCGAAGCGGCTGCGGCCGGCGGTGCCCTTCTTCTACCTCCCGGCCGTCTTCTTGCTGGTGATGCAAGCCGACCTGGTCGTCCTCAACGGCCGCTGGCTGTTTGGCGGCCGGATCGCCGGCGCCATCGCCATGCTCGACCGGCTCGAGCTTTTCCACCTGGCGATCTTCGGGCTGGCGGCGGCGGCGATGCTGATCTGGCGGCTGGGGCGGCGCGACCAGCAGGCCGAGCGGCACCGCCAGGCGACCTGGGTAGCGGTCGGCATGGTCGGCGGCTATCTCCCTTTCGCGCTGTTCTACGCGCTGCCGTACGTGCTCGGCTCGCAGCTGCCCGGGCCGCTCGCGGCGCTGGCGGTGATGCCGCTCGGCCTGGTGCCGCTGACCTTCGCCTACGCCATCCTGCGCTACAAGCTGTGGGACATCGGCATCCTGGTGCGCAACGCGGCGTCGCTCAGCCTGACCGTGCTGGTCGGCGTCATCGGTTTCTCGCTCGCCAACCTGACGATCAACCGCATGCTGCCGGACGAGACGGTCCTGGCGCGCAACCTGCTGTCGTTCGTCTCGGGTCTGATGATCGCCGGCATGATGCTGCCGGTCCGGCGCAGCGTCAGCAGCTCGCTCGAACGGCTGCAGTACGGCAGCCGGTTCGCCAAACGGCGGGCGCTGTCCCAGGCCGGGCGCGACCTGCTGGAGCTGCGCGACCTGGACAGCCTGTGCACGACGCTGGTGGACAGCCTCGAAGCCGGTCTCGACATCAGTCCGGCCAACCTGCTGCTGCTGCACGGCGGAGAGTTGGTGCCGCTGATGCCGCGCGCGGCCCCGAGCTCGCCGATCGCCGCCGACCGGGTTGCCGACGACATCTGGCAGGCCGAGGTCGCCAGCTTGAGCGGCGTCGAGCTGCCGGGTGAGGTCGAAAGCCCGCTGCAGGAGCTCTACACCGCCGGCTACCGCTACGCCTTCCCGATGCAGCTGCGCAGCAAGCGGATCGGCCTGCTGATCGCCGGCTACAAAGACGACGAGGTGCCGCTGTCGAGCGACGACGAAGACCTGGTGCGCAACCTGCTCAACCAGGCCACGCTGGCGATCGAAAACGCCGAGCTGCTCGACGAGGTCCACCGCCGGCTCGACGAGGTGGTGCGGCTGCAGCGCTTCAGCCAGCGGATCTTCGACGCCTCGCCGGCCGGCATCGCGGTGATCGACGGCAGCGAGGTGGTGCTGTCCGCCAACCAGGCGTTCACCCAGATCGCGGGCACCGACAACGCCGCCGGACAGCCGTTGTCCGAGGTCCTGCCGATCACTCCGCTACCTGCCCCCAGCGAGGGCATTCGAGAGGTCGCCTTCGGCCACGCCGACGGTGGCCGGCGCCATCTGCAGGTCAGCGTGGCGCCGCTTCAGACGGGCGCCGATGACGGCCGCAGGGTCGTGCTGGTGCAGGACATCAGCGACCGCGTGGCGATGGAGACCGCGCTCCAGGAGAAAGAGCGCCTGGTCTCGCTCGGCATGCTGGCCGCCGGCGTGGCGCACGAGGTGAACACGCCGATCACCGGCATCTCGAGCTACGCCCAGATGCTGCTCGCCGGAACCGAGGCCAGCGACCCGCGCCACGCGCTGCTCAAGAAGGTGGAGAAGCAGACCTTCCGCGCCGCCCGCATCGTCAACAACCTGCTCGAGCTGGCCCGGGACCGACCGAAGGTTCGCACCCGGCTGACGCTGTCGGAGATGGTCGACGAGACTCTCGAGCTTCTCATCGAGCGCATCCGAGCGGCGGGCGTGACCCTGCACTGGCAGCCGCCGGCCGACGCTGACGAGATCCTGATCGAGGGCAGCGGCGGCGAGCTCGAGCAGGTGCTGACCAACCTGGTGCTCAACGCCATCGAGGCGATGACCGGCCGCGAGGGCAGCGATTTGACCGTCTCCATCAGCGCCAGCCAGCGGTGGGTCTGGCTCGCCGTGGAAGACACCGGCCCCGGCATCACCGCCGAAGACCTCGAGCGCCTGTTCGAGCCGTTCTACTCCACACGACAGGGGGCCGGCGGCACCGGGCTCGGACTGGCGATCAGCCACAACATCGTGCGGCGCCACGAGGGCGACATCCGGGTCGTCAGCCGCCCCGGCGAGGGCAGCCGGTTCGTGGTCGAGTTGCCCCGCTTCCACCCCGGCGCGGAGCGCGCGTGAGCATCCTCGTCATCGACGACGAGGAGGTCCTGCAGGACGTCCTGACCTCGCTGCTCCAGCAGGAGGGGTTCGAGACCCGCAGCGCGCGCAGCGGCGCCGAGGGCATGGCGCTGCTGGAGCGGGAGGAGGTCGACCTGGTGCTGCTCGACCTCATGCTGCCGGACACCTCCGGGCTCGAGGTGCTCAAGCGGATCCGGGCCGAGGATCCCGACCAGCAGATCATCGTCATCACCGCCTACTCCTCGATCGAGAGCGCCATCGACGCGATGCGCGAGGGCGCCTTCCACTACATCCCCAAGCCGTTCAAGAACGAGGAGGTGCTGTTGACCGTGCGCAAGGCGCTGGAGCAGCGCCAGCTGGCGGCCGAGAACCGCTCGCTGCGCGAGCAGCTGCGCCAGGTCTACGCCTTCGACAACATCATCGGCAAGTCGAAGCCGATGCGCAAGGTCTTCGAGCTGATCAAGCTGGCGGCGCCGGCCAAGAGCAACATCCTGGTGCTGGGCGAGAGCGGCACCGGCAAGGAGCTGGTGGCGAAGGCGATCCACCACCACTCGCGGCGCGTCGGCGGGCCGTTCGTGACCGTCAACTCGGGCTCGATGCCGCCCGACCTGCTGGAGAGCAACCTCTTCGGCCACGTCAAGGGAGCCTTTACCGGCGCCGTGGCCAACAAGAAGGGCCTGTTCGAGGCCGCCTCGGGCGGTTCGATCTTCTTCGACGAGATCGGCAACATCCCGCTCGACACCCAGGGCAAGCTGCTGCGGGTGATCCAGGAGCGGGAGTTCATGCCGCTCGGCGGCGTCGACACCCGCAAGGCCGACGTGCGGATCATCGCCGCCACCAACGTCGACCTGACCGAAAGCGTGCAGTCGGGCAGGTTTCGCGAAGATCTCTTCTACCGGCTCAACGTGATCACGATCGAGCTGCCCCCGCTGCGCAAGCGGAACGAGGACGTGCCGCTGCTGGTGCAGCACTTCCTGCGCAAGTACGCGCACGAGAACGAGAAGGCCCTCGAGCGCGTCTCGGGGGCGGCCATGGAGCTGCTGCTCGACTACGCCTGGCCGGGCAACGTGCGCGAGCTCGAGAACGTCATCGAGCGCGCGGTGGTGCTGTCGAGCGAGGAGGAGCTCGGGGTCGACCTGCTGGCGCCGGGCATCCGCCAGCCCGGCGGCCTGTTCCCCGCCACCGCCTCGGTGCCGCTCAACGGCGTGTCGTTCAACGAGGCCGTCGGCGGCTACAAGCGCCAGCTGATCATCAAGGCGCTGGAGGCCACCGGCGGCGTGCAGAAGGCCGCCGCCAAGCTGCTGCAGCTCAAGCCGACCACGCTGCACGAGATGATGAAGCGGCTCGACATCTCGGTCGACCGCATCGCCTCCTAGCACCCGGCGGTCTCATTCACCGGCTCTCACCCGCTCGAGCCGGCTGAGGGCGCGAGGCCTTCCTGCGCTACAGCACGAAGGCGTAGCCGAACTTGAAGAACAGCGTCCGGTTGCGCTCGGTGAGGTCGACCCGCGCGTCGCCCTCGCGGTTGTCGGCGTAGCCGACGAACAGCACCGTCTGCGGGTTGAGCTTGTAGGAGAAGAGCAGCTGGGTGAACAGCCGCTCGGTCACCGCGTCCACGTCTTCGCGGTACAGCTCCGGGTCGCGGACGACGTCGCGGTACTGGAGGATCGTGCGCACGAAGGTGCGCACGTTGAACTGGTAGACCAGCCGCAGCTGGGTCAGGTTGGCCTCGAACAGGGTGCCCTCGTCGACCTCGAAGCGCTGCAGTTCGTGGTCCAGGTTGAGCTTCAGCCGCAGGCCCAGGTTGAGCCGCACGCTGGGCTCCCACAGAAACTGCTTCCCCGGTCGGGTGTTGGCGAAATCGATGGCCTCGCGGTAGCCGGTGTACATGGCGAACCAGAAGGCGCCGCTGGGCCGAGCCTCGACCCAGGTGTTGTAGAAGACCTGGTCGTCGAAGTCGATCCCGTTGAAGAACTGGTCGCGAGTGCCGAGGCCGAGCCAGAACCAGGACTGGCGCGGGCCGCCGACGTTGAGGTTGACCTCGAGCTCCTCCTCGACCAGCTGGCCCGACTGGTCCTCGGTCAGGTCCCAGTCGCCGCCCAGCCGGACCTCGGTGAACCAATCGTCCTCGTCGCCCCACCAGGTCCGGACCAGGCCGCCGACAAGCAGGGTGTAGTCGCCGCGCGGCAGGAAACCCATGTCGGCGCGAAAGTCGCGGCCGATGTCGGTGTACTCCGCGTACCAGTCCCACTCGCGGGCGTCGTGCTCGTAGGCGATCTGGTGCGCGCGGCCGGTGAAAGCGCCGCTCGGCTGCTCGAAGTCGGCGGCCACCGCGAGCGGATACTCGGTCCGCGACGTCAGGCTCTGGAAGCGGACCGAGTTCGACTCGCCGAAGCGCCACAGGCCGTCGACACCCGCGACACGGTTGTCGTAGCCGTCGCCAGCGCGGCTGGTCAGCAGCACGCCCAGGGCCGATGCCTCGCCGAGGTCACGGCGGTAGCGCAGCACGGCATCGGTCGACTCGAGGTCGAGGGAGGTGCTGCGAGAGCCGGTGCTGCCCGGGAAGACGAGGTTGGTCAACTCGTCGCGGGCGACGAAGACGCCCATCACATTGGGCCCCTGCTTGCCGGTCAGCTTGGCCCCCCAGGAGGGATCGGCGACGTTGCGGGTGAAGACCGCGTCGAGCGGGGTCGAGAAGTAATCGGCGCCCTCGAGAAAGAACGGCCTCTTCTCGGGGAAGAACAACGCGAATCGGTTGTTGACGTCGAGTTGCGCGCTGTCGGCCTCGACCTGGGAGAAATCCGGATTCACGGCAGCGTTGAGGGTCAGGTTCGGGGTCACCCCCCAGCGTCCGGTGAGCCCGAGATCGGAGGCGACGCTGCCTTCGGTGAGCGGCCCCGCGGGGAACCCCTGCCGCTCGTCGGTGCGGCTGGAGGTGAGGGTCGGCACCAGCTCGATGTTGCGCCCCGGGGTGATCCCCTCGAGGCCCCGCACCTTGGAGATCTGGCAGATCTGGCACGGGATGTCGCGGTCGACCGGCTGCAGGGCGAGGCGATGGGTGTGGCCGCGCGGATAGAAGCGCACGGCGTCGAAGCCCCAGGTCTGGACGCCGGCGCCTTTCGGGAAGCGCAGCTGATGAAAGGGCACCGCGATCTCGACGACGTAGCCCTGGTCGGTGATCCGGCCGCGCGAGCTCCAGATGACATCCCAGGAGTTGTCCTCGCGGCCCGAGACATCGTCCTCCAGGCTGTCGAACTGCACCCCCAGCGGGTTGACGAAGAACTGGAAGGCGCGCCGCTCATCGTTGAAGGGATCCAACTTGAAGCCCACCATGTCGTCGCCGAAGATCGTGTCGCGATCCTGCAGGTGGGCCCGGATCGCCGCCGGCTCGGGGTCGAAGGCGCGAAAGGCGGCGTAGAACCGATCGTCGTCGTAGGTCACCAGGCACTCGGTCGCGACCGGCGGCGCACCGTTCTCGGCCGGCCGGGTCTCGACCTCGAGCCGCAGGGTCAGGGCGCTCTCCCACGCCGGCTCGTCGAGCACGCCGTCGACCACGATCCGGGAGCTGGCTCGGCGGATCTCGTAGACCGCCGGCTGGCGCCGCGGCGCGCCGGCCTCGGCCGGGCTCGTCTCCTGCGCCGTGGCGGGGGCGAGCGCGGCCAGCACCAGCCAAGCCGCCGACACCGCCAGCCGGCGGACCTTCCGGGAGCTCTGGCGAACGGACGGCATGGCCACGGGGACGGCCCGGCGGCACCGGCCCGTCCCACCACTCTACGTCGTTTGCCGACCGAGGTTCGCGCCAGCCCGCCGGCCGCTTTGCGGAATATCGCCGGTTTCGATAGTGTTCTCGACTCAGCGTCCGTCAAGGCGCCCCGCAACAAGTCAACCCCGAGGTATCCGTCGTGAAGCAAGCAATCCATCCCGAGCTGCATCTCGTGACCGCGGTCTGCGCCTGCGGCAACAAGTTCCAGGTGCATTCGACGAAGGAGGAGTTGCGGCTCGAGATCTGCAACGAGTGCCACCCCTTCTTCACCGGCAAGCAGAAGCTGGTCGACACCGCCGGCCGTGTCGAGCGTTTCAACCGGCGCTACGCACAGCAGAAGTCCTCTTCCTAGCTCGCACCAGCGGACGTTCCACCCGGCACGCCTCGGCGTCGCCCGGGTGGTGGTGCGCGCTGCGCGAGCGTCGATGGCGGCGCTGCCGCCGTCGTCTACAATGAGACCTGCTCGACAGGCACCGTGAAAGGCTGAAACCTCCAATGCTGGAACAACTCTCCACGCTCGAAGACGAGCACCGGGAGCTCACCGAGAAGCTGTCGGACCCCGAGTTCCTGGCCGACCGGGATCGCTATCGAGACGCCGGCAAACGGCTCTCCGAGATCGGCCCGGCGGTGGCGCTGCATCGCCGCTACCGCGAGCTCGAGGCCGAGCGCCAGCAGACCGAGGAGATGCTCGCGAGCATGAACCGGGACGACGAGCTCTACGAACTGGCGCGGGAGGACCTCGACGGGCTCGCCGGCCAGCTGGCGGAGATCGAAGAAGAGCTGCGGCGCGAGTTGACGCCCGACGACCCCAACGACCAGCGCAACGTCGTGCTCGAGATCCGCGCCGGCACCGGCGGCGACGAAGCGGCGCTGTTCGCGGCCGAGCTGTTCCGGATGTACACCCGCTACGCCGAGAGCCGGCGCTGGCGGGTCGAGATCATCGACCTCAGCGAGACCGGCATCCGCGGCCTCAAGGAGGTCTCGGCGATCGTCGAGGGCCGCGGCGCCTACAGCCGCCTCAAGTACGAGGCCGGGGTGCACCGGGTGCAGCGGGTGCCCGAGACCGAGGCCTCGGGGCGGATCCACACCTCGGCGGTGACCGTGGCCGTGCTGCCCGAGGCCGAGGACGTGGAGATCGCGGTGGAGGAAAAGGACCTCCGCATCGACCGTTACTGCTCCTCCGGACCCGGCGGCCAGGGGGTCAACACCACCTACTCGGCGGTGCGGATCACCCACCTGCCCACCGGCCTGGTGGTCTCCTGCCAGGACGAGCGCAGCCAGATCAAGAACCGCGCCAAGGCGATGCGAGTGCTCAAGGCGCGGCTGCTCGAGATCGAGCGCGAGAGGGCGGAGTCCGAGATCTCGGCCGAGCGGCGCAAGATGGTCGGCAGCGGCGACCGCTCGGAGAAGATCCGCACCTACAACTTCCCCCAGAACCGGGTCACCGATCACCGGGTGGGGCTTACGCTGCACCAGCTGCCGGCGGTGCTCGAGGGCGACCTCGACCCGCTGATCGCGCCGCTGAGCGCCCACTTCGACGCCGAGCGGATGCGGCTGGCGGCCTCGAAGTGACGACACCGAACGGTCGCGGCTGCCAAAGGTCGGCCCGCTCGCGCCCGGCCGCCCAAACCCGTCCCGGCCCGGCTACGGGCGCGGTGAGAAGGTAGGACCAGCCGCACATGGGCACACCTCCTGACAGCGGCCAACTGCTGGCCGACGCCCGCCGTCGTCTGGCCGCGGCGCCGTTCCGGCCGCCCGGCCGCGAGGCGTTGCTGCTGATGGCCCGGGTCTTGGCCCGCGACGAGGCCCGGGTGCTGGCCCACCCCGAGGAGGAGCTGGCGGCGGCTGACGCGGGCCGCTTTCTGGAGCTGCTCGAGCGCCGGCTGAGCGGCGAGCCGATCGCCTACATCTTGGGCGAGCGCGAGTTCTACGGCCGCGACTTCGCGGTCGACTCGCGCGTCCTGATCCCGCGCCCCGAGACCGAGCACTTGGTCGAGGTGGCTCTCGGGCTCGACCTGCCGCCGCGGCCGCGGATCCTCGACCTCGGCACCGGCTCGGGCTGTGTGGCGGTGACCCTGGCCTGCGAGCTGCCGCGGGCGCGGCTCGTCGCCACCGACATCTCTCCCGCCGCGCTGGCGGTGGCGCAAGTCAACGCGCGCCGCCACGGAGTCGCCGGCCGGGTGGCGCTGGCGGCGGCCGATCTGGCCCGGCCGCTGCGCCTCGCGGGGTTCGATCTGGTGGTCTCCAACCCGCCCTACGTCGGCCTCGACGAGGGGCCGTACCTGTCGATCGACGTGCGTGACCACGAGCCGGCCGCGGCGCTTTTCGCGCCGCACAACCGGCTGTCAGTGATCGAACGGCTGGCGAACGAGCTCGGTGAGCTGCGCCCGGACACCATCGTCGCCTTCGAGATCGGCGCCGGGCGCGACGAAGAGGTGGAGAGGCTGCTGACCGGCACGCCGCTGGCCCTGGTCGTCACCCGGTCAGACTACGCCGGCATTCCGCGGATCGTGATGACCCGGCGGCGCTAGCCCGACCTTCTCACCGGCTCTCGCAGCGAGCCGGCGTAGGTGCCTGAAGATGTGGGACTTGCCGACCGAGGGCACCACAGGCGTACTCGAAGTACGTCGAGGATGACCGACCGAGGCAAGTCTCGCAGATTCAGGTACATACGGCGGCGTAGTCGAGAGCTGGTGAGAAGGTCGGGCTAGCAGTTACTTTCCTCCGGTGGCGGGCGGCAGACTTCGCCGCCGGCGATCATCCGTGAGAATGTAGGGCCGTGGCGCCGGTGGGGAGCCGGCGCCGGGTCGGCATGGATCAGTTTCGCATCGACGGGCCGTGCCGGATCTCCGGCAGGATCGAAGTGGCCGGGGCCAAGAACGCGGCCCTGCCCGAGATGGCTGCCGCCCTGCTCACCGAGGAGCCGGTCGAGCTGCTCGGCCTGCCGCGGCTGCGCGACGTGCGGACGCTGCGCCGGCTGCTGGGGCATCTCGGGGTGGAGAGCGCCGAGCGCGAGGACGGGACGACGGAGCTCCACTGCCGCGGCGAGCCCTCGGTCGACGATGCGCCCTACGAGCTGGTCAAGACGATGCGCGCCAGCGTCCTGGTGCTGGGCCCGCTGGTCGCGAGGCTGGGCCGGGCGCGGGTCTCGTTGCCCGGCGGCTGCGCCATCGGGGTGCGCCCGATCGACCAGCACCTCGCCGGGCTCGAGGCGCTCGGCGCTACCATCGAGCTGGAGCACGGCTACGTCACGGCGCATGCCGACCGGCTGCGCGGCGGCGGCTTCCGTTTTGGCGTGCGCACCGTCGGCGGCACCGAGAACCTGATGCTGGCCGCCAGCCTGGCCCGGGGCACGACGGTGCTCGACAACTGTGCCCGCGAGCCCGAGATCGTCGACCTGGCGCGGCTGTTGACGGCCATGGGCGCGCGCATCGACGGCGCCGGCAGCGACCGGATCACCATCGAAGGGGTCGACCGGCTGGGCGGCGCCAGCCACCGGGTGATCCCCGACCGCATCGAGGCGGGAACCTATCTGCTGGCCGCTGCCGCCACCGGCGGCACGCTGGAGGTCGCCGGCGCGATCGCCGCCGATCTGGCACCACTGGTGGATAAACTGGCCGCCGCCGGCTGCGACGTAGCCGCCTGCGAGGGCGGCCTCCGCCTCGAGCGTGCCGGCGAGCTCGGCCGTTGCGACGTCAGCACCGCGCCGCACCCGGGGTTCCCCACCGATCTGCAGGCCCAGTTCATGGTCCTGATGACCCAGGCGCAGGGCGTTTCCACCCTGCGCGAGACCGTCTTCGAGAACCGCTTCCAGCACGTCCCCGAGCTTGCCCGGATGGGCGCCGACATCCAGCTCGACGAGCGCACCGCCCGCATCACCGGCCCCACGCCGCTGTCCGGCGCGCGGGTGATGGCGACCGATCTGCGCGCCTCGGCCTCGCTGGTGATCGCCGGGTTGGTGGCCCACGGCCAGACGGTGGTCGACCGGATCTACCACCTCGACCGCGGCTACGAGCGCATGGAACTCAAATTGCAAGCCCTGGGTGCCAGGGTCGAAAGGGAGAGCACAAGTTGAGCGACTGCATATTCTGCAAGATCGCGGCGGGCGAGATTCCCGCCGACTTCGTCTACCAGGACGACGACGTGGTCGCCTTCCACGACATCACCCCCCAGGCGCCGACCCACATCCTGGTGATCCCCCGACGGCACATCGCCACGCTGCTGGACACCACCGCCGAGAGCGCGCCGCTGCTCGGCCGGATGCAGCAGGCCGCGGTCGAGATCGCCCGCCAGCAAGGGCTCGGCGAGCGCGGCTTTCGTCTGGTCACCAACTGTCTCGAGGAGGCCGGCCAGTCGGTCTTCCACCTCCATCTCCACCTGCTCGGCGGCCGGCGCCTGGGCTGGCCTCCGGGATGATTCTGGCCCTGGCGCTGCTGCTCGCCGGCGGGGCATCCGATCCGCGGACGCCGCTGGTCGAGCTGCAGCTGGAGCAGCGCCACGCGGCCGTCCTGATGCGGCTCGAGGTCCTGATCGAGGAGGACCGCCCGCAGGCCGATCGGCTCGGCCTGCACTACCTGCGCGGCCATCTGCTGGAGGCGCTCGGCCGCCGCTCGGAAGCCGAAGATTCCTTCGCCGCGACCCTCGCCGCGACCCCGGGGCTGGCCGCCTACGGCCGCTTCCGCCTGGCGGCCAGCCAGGAGCGGGCCGGGCACCCCGAGGTGGCCGCCGGTCTGCTGGCGACGCTGCTGGGCGGCAACCCACCGACGCCGCTGATCCCCGACGCCACGCGGCTGCTGGCGCGCAGCCTCGAGCGCGGCGGCGACTGCCGGCTGCTCCGCCGCCACCGGCTGTGGCGGCTGCCGCGGCCCGAGGCCCGGCTGATGGAGCTGGCGGCCGCCGACTGCGACGGGCGCAAGGGCGACGCGGAAGCGGCGCTCGCCGGGCTCGACGGACTGCTGATCACCGACGCCGCCGACGAGACCGCCCGTCAGGCGGCCTCCCGCCTGCTCGAGCTCGACCCGCCGGGAGGCGAGCTGCTGCTCAGGATCGGCCTGGTCCTCCATCAGCACCGCGACTTTGCCCGCTCCAGCCAGCTGATCCGCCAGGGGCTGAACCGCCTGGAGGGCTCACCGCTGGCGGACGCAGACCTCAACGAGGCGCTCTACGCCCTGGCGCGCAACAGCTTCTGGCTCGGCGACTACGACCAGGCCGCCACCGACTTTGGCGCCCTCTCCGAGCGTCCCTACCCCGCCGCCCGCACCGCCCGGGCGCTCCACCAGCGAGGCCGCTCGCTCGAGCTCCAGGGGAGCTGGAGCGACGCGTCGGCCAGCTACCGCCAGGCCTACGTCGCCGACCCCACCGGGGACTGGGCAGCCGCCGCCCTGATCTCGGCGATGCGCATCGAGTGGCGGGGCGGCGCCGAGGAGGCGGCGCTGGACGTCTACCAACTGCTGCGGGACCGCCGCCAGTGGCGCGGCCTGGCGGCCCGGGCGGCGCTCTACCTGGCGGCCTCCGACATCGTTCGCGGCCGTACCGACCGCGCCGGCGCCTGGCTGACCACAGCGGAGGGGTACAGCGAGACGCCGACCGTGGAGTCGGCCTTCTGGCGTGGCCGGCTGGCCGAGGCGGAGGGCAGCCTCGACCGGGCCCTGCCGCTCTACATCCGGGCGTTGCGCGCCGACGCGTACCACCCGCTGGGCCAGGCGGCGGCCGGGCGGCTGATCGGCGAGCTCGGGCGGATCGCCCGCGAGCGCGCCCTGCAACAGGCCCAGTCCGCCTCGTCGCGGGATCTCTTCGAGGCCTGGCTGGTGCTGGGCAACGGCGACCCGCGAGGGCAGGAGGCTCGGCGCAGGCTGCTCGCGGTGCTGGAGAGCGATCCCGAGGTGGCGGCCGTGCGCCAGGCACGGCTGGTGCCGCCCGGCGACTGGCCTCTGTGGCAATCGCGCCTGCGGCACCCCGAGGAGATGCTGCTGGCGCTCGGCCTCTGGCGGCAGGGAGCGCCCGCCGTGCTGCGCCACTTCCCGGTCTCGGACATCTCGCTGGCCTACACCGGCAGCCGGCTGCTGAGCGAAGGTGGAAAGACCTCCAGGTCCCTCTACGTCGCCGACGTCATCGCCCGCCGCGCGCCGACGCGCCTGCCGCACCGGCTGCTCCCCGAAGGGCTGCGCCGGCTGCTCTACCCGTTCCCGTATCGCCAGTCGATCACCCGCGAGGCCGACCGGCGGCACACCGACCCCTACCTGCTGGCGGCGATCATCCGCGAGGAGAGCCGCTTCGATCCCGAGGCGCTGTCGGGCGCCTCGGCGCGCGGCCTGACCCAGTTCATCCTGCCCACCGCGCGCCGGCTGGCCTCGACCGTCGAGCTGCCCGGGATAACCGCCGCCGACCTGCACCGGCCCGAGCTGTCGATCGCCCTCGGCGCGGCCTACCTGGCCGAGCTCTCGGAGCTGTTCGGCGGCCGCGACCACATGGTCGTCGCCGCCTACAACGCCGGCGAGCCGCAGGCCCAGCTGTGGCGCAGCTACTGCTACAGCCTCGACCCGGCCGAGTACTACACCAAGGTCGGCTTCCCCCAGACCCGCGGCTACCTGGCCAAGGTGCTTTCCAGCCGGGCGCACTACGCCGAGCTCTACGGCGGGATGGTCCACTAGTGTCCCGAGCCGGCGTAGGTCGGCGCGGCCGAGAGCTGGTTGGAGGGCCGGGCCAGACCGCGCAAGCCTGCCGCGGCACTCGCGGCCCCCGTGCTAAGGTTCCGCTAGTTCCGTATCGACCGTCTTTTGCACTGCCGCGGACGGACCGGCACCCGGCCGGGCGCCGAGGCCCGACAAGAGGGAGAGATTCATGCACGAGCTCGCCGCCAAAGCCCTGACCCTGGCTCATCCGACGCTGCGCTGTGGCGTTCCGCACATCCGCGAGAAGCGCTACATCCCGATTCGAACCTCCGCCCACCTGATCGTCTTCGACCCCGAGAAGATCAGCCCGCTCTACACCATGCTCGAGGCGGCGCCGACCGACCTGAACGAGACCCCGCGCAAGGACAACTTCACCAGCGGTGACCTCTCGCTGCCCGACGAGCTGTGCACCACCGAGAAGCACTACGCCAACTGGAACAAGAAGAACCCCAGCTTCCCGGTCGACAAGGGACACAGCGCCGGCTCGCAGTACCGGCGCAGCGACGTCGTCAAGCAGTCCGACATCGACACCCTGGCCGGCGTCACGCCAGAGGCCAGCAAGACCAACCGCAACGTCAAGGGACCGCTCGAGTCGGCGATCCTCGCCCACGCCAAAAAACAGACCCACACCTATCTGGTGCAGGGCCCGGTCTGGTACGGGAAAGAGCCGATCCACGGCAAGCTGGAGAACGGCCAGTGGATTCCCGACGCGCTCTTCATCGCGGCGCTCTTCCTGCACCGTAAGAGCGTCAAGTCGTGGACCTGGCTGATGGAGAACGCCACCACCATCAAGGGAGCCAACCTGCGCGAGATCACCCTCAACGAGCTGGAAAGGCTGACCGACCTCTACCTCTGGGGCAACGTCCGCGCCAGGAAGTTCGACGCGAGCCGCCACAAGCTGAACAGCGGCGTGAAGTGGTGGATGGACGGGCAGTCGACCAAGTAGCCCAAACCCGAACCCGATCTGTTCATCCCGCGGACCTACTGCGGCGGGCGCGTCAATACCCTCTCGCCCGAGGCCAGCCGCGACGACCAAGACCCGCTCGACATCTGCGTTGTCAGCGAACGGCCGATCAACCGGGCCGAGATCGTGCTCTCGGCCCGCGTACTACTTCCAGACCTACAAGATGCTCCCCGAGGTCGAGCGGCCGGCGGTCTCGGTGGCGGCGACCTTCGGCCGCGAGCACGCGCTGGCGGTGGTGCAGGCGGCGATGGACGACTACGGGGAGATCTACGGGTAGGGGCTGAGCTACAGACTACGGATCCGTAGGAAGGCAGTGTGGAGTTCCCCCGGCTATGCGGAGCTACGCATAGTCGGGGTAGATCCAGTGCGCCGCCTATAATGCCCCAGGGAGCAACGGCCATGCGGAAGCTGCGCAACGACGGCGAGCCTATCGACGTCACCGAGGCATTGGTGGCGCTGCGGCGACGCCTGGCGAAGATGCCCGGGCTGGTGGCGCTCTATCTCTACGGCTCCTACGGGACCGAGCACCAGACGCCGCTGAGCGATGTCGATCTGGCGGTCTTGTTTCGGCCCGACGAGGTGCCCGGGTTCAAGGGGCAACTCGAGTTGACGGGCCTGGCCACGGAGATCCTGGGCCAGGACGACGTCTCGGTGACGCTACTCAACCAGGCGCCACTGGCCTTTCAGTTCAAAGTCGTCTCCAGCGGGCGGGAGCTTCTGGTGGCCGACCCCATCGCCCACGCGGACTTCCTGGAGGAGCTCCTGGACCGCTACGGTGATTTCTCTGTCGACTACGTCGCCTTTCTGGCCGAATACGACCGCTCCCTCAGAGAAGACATGCTCCATGGCGGCGGTTGACCGCGACAAGATCCCCGCTACGAACTCCTGAATCCGCCAGGCCGGATCTCGACCCGCCCTACCCGTCCGACAGCTCGAGCTCCGGCGGCGTCTCGTGGCCGCTCTTCGAGTAGTCCTCGATGTCCGCCCGGGCCCGCAGCACCTCGGTCCAGCGGTCGATCTCCTCGTTGAGCCGCTGCTGCTTGACGACGTCGCGGATCTGCTCGCGGACGTCCTGGATCGGCGGCAGGGGCTGGCCCTTGGCCGCCATCTCGGGCGTCAACACGGTGTCGTAGTAGGCGGTGATGTCGTCGAGGCCGACGAAGACGCGCGGGCCCAGCCGTTCTTCGACGTAGGTCACGACCATGATCTGCCGCGCCACCAGCTGTTTGAGGCCGGTCTCGTCGAGGCCCAGCTTCGTCAGGCGGTCGGCGAATTTCTCGGCGCTGCCGACGCCCTGCCGGAAGGCCCGGTACTGGCGCTCGACCTCATCGATTGGCAGCTCGGCGAAGCCGAAGCGGTCGATCTCGTGGAACCGCAGCCGCTGGTCGATCAGGCGGGCGAGAACGCGCTGGCGATAATCCTCCTCCAACTCCTCCTGCCGGCGCTCGACGAGGCCGAGGCCGATCAGCTGGTCGACTTCGGACTGGAGGATCGGATCCTCGTCGACCACCGCCAGAATGCGGTCGATGACCGCGGCGCCATCCGCCGCGCCGTCGGGCCGGGTCGTCCCCTCCTGGCCCGCCGCGGCCACCGGCAGGGCGAGACAGAGGGCCGCGATCCACTGCCTGGCCGGTCTTTTCATCGCGCGGAGAACCTAGCACAAGCGCCCGCGACACGATGGGCCCCAGGCATCGGAGCCCGGAGAGCGCCCCATAGCGGTCGACCTCCGTGTCGACCGAAAGGTGACTGGTCAGAGACGGTCGAGCGGGGCTCGACCGTCACGGAGCCTCGGTTCAGCCGTCATCGGATGCCGCGATGACGAGGGTGAACTCGCCCTTGAGCGCCGGTCGGGCGGCGAGGGTCTCGCGCAGCTCGACGATCGTCCCGCGCAGCACCTCTTCGTGCAATTTGGTCAGCTCGCGGGCGATCGCCGCCCGGCGGCCGCCCAGCTCGATCGCGGCGTCGTCCAGGCTGGCCAGCAGCCGGTGCGGCGACTCGAAGAGCACCAGGGTGTGATCGAGGCCGGCGAAGCGGTGGTAGAACCGCCGCCGCTTGCCCCGCTTGCGGGGCGGGAAGCCGGCGAAGGTGTAGGGGTAGGGCGGCAGCCCCGACAGCACCAGCGCCGTCGTCACCGCCGAGGGGCCCGGCCGGTGCTCGACGGCGATGCCGGCGGCGACCGCCTCGCGCACCAGCAGATAGCCCGGGTCGGAGATCAGCGGCGTGCCGGCGTCGCTGGCCAGGGCCAGGGTGGCGCCCTGCTCGAGCATCTCCAGCAGCCCGGCCACCCGGCCGCGCTCGTTGTGCTCGTGCAGCGACATCAGTCGCTTGTCGAGACCCAGCCCGGAGAGCAGCCGGCCGGTGTGGCGGGTGTCCTCGCACAGCACCAGGTCGGCCTCGGCGAGCGCCTGCCGGGCCCGCGGCGACAGGTCGTCGAGGTTGCCGATCGGGGTCGCGACGACGATCAGCCGGCCGGGCATGCCCCTAGTCTACGCATCCGCCGCCGGCCACGGCGCCTTGCAGCTGACCCCAAGGCGCCTGCACCGCGACCGTCCAGACTTCTACGACGGGCTGCTAGCTGCGAGTCATCCGCGTCGCTGGCTAGGCGCGTCGACGAAGGACTAGCGGGCCTAATCCGAGGATGCGCAACGACGCCAGCGGCGTGGAGGGTCGAGGACGGGGCGAGAACTTCCCGCACGGGACACTAGAGCGGCGCGTCGATCCAGCAGCCGCCCAGCACCCGGCTGCCGTCGTAGAACACCGCCGCCTGGCCCGGGGTGACGCCGCGCTGGGGCTCGGCGAACTCGACCTCGACCCGGTCGCCGCCGGTGGCGCGCACCCGCGAGCGGACACCCGGGTGGCGCGAGCGTATCCGCACCGTGGCTTCGATCGGCCCCTCGGGCGGCGGCCCGATCCAGTGCAGGCCGCCCCCGCGCAGACCGGGCCGGTCGAGGGCCTCGGCGCCGCCGACCACGACCCGGTTCTGCTCGGGCAGGATCTCGAGCACGTACCGCTTCTCGGGCGCCGTCACCCCCAGACCGCGCCGCTGGCCGATGGTGTAGCGGTAGTAGGGCTCGCCGCGGCCCACTTCGCGGCCCGCCTCGTCGACCACCAGGCTCGGCCCGCCGGCGGCGGCGAAGCGCTCGGGGGCCGCCCGCGCCTCGCTCTCGACGAAATCGCGGACACCATCGGCGACAAAGCAGAGCTCCATCGACTCGCCCTTCTCCGCCACGATCAGGCCGGCCTCGCGGGCGAGCTCGCGCACCCGTTCCTTGCTCAGCTCGCCGAGCGGAAACAGCGACGCCGCGAGCTGCGCCTGGGTGAGCTCGAACAGGTAGTAGCTCTGGTCCTTGCCGGCGTGGCGGGCGGTGTGCAGCTGCCAGCCGTCGTCGCCCCGGCGGATGCGGGCGTAGTGGCCGGTGGCCATCTGGCCGGCGCCCAGCGCCCGGGCGCGGTCGAGAAAGAGGTCGAACTTGATCCAGGTGTTGCAGCGGGTGCAGGGCACCGGCGTGCGGCCCGCCAGGTAGTCGTCGACAAAGGGCTCGACCACGTGGCGGCGGAACTCGTCCTCGAGCCGCAGGGTGTAGTGCGGGATGCCGCATTGGCGCGCCACGCGGCGGGCGTCGCCCAGGTCGAGGGCGCCGCAACAGCGGCCGTGGACGCTTTCCGCGGAGCGGTCCCAGAGCAGCATCGACAGGCCCAGGACCGGCGCCTCCTGCCGGGCCAGCAGCCAGGCGGCGACCGAGGAGTCGAGGCCGCCGCTCATGGCGACGGCGATCGGCTTGCCGGAGGCCGCCACGCTCATGCCGTCGTCAGCCGCCGCAGCTCGGCCAGCTGGCCTTCGAGGGCGGCGAGGAAGGCGGTGACCTCGTCGTCGCTGTTGGTCGGCCCGAAGCTGACCCGGAGCGACGACAGCGCCTCGTCGCGCGACAGGCCCATCGCGAGGAGCGCCGCGCTCGGCTCCACCGCCCCCGCCGCGCAGGCCGAGCCGGTGGAGACGGCGAAACCCGCCAGGTCGAGCCGGATCAGCAGCGCCTCGCCGTCGATCCCGGGGAAGGCCAGATGCGAGGTATTGGGCAGCCGCGGCACGCGGGCGCCGTGAATCGCCACCTCTCCCAGGCCGCTCACCTCGCCTTCGAATCGGTCCCGCAGACGCGCCGTGCGGGCGCCGCGCTCGTCCAGCTCGGCTGCCGCCAGCTCGGCCGCCCGGCCCAGCCCGACCACCGCCGGCACATTGACGGTGCCGGCCCGCCGCCGCCGCTCCTGGCCGCCGCCGACCAGCAGGGGCTCGAAGTCGGCGCCGCCTCGCAGCCACAGGGCCGCAGCCCCCAGCGGGCCCTGGAACTTGTGGCCGCCCAGGACCAGGTAGTCGGCCTCGATCTCCCCGACCTGGACGTCGATCTTCCCCACCGCCTGGACCGCGTCGCACAGCACCGGCACGCCGCGCTCGCGGCAGCCCGCGGCCACCTCGGCAACCGGCTGCAGGGTGCCGACCTCGTTGTTGGCCAGCATCAGGCAGACCAGGCGGGTCTCGGCGCTCACCTGCCGCAGCATCGCCGCCGCGGCCACCCGGCCGTCGCCGTCCGGCGACACCCGGCTGACGCTCATCCCGCGCGCTTCGGCTCGCGCCGCCGCCGCGAGGACCGCCGGATGCTCGAAGGCCGAGACCACCAGATGCCCCCGCCAGCCGGCCCGGCGGCCGCAGGAGAAGATCACCGCGTTGAGGGCCTCGGTGCCGGAGGCGGTGAAGACGATCTCCGGCGGCCGCGCGCCGATGAGCGCCGCCACCCGGTCACGGGCCGATTCGACCCGCTCGCGCGCCGCCTGGCCGAAGGCGTGCACCGAGGAGGGGTTGCCGACCCCGGCGGCCATCACCTCGACCATCGCGTCGCGCACCCGGGGGTCGAGCGGCGTGGTGGCGTTGTGATCGAGGTAGATCCGGCGCATCTCTTGCATCCTCGACGACTGGCGCACGCGCAAGGGTGAGCCGTCCGACGAAACCCTCGCATTGTATTGCGCGAATAAGAGAAGTGTAGATTAGGGGGAGAGCATGCGAGCAACGTCCAGAAACCGTCGGCGCCTGGTGATCCTGACGGCCGCCGCCGTCGGCCTGGCCTCGCTGCTGCTCGTCGCCCCGGGCGCCGACGCCAAGGGGAAGAAGAAGGAGGTCGAGCGCCAGCAGATCGAGCGCCTCACCCCCGAGCAGAAGGCCTGGCTCGACGAGGTGGCGCTGATCCTCACCAAGGAGGAGCGCGCCACCTTCCTGGCCATCGAAAAGGACTACCAGCGCGACGCCTTCATCGAGCGCTTCTGGAAGATCCGCGATCCCTACCCGGAGACCGGCCGCAACGAGTTCAAGGATCGCTGGGACGCCCGCATGGTCGAGGTGCGCTCTGAGATCGGCGACATGGACGACGACCGCGCCGTGGTGCTGCTGCTCAACGGCTTCCCCGACGGCAAGGTCGATATCCGCTGCAGCGGCTTCTATCCCGCCGAGGTCTGGTACTACGAGCACGCCGAGACCCTGGGCTACGAGGCGCTGCTGCTCTTCTACCAGCGGTGGGGAGGCCGCCGCTACATCCTGTGGAACCCGCTGGACGGCTTCGGCGGCCTGTTCAAGCAGATGGACGCCTCGGTCAGCCAGCCCGGCGACATCGGCTCGATGCTCAACAGCTGTCCCCACGATCAGGCCGCGGCGCTGCGCGCCGCCATCCGCTTCGCCACCCAGGGAGGAAGCATGGGCTTCGCCACGGTCGAGGGGCGCCTGCGCACAGCGCCCGAGCCGGCTTCGAAGGAGTGGGTGGCGACTTTCAACTCCTACACCACCGAGATCCCCACGGAGGCCAAGACCTTCACCGCCGAGCTCGAGATCGGCTACCCCGCCCGGCGGCAGAGCCGTACCGTCGTCCAGGGCATCGTCTCGGTGCCGGTGGACCAGGCCACCATCGCCGAGTATGCCGAGCACCGGTCGTACAACTTCATCCTCACCGGCGAGGTGCTGCGCGACCGCAGGCTGTTCGACAGCTTCCGCTACCGCTTCAACCTGCCGGTCGAGGAGGTCACCGGCGAGCAGGTGCCGATGATCTTCGAGCGCTTCCTCCGGCCCGGCACCTACGAGCTGGCGCTGCGGCTGGAGGACCTCAACGGCGAGGCGTTCTTCGGCCTGCGCCAGCCGATCGAGGTGCCGCTGGCCGAGGACGCGCCGCGCGCCGAGCCGGAGGACGCCGAGACCCGGGCGCTACTGAGGGAGGCCAACGCCGCCATCGCCACCGGCACCACCACGCTGCGCATCGTGCCGCCGCGCACCCAGCTACAGACCGGGATGCGGCGGATCGACACCCTGTCGACCGGCAAAGACATCGCCAGCGTCACCTTCGTGCTGGACGACAGGACGATCCTCAAGAAGACCGCGCCGCCGTGGAACGTCGAGCTGGACTTCGGCAGCCTGCCGCGCATGCGCACGCTGGTTGCCGTGGCCCACGACGAGAGCGGCCGCGAGGTGGCACGCGACGAACTGGCGCTCAACACCGGCTCGCAGCGCTTCGAGGTGCGCCTCACCGAGCCGCGCCGGGGGGTGCGCTACCGCGACAGCCTGCGGGCCGAGGCGGAGGTCGACGTGCCCGAGGGCCGGGTGGTGGAACGGGTCGAGTTCTATCTCAACGAGACCCTGGTCGCCACCCACTACCAGCCGCCGTTCACCCAGCCGATCCTGCTGGGCAGCGAGCACGAGCTCTCCTACGTCCGGGCGGTGGCCTACCAGCCCGACGGCAACACCACCGAGGACGCCGTCTTCATCAACGCGCCCGACTACATGGAGAACCTCGACATCCAGTTCGTCGAGCTCTTCGTCGCCGCCCTCGACCGCGACAAGCGGCCGGTCTACGAGCTGGCGGAGTCGGACTTCAGCGTCTACGAGGACGGCCAGCCGCAGCGGCCGGTGCGCTTCGAGCGGGTCAGCAACCTGCCGATCCACGCCGGCATCCTGATCGACGTCTCGGCCTCGATGGACGAGAACCTGGAGATCGCCAGGAACGCCGCCCTGGGATTCTTCGAGCAGACCATCCAGCCGCGCGACCGGGCGACGCTGATCACCTTCAACGACCACCCCAACCTCGAGGTCAAGTTCACCAACGACATCTCCCAGCTCGCCGGCGGCCTGGCGGGCCTCAAGGCGGAGCGCGGCACGGCGCTCTACGACAGCCTGGTCTTCGCCCTCTACTACTTCAACGGGCTCAAAGGGCAGCGGGCGCTGGTGCTGCTCTCCGACGGCAAGGACGAGCACAGCAAGTTCAGCTACGAGGACACCCTGGAGTACGCCCGCCGCGCCGGCGTCGCCCTCTACACCATCGGGTTGAAGCTGCCCAAGACGCAGCTCGAGCCGCGCAAGAAGCTGGGCCGGCTAGCGGCCGAGACCGGCGGCCGCAGCTTCTTCGTCAAGGACCCCGCCGAGCTGCCGGCGATCTACGAGACGATCCAGAGAGAGCTGCGCTCGCGCTACTACCTGGCCTATCAGTCGACCAACACCGAGGACGACAACGACTTTCGCTCGATCGACGTCAAGGTGGCCCGCAACGGAGTGGAAGCCAAGACGCTTCGCGGCTACTATCCGTAGTGTAGTGACTCCAGCTTCGCCGTACCGTCTGGTCAGCTATCGCCCATTCGGCAAGGCAAGTCGGATACGCCACACTGGATAGCCCGCGCACCGGGCCCGACCGCGGGCGGAACGGGACGCGGGCGCTCCATGAGGATGAGCCGCCCGCTCACAGCCGCAGCCCGATCGCCGCACCGGCCGCGGCGGCGCGCGCTCGCAGCGCTGCTCTTTCTGCTGCTGGCGGCGCCGATGCCGGGCGCGCCGGCGGCGGATGAGCCCGCCGCGCCGGCTCCGCCCGACAGCTTCGCCGCCTGGCTCGACGAGGTCGACAAGCTGCTCAGCGAGCGCGAGCGCGCGGCCTTCGCCGAGCTCGGCCGCGACTACCAGCGCCGGCTGTTCATCAACCGCTTCTGGCAGGTCCGCGACCCGTTCCCCGACACCCCGGAGAACGAGTTCCGCGACGCCTGGGAACGGCGGGTCGAGCTCGCCCGCGATCGTTTCGGCGGCCTCGCCGGCGAACAGGCGCAGGCAATGCTGCTGGTCGGTCCGCCCGACCGCCTGCTCACCTCGGCCTGCCCGCACATGCTGCGGCCGATGGAGATCTGGATCTACGGCGCCACGCCGCGCGTGCCGCGCGGCTTCACGCTGATCTTCCTGCGCCGCGGCCGCGACTACAGGCTGTGGTCGCAGCTGGGGGGGCTGCGCGACCTGCTCGACGCCGCCACGGGCCCCAGCACCTCGACGTTGGCGACGATCGAGCGGCTGCAACTCGAGTGCGGCGGCCGCGAGGACGTCGCCAACCTGCTGCTCGCTGCGGTCGACTGGCACACCCTCACCGAGGAGCTCGCCCTCCTCCCCGAGCCCAATCCCGAGTGGGTCGACGCCTTCCTCGGCCGGATGACCGAGCTGCCGCCGGGAGCCGACACCTTCGAGGCCGAGGTCAAGTACCACTTCCCGGGCCGGCGCCAGAGCCGCACCACCGTCCAGAGCCTGATCACCGTGCCGCGCTCGGCGGTGGTGCCGCACGAGGCGGGCGAGCGCACCACCTTCAACTTCAGCGTCGAAGGCGAGGTACTGCGCGACGGCGACCTGTTCGACCACTTCCGCTACCGCTTCGACCTCGCGGAGGCGGAGGAAGAGAGTAGCGACTACCTGCCGCTGGTCGTGCAGCGTCACCTGCGGCCGGGCGACTACACCATCATCCTGCGTATCGAGGACCGCAACTCGGGCCGCTTCCACCGCTCCGAGACCGAGCTCCAGGTGCCCCAGCTGGCCGAGTT
Organism: Thermoanaerobaculia bacterium; assembly: GCA_963781065.1. Taxonomy (GTDB): domain Bacteria; phylum Acidobacteriota; class Thermoanaerobaculia; order Multivoradales; family JAHEKO01; genus CALZJC01. Next base: position 196,572 of record CAWAET010000003.1, on the reverse strand, counting down.
CCAGCCGCTGCCGGAGGCCCCCCGCTGGGCCGCCGCGCGGCCGCTGGTCTCGGCGGCGACGGCGCGGCTGCAGCAGATCCTGGCCGAGGCCCAGACCGCCGAGACCGGGGCCGACGACGACGGCGGCGAGGCCGAGAGCGTCCTGCGCATCCTGCGTCCACCGGAGGGGCTGCACACCGGCCGGCTGCGGGTCGAGGCCGCGGCGCTGGGCGACGGGATCGCCAAGGTCCGCTTCCATCTCGACGGCCGGCCGGTCCTGGCCAAGACCCGGCCGCCCTACAGCGTCGAGCTCGACCTCGGCGCGGCTCCCCGGCGCCACCTGCTCGAGGCGGTGGCCCTGACCGCCGAGGGCGGCGTGCTGGCGAGCGACAAGATGACGCTGAACGCCGGTCCGCACAGCTTCGACGTGCGGCTGCTCGAGCCCCAGGCCGGCAAGCGGTACGAGCGCAGCCTCACCGCCCTGCTGCAGGTGGAGATGCCCGCCGACCAGCGGCTCGACCGGGTGGAGTTCTATCTCAACGAGAACCAGGTGGCGACGCTCTACCAGGAGCCGTTCGTGCAGCCGATCGTCCTACCCGCCGGCGAGCAGATCTCCTACGTCAAGGCGATCGCCTACCTTGCCGACGGCCACTCCGACCAGGACATCGTCTTCATCAACACGCCCCAGCAGCTCGACCAGCTCGAGATCCAGCTGGTCGAGCTCTACACCTCGGTGGTCGACCGGCGCGGCCGGCCGGTCGAGGGCCTCACCGCCGACAGCTTCACGGTGCTCGAGAACGGCAACCCGCAGGTGGTGCGTCGGCTCGAGCGGATCACCGACCTGCCGATCAACGCCGGCATCGTGCTCGACACCTCGACCTCGATGATCGAGGAGCTCGACCAGGCCGAGAAGGCGGCGCTGGAGTTCTTCGAGAACGTCATGCGACCGCAGGACCGGGCGGCGGTGCTGGTCTTCAACGACACCTGGGACCTCAAGGTACCGCTGACCAACCGCACCGACGAGCTCGCCGGCGGCCTGAGCGGCCTGGCGGCGGAGGGCGAGACGGCGCTCTACGACAGCCTGGTCTACGCGCTCTACTACTTCTCGGGCCTGAGCGGCAAGCGGGTGGTGGTGGTGGTGACCGACGGCGAGGACTCGAGCAGCCGCTACCGGTACCAGGATGCCCTCGAGTTCGCCCGCCGCTCGGGGGTGGCGATCTACGCCATCGGCCTCGACCTGTCGTCGCGCGAGTTCGAGGTCGTCTCCAAGCTGCGCCGACTGGCCCACGAGACCGGCGGCGAGTGCTACACCGTGGGCCGGGCCAGCGAGCTCAAGTCGATCTACGAGAAGATCGAGCGGGAGCTGCGCACCCAGTACGTGCTGGCCTATCAGTCGACCGAGAGCGGCGGCGACGACGACTACCGCACGATCGAGGTCAAGGTCGACCGGCCCGGGCTCACCGCCAAGACCATCCCCGGCTACTACCCTTGACACCTACCGACCGCAAGCCGCGAGCGCGCATGCCATCGATCCTTCCGGACTGCCCTCGCAGCTAGCCCGGCCCGTCACGTGCCCCGTCTCGTCCTCGCCTCCGCCTCGCCACGCCGCCGCGAGCTGCTCGCCGGCCTCGGCCTGACGCCGCCGGTGCGGCCGGTGGACGTGGATGAGACCCCGCGCGATGGCGAGCCGGCGGCCGACTGCGTCCTGCGTCTGGCGCGGGCCAAGGCCGAGGCCGAGGCCCGGCCGGGCGAGCTGGTCCTCGCCGCCGACACCCTGGTGGTGCTGGACGGGCGGATCCTGGGCAAGCCGGCAGGGCCGGCGGAGGCGCGCGCGATGCTGACCGACCTCGCCGGCCGCGACCACCTGGTGATGACCGGGGTCGCGGTGCGCGACGTCGACGCCGGGCGCACCGCGGCGGCGGTGGAGACCACCCGGGTGAGCATCGCCCCGCTCGAGGCCGCGCGGATCGCCGCCTACGTCGCCACCGGCGAGCCCCTCGACAAGGCCGGCGCCTACGCCATCCAGGGCCTGGGGGCGCTGTTCGTCGAGCGCATCGACGGCAACTACTCGAACGTCGTCGGCCTGCCGCTGCCGCTGACCCGGCGGCTTTGCGCCGAGCTCGGCTACGACCTGCTCGGGCTGGGCGGTGACTCCGGCAGCTAGCCCGACCGTGCCGGCCCCGTAGCGGCCCCAGCCGGGAGATCGGGCTGGCCTGCGTTTCTCACCAGCAGGCTAGCGCCGCCGGCCGTCGGGCGTCGGCTCGGCGAAGCTGGCGATCACGGAGTAGCCCTCGCGGGCGCCGCCGCCGGTCAGGATACGGCTGCCACACCGCAGCCAGGCGTGGGCCTCGAGCGCCGCCTGAGAGTCCTTGGCCAGGCCGAGATAGAGGGTGCTCGGCAGCCCCCGCCGCCTGAGCATCGCCTTGCCGGCGATCGCCTCGGCCAGGCAGCGGCTCTTCCAGGGCAGGTTCCCGCTGACGGTGGCAACCGCCCAGCCGATCCGCCGCAGCAGCTCGGGATCGGCCGGGTCCTCCGCCGGCGAGTCGCCCATGGTCTCGCCCAGACGGGGGGCGATCCAGCGGAAGGGCACCACCAGGACCGCCAGCCGGGCGACCACGAGGCACGCCGCCGCCTCGACCAGCAGCCGGCGGTCGCGCCCGGGGAGGGAGATGAGCTTGCGGAGTCTGGCGATCATCACGGCCGAAGCGGCCCGGCGGCCCGCCTCGCCCGGTCAATCTACCGCGCCACGCGGCCCGGGACGAAGGCCGCGGGCAGGGACGGTTCTTGACACCGGCCCCCACCGGGACTACGTTGTTCTCATGAGCCCCGCTATCGCACTCGAGCCCCGCGCCTACATCGTCTTCACCGGTACCGGCCCGATCCTGGTGCTGTCGACCTACTCGGACCTCAAGGACACGAGGCTGTTGGAGAAGCTGCGCTACAAGGGAATCGACAGCTTCATCGCCTACGAGGTCGAGCTGGCGGCGGTGCGCAAGCGCTACGAGCACTCCTACGAGAACGTCTCCATGGACCTGGCCCAGGACGAGGACATCCGCGTGCTCGACTTCAACGGCCACCAGATCATGGCCAACTTCTCGCTCGAGCAGCTGGGCGATTCGATCAAGTACGGCGGCGGGTAGCGGCACGGGCGGCCCCGGAAGCGCGCGGGGCCGGCGGCGCGCTCGGGCCGGTCGGCTCTGGAGACGCCTGCTGACCGTTGGCGCACAGGGGCCGGTCGGCTATCGAGTCGAGAGTCGGGCGTTGGCGTGCTCGGGCCGGTCGGCTCTGGAGCCGAGAGGTGGGGGGCCCCAGGTACCGGCTCGGCTCAGTCGGACTTTGAACGTCGCCTCGCCTGCGCACTCGCGACGCGCGGCACCGGTTGGTGGCCTCCGAAACGGCTGGTGCTGTAGCGCTGCTCGTGAGCTACCTGAGACCCCCCACCTCTCGGCTCCGCCGCCGACCTCCGATGGTGGCGGACTGGTCGTCGTTCTGCAGGTGCCGCCGACCTCTGGCGGTGCCCAACTGGGGCGTCGTTTCCCGGCAGCCACCGACCGCTGATCGCGTCGAGTCGGGGTGTCGTTCCCACTGGCCGCCGACCCCTGGCGGTGCCCAACAGAGGCATCGTTTTCGCGGCAGCCGCCGACCTACGGTCGCGTCGAGCGGTGTGTCGTTCTTCGGTGGCCGCCGACATCCGGTCGTGATTGGCGCAAGTCCCACCCGGCACGGCGGTAGCGGAAAGCCGCCGCGGCGTCGCGTAGTGGCGCCTCAGGCGACCGCGGGAGTGCCACACGCCGTCGCCGCCTCGATCCCCACCGTCTCGCGAGTCCCACCGCCGCCGCCTCTCACGCGCGGGCGACAGTGCCACGGAGCGATGCCGCGGCGGCTTGTAGCGGCCCATGGCAAGGCCTCGGCTGGCGGCCGGTCGTGCCAAAGGGACGGGCGCGGTAGATTCCCGCCATGGAAAGCGAGTCAAGGCCACCCGCCGTCATCCTGGTCCGGCCGCAGGAGGAGGGCAACGTCGGCGCCGTGGCGCGGGGGATGGCGAACATGGGGCTGGACGAGCTGATCGTGGTGGAGCCGCAGTGCGAGCTGGGGCGGGTCGCCGCGGCCTTTGCGGTCGACGCCGGGTCGATCCTCGAGGGCCGGCGGACCTATGGCGGCTTCGCCGAGGCGGCGGCGCCGTTTCAGCGGCTGGTGGCGACCAGCTCGAGCCGTGGGCGCATCTTGAGCCGGCCGCCGGTGACGCCACGGGAGCTGCCGGCCATCCTGGCCGCCGATCCGCCCGGCACCCGCGCGGCGCTGGTCTTCGGCGGCGAGCGGTCGGGGCTGAACACCGACGAGCTGGCCCGGTGCGACCCGCTGGTGACCATCCCCGCCGCGGCCCGGCAGCCGACCCTCAACCTGGGCCAGGCGGTGCTGGTCGTGGCCTACGAGCTGTGGGCGGCCAGGGAAGAGGCCGGCGGACCGGGACCGGCGCCACCGGCGATCGCGCCGGCCGAGATCCGGGCCGCGTTGCCGCAGCCGGCCGCGGCCGGCGAGATCGAGGGCCTTTTCGGGCAGCTCGAGCCGCTGCTGCGCGAGATCGGCTTCGCCCGCGACGACACCTTCGGCAGCGTCCTGCGCGACCTGCGCCGGCTGGCCGCCAGAGCCGCCCCGAGCAGCCACGAGGTGACGGTCCTGCGCGGCATCTGCCGCCGTGGGCGCAACGCCCTGCGGTGATACATTCGCCCTCGTCGTGAGCACGATCCAGCGGGCCGCCGTAGCGGCCGCCGTCGCCACCGCGCCGATCGTCGGCGTCGTGCGCACCGGCACGCCCGCGGAGGCGGCGCGGATCGCCGCGACGATGATCGACGGCGGCCTGCAGCTCATCGAGATCACCTTCACCGTGCCCGGGGCCACCGACCTGGTGCGCCGGCTGCTGGCCGAGCGGCCGGGCGACGGGCCGCCCTGGATCGGCATGGGGACCGTGACCGACCGGGATCGCGCCGAGCGCGCGGTCGCCGCCGGCGCCGAGTTCGTGGTGACGCCCAACGCCGACCCGGGGGCCGCGGCGGTGGTGGCCGGCGCCGGCCGCTATCTCATCGTCGGCGCCCTGACCTGCACCGAGATCGTCGCCGCGCGGTCGCTGGGCGCCGACCTGGTCAAGGTCTATCCGCTGCCGCCGGTGGGCGGCCCGGCCTATCTCGAGACGGTGCGCCAGCCGCTGGGCGACATCCCGATGCTGGCCGCGGGCGGCTTCGGCGTCGACGAGATCCCCGCCTATCGCGCCGCCGGCGCCGTCGCCTTCGGCATCGGGGCGCCCCTGATCGGCGCCGGCGGCGAGGAGACTCGCGGCCGGATCGCTCACGCCCTGGCGCTGGCCCGCGGCGAGGAGGGCGCATGACCACCACCGCCCGGCCGATACCGCCGCTGCAGGTCGTCTTCGACCCCACGCCCGAGATCTTCGCCACCGACAGCTCCGGCGGCTTCCTGTTCCAGATGCTGGTCGGCGGCGCCGCGGCGATCGAGACCGGCAGCTACGACGAGGTCCGCTTCCTGATCTCGCTGTGGCACCCCAAGGCCGGCCGCGCCATCGACCCGGACCGCGCCTATGTCGAGCTGCAGGGGGCCTTCGACAGCGACGAGGAGCACTGGGCGCGGCTGGCCGAGATCGAGCCCGTGGTGCCGCCCTACGACCCCGGAGCCAGCTTCGACGGCTGGATCGTGCTGCCGGTCTTCTCGATGCGCAGCCGGTACCAGATCGTCGGCGGCGGCTTTCACCCGCGCGCCCGGCTGCAGGTCCGGGCCAGCGCCTACCTGGTGGCCTGAACGTGGATCCCCATCTCGAGTTCCTGGCCCGCATCGCCCAGCCGGCAACCAGCCGCATCGTGCTGCTGGTGCTCGACGGCGTCGGCGACCTGCGCACCGCCGAGCAGCCGGCGACGGCGCTCGACCGGGCGCGCACCCCGAATCTCGACCGACTGGCGGCCGAGGGCGGGCTGGGCCGCATCGTGCCGGTGATGCGGGGCGTCACGCCGGGCAGCGGGCCGGGCCACCTGGCGCTGTTCGGCCTCGACCCGAGGCGGCCCGAGGTCGACATCGGCCGCGGCGTCCTCGAGGCGCTCGGCCTGGGGCTCGAGGTCGGCCCCGGCGAGGTCGCGGCGCGCGGCAACTTCGCCACCGCCGACGCCGGCGGCAACGTCATCGACCGCCGCGCCGGCCGCATCTCGACCGCCGAGTGCCGCCGGGTCTGCGATCTGTTGCGCGAGGCCGCCGGCGGCTTCGAGCCCCTCAGGGTGCGAATCGTGCCCGGTGAGGGGCATCGCTTCGTGCTCCTGGCCGGCGGCGACCAGGCCTCGGCGGCGGTCGCCGACACCGATCCGCAGCGCACCGGCGTGCCCCCGCTCGCCCCCCGCGCCACCGCCCCCGAGGGCGAGGAGATGGCCAAGAAGCTGGGCTTTCTGATCGAGCTGCTCGACGCCGCCCTGGCGGACGAGCCCAAGGCCAACCGGGTCCTGCTACGGGGCTTCTCGCAACTGCCCGACCTGCCCGGCTTCAAGGAGCTCTACCAGCTCGATGCCGGCGCCTTCGCCGGCTACCCGCTCTATCGCGGCGTCGCCGCCTGCTGTGGCATGGAGGTGGTGCCCTGCGGCAAGCACCTGGCCGAGATGGTGCCGGTGGTGGCCGAGCACTGGGACCGCTTCGGATTCTTCTTTCTCCACATCAAGCAGACCGATGCGGCGGGCGAGGACGGCAATCTGGACGCCAAGGTGGCGGTGCTCGAGGAGGTCGACGCGGCCCTGCCGGCGCTGCTGGAGCTGGGCCCCGACGTCGTGGCGGTCACCGGCGACCACTCCACCCCGGCGCCGATGCGCGCCCACAGCTGGCATCCGGTGCCGCTGCTGGTGTGGGGCAACAACTGCTTCGTCGACGACTGCAGCGAGTTCACCGAGGTCGCCGCCACCGCCGGCCACCTGGGCACTTTCCCCGCGCGCGAGATGCTGGGCGTGCTGCTGGCCCACGCCGGCCGGCTGGCGAAGTTCGGCGCCTAGCGGAACCCCTTCCGCAGCTGGGCGCGGAAGGTGTTGAAAGCGTCCTCGCCGAAAAGGCTGACGACCACCCGCTCGAGCTTGGTGCCGCCCTGGATGTAGCGGTGGATCTCGGTCAGGGTCACCCGCGCCGAGCGGTCCATCGGCAAGCCGAAGGCGCCGGTCGAGATCGCCGGCAGGGCGATCGACTTCAGCCCGTGGCGGTCGGCCAGGGCCAGCGACGAGCGCACCGCCGAGGCCAGCTTGCGGTCCTCGTCGCCGTCGCCGTCGCGCGGTCCCACGGCGTGGATGACGTGCTTGACCGGCAGGTCGCCGGCACCGGTGATGACCGCCGAGCCCACCGGTGTCGAGCCGATCCGGTCGCACTCCTTCTGGATCGAGGGGCCGCCCTTCTCGCGAATCGCTCCGGCGACCCCGGTGCCCAGCTGCAGCTTCTCGTTGGCGGCGTTGACGATCGCGTCCACCTCGAGCTCGGTGATGTCGCTTTCCAGCAGCTCGAGCTTGGTCTCGTTCATCTGGATGACGACATGATTATCCGGCATAGCGACTCCCTCGAAGTCCGTTCCAAAGCCCTTCCTGAGGTTCGGGGCCTGGCGCGGCCGATGAGACTTCCGGCGACGTACCAACCGTCCCGGCCCGCGCCAAGCCAAATCATATCAAGCGGGAGCAGGCAACGGCGGCTCGCGCCGGCGCGAGACCGCTGCGGTAGACTCCGCGCCGCATGCTGCAACGCTATCGCCAGGAGGCCGCCGCCGCCGTCGCCGCCCGCATCCGCGAGCTCTACGGCATCGATCACCAGCCGCTGGTCGAGATCCCGCCCCGGCGCGAGCTCGGCGATCTGGCCTTCCCGGCGGCGCTGCACCTGGCGCGGGAGCTCAAAAGGCCGCCGCGAGCCATCGGCGAGGCGCTGGCCGAAGGGCTCGAACCGCCGGACTTCATCGCCGAGCTGCGGGTCGAGGGGCCCGGCTATCTCAACATGTTCCTCGACCGCAGCCGGGCGATCGCCACGCTGCTGGCCGAGCCGCCGCTCGGCTCCGCGGCCGGCGAACGGCGCAAGGTGATCGTCGAGCACACCAACATCAACCCCAACAAGGCGGCCCATATCGGCCATCTGCGCAACGCCGTGCTGGGCGACGTCGTCGCCCGCCTGCTGCGCGCCCTCGGTCACCCGGTCGAGGTACAGAACTACATCGACGACACCGGCGTCCAGCTGGCCGACGTGGTGGTCGGCTTTCTCGATCTGCGCGGCCTCTCGCTCGAGGAGATCGCGGCGATTCCCGAGCCGTTCGACTTCCACTGCTGGGACCTCTACAGCGAAGTGCGCGCCTGGCTGGAAGAGGACGCCGAGCGGCCGCGGCTGCGCGCCGAGACCCTGCACGAGCTCGAGCGGGGCGCCGGCCGCCGCGCCGAGGCCGGCCGCCTGATCGCCCGGCGGGTCGTCGGCCGCCATCTCGGGACGATGCGCCGGATCGGCGTCGGCTACGACCTGCTGACCCACGAGAGCGCCATCCTGGGGCTCGACTTCTTCGCCCGGGCCTTCGCCCTGCTCAAAGAGCGCGGCGCGATCCACCTCGAGACCGCGGGCAAGAACAGCGGCTGCTGGGTGATGCGGCTGTCCGAGCACGAGGAGTTCGCCGGCCTCGAGGATCCGGACAAGGTGATCGTGCGCTCGGACGGGACGGTGACCTACGTCGGCAAGGACATCGCCTATCAGCTGTGGAAGCTGGGTCTTTTGGGGCGCGACTTCGAGTACCGCCACTGGGCCGAGCAGGGAATCTGGGAGACCGCCACCGAGGGCGTCGCCGAGCACCCCGATTTCGGCCGCGCCTGGGAGGTGGTCAACGTCATCGACGCCCGCCAGAGCTATCTGCAGAAGATCGTCAAGGCCGGCGTCGCCGCCCTGGGCTTCGCCGAGGAGGCCGAGCGCTCGGTCCATTTCGCCTACGAGATGGTCTCGCTGTCGGCGGCAACAGCGCGGCTGATGGGCTTTCTCGACGACGACGAGGACGAGGGCGGCAAGAACCTCGAGATGTCGGGGCGCCGCGGCATCGGCGTCAAGGCGGACGACCTGCTGGACCGGCTGATCGTCAAGAGCCGCGAGGAGATCGCCTCGCGCAACCCGGAGCTCGGCGAGGAGGACCTGACCGCCCTGGCGAGCCAGATCGCCACCGCCGCGCTGCGCTTCTTCATGGTCAAGGCGACCACCAACCGGATGATCGCCTTCGACTTCGACGAGGCGTTGAGCTTCGAGGGCGATTCGGGGCCCTATCTCCAGTACTCGGCGGTCCGGGCGCGCAACATCCGGCGCCGGCTGGCAGAGGAGGGGCTGGAGAGCGACGTCGAGCCGGCCGCCGCCGCCGCGCTGCCGGCCGCCGTGTGGGCGGACGACCTGTGGGACCTGGCGCTGGCCGTGGCCCAGATCCCGGACCGGGTCCGCTCGGCCGGCGAGGGGCTCGAGCCGTCGCTGGTCGCCCGCCAGGCGCTCGATCTGGCGCAGAAGTTCAACGCCGTCTACCACCGTCACCCGATCCTGCAAGAGCCCGACGCCGAGCTGCGCCAGGCCCGCCTGGCCGCGACCAGCATCTTTGCCAGGGGAATGGCCGGGCTCTGCGGCCTGCTGGGGATCGAGCGGCCGGAAAGGATGTAGCGGCGGTAGCGTGAAGGCCACCGAGCGCTTCTCCGGCTTCGTACGGTGAGCTGGGCCGGGCCGGAGCCCGGGGTTGACATCCCTCCGGCCGTTTCGCATCCTGCGTCGGTGCCAGCTCGGACTCCTCACCGGCCCTCCCCTTCGTCGCCCCATTCGCCCGAGTCCGCGGTCCTGGCCTCAGCCGGGCACCGCCGGCGCCGTCCGGCCGCGGCGGCCGTGGGCCTGGCGCTGCTGGCGCTGACCGCGGCGGGCGCGACGGCCCAGCCGGCCGATGACGAGCCCGGCTTCAAGGATGCCTTGAAGAACGGCAAGACGACCGTCAACCTGCGCTACCGCTACGAGGACGTCGGCGACGACGCAGTCGGCGACAAGCACGCCCGCGCCTCGACCCTGCGCACCGCGCTCGGCTACCGGTCGCGGGCCTGGCGGGGCTTCACCTTCGAGGTCGAGGCCGAGAACGTGGCCGTGATCGGCCACGACCTGTACGACAACCGCGGCGGCGCGCGGGTGAACAACTTGGTGTGGGACAGGCCGGCGGTCGCCGATCCGGCCGCCACCGAGATCAACCAGGCGCTCGTCCGCTACCGCTGGCAGACGTGGCAGGTCGTCGCCGGCCGCCAGGAGATCGCGCTCGGCGACGAGCGCTTCGTCGGCAATGTCGGCTGGCGCCAGAACCACCAGAGCTTCGACGCCTTGAGGATCGACAGCTGGCTCGGCGGGCTGCGCTTCACCTACACCTTCGTCGATCGGGTCGAGCGCGTCTTCGGCGACAGCCAGGATCTCGCCGGCCATCTGTTCAACGTCGGCTTCAACCTGCAGAACGCCGGCAAGTTCACCCTCTACGGCTACCTGCTCGACTACCAGGACCCTCTCGCCGCCCCGCTGTCGACCGCCACCTGGGGCCTCGAGTTCGCCGGCCAGCGCCGGCTGACCAGCAGCCGGTCGCTGCTCTACGAGGTCGAGTTCGCCGAGCAGTCGGATCACGCCGACAACCCGCGCCCCGTCGACGCCGGCTACGCCACGCTGATGATCGGCGCCAGCCTGCCCCGGCTGACCGTCAAGCTCGGCTGGGAACAGCTCGACGGCGGCGAAGCCGGCGGCCGGTTCCGCACACCGCTCGCGACCCTGCACCGATACAACGGCTGGGCCGACAAGTTCTCCGAGACGCCGCCCGACGGCCTCGAGGACCTCTATCTCGAGCTCAGCGGCAAGCTCGGCAAGGTCGACTGGCTGGCCCGCTACCACGACTTCAACGCCGAGAGCCGGCCGATCCCCTACGGCGAAGAGCTCGACCTGCAGCTGCTCTACACCTCGCCGGGGGGATTGCTCGTCGGCCTCAAGGGCGCGCTCTACAAAGCCGACCGGTTCGCCGCCGACACCCGCAAGTGGATGGTCTGGTCGGGCTACGGTTTCTAGCCCGACCTTCTCACCGGCTCTCGCAGCGAGCCGGCGTAAGTGCCTGAAGATGTGGGACTTGCCGACCGAGGGCACCACAGGCGTACTCGAAGTACGTCGAGGATGACCGACCGAGGCAAGTCTCGCAGATTCAGGTACCTACGTCGGCGTAGTCGAGCGCTGGTGAGAAGGTCGGGCTAGCAGCCCGGCGCCGCCCCGGGCCCGCGCCTACCAGACATAGTCGCGAGCGACCGCCCGCTTGTCGTGCCCGGCCAGCACGTGCAGCACGCGCACCCGCTTGACCGTCACCGGCGACAGCGCCGCCAGCGGGATGTGCTGCAGCCGCTTCTTCTGCGCCGCGGCGTAGCGCCTGAGGGTCTCCGACGGCGGCGCCGCGGCGACGTGGACCACGTGCCGCTCGACGCTGTAGTCGATCGCCGCCATCACCAGCGCCTCGGCGCGGCCGCGAGCGAAGCGGTAGTCGGGGTCGGTCCAGACGTCGGCCAGCCGGCCGCGCGGCGAGGTCAGCATGAAGGCGCCGTAGGTGGCGCGCATGATCCCGGGACCGACCACCTGCTCGCCCGGCGGCGTCGAGTAGAAAGCCATGTCCGACTCCTGGTCGTGCTCGCCCAGCCAGGTCATGGCGAAGGGAAACCGCTCGGCCTCGGGGTCGAGATCGAAGATCACCACCACCGAGCCGGCGCCGCCCGGCACCCGGCCGCGCTCCTCGACATAGATCCGGTCCTCGTGCACGTTGCGCAGCGTCTCGCGCAGGTCGACACCGTCCAGCAGTGAGGCGGTAAACGGCTCGACGCGCCGGTTCTCGAGCGACAGGATGGAGATCGCCTTGGCCTGGAGAAAGCGGCCGTAGTCCTCGATCACCAGATCCTCGGGTGGGTAGGAGCAGATGCCGGCGGCGTCGAAGCCGGCCAGCCACTCCTCCGGGTCGTCGGGGCGCGGCCGCTCGCGCACCGGCACCGGCCGCCGCTTGACCTTGAGGAAGCCACGGCGGAAGCGCACCTTGCGGGTGCCCAGGTCGAGCTCGTCGCCGTCGAGTCGCGCGGTCTCGATCTCGGCCCGCTCCTCCTGCCAGGGATAGGTGCGGGCGGCGTCGAACAGCTCCCAGGCGAGGTTGTCGTCGCCCACCCCGCGGCCCGCCACCGTCCACTCGTAGAGACCGGGGACCAGCTGGCCCTGGACCCGGGCGCAGCGCCGGGCGTAGTCGAAGAACAGCCGCCGCTGCCAGGCGGCGACGGGCTCGCCGGTCTGCTCGCGGTAGGAGCCCGCGGCGACCCGCCAGACCACCCGGCCGAGGGCGCGGCGGTCGGGCGCCGGGCCGCCGGGGCCGAGGACCGTGCCCTCGAGGCAGGCGTAGTCGAGCAGACGGCGGCGGCGGCGGGCCTCGTCCTCGCCGCCCTGGCCGGCGATCACCCGCAGGCCGAAGCGGATCACCGAGACCCGGCGCGACAGGGTCTCGCCGAGCGCCGCCGGCTCGACCGGCTCGGGGTCGACGCCGCCACGCAGCCGCTCCCACACGGCGTGCGCCAGCGGCGCGTCCGGCAGCAGCCCGGTGAGGCTCCGCGGATGGAGATGGCGCAGCTCGACCCGCGATCGGCGGACGCGGGCGAAGGGATGGGCCAGCGAACCGCCGAGCAGCCCGCCCAGCCGCCGCGCGTGGGCGGCGCCGACCAGCGCCAGGACCGGGCCGCCCGCGGCCCTCTGGGCGGCCTCGCGCAGATGGAAGGCCATCCCCGCCTCGCGCAGCCGATCGGCCTCGCCGGGCTCGCCGGCGCCGGCCGCCGCGGCGACCATCGCCAGATAGCGCTCGGGCCCGAGCCGCCAGATCGACCACGGATCGGGCACCGGGTCGACGTGGCGATCGCCGTAGGGCAGGTCGGGGTCGATCAGGGCTACCGTCCGGCCGCGCTCGAGCGCCCAGCGCAGCCCCTCGACCAGCGGATCGCCCGGCGCCACCACCCACACCAGCGCCTCCGCACCGAGCTCCTCGGCGAGGATCAACGAGATCCTGGGCAGCCGGCGGACGGCGCCGAGCGCCGCCTCGGTGAGGGTGGTCGGCAACTCCACCGCCACCGCGGCCGGATCCAGTTGGTCGAGCGCCGCGCGGACCACCGCCGCCAGCTCGATCCGCTCGTGGACCACCGGCAGGATGCGGATGCCCGCGGCGGCCTCCGGCGCCAGGGCGTCGAGATCGAGCTCGGCCGGTCTCATCGAGCCTTGGCCTGCCCTCTCTTCCATGAGCCGGCTTCCAGGGGCCGGCTAGGAGATCTCGAACTCCGCGAGCTCCTCGGCTGGCAGCGTCAGGCGCAGCGCGATGCGCACCGCCTGGCGCGGATCCGCGGCCTCCTCCCGCCGCAGCACCTTCATCGCGTAGCGCACCAGGTTGATGCCGTCGCGCACGGTGTAGCGCAGATCGCGGTCGTGGGCGACGCGCAGGAAGGACAGCACGTAGTCGACCACCGCCTCCTCGGCGAAGGGGACCTGGGTGGCCAGGATCTCGCGCTCCTCGTCCTCCTCGGGGAAGTCGATATAGATCTGCGGCATCAGCCGCGAGTGGATGTACTCCGGCACCTCGTAGGTGGAGGCGTCTTCGTTCATCGTGGTGACGAAGCGGAAGTCGGGGTGGGCGGAGATCCGCACCCCGGCAACCAGGCTCTCGACATACCGCCGGTGGTCGAGCAGCGGCGCCAGCGAGGCCCACGACTTCTCGCTCATCCGGTTGCCCTCGTCGAGGATCAGCGCGCCGCCGAGCACGGCGGCCGTCACCAGCGGCGAAGCCATGTAGCGGATGCCGCCGCCCGGGGCCAGCACCGGCGAGATCACCAGGTCCTCGGGCCGGGTGTCCATGGTCGCCTGCATGATGAAGATCTCGAGGCCCAGCTCACGCGCCGCGGCGCAGGCCAGGGTGGTCTTGCCCACTCCGGGCTTGCCCAGCAACCGCGGATTGAGCGGCAGGTCGGCCGGATCCACCCGCGCCCAGGCGGCGAGCAGCTGGATCAGCACCTCGCGCTGGCCGATCCAGGGCGGCGTCTCCTCGACCGGCCTGCCGAGGTGGATCTCGACACCGTCGACGGTGATGTGCTGGGCGGCCATGCCGCCCGATCCTACCTCGCCCGGCCACGCCGCCGCGGCGGCGGCCCGGCGCCTCCTACTCCCCCGCCGGCACCGCCTACTCGCTGTCGCCCGCACCCCTGAGGTAGCGGATGAGGAAGACGAACAGGACCAGGAAGCACATCAGCAGCAGGTACTCGAGGCCCTTGGTCTCGAAGATGTTGACAAAAGTGTAGGTCTCCATCGGTCTCCCTCCACTCAGGCCTTGGCCGCCGCCAGGGCGTCCGGTTCCCGGTCGAGCCGGCGCGGCAGCTCATGCGGCTCGCGGATCACCGCCATGCGGGTGACGATCCAGCGGAATACCCAGATCTCCGCGAAGACGACGGCCAGGCTGACGACCACCTCCATCCAGGTCGGGACATAGTGCATGGGCGAATCCCAGTTGAAGGCGATAAGCGAGATGTTGACGCGGTTGAGCAGAATCCCGAGCACCGCCAGGACCGCCGCGAGTCGGATGACGCCCAGGCGGCGGTTGCGCGCCCCGTAGGCGAAGAGCACGCAGGGAATCAGCGTCAGGCCCACCACTTCCAGCAGGTACCAGGCGCCCCAGAAGCCGTGCAGCAGCTGCCACTGCTCTTCGTGCAGGAAGACCAGCGCCTTGAAGAAGTAGTAGGTGAACATGGACACGGCGGCGCCCTTGGCGAGGCCGACGAGAATCGGCTCGAACTCGGCCCGCCGCGCCTCGTCCAGCTGATCGCTGAAGACCCGGCGACTGAGGGTGCCCTCGAGGATGACCATCGAGATGCCGGCGAAGATGCTCGACACCAGGAAGAGGATGGGAATGAACTCGGTGTACCAGAGCGGGTGGATCTTGGGCTTGGCCATCAGGTAGAGCGCCCCGAGACCGGACTGGTGCAGCGACGACAGGGTGATTCCAAGGATCACCGCCGTCAGCGTCATGGCGTGGAGAATGCGCCGCACCCGCTTCCAACCCAGCCACTCCGCCACCGCGGGCGAGAACTCGATGAACTCGGCCACCATGTAGAGCAGGAAGTGCCAGGAGACCAGGAACAGCACCGAACTGAAGCCGAAGTCGTTGCCGATGATCGGGTTCATGATCTTCCACGGCCGGCCGAGCTCGAAGATCAGCGCGCCGGCGTAGAACAGGTAGGCCAGCAGGCCGTTGAGGATCGTCGCCCGCACGATGGGCCGGTACTTCTCCATCCGCATCACGTAGACGGCGAAGGTGAGGACATAGGCGCCGCCGGCGAAAGCGACGCCGGTGATCACGTTGAAGCCCTTCCACACCCCCCAGGGAAAGCTCTGCGACAGGTTGGTCACCGAGCCCAGGCCGTTGACGAAGCGCACCCCGAGGATGATCGCCCCGGCGACGATCACCGGCACCGAGATCACGTTGAACGGCGTCAGCAGCCGCCCGCGCGGCCGTAGCTCGGAGATCAGGAAGCGAATGAAGCGGCCGAACTCCCGCCGCACGGTCTTGCCATCGGCCATCACTCACTCCTCCCCGGCCGGCTCTTGGCCCGGCTCGCTCAGCTCGTGCAACCCGAACAGCAGCGCCGGCAGCCCGAACAGGACCAGCGGCACGCCGTAGAGGAAGTCGCGCGTGTACTCGGGATAGGGCGTCGTTCCCAGGTCGGTGCGGAACCCGAGCTCTTCGAAGGGCACCGCCGCCAGGTAGAGCCAGCCGGTGCCGCCCACCTCGTGCTCGCCATAGATCTTGTGCACATAGCGATCCGGGTGGCGATAGATCCGACTGCGAGCGATCTCCATCAGGTCGCGCTTCTTGCCGAACATCAGCGCGTCGGTGGGGCAGGAGTCGACACAGGCCGGCTTGCGGCCCTCCTGCAGCCGCTCCCAGCAGAGATTGCACTTCTGGATCTTCGGGTTCCAATCGTCGTACTCGAACTTCGGCATGTCGAAGGGGCAGGAGACCATGCAGTAGCGGCAGCCCATGCACTGCGGCGCGCGCCAGATCACCGGTCCGGTCTCGGTCTTGTACATCGCCCGGGTCAGGCAGGCGGCGACACAGGCGGGCTGCCAGCAGTGCATGCACTGGCGCTTGACGAAGACCTCGCCGCCGCTGGTCTCGTAGCGGTTGACCAGCGTCCAGGAGGTCTCCGAGGTTTCGCGCTGCCCCTCCAGGGCGCCGTCGTTCTCGATGTCGGGGACCGGCAGGCCGTGCTCCACGGCACAGGCGCGCTCGCAGGACCGGCAGCCGATGCAGCGGGTGGTGTCGACCAGGACACCGCAGAACTCCGGGGCCGCCTCAGGCTCCTCAGCACGCGCCGCGGCGCCGCTGAGGGTGGCCCCGGCCACTCCAACCGTCTTCAGGAAACGTCGCCGGTTCATCGACTCACCTCCTCGACTGCCGCAGGCGCGGCATGGCAGAAGCCGCAACTCTGGCTGGCCTCCACGCCGGTGCCGCTGTCGTGGCAAGCCCAGCAGCTACGATGGATGACCACCTTGGCGCTCAGGGTCTCGTCCGCCGTGGTCGTGGGGCTGGCATGGTGGCACTCGCCGCAGCCCAGCGGCGCCGCCGCCGCGGTCTCGCGATGGCACTTCGCGCACTCCACCCAGAGATCCTCGAAGTACTCGTCGTGGGGCGATTGCAGCCCGGCGGCGGCGGTTTCGTGATGGCACTCGGAGCAGTCGAAGCCCAGATCCTCGGCGTGCAGCGAATGCGGGAAGGTCACTTCGCCGACCGCCGAGGGGAAGATGATCTCGCCGGTGGGCGGGAGGTCGGCAGGCGCCGGCGCCGCGGCGCCGGCGGCCAGCAGCAGCAGGGCGGCGCCCAGCGGCGCCGCGGCTAGCGCCGGGAAACGTTGGCAAGGGGATTTCACGTTGAGACCTCCACCCGGTCCCGCTCGGCCTCGACACAGGCGGCGGCGAACGCTTGCCAGGCTTCGTCGATCGACTCCTCTTCCCCGGCGAGGTGTTCCCCGGCGCCGGCACCCTGGCGACGCCCGACCAGCTCGCTCAGGGTGTGGCGCAGGCTCTCGACCTCCTGCTGGTACCACTCCACCGCGTCGGCGCCGATCCGCAGCTGCCGCAAGTCGGCGGTGAGGTCACTGGGCTCGACGCAGCAGATCCAGCCCGCCTCATAGGGTCGCCGCTCAAACAGGTCGAGGTTGTAGATCAGCTCGTGATGCACCCGCGACACCCGCCCGGACAGAGGCGAGGGGAAGGCGATATCGCGCTTGCCGTGGCGCACCCGGAACAGGGTCTCGCCGCGGCGCAGCCGCGCTCCCTTCTCCGGCAGCTCGATGTCGTCCACCGTGCCGACCGTCTTGTGGAAGAGGTCGTCCAGCCCGATCCGCCCCTCGCCGGTCATCTCGACGCTCACCCAGGTGTGCTCCGGCGCCACGTAGATGCCGCCCGGCACGTTGATGGTGCGCGGCGACTCGGCCTCGCCCGCCGACGGCGTCACCAGGTGGATCTCGGGCGGCTTCTCGAGCGTCAGCCGTTCCTCGCGGCGGATCAGCAGCTGGTCGGCGAAGCCCACCAGTTCGTCCTCGGTGAACGGCTTCTGGACGTAGTCCACGGCGCCGTACTTCATGGCGCTTACCGCCGACTCCACCGTCGCGTAGCCGGTGATGATCGCCACGTCGATATCAGGGCGCAGGTGCTTGACCGCCTTGGTGACGTCGAGCCCGTCCATGCCGGGCATCTTGAGATCGGTGAAGGCGAACTCGTAGTCGTTGCGGCGCACCAGGGCGAGGGCCTCGGGGCCGGTCTCCACGGTGTCGACGGAGTAGCCGGCGAGCACCAGGATCTTGCGGAAGCTGTCGAGCACGATCGGCTCGTCGTCGACCGCCAGGATCCTCGCTTTGGGGTTGTCGACCTGGACCCGCTTGAGGCTTGCCGCCTCGTCGGCGAACTCCAGGCGCAGTCCGACGTCGAGAGCATCCAGGCGCCGCTTCTGCTGCCGGCGCTCCGTCAAACGGCGGAGAATCAGCCGCAGGGCGAGGTCGACAGCGATAAAGACCACGATGGTGAGCAGCACGATGATCGGGACCATGTTCAGCCTCCTATTGCCTTGTCTACGCCGGCAGGGCGAGACGTCAGGGCCGTCAACTCGTTCTCCAGATCGGCCGGCACGATGCGCGCCAGCCAGCCGCGGTCGAACGGGGACCGATCGATCAGATCGATCTCCCCGCTCAACTCGTCGTTCACCGCCACGACCCGGCCGCTGAGCGGCGACCGGATCCGGTGCACCTCTTCGGCGCCCTCGATCCGTGCCAGCCTCCGCCCCTGGGTGGCGCGGTCGCCGGCGGCGGGCAGCTCGACACGCGCCGAATTGCCGAGGACGCCGCGAAAGGTCTCCGCCGCGCCGACCGTCGCGGTGCCTTCGGCATCCAGCGTGGCCCAGCAGTGGCGGCCGAGAAAGTAGCGCTCGCCGGGCTCGCCAGCCGCGCCGGCCGGCGCCTGGCGGCGCTCCGCGTAGCGCAGGCCGCGCCGCACCACGCCGAGCAGCTCCTCGACGTCGAACGGTTTGGGCAGGAAATCGAACGCGCCGAGCTGTAGCGACGTCACCGCATTCTCGGACGTGGAGTAGCCGGAGATCATGACCACCGGCAGGGCCGGGTGGCCGGCGACCAGGGACTCGAGCAGCTCGAACCCGGATCTTCCCGGCAGCATGAGGTCGAGCAACAGCAGGCGGTAGTCGTGCTCCTCGAGAACCGCGAGGGCGCCGTCGACGCTCCAGGTCTCGTCCACCTCGAGCCCCTCCGCGCCGCACAGGCGGACGGCCGTCGCCAGGACCGCGCGGTCGTCCTCGACCACAAGAACGTCACGCATGGTTCGCCCTTCCCCCATCACCCACCTCAGCGGCCGGCTTCACCAGGGGCAGCCGTAGGGTGAAGGTCGTTCCCCGCCCGACGCTGCTGTCGACCCGGATCGAGCCTCCGTGCTCCTGGACGATGCCCCAGACGACCGCCAGACCCAGGCCGGTGCCCTGGGCGCCCTTGGTTGAGAAGAACGGCTCGAAGAGGCGCCCCAGATTCTCCTCGGGGATGCCGCAGCCGTCGTCGGCCACCTTTATCGCGAGCGCCGCGCCCGCCTCGTCCTCGACGAGCGACGTGCCGATGAAGATCTCGCCGCCGCCGGGGCCGATGGAATCGGCAGCATTGACCACCAGGTTGATCAGCACCTGGGCGATCTGGTTCGGGTCGGCTTGCACGGCCGGCAGCTCCTCGGCCAGAGCCAGGGTGATGTTGACGTTCTTCGCCTTGAGCTGGTTGTCGACGATCTTGAGAGCCCGCTCGACGACCGCGTTGATCTCGACGGACCCCCTGCTCATCGGCGCCTGGCGCGCGAAATCGAGCAGTTGCTTGACGATGTCCCGGCAGCGCTTGGTCTCGTGGACGATCGTCTCCAGGTCCTTCTTCTCCTCGGAGCCTTCCGGGGCGCGCTTGTGGAGAAAGCTGCTGTGCCCCAGCACTCCGGTCAGCGGATTGTTGATCTCGTGCGCGACGCCGGCAGCCAGCCGGCCGATCGAGGCCAGCCGGTCGGACTGGTAGATCTGGCTCTGCGCCGCCGCCAGCCGCCGGGTCATGTCGTTGAAGGAGGTTTGAAGAGAGCCCAGCTCGTCGTTTCGGCGCACCTGCAACCGATAGTCGAGGTCCCCCGCCGCCACCCGGTTGGTCGCCTCGAGCAGCCTCGCCACCGGTTTGACCACCCGCTGGCGGAAGAAGAGCCAGAGAATGGCGACAATCGCCAGGATGGCGGCGGCGCTCAGGCCCGCCGCGCGCCGGGAATTGACGGCCAGCCGCTGGTCCACCTCGGCCAGCGGCAGGGTGACGTCGAGGATGCCCAGTACAGACTGCTCCTCGGCGTGGGCGTGGCACGACGCCTGCCAGCAGCTCGGCTCGTTGTAGATCGGGTTGATGATGCCGAGTTGGCGGCCCTCGCCCGAGGCGCGGAAGATCCGCGTGCGCTGCGGTCGCGACAGCCGTTCCAGGGGCCGGTCGGCCGCATGGCAGGCGTAGCAGGCCTCGGTCTTCTTGTCGACGAACTCGCCCAGCAGGGACTTGTCGGGCGAGTAGATCACCTGCCCTTCCTTGTTGAAAACCCGTACCTGGTGGATCTCGGCCTGCCGGCCGATGGTGTCGATGATCTGGTGCACGTCCTCGCGGCGATTCAGCAGCATGGCGTAGCGGGTGCTGCTCTTGACCGTCTCGCTCACCAGTTGGGCCTGGTGCTCGACCTGCGAGATCAGCGCCGCGCGCTGCCCCCGCAAGATGAGATAGGACGAGAGACCGAAGACCAGGGTCGAGGCCGCGACCACGGCCAGGGTCACCTGCAGACTGATCCGTCCCGCGCCGCGGACACGGCGCGACGGCGAGAGCGCGGAGCGCTCACTCGCGGACACAGAGCCCGGCAGCCGGCTATCCTGGGCACCGGCGGGCCTGGTGGAACCGAGAGTCACCTCTCGACCTCCGTCCTTGTCGGCGGCGCAGCGCCGGTGCTGCACCGCTCGAGCCCAGTATCTGCCCCCGCTCGAGGGCCACAAACCCCCGGCCGGGTGGGGGGCAGCGCCAGCCTCTAGGGGTGGCCGCCGGATCCGGCCGCCAGGGCCGAGCTCACCAGCTGGGTGAACAGCCCGGAGCCGGGCAGGTTCATCCCGCCGTCGACCACCACCCGGGTGCCGGTGATGTAGGCGGCCAGCGGCGAGGCCAGGAAGACGGCGGTATGGCCGATCTCCGCCACGGTGCCGTAGCGGCCCAGCGGGATCGCCCGCTTCAAGCCTTCCTGGGCGGGGCCGTCCGGCGGCCCCAGCCGCTTCATCCCCTCGGTGCCTTCGATCGGCCCCGGGGCGATCGAGTTGGAGCGGATGCCGTAGCGGCCCCACTCCATCGCCAGGTTCTGCATCAGGTTGTCGATCCCCGCCTTGGCGGCGCCGCAGTGGGCCTGGGCGGCGTAGGGGATGAACGCCTGCCCGGCGGAGATGAAGATCAGGTTGCCGCGGCTCTCCTTGAGCTGCTCGAAGGCGGCGCGGGCGGCGTTGAACGAACCGTTGAGATCGATGTCGACCACCGTCCGGAAGCCGTTGGCCGAGAGCTTCTCGGCCGGGGCCAGGAAGTTGCCGGCGGCGGCGCAGACCAGGGTGTGGATCGGCCCCAGCTCTTCGCGGCACTGCTCGAAGGCCGTCGCCAGTTGGTCGTAGTCGCGCACGTCGGCCACCGCGGTGAAGACCCTGGCGCCCAGCGCCTCGAGCTCGGCGCGGGCCGCCTCGAGCCGTTCGGCGGTGCGGCCGCAGATGCCTATCGCGGCGCCCAGGGCGGCGAAGCTCTTCGCCACCCCCAGGTTGATGCCGCTGCCGCCGCCGGTGACGAAGACGGTCTTGCCGGCGAAGAGGTTGTCGGGCAGGTAGTCGCGGATCTCGGTCATTGGGGGGCCTCCTTCAATACGGTGCAATACGGTGACAGGGTACTCATTCACCGGGCACTCATTCACCCCGGTAGCTCTCGGGGCCGGTCAGGAGAATGAGTAGCCTGTCACCGGTTTAGTAGTCCAGCAGCTCGCGCGCCGCTTTCAGCACCTTCTCCCGTGACGGCAGCAGCTCCGCTTCCAGCGCCCGGGCGTAGGGCGACGGCCGGTCAGCGTGGCCGATCCGGCGGATCGGCGCGTCGAGCCAGGGGAAGGCGACGTCGGCCAGCCGCGCCGCCACCTCGGCGCCGAAGCCGGCGGTCAGCTGTGCCTCGTGGACGATCAGGGCGCGTCCGGTCTTGCGCACCGAGGCGGCCAGGGTCTCGACGTCGAGCGGCACCAGGGTGCGCAGATCGATCACCTCGGCCTCGACGCCGGCGGCGGCAAGCTCCTCGGCCGCCTCGAGACAGGTCCAGGTGGTGGCGCCGTAGCCGATCAGGGTCAGCCGGTCGCCGGCGCGGCGAACCCGCGCCTCGCCCAGCGGCTCCGGCCCGGCGTCCGGCGCCAGCGTCTCCTTGATCCGCCGGTAGAGGAACTTGTGCTCGCAGAAGATCACCGGGTTGGAGTCGCGGATCGCCGCCACCAGCAGAGCGTGGGCGTCCGCCGCCGTGGCCGGGCAGACCACCTTGAGGCCGGCCGTGTGGGCGAACCAGCCCTCCGGGTTCTGCGAGTGGTAGGGGCCGGCGCCGACGCCGCCGCCCGAGGGCAGGCGGACGACGATCGGGCAGGGGACCTGCCAACGGTAGTAGAGCTTGGCCGCCACGTTGACCAGTTGGTTGAAGCCGCAGGTGATGAAGTCGGCGAACTGCATCTCGACCACCGGCCGGTAGCCCATCAGCGCCGCGCCGATGGCGATGCCCAGGGTGCCACTCTCGGCGATCGGCGTGTCCAGCACGCGGTTCGGCCAGCGGGCGTGCAGGCCGCGGGTGGTGCGGAAAGCGCCCTCGAAGACGCCCACGTCCTGGCCCATGACGATCACCGAGCCGTCGCGGGCCATCTCCTCGCGCAAGGCGCGGGTTACGGCGCCGACATACGTGGTCTCGGCCGGCCCGGCGGGGGAACTCGCCTCCTCGGCACGAACCCGAGCCTCCCCCACGGCTCTCTCGGCGCCCTCACCGGGCGCGGTGGCCGTCCCAGGCCCCGCCTCGCCTTCATGGGCCGGGAACGGGCCGAGGGGGTAGGCCGGAGGCGTGCCGTCGACCGCGAAGACCGAGCGGTGGGCGATCGCCGGGTCAGGCGCGTGGGCCTCGAGCGCCGTCGACAGGGCGGTCTCGACCAGCTCCGCGGCGCGGCCCTCGATGCCGGCGCGGACCTCGCCGCTCAGCACGCCCTCCGCCGCCAGACGATCGGCGTAGGCCGGCACCGGGTCCTCCGCCCGGTAGCGCGCCAGGTCCTCCTCGGGCACCACCCCCAGCGAGTCGTCGCCCACCGAGTGGCCGCGCAGCCGGCCGAGCATCGCCTCGATCAGGGTCGGTCCCTCGCCGGCGCGGGCGCGGGCCACGGCGGCGGCCAGTGCCTCGGCCATGGCGTCGGGGTCGTTGCCGTCCACCGTCTCGGCGGCCATGCCGTAGCCGGCGCCGCGGCTGCTGAGGTGCTCGGCGGCGTACTGGGCGTGCCAGGGGGTCGAGAAGGCGTAGCGGTTGTTCTCGATGATCAGCACCAGCGGCAGCTTCCACACCGCCGCCATGTTGAGCCCCTCGTGGAAGTCGCCGGTCGAGGTGCCGCCGTCGCCGATGAAGTTGATCGCCACCCGGTCGCCGCCGCTCTGTTTGTTGGCGAAGGCGCAGCCGGCCGCCACCGGGATCATCGCCCCCAGGTGGCTGATCATGCCGACGTGGCAGATGCCGGCCGCCGGCTCGAAGTAGCCGTAGTGGAACGAGCGCTCGACGCCGTGCGAGAACCCCTCGCGGCGGCCGAGCAGCTGGCAGGCGAGCGTGTAGAGCAGCTCCCCCGGCTCGGGCCGGCGCCCGTCGGGCTCGCCTAGGCCCAGCCCCGGAAAAGTGCGCGCCGGATCCAGGTAGACCGCCAGGATCGCCCCCAGGTCTCGATGCAGCGTGCACAGCGAGTCCCCGGGACCCAGCTCCAGGCCCGCCGGAACGGTGGTCGCCTCGTGCCCCACCTCGCTATACCACTTGGCGACCCGGCCGGTCAGCAACAGGTTCTCGAACCGCGAGTCGAGCTCGCGGGTGAGGCGCATGAAGGCGTAGCGCAGCAGGCGTGGGTCGGCCATGGGCCGGCAGTCTATGCACCTCGAGAGGGGGCGGGCAAGACCGATCGTGCCTGAGCTTGGCCGGTCGGGCCGCTGCAAGCCGCTGGGCTGCTCCCTCCGTGCGCTTTATTCGCCACTCGCGGGACATCCCAGCGGCTTTTCGCTCCGTCCGAGCAGGAGGAGGGTCGCGCGTCCGCTGTGGTAGGTTTTTGGAAAGCTCTCACAGGCCCCGAGAGGGGGGCGAGGCCTCGAACCCAATGGCGATCGGCGACAAGCCGGCAACCACAAGGAGGAGTCATGACCGCACAGGAACTGAAGCTCGACTACTTCAACATCTACGACGTGGCGAACCAGCAGGCGGGCTACGTCGTCGGGCTGCAGGGGCAGTTCGACAAGCAGCCCGAGCAGGTGCAGCTGACCTACCTGAATCTTCTTCGGCAACCCGGCGAGCAAGAACGGCGAGCCGATGTACGACAAGAACGCCCACCTGACCTGGTACGACCTCTACGACCCGACGCCGGACCCGACCCGCACGGTCACCTACCAGGACCAGTTCGGCAAGCAGATGATCTACACCGGCCGGGCTACGCGCTGCTGGTGCCGACCCAGAAGACGTTCCCGGGCAGCGAGTTCCCGCAAGCGGCTCGACCACTACAAGGTCTACCAGGTCCTGCACGGCGAGCCGGTCGATGAAGGAGGTCGAAGCTCGAGGACCAGTTCGGCAAGCAGGACGTCAAGGTCTACGACCCGCATGTTCTTCGCCGTGCCGGTCAAGAAGTGGTACCAGGGCCAGACCTACGGCATCAACAACCCGAATCGACCGCACCTGGTCATCTACCGCACCTACCCGCAGACGACGGAGAAGACCATCATGACCCGCGACCAGTTCTCGCAGCGCTATCAGAACGTCTTCCGCAGCGTGCTGCTGGGGTCGCCGTGCAAGAAGCTGGACTGGAAGGCTAGCCGGCTGACGGCCGAGGCCTGCCACCGGCCGCCAGCCCTGCTCGATCCCCAGGCGTTCGCCCTGGCTCGGCGTCCGGCTCAACTCTCGATACCGAAGAGGGCGTCCACCACCTTGCCGTCGCGGCGCACGAACGGCGCGCCCAGCAGCCGCGGCTCGCCGAACGCGATCGTGTAGCGCAGCTTCTTGAGCAGGTCGGGCTTCTCCACCTCGCTGGCGATCAGCGCGTAGTGGGCCAGCTTCTTGGCGTCGAGCACGCCGTAGCGGCCGCCAGTGAGGCGCTCGCCCAGCCGCTCGCCGAGCTCGGGCAGCTTCTCGGTGTAGCGGCGGGCCAGGGCCGCCACCGTCCGCAGCGGGGCGTGAAAGGCGGGCACCGCAAAGGTCCCCTGGCCCCCCGACCGCTGGTCGTCGCCGCCGCCGAGAAAGAAGCCCATCAGGCCGCGAAAGCCGCCGCCCGCCGCGTCGCGCTCGAGGACCTCGATCGTCGCCGGCAGCAGCCAGAATGGACGGTAGAGCTCGACCGCGACGTTGGGCAGCGAGACGAAGGCCACCTCCATCGGCACCAGCGCCTTGTCGTCGAGGTCGAAGCGGTAGCCGTTGCGGCAGGCGGTGCAGTAGTAGACGACGTCTTCGCCCTCGGCCTGGACGGCAGCGCCGCAGCTCGGGCAGTCGAGCGGCACCAGCTCGTAGCCGGCGCTCATCCGAAGATCTCCGGGGTCTTGCCGGCCATCAGCTCGCGCACCATCTCCTTGCGCCGCTTCCGGTCGGTGAGGGCCTTGACCGCCAGGCCGGCGTCGGCCTCCTTGCGGGCGCCGCTGCCCTCGATCACGACGCCGCCGTAGCGGAACTTGCGCCAGCCCCACCAGAGAGCCGCCAGCACCGGCACGCCGACGAACAGCAGCGCCTCGAAGCTGGCGGCGAGCTGGACGATGGTGGTGCCGACAAACAACGCCGCCGCCTGGGTCAGCACCAGCATGGCGGCGCGGAAGAAGTCGTTGCCCGGCGCCTTGCCGTAGGCCAGCGAGCCGTCCTCGGCATCCACCAGCACCTGGTAGGAGCGGTCCTGGAAGCGGTAGCGCACCACCCACAGCGGGTAGTAGATGACCGTCAGCCGCTCGCGCAGGGTCTCGAGGAACTTGAACCGGACCGAGTGCAAGCCTCTGGCCGGGTCGGCGATCTGCTGGAACCGCTCGAGGGCCGCCGCGCGCACGTCGTTCTCGGAGCCGGTGGGCGGGAAGACCATCCCCAGCCGATCGAGGGCGTCGCCGTCGAACGGCACCAGCGGATCGCCGCGCAGGTCGACCCTCTGGATGCCCCACTCGGCGACGTTCAGCGCCGGGTAGGTGCGGTCGAAGCTCTTCTCCTCCTGCCGCTCGACGTCCACGTAGTAGGTCTGGGTGCGCCGGTTCTTGCCGCTGCCGGTGGTGCGGGTGCGCTTCTCGGTGCCGAGCGCGAAGCCGATGCAGTCCGCCTCGACGCGGTAGAACGGCAGGAAGCTCAGGAAGGCCTCGCCGATCTTCGCCGCGGTCTTGAGCTTGGGGTTCTTGGCGACGCCCTTGGCGAGCCAGCCGCGGGCGATCTGGCGCGCCTTCTCGGCGTCGACCTGGGGCTCGACCGCCAGCCGCCGGATGCCGATCTCGCTGGTCGCCAGAAGCGGCGTCTGGCAGTACGGGCACTCCACCACCCGCAGGCCGGCATCGACCTCCAGGGCGCCGCCGCAGTTGGGGCAGGAGAGGCCGCTGACCTGCGAGGAGAGGGCGTCCTCGGCCACCGGCTCGGGGCCGGAGACGACGCCTTCGGCGGCCCCGGTGGCGGGGGTCTCGAGCGGCTCGCTCATACCTTGCGCGTCACCCACCAGGCGAGAAAGAGCAGCGGCACCGCCGTGATGCCAAAGACAAAGAACTTGATCAGCAGGTTGGACACCAGGAACCCCTCGAGGGTGAAGAGGATCAGGCCCAGGACCGCCACCAGCACGTACGGGCTCTCCGACTTCTCGGGATAGACCGAGGCCATCACCGCCCCGGTCGAGCCGTCGACCAGCGCCTCGTAGTCGGTGCCCTGGTAGCTGTACGAGCAACGGTACAGCGGCACCTGGACCAGGGCGGTCTCCTCGGGCTCGCCAACGCCGCGCTGGTCTAGCCAGCCGCGCGCCGTCTCGAGCGGGATGGTGGCGCTGATCGCCGCTACCTCGGCGCTCTCGCCCGAGAAGGGCTCGAGCTTGCCGGCCGGCACCTTGAGGTCGGCCAGATGCGGGATCGGCGTTGGCGCCGCCGGCTCGACGAAAGCCTCCTCGCGCCCGCCGCGGCGGACGCGGAAGAGCCACATCGGGAAGGAGACCGCCGCGATCGCGCCCAGCGTGCTCTTCTTGTCGAGGTCCTTGACCGTCTCGTTGCCCGCCATCCAGCGCCGCATCGCCGCCCGCGCCTCGTCGACACCGAGCAGCGGCGGCAGCCGGTAGTGGTTGACCACCCCGCCGCGATCGACGAACAGCGTCGCGTCGCAGTACTGACAGCGGAACAGCCGCCGGCCGGAGGCGAGCTGGTTCTCACCGCCGCACTGGGTGCAGGCGATGGTGTTGGCGGCGGCCGGGGACGGGCTGCTCATCTTTGAACGGGGGACACGAACCTCATTTCGGAACGGCTGTCCTTAGGAACGTGAGTTTCGTGACGTTCCGAAATGAGGTTCGTGTCCCCCGTTTCGCCCCGTTTCGCTAACCGCTGACCTTGGTGCCGCAGCCCGGGCAGAAGCGCGCGCCCTCGGGCAGCTTGTTGCCGCACTGGTGGCAGAACGTTGGTGTGGACGCGGCGGCCGGTTCGCCCGCGGCCGCTGATTCGTCACCGCCGGCGGCGCCGGCCGACGCGGCTCCGGCAGCTGCGGCGGCAGCGGCCGGCGCGGCGGACGCGGCTGCCGGCGGCGCGGCAGCCGGCGTTCCGCCGCCCTGGGGGGGTTGCGCCCCGCCGCCGCCCTGCATCGCGTCCTTCATCATCTGCGGCAGCATCATGCCCATGCCGGCGCCCATGCCGACGCCCAGGCCGGCGCCGACGCCGCTGCCGGTCTCGCCACCGGTCTGCTGCGCCGCATCACCCATCGCCTTGGCCGCCTTGAACTTGAGGTAGGCGTTCATGTCGCCGACCGCGGCCATACCGGTGCGCTCGTCGATCACCTTCTGCACTTCCTCGGGCGGCGTGATGGCGCCGAGGAAGAAGTCGACCAGCTCGATGCCGTACTTCGAGAAGTCGTCGGCCACCCGCGCCTTCAGACCCATGCCGAGCTCGTCGTAGACCTTGGGCAGATCGAAGATCGAGCTCAGGTTCTCGCCCAGCAGGTCGGTCAGCCGCGCCACGATGGCGTCCTTGAAGTACCCCTCGACGCCGTCGGTGGTGTACAGCCCTTGGGTGCCGACCACCGTGTTGACGAACACCTGCGGGTTGTCGATCCGCACCGCGAACTTGCCGAAGGCGCGCAGCCGCACCATGGCGAGCTCCTTGTCGCGGTAGACCACCGGCTCCTTGGTGCCCCACTTCAGGTCGATGAAGGTCTTGGTCGAGGTGAACACCACCGCCGCCTGGAACGGCGACTTGCCGTCGAACGGCAGGCCGAGGATCCGGGTCAGGAAGGGCAGGTTCTGGGTGGCCAGGGTGTGGCGGCCAGGGCCGAAGGTGTCGAGCGACTTGCCGTCGCGGAAGAAGACCGCCTGCTGGCTTTCCTCGACGACCAGCTGGCTGCCGAGCTGGATCGCCTTGGTGCCCTGCGACGGCCACCGCGCCACCATGGTCTGTCCGGTGGGGTCTACGTACTGAATGACTTCCATGATCGTTCCTCTCCTCTCAGCCGGCGGTCTTGACGACGCCGCTGATGACGTTCTTGCGCTCGGTCCATTTGTCGGCCAGGGTCGAGATCTGCCCCAGCGCCTGGTTGCAGGCCTCCTGGGCGTCGCCCTGGCCGGGCAGCGGGATGGCGGCCACGTCGCCGGCCAGCCGCGCGAGGTCCTCGACCAGCGACAGGTCGAACTGGTAGATGGCGTCGAGCTCGGGCTCGTTGATCTTGACCGCGTCGAAAAAGCCGCTCTGACCATAGTCGGCAAAGCGGATCGCCTGCGACAGCCCGTCCAGCCGGCCGTCCATGCGCCCGAAAAGGTAGAGCGCGCCGATCTGGCCGGCGTCGGTGTAGGCCTGCGCCTTGCCGCGCACCGCCTGCTTGATCTGCCCCAGCTCCTTGGCCAGGTGCTCGCGCTGCAGCTTGTCGACGTCGCGCCGCAGCTCGCGGTCCTGGAACCCCCGGAAGCCGGGGATCTTGTCCATCAGGCGCTCGAGCCAGTTGCGGCGCTCCTGCGCCTCTTCGAATCCTGTCGTCATCTGTCGTCCTCCTGCCGGAGCTCTCTACGGCAGCGGAGCCGGCGGTATTCACGGGTCGGGCCGAGATCGGCCGAATCCCGAAGATATCACCCGGCGGCGGCGCGATCGGCGCGGCGGGCCTCGGCCCGGGCAGCCAGCGCGCCCACCGCCAGGACGGCGGCCAGCAGGTTGAGCCCGATGTCCATCCAGTCGTAGTGGCGGTTGGGCAGCAGGTACTGGATGCCCTCGTCGAGCCAGCCGGCCAGCCCGGTCAGCGCGACCGCCGCCGCCGCCGGCGCCGCCGACCAGCGGATGGCCGCTCCCGGCCGCTGGCGCTCCAGCAGCGCCGCGTAGACCAGGCCGCCCAGCAGGCCGTACTCGACCAGATGAAACCGCTCCTCGGGCATGCGGATCGGCCACAGGGCCAGCAGGTAGAGCGCCGCGAACAGCGCCAGCGCCGCGATCTCGCGCCGCCCCGGCGAGCGCACCAGGCACCAGCGCAGCAGGCCCAGCGCCAGGACCAGCAACAGCCCGGCGACCGCCAGCCGCAGCAGGTTCCGCTCCCGCAGCCACTCGGCCACCGGCCGCACCGAGTAGAGCGAGGCGTAGATCGTCACCAGCAGCCCGCCGGCCAGGAGCCAGAGGCGGCGTTCCCGCGCGGAGCTGAAGCCCGGGGCCATTCCCCAGATTCTATCCGCCGCCCTCTGACCCCGCTCCAGGGCAACCGGCTCCGGGGCCCCGACCCGCCGGCCTCACAGCAGCCGACCGGCGGGCGAGCCTCGACGGCCCGCTAGAATCATCCTCCGCGTGCGGCTGCTCCTCGACATCACCCACCCGGCCCACCTGCACTTCTTCCGCAACCTCGTCAGCCGCCTGCGCGGCGAGGGCCACGAGGTCTATCTCACCGGCCGCCACAAGGACATCCTGCTCGAGCTGGCGGCCGGCTACGGCCTCGAGCTCGACGCCTTCGGCCGCGCCCGGCCCGGGCTGGTCAGCCTGGGACGCGAGATGGTCGGGCGCCAGGCGCGGCTTCTGGGCATCATCCGGCGGTTCCGGCCCGACGCCATGATGGCCATCGCCGGCACCTTCGTCGCCCTGCCGGGCTGGCTCACCCGCACCCCGACCTACGTCTTCTACGACTCCGAGCACGCCACCGTCTCCAACCTGCTCGCCTACCCCTTCGCCACCTGTGTCTACGTGCCGCGCTGCTATCTGGGCTCGATCCGCTGGCGGCACGAGCGCTACAACGGCTATCACGAGCTGGCCTACCTGCATCCCGCCGCCTTCAGGCCCGACCCGTCGGTCGTGGCCGAGGCCGGTCTCGAGCCGGGCGAGCCGTTCAGCCTGGTGCGTTTCGTCGGCTGGGCGGCCGGGCACGACATCGGCAAGGAGGGGCTGAGCCTCGAGCAGAAGGTCGACGCGGTCCGCCGGCTGGGGCGCCACGGCCGGGTCCTCATCTCGACCGAGGGCGAGCTGCCGGCCGAGCTCGAGCCGATGCGGCTGCGACTCGCGGTGACGCGGATCCACCACCTGATGGCGCACGCCGCGCTGGTCTTCGGCGAGGGGGCGACGATGATGTCCGAGGCGGCGGTTCTAGGGGTTCCCAGCGTCTACGTCAACCCCCTGACCGCGGGTACGTTGGAGGAGCAGGAGCGGGAGTACGGAATACTGTTCGGCTTTCGCCCGGGCGACTTCGAGGCGGCGGTAGGGAAGGCCGAATCGATTCTGGCGGCGCCGGATCCGGATCGCTGGCGGGCGATCGGGAGGCGGATTGCCACCGAGAAGATCGACGTCACCGATCTGCTCTACCGGGTCGCCACGCAAAGGCCCTACTCGAGCTAGCCCGACCATCGAGGGTCAGTCCATCGGCGGCGGGTCGGCAGCGGCGTCCGCTGGCGCCGCGACCAACCGCCACAACCGCAGCACCTCGGCCTTCGACACCGCTCTCAGCCCGATCAGGCAGAGGAGATAGACGCCGGCACCGAGGGCGGCGAGGCTCACCACGCCCAGCCAGCCGGCCGGCGGGGGCAGAAGCCGCATGGCGCCGATCATGACCGCCACGGCAAGCAGACCCTTGCCGATATCCAGCCACCGGACCCTGTAGCCGATCAGGCGCCGGCCAAAGGCGAACGCGGTCACCGCCATCAGCACGTACGCCGCCGCGGTGGCGATTGCCGCGCCGACGAGACCCAGCACCGGCACGAGTACCAGGTTCAGCCCGATGTTGAGAGCGGTGCTGATCATCAGGATCAGGCTCAACGAGCGTGTCCGGTGAGTCAAGTGAAACGCGTAGACGTTGATCTGGAACACACCGTTGAACACGAAGCCCAGCGCGATCCAGAAGACCAACATCTCACTGGTCTCGAACTCGGCGGTGGCGATCAACCGCAATAGCGGTTGCGACAGCAGGCTGATGCCGACACAGCTCGGCATCGCTGCGAGCAGGTAGTAGCGCGTCGCGTGGGACAGATAGCTCCGCACCTCGTCTCGCTCCCCACGGTCCCACAGGCGCGATAGAAACGGGAAGAGGACAAAGCCCAGCGGCATGACCAGGAGATGAAGCACCTGTCCTAGCGAGTAGGACGCCGCGTATACCCCGACCGCCGCCAAACCCAGAACCTGGATGACCACCAGGCGGTCTGCGTAGTTGATCAGCCAGCGCATGATGCCGTTGGGCATCAGCGGAATGCCGTAGTTCAGAAGCTGCCGCAGCTGCGTCCAGTCGAACGACGGGCGGCCCAACTGTCGCCAGACGGCCACGAAGAGCCCCAGGCCGACAGCCGCCTTGGCGCCTATCAGACCCCACAGAGCACCCCGGATACCGTGCCCCTTGGTCACCAGCAGCAGGATCGCGGCGATCTCGAGAACCGTTTGACCCACCATCAAAGCGGCCACCCGATCGATGCGTCGGATCACGCGAAAGAAGTTCAGCAGATAGGCCACCACGCTGGTGGTCACCAGCAGCAGTGCAGCCAGAGGGATGTACTCGCGGAGCTCGGCGTCGCCGAGAATCAGACGGGCGCTCACTCCCGGGGCCGACACAACCAACCCCCCGGCCAGAAGGCCGCCGGCGGCGACCCACAGCAACCCGCTGAAGAAACCGTCGCGCAGGACGCGCCGGCCCTCGGGGGCAAGAAGACGGACCGCGCTCACCTGCAACTGGAAAGTAACGATCGGAATCAACAGGGTAACGACAACCGTCAGCTGAGCGAACAGGCCATACGCCTCTCTGCCCAGCAGGCGGGCAAACAGCGGCAAGACGATCAGCTCGCGTAACGCGATCAGACCTAGACCCGCGGCGTAGAGAAGCGTCTGGTTGACGACCCGCGAGCGCTCTTTCGTCACCGAATCAGCTGCCCTCCTCGGCCTCCGCGATCACCGGAGGAGTCTCTGGGCCGCCCCGGCTCGGCTTGCCGGACAAACCCCGTCGGGATTCCGGTGGGTAGCAGCAACACCACACGCGGCGTGTGTTCTGCGCCGAGTAGACGTTCACGCCTTTCTCGCAGTTCCGATTGTCTGGTAGCACCACGGGCGCGGAAACGGTACCAACCCCAGGCCGGGGAACGGCAAGCCACCGGAGAACAGTTCGACGTCTCCGAAGCCGGCGATCTCCATCATCCGAATCAGCCACCTCTGGGGATAGATGCAGACGTGAGCGGACGTATAGAAGTATCGCCGCGACAGGTTCAGGGTCAAAAGGCGCTCCATCGGCGAGTTGGGGTTGGGAGTCGACAGAATCAGCAACCCTCCGGGCTGCAGCGTTTCGGCACAACCCCTGAGGAAGTCGAGCGGCCTTTCGAGATGCTCCAGCAACTCGCCCGCAACGACGCAATCGAAGGACGCCGCGCCGAACGGCTGCGGCAAGTCCCGCACGTCTCCCACAACCATCTCCCGGTAGTTTTCCGGTGCCGCAACCCGGGTTTGATCCAAACCGATCACTTCCGGGTTTCTCAGGTGGGTATTGGGGGCGCACGCACACCCCAGGTCGAGCACGCGGCTCCGATCCGCGCACAGGCGGGCCATCTTCTTGAACCGATATGCCTCGGAGCGCAGGACCCGTGCCGCGGCTCCATCGCCCTTGGTCTCGAGCCGCGTAGCTGCTGACATTAGCGGCTCCTCAGAACGACGACTGTTCCCGTCATCGCTTCGCCCGCCGGCGCCAAGCGCCAACAGACCTAGTCCATCTGCTTGCGCAGCACCGTCGGGATGTCGAAGTCGTCGACGTTGGACCAGTTCGGGCCGTAGCCGTTGGGGTCCTCGTTCTGGGTCTGGGCGATCACCTTGCGGTAGAAGGGGATCTCCTCGGGCTCTTCGGCGATCGGCTCGGCAGCGGGCCGGGCCGGCGGCGCCGGCTCGGCCTGCCGCAGCGGCTCGACCAGCGGCAACGGCTCGGGCGTGGTCTCGCTCCGGGGGGTGAAGAAGGGCTCTTCCTCGGTCTCCAGCCGCGACTCGACCGCCGCCGGCCGCCCGACCGGCTGGTTGAACCCGGTGGCGATCACGGTCACCTTCATCTCCTCCTCCATGGTCTCGTCGATGACCATGCCGGAGATGATGTTGGCCACCGGGTCGACCGCCTCGGCGATCACCCTTGCCGCCTCGGCGACCTCGTGCAGGGTCAGGTCGGCGCCGCCGGAGATGTTGATCAGGACGCCCTTGGCGCCGTCGATCGAAGTCTCCTCCAGCAGCGGCGACGAGATCGCCCGCTGCGCCGCCTCCTGCGCCCGGCTCTCGCCCTTGGCCACCCCGGTGCCCATCAGCGCCATGCCCATGCCGGTCATGATCGACTTGACGTCGGCAAAGTCGACGTTGACCTCGCCCGGCACGGTGATCAGGTCGCTGATCC
This sequence comes from Thermoanaerobaculia bacterium, assembly GCA_963781065.1. Classification (GTDB taxonomy): domain Bacteria; phylum Acidobacteriota; class Thermoanaerobaculia; order Multivoradales; family JAHEKO01; genus CALZJC01. The sequence continues at coordinate 162,658 of CAWAET010000003.1, read as the reverse complement.
CCTGCACCGCCTGGCGCAGCACGTCGTCGGCGATGCGGAACGCCTCGGACAGCGGCGTGCCCCGCTCGACGAAGTTGAGCAGCCGCTCGTTGGGGATGGTGATCAGGGTGTCGACCGCGCCCCGCAGCTCCTCCAACCCGCGGTCCGCCAGCTCCATCCGTCGCCGGCCTTCGAAGATGAACGGCTTGGTGACCACCGCCACGGTGAGGGCGCCGATCTCGGCGGCCAGCGAGGCGATGATCGGCGCCGCGCCGGTGCCGGTGCCGCCGCCCAGGCCGGCGGTGAGAAAGACCATGTCGGCCCCCTCGAGCAGCTCGAGCATCCGCTCGGTGTCCTCGAGCGCCGACTTGCGGCCGATCTCGGGGTCGCCGCCGGCACCCAGCCCGCGGGTCAGGGCCTCGCCGAGCTGCAGCTTGACCCCGGCGCGGCACTTGCGCAGCGCCTGCAGGTCGGTGTTGGCGGCGACGAACTCGATGCCGCGCATGCGGGCGTCGATCATCCGGTTGACGGCGTTGCCGCCGCCACCGCCGATGCCGATCACCTTGATCCTGGCCGGCATCATGTCGACGTTGTCGTCGAGCGTGATCGGCAGCTTGCTCTCACCTTCGTGGTCTTCGAAAAGAATCATTCTGAGTACCCCCAGTTAGCCGCCATTACAGCAGATCCGACAGCCGCTCGCGTAGGTTGCCCATCATCCCACGCATGCTGAAGCCGTGGCGAACGTTCGATTTCTGGCGTTCCGCGTGGGCCGCCTGCCCGTACAGCAGCAGGCCCGACGCGGCGCTCCAGGTCGGGCAGCGGATGACGTCGACCAGGCCGCCCAGCCCCTGCGGCAGGCCGTAGCGAACGCCGGTGTTGAACACTTGCTCGGTCAGCTCGAGCAGCCCGTCGAGCTGGGCGCCGCCGCCGGTCAGGACGACCCCGCCGCGCAGCGATTCCTCGTAGCCGTTGACCTCCAACTCGCGCCGCAACAGCTCGAGCAGCTCCTGGGCGCGCGGCTGCAGGATGTCGCACAGCTGCCGCCGCGGGATCACCCGCGCCGGGCCGCCGGCCACCGTCGGCACCGAGATGCCCTCGTCCTCGCCCAGCATGCCGGCCAGACAGCAGCCGTAGCGCAGCTTGATCTTCTCGGCCTCGGCGAACGGCGTCCGCAGCACCATGCCGACGTCGCTGGTGAAGTGGCCGGCGCCGACCGGCAGCACGCCGCTGTGCATCACCTCGCCCTCGGCGTAGAAGGCGAACTCGGTGGTGCCGCCGCCGATATCGAGCAGCAGCGAGCCGAGCTCGCGCTCGTCGTGGGTGAGCACCGTCTCGGCGGTGGCCAGCGGCTCGAAGACCGCCTCGAGCACCTCGACGCCGGCCCGGTTGAGGCAGGTCATCAGGGTCCGCCGCCGCGTCGTGTTGGCGGTCACCAGGTGCACGGCGACCTCCAGCCGGTGGCCCAGCATGCCCAGCGGCTCGGCGATGCCGCCCTGCTCGTCGACCACGAACTCCTGCGGGATGGCGTGCAGGATCTCGCGGTCGGAGGGCAGCGCCGCCGCCTGCGCCGCCTCCAGCACCCGGTCGATGTCCTGACGGGTGATCTCGCGGTTCTTGCGCGCCACCGACACCATGCCGCGCGAGTTGATGCTGCGCACGTCGGTGCCCGCGACGCCGACGTAGGCGCTCGAGATCTCGGTGCCGGCCATCACCTCGGCCTCCTCGGTAGCCCGGCGCAGAGCGTCGACGGTAGCGTCGATATTGACGATGTTGCCCTTGCGCGTGCCGCGATTCGCGGCCCGCCCCTTGCCGACGATCTCGAGCACGCCGTCGTCTTGCGGCTTGGCGATCAGCACCGCCACCTTCGAGGAGCCGACGTCGATCGCAACCAAGTTGGCGTCCGGTTTGGCCATGTCTTCTACCCTTCCTCTCCATGCGGCGCCAGGGTTGGCACCGCTACGATCCTGCCGCTGAATCTCAAATCGACCGCCGCCGCCGGCATCAGGCGACGCCGCACCTCCGGCAGGTACCGGCGCAAGCGGCGTAGACCCGCCTCGACGCCGCTGGCGCCCAGGATCAGGGCGAACGGCAGCGCGGCGGTGTGAAACCTGAGGTCGCTGTCTGCCAGCACCTCGACCTCGGAAAGCTGTCGCCCCCAATCCGGCTCCAGCCGGCCGAACTCGTCCGCCGCCCGCAGCGCCGTGCCGAGCTGCCCCTCGCCACCCGGCGGGACGGCCACCAGCAGCAGGTCGGCCGGCCCGGCGCCCGGCTCGAAGCGGTCGATCCGCCGGCCCGCCGCGTCGACGTAGATCAGTCCGCCGGCGGTCCGCAGCAGGGCCGCCGGGCGTCGCTCGACCACCCGCACGGCCAGCGTGTCGGGCAGCCGCTTGCGCATCTCCACGCCGGCGATCCACGCATTGCCGGCCAGTTCGGCCTCGAGGTCGGCCAGCGACAGGCGCAGCAGGTGGCGGCCGCGCAGCGGCGCGATCCGCTTGCCGATCCACTCCTGCGACACCCGATCGGTGCCCGACAGCTCGAGGTGCCGCAGGTGGAACCGCGGCGAGCTCAGCACCCAGGCGCCGGCCGCCACCGGGACCGCCACCACCAGCGCCGCGACCGCGAGCTGGCGCAGCAGCCGGACCGCCAGCCTGGGCTGCCGGTGCGGCGCGGTGAAGCGCCGCCGGCGCAGGCCGCTCGGCGCCTCGCTCGGCTCGAGGATCGGCTCGGGCGGCCGAATCACGCCGGCTCCTCTCGCGCCAACCGCTCGGCCAGCCGGTAGATGTCGCCGGCCCCCAGGGTCAGCAGGACGTCGCCGGCCCGCACCCGGTCGCCGAGCCGGCGTGGCACCTCCCGCCAGTCGTCGCACAGCGTGACCTTGCGGTGGCCGCTGCGCGCCGCCGCCTCGACGATCAGCCGAGCGTCGACGCCCGCGATCGGCTCTTCTCGCGAGGCGTAGATACCGGTCACCACCGCCTCGTCGGCGCCCAGCAGAGCGCGGCCGAACTCCTCGGCCAGATCGCGGGTGCGGCTGTAGAGATGGGGCTGGAAGATCGCCACCAACCGGCCCTTGGGGAAGACCTGGCGCGCGGCGCGCAGCGTCGCCGCCACCTCGGTTGGATGGTGGGCGTAGTCGTCGACCACCACCGCGCCACGCCACTCGCCGACGCGCTCGAAGCGCCGGTGGACGCCGGAGAACCCGCCCAGCGCCGCCGCGATGACGGGCAGCTCGAGCCCCAGGGCGCGCCCCACCGCCACCGCCGCCAGCGCGTTGAGCACGTTGTGCTCGCCCGGCATCGGCAGCTGGACCTCGCCCAGCGGCTCGCCCCCCGCCCCTTCGATGGCGAACCGGGTGCCGCCGTCCACGGTCCTGAGGTCGACCGCGGTCAGGTCGGCCTGGGGCGACAGGCCGTAGGTGACCAGCCGGTGCTCGGCCAGCTCGGGCAGCACGCCCTGGATGTTCTGGTCGTCGAGGCACAGCACGATCTGGCCGAAGAACGGCACCTTGCCGGCGAAGTCGACAAAGGCGGCGCGGATCTCGTCGAGATCGCGGTAGGTGTCCAGGTGGTCGGTGTCGATCGAGGTGACCACGGCGATGATCGGCTGCAGGCGCAGGAAGCTGCGGTCGTACTCGTCGGCCTCGGCCACCAGGTAGTCGCTGCGGCCGAGCCGGGCGCCGGTGCCCGAGACCCGCAGCCGACCGCCGACGATGACCGTCGGGTCCAGGCCCGCCTCGGTCAGCACGGCGCCGATGAGCGAGGTGGTGGTGGTCTTGCCGTGGGTGCCGGCGATGGCGATGCCGTACTTCAGGCGCATCAGCTCGCCGAGCATCTCCGCCCGCCGCACCACCGTGATGTTGCGCTCGCGGGCGGCGACGAGCTCCGGGTTGTCGGCCGTCACCGCCGACGACTTGACCACCAGATCGACGCCATCGAGATGGTCCGCCAGGTGGCCCTGGAACACCTCGACGCCGAGCCGCTCGAGCCGCTCGGTGACCGGGCCGAGCGCCACGTCGCAGCCGGTCACCTCGATGTCGTAGTCGGTCAGGACCTCGGCAATGCCGCTCATGCCGGCGCCGCCGACGCCGACGAAGTGGATCCGCCGCAGGTTGGCGAAGCGGCGAAACATCTAACCGGTCACCTCTTCGAGCAGGTCGGCCACGGCGCTCGCCGCCGCCGGCCGCGCCAGCCGGCCGAGCGCCCGGCCCATCGCCCGCAACGTCTCAGCGTCCGTCAGCAGGTCGGCGAGCGCGGCGGCGCAGCCGTCGACGCTGCACTCCTCGCCGCCCAGGACCCGGGCCCCGCCGCCGGCCGCCAGCCGCGCCGCGTTGTCCGCCTGGTGGCCGCCGGCAAAGCCATAGGGGATGAGCAGCGACGGCCGGCCCGCGGCGGCCAGCTCGGCCAGGGTGATGGCGCCGGCGCGCGAGATCACCAGGTCGGCCTCGCCCAGGGCGGCGGCGACGTCGTCGACAAACGCCACCAGCTCCAGCGCGAGGCCGTCCCGGCCGAGCCCGGCCCAGCCCTGGCGGGCCGATTCGAGGTGGGCGGCGCCGGTCTGGTGGCGCACCGCCAGCGCCAGGCCGCCCGCCGCCAAGCGGGCGAGCGCCGGCGGCACGATCCGGTTGATCTCCGCCGCCCCCTGGCTGCCGCCGAGGATCAGCACCCGCCGCGGCTCCGCCGGCGCCACCGCGGCCAGGCCGGCGACGCCCCGGCGAATCGGCACGCCGGTCACCCGGGCGGGGCAGCGCAGCCCGGCGGCGCTCTCCGGCCAGGCCACCGCCGCCGCGGTGGTGAAGCGCGACAGCAGGCGGTTGGCGGCGCCGGCAACCGCGTTGGGCTCGAGCAGGACCGCCGGCCGGCCGGCCAGCCGCGCGCCGACGACGGCCGGCGCCGAGACGTAGCCGCCGGTGCCGAGCACTACCCGGGCCCCCTCGCGCCGCACCAGCCGCCGCGCCGTCAGCGCCGAGCGGCCCAGGGTGGCGACCGCGGCCAGCCGGGCGAGCGGGCCGTGGCCGACCAGCGGCCGCGCCGCCAGGCCGCGATAGGCCAGGCCGCGCGTCGTCACCAGCTCCCGTTCCATGCCCTCGGGCCGGCCTACCCAGCTCACCCGCCACCCCCGCGCGGCCATCTCGTCCGCCACCGCCAGACCGGGAAAGACATGCCCGCCGCTGCCGCCGCCGGCGATGAGGAGATGAGGCTTCTGGCTCGACACCGGATCATCCGTGTTGCGAGACGTTGAGGATAAGGCCGGCGGCGATCAGGCAGACCACCAGCGAAGAGCCGCCGAAGGAGATGAACGGCAGCGGGATTCCCTTGGTCGGCAGCAGCTTGAGCACCACCCCGACGTGGAGCGAGGCCTGCAGCGCCACCAGCCCGGTCAGCCCCCAGGCCAGATAGCGGCCGAAGGTCTCGTTGGCGCCGGGCGCCGGCGACGGCGCCGCGCCAGACCAGCAGGGCAAACACCGCGAGGACCGCCACCGCGCCGAGAAAGCCGAGCTCCTCGGCGATCACGGCGTAGATGAAGTCGGAGTGCGGGTAGGGCAGGAAGTGCAGCTTCTGCACTCCCTGGGCGAGGCCCACGCCGCTCAGACCGCCCGAGCCGACGGCGATCAGCGACTGGTTGGCCTGCCAGTTCATGCCCATCGGCTCGAGCCCCGGGTCGAGAAAGGCCATCAGCCGCTCGCGCTGGTAGTCGACGCTCAGGATGACCGCCGCCAGCAGCGGCACCAGCGCCATGGCGCCGCTGGCGAAGAACCGCTTGCGCACCCCCGACAGGAAGAGCATCAGCAGGGCGACGGCGCAGATCAGCGCCGCGGTGCCGAGGTCGGGCTGCAGCAGGATCAGGCCGACGATCGCCGCCAGCACCATGCCGCAGGGCAGCAGCAGGGCGTTGTCTCCCTCGCGCTCGGTCTGGCGGTGGATCTGGTAGGCGACGAAGACCGCCACCGCCAGCTTGGCCAGCTCGGACGGCTGCACCGAGACGCCGGCGATGAACAGCCAGCGGTTGACGCCGTTCCACTCCGGGCCGAGCAAGGTGGCCAGCAGCAGGGCGAAGATTCCCAGCATGCCGGCGTAGATCACCGCCGGCCGGCGCAGCCAGCGCAGATCGACGTGCATCGCCGCCAGCATCGCCGCCAGACCCAGCGCGGCCGCCAGGCTCTGCTTGACCAGGAAGTGGTTGACCCCGCCGTCGCGGCTCTGCACCACGCTCGCCGAATAGACCATGATCAGACCGAACGCGGTCAACGCGATGACGGTCGAGAACAGCAGCTTGTCGTAGGCCAGCTTCTTAGCCATCGCCGCCCCCGAGCCGTGCCTGAGCGAGACGGCGGAACTCGTCGCCGCGCCGTTCGAAGTTCTCGTACTGGTCGAAGCTGGAGCAGGCCGGCGACAGCACCACCGCCTGGCCGGGCCGCGCGGCGGCGCCGGCCGCCGCCATGGCGGTCGCCAGGTCGCCGCTCATCTCGTAGGGCCGCTCGCCGCCCAGGGCGTCGCGGAACAGCTCCGCGGCCTCGCCGATCAGGTAGAGCCGGGCCGCCTTGCGGCGCACCGGCGCGGCGATCCGCCGCGGGTCGGCGCCCTTGTGACGGCCGCCCAGGATCAGGTGGACCGAACCGTCGGCGAACCCCTCGAGCGAGCGGGCGGCGGCGCTCAGGTTGGTCGCCTTGGAGTCGTTGTACCAGGCGACGCCGTCGATCGTCGCCACCTTCTCCAGCCGGTGCGGCAGACCGCGGAAGCCGGCCAGGCCGGCGCGGAACCGCTCCGCCGGCGCGCCGGCGGCGCGGGCCAGCAGGGCCGCCGCCATGGCGTTCTCGAGATTGTGCTCGCCGTCGAGCGGCAGGTCGCGGCGCCGGAACAGCTCGGCCGGCCGGCGCCCCGGCGCCACCTCGACGACCCGGTCGCCGTCCAGATAGCAGCCGTCGGCCACCGGTCCGCGGCGCGAGAACCAGCGCCGCCGGGCGGCCAGCGCCACCTCCGCCACCGCCGGGTCGTCGGCGTTGAGCACCGCTACGTCGGCGGCCGTCTGGCGGGCGAACAGGCAGCGCTTGGCGGCGGCGTAGAGGCCGAGATCGGCGTGACGGTCGAGGTGGTCGGCGCTCAGGTTGAGCAGCGCCGCGGCCCGCGGCCGGAACCGGTCGACGGTCTCGAGCTGGAAGCTCGACAGCTCGGTGACGAAGCAGCGGCCCGGCGCGCCGGCGACGCAGTCGGACAGCGGCCGGCCGATGTTGCCGCAGACCTCGACGGCGTAGCCGCAGGCCTCGAGCAGGGCGCCGGTCAGGGCGGTGGTGGTGCTCTTGCCGTTCGAGCCGGTGATACCCACGACGGGGCCGGCGCCGTCGAGGCAGCGGAAGGCCAGCTCCACCTCGGCCACGATCGGCAGCCGGCGGCGGCGCGCGGCGGCGACCAGCGGCCGGTCGAGCGGTACGCCGGGGCTGAGAACCAGCAGATCGACGTCCGCCGGCAGCCGTGTCGGGCTCGGCGCCCAGGGCCAGCTCGACCCCCGGGTCGGCGGCGAGCCCCGCCAGCTCCAGATCGTCCGGACCGCGGCGGTCGGCCGCCACCACCGCGACGCCGCGCGCCCGCAGCAGACGGGTCGCGGCGCGGCCCGACAGGCCCAGCCCGTAGACCAGCGCCCGCCGCCACGGCATCATTGTCCCGGTCGCGCTCATCGCAGTTTCAGGGTCGACAGGCTGAGCAGGGCGAAGAGGATCGCGGCGATCCAGAAGCGGACGATGACCTTCGGCTCGGGCCAGCCCGACAGCTCGAAGTGATGGTGGATCGGCGCCATGCGGAGCACGCGTTTGCCGGTCAGTTTGAACGAGGCGACCTGGACGATCACCGACAGGACCTCGATGACGAACAGCCCGCCGACGATGACCAGCTCGACCTCGTGCTTGGACATCACCGCCACCATGCCGATCGAGCCGCCGATGGCAAGCGAGCCGACGTCGCCCATGAACATCTCGGCCGGGTGGGCGTTGTACCAGAGGAAGCCGAGGCTGGCGCCGACCAGGGCGCCGCAGAAGATCGCCGCCTCGCCGACGCCGCGCACGTAGGGCACCTGCAGATAGCCGGCCACGATCGAGTTGCCGGCGACATAGGTGAAGACGGCGTAGGTACCGGCGGCAATCAGGGTGGCGCCGATCGCCAGCCCGTCCAGCCCGTCGGTCAGGTTGACCGCGTGCGAGGTGCTGACCAGGACCAGGGCGACAAACGGCAGGTAGAGGATGCCCAGCGAGTAGACGGCGTTCTTGAAGAACGGCAGCGCCACGGTCGGCTGGAAGTCGTAGGGCGCCGGCAGCGACAGGACGGCGGCGCCGGCGGCCACCCCGACCACCACCGTCAGCAGCATCTTGGCGCGGGCGCTCAGGCCCTTGTTCTTGCCCCGTCGCAGCATCAGGAAGTCGTCGGCGAAGCCGATGGCGCCGAAGGCGACCATCACGCCGACCGCCAGCCAGACGTAGGGGTTGCTCAGATCGGCCCACAGCAGCGTCGGCACCACCACCGCGAAGATGATCAGCAGCCCGCCCATGGTCGGCGTGCCGGCCTTGCCGTGGTGGGCCTCGGGGCCGACGTCGCGGATGCTCTGACCGACCGAGCGCCGCTTCAGCTGGCGGATGAACCACGGCGCCAACAGCACGGCCAGGAGAAACGCGGTGAGCACGGCGATCGCGGTGCGGAAGGTCAGGTAGCGGAAGACGTTGAAGACCGCGAACCGCTCACTCAGCGGATAGAGCAGGTGGAACAGCATCAGTCCGATCCCCCGCGATCGACGATGGCGGCCACCAGCCGGTCGAGACCGACACCGCGCGACCCCTTGACCAGCAGAAGGTCGCCGTCGCGAAGCCGCCCCACGGCCGCCCCGGCCGCCGCCGCCGCATCGGCGAACCAGGCGGCCTCGGCACCCTCCTCGCTCGCCCCGCGGACGATCTCCCGCGCCAGCTCGCCGACCGCCAGGATCGGCGAGAAGCCGAGCCGCGCCGCCTCGCGCCCGGCTCGGCGGTGCAGCTCCGGCGCGCCGTCGCCCAGCTCGAGCATCTCCCCGAGGACCGCCCAGTGCCGCTCGGCGGCGATCCGCCGGGCGCTGTCGAGGGCGCGGGCGAGGGCTACCGGGCTCGAGTTGTAGGTGTCGTCGATCAGCCGCGCGCCACTGGGCAGCCGGTGCAGCACGCCGCGCATCGGCGCCGGCCGGGTGGCGGCGGCGGCGGCGGCGATCTCGTCGAGCCCGATGCCGAGGCGGTGGGCGCAGGCGGCGGCGGCGAGGAAGTTCTCGACGTTGTAGAGGCCGTGCAGGGCCAGGCGCACGGCGACCTCGTCGTCACCGGCTCGCAGCCTGAAGTTGGTGCTGGCGCCGTCGGCCTCGGGCCGGGGATCGATCGCCCGGTAATCGGCCTCGCGGTCGACCGCGAACCACGCCACCGGCCCGTCGTGCCGCCCGGCGATGTCGACCACCCGCGGATCGTCGCGGTTGGCCACCACCAGGCCGCCCTCGGCGAGGCCCTCGAGCAGCTCGGCCTTGGCGGCGGCGATCGCCTCGAGCGAGCCGAAGTTCACCAGGTGGGCCGGCCGCACGTTGGTGAAGACCGCCACGTCGGGGCGGCCCAGCCGGCTGACGCCGCCGAGCTCGCCCGGCGTCGACATCCCCATCTCGGCCACCATCCACTCGGTCTCCTCGGGGATGCCGAGCAGCGCCAGGGGAAAGCCGTAGAGGTTGTTCAGGTTGCCCGGCGTGGCCGCCACCCGGTAGCGGCTGGAGAGCATCGCCGCCAGCAGCTCCTTGGTGGTCGTCTTGCCGATCGACCCGGTGATGCCCACCAGCCGCCGCGGCATGCGGGTGCGGACCGCCCGCGTCAGCCGGTGCAGCGCCGCCAGGGTGTCGTCGACCTGGATCAGGGTGGCCGTAGCCGGCACCTCGACCGGCCGGGCCACGACCGCCGCGGCAGCCCCCGCCGCCAGCGCGCCGGCGACAAAGCGGTGGCCGTCGACCCGCGCGCCGGGCAGGGCGAAGAACAGCTCGCCGCCCGCCAGGCGTCGCGAGTCGAGCGCCGCGCCGCACCACTGGGTCGCCGGATCGCCGGAGATCACCCGACCCTCCATGACGCTCGCCGCCTCATCCGCCCGACCCTGAGCCAAACCTCTCCTCCAGCGCGTCGCGCGCCACCTCGTGGTCGGAGAACGGCAGCCGCCGGTCGCCGACGATCTGCACCGACTCGTGGCCCTTGCCGGCGAGCAGCACCACCGAGCGCTCGTCGGCCACCGCCAGCGCCCGGCGGATCGCCTCGCGCCGGTCGGGCACGATGCGGTACTCGCGGTTGCCCGAGGCGCGCAGCCCCCGCTCGACCTCGGCGATGATCTCCAGCGGGTCCTCGCTGCGCGGGTTGTCGGTCGTCAGGATCGGCAGCTCGGCGGCGCCGGCGGCCTCGCCCATCGGCGCCCGCTTGCCGCGGTCGCGGTCGCCGCCGCAGCCAAAGACCACGATCCGCCGTTCGGCGCCGAGCGCGGCGAGCGCCTCGACCACGGTGGCCAGGCCGTCCGGGGTGTGGGCGAAGTCGACCAGCACCGGAAAGGGCGGGCCGAGAGTCACCGGCTCGAGCCGGCCGGGCAGCGGCGCGGTCGCCGCCGCCGCCTCGACAACCGCCGAAAGCGGCAGGTCGAGAGCCACCGCGCCGGCCACCGCCGCCAGCAGGTTGTCGAGGTTGAAGCCGCCGAGCAGCGGCGAGCGCAGGTCGATCTCGCCCACCGGGGTGATGACGCGCGCCCGGATGCCGTTGATGCCGAGCTCGACGCCCACCGCGTCCACCGCGCCGCCGGGGCCGAACGTCAGCACCCCGGGCAGCTCGGCGGCCAACCGCCGGCCGTGCTCGTCGCCCACGTTGACCACCGCCCTGCCGCCGGGCTTGAGCATCGAGAACAGCTGCCGCTTGGCGGCGAAGTAGCTCTCCATGTCGTGGTGGAAGTCGAGGTGGTCGCGGCTGAGGTTGGTGAACAGCGCCAGGTCGAAGGCGGCGCCCGTCACCCGGCCCAGCGCCAGGCCGTGCGACGAGACCTCCATCGCAGCCGCCTCCGCCCCATGGCCGCGCCACTGCCGCAAGCAGGCGGAACAGATCCGCGGCCTCGGGGGTGGTGCGCTCGCCGGGCTCGAAGCTGTCGCCGAAGCGATAGCCCAGCGTGCCCAGCAGCCCGGCCGGCCGGCCCGCCGCCGTCAGCATCGCCGCCAGCAGATGCACCACGGTGGTCTTGCCGTTGGTGCCGGTGACCCCGGCCATCACCAGCTCGCGGTCGGGGTGGCCGTAGACCTCGGCCGACAGCGGCCCGAGCAGCGCGCGCGGGTCGTCGGCCTCGATCCAGGGCACCGACAGGCCGGCCGGCGCGGCGCCGCACCCGACCACCGCCGCCGCTCCGCGGCGCACCGCATCGGCGATGAAGTCGCGGCCGTTGAACCGCTCACCGGGCACGGCGACAAACAGGTCGCCGGGCTCGACCCGGCGCGAATCGTGGCGCACGCCGGCGACTTCGAGGCCCGCGTCGGCCGGGGCGGGCAGATTGAGGTTTGCGATCAAGGCGTCCAATCTCACGTCAGTCGGTACCGGCCGCATCGCCCAGCCAGAGCTGCACCGTCGCCGGCGCGGCGCCGAGCGTCGCTCCGGGCGGCGGGCTCTGCCGGGCAACGAAGCCGCTGCCGTGCAGATCGGGCGCGAGCCCGGCGGCGGCGGCCAGGGTCAAGGCCTGGCGGGCGCTCAAGCCACGCAGGTCCGGGACGGTGCCGGCGGCCGCCGGCGGCGGCGCCGTCCGCCGCTGGGCGACGAGCGGCGGTGCGATCGGCGATTCGGGAGCCGCCAGCGGCTGATCCGCGGGAACGCCGAGATACGACAGCACCTCGCGCGCCACCGCGGCGAAGATCGGCGCCGCCACGTCGCCGCCGTGGAACTGGCCGATCGGCTCGTCCACCGCGATCAGGGCCACCATGGCGGGGTCGCGCGCCGGCACGAAGCCGACGAAGCTGGCCAGGTGCTTGTCCGGCGAGTAGCCGCCCGGCACCGGCTTCTGCGCCGTGCCGGTCTTGCCGGCCACGCGGTAGCCGGGCACCGCGGCCTTGCCGCCGGTGCCCTCCTCGACCACCGCCTCGAGCATCCGCTCCAGGGTGCGGGCGGTGGCGCGCCCGATCGGCGAACCGATCACCTCCGGCCGCGAGGCCACCGGCTCGACCACGCCGTCGCGGCCGATGCCGGCGACGATGTACGGCCGGTAGAGGGTGCCGCCGTTGGCGATGGCGGCGAAGGCGTTGGTCAGCTGCAGCGCGGTCACCGAGATGCCCTGGCCGAACGAGATGTAGGCCGGGTCGCGCAGCTGCCAGCTGTCGAGCGACCGCACCAGACCGCGCTCCTCGCCCGGCAGGTCGACCCCGGTGGGGCGGCCGAAACCGAAGCGGCTGATCTGCTCGAACAGCGCCTGGCGTCCGACCCTGAGCCCCACCTTGATCGCGCCGACGTTGCTCGACTTGGCGATCACCTCGCGGAAGGTGAGCAGGTCGAACGGGTGGTGGTCCTTGATCAGCACCCCATCCAGGGTGATGCCGCCCCTGCCGCAGTCGATGGTGTCGCTGGGATCGAGCAGGTTCGCCTCGAGCGCCGCCGCCGCAGTCACCACCTTGAAGGTGGAGCCCGGCTCGAAGACGTCGGTCACGGCGCGGTTCTTCCACCGCTCGCTGCTCGCCTCCTGGAAGCTGTTGGGGTCGAACGAGGGCACCGTGGCCATGGCCAGGACGGCGCCGCTGCGCGGGTCCAGGATCACCCCCATCGCCCGCGTCGCCCGGTGGCGCTCTACCGCCGCCGCGAGCTCGCGCTGGAGCAGGTACTGGATGTGCGAGTCGAGCGTCAGGTGGACGTCCCGGCCAGGCTCGGGATCGGCCAGCGACAGACGCGGCGAGAGCACGATGCCGGCGTTGGCGTCGCGCAGCACGATCCGCTTGGCCGCCGCCCCCGACATCACCTGCTCGTAGCCCTGCTCGAGGCCCTCGAGCCCGGTGTGGTCACGACCGGCGAACCCGATGACCTGGGCGGCGGTCTCGACTTGCGGGTAGTAGCGGCGGTACTCGCGCACAAAGGCGACGCCCGGCACGGCGAGCTCGCGCACCCGCTCCGCCAACGGCGGATCGAGCTGCCGCGCTACCCAGACAAACGGCCGTTTCGCCGCCAACCGGCTCTGGAGGGCGGCGCGCTGCTGCCCGGTCAGCCGCGCCAGGGCGGCGGCGGCGGCGGCGGGATCGCCGACCTCGGCCGGCGTGGCGTAGACCGATTCGACCTCCAGCGACACCGCCAGCTTGCGGCCGCGAGCGTCGTACAACGTGCCCCGCGGCGGCGCCAGCTCCACCGTGCGCAGCTGCTGCTGGGCGGCGAGGCGGCGGAACTCCTCGTGGCGCTCGACCTGCAGCAGCCACAGCCGCACGACAAAGCCGGACAGCACGAAGCAGCCGACGGCGAGCAGGAAGAGCCGGCGCAGCTTCAAGGCGTCTCTCCGCTCGGCGGGTGCGCGCCGACGTGGAGCAGCCGGCCCGCGTCGGGCGGCGCCAGCCCGAGCTCGGCGCCGCGCCGGGTCAGCCGCGCCGCGCTGGTGAGATAGGCCTCTTCCAGCTCCAGGATGCTCACGGCGCGGCGCTCGCTCTGCAGCCGGCCCTCGAGATCGTGGATCCGGTAACCGCAGCGCAGCAGCTCGAGGTTGACCCAGACGTAGCCGATCAGCGTCAAGGCCACCGGCACCGCAGCCAGCAGCACCCAGCCCAACTCCCGCAGCCTACGCCGATCGCGCTCCCGGACCAGGAAGCTGTTGTCGACAGGTCGGCGGACGACGTAGGAGGTTCGCATTGGAGGTTCGACGGCGGGGCTACAGCCGGCGGGCGGCGCGCAGGCGAGCCGAGCGCGAGCGCGGGTTCGCCGCCACCTCGGCCGCGGTCGGCCGCACCGGCTTCTTGGTCAGGACTTCGATCAGCCGGCTCTCCGAGCGGCGCCGGCCGGTGGCCTCGTCGATCTCGCCGCGGGCCAGATCACGCAGCCGGTGTTTCACGATCCGGTCTTCGAGGCTGTGGTAGGAGATCACCACCAGCCGGCCGTCGCGGTCGAGCAGATCGACCACCTGGTCGAGCAGCCGCGACAAGCCATCGAGCTCGCGGTTGACCTCGATGCGCAGCGCCTGGAAGACCCGGGTGGCCGGATCGATCCGCTGACGCGGCGGCCGGCCGACGGTGCGGTGGATCAGCTGCCGCAGCTCGGTCGTGGTCTCGATCGGCTTGGGCTCCCGCGCCTCGACAACCGCCCTGGCGATGCGGCGCGCCCGCCGTTCCTCACCATACTCCTGGAAGATCTTCTGCAATTCGGCCTCCGAGTAGCGGTTGACGATGTCGCGAGCGGTCAGCTCTCCCGGTCCCATACGCATGTCCAATGGCCCCTCGCGGCGGAAGCTGAAGCCGCGCTCGGCGGTCTCGAGCTGCATCGACGAGATCCCGAGGTCGGCCAAGATGCCGTCCACCGTCTCGACGCCGGCCCGCCGCAACACGGCTCCCAACTCGGCGAACTCGCCATCGAGAATCCGCACCCGGTCGCCGAACCGGCCAAGCCGGCCGGCGGCCAGATGCCGCGCCTGCGGATCCCGGTCGAAGCCGATGACCCGCAGACCGGGTACTGCTTCAAGAAGCGCCGCAGCGTGTCCGCCCGCACCCAGGGTGCAGTCGGCGACCAGGCCCTCCCGCAGTGGAGCGAGATAGCCGATCACCTCCCGTACGAGTACCGGTACGTGCGCCACGCCAGGCGTCGCAATCCATGCCAAGGCGCGCGGGAAGACACGTCAGATCCCCCGCTCGCTCAGGTAATCGAACTCTTCGTCGGCAAAAGGCCGCTCGGCGAAGCGCTTCTGCAGCCGCTCCCGATTCCACACCTCGAAGTGGTCCAGCCGCGAGCTGATGACGATGTCGCCGATCATCTCGGCGCTCTCCCTGAGCAGCGGCGGCACCACGACCCGGCCCTGGCCGTCGAGCTTGCTCTGCTGCCCGTAGTAGCTGACCCGCTCGAGAAAGCGCTGGCGCACCCGGTCGGTCGACGGCAGCCCGTAGAGCCGGCTCTCCAGTTCCTGCCAGACCGGCAGCGGGTAGACCAGCACGGAGTCGCCGACGATCGAGGTGAGAAAGATGTCGTGCCCATATTGGTCCACCAGTTGCCGCCGGAACGCGGTCGGCATCTTGATCCGGCCCTTGTCGTCGATCTTTGCGGGCGCGCTGCCACGAAACATTGCTTTCCACCAGTTATGCCCGAAGAACGGCTGGACTCTAGCACCTGAATCCACTTTTGTCCATTTTCGTCCACTCGACGAAAACTGCTGTGCCATCGACACTTAGCAGTGACACAGGGGGTGCGGAGCCGCCTCGGGTGGCGACCGGCGGGACAGGGCGGGCGGAGACGTGGAGCGACGGGCGGAGCGCGGACCGTCCGGCGACGGGCGGGGAGGTCCGGGAGGGGCCTATCCGGGAGGCTCGGCGGGGGCGGTCTCGCCCTCCGTGGCCGCCTCGGGCGGCGCCTCGGGCTCCGCCGCGGGGGCCTCTTCAGGCAACAGGCCGAAGGCGCCGAGCTCGTCGCGGCTGTCGTGGCCTTCGCCGACGCGGAAACCGGCCGCTTCCGGCGGCAGGTTCTGCACCACGTAGGAGGAGTCCTCGAGGTCGGCCAGGTACTTGGTCATCTCCTGCTCGTAGCGGCCGGCACGCAGCTTGTTGCGGATCGCGTCCTGGACGTCGCCGAACGGCTCCAGGCGGGCCGGCTCCTCGGCCACCACCTCGACCACGTGCAGCCCGCCGCGGGCGGCGACCGGCTCGCTGATCGCACCGGGCTCGAGCTCCCAGATCTCCCGCTCGAGGGCCGGCTCGAGGTCGCCGCGCTCGATCCAGCCGAGCTCCAGCGGGCTCGTGGCACTGCCCCGCTCGGCCAGCTCGGCCAGACGCGCCGTGCCCTCCGCGCCCGCCAGCAACGCGGCCCGCGCCTCGGCCGCCAGGGCCTGGCGCTCCTCGCTGGAGGAGCCCGCCTCGTCCGGGATCACCACCTCACGCACCTGCAACCGCCGCGGGCGGCTGAACTCGTCCGGATGATCGCGGTAGTAGCGGCGCAGATCCTCTTCCTCGAGCTGGATCTTCTGCTGCACCTCGCGCCCCATGACTTCGCGGATCATCAGGTTGCGCCGCATCTGGTCGCCCAGATCTTCCAGGGTCATGCCGGAGGCGGCCAGGGCCTGGCGAAACTCCTCGTCGCTCTCGATACCGAACTGGGTCTTGGCCTGGGCCACCGCCGCCTCGACCTCGCGGTCGCTGACGGTGACGTCGAGCTGCTCGGCGCGCGACAGCACCAGCAGCTCTTCGTACATCTCGCGCATGGTCTCCGCCCCGACGTCGGCCAGCAGCCGCTGGCGGCGCTCGGGCGGCAGCTCGGCGCGCTCGATGTCGCGGACGCGCGCGCGGCGGCGCTGCTCGAACTCCCACAGGGTGGCGATCTCGTCGTTGACCCGCAGCACGATGCGGTTGACGTCCGCCGCCACGGCGCCGGCCAGGACCGCGGTCAGCGCCAGCACGAGCCCGGCGAGGCTAGGGAGCTTTGGAGCCATCGCTGTAGAGACCCTGGTAGTTGAACGGGAGATTGCGGCCGAAGACCCGCACATTGTAGCGCTCTCGGGCCTCCGCCACCAGCGCCGTCAACCGCTGCTCGGAGCGCTCGCGGCGCAGGGTCTCGGCGATCTCGGCCGCCACCGCCGACAGCGGCGCCGAGCCCGCCGGCAGCCGTTCCACGACCTGGAACAGGTGGAAGCCGTAATCGGTGGCCACCGGCGCGCTGACCTCGCCCGGCGCGAGGGCGAAGATGGCCTCGGCGAAGGCGGGCGGCAGGTCTTCGCGCGCCAGCGCCGCGTCGCGGTCGCCGATCGCCCCCCCCGGCACTTGCGACAGCCGCTCGGCGAGCTCGGGGAAGGAGGCACCGGCGGCCAGCTCGGCCTGCGCCCGCCCGACGGCGGCTTCGTCCGGTAGCAGGATCTGGCGCACGCGGGCCCGCTCCGGCCGCTCGAAGCTCGCCCGGTGGCGGCGGTAGTAGGCGGCGACCTCAGCCTCGCCGACGCCGTCGCCGGCCGCGGCCAGCAGCTGCTCGACCGCGGCGCGGCTGCCGGTTGCCTCGTCGGCCAGGCCGCGTTCGACCGCCAGGCGGTGCAGCAGCTGCTCGTCGAGGAACTGATCGAGCAGCGCGCTCAGCACGTCGCTGCCCCAGCCGAAGTCCGGATCGACCGAGTTCTCCTCCAGATAGGCCTCGAACTCGCCGTAGCCGACCGCCGACTCGCCGACGCGCGCCGCCAGGTCCGGCACCGCCGGCTCGCCGCCGCCGCAGCCGCCCAGCGGGGCCAGCAAGGCCAGCAGCAGGATCGCAACGCCCGGCCCGAGCGACCTCACCCCAGCCGCTCCAGGGTGTCGCGGGCGGCGGCAACGGCGGCAACGCCCGATCCGGTCGGCAGCGACAGCACCCCGCCGGGCGAAAAGCTCGACCCCGGCAGCTCGGCGACCAGCCGGATCAGCCGGTCGGGATCGACCGGCGAGTCGCGCCGCATGCGGATCTGGAGCCTGCCGCCCTTCATCGATATGGTCTGCACGCGCAGCCGCTCGGCCAGCCGCTTCAAGGAGGCGACCTCGACCAGGCGGCGGACCGGCTCCGGCGGTGGGCCAAAACGGTCGCGCAGCTCGTCGAGGATCTCACGATCGTCGACCTCGCCGGCGGCGATGCGGCGGTAGATCTCGAGCCGCAGGTTGGCGTCGCCGAGATAGTCCGGCGGGATCGCCGTCACCACCGGCAGGTCGAGAGCCACCGACGGCGGCGGCGCCACCGTCTCGCCCTTGAGCTCGCGCACCGTCTCCTCGAGCATCTTGAGGTAGGCCTCGATGCCCACCGCCGTGATGTGACCGCTCTGCTCGGCGCCCAGCAGGTTGCCGGCGCCCCGGATCTCGAGGTCGCGGGCGGCGATGCGGAATCCGGCCCCCAGGTCGGTGAACTCGCGGATCGCCTGCAGCCGGTGGCGGGCGTCCTCCGACAGCACCCGCTCCGAGGAGACCATCAGATAGCAGTAGGCCAGGTGGCTCGATCGGCCGACCCGGCCGCGCAGCTGGTACAGCTGCGCCAGGCCGAAGCGATCGGCGCGATGGATGAGCATGGTGTTGACGTTGGGGATGTCGATGCCGTTCTCGATGATCGTGGTCGCCAGCAGCAGGTCGTGGTCGCCGCGCTTGAACGCGTGCATGCGCTCCGCCAGCTCGCCCTCGTCCATCTGGCCGTGGCCGATCGTCAGGGTGAGGTCGGGGACCAGCTCGCGCAACAGAGCGGCCATCTCCTCGATGCCCTCGACCCGGTTGTAGACGAAGTAGATCTGGCCGCCGCGCTGGCGCTCGAACTCGATCGCCTCGCGGATCAGGGTGCGGTCGAAGGGCACGATGGCGGTGTCCACCGCCATCCGGTCCCGGGGCGGCGTCTCGATCAGCGACAGATCGCGCACGCCGACCAGCGACAGCTGCAGCGTCCGCGGCACCGGCGTGGCGGTCATCGACAACACGTGGACGGTCTTCTTGAGCTGCCGCAACCGCTCCTTCTGGGCGACGCCGAAGCGCTGCTCCTCGTCCACCACCAGCAGCCCGAGCCGCGGAATCTCGATGTCGCGGCTCAGCAGCCGGTGGGTGCCGATGAGGATGTCCACCTTGCCCGCCGCGAGGGCGGCCCGGATCGCGCGGATCTCGGCGGCGCTGCGAAACCGGGACACCATCTCGACCCGCACCGGGAACTCGGCAAAGCGGCTGCGAAAGGTCTCCAGATGCTGATCGGCCAGAATCGTGGTCGGCGCCAGAACCGCCACCTGGTAGCCGGAGTCGACGGTCTTGAAGGCCGCCCGCATCGCCACCTCGGTCTTGCCGAAGCCGACGTCGCCGACCAGCAGCCGGTCCATCGGGCTCTGTTGCTCGAGATCGGCGCGGATCGCCGCCGCCGCGCTCAGCTGGTCGGGCGTCTCATCGAACTCGAACAGCGCCTCGAACTGCCGCATCAGATCGCTGTCCTCGTCGATCGCCGGCGCCCGCGCCAGCTGACGCTCGGCGTAGAGCTTGAGCAGGTCGCCGGCCATCCGCACCATGCCGCGGCGTACGCTTTGCTTGCGTTTGCTCCACGAGGTGCCGCCCAGCCGGTCGAGCCGCGGCGCCACCCCCTCGATGCCGCTGTAGCGGTGGATCTGGTCGAGACGGCTCAGCGGCACCAGCAGATTGCGGCCGCCGCTGTACTCGATCTCCATCACCTCGACCTCGCCGCCGCCTGCCGGCGCGGTCCCGAGCGGCGGCGCGAGCGGCGTCTCGGGCCCCTCTCCGGCCACCGACCGCAGGCGCACGAACTGGCCGATGCCGTGATCCGCGTGCACCACGAAGTCGCCCAGGCGCAGGTCGCGCAGACCGGAGAGCAGCCGGCTGGCGGCCCGCCCCGGGCGCGGCCGCGGCGGCAGCCGGGCGAAGAGCTGGCGCTCTCCGAACAGCACCAGATCGGCGGCCGGCAGCCGGAAGCCGCGCTCGAGCTCGCCGTCGACGCACTCCACCCCGCCGGCGCCGAACGGCAGCTCGTAGGTCTCGCACAGCCGCTCGATGCGCGCCCGGTGCTCGGCCGGCGTCACCACCACCAGCCGTTCGCCGCGCGCCGCCGCGGTCTCCCACTCGCGCGGGAAGCGCGGCAGCTGGTCGACCAGCCGGTCGGTGACGGCGCCGGCGAAATCCGCCGCCTCGGCGCCCGAGTCGATCAGCCCCTCGACCTGGAGCTCGCACCGCTCGACCAGCCCGCGCACCTCCCCGGCCGGCTGCTCCAGCAGCTCGGGCTCCACCGCCAGCAACGCCTGGTCGGCGAACGCCCGGTACTCGCTGGCCAGCTGGGCGGCGTGGCGCTCGATCTCCTCGATCAGCCGCGGCGGATCCACCGCCACCACCAGCGGATCGAGCAGCAGGTCGCTGGCGAAGGCGGTCTCGGCCACCAGCGGCAAGTAGTGCTGCCAGCCGGTGAAACGGCCGCGCTCGCGCAGTCCGGCCAGCTTCTCGGCCGCGTCCATGCCGAGCGCGCCGCCGAGCCGCCGCGACAGCGCCTCGGCAAGCTCGCCGGCCTCATCCGGGCCGGAGCGGAAGACCGACACCGGCAGCGCCCGGAGCCGCGGCACCTGGTCGCGCGAGCGCTGGTCGTCGGGGCTGAAACGGCGCACCGACTCCACCGTGTCGCCGAACAGATCGAGCCGCAGCGGTTCCGGTTCGCCGGGCGGGAAGAGATCGAACACGCCGCCGCGCACGGTGTACTCGCCCACCTCGCTGACCAGATCGACACGCCGGTAGCCGTGCGCCGCCAGGTGGGCGACCAGCTCCTCCACCGGGCGCTCCTCGCCGGGCGCGATCTCGAGCGTCGCCGCCGCCAGCGCCGCCGCGGTCGGCAGACGGCGGAACAGCGCCCTGGGGGTCGCCACCAGCGTCGCTACCTCGCCCCGCCGCAGCCGATCGAGCACCCGCGCCTCCTGCGCGGTCAGCGACAGCGGCGGGTCGGCCTCGTGGTACGGCGTCAGCGACGGCGCCGGCAGATGCTCGGCGCCGCGGCCGAAGAGCGCCGCCGCCTCGAGCCAGGCGAGCGCGTCCGCCTCGTGCGGGACGATCGCCAGCAGCGGCCGGCCGCGATCCTCACCCAGCAGGTCGAGCACCCACGCCGCCGCCGGCAGCGGCAGCCGGCGCGCCACGGCGGCGCCGGCTGCCAGCTGGCCGTAGGGCGGGCTGGCGCGGATGGCGGCGGCGAGCGGGCGCCAGAGGTCGCGATGGGTCACGGCGCGAGTCTACGGCGCGCACCGCGCGGCGGGAGATATAGGATATGGCCTTTCCTGCCGGCCGAGCATGCCGCCACGGGACCTCGAGTCCCACCGGTGGCGTCGCGGCCGGCTTCCAGCCGGAGGGTCCGCCATGCGCCGAGTCCTACTCGCCCTAGCCGTCGTCGCCGCCTTTCTCCTCTTCCACCCGGCCATGGGGTCGGGCGCATCCGCCACCCAGGAGGCCGGCCACGCAGTGGAGGCCGCGAGCGAGCCCCACGGCGCCGGAGGCGACCACGGCGGTGGCGGCCACTCCAGCCCGGTGACCCCGGTGCTGCTGGGACTGGTGATCATGCTGCTGGCGGCGAAGGTCGGCGGCGAGCTGGCCGAGCGGGTCCACCAGCCGGCGGTGCTGGGCGAGCTGATCGCCGGCGTCCTGCTCGGCAACCTGGTGCTCTTCGGCTTCAACGGCCTGGCCTTCCTGGGCACCAACGAGGGCATCGCCATCATCGCCGAGATCGGCGTCGTGCTGCTGCTGTTCGAGGTCGGGCTCGAGTCCAACGTGCGCGAGATGATGTCGGTTGGCGCCTCCAGCCTGCTGGTGGCGCTCCTCGGCGTCGTGGCGCCGTTCTTTCTCGGCTGGGGTGTCTCGGCGTGGATGCTACCGGACGAGGAGCTGCTGGTGCATCTGTTCATCGGCGCCACCCTGTGCGCCACCAGCGTCGGCATCACCGCCCGGGTGCTGACCGACCTCGGCAAGGTGACGACCCGTGAGGCCAAGATCGTCCTCGGCGCCGCGGTGATCGACGACGTGCTCGGGCTGGTGATCCTGGCGGTGGTCTCGGGGGTCATCACCGCCGCCAACACCGGCGGCCAACTGGCGACCCTGGACGTGATGTGGATCGTCGGCAAGGCGACCCTGTTCCTGGTCGGCGCGATCGTCATCGGCGGCTGGATGTCGCCGCACCTGTTCCGGCTGGCCAGCAAGCTGCGGATCAAGGGGATGCTGCTGACCCTGTCGCTCTGCTTCTGCTTCCTGCTGGCCTACCTGGCCAACGTCATCGAGCTGGCGCCGATCGTCGGCGCCTTCGCCGCCGGCCTGATCCTCGACGAGTTGCACTACAAGGACTTCCTGGACCGCGGCGACCACTCGCTCGAGGACCTGATCCACCCGATCAACATCTTCCTGGTGCCGGTCTTCTTCGTCTTGATGGGGATCAAGGTGGACCTGTCCACCTTCGCCCAGGTGGAGGTCCTGGGCTTCGCCGCGGTGCTGTCGATCGTCGCCATCATCGGCAAGATGATCTGCGGCGCGGGCGTGCTGGAGAAGGGGCTCGACCGGCTCTCGGTGGCTGTGGGCATGGTCCCCCGGGGCGAGGTCGGGCTGATCTTCGCCGGGATCGGCGCCAGCTTGGTGCTGCACGGCAAAGCGGTGATCTCGGTGCCGACCTTCTCGGCGGTGGTGATCATGGTCATCATCACGACCCTGATCACGCCGCCGGTGCTCAAGATCACCCTGGCCCGTAGCGACCGCAAGAAGGCGGCGGAGGCCGCGAGCCAGACCTAGCCCGACCTTCTCACCAGCTCTCGACTGCGCCGACGTAGGTACCTGAATCTGCGAGACTTCCCTCGGTCGGTCATCCTCGACGTACTTCAAGTACGCCTGTGGTGCCCTCGGTCGGCAAGTCCCACATCTTCAGGCACCTACGCCGGCTCGCGCGAGGCCGGTGAGAAGGTCGAGCTAGCCCGTCGGCTCCCCGCCGGAGAGCGCGGGGGCCGGCGGCGCGGCACCGAGCGACCGGGCCAGCACGAAGTCGATCCCGCGCTGGCGACGCCGCTCGACGACCGTGTACTCGACCGGCAGCACGTAGTCGGGCCGCCAGGCGGGCTCGTCGCTGAAGAGCACCAGCGCCGAGCCGGCGCCGGGCCGCGCCTGCGGGCCGACGGTCCGCACCCGATGGCCGAGGTAGAAGAACAGGCCGGAGTGGTGAAACCCGCCGCTCACCGGCGTCGTCCAGAGCGTCTCTGCCGGCTCGAGATGGGGACGGAACGCCTCCGCGACGGCGCGCAGCGACCGCTTCTCCACCCTCGCCGGCTCGAGGATCGCGGTGTGCACCAGCCAGTGCCCGAGGGCGATCGTCAGGGCCAGCAGGGCCGGCCCTCGGGCAAGGCGCCGTCTTCGGGTGAGCAGGACGAGGGCGAGCCCGGCCGCGCCGAACGCCGCCGCGACGGCCCGCATCGGCAGTCCCACCGGCCACGAGCCGAAGGCCACGGCGACTGCGGCCAGGGCCAGGACGACCGTCAGGACCGGCAAGCTCCGATCGACCAACCGCGACCCCCGCCCCGGCCGGCCGCTAGCGTGTGCGGCCATGCCGAAGAGGATGCCCGCCGAGGCGACCAGCGGCAGGAAGTAGCGGGATTCCGTGGTCGGCACGATGGTGAAGGCCAGGGCGCCGGTGACCAGAAAGGCGGCGGCGCTCAGGGCGAACCGCCGTTCCGGTAGCGGTCTGGACCGCCACCAACTCCGCCGCAGGAGCAGCGGCAGGAAGATCGACCACGGCAGCAGCAGCGCCGCCACCAGGAGCGGCTTGGTCAAGGCCAGCCCGAAGGTCGCCCACGACCACTCGCTGAAGCCCTTGCTCTTCGCCTCCAGCAGCGGCTGGTCGAAGGCCTCCCAGCCCGCCGCGGCGACGACGCTGTAGATCCAGCCGCTCACGACGAGCAGGAAGAGGGCGACGCCCGCAAGATGCGCCGGCCGCAGCAGCGTCCTGACGCGGCCGGTGACGACCGCCGCCAGCAGCAGGCCGGGACCGAACAGCATCGGCGCCGGCGCCCCCTTGGCGAGGAAGCCGACCGCCAGGCCGAGATAGCAGAGCCACCACAGCCGCGGCCGCGGCCGCTCGGAGGCCAGGTTGACGCAGGCGATGACGGTCGCCAGCCCGACCCCGAGCGCCAGCGGCATGTCGAACTCGGCCCGGTGGAGCTTCTGCACCATGAGCCCTCCGGTGAGGGCGGCCAGGGCGCAGGTCAGGCCCCGCTCCGGGCCCAGCTCCCGGCCCGCGGCCCAGAGGATCGACAGGCCCAGCAGGAGGGAGCAGAGCGCGAACGGCGCCCGCAGCGACCACGCCGTCTCCGGATACCAGGCCCGCGACGAGAGCGCCGCCAGCCAGTAGGAGAGGGGCGGCTTGTACATGTAGATGTCGCCGTGCAGGCGCGGCACCGCCCAATCGCCACTGCGGACCATCTCGCGCGCGCCGTCGGCGACGATCCCCTCCATCACGTAGACGTCGGTGGCGCCCATCCAGCCAAAGCAGATCGGCACCGCCACCGCCGCGAAGAGCACCAGCGCGGCGCTCCACCGCAGGGGACGAGGTCCGACGCCGGTTTTCAGGGCTCGCATGTCGACCGGGCCACGGTCCGGCTCAGCCGGACGCCGGACTGCCGGCTGGCGGCTCCGCCGGCGGCGGCTCCGCCACCGCCGCGGGCTGGGGTTCGGGCTGCGGCTCGGGGACCACCAGCACCACCTCGCCCGGGCCGACCCAGCGCAGGCTGCGCCGCACCTCCCGCTCGAGCGCCGCCGGTTCGTTCTGCAGCCGCTCGATCCGCTCGCTCAGGCGGGCACGCTCCTGCCGCGCCTCGCGGATCTCGGACTCGATCCGCGCCTCGCGCGCGCGCGCCGCGGCCAGCTCGCGGTAGCTCTTGACGCCGGCCAGCGCCAGCAGGGCGAGCAGCGAGAGCAGCGCTGCGGCCAGCAGCGGGTGCAACGGCCGGCGGCGGCGCTCTCGGCTCATCGGGCGCGCGGAAAGGCGGCGGCGCCGGGGTAGAAGGCGACGCCCTCCAGCTCCTCTTCGATCCTCAGGAGGCGATTGTACTTGGCGACCCGGTCGCTGCGGCAGGGCGCGCCGGTCTTGATCTGGCCGGCCCGCGTGGCGACCGCCAGATCGGCGATGGTGGTGTCCTCGGTCTCGCCCGAGCGATGGCTGATGACGTTGGCGTAGGCGTTGGTCTTGGCCATCTCGACCGCCGCCAGGGTCTCGGTCAGGGTGCCGATCTGGTTGACCTTGACCAGCAGGGCGTTGGCCAGGCCGTCGGCAATGCCCTCGGCCAGGATCTCCGGGTTGGTGACGAACAGGTCGTCGCCGACGATCTGCACCCTCGAGCCGAGCCGTTCGGTCATCATCTTCCAGCCCGGCTGGTCGTTCTCGGCCAGGCCGTCCTCGATCGAGACCAGGGGGAACTCGTCCAGCCAGCCCGCGTAGAGCTCGACCAGGTCGGCCGCCGACAGGTCGTCGCGCCCCTCGCCCTCCAGCCGGTAGACGCCGCGGCCGTCACCGGTGAGCTCGGAGGCGGCGGCATCGATCGCCAGGGCGACGTCCTCCCCCGGGCGGTAACCGGCCGCCGTGATCGCCTCGACGAGCAGCACCAGCGCCTCGCGGTTCGAGCCCAGGTTGGGCGCGAAGCCGCCCTCGTCACCCACCGCCGTCGACAGGCCGCGGCTCTTGAGCACTTTCTTGAGCACCTGGTAGACCTCGGCGCCGGCGCGCAGCGCCTCGCGGAAGCTGTCGAAGCCCACCGGCACGACCATGAACTCCTGGATGTCGACCGTGTTGTCGGCGTGCACCCCGCCGTTTAGCACGTTGAGCATGGGCACCGGCAGGACGGTCGCCCCGGGCCCGCCGAGATAGGCGTAGAGCGGCAACCCGGCGGCCTCGGCAGCGGCCTTGGCCACCGCCAGCGAGACCCCCAGGATGGCGTTGGCGCCCAGCCGGCTCTTGGTCGGCGTGCCGTCGAGCGCCACCAGGCCGCGGTCGATCAGCGCCTGGTCGCGCGCGTCCATGCCGCAGACCTCGTCGGCGATCTCGGCCACCGCCGCCACCGCCTTGAGCACGCCCTTGCCGCCATACCGGTCGCCCCCGTCGCGCAGCTCGAGCGCCTCGCGGCTGCCGGTCGAAGCGCCGGAAGGCACCGCGGCACGGCCGCCGGCGCCGCTGTCGAGCCGGCAGTCGACCTCGAGGGTGGGGTTGCCGCGCGAGTCCAGGATCTCGCGGGCGTCGATGTCGTCGATGATGAACATGCCTCTCCTTCTTTCGCTGACCGCTCGGCCCTGGAGCGTATCGGCTTCGCAACGACAGGTACAAGGCGCGGGCGGGCGGCGTGGGCGGCGAGGCCGCGGTCGAGGCGGGCGGCGGCGGCGAGCGGCGGCAGCTGGCGGTCGCTACGAGCCGCTGAGGTGTCGCCTCGTTCCGCTATCGCGCGTGGTGGTTGGGAGGGATGCGCCACAGCCGTCACTCGAGGCGGGGGACGAGTTGATGCCGTGCCGGAGGTCGGCGGCCACTGTGCAACAAAGCCCCGACTCGCCACCGCTGGAGGTCGGCGGCGGAGCCGAGAGGTGGGGGGTCTCAGGTAGCTCACGAGCAGCGCTACAGCACGAGCGACCGGAGGCCGCCGCCGGTCCGGCGCGTCGCGAGTGCGCAGGCGAGGCGACGTTGATAGGACGCTCAGATCCGCCTCCGCCCCCTGCCCAGTCGACGCCCGCCGAATTGACTCTCAAACGCCGCTGTGGCAGGATTTCCCTACCGGACGCGGGGTGGAGCAGTCTGGTAGCTCGTTGGGCTCATAACCCAAAGGTCGCAGGTTCAAATCCTGCCCCCGCAACCATTACCGATCGACGGCCGCGCCACGTGCGCGGCCGTTTTTTCTTTCGAGAGCATCCGCTCGAAGGCTCGCCCACGTCCCGGCTATGCGCACCGCGGGATAAGATGCCGACGATGTCCGGAGAGTCTCGGGACCTCGAGCCCCCGGTGTTGCTGATCGCGATGCCGCAGGTGCTCGACCCCTTCTTCCACCGCAGCGTCGTGCTGCTCGTCCACAACGACGACGAGGGCAGCTTCGGGCTGATCACCAACCGCGGCACCGGCATCAAGGTGAACGAGATCCTGAGCGGCATGGAGATCGGCTGGGGCGGCGGCGGCGAGGTGGCGTTCTTCGGCGGCCCGGTGCAGCCGCAGATGGGCACCCTGCTGTTCGACGCCGCGGCGGTCGCCGACCGGGCTGGGGAGGCCGACGAGACCAGCTCGCTGGTCGCTCCCGGCGTCCGGCTGACCCAGAACGTGGCCGATCTCGGCCAGCTCGCCGAGCGCCCGCCGGAGAAGATGCGGCTCTACCTCGGCTACGCCGGCTGGGGCGCCGGGCAGCTGGTGGAGGAGATCCTGCGCAACGACTGGCTGACAGCGCCGGTCGACAGCGGGCTGATCTTCACCGACGAGCCCGAGACCGTCTGGGCGCGGGCGCTCGCCTCGGTGGACGTCGATCCCGACGCCCTGCCGTCCTGGACCCCCACGGCGCCCGACACCTCGACCAACTGAGGACCCACGACCATGATTCGCATGCTGCTCCAGATCCTGCTCAACGGCCTCGGCGTGATGCTGGCGGCCTACCTGGTGCCGGGGGTTGACTACACCGGCAGCCCGGCCTACCTGCTGCTGGTCGGCCTGGTCATCGGCCTGATCAACCTGCTGGTCAAGCCGCTGGTCACCCTGCTGTCGCTGCCGGCGCTGGTCCTGACCCTGGGGCTGTTCTACCTGGCGATCAACGGCGCGCTGTTCTACTTCGCGGCGTACGTCCTCGACGGCCTCAGCGTCGACGGCTGCCTGCCGGCGATTCTCGGCGGCCTGGTGCTGGCGATCTTCAACTGGCTGCTGCGGGGCGTCGTCAAGAAGTCGAAGTCGTGAGCGGCGGCAAGATGGCGGCCGCCGGCAGGATCACGCCGGCCAGGGCGAGGCGCGAGTCGAAGCGGGCCCGCAAGGCGAGGACCGGCGAGATCCTCGCCCGGCTCGAGGCCGAGTACCCGGACTCGAAGTGCGCCCTCGATCTTCGATAGCCCGCTGCAGCTGCTGGTAGCGACCATCCTGTCCGCCCAGTGCACCGACAAGCGGGTCAACATGGTCACGCCGGAGCTGTTCGCGCGCTGCCCTACCGCCGCCGACTTCGCCGAGATCCCCAGCCCGGAGCTCGAGGCGCTGATCCGCTCGACCGGCTTCTTCCGCAACAAGGCGAAGTCGCTGCGCGGCATGGGCCAGGCGCTGGTCGACGAGCACGGCGGCGAGGTCCCGGCGGAGATGAAGGCGCTGCTCGCCCTGCCCGGGGTGGCGCGCAAGACGGCCAACGTGGTGCTGGGCAACGCCTTCGGCATCGACGAGGGGGTCGTCGTCGACACCCACGTCGGCCGCATCTCCAACCTGCTGTCGCTGACCGCCGAGACGAACCCGGTCAAGATCGAGCGCGACCTGATGGACCTGGTGCCGCGGGAGGACTGGACGCTGTGGTCGCACCTGCTGATCGACCACGGCCGGGCGGTCTGCAAGGCGCGCCGGCCGGACTGCGAACGCTGCGTGCTGCTCGACCTCTGCCCCTCGGCCGAGGTCTAGCCTGCGATTCTCACGCGCCCGACACGAGAGAGGAACCGGCATGTGGAGCGAACCGAGATGAGCCAGAGAGTCGCCGTGGTGACCGGAGCGAGCGCCGGCATCGGCGCCGCCACCGCCCGCCGGCTGGCCGCCGCCGGCTACCGGGTGATCGCCGCCGCCCGCCGGCTCGACCGGCTCGAGGCGCTGGCGGCGGAGTGCGGCGCCGAGCCGCGACGGCTCGACGTCACCGACCCGGCCCAGATCGGCGCGCTCGCCGCCGGCCTCGAGCGGCTCGACCTGCTGGTCAACAACGCCGGCGGCGCCCTCGGCCTCGACCCGGTCGAGCGCTCCGACGACGAGCGCTGGCGGGTGATGTGGGAGACCAACGTCCTCGGCGTGATGCGGATGACCCGGGCCCTGCTGCCGGCGCTGCGCGCCAGCGGCGCCGGCCACGTCGTCAACGTCGGCTCGGTCTCCGGCTTCGAGGTCTACCCCGGCGGCGCCGGCTACACCTCGGTCAAGCACGCCGCCCGCGCCGTCACCCGGACCCTGCGGATCGAGCTGCTCGGCGAGCCGATCCGCATCACCGAGATCAACCCCGGGCTGGTCGAGACCGAGTTCGCCCGGGTGCGCTTCGACGGCGACGAGGCCAAGGCCGCCGCCACCTACCGCGGCATGACGCCGCTCACCGGCGACGACGTCGCCGAGTGCATCGTCTGGGCCGCCGGCCGGCCGGCGCACGTCAACATCGACGAGATCGTCGTGCGGCCGCTCGACCAGGCCTCGGTGGTGCACATCCACCGGCGCGACGGGTAGTATCATTTCGGCATGGACCCCGACCGGTTCCGAGCCGCCTACCGGCGCCTGCAGAGCCTCGACGAGCGGCTGAGCTACAAGGTACGGCCGCGGGCGCAGGTCTCCTTCAGCCGCGCCACCCAGGAGCAGCTCGAGGACCGCATGCGCGACCTCGCCGAATACACCCTGGAGCTCAAGGAGGTCATGGACGAGATGTTCCAGGCGATCGCAGCGGCATCCCCGGCACCGAAAGCGCAGGCCGACTCGTGAAGCCGGCGCCGGTCGACTACGTTGCCGCCGGCAGCCTGGAGGAGGCGCTGGCGCTGCTCGCCGAGCACGGCGCCGACGCCAAGCCGCTGGCCGGCGGCCAGAGCCTGATCCCGCTGCTCAACTTCCGCCTCGCCCGGCCGACGGTGCTGGTCGACCTCAACGGCCTGGGCGAGCTCGACTACGTGCGCGAAGGCGCCGGCGGCGGCCTGTCGCTCGGCGCCATGACCCGCCACACGACGCTCGAGACCGACGCCCGGGTGGCCGCCGCGGCGCCGCTGCTGCACGCCGCCGCCGGCTTCATCGCCCACCCGCAGATCCGCAACCGCGGCACCCTCGGCGGCACCCTGGCGCACGCCGACCCGGCGGCCGAGCTGCCGGTGGTGTCGGTGGCGCTCGAGGCCCGCTTCCGCATCGTCCGCGCCGGCGGCGAGCGCTGGGCGCCGGCGGCCGAGTTCTTCGTCGGCCTGCTGACCGCCGATCTCGAGCCCGGCGAGCTGCTGGTCGAGGTCGAGGTGCCGCCGATGCCGCCGGGCAGCGGCTGGTCGTTCCACGAGCTGGCCCGTAGGAGCGGCGACTACGCCCACGCCGGGGTGGCGGCGGTGCTCACCCGCGGCAACGGCGGCTGCAGCCGCGCCCGGCTGGTCTACCTGAGCCTCGGCGACGGCCCGATGCGGGCGCGCCAGGCCGAGCAGCTGCTCGAGACCCAGGGGGTCAGCGAGAGCACCATCGACGAGGCCGCCGCCCTGGCGGCGGCGAACGAGATCGAGCCCTCGGGCGACATCCACGCATCCGAGGCCTACAAGCGCCATCTCGCCCGGGTGCTGACGCGGCGGGCGCTGAGCGAGGCCTGGCGGCGGGCCAAAGAGGCGACAGGGGAGGCGGCATGAGCCGGCACAAGATCCGCGTGACGGTCAACGGCGAAGCGCGCGAGGGCGAGGTCGAGGCGCGGCTGCTGCTGAGCGACTTCCTGCGCCACGAGCTCGACCTCACCGGCACCCACGTCGGCTGCGAGCACGGCGTCTGCGGCGCCTGCACGGTGCTGCTCGACGGCGCGCCGGTGCGCGCCTGCCTGATCCTGGCGGTGCAGGCGAACGGCCGCGAGCTGACCACGGTCGAGGGCCTGGCCGCCGATCAGGACAACCTCCACCCGCTGCAGGAGGCCTTCCGCGACGCCCACGGCCTGCAGTGCGGCTTCTGCACCCCGGGCATCCTGATGACCCTGCTGCCGTTCCTCGAGGACAACCCGGACCCCGACGAGGAGACCATCCGCCACGCCATCTCCGGCAACCTCTGCCGCTGCACCGGCTACCAGCACATCGTCGACGCGGTGAAGCTGGCGGCCGAGCGGCAGCGCGGCGAGGCCTAGCCTCGGCCTTCCAGCCGGCGACCGACCCCCTGCCAGCCAACCAGGCCCACCCCATGCCCTCCGCCACCCCGGCATCGACCGAGCTGCTGGCGGAGCTGCGCTCCGGCAAGCGCCCCCTGGACGAGTATCTACGCGAGCTCGAGGGACGCTTCGCCCGCCTCGAGCCGCAGTTGCATGCCTTCATGCCCGAGGCGGGCCGCTTCGAGCGGCTGCAGGAGGAGGCGCGGCAGCTGGCCTTCGACCACCTGAACCCCGGCGACCGGCCGCCGCTCTACGGCCTGGTCTTCGGTGTGAAGGACGTCTTCCGCGCCGACGGCTTCGCCACCACCGGCGGCAGCCGGCTGCCGCCCGACGAGCTGGCCGGCCCCGAGGCCGACGTGGTGACGCGGCTCAAGCGGCTCGGCGCCCTGGTCGCCGGCAAGACGGTCTCCACCGAGTTCGCCTACTTCGCACCCGGGCCGACCCGCAACCCGCACGCCCCGGACCACACCCCGGGCGGCTCGTCGAGCGGCTCGGCGGCGGCGGTGGCGCGCCGGGCTCTGCCCGCTGGCGCTGGGCACCCAGACGATCGGCTCGATCAGCCGGCCGGCGGCCTACTGCGGCGTGGTCGGCACCAAGCCGACCTACGGCACGGTGAGCGCCCGCGGGCTGATCCCGCTGTCGCCGTCGCTCGACCACGTCGGCTGGTTCACCCCCGACGTGGCCCTGGCGGCGGCCGTGGCCACGGCGCTGCGGCGGCCCATCGGGCCGGCGCCGGAAGTCGTTTCCCGGCGGCCGATCCTGGGCGTGCCGACCGGTCCCTATCTGGAGCGGGCCGGCGAGACCGCCCGGCGCCACCTGGCGGAGATCCGCCAGCGGCTTGCCGCCAGCGGCTACGAGATCGTCGAGATCCCGGCCTTCGCCGACCTCGACGAGATCGAGGAGCGCCATGGCCGGATCGTCGCCGCCGAGGCGGCGCGGGTGCACGCCGACTGGTACGCCCGCCACGCGGAGCTCTACGACGCCCGCACCCGCGAGCTGATCGAGCGCGGCCGCCAGGTGCCGGCCGACGCCCTGGGCGCCGCGCTGCTCGGCCGCGCCCGGCTGCGCCGCGAGCTGATCGCCCTGATGGAGGATCACGGCGTCGACCTGTGGCTCTCGCCCGCCGCCCCGGGGCCGGCCCCGGCCGGCCTGGAGTCGACCGGCGACCCGGTGATGAACCGGCCCTGGACCCACGCCGGGCTGCCCACCCTGGCGCTGCCGGCGGGCCGCGACGACGCCGGCCTGCCGCTGGGCATCCAGCTGGCCGCCGGCTGGGACCGCGACGAGGCGCTGCTGGCCTGGGGGCGCGGCATCGAGGAGGTGCTGAGCGATGAGTGACCTACCGGCCGGCGTGCTGCGCAGCGAGGTGCGGCCCGGCGCCTACGCCGACTCGGTGGTGCTGATGCAGCTGCAGGCCGGCCTGGCCGGTCTCGACGGCGTGCTCGACGCCGCCGCGGTGATGGCGACGCCGACCAACCTGGAGCTGCTGGGCGCCAGCGGCCTGCGGCCGGATGGGACCGCGGCCGGCGCCGACGACCTGCTGCTGGTGGTGCGGGCCGAGACCGGCGAGGCCGCCGAGGCCGCCCTGGCCCGGGTGGACGAGCTGCTGGTCCGCCGCCGCGAGAGCGCCGACGACGATTACCGCCCCAAGAGCCTCGACGGCGCCGTCCGGCTGCTGCCCCGGGCTCGCTGGGTGCTGGTGTCGGTTCCCGGCCGCTACGCCGCCGAGGTCGCCCGGCAGGCGCTCGAGCGCGACCGCCACGTCTTCCTCTACAGCGACAACGTGCCGCTGGCCGACGAGGTCCAGCTCAAGGCGCTGGCCGGCGAGCGCGGCCGGCTGCTGCTGGGCCCCGACTGCGGCACCGCGATCATCGCCGGCCAGGGGCTGGGCTTCGCCAACCGGGTGCGGCCGGGCGGCATCGGCCTGGTCGGCGCCTCGGGCACCGGCATCCAGTCGATCACCAGCCGGGTGCACGCCCTGGGCGGCGGGGTGACCCACGCCATCGGCACCGGCGGCCGCGACCTCTCCGCCGAGGTGGGCGCGGCGACGGCGCTGGCGGCGCTCGACCTGCTGCGGCGCGATCCCGCGACCCGGGTGATCGTCCTGGTCTCGAAGCCGCCGGCGCGCGAGGTGGCGGCGCGGCTGCTGGGCGCGGCGCGCGTCTGCGGCAAGCCGGTGGTGATCTGCTTTCTCGGCTGGGCGCCGCCGGCGCGGCGGCTGGGATCGCTCGCCTTTGCCGCCGGCCTCGACGACGCGGCCGAGCTGGCGGTGGCGGCGCTGGCTGGCGCCGAGCGGGCGGCCGGGTCGCCGGCGCCGGGACCGCCGCTCGACGGCGACCTGCGCGGGCTGTTCGCCGGCGGCACCCTGGCCCAGGAGGCGGTGCTCGGCCTGGCGCCCTTTCTCCACCCGCTCTCCTCCAACCTCGACGCCGCCGGCGTCGCGGAGGTGACCGACCCGGGCCGCAGCCGCGGCCACACGGTGATCGACCTGGGCGCCGACGAGTACACCCAGGGCCGGCTTCACCCGATGCTCGACCCGACACTGCGCAACGAGCGGCTGCGCCAGGAGGCGGCCGACCCCGAGACCGGCCTGATCCTGGTCGACCTGGTGCTCGGCGACGGCGCCCACCCGGACCCGGCGGCGGAGCTGGCCGAGGCGATCGCCGGCTGCGCGCGGCCGGGGCTCGAGTTTGTCGCCCTGGTGGTGGGGACCGACGAGGACCCGCAGGACGCCGGCGCCCAGGGCGAGGCGCTGCGCCGAGCCGGGGCGGTGGTGTTCGACACCGTCACCGCCACCCTCGAGCACGTCGTCGGCCGGCTGGCGTCGCCGCCCCCGGAGCCGCGGACGCCGGTCGACCTCGACGCCCTGGCCGGGCCCCTGGCGGCGATCAACCTCGGCCTCGAGAGCTTCCACGACGCGCTGGCCGAGACCGGCGCCGAGGTGATCCACGTCGAGTGGCGGCCGCCGGCCGGCGGCGACGACCGGCTGCGGGCGATCCTCGACAAGCTGCGCTGAGCCGAGCCGACACCCCTTCGCTCTCATCTTCGACCCGACCGCCGAGCAACCCGCAAGGAGACAGACATGGCACCGGACGTCAACGAAGCGAACCGCCGCGCCGTCGAGCGGATGACCTCGGCGCGGCCGCGGCTGGTCGGCGTCGGGCTCGCCCGCGACGAGATCCCCGGGATGGGCGAGCGCCAGCTGCTCCACGCCGGGCCGCCGATCGGCTGGGAGCGGATGTCGGGCCCGCTGCGCGGCGCGGTGATCGGCGCCGCGATCTTCGAGGGCTGGGCCGAGGACGAGGCCGCGGCGACGGCGATGGCGGCCGGCGGCGAGATCGACTTCGCCCCCTGCCACCACCACGCCTCGGTCGGGCCGATGGCCGGCGTCACCTCGCCCTCGATGGCGGTCTACCGGGTGGAGAACGCCGAGCACGGCAACACCGCCTTCTCCAACTTGAACGAGGGCTACGGCAAGGTGCTGCGCTACGGCGCCTACGCCCCCGAGGTGCTCGCCAAGCTCCACTGGATGAACGACGTGATGGCGCCGATGCTGGCCACGGCGCTGGCCGAGCTCGGCGGCATCGACATGCGGGCGCTGATCGCCGAGGCGCTGCACATGGGCGACGACTGCCACAACCGGTGCAAGGCGGCCTCGGTGCTCTACGCCAAGATCCTGGCGCCGGCGATCGCCGGCACCGCCGAGGACCGCAAGACGGCGGCCGAGGTACTGACCTTCCTCGGGGACAACGCCCTGTCGGTGCTCAACCCGGTGATGGCGGCCTGCAAGGCGATGGCCGACGCCGCCCACGGCGTCGAGGGCTCGACCGTCGTCTCGGCCATGGCCAGAAACGGCACCGACATCGGCATCCGCATCTCGGGGCTGGGCGCCGAGGAGTGGTTCACCGCTCCCGCGCCGACCCCCGACGGGCTCTACTTCTCGGGCTTCACCTCGGCCGACGCCAACCCCGACATCGGCGACTCGACGATCACCGAGACCGCCGGCATCGGCGCCTTCGCCATGGCCGGGGCGCCGGCGATCGTCACCTTCGTCTCGGGCACGCCGCGCGACGCCCTGGACGCGACCCTCGAGATGTACGAGATCACCGCCGGCGAGCACCCCCACTTCACCATCCCGCCGCTGGATTTTCGCGGCACGCCGGTGGGCATCGACTTGAGGAAAGTGGTCGAGCTGGGCATCACGCCGCGGATCAACACCGGCATCGCCCACCGCGAGGCCGGCATCGGCCAGGTCGGCGCCGGGCTGGTGCGGCCGCCGATCGAGCTGTTCCAGCAGGCGCTGGTGGCATTCGCCGAGCGCCAGGGAGTGTAGCCAGGACCCCTGGGAGACTCGCCAAGGCGCCGCACTCCCAGGGGGCGGCCGACAGCTCAGGCGCTCTCGGCGGCCGGTTCGATCACGCCGTCTTCGATCGCCTGCCGGCGGCAGGCCGCGGCGCCCTCCTTGCCACGCACCCCCGCCTCCTCGCCCGAGGCGTAGATCGCCTGGTAGAGCTGGAACTGGTCGCGGGCGCCGGTCTCGGGACGTTCCGGATCGCTCCGTCGATCGCCGTGGGACTCCGCCCGCTGCCGGATCTCGGCCAGCTGGCGCCGCATCATGAAGCCGTCGAGGATCCGGACCAGCCAGCAGGCGGGCCGCGCCACCAGGCCTCGCGCCTCCATCTGCACCCGCACCAGCAGCCGGCTCCGACCGCCGTCGCCGATCACCCGATAGAGCATGACGGCCCGGAACCGGCTGCCGAGAAACCGCACGCTCTTGAGCCACCAGACCACCTCGCGGCCGGGATCGATGTGGCGCAGATAGCCGATCGGCGTCGCGTCCCCGAGCCGCGGTTCGGGGATCCAGTTGACGATGTGCCGCGCCGAGGTGCGGCCGCCGTTGTCGAGCCGGTCATAGCTGTACCAGCCGGCCCCCCGGCCCATCTGGGCGATCCACGGCCAGACGACCTCCGGCGGCGCCTCGATCGCGATGACACGCGTCATCCGCGCCCTGACGGCCGGGCCTCCCTCGAGCCACTCGTCGCCGGTGAGCGACGCGGCGACCTCGTCCGCCGTGGCGCCCCAGGTGTCGCTGGACCGGGCGTAGGCGGACAGGGCCAGGAAGATCGCGACGACCGCCGCGCCGATGATCGCCACTGCCATCATGGAGATGCCCATCTTCGTGATCCTGCCGCGAACCGCAGTGCCGGGACCGCTCGACTCGATGTCCGGTCGGCCGCTGGCGCCCTACCCTTCCGGCCCGGCGGCGGCGGCGCACGGCGGGCAGCCGGCGTCGAAGAGCACCTTCCAGCCGCCGTCGGCATCACGCCGCCAGATCGAGGTAAACAGACCCGAGGAGCTGGTCTCCTCGCCGTCATCGCCGGTGGCGGTCAGGGTGTAGGGCCCGCGGCTCAGCCCGAGGCCGTCGGGGCGCACCTCGACGACCTCCGGCTGCCAGACGAGCGTCGGACCGCCCTCGGTGAGAAACACCGCCCAGCCCTCGACGATGGCCGCGCGGCCGCGCAGCGCCGTGGCGCCGAGGAATACGGCGTCTTCGTCGATGAACGAGGCGAACGCTTCGGCGTCGCGGTCGGCGACGCTGGCGGCGAAGGCGATCTCGGCGGCGCGCAGGCTGTCGCCGGCTTCGTCGGCGTACAGAGACCCCGCCTGAAGGACGAGGGCGAGGGCGATGCAGACGCGATGGTCACGGGGCATGGAGACCTCCTGGAGCAGGTTCGAGCCACCAGTCTACGCCCGGTTGCAACTCCCCACTCTTGGGGCCACCGCCGGAGCGAAAAGCCGCCGAGGTGACCGGAGTGGCGAATAAAGCGGACCGCGCCAGACGCCCCCCTCGGGTGCCACTCGAACCACAGCAGACCGCCGAGCCTCGACTCCCGCCGTCACCACGCGCGGGAGCCATCGCCACGGAGCGTCACCTCGGCGGCTTGTAGCGGCCGTAACCACGAACCTCGTCGCCCACCCACCCCCCGGGGCCGCGCCGCGCCCGCCCAACGGCAGAGACGAGGGCCGGTCAGCCCTCGAGAACAGTAGAATCTCGGTGCACGTGAGCGATTCGCCGATCGAGCGTCCGAGGCACGGTAGCTGC
The DNA here is from genome assembly GCA_963781065.1 of Thermoanaerobaculia bacterium. Classification (GTDB taxonomy): domain Bacteria; phylum Acidobacteriota; class Thermoanaerobaculia; order Multivoradales; family JAHEKO01; genus CALZJC01. The sequence goes on along the minus strand of CAWAET010000003.1, from coordinate 125,860 downwards.
CATCTCCGGGAGGAGGTCTAGCGTGGCCGGGCCGTTCACCGTCGCCGAGCTGGCGGAGCGGCTCGGCGGTGAGGTGGAGGGGGACGGCGCCGTCTCGCTCGTGGGCGTCCGCACCCTGGCCGACGCCGGGCCCGAGCACCTGAGCTTCCTGCGCGGCAGCCGCTACGCGCGCCAGCTCGAGAGCACCCGCGCCGGGGCGGTGCTCCTCGACCGCACCAGCGCCGCGCGGGGACGGACGGCGATCCGCTGCGACGACCCCTACGTCGCCTACGCCCGCGCCCAGGCACTGTTCCACCCGGTGCGCTGGCCGGAGCCGGGGGTCGATCAGCAGGCCTGGATCGCACCCGACGCGGAGGTCGACGGGGCGACCGTCGAGGCGTTCGCCTGGGTCGGCCCCGGCGCCCGCGTCGGCGCCGGCAGCTGGATCCAGGCCGGCGCCTACGTCGGGGCCGGCGCCACCGTCGGCGCGGGTTGCCGGTTGATGCCCGGCAGCATCGTGCTCGAGGACTGCGAGCTGGGCGACCGGGTCTGGCTCAATCCCGGCGCGGTCATCGGCGGCGAGGGCTTTGGCTTCGCTCCCTCCGCGAGCGGCCACGTCAAGGTGCCGCAGGTCGCCCGGGCGGTGATCGGCGACGACGTCGAGATCGGCGCCAACACCTCGGTCGACCGGGGGGCGCTCAACGACACGGTGATCGAGGCCGGCAGCAAGCTCGACAGCCAGGTGCAGATCGGCCACGGCGCCCGGGTCGGCGCCGGCTCGCTGCTGGCGGGGTTCGTCGGCATCTCGGGCAGCACCCGGCTGGGCCGCTTCTCGATGTTCGGCGGCCGGTCGGGAACCAGCGACCACGTCACCACCGGCGACGGCGTACAGGTGGCCGGCGGCACCATCGTCTTCGGCGACCAGCCGGCCGGGGCCCGGCTGGCCGGGGTGCCGGCGATCGAGGCCGGGCTGTGGCGGCGGGCGGTAGCGGCCTTCTCGCGTCTGCCCGACATGCTGCGGCGCCAGCGGCAACACGAGCGGCGGCTGGCGCGGCTCGAGGCCGCCGCGGCCTCCGGCGGTCGCGCGGAGCCGGAGCTCGATGTGGCGGGGCACCAGGCGGCCGAGTCCGAAGAGGCGAAGACGGAGACCGGCGAATGAGCGTCGAGCGAACCCGCGAGCCGCAGCCGGCGGCCGCGGCGGGACCGTTCTCCGCCGCCGAGATCGCCGCGCGGGTCGACGCCAAGCTCGAGGGCGACGGCGCGGTCGAACTCGTCGACGTCCGGCCGCTCGCCGAGGCCGGGCCGGAGCACCTCTCCTTCCTGGCCAACCGCAGCTACTACCGCCAGCTCGAGAGCACTCGGGCCGGAGCGATTCTGCTCGACCAGACGACCGAGGCGCACGGCCACACGGTCATCCGCTGTGACGACCCCTATCAGGCCTTCGCCCGCTGCCTGGCGCTGTTCCACCCGCTGCCCTGGCCCGCGCCGGGGGTCGACCCGCGGGCCGCGGTGGCCGCGGATGCGGTCGTCGAGGGCGCCACGGTCGAAGCCTTCGCCTTCGTCGGCCCGGGCGCCCGGGTCGGCCGCGGCAGCTGGATCGAGTCCGGCGCCTACGTCGGGGCGGGGGCCCGGGTGGGCGAGTCCTGCCGCCTGATGCCGCACAGCGTCGTCGCCGCCGGCTGCCTGGTGGGCGACCGCGTCTGGCTCAACCCGGGCGCCATCCTGGGGGGCGAAGGCTTCGGCTTCGCCCCCTCGCCGGCGGGGCACCTCAAGATCCCGCAGACCGGGCGGGTGGTGATCGAGGACGACGTCGAGATCGGCGCCAACAGCTGCGTCGACCGGGCGACCATGGGCGACACCACCGTCCGCCGCGGCGCCAAGCTCGACAACCTGGTGCAGGTGGCGCACGGGGCCGAGATCGGCGAGGACGACTTCCTGGTCGCCTTTGCCGGCGTCGCCGGCAGCGCCCGGCTGGGCAAGGGGGTGATCGTCGCCGCCAAGGCCGGCATCATCGGCCACGTCGAGATCGGCGACGGCGTCCAGATCGCCACCGGCAGCCGGGTCCTGCGCAGCCAGCCGGCCGGCGCGCGGCTGGCCGGCTACCCGGCCATCGACCACGACAGCTGGCTCAAGGCCAGCGCCAGGTTCGCCGACCTGCCCGAGATGGCGCGCAAGATCCGCAAGCTCGAGGCGCGCGTCGCCGAGCTCGAAAAGGACGGGGAATGACTCGACGCCCCACAACGCGAATCCGTAGGAGGAGGCACTCGTGACCACCCGATCTTTCGGCCAGCGCATCAAGCGCAACGAGGACCCGCGCCTGCTGACCGGCCAGGCCCTGTTCGTCGACGACGTCCATCTGCCGCGGATGGCGCACGTGGCCTTCGTCCGCAGCCCCTTCGCCCACGCCCGGATCAACTCGATCGACGTCACGGCGGCGCTCGAGATGCCGGGAGTGGTGGCGATCTACACCGCCGCCGACCTCGGCGACTACTGGGCGCCGGGGCCGCTGCTGGTGCCGCCGCCGCCGATCGAGCGCTGCGAGTTCCACCAGCGCACCCAGGTGCCGCTGGCCAAGGACAAGGTGCGCCACCTGGGCGAGCCGGTGGCGGTGATCGTGGCCGAGAGCCGCTACGAGGCCGAGGACGCCAAAGAGCTGGTGATGGTCGACTACGAGATGCTGGACGCGGTGGTCGACATGGAGGCGGCGCTCGGCGACGACGCGCCCCTGGTGCACGAGGACCTCGACCGCAACCTCGCCGCCCACGTCATCCAGGAGAAGGGCGACTACGCGGCGATCAGGGGCCAGGCCCACCTGGTGGTCTCGCGCCGGCTGATCTACGACCACGGCGCCGCGGCGGCGATGGAGAACCGCGGCGTGGTGGCCGACTGGGACGCCCGCGCCAACCGGCTGAGCGTCTGGGACACCACCCAGGCGCCGATCGTCATCCGCAACGGCCTGGCCGGCATGCTGGGCCTCTCCGAATCCCAGGTGCGGGTGGTGGCGCCGTTTGTCGGCGGCGGCTTCGGCCCCAAGATCATGATGTTCTACCCCGAGGAGGTGGTGGTGCCGTGGCTGTCGATGCGGCTGGGCCGCCCCGTCAAGTGGATCGAGGACCGCGAGGAGAACTTCACCGCCACCACCCAGGAGCGCTCGCAGATCCACGACTCCGAGATCGCCGTCGACGCCGAGGGCCGGATCCTCGGCGTCAAGGACGTCTACCTGCACGACACCGGCGCCTACGACCCCTATGGGCTGACCGTGCCGATCAACAGCCAGTGCACCCTGCTCGGCCCTTACGACATCCCCAACTACTACTCCGAGTTCACCGCCGTCTTCACCACCCTGCCCATCGTCACGCCGTATCGGGGCGCCGGCCGCCAGCACGGGGTGTTCGTCATCGAGCGTCTGCTCGACCTGGCGGCCAAGGAGCTGGGGCTCGACCGCACCGAGATCCGCCGCCGCAACTTCCTGCCGCCCGAAGCCTTCCCCTTCGACAACCAGGTGATCTTCCAGGACTTCGCGCCGCTGGTCTACGACTCGGGCAACTACGCGCCGATCCTCGAGAAGGCCAAGGAGATGATCGGCTACGACGACTTCTTGGCCGGCGGCAAGGCGCGGCTCGAGGCCGACGGCCGCAAGGTCGGGCTGGGGATCGTCGCCTATGTCGAGGGCACCGGCATCGGCCCCTACGAGGGCTCACGGGTCCAGGTGCAGGCCTCCGGCCGGGTGAGCGTCGTCACCGGCGTCGGCACCCAGGGCCAGGGCCACATGACCTCCTTCGCCCAGATCGTCGCCGACCAGCTGGGTGTGGACCCGACGAAGATCGACGTCGTCACCGGCGACACCGACCAGTTCCACTGGGGCGCCGGCACCTTCGCCAGCCGCGGCGCGGTGGTGGCCGGCAACGCCATCAACGAGGCGGCGCTCTCGGTGCGCAAGAAGATCCTGAAGCTCGCCTCCGACGAGCTCGAGGTCTCGCCCGACGACCTCGAGCTGGCCGAGGGCGAAGTGCGGGTCAAGGGCGTGCCCGACCGGCGCCTGCCGCTGGGCCAGCTGGCGATCCTGGCCAACCCGCTGCGCGGCGCCGTCAAGCCGGGCACCGAGCCCGGCCTCGAGGCCACCGAGTACTTCGGCCCCGAGCGCGGCGCCACCGCCTCGGGCGTGCACGCCATGATCGTCGCCCTCGACCCCGAGACCATGAAGCTCGACATCTTGAAGTACGTCGTCGTCCACGACTGCGGCGAGGTGATCAACCCGCTGATCGTCGACGGCCAGATCCATGGCGGCGTCGCCCAGGGCATCGGCAACGCCTGGTACGAGAAGCTGGTCTACGACGAGGGCGGCCAGCTCCTCAACGCCTCGTTCATGGACTACCTGCTGCCCACCTCGCTCGACGTGCCGCGGATCGACGCCGCCCACACCGTCACCCCCTCGCCGCTCAACCCGCTGGGCATCAAGGGCGTCGGCGAGGCCGGGGCGATCCCGGTGGGGCCGCTGTTCTGCCAGGCGATCGAGGACGCGCTGGGGGTCGAGGGGTTGGAGCTGCTGGAGATCCCGCTGTCGCCGAGCAAGGTGTGGGAGCTGGTGGAGGCGAGCAGGGCGCCGAGCTGAGCCGGTAGACGGCCGGTTGCGGGTTCGAATCCCGTACGGGCTACCAGCCCTTCACTCCTGGGCTACCGCCCGGGCGCACGCGGTCGAGGGGTGTCACCGAGTCCACGGGAACCTCAGCTCGAGCCGGCGGCCGAGGGCTTCGGCCCAGGAGGCCATGAACCTGGCGCTCGGGTTCGACTCCCAGCGCTCGGCCTGGGCGACGGCCTGCTGCGAACAGCCGAGTCGGCGGGCCAGCTGAAGCTGGGTCAGCCCCGCCTCTTCGCGGAGGAGGCGCAGGCGGTAGCCGGCAGGCTCCTCCTCCCAGAACGGGATCCGTCCCCAGCCGCGCAGAGTCGCCCACTCGAGATATGAGCGCGGTCGCCTGCGCCGGACGGCGGCCGGCAGATCGGGCCGCCGGACCGGGGTCAGCTCCTCGGCTCTCAGGATGCGGCTTGCTCGGCCCATCGCTCCAACTCCTCGGTCCCAGGATCGACCCCCCCGAGACCCTCGACAAAGGCCTCCAGCCGTGTCCACGATTCTTTCACCTGGCGCGCGGTGACCAGCCGCAGCAGCCGCGGCCGGTCTAACTGCTGGTGGGTCGCTTGATACACCAGGAAGGCGTTGACCGCGTCCGTCGACGAATTCCAGTGTTGCCAGGCGGCCAGCCGATCGACGATCACGGCCTCGGGCGCCAGCACCCGCAGCCGCCGGCCGGCGATAACCAACCAGATGCCCTCCTCATCGGACTCGAGCGAGCTGGCTGGAAACTCGACGAACAGCTCGCCCTCGGCGTGCACCCAATGCCGGCCCCTCTTCTCGAAGCCCGCTCCCTCGAGTTTCGCCGCCGCCGCCGGAGTGACCCTGCCGGCGAAGTCCAGATCGCCCGTGGTGTAGGCCCCGCCGGTGAGGAGCTCGACGACCGCCCCGCCGACGAGAACCGGGATCTCCTCCTCGGAGAACAGATCTTGAATCCAACCGACCAGGGCGGCGGTCTTGTCGCTGCCATCCGGTTGGCGCAGGATCTCCGAGAGCTCATTCACAATCTATAAATTGTATCAAACCGCAGGGTCCAGTGCCGAAGCGACCACCCCGAGATGCGAACCACGGTGTGGCTCGACGAAGAGTTGATGGCCGAGGTCAAGCGGCTGGCGGCGAGCGCTGCGGAGAGATTGTGGCCTCCGCTCGCGCTCATCGGTCGGCTGCATCACCGTCGATGAGCGGCTGGCCGAGGCGGCGCTCGCCGAGGGCTTTGTGGCCTGGCTGGAAGATCACTAGCCCTCAACTGCCCGCGGTAAGCTGACAGCGGTAACGCGATGCCCGCCGAGCCCGCCCTCGCCGTCCTGCTGTTCAGCTCCCTGGCCGCCTTGCTGGCGGCGCTCGGGGTGGTGCCATTCGTCGCCAGCCGGCAGCCGTCGCCGATCTGGATCGCCGGCGCCTACGCCCTGGCCTCGGGGCTGATGCTCGGAGCCGGGCACCTGCTGCTGAGCCGCGGCCTCGAGCGCGGCGCCTTCGCCGTGGTGGCCGGAGCCGCCGGCGGCGTCCTCTATGCCTGGTGGATCAAGCGCTATACCGGCGCCCACGTCGTCGACCGCCGGCCGGAGGCCGCGGCCGAGCCGGGGCTGGGCTACAAGCTGCTGCTCGAGAGCATGCTGCACGCTACCGCCGAGGGAGTGGCCATCGGCGTGGCGATGGTGCTGGAGATCAAGCTGGGCATCTTCGTCGCCCTGGCCCTGGCGGTGCACAACATCGGCGAGGCGATGGCGCTGACCGACGCCCTGCGCCGGCGCGGCATCTCGATCGGCGAGGCCGCCGGGCTGTGCGTCGGCACCAACGTGCCGCAGCCGCTGCTGGCGCTGGCGGTCTTCGCGCTGGCGCCGGTGCTCGGCGGGCTGCTGCCGGCGGCGCTGGGCTTCGCCGCCGGCGCCATGGTCTTCCTGGTCCTGACCGAGCTGCTGCCGGCCTCCTACGAGCGCGCCCGCGGCTCGGTGATCGCCCTGGTGGTCACGGTTGCCGCCGGCGTGGTGCTGCTGCTCGAGGACTTCTTCGTATGACCGGCCTGCTCTCGGCCGAGACCGGGCTGGTCTTCCTCTACGGCCTGATCACCGCCGCGGCCACCGGTCTGGGGGCGCTACCGTTCCTCTTCATGCGCCGGGTGTCGGCGCGCAACCTGGCCCTCGCCAACGCCCTGGCCTCGGGCCTGATGCTGGGCGCCTGCTCGGGCCTGCTGCTCGAGGGGGCGCGCTACGGCATCCGCCAGACGGTGACGGGCGGGGCGCTGGGGGTGGCCTTCATCCTCGCCGGCGAGCGCCTGCTGGCCGGCCGCGAGGTCGAGTTCGGCGCCCTTGGCGGCGCCGGCGCCAAGAAGGTCCTGCTGATCCTGGCGGTGATGACCCTGCACTCGTTCTCCGAAGGCGTGGCGGTGGGGGTGGCCTTCGGCGGCGGCGCCAAGCTGGCGACGCTGATCACCATCGCCATCGCGGTGCACAACATCCCCGAAGGGCTTGCGATCAGCGCCGTCATGCGGCCGCGGGGCTCGTCGATCGCCGCCTGCATCGGCTGGAGCGTCTTCTCGTCGCTGCCGCAGCCGCTGATGGCGGTGCCGGCCTTCCTCTTCGTCGAGGCCTTCCAGCCGGTGCTGCCCTACGGCCTCGGTTTCGCCGCCGGCGCCATGGTCTTCATGGTCTTCCTCGAGCTGCTGCCGGAGGCCTACGAGAACGCCAGCGCCACCGCGGTCGGGCTGTGGGTGAGCACGTCGATGGGGGCGATGATCCTGTTCCAGCGGTACCTGTAGCGGTCGGAGCGGCGTGTCGAGCTATCGGTCACGGGGCCTGGAAACGGTCGACACGGAGGTCGACCGCTACGGGGGGAGCTCGGTGCGGATCTCGTCGTTGTGCTCGCCCAGGGTCGGCGGGTGCCGCCGGTAGGTCGGCCCGCCCGCCGACAGCCGGACCGGGTTGCCGATCGAGCGCACCAGCCCCAGCAGCGGGTGCTCGAGCTCGACGATCATCCGCCGGGCGATCAACTGCTCGTCCGTCAGGGTGTGGTCCGGGAAGTTGATCGGCCCGGCCGGGATGCCGGCCGCCACCAGCTCCTCCACCCAGTCGGCGGCGTCGCGCCGCACCAGGATGGCCTCGATCTCGGCGATCAGCTCGGGCCGGTGCCGGTTGCGCTGCGGGTTGGTGGCGAAGCGGGGGTCGGTCATCAGGCTGGCCTCGGCCCCCAGCACGCCGCAGAACTTCGCCCACAGCCGCTCGGTGCCGACGCCGACGATCATCTGCTTGTCGCGCGCCCGGACCGGCTGGTAGGGCGTGATCACCGGGTGGGCGTTGCCCATCTTGGGCGGCCGCTCGCCGGTGGCGAAGTACGAGCCGCCGAGGTTGGCCAGCCAGGTGGCCTGGCTGTCGAACAGGGCCACGTCGACGAACTCTCCGGCCGCCGAGCCGGCGGTCCGGTTGTCGCGCCGGTAGAGCGCCGCCAGGATGCCGATCAGCGCGTAGACGCCGGCGCTGATGTCGGCCATGGCCGTCGGAAACCGGGTCGGCCCGTCCTCGGGGCCGCCGGTCAGCGCCATCAGGCCCGATTCGCCCTGGGCGATGACGTCGTAGCCGCTGCGGCCGGCCTTGGGGCCGGTGTGCCCGTAGCCGCTGATGGCGGCGTAGACCAGCCGCGGGTTGAGGGCGCGCACGGTCTCCGGGTCGATCCCCGACCGCACCAGCGACTCCATCCGCGGGTTGTTGGTGATGAAGACGTCCGCCGTCTCGAGCAGACGCAGCAGCACCGCGCGATCTTCCGGGGCCTTGATGTCGAGCTCGAGGCTGCGCTTGTTGCGGTTGACCGACAGGTAGTAGGCGCTTTCGCCGTCGACGAACGGCGGTCCCCAGCCGCGCGACTGGTCGCCCACTCCGGGCCGCTCTACCTTGATCACGTCGGCGCCCAGATCGCCCAACATCATGGCGCAGTAGGGGCCGGCCAGGGCCTCGGTCATCTCGACCACGCGCAGCCCGGCCAGCGTTGAGGTATCGGGGTCCATGGCGACGGCTCCTCTCTACGATGCGGTGACACTCGACAGGGCGCGCGCCGGCGGTGAAGCAGCGACGACCTGGGGCTCCAGTCGTGTCGCCGTCGGCTCCGGCGGCTCGACCTCGTAGGTGACCAGCCGCAGGTCCGGCCGCCCGCCGCGGCGGATCGCCACCGCCAGGCGGTGCTCGGCGGTCGGCGCCAGCAGCGCCAGCTGCCACGCCTCCGGCCGGTCCTCGAGCTCGGGCTCGAAGGTCAGGCCGATGCGCCCGCCGGGCTCGATCGCGCATGCCACCTTGCGCGCCGGCAGGGCCAGGAAGCCGGCGCCGCGGGCCTTGACGTAGGCCTCTTTCAGGGTCCAGAGATCGAAGAACAGCTCGCGCCGGGCCTTGCCGGTCCGGCCCTCCAGCGCCCGCCGCTCGGCCGGCGCGAAGGCGTGCCGCGCCAGCGCCAGCGGATCGGTCAGCCGCCGCGCCAACCGCTCCACGTCGACCCCGGCATCGAGCCCCAGGGTGACCAGGCAGGCGACCAGCCCCTGGGTGTGCGACAGGTTGAAGCGCAGCGGCGGCGCGCCGGCCGGGCCGGCGATCTCCGGCTTGCCCTGCGGCCCGTCGCGAAACTGCCAGCTCGGCGGCTCGACGGCGGCGTACCGCGACAGCGTGGTGCGGACCAGGGCGCGCGCCGCCAGGTGCTGGCGGCGCGCCGGCTCGACCAAGAACCGGCGGTTGGCCGCCTCCTCCTCGGGCGACAGCAGGCCGCGCCACCGCCGCTCGAGCGGCGGCGCGATCGACTCGCGCAGCCGCAGCAGCCACAGATGGGCCTCGCCGTCGAGCCGTTCGAGCGGCCGCGGTCCGAGCACGCTCGCCGCCGCCCCGCTCATCCGGGCAGGCGCATCCGCCCCTCGCCGACCAGCACGCAGCCGCCGCCGACCCGCACCTCGCGGATCCGTTCGCGGTCGCCGCTGATCTCGACCTCGATGCGGCTCGGGCGGCCGATCTCGTAGCCCTGCTCGCAGACGATCGGCACCCGCTCGCCGCCCTCGACCAGGCCGTGGCGCACCAGGTAGCAGCCCAGCGGGCCGCTGGCCGATCCGGTCGCCGGGTCCTCCGGCACGCCGGCGGCCGGGGCGAACATGCGGGCGTGCACGGTGGCGTCGGCGCCCAGGGTCTCGCGACTGTAGAGATAGACATGGCGGCTGGCGAAGCCGTCCAGCAGCTCTTCCCACAGGTCCGGCCGCAGCCGCGCCCGCTGGACCGCCGCGAGGCTCGCCAGCGGCACGATCAGGTAGGGCACGCCGCACGAGACCACCTCGAGCGGCAGGCCCGGCTCGAGATCGGCCTCGGTCAGGGAGAGCATGGCGGCGGCCCGCGCCGGCTCGCCGAGCTCCGGGCCGAAGCCGGGCAGCGGCTGGACCATCACCGCGCCGGTCGGCCGTCCGGGCGTGCCTTCGACCTCCACCGGCACCGGGCCGACACCCTCCTCGAAACGCACCGTCGCGGGCGGCGCGATCCGGCCCTCGACCGCCAGGGCGAAGGCCGAGCCCACCGTCGGGTGACCGGCCATCGGCAGCTCTTCGAGCGGGGTGAAGATGCGCAGCCGGCAGAGGTCGGCCGGATCCGTGGGCGGCAGCACATAGGTGGTCTCGGAGAGGTTGAGCTCGCGCGCGATGGGCTGCATCAGCCTCTCCGGCACCTCTTCTCCGTCGACGAAGACGGCCAGTTGGTTGCCGCCAAACGCCACGCCGGTGAAGACGTCGACCAACAGGTATCGGGCACTCGTCATGGGCTCTCTCCCTCGCTCGCGCTGCCGTATCGGGGCGCGCCGGCCAGTCTGCCACAGCCGGCCCCCTCTTGGCCGCCGGCCGCCAGAAAGCGGGGAGTTTTTCCCGGCGTTCCGGCGGGACGCCCCATTCCTCCCGGGTCGCGGTTGCCGCCGCGCCGGCGGCCGGGCCGGGCCGGCAGCTGCAACCCTCTCATTTTCAAGCAGATACGGGCGCCGCCGCGGATCGCCGCCCGGGCGGCAAGATGGAACGACGGTTGCTTTGAGGACAGGAGAAGCGAGATCACCGTGACGGACCACCGCAAACATCCCAGATTCCGCCTGCTCCACACCACGGCGCAGGCCGAGGCGTTCGACGCCCCGGTGCTCGACTTGAGCCGATCCGGGATGCGCATCCAGCCGCCCGTCGATCTCGGTGCAGGCACCGCGCTGGACTTCGCCGTCAGCGATCGCAACCACCTGCTCGAGGTGGCGGGGCGGGTGCAGTGGAGCCATCCGCTCGATGGCGCCGGCAACGGCCGCCGCCACAGCGCGGGGGTCCGGTTCGTGCGCATCCTGACCTCCGACGCGAAGGGCGTATGGGCCCGGCTGGTGGCCGAAAGCGGCGAGACGGGGCTGCCGGTGGGTCATCGCCCGCCGTCCTCCGCGAGCGCCCGCGTTCCGCTTCTCAAAATACTCTCACCCGAGGACGGCACGGTGACGCACCATGGTGCCGTGACCGTCATCGGACAGGTTCGGGATCCGGGTCTCGGAGCGATGATCGAGGTCAACGGAATACGTGCCCTCGTCTACGGCCGTCGCTTCGAGGCCAGGGTCCCCTTGATTGAAGGCGCCAACCTGGTGAGCGCCACCATCTCCACCGACCTGGCGTCCGTCTGCCGTTCACCGGCGGTGCGGGTGACCCGGGGCTTGCCCTAGCCGGCGGCCAGCCACCCGCGCCAGCAGCCGTTCCAGATCGCTCCGGCTGTCGAAGTCGAGCAGCGGCAGCTCGTCGTCAATTGCCACCTCGGCCACCGCGTGGCGGCCGAACAGCTGCCGCGCGCCGGCGTCGCCGGAGAGGGCGGCCACCGCGGCGAACAGCGAGCGGTCGATCAGCACCGGCGCGCCGCGCCGGCCGCCGCAGACCGGGGCGACGACCGCCGCGCCCCCCGCGGCGTGCCGGGCGATCAGGCGATCGATCAGCCCGGCGCTGAGGAACGGCTGGTCGCAGGGCACGAACACCACCGCCGCCGCGCCCTCCCCGACCGCCGTCAACCCCGCCCGCACCGAGCCGCTCTGACCCTCGCGCCAGACCGGGTTGTGGACCGGGTCGACCGCCAGATCCGCCACCGCGCCACGCACCGCCCCGGCGGCGTGGCCGGTGACGACGACCACCCGCTCGAGCCCCGACTCGAGCGCGCGGCGGGCGGCGCGCCGCACCGCCGGCTCGCCGTCGATCTCCACCAGCTGCTTGGCCAGCGGCCCGCCAAAGCGTCGCGAGCCGCCCGCGGCCAGCACGACGCCGCGGTAGGCAGGCCCCGTCATCTGCGCGAGCCCCGTGATTGGGAGAGCCCCGTCATCGTGAGTGGCCCGTCATCGGCCGAGCGCCGTCGTCCGGCGGACGCCGTCAACCGCCGTGGCTCGCCCGGACGATCTCGGCGATCACCGACAGGGCGATCTCCTCGGCCCGCCGGCCGCCGCCCAGATCGAGACCGATCGGCGAGTGGATACGGTCGATCTCCTCGGCATTGAAGCCGCTCTCGGCCAGCGCCGCGACGCGCTTGGCGTGGGTCTTGCGCGAGCCCAGGGCGCCGATGTAGCGGGCCGGGCTGCGCAGCGCCGCCTCCAGCGCCGGCAGGTCGATCTTGAGATCGTGGCTCAGGACCGCCACATAGGTAGCCTCGTTGAGGCCGCTCGCCGCCATCGCCTCGCGCGGCCAGTCGCAGATGAGCTCGTCGGCCTCGGCGAACCGCTCGGCGGTGGCGAAGGCGGTGCGCGGATCGATCACCACGGTGCGGAAGCCCAGCCGGCGGGCAAAGCCGATCAGCGCGATCGCCACGTGCACCGCGCCGACGATGACCAGCTTGGGCGGCGGCGGATGGACATCGAGAAACAGCTCGACTTCGCCGCCGTCCACCGCCACCGTCGCCCGCCGGCAGGCGAAGGCGGCAAACCCCTCGGCGGCCAGCCGTTCGGCCGCGGCGGTGAGCTCGACACCGCCGAGATCGCCGGGGCCGGCCGCTCCCGGGCGCAGCAGGAGCTGCCGGCCGGTCCCCGGGCCGGCCACCACGGTGGCCACCGCCACCAGCTCTTCGGCGGCGAGGGAGCGCTCGAGGGCGTCCCAGACATCGGGCTTCACGATCCGGGCTCCAGCGGCTCGATGAAGACCTCGATCGTGCCGCCACAGGAGAGGCCGACGCTCCAGGCGGTCTCGTCGCTGACGCCGTAGGAGACCAGCTTGGGCTCACCGCTCGCCAGGACCGTCGCCGCCTCGGCCAGCACCGCCCCCTCGACGCAGCCGCCGGAGACCGAGCCCGCCATGTCGCCGTCGGCGGTCATCGCCATCTTCGAGCCCAGCGGCCGCGGCGCCGAGCCCCAGACCCGGACCACGGTGGCCAGCGCCACCCGCTTGCCCTGGCGGCGCCACTCGCGGACCCGCGGCAGGACGTCACGCATCGGCTGGCTCGCTCATGGCGGGGCGGCGGCCGGGACCGGCTGCCGGGTCCAAGCACGTTAGCACGCGAGCCCCGCGTTGCCGCGCCGGGCCGGCGGTGGCACAATGCCGACTCTCCCCGATGCGCTCCCCGCTCTCAAGCTGGCCCCTCGCAGCCCTGCTGGCACTCGGGCCGGCGTGCTGGGCGGTGGCGGAGCTGCCACCGACCGCCATCGCCTACGAGATCGCGGTCGAGCTCGACCCGGCGACCCGGATGCTCAGCGGCCGCGAGACCATCCGCTGGACCCACCCCGGCAGCGTGCCGCTGCGCCGGGTGCCGATGCACCTCTACTTGAACGCCTTCGCCCACGAGCACACGACCTGGATGGGCGGCGTGCCGGTGCGGCGGTTGCGGCCCGACGACTTCATCAAGCGGTGGCCGGATCCCTGGGGCTGGAACGAGCCGGTGTCGATCCGCCAGGGCGGCGCCGAGCTCGCCTGGCGGCCGATCGCACCCGACGACGGCAATCACCTGGACCGCAGCCTGATCGAGGTCACCCTGGCTCGGCCGCTCCAGCCCGGCGAGACGCTGGTCCTGGAGATCGAGTTCGCCGCCCGGCTGCCGATCGTCATCGCCCGCACCGGCGGCGCCGGCGACTTCTTCCTGGTCGCCCAGTGGTTCCCCAAGATGGGTGCCTTCGAGACCGCCGGGGTCCGCGGCGCCCGGCGCGACCGCTGGGCGGCGCACCAGTTCCACGGCGCGACCGAGTTCTACGCCGACTACGCCGACTACGACGTGCGCATCGGCGTGCCCCCGGGCTGGGCCGTGGTGGCCACCGGCCGCGGCGGCCCCGAGCAGGAGGGAGTTTCCCCCGCGACGCGCGACCTGGCTTACCTGGACGAAACCGCCGGTGGCGAGACGGTCTGGCACCGCTACCGCCAGCGAGCGGTGCACGACTTCGCCTTCGCGACCGGCGCCCGGATGGCGACCCTCACCCAGACCTACCAGCCCCGGGTCGGCGGCCCGGTCGACCTGACGGTCTTCGTGCCGTTCGGCACCGAGCACCAGGAGCCGCGCTGGCGGCAGGCGGCCGAGGCCTGCCTCGACGTCATGGGCTCCCGCGTCGGTCCCTACCCCTACGACGTGATGACCGTGGTGCAGCCGCCGGCGGGGGCGAAGCGCACTCTGGGCATGGAGTACCCGACGCTCTTCACCGGCGGCCCCGGCGACCCGCTTTGGGACCTCGACCTGCTCGACGGCCTGCGCATGAGCGAGTCGACCATCGCCCACGAATGCGCCCACCAATGGTTCTACGGCCTGGTGGGCAGCAACGAGTTCGAGGAGGCGTTTCTCGACGAGGGCTTTACCGACCACTGGGGCAACGAGATCATGATCGCCGCCTACGGCGAGAACGGCGCCGGCGAGCTGCTGGGCCGCCCGCTCAGCATTCCCGAGCTCCAGTCCGTGGGCCTGCCCGGCCGCGAGGCGATCGAGCCGCCGATCCTGTTCCGCCCCTCTTATCTGCTGCGCGGCCACTCGATCGGCTCGCAGTTCTACCGCCGGCCGGCGGCCACCATGCGGACCGCCGCGGCGCTGTTCGGCTCCGACGTCGTCGATGCGGCCTTCGCCGAGTACTTCCGGCGCTGGCGGTTCCGCCATCCCGGCTTCGAAGACATGCTGGCGGCGTTTCGCGCCGGCGGCGGCGAGCGGCTGGCGCGCTTCGTCGAGGAGGCCTACACCCAGACCCGCCAGCCCGACTACCGGGTGGCCGCCTTCGACGTCGACGGCTGGTCGCCGCCGCGCGGCCGGCTGGTGGGTGAGGACGGCGCGGTGGAGGAGGTCGCCGACCCGCTGGCCGCGCCGACCGGCCTCGGGCTCGACCCGGCGGCCCGGGAGGTGGGCGGTGAGCTGATGGTCGAGGTCGTCGACCCCGGCTGGACGCGCGGCCGCAAGCAGCGGCGGGGCGGCGTCGTCCGCCGGGCGCTGGTTCCCGAGGACGGCGAGCCGGACGCGGACTGGGAGGGCGCCAGCGACGAGTTCCACCTCTCGACCGTGCGCCTCGAGGGGCCGGGTTGGGACCGCCTGCCGGTGGAGGTGCTGTTCCGTTTTGCCGACGGCGCCGTGGTGCGCGAGACCTGGGACGGCCGTGCCCTCTACCGGACCTACCGCTTCCTGCGCGCCGCGCCGCTGTCCGAGGTGCGGCTCGACCCCGCGGGCAAGATCGCCCTCGACCCGGACCCGGTCAACAACGGGCGGTTGCGCCAGCCCGACCGCCGGCTGGCAAACGACTGGGCCGCCTGGATCGGCGCGCTGTCGCAGCTCGTCGGGGAGGCCCTGGCGTCGTGGCTGTGAGGCGGCCCTGGCGCGAGGGCTGGCGCCCGGTCGCCGGCTCGCTTCGGCTGGTGACGCTGCGCTGGCTGCTCTTCGTCGTCGCCGCGCTGCCCGGGCTGGCGGCGGGGATCGGCGCCATCGGCGAGAGCGTCGCCAATCGCCCCTACTTCGCCGCGGCGGCCGATCCGCTGCCGCTGGTGCCGCTCGCCCGGCTGATGGCCCGCCTGCCGGGCCCGGTCTGGGCCACCCTGGCGCTGGCCGCGGCGGTGGCCTGGCTGGGCAACCTGCTGCTGACGGCGGGGGCGGTGGCCATCTTCGGCGCCGGGCGGAGTGGGCCGCCGCGCGTCTGGCGAACGGTCTTCGGCGCCGGCACCCACGCCCTGTGGGCCTACCTGCGAATCGCCCTGGTCGCCCTCCTGCTGGCCATCGTGGGCGCGCGGATCCTCGGGGCGATCGGCGACCGGCTGATCGAGCACGCCGTCAGGGACCTCTGGACCCTGCGCGCGCAGCTCTTCATCCAGCTCGGCCGCGGGGTGGCCATCCTCTGCTGGCTGACCCTGGTGGGTGTCTTCGCCTGGTGGTGCCGGGTGATCGTCGTCGCCGACCGGCGCCGCCGGGTGCGGCGGCTGTGGACCGTGGTGCCGCGCTTGTGGTGGCGGCACCCGGTGGGCGCTCTGCTGATCCACTTCGTCCTGGCGCTCGCCGGCCTGCTGGCCGGGGCGGCGGTGATCGTCGCCTGGCGGCAGTCACCGGCCGGGACCCCGGGCTGGACGCTGCTGTGGCTCGCGGTCCTCGCCGGCCTCAGCCTCCTTTGGCACTGGCGGTTGCGTGCCGGCCGGCTGCTGTGGTCGGACCCCGGCCTGATCGACCTGCGGGCGGTGCCCGATCGCCCCTGGGGCCTGTCGGGTCGGCTTGCCGCCAGGTTGCGGCGGCGGCCCAGGGCCGAGCCGCCGGCCCGCGCCGCGCCAGCTGGTGCGGCCGCGACGCCTGGTCCGGCCGGTTCGGCAGCGTCTCCTGGTCCGGTCGACTCGGCCGCGTTTCCCGATCCGGCCGACTCGGCCGAGGCCTGATCCGGCGGTGCGCCCGGGCTGGAAACGGCGGCTCAAGTGGAGCCCGCTCTATCGGCTGCTGGCGCGGCCCTGGCGTGACGGTCGGCGGCTGCGGCGCTGGCGCCGCGACGGCCGGCCGGCGCCGCCGCCCGAGGCCTGGAAGCGCCGGCTGGTCGCCGCCTACGCCCGCCGGTTCGCCAGCCCGATCTTCATCGAGACCGGGACCGGTGAGGGGGAGATGGCGGCGGCGATGGCGGCGCGGGCACGGCGGGTCGTTTCGATCGAGCTCGACCCGCGGCTGGCGAAGCTGGCCCGCTACCGGTTCCGCCGCCAGTCCGGAATCGAGATCCTCGACGGCGACAGCGGCGAGCTGCTGCCGCGGGTGCTCGCCGGCATCGCCGAGCCCTGCCTGTTCTGGCTCGATGCCCATGCCACCTCGTTTGGCGCCCGCGGCCCGCTGGTGACGCCGATTCGCGCCGAGCTCGCGGCGATCCTCGCCCACCCGGTGACCGCGCACGCCGTGCTGATCGACGACGCCCGCCTTTTCGCCGCCGGCGGCGGCTACCCCTCCCTCGACGAGTTGCGCGCCACGGTCGCCGCGGCACGCCCCGGCTGGCGCTTCGAGACGGCCGACGACGTGGTGCGGATCACCGCGGACTGATCGGCGCCTCCCCGGCCTCGGCACCGGGGCTCCAGGACTGGGTCCCCGGCACTGGCACCCCGGCACTGGGACCCCGGCATCGGGGCGCCGGGAGCAGGCACAGGCGACCGCATGCGAGTAACAGCAGCACCCTCGGGTAGGTCGACCTGTCTCGCGGAGGCAGCCTGTGCTCCAACGGCGGGCTTCAACGGGAAGAGACCATGTCACTACCACTACTGGAGGTCGGCGGCGGAGACGAGAGATGGCGCTAACCGCCGATGTAGGACATCTCGACCCGCTCGCGACCGGCCGTCTCCGCCGAGCGCAGCTCGGAGTAGCGGTCGGCGCGCCGATCCCAGATGCCCCGGATCAGCGCCTCGAGCGCGGCGTCGTCGGCGCCGGCGCGCAGCGGCGCCTTGAGATCGGTGCCGGTGGCGGCGAACAGGCAGGTGTAGAGCTCGCCCCTGGCCGACAGCCGGGCCCGGGTGCAGTCGCCGCAGAACGGCCGGCTGACCGAGGTGATGACGCCGATCTCGCCGCCGCCGTCGCGGTAGCGCCAGCGCCGCGCCACCTCGCCGCGGTAGGCGGGGTCGATCGGCTCGAGCGGCAGCTCGGCGTCGATGCGCCCGACGATCTCCTCGCCCGGCACCAGGTCGGCCGGCCGCCAGCGGTTGCTGGTGCCGACGTCCATGTACTCGATGAAGCGCAGCACGTGGCCGGTGCCCTTGAAGTGGCGGGCCAGGTCGACCAACCCGGCGTCGTTGAGCCCGCGCCGGACCACCGCGTTGATCTTGATCGGCCCCAGCCCGGCCGCGGCGGCGGCATCGATCCCGTCGAGCACCCGCGCCACCGGGAAGTCGACGTCGTTCATCCGCCGGAAGACCTCGTCGTCGAGCGAATCCAGGCTGACGGTGACCCGCCCGAGACCGGCCGCCGCCAGGGCCGCCGCGTGGCGTTCGAGCAGGGTGCCGTTGGTGGTCAGCGCCAGGTCGAGCCCGTCGAGGCCGGCGAGCATCGCCACCAGCTCCGGCAGGTCGTGACGCAGCAGCGGCTCGCCGCCGGTCAGCCGGACCTTGCGC
Source organism: Thermoanaerobaculia bacterium (assembly GCA_963781065.1). Lineage (GTDB taxonomy): Bacteria > Acidobacteriota > Thermoanaerobaculia > Multivoradales > JAHEKO01 > CALZJC01. The sequence continues at coordinate 107,762 of CAWAET010000003.1, read as the reverse complement.
ACCCCGAGGCGGTGGAAGAGCCGCGCCAGGCGCTCGATCTCCTCGTAGGTGAGGATCTCGGACCGCGGCAGGAAGGCGTGGTGGGGGCCGAAGACCTCGCGCGGCATGCAGTACGGGCAGCGGAAGTTGCAGCGGTCGGTGACCGACAGGCGCAGATCGCGCAGCGGTCGGTCGAACCGGTCGATGGGGCCCTCACTCATCGGGGCATTCTCTCATCGGCGCGGAGGATTCGGTGATCGGGCAGTCGCCCACCACGATCAGCCGGTCAGCACCTGCGCCGCCAGACAGGCGTCGGTCGGGGCAAGGCAGACAACTCCGACAGCAGCGACCTCTGCGGTCTCCGCACTCAAAAAAGGGGCCGCGCCGAAGCGCGGCCCCTGCTCTATGCCGTGCGGTCCGTGAAGGACCGGCGGAGGTTCAGAAGCGGATCTCGAAACCCCAGCGCGCCTGCCAGAGCGAACGGGTCTCGAGCAGGTTGGTGGCGCTCCGATCGCGAGAAACGCGTGAAGACGAACTGCCCGTCGTCGTTGACGACCGAATTGACCACCTGCTGGCTGAAGAAGTGGGCGTCGTAGACCTTGCCCCAGTTGTCGTCGAGGAAGTTCATCAGGTTGTACATCCTGACGAAGAACCTGCCGCTCACCCGGTCGAAGCCGACGGGGAAGTCCTGGTGGATGCTGATGTCCAGGCGGTTGCTCCACTGGGCGTGCTTGGCGTTGCGGGGGACGAAGCCGGGCCCGAACCCCTCGCGCTGGACCCAGGCGAAGAACGCGGCCTGTGTCGAAGCCGGCGTCGAAGACCACGTTGGGGTCGTTCGGGCCGTCGGGGATGTAGAGCAGGTGGCGGCCGAAGAACGCGCCACTCCCCTCCAGACCGTTCGGCGACATGACGAAGCTCGCCGGCTGGCCCTCCTGGAGGTAGCCGAAGACGGTGAAGCGCGTCTCGTACCCGTCGAAGAACTCCCGGCCGAGGCTGGCGCGCAGGCTGAAACGGTGCGGCACCACGTAGTTGGACTTCGCGGGCGGCGGGTTGTTGATGTCCAGCAGGGCCGTGTTGTCGAAGTTCGACCTGGGCCACCGAGGAGGTCATCGGGCTGATGTCCTCGCCGTCGGTCCAGGCGTAGCCGAGCGACATGTCGAGGCCGTTGTCCCAGCGCTTCATGACCAGCACCGAGAGCACGTCAGAGGCGGCGTCGAAGCTCGAGTTGGTCAGCATGTAGTTCTCGCGAACCGGTCACGTTGGCGTACCTCGGTGTTCCGGCCCGCGTCATGCCGACGATCTCCTGGGAGAGGTCCACGTAGTACGCGGCGTCCTGCAGCTCGGTGTGCAGGTAGTCGAAGTCGAACTGGTAGCCGCTCGGCAGGCGATAGGTGAGGCCCAGCGAGAACTTGTCCTCGTACGGCTGCTTGTAGTTCGGATCGATCAGCACCAGGAAGCTGGTGTTGGCGCTGGCTGCGGTGGTGGCAGCGACGGTGTCGAAGAGCGCCTGCGGAGGGGAGCCGCCCGGGTTGCCGGGGTCGACCAGGGGAATGCTGCCGTCGAGCACCGAGCCCGACGCGCCGAAGTTGCTGAGCGTCAGCTGCACGTTGGTGATGCCGTCGTTGCTCCAGGCGTTGGAGATCCAGACGTTGGGGTTGCCGCCGGAGAAGCGGCCGAGGCTGCCGCGCACCGACATCCGCGGCTGCGGGCTCCAGATGAAGCCCACGCGGGGCATCAGCAGGTCGACGCCGTCGAGGTTGGAGTCGTTGCGCACCCCGTTGGCGTCGGTGAAGGCCTGGTTGAAGGTGGGCCGGTCGCTGCTGGTGAACCACTCGTAGCGCAGGCCCGCCGCAATCGTCAGGTTGCGGTCGTCGAGGAAGATCTCGTCCTGCACGTAGAGCGAGTTGCAGCGTGTTGGTGAAGTTCGCCGCCGCGTCGAAGGCATCGTTGGTGCCGCCGGCGCTGCCGTAGTAGATGCGGCTGGGGCGGCCGAGCTCGTAGCGATCGATGCCCGAGAGCGCGCACGCCGGATTGTCGAAGCGGCCCTGCGCGGTGAGCCCGGCGCAGAAGGCGGGGTTGCTGCTGAAGCCGCTGTCGGTGAAGTAGTCGCGCTCACCGCCGTTGGAGTGCTGCACGAACACGTTGAAGATCTCGTTCTTCTCGTTCTCGTACCCGGCCGTGAAGACGTTACGCCCCCTGAGGAGCTGTCCCGAGAGCTTGAAGTAGTCCGTGTCGGTGCCCAGCTGGTTGGCCTGACGCGAGTCGTCGGCTCCCACGTAGACCGTGCCGTCGCCGAAGACGTCGATCTGGTGGTCGGCCTGGTCCTTGGGGCCCACCGTGACCTGGGAGTCGTCCATGAAGTTGGTGCTGAGGAAGAGCTCGGTCGACAGCGAGTCGCTCCACTGCGAGGAGATACCGCAACGTCGTGGTCTCCGTCTCGGCGCCCTTGACGTAGAAGTGGTTGGCGAACTCGAACTCGTCGTCGTCGCCGTCCGAGTTGCGGTCCTGGAAGCCGTCGTAGTAGTTGTAGATCAGCGACACGTTGTGGCTGGGGTTGGCGTTCCAGTCGAGCTTGAGCATCTGCTTGTCCTGCTCCTGGACGCCGTCCGTCGGCTGGCCGCCCGGATCGTAGCCGTAGACGTTCTTGGAGATGTTGACGATGCGCTCGTAGTCCGCCTGGCTCAGCCAGTCGCGCTCGACGCCGTTACCCGAGCCCGCGAAGCCGATGGCGAGGAAGCGCGGCGAGTCGCTGGTCTCGTAGGCGCCGAAGAAGTGCAGCTTGTCCGCCAGGATCTTGCCGCCGAGGGTGAGCCCGATCTTGTCCGAGTCGAACGGCGGCGTGCTGAAGTCACCCGGTTGGTGCCCAGCGAGTCGCCGCGCAGGCTGTCGCTCGGTGCGCTCGAAGAAGACGTTGCCGTTGAACTCGTTGGTGCCGGACTTGGTCACCGCGTTGATGGTGCAGGCCGAGAAGCCGCTGTAGGTGACGTCGGCGGGCGCCAGCTCGACCGCCAGCTGGGCGATGGCGTCGTAGGGGAAGGGCATGCCGACGGCCGTCGAGTAGCCGTTGGAGTTGAGGCCGAAGCGGTCGTTCTGTCCCACGCCGTCCAGCGTCACGCTGTTGAAGCGGGGATGCTTGCCGGCGCAGTTGATCTCGAAGCCGTCGTCCTCGTTGTCGATGTTGACCCGCGGGTCGATGCCGTAGATGTCCACGATGTCGCGGTTGAAGGCGACCGCGGTCTCCACCTGGAAGCTGTCGAAGGTCGCCGCCGGGCCGGTGGCCACTTCGACGAAGTCGCCTGCGGCGATGACGGACACGACGTCCGAGATCACCGTCGGGTCCATGGTGATCTTCAGGTTGTAGATCTCCGCCACCGCGAGGCTCTCGACGAGCACGGTTTGCGCATCGTTGACGATGACCAGGTAGGGCCCGCCCGGCGACAGGCGCGTCGCCAGGAAGACGCCGTCCGCGTTGGAGGTGAACGTCCGGATGTTGCCGGTCCGCTGGTCCAGCACCTCGACCTTGGCGTCGGCGACCGGCGCGCCGGCGGCATCGACGACGGTGCCACGGATCGTGGCGGTCGTCTCCTGTGCCACGGCGCCGGTCACGAGGGTGAACAGGGCGGCCACCAGGACGATGGCCGTTAGCAGCTGCGATCGCTTCATCTGTGCTGTCTCCTCTTTGGCGCCGCGCGGCCGATGCTGAACGCATCGGTCCGTTGTGGTCGCCCGTTGATTCTGGTCGGCGAAGAAGCGCACGCGGCATCCTCGCCAATGGAAGTCCACGGATCGTATTTCTCTAGGTGCAAGGCCGATCTCGGCACTCACTGCCAACCTGATACGAGCAGTCTACACGAAGGAATCGGCCTCGGCGGCTGCCGCCGAACGTGTCACCTGGCTGTCAAGCTACCGCTGCCTGCCCCTCGCGCACACAGCCTTCTTTCGGTCCATATCTGCCGCAAAGACAGTGCCAGTCCGGCGGTGTCGGGGCAGGCGCGCTAAACCCCTGAGACCAAAGAACTCCGCGCCACGGGCTCGCCGGGAGAAGCGTCCCGACGGGGCCGCGATTCAACAACGTGAATCCAAGAGCTTGGATTCGCCTGTGGAAGCCCGGCGCTCGCCCGTCCAGGCCTCCGCCGGGACACCCGCCGGAGTGGTGGCGAGTCGCCGGGATGGCGCGATCAGGCCTTGCCGGTCGAGCCGAAACCGCCGGTGCCGCGCTCCGTCTCGTCGAGCTCGGCCGCCTCTTCGACCCGCACCGCCGCCACCGGCGCCACCACCAGCTGGGCGATGCGGTCGCCGCGCTCGAGGAGCACCGGCTCCTCGCCGAGATGGACCAGAGCGACCAGGATCTCGCCGCGATAGTCGCTGTCGATGGTTCCCGGCGCGTTGACCACGGTCACCCCGTGGCGCGCCGCCAGGCCGCTGCGCGGCCGGACCTGACCCTCGTGCCCCGCCGGCAGGGCCACGGCGAAGCCGGTCGGCACCATCAGCCGGCGGCCGGGGTCGAGCGTCGTCTCACCGTCGATCGCCGCCCGCAGATCGAGCCCGGCGCTGCCCGGGGAGGCCGGCGCCGGCAGCGGCAGGCCGGCGGCGTGGGGCAGCCGGCGGAAGCGGACGCGAACGGGATCGGCCGGCATCGGCGGCTAGCCGTCTTCTTCGTTGTCGGCCGGCCGCCGCCGCTGGCCGCCGAGGTCCTGCCCCGGGGCGCTCCCCTGCAGCGGCTCGATCCCGTCGCGGAAACCCCTGCCGACATACTCGCTGGTCGGCCTGGGCACCAGCAGGGTGTCCGGAATCACGTTGGGCACCGGGATCAGCGCGACCGTGAACTGCCACTTGCCGTACTCGGAGGTGCCGATGAACTCGCGCAGCCCGGACTCGTCGCTCTTGCTTTGGACGCCGATGATCGGCCCGGGGGCCTGCCGTCGGTTCGTGCCGCGCTGGTCCTCGCGGCGGGCGTCGCGGCCGGAGGGAGCGGTGCCCCGGGCAAGGTCCTGGCCGCCCCCGCTGGTGCCTCCCGGGGTCTCGCCGCGCACCAGGTTCCACTCGCCGCTGTCGGTCATCGGGTCGGCCCACAGGCGGCGGATCGAGCGCGGGTTGACCTTGATCAGCTCGTCGAGTGTGTTGGGGAGCCGGTTGAAGCGCAGCTGGAAGACCCGGATCGCCTCGGCGTACTGCAGGCCGCGGAAGATCAGCTCGGCCTCGCGGTCGCGCCGCATCACCTGGCTCCAGTAGGGCAGCGCCGCCGCCACCAGGACGTTCATCACCGCCAGGATGACGACCAGCGCCACCAGCGCGTAGCCGCCGGCGGGCCGTTGGCGCCGCAGGATCACCATTCGCTGTAGGGGGTGCCGTCGAGGGACAGCGCCGGCGAGCCCGAATGCACGTCCACCACCCCGGGCTGGCCGTCCTCGGGCAGGTCGGTCTCGGCCGGCTGGGCCTCGGGATCGATCTCTTCGAGCACCAGCGTCCAGGTCTCGGCGCTCTTGGTGATCGGGTCGACCGGGACCTTGCGCAGATAGCCGTCCTCCACCAGCGCCTCGAGCCCCGGCGGGTAGTTGGCGTGATCGGCGTAGTACTGGTCGATGACGTCGCGCATCGCCCGCAGGTCGTTCTTGAGCACCGCCTCGACGGCCCGGCGCGGCAGGTTCTTGAGCGCCGGCAGGGCGATGGTGGCGAGGATGCCGATGATCACGATGACGACGATCAGCTCGATCAGCGTGAAGCCGTTGTGGGCGCGCCGCCCTGCCGCCGGATGCCGCATCCTCACCATTCCGAATAGGGCACGCCGTCGAGGCCCACTCCCTCACTCAGGCTGAACACGTCGTAGACATCCTCACCGCCCCACGAGGTGGAGTCCGGCTCGTCCTGGAAGCTGCGCAGCCCCCATTCGGCCTCGCCGGTCATCGGATCCACCGGGATGCGGCGCAGAAAGCGGACCTTGCGGTCGATCTGGCCGACCAGGTCCACCCCCTCGACCAGCGCCTCGAGCTCGGTCGGATAGCCGTCGGCGCCGAGCTCTATCGGGATCAGCTGGGCGTCGCTGTAGCGCTTGTACTCGTCGATGGCGTTGCGCATCTGGCGCAGGTGCATGCGCAGCTCGATCTCCTTGCCGCGGCGGACGCTGTTGCGCGCCACCGGCAGCGCCACCCCGGCCAGGATCACCAGCAGGGCGACGACCATGACCATCTCGGCCAGGGTGAAGCCGACCCCCAGGCGCCCGGTGCGCCAGCGGGATTCGGCCATGGCGCGCAGGCGGCAAGCGGTCACGGCACCTGGTCGGGGCGCTCGCCCGACGGCGGCGCCGCGGCGGCCTCGTAGCTGATGAGGACCCGCGCCGAGCGGGTGACCAGCGGCCTGAGCGGCGCGAGATCGGGGTCGAGGGCCTTGCCTTTCGCGAAGGCGATCACCGCCTCGCCTTCGGCGAGAGCGCGGAAGTGGACCTTGAGCAGAACGCCCGCGCCGGTCACCCCGGCGACGTCGCCCAACCGGCTGGCGCCCAGGATCATCCGCCCCGGCCGCGCCGCGGCGAGGATCTTGGCGACGCCCTCGGGGCCGAGGAAGCGACCCTCGTCCATCGACTCCACCGCCAGCAGCCGCGGATCGAAGCGCAGGGTCACCGGCAGGTGCGAGACCGGCCGGGTCGACTCGACCCGCAAGGTGACGGTCAGACGGTCGCCCGGCGCCACCACCTGCCGGCTGGCCTCGAGCTCGAGCCGCACCGGCGGCGGTTCGTCGCTGGCCGCGGCGGGGGCCGCCACCGGCTCGTCCGCGGTCACCAGCATGAGCGACCCGCCGGGTGGCTCTTGCTGGTCGTCGTCGGGATCGAAGATATTGCTCGGCGCCGACGGCGGCACCAGCTGCACGCCGGGCTGGCCCTGCTCCTCCTGCGTGTCCTCCCCCGCCGGCTCGCGCAGCCCCCGCGGCAGGTTCTGGATGCGGCGCCGGATCATCTCGCGAATCCGCTCCGCCTCCTCGTCGCCACCCTGGTCGAAGGGCCCTTCGACCTCCGACTCGACCCGCGGGCTGCCGCCGCGGAAGGTGATGTTGGCCTCGGTGCCGACCCAGATCGGCAGCAGGTCCTCCTCGGTGATGTCGGCGGTGCGGATGATGTGCGGCGTCAGGGTGAGGACCAGGTCGGTGCGCCGGTTCTCGGTCCGCTTCTTGCCGAACAGCCGCCCCAGCACCGGGATCTCCGACAGGCCCGGCAGTCCGATCTCGTTCGAGGACTCGTCGCTGCGCAGCAGGCCGGCGAGGAAGTTGGTCTCGCCGTCCTTGAGCCGGATGGTGGACTCGATCGTGCGGGTGGCGATGATCGGCTGCGAGGCGCCCTGCGAGCCGGCCACGGTGCCCGCCAGATTGCTCACCTCGACCTTGATCTTGAGCGTCACCTCTTTGTTGTGGTGCAGCCGCGGCTCGATCTCGAGCCGGATGCCGACGTCCTGGTACTGGAACGAGGTCACCGGCACGATGTTGCCGCCGACGGTCTGGGCGGTGTTGAAGGTGGTCACCGGGATCGGCACCCGGTCGCCGATGTGGAAGGCCGCCTTCTCGCCGTCGCTGATGCGCACCTGCGGGCTGGCCAGCAGCTGGGCGTCGGACGAGTTCTTGACGAACTGATAGATGAAGTCCGGCAGGGCCAGCAGCCAGTTCTGCTGGTTGATGAACTCCAGGTCCGAGACCCGCACCCCCTGGTCCCCTTGCTCCAGCCTCTGGGTGACGCTGTACTGGCTCAGCTCGATCCCCAGCTCCTGCAGCTTGTTGGTCTCGATCTGCAACAGCTCGACGTCGATCACCACCTCGCCGCGCGCCTTGTCGTTGGTCATCAGGATGCGCTCGGCCACCTTCACCTTGTCGGCCGTGTCGCGCAGCACGATGGCGTTGAGCTGCTCGTTGGAGGCGATGTTCTTGGCGCCGACCAGGCTGCGCAGCAGGGTCATGCTCTCCTTGGGGTCGGCGTTGGAGAGAAAGAAGGTCTGGATGACCAGATCCTCGTAGATGCGCCGGTTCTGCGGGTTGTCCTCGGCGACGATGATCGAGTGCTCGTCGAGGACCTTGTAGAAGTGGCTCGCCGTGCGCATCAGCATCTCGAGCGCGTCGGCGGCCATCACCTCGTTCAGCTCGATGGTGAGCTGCTGGTCGCGCAGCTTCGAGTCGAACATGATGTTGATGCCGAAAGCCTTGGCGATGGCGTCGTAGATGTCCTTGACCGAAACCGGCTTGGGGAAGTTGAGCGAGATCGGGTCTTTCTCGCGCGGGCTGAGCATCGGCGGCTGCGGCCGGCTCTGCTGGGTGCGCCGTTTGAGGTCGTCCAGCGTCAGCAGGCTTTCACCCTCGCGCGCCGAGGAGATCTCGATCCGCACCTTGTCGAGCTCGACCTGGGCGTACTGGTTGGTCGGGTCGAGCTGCACCGCCTGCTGGTACTCGAGCATCGCCCGCTCCAGCGCCCCCGCCAGGTGGAACTCCTTGGCCTTCTCGAAGTGGGCCTGCGAGGCCTTGAACTTGGCCCGCAGCAAGCCCGAGCGATAGGTCAGGTTGCCCGGGTCGCGATCGAGCAGCGAGAGGTACTGCAGCACCGCCTGGTCCCAGTCGCCCTGCTCTTCGGCGAGCTGCGCCTTGCGGTAGTTGCGGAAGCCGGTGCAGGCACCGACCGTCAACGCCAGCGCCAGCAGCAGCACCACCGCGCGGCCGGGGCGCGACAACCGGCCCCCAAGCCATCTACCTGCCGTCGTTCTCTTGTCGCTCATCTGGGCTCCCGCCGCGATCATCTTATCCGCCGACGGCCAGCCGCTTGGCCGGCACGTCGGGGAAGTTGACGAATCCGATGTCCGCCGACTCGAATCCGATGTTGCGCACCACGAACTCCCGCTGCAGCACGTCGCCGGCGAACGCGTTGAGGATCTCCTTGCCGTCGGAGAAGACCGCGATCTCGCGGCCGGGCACGCCGAAGCTGCCGAGGTAGACGAAATCGATCGGCGGCGGCTGCGGCGCCGCCGGCCGCGCCGGCTGCGGCGGCTGCGGCTCGCGCTGGGGCTGCCGTGCCGGCCGCTTCGGCTTCCGCCTCGGCCGCTTCGGCTTGGGCGCCGCCTCGGGTGCGAAGCGAAAGGGGTCCCGGCCCGGCCGATAGCTGGCCGGCTTGTGCTCCAGTGCTTCGAGGCGCAGCTCGGCGATCTCGATCGGGCCGTCCGGCGCCGCCGCCTCGCCGCTCCCCGCCGCCCGCCGCGGCGCCGGGCGCGCGGCGCCACCCGGCTCCGTCGCCATCTGGCGACCCACCACCCAGACGAGAGCCGCGATCAGCGCCCCCAGCAGGAGCAGCTGCCGGCCGCGATCGCTCACGAGGTCGCCTCCCCGGCATCCGGCGCCGGCCGCGGGTTCTCCAGGAAGAGCGTCGACACCTTGAGCGAGATCCGCAGCTTGCTGGACTCGGCGCCGCTACGGCCGGACAGGCTCACCTCTTCCAGGGTCAGGAACAGGTCCGAGAGCTCGAGGAAGTTGATGAATCGGCGCAAGCCGCCGTAGTCGCCGTCGACGCTGAAGACGATCGAGCGACGGCTCAGCCCGACCCCCTCCAGCAGTTCCTCCGGATAGCGGACGCTCGACGGCTCCACCTCGGCGCGGCGGGCCAACTCCTTGACCTCGGCGATCACCCGGGTCAGCCGCTCCGCCTCGGTGGCGAGGCGCTCGCTGCGGAACCGCTCGATGCGCTGCTGGTTGTCGCGCAGTCGCTCGATCAGCTGCTCGATTCGCAGCCGCTCCTCGGTGAGCCCGGCGACCTCGGCCTCGCGCCGCTCCATCTGGCGGCCGCCGGCGCGCGCGTCGCTGGCGATCACCAGGCGATAGAAGCCGAGCGCCGCCAGGGCGGCGAGGAAGATCAGCAGCGGCGGCAGCCAGCCGCGCAGATGGCGGCGCCAGATACTCTGGCTCACTCCCCGCCCTCCTCGGCGGCCGCGCCTTGCTCCGGCTCCGGCTCCGGCTCCGCCTCCGGTTCGGCCGCGACGACCGCCGCCTGCGCCGGCAGATAGGTGACCGTCAGGGCGAAGTCGGTGACGTCCGATTTGCCGGGCCGGCTCTCCGAGGACAGGTTGGGACTCCGGAACGCCGGGTGCTCGAACAGCTGGCCGACAAAGTCGAGCATCGCCTCTTCGTTGCGCGCATCGGCCCGGATCTCCAGCTGAACCGTCTCCTCGGGCCCGCCGGCCGCGCCCGACAGACCGTGGATCTCGGGCTTCAACCGGGTCAGCCGGACGTCCCGCGGCAGCGCCTCGGCCAGCCGGTCGAAAAGCCGGCTCCAGGGGAATACCCGCTCGGCGATGCGCAGATTGAGAAAGCCGACCTGGCGATTCTGCCAGTCGAGATCGAAACCGGCCAGCTCGGCATCGAGCGCGGCCAATCGCGCGCTCTCTTGGCCCTCCAGCTCGGTCAGCGCCGCCAGCCGGTCGCGGCGCTCCTGCTGGCCGCTGAAGTGACGGGCGTAGAAGAAGAGGTTGGCGGCGACGAGCAGCGCGCTCAGACACCAGAGCACCAGCACCAGCCGCCGCACGGGGCGGCTGTTGACGAACGGCTGGCTAGCGAGGTTGAGGCCCATGCGCGTCTCTCAGACCGTGTGGCAGACGGCCCCCAGCAGTAGTGCGATGTCGGCCAGGCGCGGCTGCGGCACGTCGCCGCGCAGCGGCAGGTGGTGCGGCCGCAGACCCGTTGCCTCGACCGCGAAAGCGTTCGCCACCCACTCGAGCCAACGCTCTTCGATGGCCGGCGGCGCGACGACGACAAAGCCGGTCGGCAGCGGCTCGTCGGACTGCCGGGCGAGGAACTCGCGGGTCAGCCGCAGGTCGCGTGGGATCAGCCCGGCGGCGCCGTTGCCGGCCTCGAGGTCGCCGATGGCGCGAAAGCGGTGGAAGGTCATCTCGCCGCCGCGGGTGAAAGCCAGCGAGTAGCCGGTCTTGCCGGCGAGCACGATGCCGACCCGCTCGCCGTCGCCCGCCTGCCGCGCCAGCGCCTCACACAGGGCCAGCGAGCCGTTGACCACCAGCCCGATGCGCACGCCGCGGGCGGCGAAGGCCTCTTCGAGCTGGCGCAGCAGCTGTTCCATCGCGTAGCCGAGCAGCACCCTCCTGGCCCGCGCGCGGCCGGGCAACGGCGGCGCCGGGGCGCCGCGCAGCCGCAGCTCCTCGACACGGAACGGCACCTGCTTCTTGAGCTTGAAGCGCAGCACCTCGGCGGCGGCCGCGGCCCGGCGGGGCGCGTCCTCGAGCTCGGTGAAGGTCAGCCGCAGCCAGGCGTCGGGCACCACCAGCGAGGCGTCGCTGACCGGCGCGGTGACCGACTCGAGCAGCGTCTCGATCCTGCCGCGCAGCGCCTCCAGATCGCGCACCGGGCCGCCCAGGGGGCCGCTCACGAAGCTGTCCGCGTCGAGCGGCAGTTGGTGGAACTCCTGGAAGTCGAAGCGGCCGTCGCTCATCGCGAACCGCCCGTAGAGCAGCCGGCCGCCTTCCACCGAGAAGGCGTGCGGCGGCACCGGCAGGGGGTCGAGCCCCAGCAGCCGCCTACTCGACGAAAGTAACTTTGTTGATCTCACGTAGTGTGGTGACTCCCTGGAAGGCGCGCTCCAGCGCCGACTCGCGCAGGAAGGTCATGCCCTCGCTGCTGGCGGCACGCTTGATCTCGGAGGCCGGCCGGCGCTCGAGGATCAGCTCGCGGATCCGATCCGACAGATCCAGCAGCTCCGAGATCGCCGTGCGGCCGAGAAACCCGGTGCCGTTGCACTCGATGCAGCCGGCGCCTTCGTAGAAGACATGGTCGGCGTACTTCACCGGGTCGAGGCCGCTCTCCTCGAGCAACTGGCGGCTGGCCGGCGCTCCCTGACGGCAGTGCTTGCAGACCTGGCGCACCAGGCGCTGAGCGAGCACGCAGTTGAGCGCCGAGACGAAGTTGTACAGCTCGACGTTCATGTTGAGGAACCGGCCCAGCACGTCGACGACGTTGTTGGCGTGCACGGTGGTGAAGACCAGGTGGCCGGTCAGCGCCGACTGGATGGCGATCTGGGCGGTCTCCTCGTCGCGGATCTCACCGACCATGATCTTGTCCGGGTCGTGGCGCAGGATCGAGCGCAGGCCGCGGGCGAAGGTCAGGCCCTTCTTCTCGTTGACCGGGATCTGGGTGATCCCCCGCAGCTGGTACTCGACCGGGTCCTCGATGGTGATGATCTTGTCCTCCGACGACTGGATCTCCGACAGCGCGGCGTAGAGCGTGGTCGTCTTGCCCGACCCGGTGGGCCCGGTGACCAGCACCATGCCGTAGGGCTCGCGGATGAACTTGCGGACCTTGTGCACCGTCTCGTCGTCGAAGCCGAGGATATCGAGCCGCAGGCTCTTGAACTCCTTGTTCATCGACTCCTTGTCGAGGATGCGGATGACGCAGTCCTCGCCGTGCACCGACGGGCATGATCGAGACCCGGAAGTCGATGGTGCGGCCCTTGAAGCGCAGCTTGAACCGGCCGTCCTGGGGGATCCGCTTCTCGGCGATGTCGAGCTCGGACATCACCTTGATGCGGCTGATGATCGTCTGATGATGGCGCTTGTCGATCGGCTCCATCGCCTGGTAGAGCACGCCGTCGATACGGTACTTGATGACCACCTCGCGCTCGCGGGTCTCGATGTGGATGTCGCTGGCGCGGCGCTGGATGGCGTTGAAGATCGTCGAGTCCACCAGCTTGATGATCGGGCTGATGTCGGAGGTGATCTTGTCGATCGACAGCACCTCCTCGCCGTCGCCGTCCTCCTGCACCAGCTGGATGCGAAAGTCCTCGGTCGCCTCGTCGAGGACCCGCTGGGCGCTCTCCGACTTGCGCAGGATCTCGTCGATCGCGTAGCGCGGGGCCACCTTGGCCTCGACCACGCGGCCCAGCAGCAGCTCGAGCTCGTCCAGCCGGGTGACGTCGGTCGGGTCGGACATGACGATGGTCAGCCGGTTGTCGACCTGGGCCTCGGGCACGAAGTCGTAGCGCATCATCAGATCGAAGGGGATCGTCCGCAGCAGCTCGTTGTTGATCTTGAAGCGGCCCGGCTCGACGTAGTCCAGCTCGTAGCGCTCGGCGATGCCGAGCGCCCGCTCGCGCTCTCCGGCCTCGCGAGCCGAGCGCTCCTCGGGCGTCTCGGCGACCAGGTTGCTCATCGAGACTTCCATCATCCGTCTCCGGTTTCTACGGCTGCCCCCCGCGGCTCGTCCATCCGCGCCGCGACGTCAATACTTCACCTGTCCCATCAGACCAAAAAGGGGCAGATAGATCGATACCAGCAGGATCGCCACAACCATTCCCATGAAGACCAGCATCAGCGGCTCGATGAGGCTCAGCAGCCGCTGCATGCGGGTCTCCACCTCCTCGTCGAAAAAGTCGGAAACGCTGGTCAGCATCTCGTCGAGCGAGCCGGTGGCCTCGCCCACCTTGACCAGGTCGATCGCCAGGTCGGGCACGACGCCGGTCTCGTCCAGTGCCACGTTGAGGGCGATGCCCTCGCGCACCCGCTCCATCAGGCTGCCCAGCTTCCCCCGCACGTAGGCGTTGCCGACCGAGGCGACCGAGACATCGAGCGCCGACACCACCGGCAGGCCGCCGGAGAGCAGAGTCGCCAACGAGCGGCAGAACTCCGACAGCGCGGTGCGGTGGAAGACCGAGCCGATCAGCGGCAAGGCGAGCTTCCAGCGGTCGAGGGTCGCGGCGCCGTGCGCCGTGCGCCGCCACTGCAGGACCGCCAGCACCGCCAGCACGACCCCCACGACCAGCACCGGGAAGTTGGTGCTGACAAAGCTCGACAGGCCCATGGTGAGGCGCGTCAGCAGCGGCAGCTCGGCATCCAGGCCGCTGAAGAAATCGCTGAACTTGGGCACCACGTAGACCGTCATGACGGCGATCAGGCCGATCGACAGGCCCACCAGCACCAGCGGGTAGACCAACGCCGAGACGATCTTCTTGCGCGCGTCCATCATCAGCCGCTGGTAGCGGATGAACCGTCGGATCACCGTCTCGAGATCGCCGCTGCGCTCCCCCGCCTTCAGGGTCGGCGCGTAGAGCGGCGGGAAGAGATCGCCGAACTCGGCCACCGCATCCGACAGGCTCTCGCCGCTGCGCACCCGCTGGCGCACCTCGCCCAGGGTCTTGCGGAACAGCGGGTCGCGCTGCCGATCCTCGACCATCTCCAGGGTCTGCAGCACCGGCAGGCCGGAGCGCAGCAGAGCGGCCATCTCCTGGTTGTGGATCAGCAGCGCCTCCATCGGGATCCGCTTGCTGCCGAAACTCGGCAGCCGCAGCTTGGCGAGCAGGCCGCGGCGGCGCAGCTCGAAGACGTGGTAGCCCTGGCCCTGCAGCTCGGCACGCAGGTCCTCCTCGCGCTGCGCTTCGCGCAACTCCACCGCGATCCGGCCATCAGGCGTTCCTACCCTACAGACGAACTGCATGCTCGACTCGCAAAACGCGGCAACCGGCCGCTCACGGCGACCGGCTCCCAGCAAGTGTACAGGTGAGGACCAGCAGCAGCGCCCGCCGGCTCGACTCGTCCTTCGCCAGACCGAGGATCATCGGCCGGCCGAGCAGCAGGTTGACCTGGGTGCGCAGCAGCCGGCGCCCCTGCTCGGCGCCTGTGCGGCGGGTGACCTCGAAGTCGTGCAGCTTGAGCCGCTCGCCCGCCATCAGGGTGCCGATCTGGAACGCGATCCGGTACTCCTCGCCCAGCTCATAGGTGGTCTCGTCGCCCTCGCGCGCCGCGAGATCTGCCGACGCCAGCACCCGGTAGGAGTCGTAGCGCAGCAGCTCGCGCAGCCGTGCCGCCAGCTCCCGATCCAGCGCCTCACCCTCGCCGCCGTCGCCCGCCCGCACCACCTGGATGCGCAGGGCCAGCTCGTGCGGCGGATGGTCGAACTCACGCAACAGCTCGGCGACGCGCTCCACCACCGCCGCCTCGTCGCGCACCACCAGGGTGTTGCCGCCCGGCTGCAGCTGCACGCTGCCGCGCCGGGTGAGCAGCGGATGGACCAGCGCCAGCGCCTCCGCCGCCGGCTGATGGCGCAGCGTGTAGGCGTGCACCAGCAGCGCCGGCTCGGGCTGCGCCGGCGCGGGCACCGCACCGGCGAGCAGCAGCGCCATCGCCCCCGCACCCAGCAGCAACCGCGATTCCGGCCTGACGCACGGCCCGGCAGGGTCGCTAGAGATCCAGGCTCTCATCGAAGATGAAAACCACCGGCAGCTCGTCTGTGCCGAACTGGTAGACCCGGGCCGCGGCCGGCTGGACCTCCTCGACCGGCGGTGCTTCGGCCGGCTCCGGCAGGGTCGCCGCCGACTCCGGCGGCGCCGCCGGGGCAGCCGGGGCAGCCGGGGCAGCCGGACGGTGCGCCAGACGGCCGATTCCGAAGGGCACCACCAGCAGGACGGCGATCGCCGCCGCCGCCGCCAGGGACCGCCGGTGCGGCCGGCTGCGCGAGCCCAGCCGCTCGGCCGCCACCAGCGAGCGAACCGTCGCCCGGATCGCGCCGGCCTCGGCGTCGTCGACCGCCGGCGCCGGCGCGGCGGCGGCGGCGAGCAGCAGGGTCGGATCCAGCGCACCCACCCGGCGGCGGCACGGGGCACAGCCCGCGAGGTGCTCGAGGCTCGCCTGCCAGCCGGGTGGCGCGGCACCGTCACCCTGGCGCCAGGCGGCGGCCGACGGCCAGTCCGGACAGCTCACGAGCCCTCCTCGGCCGGGGCCGCCCGGATCGCGTACTCGGGATAGCGGCGGGCCAGCTCGCGGCGCAGGATGCGCCGAGCCGCAAAGAGATGGTTGCGGACGGTGGAGCTCTTGCAGCCGAGGATCCGGGCCACCTCGGGCGAGGCCAGCCCCTCCACCTCACGCAGCAGGAACACGGCCCGCTGGCGCTCGCTGAGCCCGCCGGCGAGCTCCTCCAGGATCGCCCGTACCTCCTGGCCGCCGAGCCGGCCCAGCTGGCCGTGGCGGCGCGCATCGGCCGCCCGCCGCAGGTGCAGCCGCATCGGCTCGCTGGCCCGCTGGCGGCTGCGCCGTGTGCGCAGCTGATCGATCGCCAGGTTGGTGGCGATCCGGTAGAGCCAGGTGTTGGGGCTCCAGCGCCGGTCGTAGCGCCGGCGGTGGGTCCAGACGCGCAGAAACGCCACCTGCACCACGTCGCGCGCCTCCTCGCGGTCGCCCAGCATGCGGTAGGCGAGCTGCATCAGCGCCGGCGTCTTGCGCGTCATCAGCGCGTCGAAGGCGGCCTCGTCGTCCCCGGCGACGGCCAGTAGCAGCTCGCGATCGGTCGCTTCGGCCCAGTCGCGGGCCGCGGGGCGGGTATACGCTAGATGCAGTTTCGACACGGGTCCAGAGAGTTTCTACGGTCCGGCGCGGCGGCGCGTCTAGCCGCTCGGTGCGGGTCGGGCGGTCCGCCGTTTCTCCCGCCAGCGATTATACTTTTGCCGTTACCGCACCGACGGCGCGCCGCCCGGCGTCCACCCCCGCATGTGGCTGCTCTATCAACTGGCGACCACCGTCGCCCTGATCCTGGCGGCACCCTTCCTGCTGCTCGCTCGCGGCGGCCACTACCTGCCGACGGTGCGCGGACGGCTCGGCCTCGCCCCGCCGCCGCCACCCGGGGAGCGGCCGCTGTGGATCCACGCCGTCTCGGTCGGCGAGGTCGCGGTGGCCGACACCCTGATCCAGGCGCTGCCCGGCGACCTGCCGCTGCTGGTGACCACGGTGACCCCCACCGGCCAGGCGCGCGCCCTCGACCGCCTCGGCGGCCGCGCCGCGGTCACCTATCTGCCGTTCGAGCTCGGGCCGGTGGTGCGGCGGCTGTACGACCGCTTCCAGCCCCGCGGCCTGGTGCTGATCGAGGGCGACCTGTGGCCCCTGGTGCTGCGCGAGGCAAAACGACGCCGGCTGCCGGTGGTGGTGGTCAACGGACGGGTCGGCGAGACCTCCTACCGCCGCATGCGCCGGCTGCGGCGCCTGCTGGGACCGCTCCTGGATCCGGTCGAGCGGTTCGCGGTGCAGAGCGCCGGCGACCGGCAGCGGCTCGAGACCCTGGGTGTCGAGCCCGGGCGCATCATCGAGACCGGCAGCCTGAAGTTCGACACCCCGCCGCCGCCGCCGGCACCCGAGGCCGAGCGGCTGGTGCGGCGGCTGGCCGGCGGCCGGCCGGTTCTGCTGGCCGGCTCGACGATGGCCGGCGAGGAGGCGGCGGCGCTCGCGGGGCTGGCCGGCGCAGGCGGCGGCGGCGCCGCCCTGCTGGTCGTCGCGCCGCG
Organism: Thermoanaerobaculia bacterium; assembly: GCA_963781065.1. Classification (GTDB taxonomy): domain Bacteria; phylum Acidobacteriota; class Thermoanaerobaculia; order Multivoradales; family JAHEKO01; genus CALZJC01. Next base: position 90,505 of record CAWAET010000003.1, on the reverse strand, counting down.
CCATCCGGAGCGCTGGGACGAGGTGGCGCGGCTGCTCGCCGAGCGCGGCCTCGAAACCGCCCGGCGCAGCGACCCCGGCGCCGCCGGCCGGCCGGCGGTGCTCCTGCTCGACAGCCTGGGAGAGCTGGCCGGGCTCTACCGGCTGGCGGCGGGCGCCTTCATCGGCGGCACCCTGGTGCCTACCGGCGGCCACAACCCGCTCGAGCCGGCCCGTTTCGCGGTGCCGGTGGCGGTCGGGCCGTCGATGGAGAACTTCGCCGACATCGCCGCCCGCTTCGACGCCGACGAGGCCTGGGCCCGGGTCGCCGACGGCGCTGAGCTGGGCGAGGTCTGGCACCGCTGGCTGGCGGCGCCGGCCGAGGCGGCGGCGCTCGGCGAGCGCGGCCGGCGGCTGATGGAGGCCAACCGCGGCGCCCTGGCCCGCACCCTCGAGCTGCTGGCGCCGCTCACCGGCGCCGGGGCGGCGCCGTGATCGCGGGCCGCTTCCAGGCGCCGCCGCCGGCCCGCTCGCCCTGGCAGCGGCTCTACGCCGCCGGCCACGCGCTGCGCCGCCAGTGGTGGGCCGAGCGCTGCCGCACCCTGCCGGCGCCGGTCATCAGCGTCGGCAACCTGCACTGGGGCGGCACCGGCAAGACGCCGCTGGTGGCGGCCCTGGCCGAGCACCTGCGCGACCGCGGCCTGCGGCTGGCGATCCTGTCGCGCGGCTACCGGCGGCGCGACTCCCGGGTGCGGGTGGTGAGCACCGGCGACGGGCCGCTGCTCGGGCCGCTGGTGGCCGGCGACGAGCCGGTGCTGCTGGCCGGCATGCTTCCCGGCGTCGCCGTGGTCGTCGGCCGCGACCGCTACGACGCCGGCCGCCAGGCCCTCGAGCGGCTCGACCGGCCGCCCGAGATCTTCCTGCTCGACGACGGCTTCTCGCACCTGCGGCTGGCGCGCCAGCTCGACCTGGTGACGCTGCCCGCCGGCGACCCGTTCGGCGGCGGCAAGCTGCCGCCCGGGGGGCGTCTGCGCGAGCCGCTGACGGCGCTGGCGCGGGCCGACGCGGTGGTCCTGACCGGCGCCGAGGACGGCGCCGCTGGGCTGGCCGAGGCACTGCGGCCGGTGGGGTTCGAGGGGCGGGCCTTCGCCAGCCGCACCCGCTCGCTGCCGGCCACCCTGCACTCGGGCGAGCCGCTGCCGGCCGGCGCCCGGGTGCTGGTGGTGGCGGCCATCGCCCGCCCCGAGCGGTTTCTCGCCGCGGTCGCCGCGCAGGGCATCGAGCCGGTCGCGCCGCCGCTGACCCTGCCCGACCACCACCCCTATCCACCGCCGACCCTCGACCGGATCGCGACGCTGGCCCGCCAGCACGACGCCGACTGCGTCCTGACCACCGGCAAGGACGCGGTCAAGCTGTACGGCCGGATCGAGCTGCCGCTGGCCGAGCTGCCGATCCGGGCCGAGCCCGAGCCGGCTTTCTGGGCCTGGCTCGGCGGCCGGCTCGACCAGCTGGCGGCGAGGCCGCGATGAGTCTGCTGGGGGTGCGCCACGCGCTCGAGTACGCCGCGCTGATGACGTTTTTCGGCGGTGTCCGAGCGCTGCCGCACCGCGCGGCCCGCGGGGTCGGCGCGGCGCTGGGCGGCCTCGTCCATCGGCTGGACGGGCGCCACCGCAGGGTGGCGCTGGCCAACCTCGCCGCCGCCTTTCCCGACCTCGACGAGGCCGCCCGGCGGCGGCTGGTTCGCGACTGTTTCCGCCACTTCGGCGGGATGGCCTTCGACCGCCTGTCGATGACCCGCTTCGGCGCCGAGGAGATCTGCCGGCGAGTGAGCCTCGACGGTTGGGAGCATCTGCTGGCCGCCGAGCGCCAGGGCCGGGGCGTGCTGTTGCTCACCGCCCACCTCGGCAGCTGGGAGATGCTGGGCGATCCGGTGTCCATCTACCGCGGGGCCTCGTACGCCATCGCCCGGCCGGCCGACAATCCCTATCTCGACCGGCAGACCCGGCGCCTGCGCGAGCGCTTCGGCGTCGTCACGGTCAACCGCCGCGGTGCCGGGCGCGAGGCGATGCGGGCCCTGAAGAACGGCGAGCGGGTGTGGATCCTGGCCGACCAGAGGGTCCACCCGCGCGAGGGCACCGAGGTGCCGTTCCTCGGCCGGCCGGCGATGACCAGCACGCTCGCCGCCCGGCTGGCGCTGCGCTTCGACACCCCGGCGGTGCCGATCTTCTGCTATCCCGAGCCGCGCGGCCGCTTTCGCATCGTGGTGCGGCCGGCGATCCGCCCGGGCGACGCGGTCGAGGACCCGGCCGCGGCCGCCGCCGACCGGGTCGCCGCCCTCACCGCCCGCTACGTGGCGGCCACCGAGGCCGAGATCCGCGACCACCCCGAGATGTGGCTGTGGATGCACGACCGCTGGCGGCAGCGACGGCGCGGCCAGGCTGGTGGCGGCGGATGAGCGGCACGCTGCTGTTCGCCCCCAACTGGGTCGGCGACACCGTCATGGCGCTGCCGGTGATCGAGGCGCTGGCCGCCGCCGGCCGGCACCCGGCGGTGCTCGCCCGGCGCCACCTCGCGCCGCTCGTCGAGCTCTGCCCGGCGGTCGCGGCGGTGGTGGTGCGCGGCGACGACGAGCGCGCCACGGTCGACGAACTGCGCCGCCACGCCTTCGACGAAGCGGTGCTGCTGCCCAACTCCTTCCGCTCGGCCTGGCTGACCCGCCGGGCGGGCATCCCGCGACGGTTCGGCTACCGCGGCAACTGGCGCTCCCTGCTGCTGGCGCCCGCCGTGCCGCGGCCCGCCGGCAGGCGGCCGCAGATCGAGGACTATGGCGAGCTGCTGGCGGCGATGGCGGTGCCGCCGCCGGCCGGCTGGGTGCCGCGCCTGGAGCTGCCGGCCGCCGACCGCGAGCAGGGGCGGCAGCTGGTCGAGCGCGCCGGGCTCGCCGGCGACGGGCCGCTGATCGGCCTGTTCCCGGGGGCCGAGTTCGGCCCCAGCAAGCGCTGGCCCTGGCGGCGGTTCGCCGAGCTGGCGCGCGAGCTGCGCCGGCGGCAGCCGCGAGCGCGGATCCTCATCGTGGTCGGGCCCAAGGAGACCTGGCTCGGCGTCCGGGTGCACGAGGAGAGCGGCCACGTGCACCCGCTGGCGGGCCCCGATCTGGACCTGGGACGCCTCGCCAAGCTGCTCGCCAACCTCGACGTCCTGGTCACCAACGACTCGGGGCCGATGCACCTGGCCGCGGCGGTCGGGGTGCCCTGCGTCGCCCTGTTCGGGCCCACCGACCCGCGCCGCACCGCCCCGGCGGGTGAGGGGCACCGGGTGCTCCACACCGACCGCTGGTGCTCGCCCTGCTTCCGCCGGCGCTGCCCGCTGCTGCACCACCGCTGCCTGAAGCAGATCGGCGTCGAGCGGGTGGCGACCGAGGCGCTGGCGGCACTCGGGCGCGACTGATCGGCGTCGCGGCGGGAAGCTACCGCCCGGACGCGCCGGGCACGCGAAAGAGCATCAGCTCGTAGCGCTTGAGCCGGCGGAAGACCTCCGGGTCGCACAGGCTGCGCTCCTGCGCCAGCCGGCGGCGGAGGCGGCCGCCGAACAGGCGGTTGGCGAGCCCGTAGAGCCAGGGGTGGCGGCGGTGGGCGCGCTCGCCCAGCACCTCGGCGATCCTGACGCCGTAGCGGTCGAGCCAGTTCGAGGCCAGGGCCAGGGTCGGCGCCGCCTGCTCGGTGACGTCCTCGCGCCGCAGCAGCTCGCAGCCGTTGGCGGCAGCCCGCTCCAGAAAGCCGTCGAGCGGATGGCCGCTGCGCGCCGCCGGGCTGCCGTCGTCGTCGATCACGAAGTAGTCGGCCAGCAGCAGATGGCCGCCCGGCGCCACCCGGCAGACGTGCGGGAACAGCGAGTCCAGCCAGATGTACTGCGCCGACTCGCTCATCAGGATCAGGTCGTAGGGGCGCTCGGGCTCGAAGTCCTGGAAGCGGGCGAGATGGAACGGCAGGCCGGTGCGCTGGCGGAAGACCTCGCCCAGGTAGGGGTCGGGCGCCAGCCCCTCGACCACGAACCCGCGCTCGCGCAGCCGCAGCGCCATCGAGCCGGTGCCGCAGCCGACGTCGAGGATCGACCGCGCGCCCTCGGGGACCCAGTCGCAGAGCTGCTCGGCGTAGCGGTCCTGGGCCCGCTTGAGCCCGTCGAGATCGAGCGGCTCGTCCCGCCACAGCCCGTAGTGGAGATGATCGAGCTCGAGCACCTCGCGCATCAGCCGCAGCGAGGTGCTCACCTTGACCGGCTGGCGTTTTCTGGCCATGCCGCTCAGTCGAGCTCGAAGAGGGGGTCTCCCGCCTCGACCGCCTCGCCCAGACCCACCAGGATCCGGCCGACGACGCCGTCGCGCTCGACCAGGATCTCGTTCTCCATCTTCATCGCCTCGAGCACCAGAACGCCGTCGCCGGCCGCCACCCGCGTTCCCTCCTCCACCAGGATCGCCGCCACCCGGCCCGGCATGTAGGCGGTGATGGTCTGCGAGCCCTGCGGCGCGGCCTCGCCGTGGGCGCGGCTGGCCAGATAGCTCAGCGGATCCTGCACCGTCAGCTGCTCGAGCCAGCCGCCGCGGCTGATCTCGTAGCGGCCCTGCCCCAGGGGGGTCACGTCGACCTCGTACTGGCCGCCGGCGATCCGCAGGCTGCGGGCGGTGCCGCCCACCCGCGCCGCGTCCACCAGGTAGTCGCGGTCGCCGACCCGCACGCGCCAGAGGTCGCCCTCGCGCTCGACCTCCACCTCGTCGGCGCGGCCCTGGTGCTCGACGACCAGCTTCACCGCAGGCCCTCTCGCCGGGCCGTCCGGCGCCAGCGGTCGCGGCGCGCCGGCGGCGCCGCCGTGGCGGCGCGTGAGGTGCGCTCGACGTGCTCCAGGGCCGCCGCCACCGCGCCCAGGTCGGCCAGCTCGGCCGGCCGCTCGGCGCGCAGCTCGCCGGCGCCCAGCTTGCGGTCGAGCATCTCGATGTCGAGCTCGCCGCGGCGGAAGTCGTCGTCCTCGAGCAGCGCCTGGAACAGCGGCACGGTGGTGCGGATGCCCTCGATCCGGAGCTCCGCCAGCGCCCGGCTCAGCCGCCCGATCGCGTGCGCCCGGTCGCCGCCCCAGGCGGTCAGCTTGGCCAGCAGCGGGTCGTAGTGGATCGTCACCTCGTCGCCCTCGTAGACGCCGGCGTCGACCCGCACGCCAGGCCCGCCGGGCCAGCGCAGCCGCCGCAGGGTGCCCGGCGAAGGAGCGAAGTTGCGGTACGGATCCTCGGCGTAGATCCGCACCTCGAAGGCGTGACCGCGCGGCACGACGTCGTCGAACTCCGGGCCCAGCCGCTCGCCGCGGGCGACCGCGATCTGGGCGCAAACCAGGTCCAGGCCGGTGACCCACTCGGTCACCGGGTGCTCGACCTGGAGGCGGGCGTTCATCTCCAGGAAGTAGAAGTCGCCCGAGCGGTCGAGCATGAACTCGACCGTGCCGGCGTTGGTGTAGGCCACCGCCGCCGCCGCCTTGACCGCCGCCTCGCCCATCCGCCGCCGCAGCTCGGGCGTCACCACCGGCGAGGGCGCCTCCTCGACGACCTTCTGGTGGCGCCGCTGCAGCGAGCACTCGCGCTCGCCCAGCGAGACCAGCTTGCCGTGGCTGTCGCCGAGGATCTGGATCTCGATGTGGCGCGGACGCACCAGGAACTTCTCGATGTAGACCCGGTCGTCGGCAAAGCTGGCGCGCGCTTCGGACCGGGCGGCGCGGTAGGCCCGCGCCAGCGCCTCGGCGCTGTCGACCCGGCGCATCCCCTTGCCGCCGCCGCCCGCCGCGGCCTTGAGCATCACCGGATAGCCGACCGTCTCGGCGAAGGCGGCCGCCGCGTCGAGGTCGGCCAGCGCCTCCTCGCCGCCGGGAACCACCGGCACGCCGGCGGCGCGCATCAGCCGCCGGCTCTCGATCTTCGACCCCATCGCCGCCATCGCCTCGGGCGGCGGGCCGATGAAGGTGACGCCGCCGGCCTCGCACAGCCGCGCGAACTCGGCGTTCTCGGCCAGGAAGCCGTAGCCGGGATGGATGCCGTCGGCGCCGATCTCGCGCGCCAGCTCGACCAGCGCCTCGCCGCGCAGGTAGCTCTCGGCGGAGGCCGCGGCGCCGATCGGGTACGCCTCGTCGGCCAGCACCACCGGCAGGCCCCGCCGGTCGGGCTCGGAGTAGACCGCCGCGCTGCGGATGCCGAGCTCGCGCAGGGCGCGCAGGATACGCACCGCGATCTCGCCCCGGTTGGCGACCAGCACCTTGCGTAGCGGGCGTTCGCGGCCTGAAGGCATCGGCTGGCGATCTTACCAACCGGCGAGCCGCCGCGGCGGCGCCGCCAACAGCAGCACGACCAGGGCAGCCGCGCCGGCCACCAGCGCCGCCGCCCACAGCGGCCGCCGGTCGACCCACAGCCGGACGCTGTGCCGTCCGGCCGCGAGCTCGATCCCCATCCGGTGGATGTTCGCCGCCACGATCGGCGCCGGCCGGCCGTCGACTTCGGCCCGCCAGACCGGCAGGAGCGCGCGATGGACGACCAGCGCCCCCGGCCCCGGCGCCTCGACCGTCACCCGCAGCGACTCGGGCCCCGAAGCGAGCACTTCAACCCGCCCCGGCGACCCCTGGACGGACGGTCCCGAGCCCGGCAGCACCACCTCGGCAAGGGGGTCGAACGACGGCTCGAGCAGCAGCGACAGAGCGCCGTTGAGATGCGGCGCGCGATGGACCGAGCCGGCGAAGAAGACCTCCGGCGGCGGCGGGCGCAGCCGGTAGATGCGCAGGTCCCCGGCCCCGCCGCCGCCGCCATCGAGCAGCGCGGCCGCCGTCTCGGCGCCGGCCGCCAGCGGCCGGGTCAAAAGCAGATGGTCGACCCCCGACGCCGCCAGCAGCCGCAGCCGCGACCGGTCGTCGAGACCCGGCAGGGTCTGAGCGACGGCCCGGCTCAAGAAGCTGTCGAGGCCCTCGGGGGAACGGGTCAGCTCATAGCGCCGTCCCCACAGCCGGCCGGTCGCCGGGAACAGCTGCTGCCGGGTCTGCCGCTGATACCAGAGCAGCCGGGCGTCGGGGTATGCCGCGGCGGTCGTGTGGACCGGCCCGAACAGCCCGCCCGGCACCGCGTGCACCAGCCGCGCCCGCGGCGGCAGCAGGGCCAGCAGCGCCGGCGGCTGGCGGTAGAGAGCCGCCTCGTCCTGTGCCAGCAGCGGCCGCAGAAGAAGCAGCTGCGACGCCACGTGCAGGACGACCAGTAGCGCCCCGGCCAGCCGGGGGCGGCCGGCCGCCAGCCGCAGCAGGGCGCCGCAGGCCGCGACCAGGGCGAGTCCCGCCAGGCAGAGGCCGGCCCAACGCAGCCGCTGGTGGTCGATGAACGCGTCGCCGGCGCCGGGCGCCGCCGCCCCCAGGGCGGCGCGGGCGGCGCCGGGCGCCACGGTCAGCGCCAGCCAGAGCGCCGCCAGGAGCGAGCCGACCGCGGCCAGCGCCAGCGCCAGCGGCCGCCGCCGGCCGCCGCCGAAGGCGCGCTCGAAGCCGCGGCCGCACAGCAGCGCCGCCCCCAGCGCCACCAGCAGCCAGAGCTTGACCGGCAGCCGCAGCAGGTCGGCGCCGGGCAGGGCCATCAGGGCGCGCACCACCGGGTTGTGCCCGCCCAGGGCGAGGAAGAGCCCGGCCGCGACCAGCCCCCAGGCCCAGCGGCCGGCGGCGCCGGCCGCGCCGCCGCGCGGCGGCCCCGCCGCCAGCGCCAGCGCCAGCGCCGCCACGCCCGGGTAGAGCGCGAACAGCAGGGGCAGGTCGCCGCCGAACAGCCGCTGGCCCCAGAAGGCGAGATCGGGGCCGCCAAACGGGAAGGGCACCAGCCAGCCGAACAGCGTCGCCGGATGCCAGCTGGCCTCCGCCGCCGCCGCCGCCGAATAGCCCAGGTGGCCGCGAAAGCTGGCCGGCAGGATGCGCAGGAACTCGACCAGCTGCGGCGCCGCCAGCAGGGTGCCGAGGCCGAGCGCCAGCCAGGGCGCGGCGCGGATCGGGGCCCGCCAGCCGGCGCGCGCGGCCATCGCTCCCAGGGCCGCCGCCAGCGCCACCGCGGCCGTCATCGGGTCGCCGGCCAGCAGGACGAGGGCCCACAGCACGGCCAGGATCGCCAGCCGGCGGCCGCGCCGGCCGGGCTCGGCCAGCCGCAGCGCCGCCGCGACCAGGGCCGGCGCCAGCGCGTAGCCGGCCACCAGGTTGTAGAGGTTGAGCGACGAGAGGAAGAAGCCGCTGGCGGCGTAGCAGGCGCCCGCCGCCCAGGCGGCGCGCGGGCCGAGCCCCCAGACCCGCGCCAGCCAGAAGAAGGCCCACGGCGCCAGCAGCAGGTGCAGCCAGAAGTGGGCGTTGAACGCCCACAGCGCCGGCGCCGCCAGATAGAGCAGGTTGTCGGGGTACAGCGGGACGGTGTTGGGGTTGCCGAGCGCCGGCTGGCCGCCGTCGCGCAACGGGTCGATGAGCGGCAGCCGCCCGGCACGCATCGCCTCGGCCTGGGACCACTTGGCCGGCAGATGGGTGTTGGCGGCGTCGCGCAGGTAGAGGGTGCGGCCGCCGGCGACGAGCGGCCAGACCGCCACGAGCAGCAGCGCCATCGTCGGCAGGACGTGGGTTGGCGGCGGCAGACGGAGACGGCGCACGGCGGCTCTCTTTACAATAGCGCCCTATGGCGTCCGAACTGCTCAGCGCGATGCGTCCCGCCCAGTGGGTCAAGAACGTCTTCGTGCTGGCGCCGCTGCTGTTCGCCCGCCAGTTCGACGATCCGCGGGTGGCCGGCCGCGCCCTGCTGGCGTTTGCCGCCTTCTGTCTGCTCGCCAGCGCCGTCTACCTGTTCAACGACATCCGCGATCGCGAGGAGGACCGGCGCCATCCCCGCAAGCGGTCGCGGCCCATCGCCGCCGGCCGGCTGCCGGTGGCGGCGGCCGGAGCCGCCGGCGCGGTGCTGGCGCTGGCGGCGCTGGCGCTGAGCCTGATCCTCGGCCCGGGCTTCGTGGCGATCCTGGCCGTCTACCTGGCGAGCAACCTGGCCTACTCGCTGTGGCTGAAGCGGGTGGTGATCCTGGACGTCATGCTGCTCAGCTTCGGCTTCGTCCTGCGGGTGATGGCCGGCGGCGTCGCGATTGGGGTGGAGGTGTCGGCCTGGCTGATCCTGTGCACCAGCTTCCTGGCCCTCTTCCTGGCCTTCTCCAAGCGGCGGCACGAGCTGATGCTGCTGGCCGGCGAGGCCCCAGGCCAGCGCCAGGTGCTGACCCACTACAGCCCGGCCTTTCTCGACCAGATGATCAATGTGGTGACGGCCGGCACGGTCGTGGCCTACGCCGTCTACGCCATCTCGCCGGAGACCGCCGAGAAGTACCACACCAAGGATCTGATCTTCACCATGCCGTTCGTGCTCTTCGGCATCTTCCGCTATCTCTATCTCATCTACCAGCGGCCGAGCGAGCGCAACCCGACCGAGGCCATCCTCGGCGACCGGCCCTTCCTGGTCAACATCCTGCTGTGGGTGGCGAGCGTGGCCTGGGTGCTTTACCGCGACCTGTTGCCGGAACTGCTGCGCCTGGGCTGAGATCGGTGACCGCCAGCCCGCCAGACCCGAGCCCCGCCCCCGGCGGCACGAGGCGACGCCCCTGGCGCCCCTACCCGTTCGAGATCGCCGCCTGGGGGAGCCTCGCCGCGGCGGTGCTCTTGCTGCGCGGCCACGGCCTGCGGATCGACTGGAACACGGTCGTCTACACCGTGCCGCCGCTGTTCCGGCCGACCGCCCAGGTGCTGCTCGCCGGGCCGCCGCTCTACGCCCTCTACCTGCTGCTCGGCCGGCGCCCGCTGCGGCCGTACCTGCGCCGGCTCGCCCAGCCGGCCTGGCTGCTGCTCTGGCTGCGGCTGTGGCTGACCTGCTTTGTCTTCACCTACGCCTACTTCTGGCTCAAGGTCTGCGTGCCGCTGGTCAACGGCCGGCTGTGGGATCGCGAGCTGTGGGCGCTCGACCGGCTGCTGCACCTCGGCGTCTCGCCCTCGATCCTGCTCACCGAGCTGCTCGCCGGCAGCGGGCTCGTCGGGCCGCTCGAGACCTGGTACGGCTGGTGGCTGCCGACCATGATGTTCGGGCTGTCGTTCTTCTGCGCCGCGCCCGACGCCGGCACCCGCCGCCGGTTCATGCTCTCGTCGGTGCTCATCTGGACCCTTGGGCCGTGGCTCTACCTGGCGGCGCCGGCGCTGGGGCCGGTCTACGTCCAGGGCGAGCTCTTCCAGCAGCTGGCGCCCGAGATGCCGCACGCCCGGGCCGCCCAGGCGACGCTGTGGCGCAACTACCAGACCGTGGTCGCCGGCCGTGAGGGCACGCTCAAGCGGTTCAACCCCACCCGCGGCATCGCCGCCATGCCGAGCCTGCACGTCGGCGGCCACTGGCTGCTGCTGCTGTGGATCCGGCGCCGAGCGAGACCCTGGCTGGTACCGGCGGTGATCGGCACCCTCCTGACCTTGGTCGGCTCCATCGTCACCGGCTGGCACTACGCGCTGGACGGCTATGTCGGCATCGGCATCGCCAGCCTGGCCTTCTGGGCCGCCTGGCGGCTCGATCCGGAGCCGCCAGGGTCGCCCTCCCCCGAGCCGCAGGCTAAACTGCCCTAGCGCCATGTCCACCCCAGTGAGCTCCCCAAACGCGCCCGCCGCGTCGAGCCGGCTGGCCGCAGAGCCGGACCCGCCGCTGCCGGCCCGGGCGCTGAAGCTCGTCGTCCTGGTGCCCTGCCTGAACGAAGAGCAGACGGTGGCCGAGGTGGTGGGCGCGGTGCCGCGCGAGCTGCCCGGGGTCGGCTCGGTCGAGGTTGTGGTGCTCGACGACGGCTCCACCGACGCGACCGCCGAGCGCGCCCGCCAGGCGGGGGCCCGGGTGGTCAGCCACCGCGCCAACCTGGGTCTCGGCCGGACGTTTCGCGACGGCATCCAGCAGGCGCTGGCGCTGGGCGCCGACCTGGTGGTCAACATCGACGGCGACGGCCAGTTCAACCCCGCCGACGTCGCCACCCTGGTGGCGCCGATCGTCGCCGGCGAGGCGCACATGGTGACCGCCTCGCGCTTCCTCGACCGCGAGCTGGTGCCCAGGATGCCGGCCATCAAGCGCTGGGGCAACCGCTGGGTGGCCAGGATCGTCTGGCTGCTCAGCGGCCGGCGGTTCCGCGACGTCTCGTGCGGCTTCCGCGCCTTCTCGCGCGAGGCGCTGCTGCGGATGAACCTGTTTGGCAGCTTCACCTACACCCAGGAGACTTTTCTCGACCTGATCTTCAAGGGCCTCGAGATCGTCGAGCTGCCGGTCAAGGTCGAGGGCGTGCGGCGGTTCGGCGCCTCGCGCATCGCCTCGAGCATCCCGCGCTACGCCTTCCGCTCGCTGCAGATCATGCTGCGCGCCTTCATCAGCTACCGGCCCTTCTCGTTCTTCGCCCTGCTCGCCGGACTGTTCCTCGCGATCGGCGCCTCGCTGCTCGGCTTCCTGCTCACCCACTATCTGACGAGCGGCGCCTTCTCGCCCCACATCTGGGCCGGCTTTGTCGGCGGCTCGTTCTGCTTTCTCGCCACCGGCACGATGGTCATCGCGCTGGTGGGCGACATGCTGGTGCGGCAGCGGCTCAACCAGGAGGAGGTGCTCTACTTCCTCAAGCGCGACCTGTACCGCCGCGGCGGGCCCGCCGCCGGCTGAGCGGATGCGCGGTGAGCGGGCCCAGCTCGGCCAGGCGCCGGCCTTCGCCGTCGCCGGCCTGCTGCAGGCGGCCCTGCTGTTCCATCTGCTGCTGACCGAGGTGCCGGCCCGGGTGGTGCCGCTCGGCCATCGGCTGGCGGTGGCCGCCGCCATCCTCTGCCTGGTGGCGGTCGAGGTGGGGCTGGCGGCGGCGCTGAGCGCCGGCCTCGAGGCGTCTCTGGGCAGACGCCTGCGCGGCCCCTGGCTCGACCTGGCCAAGGCCGGCGGCCTGGCGGCGCTGCTCGGGCTCTCCGCCGCCTCGGTGGTCAAGTACCGCGCCACCGGGGTCCACCTCAAGCGGTCGGATCTCTGGTTCGGCTGGCACAACCGGCGGCAGATCCTGCAGGAGGCGCTGGGCGACGAGACCCGGGCACTGGTGCTGTTCGCGGCGGCCACGGCGCTCGCCGGCGGCCTGCTCTTCGCCCTGCTGCGGCGCACTCGCGACAGGCCGGCCCGGTGGGCTCCGGCGGCGCTGGCGGCGGCGGTGCTCGCCGCGGCGCTCGCCGGGACGCTGCTCTACCGGGCCTCGCCGACGGTCCACCGTTTTGCCCGCCAGCTGGCGCCGGAGGGCCGCTGGCTGGCGAGCCGCGCGGCCGGCCGGTTCCAGGCCGCGCCCGCGACCGGGGCCGCCGCCGGCCGGCAGCAGGGGCCGCCGATCGCCGCCTACGCGCCCGGGGCCGCTGCTCGCCGGCCCAACCTGCTGCTCATCATGCTCGAGTCGGTGCCCTGGAAGCGGACGAGCTTCGGCGACGGCCCGGCCGGCCTGACGCCGCAGCTGGAACGGCTGGCCGCCGAGTCGACGCTGTTCCGCCGCGCCTACACCACCTCCGGCCACTCCGACTACGCCCAGATGGCGGTGCTGTCGTCGCTGCATCCGCGCAAGTACCCCGAGCACGACTACTACGCCCGCCTCGACTACCCGCGTACCCTCGTCTGGGACGCCCTCGCCGCCGCCGGCTACGCCACCGCCATGTTCTCCTGCCAGAACGAGCGCTGGGGCAACATGCTGGCCTACCTCGACACCCCCGGGCTGGGCCTCCTGCGCCACTCGCTCGACTGGCCGGAGGCCCGCCACCGCGGCAGCGGCCCGGAGTCCAAGGTCTTCGAGGAGACCCCGGTGGCGGCCTGGAAGAGCTGGCTCGGCAGCGGTCGGGACCGGCCCTGGTTCGCCTATCTCAACTTCCAGGCCAACCACTTCCCCTACGAGGTGCCCCCCGAGGCGCCGCGGCCCTACGCCCCCTGGCGGATCGACTTCCCGGCCTCCTTCTTCAACTACCCGCCGGCGAAGGCGCCGGTCCTGGTCAACCGCTTCAACAACGCCCTCGCCTACTCCGACCGCTGGATCGGCGAGGTACGGGCCGAGCTCGAGCGCACCGGCGAGTGGCCGGACACCGTCCTCGCGGTGGTCTCGGACCACGGCGAGGCGTTCTACGAGCACGGCCACCCGACCCACGGCACCGCCCTGCACGAGGAGCAGGTGCGCTCGCTGATGCTGGTGCGCCGGCCCGGCGCGGCGGCCCGCGCCGTCGACGAGCCGGTCGGCCTGCTGGACCTGGCGCCGGCCCTGCTCGCCGCCCTGGGGCTGCCGCCGCACGGCAACTTCCAGGGCCGCGGCGACGTCCTCGACCCGGCCTACAGCGCCGCCGGCCGGCCGCTGTTCTTCACCATCCAGGGCATGACCTCGGCGGACGGGGTGCTGCGCGACGGCTGGAAGTACCTCTACAACCTGGACCGGGGCGAGGCCCGCCTCTACGACCTCGCCACCGACCCGGGCGAGACCACCGACCTCGCCGCCACCGAGCCCGCCCGCGCCGCCGAGCTCGACGCCACCCTGCGCGCCTTCATCGGCGCCCAGCTCGCCTACTACGCGGAGCGCGGCTGGGAACGCGGTTACTACCCGCCCGCCCTCCCCTAGTAGCTGCCCGGCCCGCTGGTGGCTTGGGCCGCTCCAAGCCGCAGCGGCATCGCTCCGTGGCGCTGTCGCCCGCGCGTGTGAAGGAGCGGCGGTGGGACTCGCGAGACGGTCGAGTTCGAGGCAGTGACGGCGTGCGGCACTACCGCGGTCGCCTGAGGCGCCACTACGCGACGCCGCTGCGGCTTTCGCTACCGCTGTGCCGCGTGACTCGCGGCACACCGCAGCGGCCACCGAGGACGACGACCCGTCGCCGCCGTCGGAGGTCGGGACCACCGGAGTCAGGCTCCGCCTTGGCACCGCCGGAGGTCGGCGGCCACCGAGAGCCCGGCCCCGGCTCGGCACCATCGGAGGTCGGCGGCGGAGCCGAGAGGTGGGGGGTCTCAGGTAGCTCACGAGCAGCGCTACAGCACGAACGACCGGAGGCCTCGGCTGGTCCGGCGCGTCGGGAGTGCGCAGGCGAGGCCACCCCCCATAGTCCGACTGAGCCGAGCCGGTACCTGGGACCCCCCACCTCTCGGCTCCATAGCCGACCGGCCCAAGCACGCTGACCTTCAAACCGCATCTCCGCAGCCGACCGGCCCCACCACGCCAACGCTGAGCCTTCACTTCCAGAGCCGACCGGCCCTCGCGCACCAACCCCCGACGTCTCGCCTCCAAGCGCCCCAACCGACAGGTATGATCCGCGCCCACAACATGAACACCCAGAAGCCGATCTCCCCCACCCGGTTCTACTCCATCGTCACCGCCACCGGCGCCGTGATCATGGCCCTCGAGATCCTCTCGAGCCGGGTGCTGGCGCCGTTTTTCGGCAACAGCGTCTACGTCTGGGGCTCGATCATCAGCGTCTTCCTGGCCGCCCTGTCGGCCGGCTACTTCTGGGGCGGCCGGCTGGCCGACCGCCAGCCGCGGCTGGCCCAGCTCGGCAGGCTGCTGGCGATCGCCGCCGCCTTCCTGGTGCTGCTGATGATCTTCGGCACCCGGCTGGCGGGGGTCGTGGCCGAGGCGACGGGGTACTCGCCCGCCGGCACCCTGGTGGCGACGACGCTGCTCTTCGGCCCGCCGAGCGTGCTGCTGGCCACGGTCTCGCCCTTCGCCATCCGCCTGGCGACCCGCGACCTGGCCTACCTGGGCAACACCGCCGGCAGGCTGTTCGCCCTCTCCACGGCCGGCAGCCTGTTCGGCACCCTGGCGTGCACCTTCGTGCTGATCCCCTATCTCGAGCTGCGCCAGACCTTCGGCCTGCTGCTGCTGGCCACCGCGCTGACCGCCTTCCTCGCGCTGCTCGGCGAGCTCGGTCGCGAGAAGCCGGCCGCGCTGGCCGCCGGCCTGGCGGCGCTGGCCGCCTTGACCGGGCTGTTCGGCGAATCGGCCGGGGAGGCGCGGGCGAGCGGCGTCCTGCACACCCGGCTCACCGCCTACCAGGCGCTCGAAGTGTTCGAGAAGGACGGCATCCGCTTCCTACGCGGCGACCGCGCCCTGCAGTCGGCGGTCCGGCTCGCGGACCTGCGGCCGGGACTGGCCTACCAGCGGTGGAGCCCGGCGGCGCTGCTGCTCAACCCCGAGATCGACAGCCTGCTGGTCCTGGGCATGGGCTCCGGGATCGGCGGCCGCTACCTGCAGCGGGCGCGGCCCGGGCTGAGCGTGGACTACGTCGACATCGACGACGCCATCCCGGAGATCGCCGAGCGGTTCTTCTTCTTCGAGCCGGGGCCGCTGGCCCGCACCCACGTGGCCGACGCCCGGCGCTTCCTCACCGGCACCGACCGGCGTTGGGACTACATCTACAGCGACGCCTACATCGGGCTGGCGGTGCCCTTCCACCTGACGACGGCGGAGTTCTTCGACCTCGTCCGGCAGCGGCTCAACCCCGGCGGCGTGCTCGGCATCAACCTGGCGGCCGACATGGACGCGCCCTTCGTGCGCGCCATGTTCCGCACCGTTGCCGACCGCTTCGGCGACGCCCTGGCCTTTGGAGTGCGCGGCTCCAACAACACGCTGCTGCTGGCCTCGACCCGGCCGACCTTGATGCCGCGCCAGCAGATGATCGAGCGCGGCCGCGAGCTCGACCAGAAGTGGAGCTTCGACCCGTCCTTGGCGGAGCTGGCGAGCAGCCGGCGGGAGGTGACGCTGGAGGCGGGCGAAGGGCTGCTGCTCACCGACGCCTACGCTCCGGCCAACCACCTGGTGCTGCTCGGGCGGGCGGCCGTACCCGCGGCGCGCTAGCGCGTCGGGCCAGCCCTCCCGCCAACGCTAGCCGGGCGGCGGGGCCGCGGTCAGTGGATGCCGCGTCCAGGGCGTCGCGTAGACCACCAGCTCGTCGCCGCCCATCGTGATGTTGCCGCCGATCTTCAGCCCGTGGACCGGACGGAACGGGCCGCCTGGCGCCACCAGGTCCGGGAACCACGCCGGGAAGACCACCAGATAGTCCGGCCGGCGCTCGGCCAGGAAGCGGCGCATGCCGGCGCCGCGGCCTTCCGGACCGGTGAGGTAGGCCGCCAGCTCCGGGTTGGCGATGCCGGCCAGATCGATCAGCCGGTTCGGCAACAGGTAGCCCAGGGCGCCGATGTCGTTGACCGCCAGGACCGCCTCGGGCGGCAGCCGGCCGGCCAGCCAGCCGGCCATCGCCACGTCGCTGTCGCTGACGTTGGCGACGCTCTGGGCATAGCGGCCCGCTCCGCGGACGGTCGACAGCAGGGTCGGCCAGAGCAAAGCGGCGACCGCCAGCGCCGCCAGGGCCCGGCGCCCCGCCGCCGCCGGCTGCCGCGGCCGGCCCACGAGCGGCGCCAGGCCCAGCGTGCCGACGACGGCGAGGAAGGGGTAGAGCGGGAAGTAATAGCGGCCGAAGTTGCCCGCCACCAACCCGCCCGACGGGCTCAGGGCGGCGTAGGCCAGCGGCAGGCCGAACAGCCAGAGGGCGGGCAGCAGGCCGCGGTCGCGGCTGGTGCCCAGCCGGCGGGCCAGCTCCACCGTGCCGCCGGCCGCCAGCAGGACCGACCACGGCTGGACGCTGAAGAGGATCTCGAGGATGCCGGAGATCTCCCGCAGCCCGGGCAGCCAGTCGCGGCTGCCGCCGGCCTTGGCGGCGAAGGTGGTCGGCAGCGGCGAGGCGCCGACCGCCAGGTTGAACGCCGCCAGCGGCAGCAGCAGCAGCAGCGCCAGCCCGAGCCCGGTCAGCAGGCCTCGCCGGCCGGAGCCATCCGCCGCGGGCAAGCCGGTCGAGCACCGCCAACCCCAGCAGCAGCAGTCCCTCCGGCCGTGCCAGGGCGCCGGCGGCCAGCACCGCCAGCGACAGCGGCAGCCGTCCGGGCGCCCGTCGCTCGCGCAGGTGCAGCAGCACGCCCCACAGGCTGAGAGCGACGAACAGCGGGATCTCGAGGCCGGACAGCGCCGACCAGACCAGCCAGCCCGTGCCCAGGCCGAGACCGGCGGCGAGGGCGGAGAGAGCCGGCGTCAGCTCGAGCTCGCGCGCCAGCCGGTAGGTCGCGTCGACCCCCGCCAGGTGCAGGCCGGCACCGAGCAGCTTGACCCACAAGACCGGCGAGCCCGGCAGCAGTGCCAGCACCGACAGCAGGGCGGTCCACAGCGGCGCGGTGGATCCGGTGACCAGCTCGCCGGGGTTGAGCGACAGCCCGTGGCCGGCGGCCAGGTTGCGCGCCAAGGCCAGGTGGATCCAGCTGTCGTCGAGCGGCAGGCCGCCGGAGGCGCCGAGCAGCCGTCGCTCGACCGCCAGATAGCCCAGACAGACCGCCGCGGCGACCGCCAGCAGCCACCAGGGGGCGCCGGCGCGGCCGGGCGACGAGACTTCGGCGTTGGGTTGCACGACGGCGAGGACTCTACAAGAGAGCGCCGCCGGCCGCGCCGACCCCGAACGCCGGCTGCTACCATCCCAGCCCATGCTGCTGCGCGTCCTGCGGCCCTTTCGCGGCGTCGACCCGGCTCGGCGGCGCAAGATCCGCCTCCGTGCCGCGATCGGGGCCGGCGGCCTGATCCTGTTGCTGGTTGCCGGCGCCTGGATCGCCCGCCGGCTCGCCGTCATGACCCTCGACCGCTCGTGGACCGAGGTCGAGTGGGCCGAGCTGCCCGAGGTGCAGCTGCTCCAGGAGTATGTGCGGATCGACACCACGCCCACCACCGGCAGCGAGCTGGCCGGGGCCAGGTTCCTGGCCGAGCGGCTCGAGGCGGCCGGCCTCGAGCCGCACATCGAGCGCCTCGGCGAGCGCGGCGCCAACCTCTGGGCGATCCTCGAGGGCCGCCGCCGAGAGGCGCTGGTGCTGCACAATCACATCGACGTCTATCCCGCCGACGACGCCGACGAGTGGAAGCACCCGCCGTTCGCCGGGGTCATCGACCCGCCCCACATCTGGGGTCGCGGCGTGTTCGACATGAAGAGCGTCACGGTCGCCCAGCTGCAGGCTCTCGTCGCGCTGCTCGACTCCGGCCGCCAGCCCGAGCGCTCGGTGATCTTCCTCGCCACCGGCAGCGAGGAGGTGGGCAGCGAGCTGGGCACCCGCTGGGTCCTGGCCCGCCACCCCGAGCTGGTGAGCCGGTTCTGGGCGGTGCTCACCGAGGGCGGCATCGTCGAGCCGGTGAGCCGCGAGGAGATCAAGTACTGGGGGGTCGAGTTCGCCCACAAGCGGATCGCCGAGGCCTGGGTCTGCGCCGGCCGGCGCGAGCCGCTCGACGAGTTGCTCGCCTACCTCGAAGAGCATCGCGGCACGACCGACGCGGTCTTGACTCCCGAGGTGGCCGCCTTCGCCAGCCACTACGCGCCGTCGCGCCAGCACCGCGGCTACCGCCGCCGGTTGAGCGACATGGCGGCGACCGTCGACCACCCCGCCCGAGTGGCCGAGCTGCCCTCCTACCTCGACGCCATGCTGCGCAACGAGGTGGTGGCGCTGCCGGTGGTGGCAGACCCGGGCGGCGGCTACCGCATGAAGCTGGTCCTGCGGCTGCTGCCGGGCTTCGAGCTCGACGACGCGCTGCCCGAGCTGCTGCCCGCCTGGGCCACGCACGGGCTGGCGGTCACGGTGCTGCCCGCCCGCGGCACGGCGCGTGGGCAGCCCGCTCGACCATCCCGCCTACGCCGGTCTGGTCGAGACGATCGAGGAGACCTATCCCGAGGTCACCGTCGGACCCTACTTCCTGCCCTGGAACGCCACCGACTCGCGCTTCTTTCGCCAGGCCGGCATCCCCTCCTACGGCTTCTCGCCGTTCCTCATCTTCACCACCGACACCTTTCGGGTCGACGGCACCAACGAGCGCATCGGCCTGCCCGGCTTCGTCGACGGGGTGGCGCTCTACGTTCGGGCGGTCCGGCGGCTGGCGGGTTGACGCCGGTTGACAGGCCGCGTCCGCCGACTGTCAATTATTGTCCGGCCGGCGGTCCGGCCGGCGCCGAAAACCCCCGTTGCCAAGGGGCTCTCCGGCTGGCACGACTCCTGCTCTAACGAGATCCTGGCTAACGTGACGTCCTCGACCAGGACACCAACCAACCAGGAGGAACCAAAAATGTTCAACGCAATCCACCGGGCCCGGAGCCAGAAGGGTTTCACCCTCATCGAGCTCCTGATCGTGGTCGCCATCATCGGCATCATCGCGGCGATCCTGATCCCGAACCTGCTCGACGCTCTGCAGAAGGCCAAGCAGAAGCGCACCGTCGGCGACATCCGTGCCGTGGGCGGCGCGTGGTTCTCGTGGCTGACCGACCAGGTCGGCGCGGCCGCCGCCGGCACCGCCAACACCTACAACTACTCCGACCTCGGGACGCCGCTCGACGCTGCGACCCTGCTGGACACGCTGTTCAGAAGCACGACGATGTTCTACATCCAGGAAGTGCCGACCAACGACGGCTGGGGCAACCCCTTCGCCTACCGCTGGAGCGGCAACGTGCTCACCGCCCAGGTCATGGGCATCTGCTCCGAGGGCCGCGACGGCGTCGACACCAGCGGCTGCAGCGGCCCCTACACCATGGGCCCCTTCACCGCCACCAAGTACGAAGAGGACATCGTCTGGGCGGACGGCTTCTTCGTCACCTACCCGGCCGGCGTCAGCACCCAGTAACCCGCCGGATCCTCGCGATTCACCAAGGCGCCGCGCCAGCGGCGCCTTTTTCTTTGTTCTGTTCCGCTCCCTTCCCTGACATCCCGTACAATCCTCGTACCGTGCCGCCAGTGATGCTCGACGTCTACGCGGCCCTGCTGGGCCTGGTGACCGGCAGCTACCTCAACGTCGTCATCCACCGCCTGCCGCGGGGCGAGTCCACCGTGCTGCCGCGATCGCACTGTCCCTGGTGCGGCGGCGGCATCCGGGCGCGCGACAACCTGCCGGTGCTCAGCTACCTGCTGCTCAAGGGGCGCTGCCGCCGCTGCGGCGCGCCGATCTCGTGGCGCTATCCGGCGTTCGAGGCGCTGACCGCCCTCGCTGTTCGTCGCCGTCGTCGAGCGCTTCGGCGCCACCCCCGAGGCGCTGGCCGCCCTGGTCTTCTGCTGTCTGCTGCTGGTCCTGGCGGCGATCGACCTCGACCACTTCCTGCTGCCCGACAAGCTGACCCTGCCCGGCATCCTGGTGGGGCTCGCCGCCCAGCCCTGGCTGCCGCGGACGAGCTTTCTCGACGCCGTGCTCGGGGTCGCCGTCGGCGCCGGGCTGCTCATCCTGCTGATCAACTTCTGGTACTGGCTGCGGCAGGAGGAGGGCATGGGCATGGGCGACGTCAACATGCTGGCCATGGTGGGCGCCTTTCTCGGCTGGCAAGGGGTCCTCGTGACCTTCACCCTGGCCACGATCACCGGCGCCGTCGCCGGGCTGGCGCTGCTCGCCGGCCGCCGGCTCGAGCTGCGGGGACGACTCCCCTTCGGCCTCTTCCTGGCGCTCGGCGCCCTGGTCGCCCTGTTCGCCGGCCAGCCGCTGGTGGCGGCCTACGCGGGCCTGCTATGAGCCGCCGCTGGCGCTGGCCACGGCTGGGCCTCCGACGCGAGGTCCTGCTGCTCGTGCCGCTGGCCATGCTGGCTCTCGTGCTGCTGTCCGCCTTCAGCCTGATCGCCTACCGCAACGGCATCGAGTCGTTGCGCCAGGATCGCCGCGACGAGGCCAGCCGGATGGCCTGGCAGCTGGCCCAGCAGCTGGCCGACGCGCCAGCGCTGTCGATGACGGCGCTGCGCGCGGCCGCGCCGCAGGCGCGGCGGCTGGCCGTGGTCGACAGCGACAACCGGACGCTCGCCAGCCTGGGCAGCTTCGAGGGCTCGGATCCGTTGGCGCCGCTGGGAGAGCGGCCCGACGGACCGCTGGCGGTCGGGCCCGGCGCCGGCGTGCCGGACGCGGTGGCCGGATTCGCGCCGCTGCGCCGCGGCGGCCGCGACCTGACGCTGCGGGTCGATCTGGCCGCCGACGACCTGGCCCGCCAGCTCGGCGGGCTGCGCATCCTGACCTGGGTCGCCCTGCCGCTCAACCTGGCGGTGGTGGGGCTGGTCTTCCTCTTTCTGCGCTATCTGCTCGAGCCGTTCGAGACCCTGCTGCAGCAGGCCCGCCGGGTGGAATCGGCCGAGCCCGAGGGCGACGACGAGATCGCCTTCCTGATCGGCACCTTCGAGCGCGCGGTCACCGCCCTGGCCGGCCGGCAGACGCCGGCGGAGGCCGAGATCGAGACCCTGCAGCGGGCGCTGGCGCCGAGCCTCGAGTCGGGCCTCCTGCTGCTCGACCGCGAGGCCGGCGTGCTGGCCTTGAACGCCATGGGCCGCGAGCTGCTCGAGGTCGAGGAGCCCGCCGCCGGCACGCCCGCCGAGCAGGCGCTGGCACGCCACCCGGAGCTGGTCGAGATCCTGCGCGCGGCCGCCGCCAGCGGCCAGGGCGCCGCCCGCCAGGAGACCGAGGTGCGCACCACCGAAGGCCGGCGGACCCTGGGCCTCACCGTCCACGCGCTGCGCCGCGACGACGGCGCCGTGCGCGGCTTTCTGGTCCTGTTCGTCGACCTGACCGAGGTGCGCCGGCAGGCGGCCGAGGAGCGGCTGGCCGAGGGCCTGGCGCAGCTCGGCGAGCTGGCGGCCGGGGTGGCGCACGAGCTGCGCAACGGCCTCGCCACCCTGCGCGGCTACCTCACCCTGGTCGAGCAGCGGCCGGAGGACGGCACCCTGACCGACTATCTCGAGGAGATGCGCCGCGAAAGCGATCACCTGGTGCGGGTGGTGGGGGACTTCCTCACCTTCGCCCGGCCCGAAAGCGCCCGTGTCGAGCCGGTGGAGCTGACCGCCCTGGCGCGGCGCGCGGCGGCCGACCCGGCGCTGGGCGAGGGCGCGGTGCGGGTCGCGGCCGGCGCCACCGGCACCGCCGGCGCGATGCTCATCCGCGGCGACGCCGAGCTGCTGGAGCGGGCGCTCAAGAACCTGCTGCACAACGCGGTCCGTGCCCAGCGCGACGCGGGCGAGACGGCGGCGGTGGAGTGCCGCTGCGAGCGCTCCGAGCAGGAGCTGGCGATCGTCGTCGAGGATCGCGGCGGCGGCCTGCCGCCCGAAGTGCGGCAGCGCCTCTTCCAGCCGTTCGTGACCGGCCGGGCCGACGGCGTCGGCCTGGGCCTGTCGCTGGCGCACCGGATCGTCGGCCTCCACGGCGGCACCTTGCGACTGGAGGACCGGGAGGGCGGCGGCACCCGCGCCGTCGTCAGCTTCCCGGCCGACGCCGTTGCCGGCTAGACCCGCCGTCCGCCGGCGCCCGGGCGCCGGCTACAGCCTGGCCGAGGTGGTGATCTCGCTGAGCGTGTTCATCGCCATCCTGGTCGGCGTGCTCTTCATCTTCAACCTCAACTACCGCCTGGCGCGCGACCGCGGCGACGCCGCGGAACGCCAGGAGGCGCTGCGCCGCGCCCGGGCGGAGGTGGTCCGGCTGGCGCGCACCGCCGGCGGCGGCGCCCTGCCGCCGGAGCTGGCGATCGAAGTGGCGCGCGACGTCGCCCCGGGGAGCCGTGTCGGCGGGGCCGGCTCGCCGCGCGTCGTCGCCGGGACCGATGTGCTGACCGTGCGCGGCGTCTTCTCGACGCCGCTTTTGCGGGTCGGTCCGGCGGACGGCAGTCTGCGCCTGGGCGGGGCCGGCGCGGCGGCGGCCGGCGCCGTCGAGATCCACGATCCGAGCCCGCAGACCGGCGTCGCCCAGAATCTGGCGGAGCTTGCCGCGGTGCTCACCGCCCGCGGTCCCCGAACCGCCTCGCTGCTCCTGGTGAGCCAGCTCGACGAGTCGGCGTTCGCGGTGGTGGTGGGCGACCTGGCGAGGGCCAGGGTCGCCTGGGACGGCGGCCGCGCCGCGCGAATCGACCTGCCGTTCGACGGCGCCGTGGCGCCGCCGCGGCTCGCCGGCGCCGGACCCGCCGCCGCGCTGCGCGGCGCCGCCTTCGTCGGGCTGCTGGAGGAGTACCGCTTCTTCGTCCGGGAGGCCTTCTCGGCCCCCGGCGACCAGACCTCGACGCCCCGGCCGCAGCTCAGCGTGGCCCGGTTCGTGCCCGGCACCGACCTGCCCTGGGGCGGCGGCGAGGGCGAGCCGCCGGTCGACCTGGCCGACAACGTGGTCGACCTCGAGGTCGAGCTCGCCGTAAACGCGGCCGGCGAGCTCGAAGTGGCGGTCGAGATCGAGAGCGGCGGCTAGCGCCGGTTTGCTAACGCCGGTATCGCGGGTAGCCGCCGAGGTCGTGCTCCGCCACTCGTCGCAACAGGGTGCGGTAGCTGACTCCGAGCAGCTCGGCGGCGCGCCGCTTG
This sequence comes from Thermoanaerobaculia bacterium, assembly GCA_963781065.1. GTDB lineage: Bacteria > Acidobacteriota > Thermoanaerobaculia > Multivoradales > JAHEKO01 > CALZJC01. The sequence continues at coordinate 67,112 of CAWAET010000003.1, read as the reverse complement.
TCGCCTTCGGCCTCCTCCAGGGCGCCGCGCAGCCGCTGGCGCTCGTCGTCGGCCGGCGCCGGCGTCAGCAGCGGCCGCAGGTCGGCGGCGCTCAGCCGCGGCCGCTCGCTCAGGATGACGGCCCGCTCGAGCAGGTTGGCGAGCTGGCGCACGTTGCCCGGCCAGGGCTGGCCCGCCAGCAGCTCGCCGGCATCCTCGTCCAGGCCCAGCGGCGGCGTGCCGTGCCGCGCCGCCAGCCGTTCGAGCAGATGGCGGGCCAGCGCCGGCAGGTCGCTCGACCGCTCGCGCAGCGGCGGCAGCTCGATCGGGAAGACGTCCAGACGGTAGAAGAGATCCGAGCGGAAGCTGCCGGCCTCGACCATCGACCCGAGATCGCGATTGGTCGCCGCCACCAGCCGGGCGTCGGTGGTCAGGGTGCCGGTGCCGCCGACCCGCTCGAAGCTGCGCTCCTCGAGCACCCGCAGGACCTTGCCCTGGACAGCGGGCGTCAGCTCGCCCACCTCGTCGAGCAGCAGCGTGCCGCCGGCGGCCTGCTCGAAACGGCCGAGTCGGCGGCGATGGGCGCCGGTGAACGCTCCCTTCTCGTGGCCGAAGAGCTCGCTCTCGAGCAGCCCCTCGGGGATGGCGGCGCAGTTGACCGCCACGAAGGACCCGCCGGCGCGGTCCGACAGGGCGTGCAGGGCGCGGGCGAAAAGCTCCTTGCCGGTGCCGCTCTCGCCGGTGAGCAGCACCGTCGAGCCGGTCGGCGCCACCTTCTCCAGCAGCCGCAGGGCGGCGCGCATCCGCGGGTGGCGGCCGACGATCGCCGGGCCTCCCGGTACCTCGAAGGCGTCGCTGTCGCCGGCGCCGGCGACCAGCGATCGGACCAGCTCGAACAACTCGTCGATCTCCACCGGCTTCTCGAGGAAGTCGACCGCTCCCAGCCGCATCGCGTCGACGGCGCTGCGCACGGTGCCGTAAGCGGTCAGCACCACCACCGGCAGCTCGGGGTGCGCCGCCCGGCTGGCCGCCAGCACCTCCAGCCCGGAGGCCGCCGGCAGCTTGAGGTCGGTCAGCACCAGGTCGAAAGGACCATCGACAAGCCTCGCCATCGCGGTCTCGCCGTCGGCCGCGGCAACCACCTCGTAGCCCTCGCCGGCAAGCGCCCGCTCGAGCATCCGGCGCAGCGACTGCCGATCCTCGACCAGAAGGATGCGACCGGTGGGCATGCTCAGTCGACCGGCGGAGCGGCGGCGGCCCGGATCCCGGCGGCGCGGACCGCGGCGATCAGCTCGGCGTCATGCGCCGGGTCGACGGTGCGCAGGTCCAGGATCACCCGATCGTCGCGCACGTAGCCCACGACCGGCGGCGAGCCGCGGCGCAGCCGCTCGAACAGGCGCTCGCCGCCGCCGAGCGACAGCGCCCGGCCGGCAACGGGCCGGTCCGGCGCGGCGCCGCCGCCGATGAAGGCCTCGGCGGCGACGATCTCGGCGCCGAGCTCAGGGCCGAGACCGGCGGCGACCCGGCGCAGACGGGCCTCCTGCTCGGCGGCCGGCGCCCACAGCCGCTCGAGCGGCATCTCGTGGCCCGCGAGATGGCGCCGCAGGACCCGCTCGAGCAGCGCCAGCTCGGCCCGGCCCGGCCGCAAGGCGCGGTAGAGAGGGTGGCGCCGGCAGCGGTCGATGGGCTCGGCGCGACCCACCAGCAGACCCGCCTGCGGACCGCCGAGCAGCTTGTCGCCGCTGCCGCAGGCGAGGTCGCACCCGGCGGCGACGAGGTCGCTCAGGCTGACGTGGTCCGCCAGCTGCGGCCGTGGGCTCGGCCGCAGCAGCCCGCTGCCCTCGTCGACCAGGACCGGGACGCCGTGACGGCGGCCCAGCTCGGCCAGCCGCGCCGCGTCGACCTCCTCGACAAAGCCACGGATCCGGTAGTTGCTGGGGTGGACCTTGAGCAGCAGGCCGGTCTCGGCGCCGATGGCCGCTTCGTAGTCCTCGATCCGGGTGCGGTTGGTCGTGCCGACCTCCAGCAGCCGCGTGCCGGCGGCGGCGAGGATGTCCGGAACCCGGAACGAGCCGCCGATCTCGACCAGCTCACCGCGCGAGATCACCACCTGCCGGTCGCGCGCCAGACAGGCGAGCACCAGCACCAGGGCGGCGGCGTTGTTGTTGACCACCAGCGCGGCCTCGGCGCCGGTCAAGGCCACCAGCAGCCGCTCGACGCGACGGTTGCGGTCGCCGCGCTGCCCGCGAGCCAGATCCATCTCCAGATCGCAGTAGGCGTCGAGCAGACTCGGCAGCTCGTCGACCACCGCCCGCGGCAGCGGGGAGCGGCCCAGGTTGGTGTGCACGAAGATGCCGGTGGCATTGAGCACTCGCCGCAGGCTGTCGCCCAGGTCGCGCTCGAGACCCGCGCGCACCGCCGCCACGATCGCCGCCGCCGGCGGCCCGGCGGCGGCGTCGCCAGCCGCCAGCCGGTCGCGCAATCGCGCCAGCTCCTGGCGGACCCGCGTCTTCACCGAATCCCTTCCATATAATGCCGCCAGTCCTTCCAGCGGGCCTTCCTGCAGAAGGGCGTCGACCGAGGGCAGGCGGCGGCGGGGGTCGGAGCGAACCAGGGTCATGGGCTTTCAGGGGAGATTCTAGCCTGACCAGCGCACGGCTCGCCGCCGCCAAACGACCTGACACCGGACGCGGCGCGTCGCGGGTCGGGTGAGAAAGGCACACCGGGCTCGATTGGAGATCCAGGATTCCATCGATCGGCTGGATCAGTCGATCCAGCAGCTCAAGATCGACTTCGAGCGCTTCTTCAACGGCGGCCTGCCGATCCCGCCCGAGGACAGCCGCCAGGCCGTGCGGCGGCAGATCCGCAGCCTGCGCTCGACGCCGATCCTGGCGCTGGTCGACCGCTTCCGGCTGAGCACGCTCGAAGCCCGTTTCAACACCCTCGACGAGTTGTTCAACCGCCGCCTCCGCGAGCACGAAGAGGGGCCGGCGACGGCGCCCAGGCGGCTGGCGCCGCCGACGCCGCGGCAGTACGATCCGTACAAGGGGATAGTGGTTGGCGAGGCGCCTCCGCCGGAGGCGATCCAGGCCCTCTACCGCGAGTTGTACGACGACGACACGCCGACGGCCGATGCCAGCTTCCGCAAGTTCCAGACCTATCTGCTGGGACAGATGGCCGCGATCCGCGAACGCAGCGGCTGCACCGAGGTCAAGTTCCGGGTCGCGACCGAGGGCGGAGCGGTGAAGCTGAAGGCCAAACCGGTCCGCTACGCGCGCCTGGAAGCAAGGGGAGGCACCTACCGTGGCTAGAAAAAGGCTCATCCACCGACTGGCGCCGGCGCTGCTCGCCGCGCCCCTGCTGCTCGCCGCTACGCCTCCGGGCCAGCTGGCCCGGGCGGTCGCCGCCCAGCGCGAGCAGGTCGAGCAACAGCCCGGCGACGCCGGCGCCCTCAACGACCTGGCCAACCTGCTGGTCGAAGCCGGGGAGCTGGAGGAGGCCGAGGAGGCCTACCGCCAGGCGATGGCGCTCGGCCCCGAACAGCCCGAGCCGCCGTTCAACCTGGCCCTGCTGCTGACGGCCACCCACCATCCGCGGGAGGCCCGGCAGTTGCTCAAGTCGATGCTCGAGCAGCATCCGGATCACGCCTGGGGCCACTACCAGCTGGGCACGCTGGAGCAGACCCGGGGCAATCGCAGCCGCGCCCTGCGCCGTTACCGCGAAGCGTTTCGACTCGACCCGAAGTTGAGCGATCCGCACCACAACCCGCACGTGCTCGACAACAGCCTGGCCACCGCGGCGATGCTCGAGGCCTTCTCGCAGATCGCCGAGACCTCGGGCGGCCAGCGGATCTACGCCGACCCGTCGCGCATCACCGGCCTGCTGCTGCCGCGGCTCACCGCCTCACCCGGGCCGATGGCGACGCCGGCCATGGAGCAGAAGGCCGAGCCGGCGGCGGAGACGGCCGCCGAGGAGGCCGAGGAGATGGAGGAAGAGGCCACGCCGAAACGGCCGGCCCAGCCCGAGGCGCCGGGATAGCCGCCGCTTGAAACCGGGCTACGCCGGGCCCGCCCGCAGCTCCAGACCGCCGACCAGCAGGGTGGGCGAGCCGACCAGACCGCCCAGCGGCAGGAAGGCGAGGTCATCGGCGACGGCGCGGACGCCCTGGAGCAAGGCGGCAATGCCGCCACACAGCCAGGTGTCGGTCAGCGGCTCCGCCGCGCGGCCGCCGCGCAGGGCAAAGCCGCACACCGGGACCGCCAGACGGTCGCCGTCGAAGTCGAACCGGGCGGGGCCCAGCGCATCCACCAGCCGGTAGCCGCGACCGACCGAAGCGACCAGGGAGGCCCGGTCGACTCGCTGGTCGGGCCGCAGATAGAGGTGCGTCGCCGCCGGCCGCGGCAGATCGCGCCAACCCGGCCGCGCCATGCAGCCCGCAGTCCGGGCGCGCAGCCCGGCCCCCTGCCACCAGGCCAGAAGCGGCTGGCGGAAGACTCCCTCCTCCACCAGGATCACCTCGCGGGTGGGCGTGCCCTCGCCGTCGACCGGCCCGGCGAGCAGTCCTTCGGGCAGCCGCCCGTCGTCGATCACCGTCACCAGCGGGCTGCCGATCCGGCCGCGGCGGTCGCGCAGCCCGCGCGCCCGGGCGACGGCGGCGCGGCCCAGCAACAGCGGCGCCAGGCCGGCCAGGACGGCCGCCGCCACACCGGGATCGAGAATCAGGTCGGCGCGGTCATGCGCCACCGGCCGGCCGGCGGCACGCGCCGTCAGCCGTTCAGCCAGCCGCCCGGCGATCTCCGCCGGGCTGAACCGGCGCGGCTCGCGCTCGGCCAGCTCCAGCTCGACGGTCGCCGCGGCGGGGCCGGGCCCGGCCGCCTCGAGCCGAAGACGGGCCACGCGGCGGCGCACCTCGGCGCGGATGCCGAGGCTGCTGGCCACCTCGGAGTGGCTCGACCCGTCCTCGAGCTCCCCGTGCAGCAGCCGCGAGCCGGGGAGCCGCTCGCGCAGCGCGCGCTCGACGCCCTCCAGCAGCGCGAGGGAGTCGCGCTCGCCGGCCAGCGGCGCCTCCAGATCGGGCGGCGGGCGCCAGGCGGCCGCCACCGCCGGCTCGGGCAGCCGCAGGGGCGGGCCGGCGCTCTCGGGCCACGGCCCGGCGGGCGACGGCAGGCCGCTGCCGGCGGCAAAGAACGAGCCGCGGCCGTCGCCGGCGCGAACCGCCCAGCCGCGCTCCTCGGCGAGGGTCGTCTCGCCGCCCTGCGCGCCCACCCGGTAGCGGCGGGCGCGGCCGCGCTTGAGATAGACCTCGGCCACGGTCCCGGCGGCGGCGGTCAGGGCGCCGAGCAGCTCGCGGGCCGGCGCGCTCACGAGACCGCCACTCCCTCCAGCAGCAGCGGCGGCACGGTCGCCCAGACCGGCATCTTCTGCCCCCCCTTGGCGCACCAGCCGGCGCCGGCGAAGCGCGCCTCGCCGCCGATCCCGACCACCGCGTCCAGCAGCTCCGCCACTCGGCCGGTGAGCCGCAGCGGCGCCACGAACTCGCCCGCCGCTGCCTCCCGCACCCGGCGCGCGAAAGGCACCTGGAGGGTGAAGTCGCCGCGCAACGGGTCGAGCCGGCCGCGGGTGGCGATCGGCACATACAGGCCGCCTTCGGCGGCCGCGAGCAGATCTTCCAGGCCGGCCTCACCGGGCACCATCTCGAGATGGCTGGACCGCGGCACCGGCGGCTGGTGGCGGCTGCCCCGGCGACCCGCGCCGGGCGTCAGCCGGCTGGAGCAGGCGGCCGCGAACCGATCGGCCAGCGGTTGCTCCACCGCCCCTTCGCGGACCAGCCAGCGCCGCACCACCGGCATGCCCTCGTCGTCGGCCGTGCGCCGGATCGCCGCGGGCAGCGCCGACGGATCGTCCAGCACGCCCAGCGACGCCGGCCCGATGCGCACCCCGAGGGCGGCCTCGGGCCGGCCGCCGAGCGCCAGGGTGTCGGTCTCGAGAGCGTGCGCCACGGCCTCGTGCAGCAGCACCGCCGCCGCCGCCGGTGCCAGCACCACGGTGACGCGGCCGGGCTCGACGGGCGGCGACCGGCGGGCACGGTAAAGGCCCAGCAGCCCCTCCACCAGCTCGGCGGCGGCGGCCTCGTCCAGCCGTTCGAGGACCGCGCCGTGCCGGGCCCAGGGCAGCTCGGCGACGCAGCTGTAGAACCGCTCCTCCTGCGGATCGGCGGCCAGCCGGGAGCCGATCACCCGCGTCCAGCGGTGGTGCCGACGAACCGTCAACCTGAGCGGCAGCCCGACATAGCGCCGTTCGAGCAGCCGTGCCACCGCCGCCGGGTAGGCGCGCAACTCCGCCAGGTCGAGGGCCGCGGCTGGGGCGGCGGCGCGGAACCGCGGCGGCGGGTAGGTCGCCGCCGGCAGCGCCCGCGCCACCTGCCTGACGGCGCCCTTGAAGGCCTCGGCGTCGATCGCGTCGCGCGATGCCAGCCAGGTCCGTCCCCGCCGCAGCAGGCGGACGGCGAGACCCTCCTCGCGCCGCCACCGCGGCCCGGGCGCCTCGTCCGCGGGCGGCAGCTCGACCTCCTCCAGGCGCTCGAAGAAGGCGTCGACGACATCCCCCTGCCGGTCGGCGATCTGCGCCAGACCGCGGCCGACGGCGACGGTGTCGAGCTCGGCGAGATCCACGGCAGGCTTCATACAGCTTCCCGGCTCCTTTTACCACCTTCGGCGGCGGCCGCCGCGTGCGGATACAATGACGCCGCCCCGTCATGTCCGACAGCGAACCAAAGACCGAAGTCGCCGGCGCGGCGCGAGCTCGCCGAGCGGCTGCGGGTGGCGCGACTCGGCGGCGGCGTGGAGCGGGTGGAGCGGCAGCACGCCGCCGGCAAGCTGACCGCCCGCGAGCGCGTCGAGCTGCTGCTCGACACCGGCTCCTTCGTCGAGATCGACGCCCTGGTGACCCATCGCTGCCGCGACTTCGGGATGGACCAGCGCACCATCCCGGGCGACGGGGTGGTCTGCGGCTACGGCGCGATCGACGGCCGGCTGGTCTACGTCTTCGCCCAGGACTTCACGGTCTTCGGCGGCATCGCTGTCGGAGACCAACGCGCGCAAGATCTGCAAGGTGATGGACCTGGCGCTGGAGAACGGCGCCCCGATCATCGGCCTCAACGACTCGGGCGGCGCGCGCATCCAGGAGGGCGTCGCCTCGCTCGGCGGCTACGCCGACATCTTCCTGCGCAACACCCTGGCCTCGGGCGTCGTGCCGCAGATCAGCGCGATCATGGGCCCGTGCGCCGGCGGCGCGGTCTACTCGCCGGCGATCACCGACTTCATCTTCATGGTCGAGCAGACCAGCTACATGTTCGTCACCGGCCCCGACGTGATCCGCACCGTGACCCACGAGGAGGTCACGCAAGGAGGAGCTCGGCGGCGCCGCCACCCACGCCTCGAAGAGCGGCGTCTGCCACTTCACCCGGGCCAACGACGCCGCCTGCCTCAAGGCGATCCGCCAGCTGCTGGGCTATCTGCCGAGCAACAACCTCGAGGACCCGCCGACCGGCTCCAGCGACGACCCGCCCGATCGCGAGGACGAGCGCCTCGACAGCCTGGTGCCCGCGGACCCCAACAAGCCCTACGACATCCACCGGCTGATCCGCGCGGTGGTCGACGACGGCGAGTTCCTGGAGGTCCACGGCCAGTACGCCCGCAACATCGTGGTCGGCTTCGCCCGCTTCGGCAACCACGGCGTCGGCGTCGTCGCCAACCAACCGGCCTTCCTGGCCGGAGTGCTGGACATCGACGCCTCGCTCAAGGCGGCCCGGTTCGTGCGCTTCTGCGACGCCTTCAACCTGCCCCTGGTGACCTTCGAGGACGTGCCCGGATTCCTGCCCGGCACCGCGGCAGGAGTTCGGCGGCATCATCAAGCACGGCGCCAAGCTGCTCTACGCCTTCGCCGAGGCGACGGTGCCCAAGATCACCGTCATCACCCGCAAGGCCTACGGCGGCGCCTACTGCGTCATGGCCTCGAAGCACCTGCGCACCGACGTCAACCTGGCCTACCCCACCGCCGAGATCGCCGTGATGGGGCCGGAGGGCGCGGTCAACGTGCTCTACCGCCGCGACCTCGAGGCCGCCGGCGACGACGCTCCCGAGCTGCGCACCCGCCTGGTGGACGAGTACCGACACAAGTTCTCCAATCCCTACATCGCCGCCGAGCGCGGTTTCGTCGACGCCGTGATCGCGCCCCGCACGACCCGCCCCGAGATCATCCGCGCCCTCAGGCAGCTGGGAGGCAAGCGCCAGAGCGTGCCGCCCAAGAAGCACGGCAACCTGCCGCTGTAGCCGCCCGTTCCTTGACACTCGAACCCCCGCTGGGACAAGCTCCCCCTTCGACCGCGGAGACCGAATGCGAGAAAAAGACCGACAGTTGAGACGTCGCCGGCAGAGGCGCCAGAAGCGGCTGAAGAAGCGGCTGGCCGAAGAGATCGCCAAGGCCAAGGCGACTCCGGGGAAGGGCTCCAAGCGCCGGAAGGAGGCGGCGGCGACCGCCAAGAAGGCCGCCGCCAAGAAAGCCACCGCCGAGAAGGCGACCGACGCCAAGGCCGCCGCCAAGAAGGCTCCGGCCAAGAAGGCCGCTGCCAAGAAGGCCCCGGCCAAGAAGGCCGCCGCCAAGAAGGCCCCGGCCAAGAAAGCCGCCGCCAAGAAAGCCCCGGCCAAGAAAGCCGCCGCCAAGAAGGCCCCGGCCAAGAAGGCCCCAGCCAAGAAGGCCGCCGGCCAAGAAAGCCCCGGCCAAGAAGGCCGCCGCCAAGAAGGCCCCGGCCAAGAAGGCCGCCGCCAAGAAAGCCCCGGCCAAGAAGGCCGCCGCCAAGAAAGCCACCGCCGAGAAGGAAACCGGCGAAGATGGCGGCGCCGGACAGGACTGAGGCAGGCCGCCCCGCGCCCGCGGCAGTCGCAGCCGGCCGCCACCGCCGCGGGGCCCGTGAGAGGAGCCCCCATGTTCGGCACGCGTAGCCTGGCAGAGACCGATCCGCAGATCCAGCAAGCGATCGCCGCCGAGATCCGGCGCCAGAACGACGGCCTCGAGCTGATCGCCTCGGAGAACTTCGCCAGCGCCGCGGTGCGCGAGGCGGCGGCGTCGGTGATGACCAACAAGTACGCCGAGGGCTACCCCGGACGGCGCTACTACGGCGGCTGCGAGTTCGTCGACGACGCCGAGCGGCTGGCGCGCGAGCGGGCCAAGGAGCTGTTCGGCGCCGAGCACGTCAACGTCCAGCCGCACAGCGGCAGCCAGGCCAACATGGCGGTCTACTTCGCCGTCCTCGAGCCCGGCGACACGCTGATGGGCATGGACCTCTCCTGCGGCGGCCACCTGACCCACGGCCATCCGCTCTCCTACTCGGGGCGCGACTTCAACGTCGTCGCCTATGGCGTGGACCGCGAGAGCGAAACCCTGGACTACGACGAGGTGGCGCGGCTGGCGCGCGAAAACCGGCCCAAGCTGATCGATCTGCGGCGCCAGCGCCTACAGCCGGGTGATCGACTTCGCCCGCTTCCGCGCCATCGCCGACGAGGTCGGCGCCCTGCTGCTGGCCGACATCGCCCACATCGCCGGGCTGGTGGCCGCCGGCGAGCATCCCTCCCCGGTGCCGCACTGCCACTTCGTCACCACCACCACGCACAAGACGCTGCGCGGCCCGCGCGGCGGCATCATCATGTGCACCAAGCCGTGGCGCAAGCGGATCGACCGGGCGCTGTTCCCGGGGATCCAGGGCGGGCCGCTGATGCACATCATCGCCGCCAAGGCGGTGGCTTTCGGGGAGGCCCTGGCCCCCGAGTTCAAGGACTATCAGAAGGCGGTCGTCGCCAACGCCGGGCGGCTGGCCGACGGCCTCGAGACCCGCGGCCACCGGATCGTCAGCGGCGGCACCGACAACCACGTCTTCCTGCTCGACGTCGCCGCCGCCGGCACCACCGGCAAGGTCATGGAGGGGGCGCTCGAGGCGGCCGGCATCACGGTCAACAAGAACACCATCCCGTACGACGAGAACCCGCCGATGGTGGCCTCAGGCATCCGTCTCGGCTCGCCGGCGGTCACCACCCGCGGCATGGGCGAGCCGGAGATGGAGCGCATCGCCGGCTTCATCGCCGAGGTGCTGGAGAGCCCGGAGGACGAGGCGGTCCAGGCCGGCGTGCGCCGCCGGGTGCTCGAGCTCTGCACCGAGTTCCCGCTCTACGATCTCGGCGCCTGACCCGGCCGGCAACCGGCGGCGGCCAAACCGGGCAAGCTCCAACCGGCCAAGACCTAGTGTAGTGTCTCCAACTTCGCCTTACCGTCTGGACGGCTAGCGACACCGCTGGCGGCGTTGCGCTTCCTCGACATAGGCTCGGCTATGCCTGCGTCAGCGCGCCTTGCCAGCGACGCCGCTAGCTCGCCCATACGGCAAGGCAAGTCGGAGACACTACACTCCTAGCAAGTGGCGATCGACGCCGCCGGCGCCGGCACGCCGAACCGCTGGTGGAGCAGCCGGCGGGCCTCGCCGACGAGATAGAACGAGCCGCAGATCACCAGCAGCGGAGCGTTGCCGGCCAGGGCCCGGTCCAGGGCCCGGTCCAGGCGCGGCTCGACGATCGTCTCGGTGCCCGCCGTCAGCGCCAGCAGGTCGCCCGGCTCGCGCCCGCGGGCGCCGCTCGGCCGGGTCAGCACCACCCGCCGCGCCGGCGCCGCCAGCGGTGGCAGGATCAGCTCGCCGCGCTTGTCGTCCAGCAGGCCGAACAGCAGGTCGTAGGGCCGGCCCAGCCGTTCCAGGTGGGCGGCCAGCCGGCCCGCGGCGTCGGGATTGTGCGCCACGTCGAGCAGGACCTCACGGTCGCCCAGTCCGACCGACTCGAGCCGCCCCGGCCAGCGACAGCGCGCGGCGCCGGCGGTGATCGCCGCCTCGTCGAGCCGCCGCCAGCCGAGCCGGCGCAGCCGTTCCGCGGCCAGCACCGCCAGCACCAGATTGTCCGCCTGGTGGTCGCCCGCCAGACGCGGCCGCAGCCGGTAGGCGGCGAGCTCGGTGGTCACCTCGAGGTCCGCCGCTCCGGCGGGCCGGCGCCAGCTGGCCGACGCCGCCGCGGTCAGCTCGGCGCCGATGCGCGCCGCTTCCCGGCGCACCGCCGCCAGGGCCTCCGGCCGGCTGCAACCGGCGATCGCCGGCCGGCCGCGGCGCAGGATCCCCGCCTTCTCGCCGGCGATCTCGGCCACGCCGGCGCCCAGATGGCGCTCGTGGTCGAGCCCGATCTCGGTGATCACCGACAGCACCGGCTCGGCGACGTTGGTGGCATCCAGCCGGCCGCCCATGCCGACCTCCACCACGGCCAGCTCGACGCCGGCGGCGGCGAAGCCGTGAAAGGCGGCGGCGGTGAACAGCTCGAAATAGGTCGGCAGGCCGCCGAGCGCCCCCTCGGCCGCGGCGCCGACCGCCAGCAGCCAGCTGCCGAGCTCCCCACCCGAGACCGCGCGGCCGTCGACCCGCAGCCGCTCGGTCGGCTCCTCGAGATGGGGCGAGGTGTACAGCCCGGTGCGGTAGCCGGCGGCGACCGCCATCGCCGCCAGCCAGGCGGCGGTGGACCCCTTGCCGTTGGTGCCGGCCACGAGCACCGTCGCGAAGCGGTCCTGCGGATCGCCCAGCGCCGCCAGCAGGCGGCGGGGCTCGTCGAGCCCGAGCCGCATCGCGTTCGGCTCGATCCGCTCGAGCAGCCGCGCGGCAGCCGGCGGCAGGGTCGGGTCTACGTCCGCAGGTGGCGCAGGCACCTGGCGAGGGTCTCCTTGAGCTCGGTGCGCTTCACCACCAGGTCGAGAAAGCCGTGCTCGAGCAGGAACTCGCTGCGCTGAAACCCCTCCGGCAGGTCCTGCCGGATCGTCTGCTGGATCACCCGCGGGCCGGCGAAGCCGATCAGCGCCCCCGGCTCGGCGATGTTGAGATCGCCGAGCATGGCGAAGGAGGCGGTGACGCCGCCGGTGGTGGGGTCCGTCAGCACCGACAGATAGGGCACCCGGGCCTCCCGCAGGCGGGCCAGGGCGGTGGCGATCTTGCCCATCTGCATCAGCGACAGAGCGCCCTCCTGCATGCGCGCGCCGCCCGAGGCGGAGACCACGATCAGCGGCTGGCGGCGCTCGAGCGCCCGCTCGGCGCTGCGGGTGATCGCCTCGCCGACCACCGTGCCCATGGAGCCGCCCATGAAGCTGTACTCGAGCACCGCGACGATCGCCGCGATGCCGTCGATCCGCCCCTCGACCACCCGGATGGCGTCCGCCGTGCCCACTTTCTTCTGGTATTCACGCAGCCGCTGGCTGTAGGGCTTGGCATCCTTGAAGCCCAGCGGGTCGGCGGGACGGATGCCGGCGAACAGCGGCGTAGGCTCCTCTTCGTCGACCAGCAGACGGATGCGCGCCAGGGCATCGATGCGGAAGTGGAAGCCGCACTTCGGGCAGATGCGCAGGTTGCGCTCGAGCTCCTTGGCGTAGATGACCTCGCGGCAGCCCTCGCACTTGACCCACAGGCCCTCGGGCACCTTGCTGCGAGCCCGCTCGTCGGGCAGGCCCTTCTTCGCTTTCCTGAACCAGGCCATCATGGTGGGCCGCCTCGGCGCGGCGGCGCGCGGTGCGGAGGCCATGATCATAACGCCACGCCGAGCTAGAATGGCGGGCGCGGCGTGGTAGCGCCCGACGGAGACGAGAGATTGGCCGGCCACAGCAAATGGGCGCAGATCAAGCGCAAGAAGGCGGTCACCGACGCCCGCCGCGGCCAGCTGTGGAGCAAGCTGCTCAAGGAGGTGTCGGTCGCCGCCCGCATGGGAGGCGAAGACCCCGCCGGCAACGCCCGGCTGCGCACCGCCATCCAGGATGCGCGCGCCGCCAACGTGCCCAACGACAACATCGACCGCGCGGTCAAGCGCGGCAGCGGACAGCTCGACGGCGTCATCTACGAAGAGGTCTCCTACGAGGGCTACGGCGCCGGCGGCGTGGCGATCCTGCTCGAGACCGTGACCGAGAACCGCAACCGGACGGTCTCGGACATCCGGCACCTGTTCTCGAAGCACGGCGGCAACCTGGGTGAGAACGGCTGCGTCGGCTGGATGTTCGACAAGCGCGGCTACTTCGCGATCGACCGCAAGGCGATGGCCGAAGAGGCCTTCATGGAGCTGGCGCTCGAGCTCGGCGCCGAGGACCTCGAGCTCGCGGACGAGGTCGTCGAGATCTACACCCGGCCCGAGGAGTACGCCGCCGTGCGCGAGGCGCTGGAGGAGCGCGGCGTGGCGCTCGAGGCGAGCCAGCTGGCGATGCTGCCGCAGAGCACGGTGACGCTCGAGGGCGACGACGCGGGCAAGGTGCTGCGCCTCGTCGAGGCGCTCGAAGACCACGACGACGTCCAGAGCGTCTGGTCCAACTTCGAGTTCGACGAAGAGGTCCTGGCGGCCCAGTCGGGCTGACCGGGGGAGCCTCGACGGCTTCGAGGCGAGCCGCCAGATGCGCATCCTCGGGCTCGATCCCGGCAGCCGCCACACCGGCTACGGCCTGATCCGACGGCGGCGCGGCGGCCTCGAGCTCATCGCCCAGGGCCGTCTGTCGCCGCCACGCGACCTCGACCTGCCGGCCCGTCTGGGCTGGCTGGGGGTTCGACTTGGTGAGCTGCTCACCGAGTGGCAGCCGGAGGTCGCGGTGCTCGAGACCCCCTACCTGGGCCTCAACCCGCGCTCGCTGGTGGTGCTGGCGCAGGCCCGCGGCGCCTTGCTCGGCGCCCTGGCGGCCGGCCGGATCGCGGTGCGCGAGTACAGCCCGGCGGAGATCAAGAGCGCGGTGACCGGCAGCGGCCGGGCAGACAAGGTCCAGGTGGCGCGGATGGTCTCGCTGCAGCTGGCGGGAGTTCCGGCCGACGCCTCAGCCGACGCCACCGACGCACTGGCCGTTGCCCTCTGCTACACCCACCGCAGCCGCCTCGAACAGCTGACCGGCGGCGGCTCGTGAAGCGCTACCGATGGCTCACGGCCCCCCTCATCCCTCCCGGCCCGCTGTTTGTGTCGCGAGAACGGCGTGTGCTAGCATCCAGCGCTTGCCCCCAGTGCCTGAATCCGGGCAGCGTTTCTTTGGTAGCATGCGAAAGCCTTCACAGAGCCGAGCCGGCTCGGGTCGGCTGGTCGGTACGACAGCGCGGAACCTCGACGCCGAGCTAGACTCGGGAACTAACGACTCGGGAATGGGTCTAACCTGAAAGAGGAGAACTAGCGTGAACTTCGGCGGAACTGTCATGGAGATCTTCAGGGAGGGCGGCCCGGTCATGTGGCCCCTCCTCGCCTTCTCGATCCTGGGCGTAGTTTTCATCATCGAGCGCCTGCTCGCCTTGCGTCAGGCCAAGATCAACGTCAACGAATTCCTCGCCAAGATCCGTAAATCGCTGATCGTCAACCGGTCGGTGAAGGACGCAATCAAGGTCTGCGAGGACTTCAAGGGCCCGGTGCCCTCGATTCTCAAGGCCGGTCTGCTCAAGTACGGCCAGCCCAAAGAGGACGTCGAGAAGACCATCGAGAACGCCGCCCTGTTCGAGATGGGCCGGATGGAGCGCAACCTCGTCTGGCTGGCGACAATCGCCAACGTCTCCCCCCTGCTCGGCTTCTTCGGCACGGTGGCGGGCATGATCAAGTCGTTCGACGCCCTGGCCGAGGCCGGCCTCTCCAACCCGGGCCTGGTGGCCGCCGGTATCTCCGAGGCGCTGATCACCACCGCCGCGGGTCTTGCGGTGGCCATCCCGACGCAGCTGGCCTACAACTACTTCATGAACAAGATCAACAAGTTCGTGCGCGACATCGAGACCTCGACCAACATGCTGCTCGAGACCTTCGGCGAGATGCAGCGCAGCGGCATCGCGCCCGACGGCGGCGCCGTCTCCGGCAGCGCGGCGGCTCCTCCCAGCACCACCTAGAACGGAGCGACCATGAAGCTCATCGTCCGCTCGACCCAGAACCAGGGGATTCCGACCGCTTCGATGGCGGACATCGCCTTTCTGTTGATCATCTTCTTCATGGTGACGATCAACTTCGAGGTGGACAAGACGCAGGTACTGCTGCCCAAGACGGCGCTGCGTCTCGAGATTCCCAAGAAATCCGCGTACATCTCGATCACCGAGGCGGGCCTGATCCGCGTGTCGAGCGGCGAGGAGATCAGCGTCCTGGTGCCCGGGCCCGAGGACGTCCTGTCGTTCGCCACGAGCGTCGTGTCCGTGGACCCCGGCAAGGCGTTCGTGCTCAAGGCTGACGCCGAGGTGCCGTACAGCTATGTCGACAAGGTGATCGACGCACTCAAGCAGGCCAAGGCGGAGGTGATCTACCTGCTCTCGGAGCAGGAGACCGTCGACACCGCCGGGGCTGGAGGCTAGAACCATGAAGTTCAAGCGCGACAGCGTCAGCGACGAGATCCCGACCGCCTCGATGGCGGACATCGCCTTTCTGCTGATCATCTACTTCATGGTCACGACCACCTTCGCGGCGACTCGCGGCCTGGACTTCTCGTTGCCGCAAGACGAGCAGGACACGCCCCTGGTCGACAAGGAGGAGTCGGTGCTCATCGAGATCCAGCCCGGCGGCGCGCTGATGGTCGACGGCAAGTCGATGGAGCTCGACCAGGTGCTGGACTATCTCAAGCCCAAGCTCGAGCGCAACCCGATGAAACCGGTGATCATCCGCCCCGACCCGCTGGCCGCCTACGGCGGCATGGTGGACGTATTCGACGAGTTGCGCCAGGCGCCCGACAAGATCGGCATGACGGTCAAGAACGTCTCGATCCCCACCCAACGGGAGATCGAGATGTTCTGGTACTGACGAAGGGGGAGGTAGATTGATGGCTAAGCCCAAGAAACCCACCGCGCCCCAGCCGGTCGACACCGGCGGCGGCGAGTTCGCGGCTTTCGCGCTCGAGGAGCGCGAGGACAAGAAACACGTCCGCTTCGCCATGATCGGCGCGATCGTCTTCCACATCATCCTGTTCGCCGTCACCTTCCCCGAGTTGATCCTCGAGGCCCAGGAACAGAAGAAGCAGAAGGTCTACGTCGTGCAGCAGGTGCGCTTCAAGCCGCCGCCGCCGAAGCAGCAGCAGGAGATCCCCAAGCCGCGGTCGAAAAAGGTCCCGATTCCCGACCCGACGCCCGACGAGCCGGAGCCGATCCGCCTCGAAGAGGACATCGAGCCCGAGATCGACCTGCCGGACACCGACCTGATCTTCGGCGTCCCCGACGCCCCGCCGCCGCCCGAGCCCACCGGGCCGATCCGCGTCGGCGGCGACGTCAAGCCGCCGAACAAGCTCCAGGCGCCCAACCCCCAGTACACCGAGATCGCCCGCAAGGCGCGCATCCAGGGGGTGGTGATCGTCGAGGCGATCATCGACAAGTCCGGCAACGTCACCAACGTCAAGGTCCTCAAGGGCCTGCCGATGGGCCTCGACCAGGCGGCGGCGGACGCGGTGAGGCGGTGGAAGTTCGAGCCGGCGACCCTCAACGGCAAGCCGGTGTCGGTGATCTACAACCTGACCGTCAACTTCCGGCTGCAGTAGGTCAAGATGGGCGGCGTGCCGTCAACCGTCCTGGTGGCAGGACGCCAGGTCGCGCCGCCGCCCGGGGGCCATTGCGCGGCAGGGGGTTGGCGGTGATGGCACTGCGCTTGCAGAAGCCCTTGCCGGAAGACGCTGAAGCCCGTCGCAGTGGGCCGAGACAGCTCGAAGGGAGAATGACCATGTTCAGAAGATCACCGATCATCGCCACGTTGGCCATCCTGGCTCTGGGGTCCGCGGGCGCGGTCTCCGCCGGCTGGGACCAGGGCGTCGCCGCCTTCCAGGCCAAGAACTACACGCAGGCGGCGATAGAGTTCCAGGAGGTCGTCGAGCAGCAGCCCGACCTCTATCAGGGCCACTACATGCTGGGCCAGTCGCTGGCGGCGCAGAAGAAGATGCAGGACGCCCTGCCCCACCTGCGCAAGGCCTACGACCTCAACCCCAACGACGTCGGCGTGCAGATGGTGCTGGGCAAGGCCTACACCGACAGCCGCCGCTACGCCGACGCGGTGAGCGTGCTGGGCAAGATGGACGCCTCGAAGCTGCCGACCAAGAACCGGGTCGTGCTGCATCAGATGCTCGCCAAGGCCTATGAGAAGACCGGCGACGAGCGGCGCATGCGCGGCGCCCTCAGTTCGGCCGCGGATGCCGATCCGAGCAACGCCGATCTGCGCTACACCTACGGCGCCGCGGCGTTCAACGCCGGCGACGTCGACGGCGCCATCGCGGCGCTGGGCAAGGCCGTGCAGCTGGACCCGGGCGACGTCAAAAAGCAGAAGACCTATGCCCAGGCCCTCCTGCGCAAGGGTCGCACCAGCAGCGGCGCCACCAAGGCCGATGCCTACAAGAAGGCCTCGGCGGCGCTGGGCAAGGTGGTGGCGAAAGACGACAGCTACGACAACCTGATCATGCTGGCCGGCGCGCAGCTCGGCGCCAAGGAGTACGACGGCACGCTGAAGACCGTCGAGCGGGCGGCGGCCAAGAACAGCAACGAGTGGCTGCCGCAGTACTACATGGGCCAGGCCTATACCCAGAAGGAGCAGTTCCGCTCGGCCGAGGAGAAGCTCAAGGAAGCGCTCACCAAGGCGAGCAAGAACGACGACAAGGTCACCATCTACGGCCAGCTGGGATACGTCTACGAGAAGCAGAAGCGCTACGACAACGCGATCGCCGCGTACAACTCGGCCGGTGACCGGGCCGGCGTCCAACGCGCCGAGGAGAACAAGAAGACCGACGCCTTCAACAAGGACGTCGAGGAGGAGGCCGCGGAGAGGGCGGCGATGAAGGCCGAAGAAGACCGGCTGAAGGAGCAGCTCAAGAGCCTGCCTGGCGCCAAGCCACCGACCCCCTGAGCCGGTTCCGCTTTCGCTCCATCCGCTACGACTCACCGGGCGCCGACAGGCGCCCGGTCTTGCTTTGGCGCTACCGACTCCAGTTGCGTTGCGCCTACGCTGCCTATAGAATTGACCGTTGCCGGCTGGCGCTTGTGGCGCCAGTCCGGGAGAATGTTTCAGTTGCAATCCCTTAGAAGGAGGGAGTTGGCGATGACACACAAATTCCACTTTTTGGTGAGCTTGGCGCTGGTGCTGGCCATCGGGCTGTCACCCACCGCGGCGCTGGCTCAGGACGAGGCCGCCGCGGCCAGCAACGACTCGTATCGCTGGACGGTCCGCGGCTACCTGGCCGGGATCACCACCGATGGCGATTGGGCCCGCGACCAGCAGTTCCGGGCCAATGGCGACCGCGAGGACAGCAGCTTCAAGTTCGACGGCGGCGACGGATTCGGCGTCGCGCTCGAACGCCGCTTCAGCGAGCGGCTCGGCCTGGAGCTGGGCATCCTGCTGGCGGATCTCGAAGGCTCCCTGATGTTCGACATCGCCCCGCCGGTCGCCGGCGGCGGCTATGGCGAGGCCCTGTGGGGCATGAGCGACGGCGATATCGGCTTCATGCCGCTGACCGTCGGTCTCAACTATCACCTGACGCCGAACAGCAGGACCGACTTCTACGTCGGCCCCTACATCGGCTACGCCCAGCTCGACGCCGTCACCATCAGCGATCTCGGCGAGTCGTTCCGCTACGACTTCGACGACGAGTTCGTCTACGGCATCAATCTCGGCCTGGACGTGCCGTTCCGCGCCGGCGGCCCCTGGGCGCTCGCGGCCGGCGTGCGCTGGATGGACCTCTCGGTGACCAATCCCGGCAAGGTCAATCTCGGCATCGATCCCCTGATCGCGACGGTCGGCCTGGCCTACAGCTTCCCGCAGCCGCCGCCACCGCCGCCGCCACCGCCGCCACCACCGCCACCGCCGCCGCCGCCGCCACCGCCGCCACCGCCGCCGCCACCGCCGCCGCCGCCACCGCCACCGCCGCCACCGCCGCCCGCGGAGCAGCGTGAGGTGGTGCACTTCGACTCCAACAGCGCGCGCGTGTCCAACATCGCCAAGGCGAAGCTGGACGAGGTGGCGCTGAAGCTCAAGCAGGACTCCGAGCTTCGGGCACACGTGATGGGCTATTCGGACAACCGTGGCTCGCAGGCGACCAACGACCGACTGAGCGCCCAGCGCGCCGAAGCGGTCAAGGCCTACCTGGTCGAGCGGCACCAGATCGACCCGAGCCGCATCACCATCGAGGGCCGCGGTTCGGCCGACCCGGTGGCCAGCAACGACACCGCCGCCGGACGGGCCGAGAACCGGCGCGCGGTGATCATCCTGCGCATCGAGTAACGGGCACCGCCCACCGACATTCCGACCCCGTCCGGCGCCAAGCCGGGCGGGGTCTTTTTCTTTTCAGTCGGCGCCGGCTAGAGCGCGCCGGCTTCGCGGCGCACCGACAGGATCGCGCCCAGCAACCCCGCCGCCGCGCCCAGCGTCAGCAGGAACACGAGCTGCGGCACCGGCAGGAACTCGCCCACCAGCACCGTTCCCAGCAGGGCGGCGTCGCTCTGCGGTCGGATCAGCCGATAGGAGGCGTACAGGCCGGCGAGCGCCATCAGGCCGCCAGCGGCGCCCTGGACCAGCCCCTCGGCATAGAACGGCCCCCGGATGTAGAACTCGGTGGCGCCGATCAGCCGCAGGACGGCGATCTCGTCGCGATACAGATAGGCGGTGAGCCGGATGACGCTGGCGATGGTCAGGGTAGCGGCCATTAGCAGCATCGCGCCCAGGGTCAGGCCGACGCCGCGGAAGACCGCCACCAGCAGCTCGAGCTGCCGCAGCCAGTCGCGATCGTCGTCGACCAGGTCGACCGCCGGCTCGCCACGCAGCTCGGCCACCCAGGCGGCGAAGCCGTCACCGCTCACTCGTGACGGGTCGAGCCCGACCTCGAGCGAGGCCGGCAGCGGCTCGTCGCTCCACTCCTGAGTGAGGCTCGACAGGCTGGGGAAGATCTCGGCGAATCGCTCACGTGCTTGCTCGGCCGAGACCGGACGCACCTCTTCGACCCACTCGGTCCCCTCGAGCCGGTCGATCAACTCCTGGCGCTCGGCCGCCGGCAGCGGCGATCGCAGGTAGACAACCACCTTGGCCTGGCGGCGCCAGTCGTCGAGCAGCCGCGCCAGGTTCTCGCTCAGCAGCAAGAAGAGGCCACCGACAAACAGGCTGGTGGTGATGGTGAAGACCGCCAGCAGGCTGACCCGCCAGCTGCGCCGCAGGTTTACGTAGGCCTCTCGGAGGAAGAACAGGAGGATGCGCAGCAGGCTCAAGGCCCGCCCCGATGCGCCACCCTGGGCGGCGCCTCCTCCTCGACCAGCTGCAGGTAGTCCGGCCCGTGGCGGCCCTTGAGCCGCTGGTCGCCCACCAGCCGGCCGCTGTCGAGCACCAGCACCCGGCCGCCGAACTCGGTGATCAGCCCCGGCGAGTGCGTCGCCGCGAGCACCGTCGTGCCGGTAGCGTTGATCTGCCGGAACACCCGGAAGACTTCGCGCGACAGGTCGGGGTCCAGGTTGCCGGTCGGCTCGTCGGCCAGCAGGATCTCGGGCTGGTTGATCAGCGCCCGCGCGATCGCCACCCGCTGCTGCTCGCCACGCGAAAGCTCCGGCGGAAACGACTTCATGCGATGGGCCAGGCCGACCCGGCGCAGCGCCTGGTAGGCCAGCCGGCGACGCTCGCGCAGGCCCACCCCCAGCACCCGCGGCAGATAGCCGACGTTCTCGAACACGGTCTTGCGGCCGATCAACCGGCAGTCCTGGAAGACCACGCCGATGCGCCGCCTGAGGTAGGGCACCTTGCTCGGCGGCAGGGCGCCCACGTTGCGGCCGCCGATCAGCACCTGGCCGCTGTCCGGCAGCGCTTCGCGATAGATCAAGCGCAGCAGGGTCGTCTTGCCGGCGCCGCTGGGGCCGGTCAAGAAGCCGAACTCGCCGTGCCCGAGCTCGAAGCTGACCCGGTCCAGCGCCACCCGGCGGCCCTCGTAGGTCTTGCTGACGTTGACGAACTGGATCAAGGCGAGGCGAGTCTACCCCAGCGGCCCCGGCCGGTCGCCGGGCCGCGGAGCGTCACGCGAGTACAATCAGCGCCCGTGAGAGCCGCTCTGGCCCTGGCCGCCGCCGGCCTGATCCTCGCCTGCGGCCCGGCGGTGCCCAACCTCGACTCGCCCGGCCGCACCATCGTCTGCTTCGGCGATTCGCTGACCGCCGGAGTGGGTCGCGGCGACGGTCCGACCTACCCCGATCGGCTCGCCGGGCGGCTGGGTGCCGAGGTCGTCAACGCCGGCGTCCCCGGCGACACCGCCAGCCAGGCCTTGCGCCGTATCGAACGGGTCCTGGCCGCCGACCCCTGGCTGGTGGTCGTCGAGCTGGGCGGCAACGACATCCTGCGCCGTGTGCCGCTCGAGACCACCGAGCGGGCTTTCGACGCCATCCTGGAACGCCTCCTGGCGGCCGGGGTCTCGGCCCTGCTGATCGAGGTGCGCGGGCCGTTCGGCGGCCGCTACGCCGACCTGTTCGATCGGCTCGAGAGCCGTCACGGCGTGCCGGTGATTCGCGACGTGCTGCCCGACCTGCTGCTCGACCGGCGCTACAAGTCCGACGCCATCCACCTCAACGGGGCCGGCTACGAGCGGCTGGCGGAGGCGGTGGCCCGGCGCGTCGAGCCGCTCCTGCGGCGGCGGCGAGCGGCATGAAGAGCTTCCTCGCAGAGTCCGGCCACCGGCTGTGGGCCGACCGGCTCGACGGGATCGAGGTGCGCTTCGTCGGCCGCGGACCGGGCGACCGCACCGCCGCCGCGGCCGCCGCCGGCGCCCCGTCCGAGGTCGCCTGGGCCCGCCAGATCCACTCTGCTCGCGTCCTGCCCGGCGCCGCCGGTCCCTGCGGCGAGGGCGACGCCCTGATCACCGATCGCGCCGGCCTGGCGCTGTCGGTGGTCACCGCCGACTGCGTGCCGGTGCTGCTCGGCGCAGACGGCGAGATCGCCGCGATCCACGCCGGCTGGCGCGGCATCGCCGCCGGCATCGTCGCCGCGGCCCTGGCGCGGCTGGCGACACCGGCAGGCCGGCTCACCGCCTGGCTCGGCCCCGCCATCGGCCCATGCTGCTACGAGGTCGGCGACGAGGTAGCCGCTCGCGTGGCCGCCGCCGGCGCCGAGGCGGCGGTTGTCGCCGGCGCCGGCCCCCGACCCCACCTCGACCTGCACGCCGCCGTCGCCAGCCAGCTTCTCCATGGCGGCGTGCCGGAAGCCCACCGGGTAGCCGCCTGCACCCGATGCGCCGGCGAGTCGCTGCACAGCTACCGCCGCGACGGGCCCCGGGCGGGACGCAACCTCGCCTTCATCTGGCGCCGTTAGCCGAGGCTTTCGAGCCGACGTCTAGTGTAGTGTCTCCGACTTGGCTTGCCGTATGGGCGAGCTAGCGGCGTCGCTGGCAAGGCGCGCTGAGGAAGGCATAGCCGAGCCTATGTCGAGGAAGCGCAACGCCGCCAGCGGCGTCGCTAGCCGTCCAGACGGTAAGGCGAAGTCGGAGACACGACACTAGGAGCGCCGCTTGCGCAGGCTGCGCGTCGGGTCGATACCGATCGAGCGCAGGAAGGTCAGATCCTGGCCGTCGATCTTGAAGGCCGGTGGCTGGGCCTCGGCCCGGCCGGCGCTCAGCTCGAGAGCCGCGCCCGAGCCCTCGTCCTCCTGCTGGTCCACCACCAGGTAGAGCGACCAGCCCTCGCGCTTGATCTCGCGCACCGCCTCGCCGGCCTCGGAGGAGTCCGACAGGGCGCGCGCCAGGGCGCCGCGCAGAACCAGTAGCAGCTGATGTAGCTTGGCGTCCAAGCCTCTCCCCCTCGAGGTGCGGCGCCGGGCCGCGGCTGTATGCTAGTGCAGTGTCTCCGACTTCGCCTTGCCGCTAGCGGCAAGCCAAGTCGGAGACACTACACTAGCAGGGCGTGGCGGGTCCCGGTCCGGCGCCGCGCAAGGGTTCTTGTTTGCCCCGGCGACCTCTCGCCCCGGACCGGCCGAGAGCCCCCGAGACGAACTTGCCGCCAGCCGAAACCAGCCCCTCGGCAGCCGACATCGGGCAGTGGCTGGACCGGCTGGGTCGTCCGGCGTCGCACCTCGAACCGCTCGCCGGCGACGTCTCGGCGCGCCGCTACCTGCGCGCCGAGTGTGCCGGCCGCACCCTGATCGTGGCCGTCTATCCGCCCGCGCTACGCGACGCCTGCGGCCGTTTCCTGGTCACCACGGATCTGCTGGGCGAGGCCGGGCTGAGGGTCCCGGCGATCCTCGAGGCCGACTGTGGGGCGGGCCTGATGCTGCTCGAGGACCTCGGCCCCCACACTCTCTACGACCGGCGCGGCGAGAGCTGGCAGGGGCTGCGCCGCCATTTCGAGCAGGCGGTCGCCGACGCCGGCCGCATCGGCGGAATCGATACGGCGCTCGTCGCCGGCCTCAGCCCGCCGCTCGACGAGTCCCTGCTGCGACGCGAGCTGGAGCAGACCTGGCGCTCCTTCCTGACGCCGCGCGGCCTGGGCGGCGACGAGCGATCGACAGCCGAGCTGAGGGCCGCCCTGGGCGAGCTCTGCCGCCGCCTTGGCGATTCTCCGCCGGAGGTCTGCCATCGCGACTTCATGGCGCGCAATCTGGTTCCCCTTGCCGGGGGCCGGCTGGGCCTGCTGGATCACCAGGATCTGCGCCTGGGCCCCCCGCACTACGATCTGGCGTCGCTGCTCAACGACAGCCTCTTCCCGCCCCAGGAGCTGACCGGCGAGCTGCTGGGCGCGATCGGTGGCGAGCTCGGCTACCACCGGGCGGCGGCCCAGCGGACCCTCAAGGCAGTGGGGACCTTCGCCACCTTCGCCGAGCGCGGCGACGCGCGCCATCTGGGTCTCATCGGCCCTACCCTGGAGCGGTCGCTCGAGCACCTGCTGCTGCTGCCCGAGACCGCCGCCATCGGCGCGCGCCTGGCGCCCCGCTGGCGCGCTGTCCGTTAGCCGCGGCCCGGGCGCCGGGTGACGCTCTGCTAGACTGACGGCCGGAGGTCCACTCCCATGCCCGGATTCCAAGAGCTGCTGATCATCCTGCTGATCGTCCTCGTGATCTTCGGCGCCTCGAAGTTGCCCCAGCTCGGCCGCGGCCTGGGCGAGGGAATCCGCAACTTCAAGAGGGGCATCAAGGGCGACGACGACGGCTCCGCCGCGGCCGAGGACAAGAGCCCGCGCGACAGCTGACCCGCTCGCCGGCTCAGTTCTCGACGACCAGCCAGTCGAGACCACCGGTGTCCCGCCAGGCGTCTCGCAGGTGGCCGACGTAGTGGCCCAGGACGCGCCGGACATAGCGGCGGGTCTCGCGGAAGGGCGGGATGCCGGCGAAGCGTAGGACGTTGCCGGGGCCGGCGTTGTAGGCCGCCAGGGCCAACGGCAGATCGCCGTCGAACAGCTCGAGCTGGCTCGCCAGATAGCGCGCGCCAACCTCGACGTTGATCACCGGATCGATCGGATCGGCGACCGGCCGGAACAGCGCGGCGGTTTCGGGCAGTACCTGCATCAGGCCCAGCGCCCCCTGGATCGACACCGCTTCGGGGTTGAACCCCGATTCGGTCTGGATCACGGCCGCCAGCAGCAGAGGATCCACCCCCCACCGCTGCCCGGTGCGCCAGATCAGCTCGCCGTGCGGCATTGCCGTGACCATGGCCTCGCGCACGCCGGCGTCGGCGTAGCTGCGAAACAGCTCGAACCCGAGCCGGCGATCCAGCACTTCCACGGCAAGGTCGCTCTCGGACTCCTCGTCGAAGACCCACTCGGCCAGATCGTCCAGCACCCTCGCCTCGTCGGCCGAAGGGCCGGCCAGGCGGACGCCCGCGGGCGCCGGGCTGGACGGCGGCGAGATCAGAGCCGCGGCAAGGAAGACTCCCATGGCGAAGAGGATCTGGGTGCCGCGCACGCCAAGCACGCGGCGAGCACGGCGCATGTATGTATAGCTTCTCATCACGACACCTGGTCGACGATCGAGGGGACCGCTGTAGTTGTTTGGGTTGGGGTTTGCGGACCGACGCAACCGCCCGCGAAGTTCAGATCATAGCGCAAACCAGCGCAAATTGAAAGTCGCTGGCGGCGACGACGGCGCTTGCGGCTGCCGCCGCGACCGGCGGCTCAGGGCCGACGGCGGTGACGGGAGGGCCGCCGCGCGTAGTCCTTGCCCAGGATCCCCAGGCTGCAGACCTTGTTGCGCAGCGTGTTGCGATGAACGCCTATCGACTGGGCCGACTGCGACAGGTTGCCGTCGTGGTTGCGCAGGGCGGCGACGATGAACTGCCGCTCGAACTCGCGCCGTGCCTGCTCCAGCGGAATGCCCTGGCGGACCAACTCGTCCACGATGTCATAGAGGCGACCGTTGAGATTCCGGTTCCGCGTTACCACTTCCGACCCCGCTCTGAGCACTGAGCGGACAGAACCTAACACACTTCCCGGAGCGCGCCAAACGGGCCGCCTTACGGCGGCCGTGGCGCCGGCGCGGCCGGCAGCGGCCCGCCGCCTGCCCTATTTGAGATCCAACCTGTCGCCCACGTACACCGCGTAGCGGGACTCGAGGATCGTCCCCAGGGCGGTTCCCGATTCGACCGACAGCACGGCCAGCTCGCCCACCACCATCGGCAGGGGGTTGGTGTCGCTCATCCGGTAGATGGTGTAGATGTCGCCCGGCGTGACGTCGTCGGTGGTGCCGCGATCGATGTACACCAGATGCCCCTGGCCCAGGGTCACGTGCCCGGCCTCGGCGAGGGTGATGACCGGGGCATCGGCGAGCTGGTCCGCCGAGACGGGATCGTTGATGCCGCGCAGGCCGGTGCGGCGCGCCAGCGGAATCGGCGCGTCCTCGAACGGCTTGAGCGCGGTCCCGATCCCGATCGGGTGGCAGGAGTGCACGATCTCGCCGATCGAGGTCGACTCCTGAACCGAGAGCAGGCGCACCCGGCCGAGGTACTTGTACTGCCGGCCCAGGACCTTGCCGGTTGCGACGTGACGCACCAGGTCGTCCGGCCGCACCGCGATGTACACCGACCCGGGAAGCGCGCCGGCGGCCGCCCCGCGGTCGAGATAGACGATGTCGCCCAGCACCAGGCCCAGCTTGGCGGTGATCGGCTGTTCGTAGCCGCCGAGCTTGCTCGAGGGCTGCCGGCCACGGTCCCAGGCGTCGGCGACCTGGACGTCCAGACCACCGTACTCCGAGCCCAGGACGCGCATCGGGAAGCCCTCGTCGGGGTCGCCGATATAGCCCGAGCAGAACAGGTCGTCGGCGCTGCCCAGCGGCACCGGCGCGCCGCTCGCGGGATCGAAACGGGTCTCGGCCAGGGTGCCGCCCGACTCCTCCTCGAGGCCGATCTCGCTCCGCCGCTCGATCTCGTCGATCGGCGTCACCTCGACGCCGACCACCAACGGATCGCCCGGGTAGATCCAGTGGGCATCCTCGATATAGCGGTTCTGCTCCCAGATCTGCGGCCAGAGATACGGATCACCGTAGAACCGGCCCGCCAGGTCCCACAGCGTGTCGCCGTTCTTGATCAGGTAGAGCTGGGCCCCCTCCGCGAACTCGGCCGGCGGACTCCAGGCGGTCCAATGATCGCCGGTGAACCGCAGGTTGGCGGGCGGGGCGGCAGCCTGCGCCGCCAGCGCCAGCAGCAAGATCGGAAGTACGAGTAGCCGTCGCATCGTCACCACCTTCCGTCCACTCCCGTCCGCTCCCGTCTGCCGGACCCTCAGGGAAAGACAACTCCGAAAGCTAGCCCGTTTCCCTTGCCTTGTCAACCTTTAGCGGTCACAAGCTCAAGTGTTACTTGAACTTAGCGCGGCAGCTGCCCACGCCGCTCCTCGGCCATCGCCGCCGCCGCCGAGCCCGGGAATCGCCGGATCACCTCGTCGTAGGTGGTCCGCGCCGAGCCGGTGTCGCCCAGTTGCCGCAGGCAGTCGGCGGCCTTGAGCAGGCTGTCGGCCACCTTGTTGCCGTTCGGATAGCGCTGGGCCACTTCGCGAAACGCGGCCAGGGCGCCCTCGAAGTCGTTGCGCGCGAATCGGCTCTCACCGATCCAGTACTGGGCGTTGTCGGACAGCGAAGTGTCGGGATAGCCCTGGAGGAAGCGCCGGAAGCCGGCCTCGGCGTCGACGTAGCGCCCCTGGTGGTAGAGGGTGTAGCCGCGATCGTAGATCGCCTGCGCGGCCTCGCTCACCGGCGCCGCCAGCCCCGTCGACGGCTCCGCCGGCTCGCCCGGCGCCGCCGGGGACGGCACCGCCGACGGCCGGGGCGCCGGCGGCCTGGCGGCGATCTCGAGATCCGTGACCTCGACCTTGGAGGCCTCGGGCCTCGCCACGGGCGCCGGCGGACGGGCGACCGGCGGCGAGACCGGCCGCGGCGGCGCGCTCCCGGACCGGGTCTCGGCGGCCGGCGCGCCGGCGCCGCCAAGCCGCGCCTCGAGCGTCACGACCTGCTGGCGCAGACGCTCGATCTCGACCTGTGTCATCGCCGCCGCGCGCTGCAGCTCGAGGACACGAGCCTTGACCTCGGCCAGCTCGTCGGGCTCGGGCGTGGTCTCGGGCAGAAAGCCGCTGGCACACCCGGTGGTCAGCAGCGCAACCGTCAGGGCCAGCGTCGCTCTCCGGCTCATCCCGCCTCCTCTTTTGTCGGCTGCTCGGCCTCGTCACCGGCCGCGTCCTCGGCCTCGTCATCGGCCGCCTCACCCGTCTCCTCACCCGTCCCTTCCTCGGCCGCCTTCTCGGCCTCGGGCTCGACGCGCCGGACCTCGGGGATCTTGCCCACCAAGACGCTGTCCGGGTACTCGGCGCGCAGCCGCTCGAAGGTGTCGTAGGCATCACCCCAGCTCCGCAGCTTCAGGTGCGCCAGCCCGAGGTGGAACAGCGCCCGATCCTGGCCCTCGGTCTCGGGGTAGTCCTCGAGCACCGCCTGGAAGCGGCTGACCGCCGCCGGATAGAGCCGGAAGCGGTAGTTGAACAGGCCGACGACGAACTCGTGCTCGGCCAGGTTCTGTCGCACCACCACGACCTGCTCGCGCGCCTGGGCCGCGTACTCGCTGTCCGGATAGAGCTGCAGGACATCCTGCAGCGAGCTCAGCGCCTGCAGCGAGATCGACTGGTCGCGATCCGGCTTGCGCATCCGCTTGATCAGGCAGTTGGCCATCTGGAACTGCACGTAGGAGGCCTTGTCGCTGGTCGGGAAGCGGTTGAGGAAGTCGCGGTACTTGGACTCCGCCTTGATGAAGTTGGTCGGGCCGCCGGCGAGATAGAGCGCGTCCGCCGCCAGCAGCAGCCCCTCGCGGCCGCTGGCCGAGTTGGGCTCGATCTCGAAGGCGTGGGTCAGATACTCCTGCGCCCGGCGATACTTCTTGGCCTCCATCAACGCCTTGCCCTCAGTCAGCGCCTCCTCGGCGGAAAGCGCCATCAGGGGATCCTCCTTGATCCCGCCGCTCTTGCAGCCGGCAGTCAGGGCGACCAGGCAGACCAGCACCAGCAGTTTTGTTGCGATCTTCAAACGTCCTCCGTCTCGGCGCGTTGACGCATCTCGCGCATCGTCGCGGCCGGGTCGGCCGCGCCGAACACCGCCGAGCCGGCGATGCAGACCTCGACCCCCGCCCGCACCACCTGGCGCACGTTGTCGAGCCCGATGCCGCCGTCCATGGCGATCCGCGTCGCCAGCCCGCGCCGCTGGATCTCGGCTCTCAGGCGGCGCGCTTTGTCGACCACATAGGGCAGGAAGGGTTGGCCGGCAAAGCCGGGATTGACGGACATCAGCAGCACGAAATCGGCCTCGGGCAGGATGTCGGTCAACGCCTCGACCGGTGTCGCCGGATTGAGGACGACCCCGGCGCGAGCTCCCGCCTGGCGAATCCGATGCAAGCTGCGGTCCAGATGAGCGGCCGCCTCCCAGTGGATCGACACCCACTTGGCGCCGGCCTCGAGAAAGTCGTCGAGCAGGCGGTCGGGCTCGACCACCATCAGGTGCACGTCCAGGGGCAGGTCGGTGTGGGCGGCAAGCGCCTTCGCCACCGGCGCGCCGAAGGTCAGGTTGGGCACGAACCGGCCGTCCATGACGTCGAAGTGGACCAGATCGGCGCCGCCGCGCTCGCACAGCTTCACCGCGCTCTTCAGATCGGCCAGGTCGGCCGCCAGGATCGAGGGCGCCAGCAGCATCGTCGCTCAGGCCTCGATCTCGTTGCCGCTGGCCACGACCAGCGAGATGACCTCGCGCCGGCTCAGTGGATGGCCGGCGAGGGGAAACTGGCGCAGCACGACGCCGGCGCCGATTCCCTCGTAGGACTCGAACTTGACGCTGCCGAGGCGAAAGCCCCGGCGCTCGAAGAACCGGCGCACCCGCTCGTAGTCGCGGTACACCAGATCGGGCATGACGAAGACCGCCGCGGGGTCGCCGGCGGAGAGAAACAGGTCCACCAGGGCGGCGCTGCCCGCCCGCTCCCCGGGCTTGGGCCACTGGCCGACCACCGTCCCGGGCTGGCTGTCCGGGCTGTAGATCCCGATCGTCCGGCCGATGGTCAGGCCCGCGCCTGCCAGGGTCACCTGCGCCGCCGGCAGGGCCGCGCCGCCGAGATCGGGCACCACCACCACCTGCGGCCCCAGCGAGACAGCTACCTCGACCCGGCCGCCGCGCTTGACCAGGCTGCCGGCGGCAGGCGACTGCCGCAGAACGTGCCCGGCCGGCACCTCGTCGTCGTAGCGCTCACCCGCCTCACGGTCCATCTCCAGCGCCCGCTCCCGCAGCCGCGCCTGCGCGGTCCCCAGCGGCAACCCTTCGACCTCGGGCACCGGAGTGACCCCGCTGCGCACGAACAGGTTGAAGGCCAGATAGCTGGCTGCGACAAAGACGACGGCGACGAAACCGGCGTAGAGGACCCATGCGGCTCGGCGCAGGATTCTCGCCAGCATCGGGGCGGATTCTAGCAGACGGCCACGACGATTGCGGCCCGCCGGCCGACCTGGCGGCGGTCGACCGGACCCGCGGGCCTACCCGGCGGTGCCGGCCGGCCGGCGACGCGAAATCGCGTTCACCCACCAGTTGACCACCCGGTTGACGACGCTCTTCGGGTAGTTCGAGGCCGAGCCCGGCAGGCTGCCGAGCACCCGGTCGACGGCGGCGAGCGCCTCCGCCATGGCCGGCGCCGGGTTGGCCGCCCAGGCGATCCGCTGGCGACGGTCGACCAGGAACAGCGCCGGCGGCGGGCTGTCGCCCTCGCCCGCCGGCTCGACCCCGTAGTGGGCCGCGAAGCCGCGGTCGTCGCTGAGCAGGGGGAACGGCAGCGCCAGCTCGGCCTGCAGCTGCTTCAGCGCCTCGGGCTTGGCCTTGGCGATGCCGAAGGCCCGCGCCCGGTGGCGGCCGAGCCGCGACCAGGCGCCGCCCAGGGCGGCCAGTGCCTCGCGGCTGCTCTCGGCATCGGCGTCGAAGAAACAGAGCAGCACCGCGGTGCGCGACACCTCGTCGCACAGCATCAGCACCACGTCCTCGGTCGAGGTGAGGTCGAAGTTGGGCGCTTCGTCGCCCGTCGCGAGCTGCGTCATCGGCGCGGTACCGTCCTCTCGGGGCTGTCCTCTCGGGGCTGTCCTCTACCGGCCCGGCAGGGGGAGGTTCTTGACGAGGTCGAAATATAGCACCATGACCATCAGCAGCACGACCAGGGCAAAGCCGACGTTCTGGATCCGCTGCTTGACCTTCATCGACAGGTCGCGCCGGCGCAGGCCTTCGAACATCAGGATGGTGATCTGGCCGCCGTCGAGGATCGGGATCGGCAGCAGGTTGAGGATGCCGATCGAGATGCTGATGATGCCCATCAGGTGGAGCAGCACCTTGAAGCCGCTGCGCGCCGCCTGGCCGCTGAGCGCGGCGATCTCGATCGGCCCCGACAGGGCGCTCTTGGCCGCCAGCCGGCCGCTGACGATCTTGCCCAGCGCGGCGAAGGTCTGCCGCACGATGTCGATGTTGTACTGAACGCTGGCGCCGAGAGCCTCGATCGGCCCATAGCGCTGGTAGTAGCCGATCACCACGCCGATCTTGCCGACGCCCGCCTCGGAGCGCGGCGTCACCGTCAGGGTCTCGAGCCGCCCGTCGCGCATCACCTCGACCGCCGCCACCCGCTCGGCCCGCGCCTCGATCTGGGCGATGAAGTCCTGGCTGCTCGACACGCTGCGGCCGTCGACCGACCGCACCTCGTCCCCGGCGGCGAACCCGGCCGCCGACGCCGGCGACTCCTCGAGCACCTGGGCGATCCGCGGCAGCAGCTGGGGAAACACCCCGGCGTCGCCGAACTCGTAGCGCGGCACCACGTCGGGCACCACGGTGACCTCCAGGCGGCGGCCGGCGCGCGCCAGGGTCAGCTCGACCGGCTTGCCCGGCGAGGTCAGCAGCGCGAAGTGGACGTCGTCCCAACGGTCCACCGGCTTGCCGTCGACCCGCTCGATCCGGTCGCCCGGCACGAGCCCCGCCGCGGCCGCCGGCGACTCCTCGGCCACGACCCCCACCACCGGCGGCACGTCGCGCACCGCCGCCATCTCCAGGCCCATCATGAAGACGACGGCGATCAGCAGCACCGACAGCACCGCATTCATCGCCGGACCGGCCAGATAGACCACGATGCGCTGCCAGCGCGGCTTGTTGGGGAACTCCCCCGGATCGTCGCTGACCTCGCCGGGCTCCTCGCCGCCGAGCTGGACGTAGCCGCCGAGCGGGACCAGCGCCACGCGGTAGTCGGTCTCGCCGCGCTTGAAGCCGAACAGCCGCTTGCCAAAGCCGAGCGAGAAGGTCAACACCCGGACGTTGAACGCCTTGGCGGCCAGGAGATGTCCCAGCTCGTGGAAGAAGATGATGACGCCGAGGGCGAAGATGAAGGCGGCGGTGTTGCTGAGCAGGTTCATGGGATCTCTCGGATACGGGTTTCGCGGTCGAACGTGGATCTTCTCACTGCCCGGCCGGCGGGGGCGAATCGGTGGGGCCCGCGACACCGCGCGGGTCTGACGGCAAAGGTGCAATCCACATGCCGAAGAAGCCTCAACCGCCGGGCTTCAGCATGCCCAGGGCGCGCAGGCCGAGATACCAGACCGGCGCCGCGAACAGCAGCGCGTCGATCCGGTCGAAGACACCGCCATGGCCGGGCAGCAGGCGCCCCGAGTCCTTGACCCCGGCAGCCCGCTTGATCATCGACTCCACCAGGTCGCCGACCTGCGCCGCGATCGCCGTCACGGCGACCAGCGGCAGCAGGGGCAGGCCGAAGTGGCCCGGCCGCCACAAGTGGAACGCCACGGCCACCAGCAGCGAGCCGAGGAACCCGGCCGCCGCGCCCTCCCAGCTCTTGTTCGGGCTGACCACCGGCGCCATCTTGTGCCGGCCCCAGCGGGTGCCGAAGTAGAAGGCGAAACTGTCGCCCACCCAGACCAGCGCCAGCATCATGAGCAGCAGCCAGGGGTCGCCCCATTGGAGCATCGTCAGCGCGATGAGCGGCAGTGAGAAGTACGGCAGTCCGAAGGCAAGCAGACCGAGACCGCTCAGTGCCTGCGCGAGCGAAGCGCGCGAGGCCAGCGCCAGGCTGCCGAACCCCAGGGAGACGACCGCCAGGCCGCAGAGGGTCCACCCCCACAAGGCGGGGAAGCAGAACGTCCCGAAGACGAACCAGGTCCCCTGGGCCTCCAAACAGTGGCCGAGCGCCAGCGGCGGGACGGCGACCAGCAGCACCCAGAGCGGCACACCGGCGGCAACCTGCCTCCCCAACCGGACGTACTCCAGCACCGCCACCTCGATCAGCAAGGCGACGACCAGGAAGAACCAGCCGGCCGGCAGCCAGAAAACGGCCGCCAGCGCCAGCGGCAGCGCCACCAGCGCGGTCAGCAGCCGCGTCATGCCCGGCGCGAGCCGGGCTCGGCCCCGGCCGACGGCGTGCCCGGCCGGCTGTCGAGGCCGCCGAACCGCCGCTGCCGGCCCTGGTAGTCGAGGATGGCGCGGAACAGGTCCGAGCGGCGGAAATCCGGCCACAAGGTCTCGGTGATCGAGATCTCGGCGTAGGCCACCTGCCAGAGCAGGAAGTTGCTCAGCCGCATCTCGCCCGAGGTGCGGATCAGCAGGTCGGGGTCGGGCAGCTCCGCGGTGTAGAGATAGCGGTCGAGCGTCGCCTCGTCGATCTCGGCGCCGCCGCCGCTGGCCCAGTCGGTGACGATCCGGCGGCAGGCGTCGACGATCTCGCCGCGGCCGGAGTAGTTGAGCGCGATGTTGAGCCGCATCCCGCCGCACTCGGCGGTGCGCTCCAGCGCCGACTCGAGAGCCCGCACCACCGAGCCGTCGAGCTCGCGCCAGCGCCCCAGCACCCCAAGCCGGATGTCGTTGGCCACCAGCGAGTCGATCTCCTTGCTCAGATAGGTCTTGAGCAGGTTCATCAGCGTCCAGACCTCATGCCGGGGCCGCTTCCAGTTCTCGACCGAGAATGCATAGAGGGTCAGCACCTCGAGCCCCAGCTGGGCCGACGCCTCGATCGTGTCGCGCACCGCCGCCACGCCGGCACGATGCCCCTCCACCCGGGGCAGGCCGCGAGCGGTGGCCCAGCGGCCGTTGCCGTCCATGATCACCGCCACGTGACGGGGCAGGCGATCGAGATCGAGTCGCCTCACCAGCAGCGCGTCGGGGGAGCCGGACTCCGCCAGTTTCTGTAGATCCGCCATGGCTGGACAGCGCGATTCTACATCACCGTCGCGGCGCCTCCGGGTCCCCCGCGAGCCGCCATTCGGGCGGGTAGAAGACCTCGTGCATCACCAGCCCGCGGGCCGGCGCCGTCGGGCCCGCCTCGCCGCGGGGCCGCCCGCCGAGCAGCCGCTCGATCTCCGCCGGCGCCAGCCGCCCGCGTCCCACCTCGACCAGGGTGCCGACGATCGACCGCACCATGCCGCGCAGGAAGCCGTCGCCCACCAGGCGCAGCACCAGCAGCTCGCCGCGCTGGCGCCACTCGGCCAGCGTGACCCGCCGGTGCGGGTCGCGATGACCGCCGCCGGCCAGGGCGAAGGCGGTGAAGTCGTGGCGGCCGACGAGGCTCGCCGCCGCCAGCCGCATCGCCTCGAGGTCCGCCGCCGGCGACAGCCGGACCGAGAAGATGGCGTCGAGCGGCGACAGCACCGCGGCCCGCACCAGCCGGTAGCGATACTCCTTGGCCGCCGCCGAGCGGCGGGCGTCGAACCCCTCGGGCATCCGCGCGGCGGCCAGAATCCGTATGTCCTCGGGCAGCCGTGTATTCACTCCGTGCACCAGCCCCCGCAGGGGGAACTCCCGAGCCAGCCGCAAATGGGCGATCTGGGCCCGGGCGTGCACGCCGGCATCGGTGCGCCCGGCGCCAACGATCGTCGACTCCTCGCCCAGCAGGCCGCTCAGGGCCTCCTCCACCACCTGCTGCACCGCCAGCGCGTTCGGCTGACGCTGCCAGCCGGCGTAGGCGGTGCCCCGATAGGCGAGCTTCAGCCGGTAGACCATCGCGGTCGGGCGGCCAGGACGGCCGCGAACGGCAGCCAGACGCCCAGGAAGACCCACGGCATGAGCGGCACGCCCGTCACCTGGGGCAGATAGGAGAGCGGCGCCAGGGCCGCCAGGGCGAGCCAGGCCGGCTGCCGGCACAGCGCCGCCCACGGCAGCGCCCAAAGCAGGTACCAGGGGTAGACCGTGGCCGAGAACAGCGGCAGGCCGCCAAACAGGACGCCGGCCGCCGCCACCGGGTCGCGGCGCCGCCAGGCCAGCGCCACCACCACCAGCAGGCCCGGCGCCAGGATCAGCTTGGCCAGCAGCTGCGGGTAGTTGTAGGGATAGAAGCGGTTCCAGAAGTCGTGCGCGCCGGTCGCCTGCTTGATCGCGTCGAGCGCTTGCTCGACCAGGGCGCTCGCCTCGACCCGGTCGAGCAGCCGCCAGAGCGGCTCCCACAGCGGCCCGTTGAACTCCCATTGGACGCCGTAGGCCACCAGCCCCGGCGGTACGCCGCCGGTGGCGACGGCGACCGGCACACAGGCGACCGCCACCAGGCCGAGGCAGACCGCCGCGAACAGCCAAGGCCGGCCGCTCTGGCGAGCGAAGGCCGGCAGCGCCAGAAGCGGCACCAGCTTGGCCAGGATCGCCGCCGCGGCAGCGGTCGCGGCGGCGGCCGCCCGGCGCGGCCGCATCGTCAACAGAGCGACGGTCGCCGCCACCGCCGTCACCCCCAGGGCGTCGACGTGCCCCATGCCGGCCACCTCGAGGCTGACCAGCGGGTTCCAGGCGTACCAGACGACCCGCCCGATCGGCAGCCCCCGGCGGCGCGCCAGGGCGAGCAGCAGCACGCAGGTCGCCAGGTCGGCCGCGGCCAGCAGGCTCTTCAGCGCCAGCAGCGGCGCCGGCAGCCGAGCCGCTATACTGAACACCGCCATGGCCAGGGGCGGATAGACCGACGGCACCTGGCGATGCGGCAGCCGCTGCCAGTCGAGATCGCGCAGCGGCACCAGTTCGGGCGCATCCGGCTCGAGCAGATACGGATTCAGCCCGGCCCCGGCGACCTTGCCGTCCCACAGGTAGCGCAGGGCGTCTTCGGACAGGGTCGGCGGCAGCGGCAGGAGCAACACCCTCAAGACCACGGCCACCAGCAGGATACCGGCGGCCCCCAGCGCCGACTCCTGCGCCAGACGCCGGCCGGCATAGGCCAGCCCCAGCGCGCCGGCGCCCAGCCAGAGCAGCATCGCCACCGGCCGCGCCGCCAGATCCCAGGTCACGAGCAACCCGACGTGCGCGACAACCAACGGCAACGCCACCGCCAGCGACCGGGGCCGCAACCGTGACGGCGTCGGCGCTGTCCGCGCTGTCCGGACCTCAGATTCTGCTGGCAATCTACTATCTGGTCCTGGGCACCCTGGCGGCCTACGGGGTGCACCGGTTGGCCCTGGTGGCCCTCTACTATCGCACGCGGCATCTTGCCCCGGGCACGCCGCCGGCGCCCGAAGTGTGGCCGCGGGTGACCGTCCAGCTGCCGCTCTACAACGAGATGTACGTCGCCGAGCGGCTGATCGACGCCGTCTGCGCGGCTCGACTACCCGCGCGAGCGGCTCGAGATCCAGGTCCTCGACGACTCGACCGACGAGACCCGCGAGCTCGTCGCCCGCCGGGTCGAGCGCTACCGGCGCGCCGGGCTGTCGACATCCGCCATCTGCACCGCACCGACCGCACCGGCTTCAAGGCCGGCGCGCTGGACGCCGGCCTGGCCGCGGCCGCGCGGCGAGCTGGTGGCCGTCTTCGACGCCGACTTCGTGCCGCCGGCCGACTTCCTGCGCCGCACCGTGCCCCACTTCCACGACCCCGAGGTCGGCATGGTGCAGGCGCGCTGGGAGCACCTCAACCGCGACTACTCGCTGCTGACCCGGATCCAGGCGATCTTCCTCGACGGTCACTTCGTCATCGAGCACGCGGCGCGCAACCGCGGCGGCCTGTTCTTCAACTTCAACGGCACCGCCGGCGTCTGGCGCCGCCAGGCGATCGAGGACGCCGGCGGCTGGCAGCACGACACCCTGACCGAGGACCTCGACCTCTCCTACCGGGCACAGCTCGCGGGCTGGAAGTTCGTCTTCCTGCCCGACGTCACCGCGCCGGCCGAGCTGCCGGTCGAGATCAACGCCTTCAAGCGCCAGCAGCACCGCTGGGCCAAGGGCTCGATCCAGACCGCGCGCAAGCTGCTCTGGCGGCTGCTCACCGCACCGCTGCCGCTGCGGGTCAAGCTCGAGTCGTTCGTCCACCTGACCAACAACTCGAGCTACCTGTTGATGGTGGCCCTGGCGATCCTGGTCTTCCCGGCGATGCTGCTGCGGCGCGGCGACGACGTCCGGGTGCTGCTGGCGGTGGACCTGCCGCTGTTCGTCGCCGCCACCGTCTCGGTGCTGGCGTTCTACGCCGCCAGCCAACGCGAGCGCAGCCGCGGCCACGGCGGCGGCTGGGCGCGCGAGATGCTCTTCCTGCCGGCGCTCATGGGCGTCGGCATCGGCCTGGCGATCAACAACTCGCGGGCGGTGGTCTCGGGCCTGTTCCGCAGCGGCGGCGTCTTCGAGCGCACCCCCAAGTACCGCATCGAGCAGCGCCGCGACGGCTGGCGCGGCAAGCACTACCGGGTGAGCCAGGATGCGGCGGTCGTGGTCGAGGGGATGCTGGCGATCTACTTCGGGCTCTGCTTCTACGTCGCCATCCAGCTCAAGATGTGGCCCTCTCTGCCCTTCCTGTACCTCTTCCTCCAAGGCTACACCTACATGTTCCTGCTCTCGGTGCTGCCGGCGCGGGGACCACGGCCGCAGGCGTCGAGCGAGCTCGCCGCGGCCGATCCCGAGTCCGCGGCCGAGCCGCTGGCGGACGTCGGCGCCTGACCCGGGGCTGCCAGGCCCGCCCACGGGCTGCTAGGCTCACTCCCGCGATGCAGCCCGCCTCCTCCTCACGGCTCGCCGTCGTCGAGCTGCGGCCGGCCACCCCCGCCGACGCCAACCTGCTCAGACGCTGGCGGGACGAGGAGAGCGTCAGCCGCCACCAGCCGCTGGGCGCGGTCACCGCCGCCCAGCTGCGCGCCGAGCTGGCCGGCCATCGCCCCGACGCCATCTACCGCGGCGCCGGCGAGAAGTTCCAGTGGATCGTCACCGTCGACCGCGAGCCGGCCGGCTGGATCACCCTGGTCATCACCAACTGGGACCACGGCCTGGCCGAGTTCGGCTACGCCCTGGCCACCGACTACCAGCGCCGCGAGCTGATGGCTCCGGCGATCGAGCAGCTGCTGGCGGAGCTGTTCCTCAACACCCCGATCGAGCGGCTCGAGGCGCGCTGCTCGGTCGACAACGTGGCGTCGCAGAAAGTGCTCGAAAGGCTCGGGTTCCGGCGCGAGGGGCTGCTGCGGGGCTACTTCAAGCTGCGCGGGGAACGGGTGGACAACTACCTGTACGCGATGCTGCGGCAAGACTACCTGGCGCTCGCGCCGCGCTAGCAGCCCGCCGGATCCGGGCCGACGCGGCAACGACCCGGACGTGTGGCGCCACCACGGGACGATCCCTCGCCGAACAGCAGACCGGCGCCAGGGACCGGGTGAGGTCCCTGGCGCCGGATGAAGATCCTCCGCGCCGCCGGCCGGGCCGACGCGGCCTTCCACCCGCCCCTACGAGGCCGGCACCACCGACGACGTGGTCGAGAACAGCTCGCCGCTGTAGGTGTCGTAGACCGCCACCACCACGTCCTGGGCCGCGCGGCGCAGCCGCAGCGAGGCCTCGAACTCGAGCTCCTCGTTCGCCGCCGGCAGCCCGTCGCGGACCACCGGCCAGGCCAGCGTGGTGACCTCGGAGCGGTCGCCGCGCTTGTCGATGGCCGCCACCCGCACCTCGAGCCTGGCGGCAAAGCCCTCGCCGGAGGGCAGCAGCGCCACGGCGGTCGCCGGCAGCCGGACGGTCACCGGGACGATCATCGTCCGGCGCTTGTCCCGCTGCGAGGAGCCGAGCTCGACCGACAGGCCCTGGGCGTGGGCCGGGAAGCCGAACAGCAGGGCGCTGGTGACCTGCATGGTGACCTCTTCCTCGACCGACAGGTCACGGTAGCCGGAGCGCGACCGCGCCTCGAGCCCCTTCTGCTTCACCACCAGCTCGACCGAGCGGAACGCGCCGTCGCCGGTGCGGTCCGGGTTGAAGCCCAGCCAGTAGAACGAGCGCGTGTCGTCGGCCACCCGCGACAGCGGCTCCATCCGCTGGCCGTTGATCAAGGCCTGGCCGCCGGTCTCGCGGGCCAGGAAGCGCAGCGAGTCGTGCAGCTCGGTCTCGCGCTGGTCGGCGAAGGTGCCGGCGATCCGCGGCGCCGGCGAGCGGTAGGCCGCGTCGACGCCGCTGGCGCCCTCGAGGCCCGGGGCGTCGATCGGATAGAGGGTGTAGCCGAGCAGGTTGGCGGTCTCGACCAGCGGCCCGTAGAGCTCGCGGCCCTGCTTGAAGCGGTAGTCGACCGCGGCGGCGAACGGATCGCCGGTCACGTACTCGGCGGGGCGGAACGGCCAGCCGCCGCTCGCCAGCAGCATCACCTTGCGGCCCGGCGGCGCGGCAAAGCCCCGCAGGGTCGCGCTCGCCGCGTCGACGGCGCTCTCCACCTGGTCGGTGAGGATCTCGGTGTAGACCCGTTCGGTGATGGCGAGCCCGCGCCCGCCGAAGGCGCGGACCGGGGCCGGCAGATACCTGCCCGACAGGATGCCGCGCCGCTCGACGACCCGCTGGAGGCCCATGGCCGGCCGGGCCGCGGCGGCCTGAAGCGCCCGCTTCAGATCCCGCCCGTCCGACGTCCAGCTCGAGAGCATCTCCGTGCGCAGGCCGTCCCAGGCGACGACCGCCATACGGTCTTCGGGGCCGAGGAAGGCCAGTTCGTCCCCGAGCGCCGCGAGCACCCGGTTGCGGTCCACCCCGACGGAGAAGAAGTCGTCGACAAAGATCAGGTAGCTGGTGCCTTCGGCCTGGACGTTCGAGATCGGCGCCACCTCCCACGCCGATGCGCCGACGTCGCGCAGCGCCTCGCCGCCGCGAAACTCGGTAAAGAAGTCGATCGGCACCTCTTCACCGTCGACCAGCAGCTGGAAGTCATCCGGGGTCAGACCGAAGACCCGGGTGCCGGCGCGATCGGTGACCACCGCCTCGACGTTGACGACGCGCACGTCGATCATCTCGCCGAAGCTGGCGGCGGACTCCTGCGCCGGGGCCGGCGCCGGCGCGAGCAGCAATGCCAGCAAGGCCGGCAATGCGGTTGGCAGAATCGAACTCTTGAAAAGCTGTCTCATCTCTTTGCTCCTTTGCGAATCCCCTCGAAATTTCTCTTCGTCTTGGACCGGTCCCTCGGAGGCGCCGATCCGACGGTGATCCACTCAAGCGCAAGGAGAGTGCCAGGGGAGGAATCCCTATCGAGACGGGGCTTCTCCGGATGCGGACCTGGTCGCGTGACGCGGGCGAAGGCCGGATCGTCCTCTCCGGAGTACACAACTCGACCGCCCGCGCCGCTCGCGGCCCCTGTTTCCAGCCCATTGACGCGAGAGCGACCGATCTCCGACAATCCGTTCAGCAAACCCAGAGAAAGGAGCACCCCATGACCGAGAAAGCCACCATAGAGCGGCGCGAGCCCGAGACCCTCCGTCTTCGCCAGGTCATGCCCAGCATGACCGTCGCCGACATCGAGGCTTCGATCTCCTGGTACACCGACGTCATGGGGTGCGTCCTGTGCGAACGCCACGAGCACGACGGACGCGTCGTCGCCGCCAGCCTCGAGGCGGGCGCCGTGTCCATCATGCTGGGCCAGGACGACTGGGCTCAGGGCCGCGATCGCGTCAAGGGAGTCGGCTGCCGGCTCTTCTGCACCACCGCCCAGGACGTGGATCGGCTGGCCTCCGACATCCAGGCCCGCGGCGGCGTCCTGGCGTCGCCGCCCACCGACCAGCCCTGGGGCGCGCGCGACTTCTCCCTGGTGGACCCGGACGGCTTCAAGATCACCATCTCGACCGACCTCACGGGCGACTGAGGCCCGGCCGGCGCCGGCGCGGCGGACAGATGGCCGTCACTCTCCGGCGGCCGCGGTGTCGCCCGCGAGGTAGGTCTCGAGCCACCGCTCGGTCTCCCACAGCATGTGCAGGATCGACTCGCGGGCGCGGTAGCCGTGGCTCTCGTGCGGCAGCATCACCAGCCGGGCCGTCGCGCCGTGGCCCTTGAGCGCGTTGTAGTAGCGCTCGCTCTGCATCGGGAAGGTGCCCGAGTTGTTGTCGCTGTCGCCGTGGATCAGCAGGATCGGCTCGTTGACCTTCTCGGCGTGCATGAAGGGCGACATCGCGAAGTAGACCTCGGGCGCCTCCCACAGGGTGCGCTCTTCGGCCTGGAAGCCGAAGGGCGTCAGGGTGCGGTTGTAGGCGCCGCTGCGGGCGATGCCGGCGGCGAACAGATCGGAGTGGGCGAGCAGGTTGGCGGTCATGAAGGCGCCGTAGGAGTGGCCGCCGATGGCGATGCGGCCCGGCTGCGCCACGCCGCGCCGCACCACCTCGTCGACCGCCGCCTGCGCGCTCGACACCAGCTGCTCGAGGAAGGTGTCGTTGGGCTCCGCCTCGCCCTCGCCGATGATCGGCATCGTCGGGTCGTCGAGCACCGCGTAGCCCTGGCTCAGCCAGACCAGCGGCGACCACCAGCCGACGCGGGCGAAGCGATAGGGCGAGTCGTCGACCTGGCCGGCCGAGTCGGCGCTCTTGAACTCGATCGGATAGGCCCACATCAGCATCGGCAGCGGGCCGTCCTCCGGCTTGTAGCCCGGCGGCAGGTAGAGCGTCGCCGTCAGCGGCACCCCGTCCTCCCGCTCGTAGCGGATCATCTCCTTGGTGAGGCCGACGAGCTGCGGCGTCGGGTGCGGGAAGTCGGTCAGCCGCACCGGCTCGTCCGTGCCCGCGCCGCGGACGAAGTAGTTCGGCACCTGGTCGACCGCCTCGCGCAGCGTCAGGAGCCGGCCGCCGGCATCGTCCAGGACCTCGATCGGCCGCTCGAAGTAGGGCGCCTCGGAGCGGAAGAGCCGCTCGCTCTCACCCGAGCCGAGGTCGAGCCGGTCGAGAAACGGCCGGTCGCCTTCGGGCGAGGCGCCATCGCCGATCAGGAAGATCGACTCGCCGTCGGCGGCGGTCCGCAGCACCTGGCGGCCGTAGGCGTTGGGGCCGGCGAGGGGCCGGCCCGGGTCGTTGTAGCGATCCTGCCAGGAGTAGTCGAAGACCGGGCTCGGCGCGGCCTCGGGCTCGTCGGGCCGAATCCGCCAGGCGCGCACCCGGCGGCTCTTCCACCACCACTCGTACACCAGGGCGAGCTCGCCGCTGCTCCACTCCACCTCGTCGTAGCGCAGGCCGAGCGCCACCAGCTCGCGCGGCTCGCCCGCGAACGGCGCCGCCAGCGTATAGAGCCGGTCCCGGATCTCGGCCTCGGCGCCGGCGTCACCGCCATCCTGGGCCTCGGCCCAGACCACCGTCGCCGGCAGGTCGGCCCGCCACTCGGCCTCCCGCGGCCCCACCGCGACGCTGCCAAAGGCGATCGGGATCGACTCCTGCAGCGGCCGGTCGTGGATCCGCCGCTCGAGCTTGCCGTCGATCGACCAGATCTCGGTCACCAGCGGGAAGCGGCTCGCCGGCACCAGGTAGGAGAAGGGGCGGTGAACGGTCTCGACGAGCAGGTGCCGGCCGTCCGGCGAGGGCGCCATCTCGAAGTGCATCCCGGCAGCGCCGAGGGGCGTGATCTTGCCGTCGAGGCCCACCCGGGCGATCTGGCTGGTGAAATAGTGCTCGAACAGGGCGGCGTCGTGCTCGTCCTCGAGCAGATCCTGGTAGGTGCGGGCCGGGGCCTTGCCGGCGAGGTTCTCCTGGATCACCGGGCCGCGCGGAACCCGCGGCGCCGCGGGCGGCGCCGCCGGCCCGGTCACCAGGGCGGCGACCAGCCCGTCATCGTCGATCCAGGCGGGCTCCGCCCCGGCGGTCAGGTTGAGGATCGGCTCGGTCAGCCGCCTGGCCGCCGCTGTCGCCACATCCAGCAGCCAAAGCTCGATGCCGCTCTCGCCGGTATGGGTGAAGGCCACCCGCCCGCCATCCGGCGACCAGCTGAAGTTGCCCAGATGGGGCGGCTCGGGCAGGCCGGTCACCGCCGTCGTGCCGCCGCCGTCGAGCCGCAGCAGGGAGAGGCCGGTCGTCGGCGCGCGGCGGCTGCGGCCGTGCACCGCCGGACTGATGCGAATCCCGGCCAGGCGCAGCTCCTCCTCCGCCAGCTCGGCCACGGTGCTGAGCGCCCGCCAGTCCATGACCAGCAGCGTCTTGCGGTCGGGGCTCAGCCGGACGCGGGGCGCCATCGGGGCGTCGACGAGATCGATCA
This sequence comes from Thermoanaerobaculia bacterium, assembly GCA_963781065.1. GTDB lineage: Bacteria > Acidobacteriota > Thermoanaerobaculia > Multivoradales > JAHEKO01 > CALZJC01. The sequence continues at coordinate 24,232 of CAWAET010000003.1, read as the reverse complement.
GCCCCTGGTCGGGCTGCCGGTAGACCGCCTCGGTCGACTCCGGCGACGCCGGGCCGGCGAGAAGGACGAGGGCCCAGCAGGCCAGGGCGGGGGCGAGGATCGTGCGGCTCTTGCGGCTCATGCGGGGACCTCCGATAGGGGTTGAAGCGCGGCTCATCGTAGCAGCGGCGGCGCCTCGACTCGGTTACACTGCGCCCTGCCTTTACCGTGAGCCGAACCACCTTCCCGCGCGCCCTGCTGGCGACCCTGTTCTTCGCCTCGGGGGTCGCCGGTCTCGGCTACGAGGTGGTCTGGGGGCGCTGGCTGCATTCGGTCTTCGGCGCCAGCGCCTGGGCGCTGGCGGCGATCCTGTCGGCCTTCATGGCCGGCCTCGCCCTGGGCAGCTTCCTGGCCGGCCGGCTGGGCTCGCGGCTGAAGGCCGATCCGCTGCTGGCCTATGGGGTCATCGAGATCCTCATCGGCGTCTGGGCGCTGCTCTTCCCCTGGTTGCTCGACGCCGTCGTGGCGGTCCAGGGAACGCTCTTCTTCCGCTGGGTGGACCATCACACGCTGTACGGCCTGATCCGCTTCGCCCTCTGCTTCGTCGTCCTGCTGGTGCCGACCAGCCTGATGGGCGCCACCTTCCCGCTGCTGTCGACCTACGTCGGGCGCCGCAGCGACAACCCGACGCGCTGGACGGGCCTGCTCTACGGCCTCAACACGACCGGCGCGGTGGTCGGGATCCTGCTCTCCGGGTTCTTTCTGGTGGAGCGGTTCGGCCTTGCCGGCAGCAACCGCATCCTGGTGGCGGTCAATCTCGCCGTCGGGCTGGCGGCGATCCTGCGGTCGCGGGCCGAGCCGGAACCGGCGCGCCAGCCACTCACGCCGGCGCCGGCCGGGGCCTCGCCCGCGGCGGCCGCCGGCGGCGCCGGCCTCTACTCCCTGGTGCTCGGCCTGTTTCTGGTCAACGGCGTCTTCAACCTGGCCTACGAGGTGCTCTGGGCGCGAGTGCTGGCGCTGATCATCGGCACCACGACCTACGCCTTCTCGGTGATGCTCGGCGTCTTCCTCGCCGGCATCGCGATCGGCAGCCTGTGGATGACCCGCCGTCTCGACCGGCTGCGCGATCCCCTGCGCGCCCTGCTGGGGATCCAGGCCGCCATGGTGCTCTGGGTCCTGGCCTCGCCGCTGCTGATCAACGCCCTGCCCCACGTCTTCCTGCGCGGCCTGTGGGCGCTGGGCGTCGGCTGGGCCTCGGCGGTGGCTTTGAAGTGCGCGCTCGCCGCCCTGCTGCTCCTGCCGCTGACCCTGGGGATGGGCGCCGTCTTCCCGCTCGGCATCCATCTCGCCTTTCGCGATCCGCAAGAGCTCGGCCGGGAGGTCGGCGACCTGTACGGCATCAACACCGCCGGCGGCATCCTGGGCGCCTTCCTGGCCGGCTTTCTGGTCATCCCCGCGCTCGGGGTCGAGAGGGGGCTGGCGGTCACGGCGCTGCTGCATCTCGCCTGCGTCGGCCTCCTCGCCCACCGCCACCTCCGGGGACGGGCGGCCCCGCGGCGCCGTCGCCTGGTCTGGGCCGCGGTGGGGCTCGCCGCCCTGCTGCTGGGCGGCTTCGCGCGCTGGAACCCCCTCCTGCTGGCCAGCGGCGTCTACTTCCAACCGCGCACCTTCTACGGCCCCGAAGGCCAGGTCCTGCTCGAGGAGCGGATGAGCCAGGCCAGCCTGAGGTACCACGCCGAGGGCGCCAGTGCCACGGTCGACGTGCTCGAGGCGCCGGGAGGCTTCCGCGCCCTGGCCATCAACGGCAAGTCGGTGGCGACCTCGAACTACTACGACTACCGCGTCCAGCGCCTGCTGGGGGTGCTGCCGCTGCTGCTGCATCCCGATCCGCGCCGGGTGCTGGTCATCGGCCTGGGCACCGGGATGACTGCCGGCACCGGGTCGATCGACCCGCGGACCGAGAGCCTCGAGATCGTCGAGATCACCGGCGAGGTCCTCGGCGCGACCGAGCACTTCCGGGAGTGGAACCTGGGGGTGGTCGACAACCCGGTCACCCGGGTGGTGATCGAGGACGCGACCCACTACCTGCGCTTCGTCGACGCCAGCTACGACGTCATCACCTCCGACCCGATCCACCCCTTCGTCAGCGGCGCCGGCGATCTCTACTCGAGCGACAACTACCGGGTGGCCAGGGCCAGGCTCGAAGAGGGCGGCATCTTCTGCCAGTGGGTTCCGCTCTACCAGCTGGACGAGCCGGACATCAACAGCATCCTGGCCACCTTCGACCAGGTGTGGGACAACGCCACGGTCTGGGTGACCGGCAAGGACTTCGTCCTCTGCGGCGCCCGCGGCGGCTACGACATCGACTACGCGACGCTGCGGGCCAAGGCCGGCGAGCCGGCCTACGCCGAGATCCTCGCCCGGCTCGGCTTCTGGCAGCCGGAGGAGATCTTCAGCGCCTACGTCGGCCGCCTGCGGAGCCTGCGCGACCAGTTCGCGGGGGCGGCGATCAACACCGTCGAGCGCCCCTACCTCGAGTTCTCCGCCCCGCGCGCGATCTTCCTGGCTACCGACGCCGCCAACCTGGCGCGGATCCTCGGCAGCGCCCCGGCCGAGACGCCCGGCTTCCTGACCGACCCCCCGCCGGAGCTGATCCGCGCCCTGGCGGACAACCGGCCATGTACCGAGACCATCTGGGCGGGCTTCGTCGCCGACCGCGGCGGCGACCTGGCCACCGCCACGCGCCTCGCCAGGCGCGCCTATGACCGCTGCCCGCGGCTGGGCTTCGTCGGTCACTTCGCCGCCCACACCATTCGCTCCTACGTCGACTCGATCCGCCAGACCGAGCCGCAACGGGCCCTGGGCCTGCTGCGCCAGGCCCAGCGGCTCGATCCCCACACGCCCGAGATCGCGGAAGCGATCGCGGCGCTCGAAGCCGAAGACCGGCCCGGCGACCCGCGTACCGACTGACGCCATGGGCAATCCACCAACCACCCCGTCCCACCGCCCCTGGCCGCTGCCCGCGAGCCAGCACCTCATGAGCCAGCGCTGGTGCGACCTTCTGTTCGCCCACTGGCCGGTGCCGGCGGCGGCGCTCCGGCCGCGGATCCCGGAGCGGCTCGAGATCGACACCTTCGACGGCACGGCCTGGATCGCGGCCGTGCCGTTCCGCATGGAGGCCGTGCGCCCGCGCGGGCTGCCGGCCGTGCCGTGGCTGTCGGCCTTCCCGGAGCTCAACCTGCGAACCTACGTCACGCTGGACGATCGGCCGGGTGCTTTAGCTCAACCTGCGAACCTACGTCACGCTGGACGATCGGCCGGGTGTCTTCTTCTTCAGTCTCGACGCCACCAACCCGGTGGCCGTGAGCGTCGCCCGGCGCTGGTTTCTGCTGCCCTACTTTCGGGCGCGGATGACCTGCCAGCCCGACGATGACCGGCTGCTCTACCGTTCGACCCGCACCCACCGCGGCGCGCCCGGGGCGCGCTTTGAAGCGAGCTACGGTCCGGTCGGCGAGGTCTTCCGCTCCGCGCCCGGAACGCTCGACCACTTCCTGACCGAGCGCTACTGCCTCTATGCCAGCCCGCAGCCGAGCGTCGTGCCGCGCCTGCCGAGCACCTCCGCACCGAGCTGACCGCCGTCGCGCTGGCCTGGCCGGCTGCAGCCGGCCGCGGCGACCGATCAGGCTGGTTCCCAACTCGCTGCTCGCACCTCGGTCCAGGACGTCGAGAGCGGGGCGGAGGTTCTTCGTGCGCTATCCCAGCCCCAGCCTCGATCGACGCCTGTCGAGCTCGAGCTGGGGCCACCGTCGGCCGCGCCGCCGAGCACCTCTACCGGGCCGAGGTCGACCACGCGCCTGGCCGCTGCAGCCGGCCGCGGCGACGATGACGGTCAACTCGCTGCTCGCACCCGGTCGTCGACTCGAAGGGCGTCACCGGCCCCAGGCCGTCGAGCTGTCCGCCGCCGCCCCGGCATCCGGCGGCGGGCCGTGGCTCACGGCGTGATCGGGACGCCGGCCAGAGCCTAAAGCGCCTCCGCCGTCTCCCGGCACTCGATCCCCAGCTCGGCCAGCTCATCCAGGATCGGCCCGTAGATCTCCGCGGTCACGGGACGCAGCACCCCCCTGGCGGTGATCTCGCCCTCCAGGATCCGGCGCACGGCGATCGCCGCCGGTAGCGACACGGTGCGCGACATGGCGGAGTCGCCGCCGGGGATGCCGAAATCGACCATCTGCGAGAGGACGCGCTCGCGGCGGCCGTCCGGGTACTCGGCGCGGAAGTCGTGGTGCAGGACGAGCATGTCCCGCTCGCCGGGGGCGAAGGCCAGCTTGTCGAACATCAGGTTGCCGAGGGCGTCGAGGGGGCTGATCTTCTCGGCGCCGACCTGGCGATCGCTCAGCATGCCGAGCCACTGGAGGTTCCAGGCCGGCAGCGCGTCGGGCGGGACTCCCATCTTGCGCGCCGCGGCGGTGCGGAGCTCGTCGGAGCCGGCGGCCACCTCGTCGACCTCGAGCAGATCGTGCATGAAATCGGCGTAGGTCCCGTTGCCGGCCTCGGCCTCTTCCAGCTCCAGCAGCCCCAGGCGGCGGAAGTTGTAGAGCGTGTCGCACCAGCCCATGTTGCGCAGGGTGCCGCGGAACATGGTGTCGATGCCCTCGAGGCCGTAGATCTCGATGTAGCCCAGCGAGTCGCGGTTGGGGTAGGCCTCGAAATCGCCCACGCCATCCACCTGCAGGACGTGCATGTCGCGGAAGAGGCGCTCGGGCACGACCTCGATGCGCCGCCCGTCGAGCAGGTAGCTGGCCCCGTTGCGGCTGGCGAGCAGCACGCCGCGCGGCGCCCACGAGAACTTGTAGCCGAACGGGTTGTCGTTGGCCTCGGGCGCCGGCAGCCCGCCGCAGTACGACCGGAAGGCCGTGATGCTGCCGCCACGGCCCTGGACGGCGTCGATGACCCGCATCGCCGACATGTGATCGATGCCGGGGTCGACGCCGATCTCGTTGAGCACCGTCACGCCCGCTTCCCGGGCGGCGCCGTCGAGGGCCTCCATCTCCGGCGAGACGTAGCTGGTGGTCACCATCGGCTTGCGGTGCTCGATGCACAGCCCGGCCACTTTGGGATGAAAGGCGAAGGGGACCAGGCTCACCGCCAGGTCGCACTCCGCGATGAAGCTCGCGAGCCGCGGCTCGTCCTCGAGATCGAGGGCGTGAGCGCTGCCGTTGGCGTGGCCGGCGATGAGCTTCTCGGCCTTGGCCACGGTGCGGCTGGCACAGGTCACGCGGTAGCCGCGCTCCAGCAGATAGCCGACCAGCGGCCGGGTCACGAAGCCGGCTCCGAGCACCAGATACGTTCTTCATCGCATCCTCCTCACAGGTAGAGGCCCCGCGCCTGGTCCGGGGCCGTCCTCAGGTCGGGTTTTCGAGATGGTCCTTCAAGTAGCGGTAGGCGGGGGTCAGCTCGCCGCGGTGCACGATGACCGCCCGCTTCAGCTCGGGCGGCAGATCGAGCCGCTCGAAGCCGGCCCGCCAGTCGGCGGCGGCGAGCGCCGGCACCAGGTCGCGCAGCACGCGGCTGAAGTACTCCGACGACTCACGCGGCAGCTCGCACGGCAGGTTGTCCACCGCCATGACCACCGGGCCGGCCCCGGCGTAGCCCATCTCGACCGTGTCGGTGAGCGGGTCGTAGGTGAAGCACGGGGCGTCGGGCTGGGTCGATTTCAGGGTCAGCTCGACACCGCCCTCGAGATCGCAGCTGATGTCGGCGATCACCCCGAGCCGCGGCTCGTGGTCGCCGCCCCAGCTCTGCCGCGCCCAGCGCCGGGTGACGAGCCGCGGGTAGCGCTCGTCCCAATAGGCGGCGTTGACCAGCATGTCCAGATGCGGCAGATAGCGCTCGAACCGGCCGCGGTAGCGCTCGGGGTGGTCGTAGTAGTCCTGGAGCTCGAAGGCGGGGACGACTCCGGTCTCGGCGTCTCTGTTCTCGGGGTCGGCTGGGGTCTCGGGGGCAAGGGGCTCGACCATGTGCTCTTCCTTGAAGACCACCGTCAGCAGCGGCGCCGGTGCCGGGGCGCGGCCGCCGGCCAGATCCGCCAGCTCGCCGACCTCCACCTCGACGGCCCCGAGCCACTTCAGGACCTCCTGACAGCCGCGCGCGACGTTGCCGTAGCCGGCGATGCCGAAGATCAGCGGGCCGGCTTCGCGGCCGCGCTGCCGCAGCCGATCCGACATCGGCTCCAGCTCGGCTCTCGCCTGCTCGAGATCGTCGTACTGGTAGGCGTGGCGCACCGACTCGAACGGGCTCGGGCGACCGCGCGAGCGCAGCCGCCGGTCCAGACACCAGAGCCCCTCGATCATCCCCGCATAGCCGGCGTGGAGGCCGAAGAAGATGAGCCGCCGGCCGCGCTCGTCGACGATCGACTCGTAGTCCACCAGCGAGCAGCCCAGCTCCATCAGGCGGGCGAGCATCGGCATGTTGTACGGCTGGCCCTTGATGACATGGGAGAAGAAGACGTAGACCTTGCCGGCGCGCAGCAGCTCGGCCGGGATCTCCTTGACCGCGAAGATCAGCGCCGCGGGGTCGAGACTCTCGGCGACCTCGATTCCGGCCGCCCGGTACTCCTCGTCGCCAAAGACCCGGATCGGAGAGGACTGGACGAGGCACCGCAGCTCCCCGGCTCGCTCGAGGTCCGCCAGGTCGGCGGGGACCAGGGGGACCCGGCGCTCCCACTCGTTCTTGTCTTCCCGCCGGATGCCAACCGTCAGTGTCGTGACGCCCTCCTCTCCGCGGATTCAAAGCGGCTCCAGCGCCGCGCGCTCCGTCAGTATCCCCCTCTTCCCCGCCCGATGGAAGAGCCCCGCGCCTCGAGCGTGGCAAGATGCGCCGGATACCGTATGGGTTCTCTCGACGCGCGCGCGCTGGCGGCCTTCCGCACAGGGCGACACTCCACCCTCTTCCGTCACCTCGGAGCGCACCCCGATGCCAAGGGGTGCACGTTCACGCTCTGGGCGCCGGGGGCGCGCGCGGTCCGGGTGGTGGGCGAGTTCGCTCCCCGCGGCCGGCGGCTCGAGCCGCGCCGGGGCGACCTCTGGACGGGCCGCGTCCGCGGCGCCGCGGCCGGCCACTGGTACCACTACGAGGTGACCACCGCGCGCGGCCGGGTCGAGCGGCGGGCCGACCCGTTCGCCACGAGCTTGCGCGACCCGTCCGCCCCCGAGGCGATCGTCGGCGCCCCCCGGCGCCGCTGGCGCGACGGCGCCTGGATGACGGGGCGCGGAGCCCACCAGGGCCCGGACCGCCCGCTGAGCGTCTACGAGGCGCATCTCGGCTCCTGGCGGCGGTCGGCGAGCGGCGGCTTCCTCGGCTATCGCCAGGCGGCCCGGCAGCTGGCCGACTACGTGGGCGAGCTCGGCTTCACCCACGTCGAGCTGCTGCCGCTCGCCGAGCACCCGTTCTACGGCTCGTGGGGATACCAGGCGACCGGCCACTTCGCGCCGACGTCTCGCTACGGATCGCCCGCCGACCTGATGGCCGCGGTCGAGACGTTCCACCGGGCCGGGATCGGCGTGATCCTCGACTGGGTGCCGAGCCACTTCGCCGGCGACCTTCACGGCCTGGCGCGCTTCGGCGGCCGCTGCCTGTTCGAGCACCCGGACCGCCGCAAGGGCCACCACCCGGACTGGGACACTCCGGTCTTCAACTACGAGTCGGGCGCGGTGCGGAGCTTCCTGCTCTCCAGCGCCCGCTGGTGGCTCGAGACCTTCCACTTCGACGGGCTGAGGGTCGACGCCGTCGCCTCGATGCTCTACCTCGACTACTCGCGCGCCAAGGGCGAGTGGCGGCCCAACAAGCATGGCGGCCGGGAGAACCTGGCGGCGGTCGAGTTCCTGCGCTCGCTCAACGCCATGGTTCGAGAGCGCTTCCCGGACGCGCTGGTCATCGCCGAGGAGTCGACCGCCTGGCCGGGGGTCACCCGGCCGCCCGAGCAGGACGGCCTCGGATTCGACCTCAAGTGGGACCTGGGCTGGATGAACGACACCCTGCGCTACATGCGCCGCGACCCCACCGAACGCACCGAGCACCACGACGATCTGACCTTCCGCGGTTTCTACGCCACCTCGGAGAACTTCCTCCTGCCGCTGTCGCACGACGAGGTGGTCCATATGAAGGGCTCGCTGGCCGGAAAGATGCCCGGCAGCAACACCCAGCGCCTCGCCCAGCTGCGGCTGCTGTTGGGCTACATGTGGGCGCTGCCGGGCAAGAAGCTGCTCTTCATGGGCGGCGAGCTCGGGCAGTGGTCCGAGTGGCAGCACGACGGCGAGCTCGACTGGCACCTCCTCACGCGCGCCGCCCACCGCGGCGTCCGCCGCTGGGTGGGCGACCTCAACCGGCTGCTCGCCACCGCCCCGGCGCTCTACCAGCGCGACTTCGGCCCGGCGGTTTCGCATGGGTCGACGTCGCCGACCGCAAGCGGTGCCTGTTCAGCTTCCTGCGCTTCGATGAGGCCGGACGCCCCCTCCTCTTCGTCGCCAACTTCAGCCCGCGGCGCTGGCGTGGATGCCGGTTCGGCGTCCCCGCCGGCGGCCGCTGGAAGACCCTGCTGAACAGCGACGACCGGCGCTACGGCGGCGGCGGCCGGCGCCTCGGCCACCTCGTCGCCCGCCCGCGGCCCGCGCACGGGCACGGCTTCTCGCTCGAGCTCGACGTGCCGGCCTACGGGGCGCTCTTCGCCGGGCCGGTCGCCTGATGGCGATCGAGTATCCTGCCGCCGCATGCGCTTCATCCCGATCGTCCTGAGCCTGCTCGTCCTGGCGGCCCACTTCCTGCGCGGCGGGTGCCTGCCGCTGGTGATCCCGGTGCTCGCCCTGCTGGGACTGCTGGCCGTCCCGAAGCCCTGGGTCGCCCGCACGGCACAGGGGGTCCTCGCCCTCGGAGCGCTCGAGTGGATCCGCACCGCGGTCACCCTCGCGACGGGGCGCATGGACGCGGGCGAGCCCTACATCAGGATGGTGCTGATCCTGGGCGTGGTCGTCGCGGTCACCGCCGGCTCGGCCCTGCTCTTCGAGTCGGCGCCCCTGCGCCGGCGCTACGGCCTGGGCGGCGAGGAGCCGGTTTCCGCCACTACTCCGCCCGCAGCGGATCGTGCGTCCTGATCCCGGGAAAGACGGCGAAGCCCTGGTCGTGAGACCAGATCTCGGTGGCCCCGTTGTCGAACGCGGTCAGGGCGATCTGCAGGTCGAAGATACGGGCGCCCGAGACATCGAGCTCGGCGGCCATCTGCACCAACCTGTCTCCGAAGCCAGGGCCCGGCGACCAGAGCTCGAGCCCGCCTTCATCGACCAGCGAGCGTAGAAACCGCCTCGCCTCATCCGGCGCCGACGGCCTCCCCGCCGCGCGCGGGTGGGTCACCACGCTCCAGAACTCGGCGACGCAATTGACTGCCGCGCCCCAACCCCGGCGATCGCGGCTGGCACGCTCGAGCGCCGCCCGGGCCGCCCGATGCTCGGGCACGGCCGCTCGGTGGGCATAGACCAGCAGGTTGGTGTCGACGGCGATCATCCGCCGCGCAGCCAGTCGTGCATACGCTCGCGGTCGGCCAGATCCAGCCCTGGCGGCAAGCCGCCGTCAACAACCACCCAGCGAATCTCCCGCTCCTCGGGCCGGAGCCCCGGGCCGCTCGCGTCCAGCTCGCGCCGCAGCCCGCGCGCGAACAGGCGGCGCAGGGTCGTGCGCTGCTCGGCGGCACGTTTCTTGGCTTCGATGAGCAGTTCGTCGGGGAGCTCGATGGTGGTCTTCATCGGAGGCATATTACCGTATAACCATCTTTATGGCTTCCTGTGTCTCGTTCGACCTCATCCTCACCCGCGCCGATGGGCCCGCGAAACCGGGCCCTACCGATCAAGGACGGAAAACGCCTGGCTGGATCTTGCCGTGTCGCTCGGGGAGCTTCAGGAAAACCGCGATCCCACCACCGGCAGATCGCGCCGCCTGGGGTCGGGATTCGGCCTTCAGCGGAAAGAGAAAGAAGATACCCCCCCTCCCGCTGTGCACTATGCAACAGAAACCCTGCCCTTACAGATGTTATAAACCCTTGACTCTACGTTCCGATCACCACTAAGGTTCCGCCAACGTCCCACGAACCAACTCGATTGCCGTCCGGCCTCTTGGCGAACGCCGGACTCGCAAGACAACTCTTCCAAGGAGAATGAACAGCATGCAGAGACCCCGCAGCCTCGCCGTAGCACTCGTCGTCCTTCTCTTGCCTTCGCTCGCTGGCGCCGCCGGCAACGACAACGCCGGCAGAAACGTCATCGGTCGCGGCCCCGACGGCACGCCCAGGATCCTCGCGGGCGACCTCGGCAACCTCGGCGACACGCGCGGCAAGAACGAGCGCGCCCTCAACGAGGCGGCCCGGAACGCTCTCCAGGACATCCTGACGCGCGACTTCGGCGCGGCCGGCAACGAAGAGATGGTCGTCACCAGGGTCCACACCGACCAGCGTCGGAGCGGTTCACGTGCGCTTCGACCAGCGGCTCAACGGCCTGCCGGTGGCCGGCGCCGGCATGGTGCTCCACGCCCGCGCCGACGGTGAGATCTTCGGCGTCAACGGCGAGTTCGTCAGCGGCCGCGAGCTGCCCGTCACGCCGGCCCTCGATGCCGAGACCGCCCTCGCGATGGCCCTCGGCAAGTCCCGCCGCGGGTCAGCCGCCTCTCCAACCCCGATCTCACCTATGTCCTCGGCAGCGACGGCCTGGGATACCTGGCCTGGCAGGTGACGATCGGCTACGAGGACGCTCGCGGTCCCCAGCGCGACATCGTCTTCGCCGACGCCGAGACCGGCAAGCTGGTCGCCCGTCACCCGCAGTTCAAGTATGCCCGCTCGCTGAATACCCAGGACTGCAACACAAGGAAGAGAAACTGCAGCGTCGTCTCGACCTCCTCCAACCCGATCTCACCGGCGACGACGCCATCGACGCGGCCCACAACTACGCCATCGCCACCTACGACTACTACTCGAACAACCACGGCCGGGACTCGATCGACGACGCCGGCATGACCCTGATCTCGCGCGTCCACTACGACCGCAACTACAACAACGCCTTCTGGGACGGCACCCAGATGACCTACGGTGACGGCGACGGCGTCACCTTCATCCCGCTGTCGCAGGACGCCGACGTGGTCGCCCACGAGCTCACCCACGGCGTGACCGAGCGCTCCTCGGGCCTGATCTACCAGAACGAGTCGGGGGCCCTGAACGAGGCCTGGTCCGACATCTTCGGCGCCCTGGTCGACCGCCAGGAGGGCGCCACCGGCGCCGACATCTGGCTGATCGGCGAGGACATCTACACCCCGGGCACCCCGGGCGACGCCCTGCGCGACATGGCCGACCCGGCCGCAGTTCGGCGACTCACGACTACTACCCCGACGCGCTACACCGGCACCGCCGACAACGGCGGCGTCCACAGGAACTCGGGGATCGCCAACCTGGCCTTCCAGCTGCTGGTCGACGGCGGCACGCATCCGCGCGGCAAGACCTCGGTCAACGTGCCGGGGATCGGCTTCGACGCCGCCGCGGACATCTTCTACGCCGCCAACGTCGCCTGCCTGACTCCGAGCTCGAACTTCGCCGGCGCTCGCTACTGCACGGCCGACGTCCACGGCGGCTCCAACGCCGCCGCGGTCCACCCGCCTGGGACGCCGTCGGCGTGCCCAACGACCCGCCGCCACCGCCCAACCCGCCGATCGCCCTGACCGACGGCGTTGCGCTGGGCAACCAGGACGCCGACACCGGCAACATCCAGCAGTACACCCTGGACGTGGCCTCGGGCAGCACCGTGACCTGCACCACTTCGTGCAACAACGGCGACGCCGACCTCTACCTGCGCTTCGGCGCCGAAGCGGAAGCCAACCCCAACAGCACCGCCAACGAGTGCGGCAGCTACTCCTCGACCTCCAACGAGAGCTGCACCACGGGCTCCGCGCCGAGCGCGACGACTCTCTTCGCGGGGGTTCACGCATACGCCGGCTACACCAACCTGTCGATCACCTGCACGGAGAGCACCGGCGGCGGCTGCACCCTGTTGCCGGCCGGCGCCAGCTGCACCTCGAACTCTCAGTGCTGCTCGAACAGCTGCAAGGGCAAGCCCGGCAACAAGACCTGCAAGTAGGTCCGACCGGCAATCGTCCCTATCCGGGCCCCGGGTCTTCCCGGGGCCCTTTCTTCATGCCGCTAAGCTCGCCGTCGTGCAACTCCCCGACCTGCCGATCCTCGAGGTCCTCGACCCGCTGCGCGATGCCCTCGCGGCGCGCTCGGCGGCCGTCCTGGTGGCGCCGCCCGGGGCCGGCAAGACCACGGTGGTGCCGCTGGCGCTGCTCGCCGCCGAGTGGCTCGGAGACCGCAAGATCGTCGTTCTCGAGCCGCGCCGGCTGGCCACCCGCGCCGCGGCGCGACGGATGGCTAGCCTGTGCGGAGAAGAGGTCGGCGACACCGTCGGCTACCGCATCCGGCGCGAGACCCGCGTCGGCCCGAAGACCCGCATCGAGGTCGTGACCGAGGGCGTGCTGACGCGCATGCTGCAATCGGACCCGGCGCTCGATGGGATCGGCCTGCTGGTCTTCGACGAGTTCCACGAGCGCTCGCTCCATGCCGATCTCGGCCTGGCGCTGTCGCTGGCGTCACAGCGGCTGTTTCGCGACGACCTGCGCCTGCTGGTGATGTCGGCGACTCTCGACGCCGCGGCGGTAGCCGACCTCGTGGGCGGCCGCGACGCCGCGCCGGTGATCGCCGCCGCGGGGCGCGAGTATCCGGTCGAGACGCGCTACCTGGACCGCTCGGGGAGTCGCATCGGGGGCGACCGGATCGAGCCCGCGGTCGCCGCCGCGGTCGCCCGGGCGCTCGGCGACGAGGCCGGCGACGTGCTCGTCTTCCTGCCCGGCGCCGGCGAGATCCGGCGTACCGCCGAGCGGCTGCGGAACATGGACCTGCCGCGGACCGTCGACCTGCACCCGCTCTTCGGCGACCTGTCGCGCGACCAGCAGGACCGCGCCATCGCGCCGAGCCCCGCGGGACGGCGCAAGGTGGTGCTGGCCACCGCCATCGCCCAGACCTCGCTCACCATCGAGGGCGTGTGCGTGGTGATCGACAGCGGCTGGATGCGCCTGCCCCGCTTCAACCCCGCCACCGGCATGACCGGGCTCGAAACGGTCCGGGTGACCGCCGACGTCGCCGACCAGCGCCGCGGCCGCGCCGGGCGCACCGCTCCCGGCGTCTGCTACCGCCAGTGGACCGAGGGCGAGCAGCGCGGCCTGGTGCCCCATCTGCGCCCCGAGATCCTCGATGCCGACCTGGCGCCGCTGCTGCTGGAGCTGGCGCTGTGGGGCGCCGCCGCGGACGAGCTCGCCTGGCTCGACCCGCCGCCGGCCGCCGGGATCGAGCAGGCGCTGGGTCTGCTCCGCCAGCTCGATCTGGTCGGCGACGGCGACATCACCCCGCACGGCAGGAGCGTCGCGGCCCTCGCTGCGCACCCGCGTCTGGGGCACATGCTGGTGCGGGCCAACGAGATAGGGCTCGGCCTGCTGGGCTGCCACCTGGCGGCCCTGCTGGGCGAGCGCGATCTCCTACGGCGCCCCGGCGAAGCGGCCGATGCCGACCTGCGCCTGCGGCTGGAGGCACTCCGCCTGGAGGCACCGCGCCAGGGTCGCGGCACGCGGGCGGTCGTCGGTCACGAGGTCGATCGCGGCCGGCTCCGGCGAGCGCTGGCCGAAGCCCGGGCGCTCGCTCGCTCGCTGTCGGTTCCGGCGCGGGAGAAGCTCGCCGCCGCGGACGTCGAGCGCGCCGGGGAGCTTCTCGCCCTCGCCTATCCCGATCGCGTCGCCCGCCGCCGGGACGACTCCGCCGACGGGCCGGCGGCCGCCACCGCCACGCCCGGCGCACCGCGCGGCGCCCGCTACCTGCTGCGCAACGGCCGCGGCGCGGCGCTCGCCGAGGGGCAGAGCCTCGCCGCCCGCGCCTGGATCGTCGTCTCCGACGTCGGCGACCGGGGCCGGGAGGCGCGCATCTACCAGGCGGCGCCGATCGAGCCGCGGCAGATCGAGGACCTCTTCGTCGAGCCAGGTCGACCAGGTCGACGACGTGCGCTGGAACGCCGCGGCGGCGCGGGTCGAGGCGACACGCGAGCGGCGCCTGGGCGCGCTCGTCCTGGCACGGGCGCCGCTGAGCGAGCCGGACGCCGACCGGGTCGCCGCGGCCCTCCTCGACGGCGTCCGCAGCGTCGGCCTGCGCGCCCTGCCCTGGAGCAAGCTCACGCGCCAGCTCCTCGAGCGGCTGCGGTTCGCCCACGGAATCGATCCGGAGACCTGGCCCGACGTCGGCGAGGAGGCGCTGATGGCGACCCTGGCCGACTGGCTGGGGCCCTTTCTCGGCGGCATGCGCGCCCTGGGCGACCTCGCCCGGCTCGACCTGGTCCAGCTCCTCTGGACGCGGGTGGGCTGGCAGCTGCGGCCGGCGCTCGACGAGCTGGCGCCCACCCACCTCGAGGTCCCCAGCGGCTCGCGCCTGCCGGTCGACTACGCCGATCCCGCGGCGCCGGCCCTGGCGGTCCGGCTGCAGGAGGTCTTCGGCTGGACCGAGACACCGCGCATCGGCGGCGGCCGCCTCCCGGTCACCCTGCGCCTGCTGTCCCCGGCGCAGCGGCCGGTTCAGGTCACCACCGACCTGGCGAGCTTCTGGCGCGAGGCCTACTTCGCGGTCAAGAAGGAGCTCAAGGGCCGCTACCCGAAGCACTACTGGCCCGACGACCCGCTGACCGCCGAGGCCACGCGGCGCGTTCGGCCTGGACCCCACACGGGAGCACCAGCATGAGTCTCGATCTGTCACCTGAGAACCTGCGCCGGGCCGCCCAGCGTGCCGCCGAGCTGTTTACGGAGATCTACGGCGGGCTGGAGGAGCGGCGGGTCGACCCCGGAGCGACGCGCGAGGAGATGCGCGCTCTGTTTGCGGGCTCGATCGACGAGGAGGGCGTCGGACTCGATCAGGCACTCGAGGACTTCGCGCGCAAGGTCCTGCCTCACTCCATGGGGACACCCCATCCGCTCTACTTCGGGCTCGTCAACTCGTCGCCGTTGCCGGCCGGCCCGCTCGCCGACCTGCTGGTGTCGTCGCTCAACAACAACGGCGGAGCGTTCCATCAGAGCCCGGCCATGAGCGCGGTCGAGCAGGAGGTCATCCGCGAGTTCGCCCGCCTCTGCGGGCTCGACGAGGACGCCTCCGGGATGATCCTTCCCGGCGGCACCTTCGCCAACCTGCAGGGGCTCCTGCTCGCCCGCCGCGCCCACTTCCCCGAATGGCATCGGGAGGGCCCGACCGCGTTGGGCGGTCGACCCATCCTCTATCGATCCGAGGCGACCCACTTCTGTGTCGACCGCGCCGCGGCGGTGATCGGCGTCGGAACAAAGGGCGTGATCGGGGTCCCGTCGCGCGGGCGCGGCGCGATCGATCTCGAGCTGCTGGAGCAGCGGATCGAGCGCGATCGCGCGGCCGGGCATCTCCCGTTCGCGGTCGTTGCCAACGGCGGGACGACCGGAACCGGCGCCCTCGACGACATCGGCGGCATGGCCGACATCTGCAAGCGCCACGGACTATGGCTGCACGTCGACGCCTGCTACGGCGGCGGCGCGTTGCTGCAGCAACCCAGGCTGCGCCAGCTCGAGGGCATCCACCGGGCGGATTCCATCGCCATCGATCCGCACAAGTGGTTCTTCATCCCGATGACCGCGGGCCTCCTGCTGACCCCTCACCGGCAACTGGAGCTGGAGACCTTCGACGTGGCCACCTCCTACATCCCCGGCGACGGCACGGCCGATCCGTTTCGCCGCGGCGTGCCCACCTCGCGCCGCGGCACCGGGCTGACGGTATGGATGGCCCTGCGGGCGCACGGCTGGAGGGTGATCCGCGAGGCCGTCGACCGCAACATCCGTCTGACCCGCAAGCTCGAGGACCTGCTGCGCGATGCCGGCTTCCGCGTCCTCGACGGCGGCGAGCTCTCGGTCGCCTGCGCCCGCTGGGAGCCCGCCGGCGCCGAGGCGACCGCGCTCGACAAGCTGCAGACGAGGATCGCCCGCGAGGTCGTCGCCACCGGCCGAGCCTGGTTCAGCACCACCAGCCACGAGGGCGTCGCCTGGCTGCGGATGAACCTGGTCAACATCCACACCCGGGAACACCACGTCGAGGCCCTCGCGGCCCTCGTTGCCGAGACCGCCGGCCGGCTGTCCGATCGACGCTGACTCCGTTACTCCCGATCCACCCCGGAGTCGTAACGTGGCAATGTCTGGCCGTCCTTGGCGAGAAACACCACAGCCGTGGTGGATTTAGGGCCCTCCACATAAACGAATGCCTCCCCGGACCACGGCATGGCATTCAAGACCATCCGCAGCAGATCCTCTCGCTCGCCAACGTTTTCGAAGCTGACCTCCATTCGACAGAAGGTCGAACGACAATCGGCACTCCCGAGACCCATGGATGGCTCCCTCTCGAGCCGTAACGCCTCTTTCCACTCACGCTTCTTGGCCGCATCGAGACGAAAGGCCCGCTTCAGGCCATCCTCCGCGGCCACCGCCCACTCGCGGTCCTTCCGCTCCGCCGTCATCTTCTCGTCGAGGAGCTGGATCTGCGCCTGCGCCTCGCGGTCCAGAGGCGATGCCGCCGGTTTGTCGACCGACTGCGCAACGGCGCTCCCGCCCGCCAGCAGAAGGCCCAGACTCAGTCCAACACCCAACGCCCGCCACCTCGAGATCGTCTCTGTATTTCTCACGATATCCTCCAAACGGTTTCTCTTCATAGCCCTTGCATCTCCCTCGCGTCGGCGCTTCTTGACTGCGTCAGTCCTCATCGACTCTGTAGTTGATGAGCCACGATGTCTCTCCCTCATAGCGCGGGGGAATCTGGCAACTGTAGAAATAGTGACTCCTGCTGTTGGCGCCGATTGACCCGAACAGAAGCTCTTTCGGTTCCGGGCTGGAACCCACCGTCTCCTTGTTCCCGCTGGCCCAAGCGGCCAGTCCGCCAGTGTCAGTGACATAGAAGCTGACCAGGTTGCAGGACACGCTCTGGGTGAAATGTTGATCGATCACCCGGACGGTCCCGTCGTTGATGTCGCCGTAGATCGTATCTTTCACGACGGGGCAGTCGACACGCAGCGCGCTGCTGGTGTGTGTGTTACCGATCCTGCTCCAGCTGTACGTCGGAGTACCACCACTCCAACGCACGCAGAAACTCCCCGGATACTGCTTGCCGTCGTCCGCCTGCGCCACGGTTACGCCGAACGCAAGGGCGCCAGCTATCAAGAGGAGCAGCGGGACACCGATGTGTCTGTAAGAACAGGGCAAGAAGGGCAGCTTCATCTCGAGAACCTCCTTTGGTTTGTCGGCCGTTTCGGCCGATGGTTTGTTGTAATCGCGCGCCATGGGTGCGCGTCACCGGCCAGGAGCAGGAACCCTGGGCCGGCACCGGGCCGTTGGCAGCAGGCATCGACGGTTCAGCGGACCTAACGCACTACAACGCCACTTCGATCCGAAGACCCGTGGCTTTTGCGGCCCTGGGCTTGCCCAGGTGAGGCCTTATCGAGGCAAACTCACCCTCGCCCCGCGATCAGGGCATGGCAACACCCTAACGGGTAGGCCGGGCCGCCGGGCCGAGGCTGAAGCGGAAGCGGAAGTCGAGCGGCACCTGGAGGAAGCCCATCGAGCGGTTCGTGGCCAACTCGATGCGGCGCTTGCCGGCCGCCTCGACCTGCCAGGCATATTGCATGACATAGCTCAGCTGCTGCCGCGGCTTAGCGGTTGCCTTTTCGCTCGTCCAAGGTCGCCGATCAGGCTCCTTTTTAGACCAGTCTAAGACCAGTGTGGTAGCTTCCCGGCATGAGCGAAGTCGGAGCCTACGAGGCCAAGACCCACCTACCCAGGCTGCTCGAGCGTGTCGCCGGCGGCGAACGGATCACCATCACCAAGCACGGAGTGCCGGTAGCGCGGCTCGTGCCCGTCGAGCCGGCCCCCGCAAGACCGTTGGCGGAGACGATCGCCGAACTGAGGACCTTCCGCACGGGGCACCGCCTCGACGGCATCTCCCTGCGAGACCTGATCGAGGACGGCCGGCCTTGAGCACGTTTGTTCTGGACTGCTCGGTGACGATGTCGTGGTGCTTCGAGGACGAAGCCGATGCCTATTCCGACCGGGTCCTCGAAGCAAGCCTCGGCGCCCGCATCCTGGTGCCCTCTGTCTGGGCCCTCGAAGTGGCCAACGTCCTGGCCGTGGCCGAGCGCAAGAAGCGACTGACTCCAGCGGACTCCTCGCGCTTCCTCGAGCTCGTCGCCGCCCTGCCGATCGAGGTCGACGAGACCTCGTTCCAGCGGGCGACGACCGGGGTTCTCGCGCTGGCCAGGAAGCTGACGCTCTCGAGCTACGACGCAGCCTACCTCGAGCTGGCGATGCGGCGCGGCTGTCCGCTCGCCACACGTGACCGCAAGCTGCGCGCCGCCTGCCGAAAAGCCGGGGCCGCCCGGTTGTAGCGCCAATCTACCGCCCGGCACTGGCGGCCGGATCACCGATTAACTCAACAGCGACGGCACCTCCTCAAGCCGGCACCAGCCGAAGAACGCCCTCCAGGTCTGTCTCCCTCGCTTGCCACAGGTCGTACTGCATCTGCAGATTGCTCCAGAGCTCCGGGCTGGTGTCGAACGCCTTGGCCAACCGATAGGCCATCGCCGGACTGATCCCGGCCCGCTCGTTCAGGACCGCGGACAGCGTCTTGCGCGTCACGCCGAGCGCGCCGGCCGCCGCCGTCACGCTCAGACCCAGGGGCTCCAGGTAGTCCGCGCGCAGAATCTCTCCGGGGTGGGGTGGATCGTGCATCATCGGGGCGACCTCGCTAGTGATAATCCTCGTAGTCGACTTGATGGCAGTGTCGGCCGTCGAAGGTGAAGGTGATCCGCCAGGTCCGATCGACGTCCAAAGCCCACCGACCCTTCAGCCTTCCTTTGAGCGGATGCAGTCGCAGCCCTGGAGCATCGAGATCCCGCAGGCTCGTCGCAGCTTCGAGCCGGGCCAGGATGCGTCGAATCTTGGGGACATGGCTCGCATGCACACCTCGGCGATCGCCTGCCTCGAAGTACCGCCGCAAACCGCGGTGCCGAATGCCGACGATCATTGAAGTGTAACCCGTAACGGGGCACAGGACAATTCGGTCAGGCAGTCCGAGCGAGTCATGCCCGTTAGGACGAAAGAGCCTGGTCGGATCTTGCCGTCCAAAGTCGCCGATCAGGCTCGGCACCGCTGAGCTGCTCCAAGAGCTTCCAGCTCCGTGCATGCCCGAGCTGAACGCGCAGCCACCTCGCGTCACCCGGGTCGTTCTCCGGGAAGCGGGGCTTGGGAGGCGGCTCGTCCTGAGCCGGCCGTGGAGGCTGTCAGGCAGGGGACGAGGGTGACCGCAATACACTCACCGCCCACGCCAGATCCAACCCACTCCCGTCCCACTCCGGATAGCCCCCAAGCTCCTCCAGATCAATCCCAGCCGCGCTCAGCGACTCGGCCAAGGCGGCGAAAGCATCGTCAGCCACCGCCGGCGACGCCGGGGCTTCCGATATCGGCCTGCCGTCCGGCCGCAGGAACTGAAACTCCCCCTCGGGCCCGCATCGCACCCGGTAGCCCTCCTCGTGCACGCACCGGTGATGACGACGACACAAAAGCACGAGATTCTCGAGCCGCGTCTCCCCGCCCCGCGCCCAGTGCCGTACGTGATGCGCATCGCAGAACGTCACCGAACAGCCCGGAAACCGGCACCCCTGGTCGCGGTGGGTCAACGCCCGGCGCAACGCCGGCGAGATGATGCGGGTCTTGCGGCCGAGATCGAGGATGTTGCCGTCGGCATCGTGGGTCATGACCACCTTGCTGGCGTCGCAGGCGATGCGTTGAGACGTTGCCGCGGGAACGTGGGCGCCGCCTTCGAAGGCGGACTGGCCGGGGGCGCCGGAATCTGCTCCGGACGTTCCCGCGGGAACGTTCCCGCGGAAAGGAACGGGAGAAGCCGCCGGTATTTCGGGTTCGTTGGCCGCCAGGTCGTGCGGCGTTCCCGCGGGAACGCGATCGTGCCCCTCGCGGGCAACCTCCGTCTCCTCGAGCACCGGGGCATCCACATGCACCACCACCTGGTACCGATCCCCCCGCGTCCCCTTGTCCAGCCCTCCGGCCAGCGCCGCCTCGGCCACCCGCCCCAGCGCATCCGCCCGCCGCTGCCCCGCCGGCACCGCCTCCGGGTTCGTCGCCTCGTTCTCCTTCTCCTGCTCGTACAGCACGTCGCACCCCGCCTCGACCGCCTTGATCAGCGCCGCCCCCGCCTCCGGCGCGAGCCTCCCGCGCACGACCACCATGCCGTCCTCGTCGGTCCAGAGGCTCAGGTACCGGCTCTCGTGGCGCAGGGCCTCCTGCTCGCGCTCTTCGATCCGGTCGACCCGGCGCCAGGCGCGGACCAGGCGCTCGACGTGGGAGGCGGTGCCGGCCAGGGCGATCTCCAGCAGCTCCTCCTCGTTCTCCGCCGTCGCCACCCGGGTCAGCGCGCGGATCTTGGAGTAGGAGATCCGGCCCTGGCGCATGGCCTCGGAGAGCCGCGGCAGCTCGCCCAGGGCGCGGGCGACGCGGACGTGCTCGCGGGCCGCGCCCGGCCGCAGGCCGGTGCGCCAGCTGAGCCAGTGGGCGCAGGTGGCGAAGCCGCCGTAGGCGCTGTACCAGCCGCCGCGCTCGTCGAAGTCGCGGATCAGGGCGAGCAGCTGGTAGGTGGCGGCGGTGATCTGGGCGTGGAGCTCGGCGATGCGTTCGCCGAGGTGCTCGAGGTCGGCCCGGTCGGGGGGTTGCGGGAGGGTCGTGGGGGCTGATTCGCATGGCGTTCTCCGAGGGGTTCACCGCATTATAAACCCCGCTTTTTCAACGCTTTAGGTGGCCTTCTGAGGGGTTCCTGGGGCACTTCGAACGCTCGAAGCTGCCTCGTGGGGAGAACACCGCTCACAAGCGAAGCCAGGGGCGAGACGGGCACCTCTGTGTGCTCCCTGAGATGACGTCGCCAACCCCCTCCGAAACCCTGTCAAGGGGTCTGGGCGACTTTCTTCCGACTTTTTTTCTCTGGCCTCCCGAGACGTTCCCGCGGGAACGTCATGCCCCTGTGCCTCGATCGATACGCCGCGCCCCTGGCCGACTTGCCTGGAATCCAGGGAACACGGCCGCCGCTGCAGTAAGCTCAGCACAGGAACACCCGGTGGCCTGCCCATTCCATCTCGCCTTCCCGGTCCGCAACCTGGACGAGACTCGTCGCTCTTACGAGGGCGAGTTCCGCATGCTCATCACGCTCGGTCGGATCTGGGTCGCCCTGGGTCTCCTCAGCGCCCGCCACCAGGCCGACCAGGTGTCCGGCCGATGAGCTCGCAGAAGCCGGCCGACTACCGAGCGCCCCGTTGGTATCCCGTGTGCCTCCTGGTCGTGCTCTTGCTCGCCGGCACCGGAGTGGTCCAGGAGTTGATGGCGCCGACACCGGAGCGTCTCAAGCTGGTGCTCTACTCCATCTACACCCTCATGATGCTCGCCTGGATCGTCGACGTGCTGATCTCCAGGGTGAAGATCGATGACGAGTCCGTCCTCGTCTCCAGCCTGCTCGGCACCCGAGCCATCCGGCTGGACCAGATCGACTACGTCGAGCACGAAGGCCGCTGGGTCAAGCTCAGGATGAAGTCCGGCAAGTGGGAGAAGCTCTCCCCCGACTGGCTCAGAGTCAGTAGGAGCACTCGACGGCGGGTCGCGGCCGGGATTGAGGCTGCTGTTCGCCGGGACTGAGAGACAGGTAGCCTCCGGGCCTGGGCCCGAGGAGCCCATTCGTAAAGTCTCAACCGGGTTGAATGAGGCTCCAGTACTGCTGATTCAACGGCGGGTGTCGCCGGGATCTCCTCTCCCATAGCCCGAGGCTCTCAAACGCGTGGGCGGAAGGAGTCCGGCCGCTCGTCATCCCCGCACGGAATCCTGACGTGGTGGGGTATCCTGTGCCCGCTTCATCTGACTGCCAATGCCTGCCCCGAGACCCCCATCGTCGGCCAGAGGGACGAGAGCCGGTGAGCGATCGAGACGAGCAAGACAGCAATAGCGCATGACCGATCCGCTCGACCCCGGCCTCTACGAATCCCTTCGCATCACCGCCCGCCTGGCGGATCGGCTCTCTGAACTGAGCGATCGCTTGGTCGTTGATCGGAGCGATCTACATCGGGCGGAGGCCGCGAACCGGATTGGCCTGCATCTCGGTCGGGTGCTGGAGCAAGCGATTGCCTCACTCGGGGAGTCGGATCGCTCGCAACGGGGCCTCGAGGTCACCCGGGAGCTGCTGCAGCGGCTGGACGAGTTGATCGACAACATCGATGCCGCGCAGGACGCTCCTGTACCAACAGATCCGTACTTCGCTCCATTCTGAAGAAGCTGCCGGACGGCTCGCCAAGAGAAGTCGAAGCCCCGCTGATTCCGCTTCTCGATACCACCCTGCTCTGCAACTCTCCGGGCGAGCGCGTCGGTCGCCAGCTACTCGCCGAGATCGGATCAGCCGACCGTATCGACCTCTTGATGGCCTTTATCCGGACTACGGGCGTGAATCCGCTACGCGAGGCGCTGCGCAGACACTGTGATCGAAACCAGCTGCGGGTCCTGATTACGACCTACACCGGCTCGACCGAGCAGCGGACTCTTGAGTTGCTACTCAAGTTGGGAGCCAAAGTTCGGTATCATAACACGAAGAGACCCGGCTACACGCCAAGGCCTGGCTTTTCCATCGAGATTCGGTTGCTTCAACGGCATACATCGGGTCGTCCAACCTCACACACTCGGCGCAGGTTTCAGGGCTGGAGTCTGGAACGTGCGCGTCTCGGGGGTTCGCAATCCGGATGTCGTCGACAAGGTGAGCGCCGTCTTTTCCACATACTGGGAGAGTGCCGATTTCCGCCCCTACGATTCAAAGGAGTTCGAGAAGCACGCGCAACGGTCCAAGGACCAAGGCCCGAGGGCCTGTTCCTCGCTCCAGTCGAGATGCGGCCATGGCCGTTTCAGGAACGGCTGCTCGAGAAGGTCGCGGTCGCAAGGCAGAGAGGCCATCACCGGAACTTGATCGCCGCCGCGACCGGTACAGGCGAGACGGTGATGGCTGCGCTGGACTACGCCCGTCTACGACGAGTTGACCGCGACCGACTGCTTTTCGTCGCCCACCGCAAAGAGATTCTTGACCAGAGTCAGGCTACGTTCCGCCATGCACTGCGCGACCTTGGCTTTGGTGAGCAGTGGGTCGCGGGACAGCGCCCACAGAGATTCGAGCACGTCTTCGCGTCAATCCAGAGCCTGCGAAGGGCTGATCTGGAGAACCTGAAAGCGGACCACTTCGACGTGGTCGTAGTGGATGAGTTTCACCACGCCGCAGCGCCCTCCTACAAGTACCTGTTGGAGCACGTCCAGCCGCGCGAACTCCTCGGCCTGACCGCAACGCGAGCGTTCGGATGGCCTCCCCGTACTGCACTGGTTCGATGATCGAATCGCAGCCGACCTTCGGCTTTGGGATGCCATCGATCAGCGTCGTCTGAGCCCTTTCCTCTACTTGGATCTTCGAACGGCTCCGATTTACGAGGAGGATGGCTTGGAGACGGGGTCGTGGCTATGACGTTGAGGGGCTGACCAATCTCTACACGAGCTCCGACGCATGGGCCCGCAAGGCGTCGTTCAAGGAGCAACGGCATGACCGAGCGGAAGACCTCTCGACAATGCGGGCGCTCGGCTTCTGCGTAAGCGTGGTGCATGCACAGTACATGGCGCGGATCTTCAGGAAGGCCGGAATCCCGTCAGTCGCAATCTGGGGTGACAGCCCCGCTGCTGAGCGAGCGGCCGCTCTGCGCGACTTGGCCAAGGGCAGGGTCAAGGTCGTCTTCTCGGTGGACCTCTTCAACGAAGGCGTGGACGTGCCCGTGGTCGACACACTCTTGCTGCTTCGACCAACGGACAGCCCGGTCCTCTTCCTACAGCAGCTGGGTAGGGGCCTGCGCCGCGCCGAGAAGAAGACCGTCTGCACGGTTCTGGATTTCGTCGGGCGCATCGGCGAGAGTTCCGCTTCGATCGGCGCCTCCGGGCGCTGCTGGCGGGACTCGAAAGGACCTTGAACGTCAGATCCGGGGCGGATTCCCATTCCTTCCCGCCGGCTGTCACA
>CAWAET010000002.1:0-230404 GCA_963781065.1 Thermoanaerobaculia bacterium | reverse complement strand
CACGATCTGTGAGCCGCCAAACCGGGTCAGATCCACCAGCTGCCCGTACCTCTGCAGCGCGGGCCGAAGATACGACCTCTTGGCCGAACCCGCGGAAACGTCCGGCCCTGCCTCCTCGAGGCGGGCCGTCGAGTCGATCCTGTCCCTGTCGCTCCGCGGCATCTGGCCGGATTCCACTCTTGTTGGGGTCTCGTCCGACCGGCCGCGCGGCGCGGTGCCTTGAGCTTCTCGTGATCGCTGGCTACTCCGAGATTCTAGCAGCGACGTCTCCCTGTGTCATCCAGTTGTCCTGCAGGGTCTGGAAGGCGGCGCCCAGCGCCTCGCGGCCGGCCTGGACCGCCTCGCCGAGCGTCAGCCCAGCGTTGAGGCCGTCCAGGATGAACTCGGCCATCCGCTCGTTGTCGTCCAGGCTGGACAGCGCCACGGCGCCGCTGATCGCCAGAGCGCCCTGCTCCCCGGCGTAGAGCAGCTGGTGCCCGAGCACGTCGGCGCTGGGGCTGATGTCGTAGGTCGTCTCGCATGCCAGCGGCACGATCACCGTCGGCCGACCGAAGTTGGTCAGCGTCTCGACGCTGCCGGCCGTCAACAGCGACCGGTATGCCCAGACGCCCGGTGACGAGTGGCCGGAGAAGACGGTCAGGGTGCGCCCGCCATCGAGCGCCGAGCGCAGGGCCTCCCTTGCCGTGTCGACTTGCGGATGATCGCCCATGTCCAGAAGATCGGTGGCGGACCAGCCCAGCCGTTGCCTGAGCCGTTCGATCTGGCTGGTGAAGCTGTGCACGCCGTCGGTCTCCTCGGCGATCAAGAGAGCCGACTTCCGGCCCGATAGCCCGCTGTCTCTCCACGCCGCGCCCTTGCTCACGATCGTCGCCAGCTCCGTCTCGTCGCGCACCGAGAACTGCGCCACCGCCTTGTCGCCGACGCCGTCACCGTCCAGGTCGACCAGCCGGTTCTGGCTCGGGCTGTAGATGGTGACTCCCACCGGAGCGGTCGGCAGCGGGATGAAGCTCACGCACTCGGACACGCGGTTGAGACGGTCGTAGCAGTCGGTTCCGACCAACTGCACGTGGGTGAACGGCTGCACCTCGTTGCGGATCTTCAGATAGTCGGTGATCGCGCCCGGCAGCGCCATGCCGAAGCCGACGCCGTTGTAGATGTCCTCGACATCGATGGCGACGGGGTTCAGCTCGGCCTTCTGCGCCAGGTAGTCATCCAGCGCCGCCGTGCCGATGAAGCTTGAGTCGGTGATCACGACCAGCTCGGCCGGCACGTCCAGCAGATCGGCCGGGGCCTCGGTGGTGAAGACGGCCGGCGCGTGCGGGCTCTCGGCCACCCAGAAGTGCGCCCCGTCGAGCTGCCGCAGCTCGGCGGCAAAGCCCCTTCCCGAAGGCGCCACCCGGGCATCGACCCGGGTCAGGGTGCCGTTCGCCTGCTCGGCGTAGGCGACGATCGAAGGGCTGGCGAAGCCCTCCACCCGGTAGCCCTCGGAGCGGGAATCGGAGGCGAAATCGAGCTCCGGGCCGAGGTAGGGGGCGGGATAGCGGACGCCATAGCTGTCGATCAGCACCAGGGAAAGGAAGTAGTCAGTGTCGAAGCGCAGCTGCAGCCGGTTGACGCCGGGCCGCAGCGTGCCCCGCGGCAGTTCGGCCTCGATCTTCCAGTCCCTCTGCCCGGAGGTCGAAGCGGTGGTCAAGTACTCGAAACCGGCGTCGGGGCCGCTGAACCAGATCTCGACATTGTGCTCCGGGAGCACTACGCCATCGGGACCGGTGATGTCCGGCAGGTCGGTGACCGTGCCCAGGCCCAGGCTCAGGCGGGCCGGTCCGGGCAGCACGGGACCGTCGACGGGGATCTCCAGGGTGACTGTCTTGGGAGCGCCCCGCACCAGGACCGTCTGCTCGATCCATGGGTCGCCGGTCGGGGACTGCCGGTGGTACATGGCGGAAAGGTCCACCAGCGATTCCCGCTGGTACGAGTCGGAGATCCGTCTCGCCTTGCCCCGGCCCAGCTTTCGCGCCTCGCGGGCACGGGCCGGATCGACGGATATCTGATAGAGGTGGGCGTCCAGATAGAGCGCGGCGTCGCCGCGCGGCGGCCGGCCGACGAACTCGATCGAGCTGCCGGGCCCGAAGACCCTGCCACCCTCCACCCGTCGCGACACCGGCCTGCCGCGCCAGGTGACGGCAATCTCGCGCGCTTGCACACCGGCCAGGTCGAGACCACCGTCCCACAGCGTCTCGTAGCCGACCCGCTGGATACCGGGCTCGGTAACCGCGACGTGGGTCAGTGCAGCCCTGGCCAGCCGGATGGTGTCGTTACCCGCAGATTCGAAGGTGGTCGCTCCGGAACCGCGCGATCGACCTGAGGGCCCGCGGCCGGCGCCTCGGTTCTTTACCTTTCTCCACCTCGAGCTCTCTGCAGCCCGCAAGGAGGCGTCGTCTGCCGCGCTTCCGCTCCTGACGAAGCCACGCTTCGCCAGCCGTTCCTCACGTTGCGCGCGAGGCTCGGTCCAGTCGATCCGGCGGATCGGCTGGAGCTCGCCGTAGCTCGCGCCGGGTCGGAAGGGGCCGAACCGCTCGGGCCGGCCCCGCGTGTCGTAGTCCACCAGCTCGATCGCGGTCACCCCCTGAGGCAGGAAGATCTCGGTCTCGTAGTCGCTCGGCAAGGCCGAGCTCATTCCCTGGCTCGGGACGAAATCCGCCAGCGGTCGCCAGTCGCCGCCTACCCGGCCGAGCAGCTCGAAGCCCACGTTGTCGGTCTCGGTGGCGGTCTGCCAGCGAACGGTCAGCGTATTGCGACCGGCGAACTCGCTGGCGAAGGCGTTCAGGCTGACGGGTAGCGATCCGGGTGGAAAGACGTAGTCTTCGACCTCGCCATCGGTCGCCGTGCCGCTGCTGTCGCCGGAGTCGAGACTGCCACCCGGCGCCTCGGTAGCGCTCGAGAAGAGGCGAAAGCGGGCGTTGAGGGAGTCGGTCTGCCAATCGAAGCCTGCGCCGACGGTGATGCTCAGCGTGTGCGTCCCGGTGGCCAGCCCGCTCCAGGAGACGAACTCGCCTGGGTCGCCGAAGTCGCCGTCGCTGTTCCAATCGAACCATGCGCCGAGCAACGCGCCGCCGGCCGGGGCTCGCGAGACCACGACGTCGAACGTCTGGGTCGAGCCGGCCGTCCAGTTGGCGGTGACGTTGGCCGTGACGCCGTCCTCCTCGTTGCCGTCGCCGGAAGCGTCTCCGGTCGGCTGCCCGTCGGTCTCCGCCAGCAGGCTCTGCCCGAGGTAGGGCGCGTTGACCTTGATGTAGTGCCGTGCGCCTCCGGCGGCGACCGTCGTGGCGTACGAATCCGGCAGATCTCCGAAGTCGGAGAAAGTCGGGTCGCCCGTCGGCGGGTCGAACGGGTCGTCCTGGGAACCGTGCTTGCCCGGCGAGTGGTGTGAGTTGCCGGTGATGAAGACCACGACGTTGTTGCCGCAGTCGGCGCCGCCCGGCCCCAGGTCGACCGACCACTCGTAGACCATCGACCACTCCCACTCGTAGAACAACCCGCCGCCGTCCGTGCTGCTCCAGGTGGGATAGCCGGGGACCTGGGTGACGTCGTTCGGGGCCGAGGCGACGAAGGGGCTCTTCCAGCCGGTATCCAGGTTGGTCCCGAAGGCATAGAGGTTCCAGGCGCGGGTCGCCGGGGCCGCCGCCTGGTAGGTGTTGACGTTCGTCACAAACGAGGTGGTCGAGATCGCCTCGACCCCGGGAGGCCAGTCCGCCGCGGGAGAGCTCGGCCCGCAGGACGAATCGGAGACCCAGTTGCTGGGCGGTGGGCCGGCCGTCTGGGGGCAGCCGGTCGCCTGCTGCCAGGCCCAGGCGCGCGGCGAGCCGGGCGCGCACTCGAGGGTCCAGGAGGCGAACTCGGAGTCGGAGGCCCGCTTGCAGCTGCGGTGCTGGCTCCACGGAGGGTTCGCGCTGGCGGTGTAGTCCTTGTTGGCCTTCGGGCTGCAGACGTTGTCGTTGACCGCGTGACTCACCACCAGGGCGACATACATGATGTTCGTGGCCGCGTCGTAGTAGTTGTAGAGCACGCTGCCGAACTGGGATGTGGCGTAGGGCGAGTAGATGGCGTCATCGCCGTCGCCGTAGAAGAGGCCGTTGACCGTGGGCTGGGCCGCCGCCGTGCCCGCCGTGAGCAGCAGCAGGGCCACGAGCGTGCCCGCGCGCCACTTCCGAGATCCGGTCGGGCGAGCCACGGGGCCGCTCTTCGAAGAACGCAGCCCGCGAGGGCGCGAGGTCGTGGACCGAGCTCGAGCGGGCCCCCGAAAAGCGGCTCTGGCCTCAAGTTCGAACGGGAGTGTCGTTGGAAGTCGCCCCATGATGTCAGGTCCCCCGGCGCAGTTCATTGTCCAGACTCGTCTTCGAAACCTACGGCGGACTTCAAAGCTGCACTTGGCGTGCCAGATCGGGGATTGTCGGAATGCACGCAAGACGGGCACCGTGGCGACTGTCGAGTCGATGGTGCTCGGGCCGGAGTCCGGGGGGATGGTGCCGACAATCGATGCTCGTGAGGTTCCGACATGGCGCCGAATAATTCAAGCATAGCTTGAGGAATCGGTCACTAATCCGCGATAATAGAGGAACTTGTGGCGCTCCCATGCCGGGAGGGTCGGCGGCGCAGTTTCGCGAAACCGAGTACTCCTGAACTCATCAGATTGTCGAAGACCGAGAGACTCGCAGTACTTCGGTGCACCGAAAAAACGGTCTGTCAGGTGACAATTATTGCGACATTCATAACAGCTCGGGGCCTGGTTGCGGCGCCGTCGGGCGCCGTTGGCCAGTCTCTGTCGCCCAGGCTGGATCTTCCTGACCCCATGGGACTCGCGCCGGATTCCGGGATCGCCCTGGGAGCCGAGGTTCGGCCATCAGCGACGCGAGACGTGGCACGCTCCTTGCGCTGGGAGGGGGGCAAACCGCCGTGGCGGAGCTGTCGGGCTTGTGCCGCCGACCGGGCTCCGCCGCCAGCGCCGACGGCGCTGGTGCGTCGGCGGAGCAAGGACCACAAGGCCATGAACGACGATCTCGCGACGATGCACCGGACCTCCCTCTTCCCCGGGCAGGGCCCGCCGGCTCGACCGGCCGGGCGGCTGCGGGCGACCCTGGCGCTGCTGGCGGCGCTGGTCGCCGGCCTGCCCACGCTTGCCGGCGCCGCGGTGCCGCAGCCCGAGGCCTACTGCTTTGCCGTCGCCGACTCCGGCGACAACCTGATCTTCATCAGCAAGGACGGCGACAGCTTCCTCAACCAGGGGGGAACCGGCACCACCGGCATGGAGGCGATCGCCTTCAATCCGGAGGTCAGCTCCTGCGGCACGGTGGGCTCGCCGCGCAACATCCCGGGCTGCCTCTACGCGGCCGACCGTGACGACTTCGGATTCATCGACTACGACGACTCCTGGGACAACGACGGCAACGACTCCGAGTTCATCCAGGTCTCCGCGGACGTCGGCACTTGCACGCTGCCGGGCGGCGCTACCGTCACGATCAACGATGTTGACGGTCTGCAGTTCGACTACACCCGGACCGATCCGGGCACCGGCACCCTGGTGCTGTGGGCCTCCGCCCGCGACGGCGACGGCGGCGCTCCCGACGACGTCCTGTTTCAGATCGATCCCACGACCGGCCTGGTCGACACCACGCCGACGCCCGGCTTCACCGGCGGCGCCACCTGCGTCCGGGTCTCCGGCCCGGGGCTGCTGGTCGACATCGATGACGTCGCCATCGATCCCACCGACGGGACGATCTACGCGGTCAACAACACCGGCGGGAATGTCGACTTCCTGGTGACCGTCGACCCGGTCACCGGCGCCGGCACGATCATCGGCAACTTCTTCAATCCGCTGCTTCAGGTGGAGGACATGGAGGGCCTCTCCTTCGGCCTCGACGGCCAGCTCTACGGCACCACCGGGACCAGTAACGAGTTCTTCATCCTCGACAAGCAGAGCGCCCTGGCCATCCCGATCGTCGACTTCAACGACTTCAGCGGCCTCGGGGACTACGAGGCGGTGGCCTGTCTGACAGACAACCTGATCACCGGCACGGTTTTCTTCGACGTCGATGGCGACGGCGCGCTGGAACCTCTCGACGGCGACGCCGGGTTTGGCGGCGCCACCGTGTTGATCTACATCGACAACAACAACGACGGCGTGGTCGACGGCGGCGACACCCTGCTGTGCGACAACCCGGGCGGCGGCTTCAACCTGGACTGCCCCGTGACCGGCTCCGACGGCTTCTACGACTTCACGGTGGGGCAGGGCAACTTCGTCGCCGAGGTGGACACCACGACCCTGCCCGGCGGGCACAGCCTGAGCACCGACAACATCGAAGAGGCCGACTTCGCCGACACCGACTTCGGTGAGATCGACCCCGACAACGATTTCGGCTTCACCATTCCGGCCGGCGCCGGCGGTCTGGACGTGACCAAGACCTCCGACGCTGGCGGCCCGGTGGTGCAGGGACAGACAATCACCTACACCATCGAGGTGACCAACAACACCGGCGCCACCAACACCAACCTGAGGCTGACCGACACGCTGCCGGCGGGCGTGACCTACGACCCGCAGAGCACCGTGGTCACCGGCCCGGTAAGCCAGCTGTTCCAGGCCCGAGACGAGTTCGAGACGGTCTCCTACAGCAACGACGACGGGCGTGACTCGTGGGCCGGCCCGTGGATCGAGAACGATCTCGACGCCGCCGCCCCCACGCCGCCGAATCCGTCGGACCCGACCAGCGGCGAGGTCCAGGTGGTGGGCGGCTCGCTGCGCCTGGACAACAACATCAGCGCGGCCAACCTGCCGTTCGTCGACCGGCAGGTCGACATCTCGGCCTATGCCGGCGCCGGGGCCTTGCTGCGTTACCAGTACCGGCTGTCGAACGGCGTCGACACCGGCGACGAGGTCGTCGTCGAGGCGTCCACCGGCGGCCCGTTCATCGTGATCGACACGATCACCGGTCAGTCCGGCCCGGGGCTGGCGGTCCGCACGGTAGACCTGGCGGGCTTCATCTCGGCCACCACGACCATCCGCTTCCGCATCACCGTCGACTACAACACCACGGCCAACAACGAGTTCTTCTTCGTCGACTTTGCCGAGGTGCTGGCGGGGGAGAACTACCGCGACGAGCTCGACACCGAGGCGGTCAATCGCCAGGACGGCTCGCTCAACTGGACCACCAACTGGCTGGAGATCGGCGAGGCCGACGGCCCGGGCAACGGCGACATCCGGATCGGCCAGGGCGACGGCGCGCGCGACGTCATGCAGATCCGGCAGAACGACGGCGGCAACCGCCAGGGCTGGCAGCGCCAGGCGGACCTGTCGACGGCCGAGCAGGCGATCCTCAGCTTCCTCTACCGCCGCGACGGCCTGGACGACGCCACCGAGTACGTCACCATCGACGTCTCCGACGACGGCGGCGCCAGCTGGACCGAGCTGGCCCGTCTCGACGGCGCCAACACCGGCGGCGACGATGTGGAGTACGTGCCGGCGGCGCTGGACATCTCCGCCTTCGCCTCGCCCAACACCCGCGTCCGGTTCCTGGGCTCGCCGGACCTCGACGGCGACCGGGTCTACTTCGACGACATCAACATTCTGGCCCCCAGGCTGGCAACGGTGACCAAGGACAACGTGCCGGCAGGGGTGAACCGGGATCTTGTCGACGGGGTGCCGCCGGTCCTCGTCGAGACCGACGACGAGTACCTGCTGCCCGACGGCAGCACAATTACGGTGACCCTGAGGGTTGTCGTCGATAATCCGCTCGATCCCTACCTGCCCAGCCTGCTCAACTCGGTGGTGGTGACCAGCGACCAGAGCGCCGGCTCGGCGCAGCACGTCGATCCGGTGATCAGCGGCGCCATCGGCGACCGGGTCTGGCTGGACACCGACGGCGACGGAGTCCAGGACATCGGCGAGGTCGGCATCTCCAACGTCCAGGTGAGCCTGCGGGTCGACGACGACGGCACGCCGGGCCCCTCGGCCGGGGACAGCGTCTACGACACGCGGATCACGGGCGCCGATGGTGACTACCTGTTCGCCTACCTCCCGCCGGAGGACTACTGGGTAGACGTCACCGACGCCACCGTGCCCGCCGGCCTGGTCCAGTCGCCGGGCAACATCGACCCGCCGACCGATCCGATCGGCTCGGCCCCCCTCTATGCCATCGCCACCGACGATGTCTTCCTGACCGCCGACTTCGGCTACACCGCGCCCGGCGGCACCGCGTTGATCGGCGACTACGTCTGGAACGACATCGATCGCGACGGCATCCAGGATCCGACCGAGGTCGGCCTGGCCGACGTCACGCTGGAGCTGCGCAGCGCCGGGCCTGACGGCGTCTTCGGCACCGGGGACGACGTGGTCGAGGACACCACCACCACCGCCGCGGATGGCTCCTATCTGTTTACCGGGGTCGCCGCGGGCGAGTACATCGTGGTGGTGACCGACACCGGCAACGAGCTCAACGGCTTTGCGCCGACGGTCGGCCCGCAGAGCGAGGGCTCTAGTGTCTCGGCGCCGGTGACCGTTGCCGGCGGCGACGTTGTCGACGACGTCGACTTTGGCTACGCGCCGGCCGCATGCCTGCCGCGGATCGATTTCGAGACCGACGCCCTGGGCAACCCGCTGGTGGCGGGGCAGATTATCGACGACGAGTGGGCGGAGTGGGGCATCACCGCCAGCTTCACCGTCAACGCGCCGAGCACCGGGCCGCTGATGATCTTCGACTCGGCCAACCCAACCGGCGGCGACGTCGATCTGGGCTCGCCCAACGAGACCTGTGCGCCCCCGGGCCCGGGCATCGGCACCGAGGGCGAGGTCGGCCAGCCGGGCGAGAACTGCTTCCCGCAGCGCAATCTGCTGATCATCTCCGAGGACGGCGACGGCTCGGACCCGGACGACGCGGCCGACGGCGGCACGATCGTCTTCAGCTTTGCCGACGAGCTCGAGATCGACGCCCTTTCCTTCCTCGACAGCGAGAACAATCAGGACAGCGTCGAGGTGCTGGCGGCGCCGGTCGACGACTACGCCGACCAGTTTGACGTGACCTCCTTCATCAACAGCGACGGCGCGCTGGACTGGACCGGCGAAGCCTGGGACGAGGTGGGTACCGACGACGGTACCGCCGGCGGCGGCGCGGTTACCATCAATGTCACCGCGGGCGAGCTGCAGCTCGAAGGCACCGGCGGCAATCCGGAACGCCGTATCGAGCGCGACGTCGACCTGACCGGGTTCGCGGCAGCGCGGCTGAGCTTCGACTGGCGCTGCGTCGGGGACATGGAGGACGCCTCCGGCGGCGCCGCCGCCGACTTTGTGCACATCGAGATCTCCGCCGACGGTGGCACCGGCTGGACCACCCTCGAGACCAAGGAGGGCGACGTCGATATGTGCCTCGAGCCGGGCGACAACGACGCCGGCTCCGAGGTTTACGACCTGGCGGCGCTGCTCGACGCCGATCCCAGCGATTCGCGGATCCGCTTCCGCTACACCATCAGCGCCGCCGACGAGGACTTCTTTGTCGACAACCTGGCGGTCCGGCCGACGCTGTTCTTCAGCAACCTGGCGTCGCCGGGCGACAACGCCTTCGAGCGGCTGCCGGTCGGCGTCAGCGGCGCGCGCGAACTGCGGATCACCTTCCCGGCCTCGGGCGCCCTGGCGGGCATCGACTTCTGCCTCGCCAGCCTGCGCGACAAGGTCTGGCTGGACGCCAACGAGGACGGGCTGTTCCAGCCCTCGGAGATGGGCATTCCCGGCGTGACGGTGAGTCTGCTCAGCGATCCGGACGGCGTGCCCAACAACGGCGACGAGGTCGTCGTGGCGACGACGACCACCGACGCCAACGGCAACTTCGGCTTCGACGGCCTCGATGACGGCGACTACCTGATCCAGATCACCGACACCGGTGGCGAGTTGAACGACCTGGGCGGCACCACCGCGCCGGGCATCGCCCGCGAGCTGGCGGTGAGCGTGGTCGACGGCGAGGACGTGGTCGGCATCAACTTCGGCTACAACGCCGCCGGCACGCTGGGCGACCGGATCTGGAGCGATGTCGACGGCGACGGCGTGCAGGACGCGGGCGAGCCGGGGATCGGCGGCGTCCTGGTGAACCTGCTGGACGGTCTGGGCAACCCGGTGCTCGACGCGGCCAACAACCCGATCACCGCCACCACGGCGGCCGACGGTAGCTACCTGTTCAGCGGCCTGGTGCCGGGCGACTACATCGTCGAGGTCGATTCCACCAACTTCGACATGGGCGAGCCGCTGAACGGCTACCTCCAGACCGGCGATCCGGACGAGACCGGCACCTGCGTCACCTGCGACAACGAGGGCGCCAGCACCCTGGGCTTCGGCGGCAGCGACCTGACGCTGGACTTCGGCTACCAGGCGGACACCGCGGCGGTCTATCCGATCAGCGGCACGGTCTTCGAGGACGCCGACGAGGACGGCTTCTTCGACGACCCGGGCGAGAGCACCTTCGCCGGCGTCACCATCGAGCTGCGCGACGATTTGGGTAACGTGATCGCCGTCACCACGACGGACGCCAGCGGCAACTATCTGTTCGCCGATCAGCCCAACGGCGACTACACCGTGGCGGTCACCGACACCGCCGGCATCCTGGACGGCTACCGTCTGACCAGCGGCCTCGACGCCATCGACGTGACCGTGGCCAGTGCTGCGGTGATGGATATCGACTTCGGCTACGTCCGCGATCCGGGCACCGCCTCGATCGGCGACACCGTCTGGTTCGACGCTGACGGCGACGGGCTGCCGGGGCCGACCGAGCCGGGCATCCCCAACGTGGCGATGGACCTCTACCAGGACGACGGCGACGGCGTGCTGGAGCCGACGGTCGAGGTGCTCGACGGCCGCATCGATCTCGACGGCGACGGCGACGTCGACGTCTTCGACGACGGCGAGCTGGCCGGCATCCGGATCATCGACGGTCGGCTGGACCTCGACGGCGACGGCTTCATCACCGGCGCCGACGACGGCACCTTCAACGGCGCCACGGTGATCGACGGCGAGATCGACCTGAACGGCAGCGGCGGCGTCGACAGCACGGACGACGGCACCCTGGTGGGCGACGACGGCCTGCCGTCGCCACCACCCTGACCGACGGCAACGGCCAGTACCTCTTCCCGGATCTGGCGGCGGGCGCCTACTTCGTGGACGTGCGCGAGAGCACCGTGCCCGACTCCACCGCCGACGGGATCCCGGATCTGGTCGAGACCGGCTACCCGGGCGTCGACCCGTCGGACGTCATCACCCTGAGCGAGGGCGAGCGCTACGTGGACGCCGACTTCGGCTACCTGCCGCGGCCGGGCACGGCGGCGTTTGGCGACCGGGTCTGGCACGACACCAACGGCGACGGCGTTCAGGACGACGGCGAGCTGGGCATCCCCGGCGTCGACATCATCGTCAGCGGCCCCGGCGGCGACACCACGATCACCACCGGCGCTGACGGCTTCTGGATGGCCACCGGCCTGACCGCCGCGGTCGGCGACGCTCTACAGCGTCAACTACGACGCGGGCACCGTGCCGGCGGGTCTCACCCAGACCTTCCCCGGCGACGTCTCCTACCAGGTGACGGTTGACGACGGCGACCTGTTCACCCACCTCGACTACGGCTTCACCGGCGGCGCCTACGGCAGCATCGGCAGTCTGACCTGGCTCGATCTCAACGGCGACGGCGACGTGGACGGCGGCGAGCCGCCGATCGAGGGCGTCACGGTGAGCCTGATCGGCGACACCAACGGCGACGGCGTCTGGGATCCGGCCGGGGCCGACGGCATCTTCGGCACCGCCGACGACGAGCCGATCCTGGAGACCGCGACCACGGACGCTGCCGGCGCCTACCTGTTCACCGGCGTGCCGCTGTCGAGCGACTACCTGGTCGACGTGACCGACATCGGCGGCGTGCTGGCCGGGTCTGCAGAAGACCTTGGGCACGGCGGACACCGACAACAACAGCCAGGACGACCCCTACGACGTGGCGATGCCGGGCGTGCCGACGGCGATTCTCACCGGCGATTTCGGCTACACGCCGGCCGGCGGCTTCGGCTCGATCGGCAACAAGGTCTGGCACGATCTCGACGGCGACGGCTTCCGCGACCCCGGCGAGCCGGGCATCCAGGGCGTGACGATCGAGCTCTGGCTGGACGTCGACGGCGACGGCGTGCTGACGCCGGGCGTCGACAACCTGGTCCGCAACGCCACGACCGACGACAGCGGCGAGTACGAGTTCAACAGCCTGCCGCTGGGCGACTACCTGGTGAACGTCACCGACGTCGGCGGCGTGCTCGACGACTTCGTCAAGACCACCGGTACGTCGACGGTGGACGACAACAGCCAGGCGAACCCCTATCCGGTGACCCTCGACTCCGGCAATCCCGACAACGTCACCGCCGACTTCGGCTACTGG
The DNA here is from genome assembly GCA_963781065.1 of Thermoanaerobaculia bacterium. Lineage (GTDB taxonomy): Bacteria > Acidobacteriota > Thermoanaerobaculia > Multivoradales > JAHEKO01 > CALZJC01. Next base: position 217,961 of record CAWAET010000002.1, on the reverse strand, counting down.
GCGGACCCGATCAACTCGGTGCTGACCATCGCCGGCACGGTGTTCGAGGACGTCGACAACGACGCTGTCTTCGACGACGGCAGCGAGCCGGAGATCGAGAACGCGACGGTGTTCCTGTTCCGCGACCTGGACGGCAACGGCGTGCTGGATCCCACCGACTCTTTCTTCGGCAGCCTCCAGACCGACGCCAACGGCGACTATCTGTTCACCAACCTGCCGCCGGGCGACTACCTGCTGACGGTCGACGTCGACGGCACGCCGGTGGACGATTTCCTCCAGACCACCCAGTCGGCGACCGGCGGCGTGCAGCCGGTGAGCCTGCCGACGACCTTCCCGCCGGACCCCGGGGCGCCCAACTCCACCGGCAACGACTTCGGCTTCTGGAACGGCGGCACGGTGACGAACCCGATCACCCTGGCCTGGTTCCGCGCCGAGGAGGCCGGCTCGGGGGTGCGCTTCGAGTGGATGACGGCCACCGAGACCGGCAACGTCGGCTTCAACCTCTACGCGGTGGGCGAGCAGGGCATGCGGCGGCTCAACGACGCGCTGATCCCGTCGCGGGTGATCGACTCGCTCGAGCCGCAGCGCTACGAGCTCGAAGCCTGGGACGCGGTGGAGCAGACCTTCGTGCTCGAGGACATCGACCTGCGCGGAGTGCGGCGCTATCACGGGCCCTTCCAGCGCGGCGAGACCCGTGGCGCCGAGCCGCAGCAGCGAGCGCATCCCCTGGGGCGAGATCCGCTCGGCACGGGCCGAGCGCCGGGCCGCTGCCGCCGCCGGCAGCGCGGCGTTTGGAGCGTCGGCGGCCCCGTACGGCGGTTCGCTCGCGGGCGCGGAGCGCGCGCCGGCCGGCGGCTGGCCGGCCGCGCGGCTGGAGGTGCGCGAGGACGGCATCTACCGGGTGACCTACGAACAGCTGCTGGCGGCGGGGATCGACCTGACCGGCGCGCCGGCGGCGGCGCTGGCGCTGCTCGAGGGCGGCCAGCCGGTGCCGATCCGGGTCGAGAGCGGCAGCCGCTTCGGCCCCGGCAGCTTCATCGAGTTCCTCGGCGAGGGGCTGGAGACGCTCTATACCCGGACCAACGTCTACACGCTTGCGGGTGTCGGCGCAAGCAGGCCCGGCGGATCGAGCGCCAGGACCGGCCGGCCGCCGCCCTGGGCCGCGGCGCCGGCCTCCTACATCGAGCGGCTGGCGGTCAACCGGGACCGGAAGTACATCCTGACGGCGCCGGCGGAAGATCCCTGGTACGAGGAGCACCTGCTGGCCTACGGCGCCCCGGCGAGCGGCGAGTTCGAGGTCGAGGTGGACGCCTACGCGGGCGGCTCGGCGGCGCTCGAAGTCGAGCTCTGGGGCTTGAGCGAGTTCCCGCGGGACCCGGACCACCACGTGGAGATCGAGTGGAACGGCTCGAGCTTTGGCGAGGAGTGGTTCGACGGCCGGGTGGTGCATCGGGTCGCGACCGAGCTCTCCTCGGGCGCGCTGGCCGAGGGCACCAACCGGCTCGGGCATCACCCTGCCGAACGACGGCGGCACGGCGTGGGACATGGTGGCGCTGGATCGGCTGTGGCTGACCTACTCCCGGCGCTTCGTGCCGCGGCAGGGGTAGTCTGCGCTTTTCGGGCGCGGCCGCGGCCTTCGAGGTCTCGCGCCTGGCGCCGGGCGAGGTCGTGGTCTACCGTGTCGGGACGGCCGGCCGGTGCTGATCGGCGGTCTGAGCGCGGTCCAGACCCGCGACGGCCTGCGCGTGCGGTTCGCCGGCGACTCCGAGGCGGCGGTCTATCACGTCGCCGAGGCCGGCGCGCTGCGGCTGCCGGGCATCTCGCTGGCGGCCCGCGCGGACCCCGCTGCCGGGACCGTCGCGGCTGCTGGTGATCAGCCACGGCGACTTCCTCGAAGGGATCCAGCCGCTGGTCGACGCCCGGCGCGCCGAGGGCTGGAGCGTCGGCGTGATGGACGTCGAGGAGATCTACCGCCGCAAGAGCGGCCGGGTCGTCGATCCCGCGGCGCTGCGCAAGATGATCCGCTGGGCGCACGCGCAAGCGAGGCACCGAGGCGGTGCTGCTGGTCGGTGGCGACACCTACGACTACCACGACAACCTGGGTCTGGGCTCGATCAGCTTCGTGCCGTCGCTGTACACCGCGACCGACGCCATCGTCCGCTTTGCGCCGGTCGACCCGCTCTACGGCGACGTCGACGACGACGGCGTGCCGGACGTGGCGGTCGGTCGGCTGCCGGTGCGCACGCCGGAAGAGCTGAGCTCGCTGGTGACGCGCATCCTCGAGTACGGCGACAGCCCGTTCGCCGGCACGGCCCTGCTGGCTGCCGACGCCTACGACGTGCCGGCGGGCTACTCGTTCACCGTCGCCAGCGACCAGCTGGCGGCGATGCTGCCCGCCGGCTGGGACCTGGAGCGGGTCTACATGGACGAGCTGGGCCGGACGGATGCCCGCGGGCGGCTGATCGGCGGTATCAACGCCGGGGTCGGGCTGACCAGCTACTTCGGCCACTCGGGCACCACCGCCTGGAGCTTCGACAACCTGTTCAACGTCGAACGACGCCGCCCAGCTCGACAACCCCGGTCGGCCGACCGTGGTGACGCAGTGGGGCTGCTGGAACAACTACCACGTGACGCCGACCTACAACACGCTGGGGCACAAGCTGTTGCTGAGCGGCGACCGCGGCGCGGCGGCGGTGCTGGGCGCGGCGACCCTGACCCAGGCGCCGTCGGAGCAGAAGCTGGGGCGGCGGCTGTTCGCTCGTCTCGGCCGGCCGGGGGCGACCCTGGGCGGCGCGCTGCTCGCTGCCCAGCGCGATCTGGCCGCCACCGACCCGGAGCTCGTCGACGTCATCCTGGGCTGGACCCTGCTCGGAGATCCGTCGCTGAGGATGGACCAGTGAGGAGGGAACCCTAGATTTGAGCGGCATCGTTGCGATCTACCACCGCGATCGGTCGCGGATAAGGGGAGGTGAGATGCGGGCGGTCACCGCCGCCCTGGCCCACCGGGGCCCCGACGGGCAGCGTCTGCGGCGCAGCCCCTTTGCCGCCCTGGCCCATCTGCACCACTGGACGACGCCGGAGGAAGTCGGGGAGCGCCAGCCCCTGGCCGGCGCTTGCGGCCGCCTGCATGCGAGCTTCGACGGGCGGTTGGACAACCGCGCGGATCTGCTACGTCAGCTCGGCCTCGATGCGGCCGCGGACGGACCCCTGTCGGACGCTCGGTTGATGCTGCGAGCGTTCGAGCGCTGGGGCGAGGGCTGCTTCGAGCGCCTCGAGGGGCCCTTTGCCGCGGTGATCTTCGACAGCCAGCTGCTGCGGCTGGTGTGTGCGCGCGATCCGCTGGGCAGCCGAACGCTGTTCTACGGCTCTACCGGCCGGCGCTTCGTGGCCGCCTCGGAGGAGCGGGCGGTGGCCTGCCACCCGGCGATCGACGAGACACCGGACGAGTGCCGTCTCGCCTGGCACATGGCGCTGCGGGTGCCGGCCGACGGTCGCACCTTCTTTCGCGGCGTGACCGAGCTTGGGCCGGGCGAACTGCTGGTGGTCGACGAGCACCGCCTGAGCCGCCGGTCGTTTCGCGTGCCACGACCGGTCGCCGGTCTGGACCGGCTGTCCGATGCCGAGTGTGCTGAGCGCTTTGGCGAACTGCTCGATCGCAGCGTCGCCAACCGGCTGCGCGCCGTCGGGCCCACGTCGGTGCTGATGAGCGGCGGTCTCGACTCGACCTCCGTCGCCGCCCTCGCGGCGCGCCGGCTGGCCGTCGGCGGCGGGGCGCCGCCGACGCCGATCTCCTGGGTCTTCGACGAGCTGGCGGACTGCGACGAGCGCCGCTTCATCGAGCCGGTGTGCCGCGCCATCGGGGCGCGGCCGCTGCTGCTGCGCGGCGATGATCTGTGGCCGCTGGGCGAGAACACCGCCTGGGCGGCCAACCCCAACAGCCCCGAGGAGAACCCCTACCGGCGGCTCAAGACCGCCGCCTATGCCGCCACCGCGCGGCGTGGCGGGACGGTGCTCCTGACCGGGGGCTTTGGCGACCAGCTGTGGACCGGCGCCGCCTGGTGGCTCGCCGACCTGCTGGCCGCCGGCCGGCCGCTGACCGCCGCCGGCGAGCTGGCGCGGGAGCTGGGCGAGCGCCGGAGCCGTGCTCTCGGCGGCCTGCGGCGGGCGCTGCGGCTGCCGGCCCTCCGCCGGGCACAGGCAGCGGGCTGGCTGAGCGCCGATGCGCGCCGGCTGGTCGCCGGCGACCGCGACCAGCGGCTCGCCGCCGCGACCCGTGGCCGCGAACGGCTCGCCGGCCTGCTGGGCCCGCGCAACCCGCGCAGCGCGACCCTCGAGATCTTTCACGCGGCCGCCGCCGGCATCGAGTTGCGCCATCCGTATCGCGACCTGCGGCTGGTGGAGTTCGTGCTCGGCCTGCCGGCGCATCAGCTCTATCGCCGGGGACGCAAGAAGCACCTGCTGCGGCTGGCGTTGGGCGGCCTGCTGCCGCCGGAGCTGCTCGCCCGCCGGCGCCCGACAGGTCTGGGCTCGCTCTACCGGCGGGGCCTGGAGGAGCGTGAGACGGCGGCGGTCGATCGCCTGCTCGCTGGCCCCTCGCCCCATGCGCGGCGTATGATTCGGCCAGAGTGGCTGGTCGAAGTCAGGGGCCGCGAACGAACCTCACCGGAGGAGTTGGCCTTGTGGCACCTGCTCTCGACCGAGCTTTGGCACCGTCGCCATTCGACGGCCGGTCGACAAGAGCTGCGGAGAACGGCTTGAGCTCGAGTGATTCCATTCGGGGACGCGAAAGCGGCCCGGCCGCCCAGGCCCGCCGGCAGCTCTACCACCGACCCAAGCTCGACCGGCTGGGTGATCTCAGAAGCCTGACCCTGGGATCCAGCCCCGGCATCCCCGACAGCGGCATCGGCATGCCCGAGCAGCCGCAGCCCTAGCCCGATCTTCTCGTCGGCTCTCGACTACGCCGCCGCATGTACCTGAATCTGCGAGACTTGCCTCGGTCGGTCATCCTCGACGTACTTCGAGTACGCCTGCGGTGCCCTCGGTCGGCAAGTCCCACATCTTCAGGCACCTACGCCGGCTCGCTGCGAGAGCCGGCGAGAGGGTCGGGCTAGCTGACCTCCGAGATCGACATCCGGCTCTCGCTCGCGGGCGGCGGCCAATTGGCCTACCGCTACGAGGTGGCGCGGGTTCGCCTCGCCAGTGACGTGCCGGTAAGCGAACTCGCTTCGTTCGCGGTGGAGGGGCCGGCGGAGGCGCCGCCGCCGTCGGCCACCGCTGGGGCGCCGGTGAACCCGGGCGAGGAGACCCTGATCTTCCGTGGGCAGGGCTGGGTGGGTGGTCTCCTGCGACGGGTCGAGAGCCGCATCGGGCCGGCGGGCTACCGGCTGCGGATCGAAGGCGCCGGCGAATTCTCCGTCGTTGCCGGCGGCACGATCGAGCGACGCCAGGATGGCCCGGCGGCCGACCCGCTGACGCCGCGGGTCGTCGCCGCGGCTCTCGGACCCTGCTTGCTGCTGGCGCTGGCCATGCGGGGGACCTGGTGTCTGCACGCCGCTGCCGCGGGCGCCGGCCGCGCGGCGGTGGCCTTGAGCGGCGAGTCCGGTTGCGGCAAGTCGACGCTTGCCGCGGCGCTGGCATCGGGCGCCGTTGGCTGGCGGCGGATCGCCGACGATCTGCTGCCGGTCGCGCTCGAGGCCGACGCGCCGGTGGCGCTGCCGCGCTTCCCCCAGCCCAAGCTGGAGCCGGGCGGGCAGTGGCGGCGGCCAGCGCCCGACCAGCTGGCGCTGGCTGCCGTCTACCTGTTGGAGCCGGGCGGCGACCGGGTGGAGCTCGACCGGCTCTCGGCCCGCGCGGCGGCACTGGCGCTCGTGCGCCAGACCGTGGCGGCGCGGCTGTTCGCGGCCGACCTGCAAGCCGAGCACTTCGAGTTCTGCGCCGCTCTGGCGCGGCGGCTGCCGGTCTACAGCCTCCGCTTCCCGCGCCGGCCGGAGGTGCTGCCGGCGATGGTCGCGGCGATCGCCGGCGGCTCTCCGGCGCCTTGCTGACGCGGTGCGGCGGCGCTGGGTCCGGGGCTTGGGTCAGCCCGAGGCTCGCACCGGCTCGTCGGCGCGGAAGGACGAGCTGGACCGCAGGCGCCCCTCGGCCAGCAGGGTCTCGCACGAGTCGGTGACCGCCGACGCCAGTTCGTCGCTCGGCACCGAGGCGATGCTCGAGTGGCTCGACAGCCCGGCCCAGCCGTCACGCCCCTTCTGCTTGGCGAGGTAGAGCGCCCGGTCTGCGATGTTGACCACCTGCTCCCAACCGAGCAGCCGCGGCCGCATCGGAACAAAGGGAAGGTGGGCGAAGCCGATCGAGCAGGTGAGCTTCATCGGCCGGCCGTTGCCGACGTCGAACTCGTGCGCGGTCACCGAGGAGCGGATCCGCTCCGCCAGCCCCTCGGCCATCGGGACATCCGAGCCGCGACAGACGACGAGGAACTCGTCACCGCCCCAGCGGATCAGGGTGTCGGAGCGACGACAGGCCCGTTCCAGCAGGTCGCGGACCTGGATCAGGACGAGGTCGCCGGCGGCGTGGCCGTAGGTGTCGTTGACCACCTTGAAGCCGTCGAGGTCGAAGAGCAGGAAGAGGATGTCCGGGCGGTCCGCCGGCAGCTCGCCGATCGGCCCTTCTTGCTCGGCGTAGAAACGTTCGACCGAGGCGATGTCGCGGTCGATGGTGTTGATCAGGAAGCGGCGGTTCTTGGTGCCGGTCAGCGAGTCGGTGAAGCTGGCCTCCTCGAACTTCTTCTTGGCCAGCTGCAGCTCGCGGTTGCGCTCGGCCAGCTCCGAGGTTCGCTCGCGCACCTCCTCTTCGAGCTTGCGGCTGTACTCGGCCTCGCGGCGCAGCTTCTGCGCCTGGCCGCGGGCGTAGGTGACCACCAGCGCCGCCAGCACCAGACCGTAGATCGTGTAGGCCCACCAGCTGCGCCAGGGGGCCGGGGCGACCACCAGATGGGCCAGTTCGGCCGGCTCGCTCCAGACGCCGTCGTTGTTCGCCGCCCGGACCTTGAGGGTGTACTCGCCGGGATCCAGGTTGGTGAAAGTGGCACGGCGCCGGTTGCCGAGCTCGACCCACTCCTGCTTGAAGCCGAGCAACTGGTACTTGTATTGATTGCGCTCGGGGGCGGTGAAGTCGAGCGCCGCGAACTCGAACTCGACCGACAGGTCCTCGTGGCCGAGGCGGATCTGCTGCACCTCGCCGGCCGGCCGCTCGAGGTCGACCTCGGTGTTGGCCTTGAGAAAGCTGGTCACCACAATGGGAGGCGCGTAGCCGTTGTCGCGGATCTCGGATGGGAAGAAGGAAGTGAAGCCCTGGTTGCCGCCGAACAGCATGCGGCCGCTCGGTCCGCTGAAGTAGGCGCCGTTGTTGAACTCGTTGCTTTCCAATCCGTGCGAGACGTCGAAGTTCTTGAATACCAGGCGTCGCGGGCCGAGCCGCGAGAGACCCTTGTTGGTGCTCATCCAGAGGTTGCCCGCGCCGTCCTCGAGGATGCCCCAGATCGAGCTGTTGGGCAGGCCGTCGGCCTCTGAGTAGCGGCGGAAGACGCCCTGGAAGGCGGCCCGTGAGGCCGCCTCCCAGCGGTTGAGCCCACTCTGGGTGCCGATCCACAGCACGCCGGCCGAGTCCTCCGCGATGGTCGTGACCGAGTCGCCGCTCAGGCTGCGCTCGTTGGTCGGATCGTGGCGGTAGCGGCTGAAGGCGCCGCTGGCCCGGTCGAAGCGGTTGAGGCCGCCGCCGTCGGTGCCGACCCACAGGTCGCCGGCGCTGTCCTCGACGATCGCCAGCACGCGGTCGCCGCTGAGGCTGGTCGGGTTGCCCGGATCGTGCTGGTAGGAGACGAAGCGGCCGTCGCGCCGATCGAACCGGTTGAGCCCGTTGAGCGTGCCGATCCACAGGAAGCCGTCGCGGCTCTCGTAGATGACCGTGATGCCGTTGCCGCTGATGCTGCGGGGATCTCCCGGCCTATGGGTGAAGCGCTCAAAGCGGCCGCTGGCGCGGTCGAGCCGATGCAGTCCGCCCTCGTAGGTGCCGGCCCAAAGCACGCCTTCGCTGTCGATCAGCAGCGACATGACGCGGTCGTCGGCCAGGCTGTGGGGATCTGCCGGGTCGTGGCGGTAGTGGCGAAACCGGCTCGAGGCGCGATCGCGCCGGTTGAGGCCGCCGCCGTAGGTGCCGATCCAGACGGTCCCGTCCGGCTCTTCCTCCAGCGAGGTGACCACGTTGTCGCTCAAGCTCTCGGGATTGTCGGGCTCCTCGCTGTAGGTGGTGAACAGGCCGGACCGGGTGTTCCACTTGTTCAGCCCGCCGCCCTGGACCCCGATCCAGAGCACGCCGCCGCGGTCCTGGAAGATCGTCACCACCCGGTCGGCGCTGATGCTGTGGGGGTTGGCGGGGTCGTAGACGAAGCGGGTGAAGGTCTGCGAGTCGGGCTGCCAGAGGTTGAGACCGCTATCGGTGCCGATCCAAAGCAGCCCCTGATCGTCGCGGTAGATGGTGCGCACCCGATCCGAGCTCAGGGTGCTGGGCTGTCGCGGATCGTGAGTGAAGCGCCGGTACGAATCGGACTCGGTCTCGTAGCGGAACAGACCGTCCTCGTAGGTGCCGATCCAGAGCACGCCGGGAGAGTCCTCGAAGACCGTGCGAACCCGCGTGGCGTCGATGCCGCGCGGGTTCTCGGCGCTGCGCAGGTAGGAAGTGAACTCGCCGGTATCCCGGTCGAAGCGGTCGAGGCCGCCGCCCTCGGTGCCGATCCAGAGTTGGCCGGCGCCGTCCTCGAGAATGCACAGAATGCGGTTGTTGTGCAGACTGGTCGGTTCTCCCGGGTCGTGCAGGAAGCGCTGGAAGCGGGAAGTCTGGCGATCGAAGCGGTTCAGGCCGCCGCCGTCGGTGCCGATCCACAGCTCGCCGGCGCCGTCCTCGAAGAGCACGCGGACCCGGTCGCTGGACAAGCTGTGCGGGTTGGACGGATCCGAGCGGAAGCGGATGAAGGCGCCGCGCTCGGGGTCCCACAGGTTGAGCCCGCCGCCCTGGGTTCCCACCCACAGGTTGCCGCCGCTGTCTTCGAGCAGCGACAGGATCCAGTTGTGGCCCAGGCTCGTGGGGTCGCGGGGGTCGTGGCGCCAGGTGTCGAAATCGTGGCCGTCGAAGCGGTTGAGCCCCGCCTGGGTGCCGATCCAGATGAAGCCGAGACGGTCCTGCAGGATGGCGTGGACGTCCTGCTGCGCCAGTCCGTCATCGACCGACAGCCGGTCGAAGCGGATCTTCAGGCTGTCGGCGGCCGCGGGCCCACCGGATGCCAGCGCCAGCAGGACTCCGAGCACCAAAGTGGCCGTTGAAAAAATATGGCGATTCCAGAGCCTCATGGCCTCTGGCAGCTCATATAGAGCAAAGCCGATGCCAGTCGCGGTGAGCCCGGAACCAGGCGAAACGGCGGGTTTGCGGGGCGCGCCCCGACTACCGTCGCCGTTTTTAGTCGCTGTCAGCGCCGCTTTTTGCCGACTTGAGGGAGGTCACGCGCCGCCGATAGGTCGGTGGCGTCACCCCCAACAGGGCCGAGCCGGTGCGTACGTCGCCGGGGAAGCGGCTCAGGATCTCGCCCAGCAGACAGCGCTCGGCGCGCGACAGCAGGGGCTCGTCGCCCAGGTCGTCACGCCGCACCATCGCGGTCAGGATCTGGCGCACCTCGTCCCAGGTGCCGGATCGGGTCGCCAGACCGGCCTCGTTCTGTTCGCTCGCCTTCTGCAGCCGGCGCCGGAAGGTCGTCTCCGGGATGCCGACGATCGCCGCGCCGCGCCGCGCGATCCCGTCGCCGGCCTCGGCGGCCTCGAGGATGAGGTCGTCCCCGAGCCAGCGGCCGAGCGGGAAGTTGAGCCGGCCCGGGCTCTTGCCCGTGGCCTCGATCTGCCGGCCCAGGGTGCGGCGCAGCTCCTCGAACTGCTCCATGGGCGTCGACGGCTGTGGTCGGATGGTCGACTCCTCGGCGGCGGCCGGCGACGCCGCGGCGGTCGCCGGGCGGGGTGCCGGCGCGGCCCTCGGGAAAGTCGTCCGCGGCAGGCTCAGCTCGTCCGGCCCCAGGCGATTGGTCTCGCACAGGATCACCGCCTGCATCATCCGGTTCTGCAGCTCACGCACGTTGCCCGGCCACTCGTATTGCAGCAGCTGTTCCTCGGCCGCCGGCGTCAGCGAGCGGATGCTCTTCTGGTACTGCACCGAGTAGGTCTCGAGGAAGTGGCGGGCGAGGTGGAGGATGTCGTCCGGCCGGTCGCGCAGCGGCGGTATCTCGAGCCGAACCACGTTGAGCCGGTAGTAGAGGTCCTCGCGGAACCGGCCGGCCCGCACTTCGGTCGCCAGGTCGCGGTTGGTTGCCGCGATGATGCGCACGTCGACCCGCCGCGGACGGTTGCCGCCGACGGCGGTGAACTGCTTCTCCTGGACGAAGCGCAGCAGCTTGCTCTGGATGTCGAGCGGCAGCTCGCCGATCTCGTCCAGCATCACGGTGCCGCGATTGGCCTCGGCGATGCGTCCGTGGCGGCGCTGCTGGGCGCCGGTGTAGGCGCCGCGCTCGTGGCCGAAGAGCTCGCTCTCGATCAGCGTGCTGGGAATCGCGCCACAGTCGACCACCACCATCGGCTGGTCGCTGCGCGGGCTGACTTCGTGGATGGTCCGCGCCAGCAGCTCCTTGCCGGTGCCGCTCTCGCCGGTGATCAGGATCGTGGCGTCGGTCGGAGCCACCCGCCGGGCGGTCGCCAGCAGGCTGTCCATCTCCTGCGAGCGGTAGACCAGCTTGGCCTGCTGCAGCGCCTGGCGCAGCTCGTTGAGCTCGGCGCGCAGCTTGCGCCGTTCGGTCTCCTGGCGCCGTTTCTCGAGCTCGGCCAGCCGGGCGCGGTCGAGCGCCACCGCCAGCTGAGAGGCCAGGGCCCTGAGGAACACGACGTCGGACGCCTCGAGCACCAGCGCGCTCTCGCGGCCCTCGATGAACAGGCACCCCAGGCACTCGTCGGTGGCGATCAGCGGCACCGCGTACGAGGCGCGCCGGTCCTCGTCGTCCTCGTCGGCGGCCAGCTCCTGGGGCCGTCCCTCGGCTACGGCCAGGCCCAGCAGCTCGCGCTCGCGGGCGCCGAGCTCGACGGTTTCGACGCGCACCTGCGGTCCGGAGTCGCTGACCGTGCGGGTCAGGCCGCGCGCCAACTCGAAGCCGCCGTCCTCGTCGCGGGCGAACAGGGCGACGCGGTCGGGCTTGAAGGTGCTGTAGAGCTTCTCGACCACCTCGCCGGCCAGGTGGTCGAAGGCCTGGTTGACGGCGATGACGTCGATGGTGTCCGACAGCAACACCATGTTGCGGTAGTCCTTGGCCATGTTGCCGGTGAAAATGCCGCTCAGGCGGTCGAAATTGCCCGTCTCCTCGGCGCCCGAGCGCTGCTCCCAGTCGATCACCACGCCGCCTCCAGCCCGCTTGGCGGCGTTGAGCGCCTGATCGGCGCGGCGGATCAGGTCGAGGTGGTGGCCGATCTCCTCGTCCCCGTCCTCGAAGACCGCGACGCCGGCACTGAAGCCGAGCCGAACCGCGCCGTCGAGGAATGCGCCTTCGGTGGCGACCCGGATCAGCTTGTCGGCGACCCGGCGGGCCGCTTCCAGCGTGGTGTCGGCCAGGGTGATCGCGAAGATCACGCCGCCGTAGCGGGCCAGCGGGTCGGAGCCGCGCAGCGCCGAGCGCAGCCGGCCGCTGATCTCGCGCACGATCTTGTCGCCGGCCACCCGTCCGAACCGCTCGTTGATGGCGGCGAAGTCGTCGGGGTTGACCAGGATCAGCGACAGCGGCGCCTTGCTCAGGCGGGTCTTCTCGAGCTCCTCGGACAGCACCGCCTGGAACCCTGCCCGGTCGGGCAGGCCGGTGATCGGATCCTTGAGTATCGCCGAGACCTGGGATGTGTGGCTGGCCAGGGCGCCGCCCATGGCGAACAGCCAGCGCCACCAGGTCGGATGCTCCGTCTTGTCGGTCAGCGCGGCCGGCAGGTCGATGCTGGCCAGCCGATCGAGCACCGGGCCCTCATCGCCGTCGAAGCGCAGCCCGAGCCAGGCGCTGGGCAGGACCGGGCCCTCGCCGTCGGTGTCGGATCGGCGGCGGCCGGGGGTCGCCGTGCCGGCCACCAGCTGCTCGGGCAGCACCGCCAGCGCCCAGGCCGAATGCACCGCCGGCAGCGGCACCAGGCCGCCACCGGTCGTCGCGCTGGGGATGAGCTCCACCGCGGGCTCCGGCTCGACGCTCTCGGCAAAGCTCTGTGCCGTCTCCAGATCGGCCAACTCGGCCACCGGCGGCAGGGGGCCGTCGTGCAGCAACATGGAGCGGGAGAAGCCGCTCAGCGAGGGCGGCACGAAAAGCGACACCGAGCCGGCACCGCTGAGGCGGCGGATGCCCTCCACGTAGGAGCGCAGCAACTCGGAGGATTCGATCATCTCGCTGGACTCACCCGCGGGGCCGGTGCGACTCCCGGTGCCGAGCGACCGGGTCGGGGCCGTCCGGCGGGCGAAGTGTAGCACGGCGCCGCCGAAAAAGCGGTAGAAAGCTCAGTCGCCGCAATTTCAGTCGAGAAACCGCCTCACCAGGTCGCGGAGCACGTCAAGCAGCCAGACATTGCCGGCATCCTCCCCCGGGGCGCCGGTTTCGGCCCGGATCTCCTCATGCAGCCGTTGCTGCCGGTCGAGCTGCCCCCTTTCCTCGGCTTGCCGCCTGGCGGTCGCCGCCTCGCCCCCGCGTCGTGCCCAGGCCAGCAGATCGTCCAGCTCGCGGGCATCGAACCAGAGACCGTGCGCGTTGCAGTTGTCGACGATGACCCCGCTTCGGCGGCCGTAGTTGCGGCGATGCATGAGAGCGCCACACTCCGGGCAGGGCCGGTAGAGGGGGCCGCTCTGGGATTGTCTCGGAGCCGGCCGCGGCGCCTCGCGATCGTCTCGGATCGCGCCGTCGTGGCGGGCGCGGTCGAGCAGGACGGCGAAGGCCGCGCGGCCCAGCCACAGACCGGCACATCGCTGGCACTCCAGGATCGGCACCTGCTGACCGCCGAGGCTGCGGCTGGTCAACGGCGCCGCCTCGCCGCAGGCCGGACAGCCGTGCCGGGTGACCGGCCCCAGCGGCTGCGGCAGCAGCGGTGTCGCGCAGTGGTGGCAGTAGCGCGCTCGATCGCTCACCCGCGCCATGCAGCCGGGGCAGAGGGTGTGCAGGTCCCGCTCGTGCAGCGTGAAGTCGGCGCCGCAGAAGCCGCACGCCGCGACGCCCTTCTCGCGGGGGGCGCCACAGGCGGAGCAGCGCACCACCGCGGCGTCGCGCGCCCGAGGCTCGGGAACGGTCAAGGCGGCGCCACAGAGACAGCGGAACCGGCTTCCGACCGGGCGATCGGCGGCGTCGAACTGACGCGCGCAGCGGGGACAGGCGACGAGGACTCGCATGGGATCTGTAGGGGATTGTAGCCACAAGCGGCCGTGACCCGAGACCAGCCGGGGCCGGTATACTCGTCCGTCAATGTCACAGTCCCACCAGGCCGCGCCGGCCGGGGCCGGCGAGCTGCAGGGCGAGTTGCACCGCTTCCTCAGCCTCGAGGCGCCGTTCCTCATCCCGGCGCTGCCCGGGGGAGTCTCCGATGAGGAGGCGGAGGCGGCGCTGCTGGCCTCGGTCGAGCGGCGGCTGCAGCCGCGGGAGGGGCTGGCGGCGGAGGAGATCTACCCCACGGTCGACGCCGCCCGGGCGGTGGAGTGGCACCGCCGGGACCTCGAGGTGGCGATCCGCGGCTTCTTCCGCCGCCGCCGCATCCGTGCCTCGCTCAGCCGCGCCGAACGGCGGCTGATGTTCCGCACCATGCTCCTGACCCGGGCGGTCGACGACTTCCTCAAGGCCGCCTTCGACCGCCGCGAGATCGCCTGGGGCGAGCACCCCTCGCCGCAGAAGGGGTTTCGCTCCACCGGCCAGGAGGCGATCGTCGGCGCTGCCCTGCGGCTGCGCCGGCCGCCCGTCGCCAGACCCGGCCCGGAGTACGACGGCGACTACATCGGGCCGCTGATCCGCGATCTCGGCGCGACGCTGATGTTCATACCCGACCCGGTCCACCCGATGCTGGTCCAGTACGGCAAGACCGGCACGCCGGTGGGCGGCCGGGACCTGCACGTCGGCGACCTCGAGCACGGTGTCCTGCCGCCGGCGGCGCCGCTGGCGATCGCCGCCCAGACCATGGTCGGCATGGCCCACGCCCTGCAGCTCGAAGGCAGCGACCGGGTCTGCGTCAGCTTCATCGGCGACGGCGGGTCCAGTCTGGGCGAGTGGCACGAGGCGATCAACTTCGCCGCGGTGCGCCGGCTGGGGATGGTCTTCGTGATCGAGAACAACCAGTGGGCGCTGGGCACCCACGTCAGCGAGCAGACCCGCGCCCGCCGTTTCGCCCTGCGCGGCGCCGGCTACGGCATCCCGGCGGCGACCCTCTACGGCAACGACCCGGAGGAGGTGGCGGCCGGCGTGACCTGGGCGGCCGAGCGTGCCCGCGCCGGCGAGGGGCCGACCCTGATCGAGCTGGTCTCCTACCGCCGGCCCGGCCACGCCCACCACGACGACGACCGTTTCCACGGCAGCCCGGGCGCCGGCATTGCCGGCTATGAGGAAGACGGCGAGCGCCTGCTGTGGCGGGCACACGACCCGATCGAGCTCTACCAGGAACGGCTGCAGGGCGACGGCGTGCTCGGGCCGCTCGAGTTCGAGGCCCTGAACGACGCCGTGCGGCGCGAGGTGGAGGCCGCGGGCGCGGCGGCGGCGGCCGCGGCCTGGCCGGAGCCGGCCGGCTACCGAGATCGGGTCTACGCGCCGCGCGCGACGCCGGTCCCGGCGCCGCCCGCCGAGCCCCGGTCGAAGCGGATGTCCTACGACGAGGCGGTGCGCGACGCCTTGATCGAGGAGATGACCGCCGACGAGTCGGTGATCGTCCTGGGCGAGGACGTCGGCGGCCGCTACGGCGGCGCCTTCGGCGTCACCCGCGGCCTGGCCAAGCGCTTCGGTCCCGACCGCTGCCTCAACACGCCGCTGGCCGAGTCGGCGATCGTCGGCTGCGGCGTCGGCGCGGCGCTTCTGGGGCTGCGGCCGGTGGTCGAGATGCAGTTCGCCGACTTCCTGGCCCCGGGCTTCAACGCCCTGGTCAACAACGCCGCCAAGGTCCACTGGCGCTGGGGCCGGCCGGTGCCGCTGGTGGTCAGGCTGCCCTACGGCGGCGCCACCGGCCGACCGGACAGGCTGCTGGGCGGCGGCCCGTTCCACAGCCAGTGCCCCGAGATGTGGTTCTTCCGCACCCCGGGCTGGAAGATCGTCGCCCCGGCCACCCCGGCCGACGCCAAGGGCCTGCTGCTGGCCGCGATCCGCGACCCCAACCCGGTGATCTACCTCGAGGCCAAGGGCCTCTACGGCTTCTTCCGCACCGACCTGCGCGAGGAGGTGCCGCGAGGCGGCGAGCACGAGGTGGCACTGGGCGAGGCGGCGGTGCGCCGCGAGGGCGGCGACCTGACCGTGGTCACCTACGGCGCCATGGTCTGGACCGCGCTCGACGCGGCCGCGGCGCTGGCCGCCGACGGCATCTCTGCCGAGGTCATCGACCTGCGCAGCCTCTGGCCGCTCGACCGCGACACCCTCTTCGCCTCGGTGCGCAAGACCGGCCGGGTGCTGGTGCTGCACGAGGACACCCGCCGCGGCGGCCTCGGCGGCGAGCTGGCGGCGCTCCTGATGGAGGAGGTGTTCTTCCACCTCGACGCGCCGCTGGTGCGGGTCACCGCGCCGGACACCCCGGTGCCGTACTCGCCGCCGCTCGAGCAGGACTTCCTGCCCTCGGCGGAGCAGGTAGTGGCGGCGGCGCGGCAACTGCTGGCCAGCTGAGCAGCCGCTTGCTCGGCTCGCGCAGCGCCTCCAAGGCCTCGGCCCGCAGATCCAGGAAGGCCCGGTACATCGCCTCGAGCATTCTGCGGATCTCGCAGGTGGCGGCGTGAAACCACGGCGCTGGGGAACGTCGGACGCGGTGCGGCCAGGCGGGAGGCGGTTGGCGCAGGATGCGACGCCGGTCCAGGGGTCGAGACCCCCTGGACCGGTGGCGCGAGGTCGTTTCCTGGATGATGTGGGCTTGGATCTCTTCGGTCCGTGCCTTGATCTCGGAGGGTTCGATATTCGCTCGTTCGGTCGTACCAGACACCGGTGATGGGCTCGCCGGTCTCACCGTGCCGGCGGGGAATCCCTCGACCTCATCGAGGACTCGAGGCCCCAGCCCCGGCCTGCTGTTTCTCCCACTCCTGCCGATGTCGGGACGCCTCACCGGCCGAGCTGAACTTGCGCACACCCGGCTCGAATCGCCAGGGATGAAGGGCGAACGCGAGCTCACTCAGCTCGAATGCGATTCGTAGGTTTTGCGGGTCGAGTGGTTGACGGCGTGGAGGTCCTGGCATGTCGCCCACTGTCCTGTACTTCCGGACCGGCATCACTCGTCCTCGATGCCGAAAGCCTCTCGGATCCTGGCTGCATCAGCCCGGTCCTGGGGCCGGACCGTGTCCTTCTTCATCCGATAGAGCATGCCTGGGGTGGCAACGCGCACGGTGACGCCCTCGAAGGCTAGCTCCTCGCTACCCGCGTCGAGGTCCTCCCAGCTGAACGCCTCACCCAATCGCGTCAAGAAGTCCAGGGAGTACCGTCCGTGTGGCGGAACGTACTGGATGGCGGGATAGGCCCCGGCCAGCTCCTCGGGATCGATCTCCTCGATGCTCGGGTCGTCGAACAGAGATCCGAGCGCTCGCTTGAGAGCTTCCAGGTTGTCGATGCTGGGTGCAACGAAGAGGTCGAGATCCTGGGTCGCACGTGGTAGACCCTGGGCCGCCATGGCCATCGAGCCGATTACGACGAACTCCACGCCCTCGTCGACGAGCGCGGCGAGAATCGCTGTGGCCTCCTCGGGCGTCATGGCATCGCTGTGTCGGTCGCTCTGGCTTCGCCGCTCCGAGCACCCGCGGGGTGCGAAACCGCACGCAGCCGGCGGGACCGGCGAGGAGCGGTTTCTGGGTCCTTCAGGCGCCCAAAACGTAACACGTTTGGGGTTCTCTCCGAGAAGGAAGATGGAGCGGGAGACGGGAAACGAACCCGCGACCCACGGCTTGGAAGGCCGTCAGTCCACCCGGCCCCAGATCTGGATCAGCATCCGGTCACCGGGCGCGGCCGGCAGGCCGAGGGCGGCGCAGTCGAAGCGCAGGCGCTGGGAGCGCTGCTCGACCATCTCGCCGCTGGTCAGGTTGCGGCAGCGGACCAGGCCCGGGGTGAGGCCGGTGGCGCGGCCGTTGACCCGCCGGCGGGTGGCGGTGCCTCGCAGGTCTTGGCGCAGCCGGTTGCCCGGCGGCAGCCGGAGGCCGGCGTCGCGGCAGGTCCAGGTGGGGTCGCCGTCGAGCTCGAGGGCGCCGCCGGTGCGCGCCGTCTCGTCGCGGCAGGCGACGCGGTCGGTGTCGAGGCCGGTGATCCGGGTCTCGAGGTCGGTTCCCAGCCGCGGCCGGACGACGAACAGGCCGGACTCGATCGAGCTGATGATGACGATGCCGCTCGAGAAGTAGGGGTAGACGCTCCAGGCGCCGTTGAAGCCGGGCTCGTCGTCGGCGGGGTAGACGTCGAAGAAGGCCCGCTGGGCGATCTTGCCGGCGGCCGGGTTGGTGAGCTCGAGGATGCGCAGGCCGGCGCGATAGTTGGCCTGGTAGGCGTGGCGGCCGCGGATATAGAGGTTGTGGTCGATCGCCCGGGTGGTCGCCTCGTGGCTGCCGGCGAGCCGCGGCGCGTCGAGGTCGTGCAGGTCCCAGATGTAGGTGCGGGTCTTGTGACCGCTCCTGGTCTCGTCGAGCTCGTCGTCGGCCAGGAAGAACCGGTGGTCGCCGGCGAGCCAACCCTGGTGGGTGTAGCCGGCGCCCGGGTAGCCGGTGCGCGAGATCTGCGCCGGCGCGTTCTTGTCGGTGACGTCGACGATGGTCAGGGTGTCCTCGTTGGCGGCGAAGCAGATCTCCTTGGCGGTGTGGTCGGTGTCGGGACCGTCGTATCTGACGCACTGGACGTCGTGGGTGTAGCCGTCGGCGGCAAAGCAGCCGGCGAACCGAGGCGCGGTGGGCTGGCTGATGTCGACCATGTGCAGGCCGCCCGCGCAGCCGTCGCTCGCGCCGGTGCCGACGGCGTAGGCGAAGCCGCTGGCTTCGTTGATCGCCAGGTTGTGAGCCGAGCCGAACCCGGTGTACTCGGCGGTGGCGGCGAAGACCGCCGGCGGGTCGGTGGCGTTGCGCAGCCGTTTCAGGTCGAAGACCTGCAGACCGTGATTGTCGGCCTCGCTGACGACGAACAGGTGATCCTCGTAGACCTTGAGGTCGCGCCAGCTCGAGCTCTCGGTGCGGGTCGGCAAGTGGCCCACTACCAGCGGCGCTTCGGGATCGCTGAGGTCGACGAAGCCGACGCCGTTGATCAGCCCGACGAGAGCGTATTCGCGGCCGGTGGCGGGATCGGTCCAGCCCCAGATGTCGTTGGCCTTCTCGGCACCCATGTCGGCCACCGCCACCGCGCTCAGCAGGTCGACCCGGTTGCAGGGGAACTGCCCGGCCTTGCCGTCGAGGCAGCGGGCCGGTCCGAGGCTGTACTGGATGCCGGGAGCGCCGCCCGCGGTCTCCTTGGTCTCGCCCTCTTCGTCGTGGGCGCCGGCCGCGGGGGATAGCGCCAGCGCCAGCGCCGCCATCGCCACGGGGGCGGCTAGCCGGTGTCGGGCGCTGGGCCGGGCGGCGCGCATGGAGGCCGAGTCTACCCGAGCGGGCTCAGCGGAGCTCGAACGAGTAGGTCTCGAGCGGCGCCGCGCCGTCGGGTCCGAAGAGCACGATTTGCAGCTCGCCGCGGGGTAGCTGGGCGAGGTCGAGGCTCATGGTGATGCTGCCGTCGGCATCGACCCGGACGCCTCCCAGGCTGTGAAGCTCTCGCCCTTCGGCCTTCCTGATCTCCAGCCGGGCGACCTCCTGGCCGGGCGCGAGCTGTGAGTTGAGGATCAGGGTGGCCGGCGGGCGGTCCCCGGCCGGCAGCTGCAAGGGGCCGCTGTCCGCCGAGCGGACGAACGAGTCGTTCGGCCACAGGTCGTGGATCGCCACGTTGAGCCGGACGCCTGCGCCTCCGCGGAGCTCGGCCTCGAGCTCGGCGATGCGCCCGTCGGCGGCGCGCTGGCGCTCGGCGAAGCCGCTGCGCTCGAGGTCCAGGGCGCGCCAGCTCCACAGGCCGCCGCCGGCACCGACCAGGCCGATCACCGCCGCGGCCACGGCGGCCGCGCGCCAGATCGGCTGCGCCGCCCGCGGCTGCCGCAGGGGCACGACGTTGGCAGGGGCCGCCGGCGTGGCCACGGCCGCCGTCGCGCCCGCCATCGCGCGACGACTGTCGAGCACCAGGGCCAACTCCTCGGTGCAGCTGTCGCAACCGGCGAGGTGGGCCTCGACGAGGGCTTGCGCCGCCTCGGGCTCGTCCGCGGCGTGCTCCACCAGCATCTCGACCGGCGGGTGGCCGCCGAACAGGAGCCGCGCCGCCTCGGCCTCGCGCAGCTCGGCCCGGCAGACGTCACAGCCCTCCAGGTGTTGCTCGAGATCGCTCCGCTCGGCGCCCTCCAGGGTGCCGTTCAGCAACCAGGGCAGCAGTTCGGCGACTTGTTGGCAGTCCACTTAATGGTCCCTCCCTGCTAGGTTGGGCGTTCCGCGGTCGGTTTCGCTACATCCGGGGCGTCGCCAGCAGACGATCGCGCGCTTCCAGGGCCTTCTTGCGGCAGCGCAGGACGCGCACCCGGAGGGTGCCCTCGGCGACCTCGAGAGTGACGCTCATCTCGCGATAGCTGTGCCCGGCCAGGACCATCTGCCAAAGCCGCCGGCACTCTACCGGCACCTCGGCCAGGACTCTCTGGACCAGGTCGAGCGACTCGGACCACCGCCGTCGCCGGCTGGAGACCAGCGCCGACATCTCGCCCAGCCCCTCCTCTTCGAGATCGGTCTCGCGCCGCCGTCCCTGCGAGCGGATGCGGTCGAGGCAGGTGTGACTGACGACCCGCCAGACATAGGTGGCGAGCGCCGACTCACCACGGAAGCGTCCGGCGTGGAGCAGCCGGTAGATCTCGAGCTGCAGATCCTGGAGAACGTCCTCCCAGCAGTGGTCCAGCCGGCGGCGATAGGAGCGTGCGGCGCGCAGGATCAAGATCTCCATGGCGGCGACCGCCTCCGTCTCGCCGCGCAGGTAGGCGGCGATCAGATCGCGATCGTCGCGCTTTTCCAAAGCCATCTTCCACTCTCTTTCTCCGGGGAGGAGTGGTGGAATGCTGACGCGCCCGGGCCGCCAAGTCAAACGGCGCCATCGATCCCGCGCCGGGCCGGCCCGCGAGCCGGCCGCGCGGGCGGTCAGCCAGCCGGCGGGGGCGCCGGTGCGTCGTCGCTATCGGCGGTCGCGCGCTCGACGATCTCGAGCAGTTCGCGAGCCACGAAAGGCTTGGCCAGGAAGAGGTGGTGGCCGCCGCGGTGATCGGCCTCGGAGGCGCGGATCAGGCCGGTGAGGAAGACCACCGGGATCTCGCGCGTGCGCGGGTCGTCGCGCATCTGCTGCGCCACGGTCGTTCCGTCCTTGTGCGGCATGCGGATGTCCAGCAGGACGAGGTCGGGGTGGGTCTCGTAGACCCGCCGTAGGGCCTCGTTGCCGTCGATCGCGGTCAGGACATGGTGGCCGGCGCCGTCGAGGATGCGGGCGACGACGTCGAGCACCTGGGGCTCGTCGTCGGCTACGAGAATCTTCATCGGTTTCCCTCCCTCCCCGCGCCCTGACGTCACGCCGATTTGCGTTCGTCTGGTCAATCAGTATCTTTCGTGACAGTAGCATGAGTGAAGAAGGCCTCGGCAGAGCCCGCGAGAGGCTGGCCGGCGCCGCCGGACTGGCTCTGGTGGCTCTGGCGGCGGCGCTATCGCTCTGGCTGGCGCGGCCGCCTCGGCCGCTGCCGGCCGCCGCCGCCGCTCACCGCTTCGCCGCCGGCCGCGCCCTGATCGACGTCCGCGAGCTGGCGCGGCAGCCGCGACCGGTGGGCTCGCCGGGCCACCGGGCGGCGCGCGACTACCTGCTCGCCCGGATGGCGGCGCTGGAGCTGGCGCCACGCGTGCAGGAGACGATCGTCGCCCGGGAGCGGCAGGGTTTGATCCGCGCGGCGCGCGTGCGCAACCTGGTCGGCCGCCGCGCGGGCCGCGGCGGCGCCGGCCCGGTGCTGCTGGCGGCCCACTACGACAGCCGGCCCAACACCCCGGGCGCCAGCGACGACGGCTCGGGGGTGGCGGTGGTGCTCGAGACCGTGCGGGCGCTGGCGCAGGGGCCGCCGCCGGCGAGGGATCTGATCGTGCTGCTCACCGACGGCGAGGAGCTCGGCCTGCTCGGCGCTCGCGGCTTCGCCGCCGAGCATCCCTGGATGGCGGAGGTGGAGGTGGCGCTGAACTTCGAGGCGCGCGGCTCGCGCGGACCGGCGGTGATGTTCGAGACCGGCCGGGGAGATCTCGACCTGGTGCGGGTTTTCGCCCGCGCCGCGCCGCATCCGATGGCCACCTCGCTGAGCGCCGCGGTGTACGAGCGGATGCCCAACGACAGCGACTTCAGCGCCTTCCGCGCGCGCGGCGCGAGCGGTCTCAACTTCGCTTTTCTCGGCGGGCTCGACGCCTACCACACGGCGCTCGACACCGTCGACCGACTGGACCCGGGAAGCCTGCAGCACGCCGGCGCCAACGCGGTGGCGCTGATTCGCCAGCTCGACGGCTGGCCGGGGGCATCGCGGCCGGCGGGGGGCGTCTGGTTCAACCCGCTCGGCAGCTGGCTGCTCGTGCTCCCGGCCGGCGCGATCGTGCCGCTGGCGGCGATCCTGGCGGCGCTCGCCCTGGCGCTGGCGATTGCCGGCATCAGGCGCGGTCGGCTCGACGGCCGCGCCCTCGCGAGGGCGGCGGCGCTCGGGCTGACCGTTCTGGTGATCGTGCCGCTGGCCGGGGCGCTGCTCTGGAAGCTCTTTGCCGACAACGCCGGAGCGCTGCTGGACACTCCATACGGCCTGCCGCACCGTCTGGAGCTGTGCGGCGTCGCGCTGTTTCTAGGCGGGCTGGCGGCGGCGGCCGTGCCGGTGGGGTTGAGCCGGCGGTCGCGGCCGGCCGAGACGGCGCTAGGCGTGGCGTTGCTGCTGGCGGTCCTCGCGCTGGTGAGCGCCGCGCTTCTGCCCGGTACCGGTTTTCTGTTCTGGTGGCCGCTCTGGGGGCTGCTGGGCGCCGCGGCCGTGGTCGTGGCGGCGGACCTGCCGCGGCCGGTGGCGGTGCTGTTGCTGAGCGCGGGCGCGCTGCCCGGAGTGGCGCTTCTGACGCCGCTGGCCGAGCAGATCTTCCTGGCGTTGACGCCGCAACTGGCCGCGGCGGCGCTGGCACCGGCGGCGCTGATCGCGGTCCTCGCCCTGCCGGCGCTGCGAGCGGCGGCCGGCGAGCGGCAGGGGGTTGCGCTGGCGGCGCTGGTCGGCTGTCTGGTGGCCCTGGCCGCCTCGGTCTGGGGCGTCCCCGACGCCGAGCGGCCGCGCACGGCGGACCTGCTCCGTCTCGAGGACCTGGACCAGGGTGCCGGCTTCTGGCTCAGCCGCGACGCGCGGCCGCATCCGTGGATCGTCGAGCGGCTTGGTGGCGCGCCACAGTCGTGGCGGGCGCCGCCGTCTCTCGGTCTGCCGGAGCGGCCGATCCTCAAGAGCCCCGCCGTTGCCGCCACGGCCGCCGGACCGGAGGCGGTGGTGGTCGAGGATCTGCGGCGGGACGGCCGCCGGCTGACCGTGCGGCTGCGCTCGCCCGGCGGCGCGCCGATGCTGCGGGTCGAGGCCGTCTCGACAGTCCAGATCACCGCCGTCGAGCTGGCCGGACAGCGCTTCGAGCGCGGCGCCGACGAGGCCGCGAGACCGCTGCGGCTGGAGCTCGCCGGCCTGCCCCCCGAGGGGCTGGAGGTCGCCTTCGAGCTACCCGACCGCTGGCCGGTCGAGCTGCACCTGACCGAGCAGTTCTGGGGCCTGCCGGAGACGCCGCCGCTGCCCGCCGGGCTGATCCCGGACACCTCGTGGATCAGCCATTCGCGGCTGGTTCACCGCTCGTTCCTGCGCTAGCCCGACCTTCTCACCAGCTCTCGACTGCGCCGACGTAGGTACCTGAATCTGCGAGACTTCCCTCGGTCGGTCATCCTCGACGTACTTCAAGTACGCCTGTGGTGCCCTCGGTCGGCAAGTCCCACATCTTCAGGCACCTACGCCGGCTCGCTGCGAGAGCCGGTGAGAAGGTCGGGCTAGTGCGCCGTACGGCTCGCGGCGCCCCTGCTACGATCCGCCCGTCCCGGTGGGACGTCTCGCATGAGCGACTTCGACATCCTGGGCGTGGTTCTGGCCGGCGGCGCCAGCCGGCGGCTCGGCCGCGACAAGGCGACGCTGCCGTGGACCGGCACGCCCCTGGCCCATCGCGCCGCCGCGGTGCTGGTGGAGGCCTGCGGCGAGGTGGTCGTCGCCGGCCCTGCCGGCGCGGCACCGGCCGGGGTCGAGGCGGTGCCGGACCGATTCCCCGGCCGCGGGCCGCTCGCCGGCCTGCACGCCGGGCTCGAGCGTGCCGGGGGCCGGGCGATCTTCGCCCTGGCCTGCGACCTGCCGTTTGTCGAAGCCGATCTGGTGCGCTACCTGGCTGCGTTCGCCGCGGCGCGGGCGGCGGAGGCTCCGGACGAGGCCGGCTGGGCGGCGGCCGACGCCGCCGGAACCCAGCCGCTGTGCGGCGTCTACTCGCCGGCCGCGCGCGCCGTGGCGGAGGCGCGGCTGCGGGCCGGCGAGCTTGCGGTGCGCGGCTTCTTCATGGCGATCGGTGGCGTCGCGGTGCCGATCAAGGCCGAGCTCGACTGCTACCGCCCCGAGCTGCTGCTCAACCTCAACCGGCCGGACGACCTGCGCCGGGCTCGCCGGCTGCTTGGCGCGACCGCCGGGGCGGCGCGGTGAGCGCCCTCGGCCGGCGGCTGCGGCGGCAGTTCGGCCCCTTTCAGGAGATCGCCCGCACCGCCTGGCAGAACCGGGACCGGCCCGGCTACGCCTGGCGGATCCTCAACCACGGGGTCTGCGACGGCTGCGCCCTGGGCACCGCCGGCATGCGCGACTGGACGATCGACGGCATCCATCTGTGTTGGGTCCGGCTGAACCTGCTGCGCCTGAACACCATGCCGGCCTTCGATCCGGCGGTGGCGGCGGACGCCGCGGCGCTGGCCGGCCGGAGCGAGGCCGACCTGAGGCAGCTCGGGCGGCTGCCGGTGCCGCTGGTGCGGCGACGGGGGGAGGCCGGCTTCCGGCCGATCTCCTGGGACGCCGCCCTGTCGCTGGCGGCCGATCGGATGCGGGGGATCGATCCGCGGCGGCTGGCCTTCTACCTGGTCTCCCGCGGCACCGCCAACGAGACCTACTACGTGGCGCAGAAGGTGGCGCGCTATCTGGGCACCAACAACGTCGACAACTCGTCACGGCTCTGCCACGCCGCCAGCACCACCGGGCTCCAGCGCACCATCGGCTTCGCCGCCACCACCTGCAGCTACCGCGACGTGCTCGAGAGCGATCTGGTGGTCTTCTTCGGCAGCGACCCGGCTAACAACCAGCCGGTGATGATGAAGTACCTGCATCTGGCCAAGAAGCGCGGCACCCGGGTGGTGATGGTGAACCCCTACCGCGAGCCCGGGCTGGAGCGCTACTGGGTGCCGTCGAACGTCGATTCGGCGCTCCTCGGCACCGCCATCGCCGACCGCCACTTCCCGGTGCGGGTGGGCGGCGACATCGCCTTCGTCAACGGCGTCCTCAAGCAGCTGGTCGCCAACGACTGGCTGGACCGCCGCTTCATCGACGAGCACACCCACGGCTGGGCCGAGCTCGAGGCGGCGCTGTCCGAGCAGAGCTTCGAGCGGCTCGAGCAGCTGTCCGGGCTTTCACGGGCGGCGATGCTGGAGCTGGCTCGGCTCTATGCCGAGTCCGGCTCGGCGATCTTCGTCTGGTCGATGGGCCTCACCATGCACCGGCACGGCGTCGACAACGTGCAGGCGATCGCCGACCTGGCCCTGGCGCGCGGCATGGTCGGACGCAACGGCGCCGGTCTGATGCCGATCCGCGGCCATTCCGGGGTTCAGGGCGGCGCCGAGATGGGCTGCGTGCCGAACGTCCTGCCGGGCGGCATGGCGACGGACGCGGCGGGAGCGCGACAGCTCGAGGCGTTGTGGGGCTTCGCGGTGCCGACCGGTCGCGGCGCCTACGTCGCCGAGATGATCGATCGCGCCCACGACGGCGAGCTGGAGGCGCTCTACTGCGTCGGCTCGAACCTGCTGGGAGTACTGCCCGACCCGGGCTATGTGCGGGCGGCGATGGAGCGGATCCCGCTGCGCATCCATCACGACATCATGCTCAACCCGCAGATGCTGGTCGATCCGGCGGAGGCGGTGCTGCTGTTGCCGGCCACCACCCGCTACGAGATGGCCGGCGGCTGCACCGAGACCTCTACCGAGCGGCGGATCATCTTCAGCCCCGAGATCCCGGGGCCGCGGGTGGCCGCGGCGCGCGACGAGTGGCGGGTGCTCGCCGAGCTGGCCGGCCGCGTCCGTCCGCAGGCCGCCGAGCGGGTCGCCTTCGGCTCGACCGCCGAGATCCGCGCCGAGATCGCGCGGGTGATTCCGCTCTACAAGGGCATCGAGAAGCTGGCGCGCGAGGGCGACCAGGTGCAGTGGGGCGGGCGCCATCTGGCGGCCGACGGCCGCTTCGGCACCGCCGACGGCCGCGCCCGGTTCGTCGCCGTGGCGCCGCCCGAGCGCCGCCGCCGGCCGGGCTGGTACCGGCTCAACAGTCGCCGCGGCAAGCAGTTCAACAGCATGGTGTTCGGCCAGCGCGACACGCTGACCGGCGCCGAGCGGGACGCCGTGGTGATGGCCCCCGGCGAGCTCGAACGGCTGGGCCTCGTGGCCGGCGACGCGGTGGTCGTGCGCAGCGATGCCGGCGAGCTCGCCGGCCGGGCGGTCGCCGGCGCGGTCGAGCCCGGCACCGTCATGATGTTCTGGCCCGAGGCCAACGTCCTGGTGCCGCGAGGCGTCTTCGACGAGGCCTGCGGCATCCCGGCCTATCGCGACGCCGAGGTCGAGGTGGTGCCGGCGGCCGGCAGGCCGCCCGCGACGTCGTCGTGAGCGGCCGGCGCACCGCTCCTCCCGCCGCCAGCGTGAGCCGCTCGGCGGTGCGGGTTGTCGAGGCCGGGAAGAGCCGCGAGCGGAGCGATCTGCTGGCGGTGGAGGAGCCGCTGGAGGTGCGGGTGGTGACCGAGACGGCGGGACGGCGCCGCCGGCACGCCGTCGCCGTGACCATGCGCACTCCCGGCCACGACTTCGAGCTGGCGGCGGGATTCCTCCACGGCGAGGGAGCGGTCGGCGGCCGCGGCGGAGGTGGCCGGCCTCGCCTACTGCGAGGGCGGCGCCGCCGAGGAGGCGCGCAACGTCGTCGAGCTGACCCTGGCGCCGGGCTGCGCCTTCGACCCGGCCCGCTTCAGCCGCAACGTCCTCACCAGCTCGAGCTGCGGCGTCTGCGGCCGCGGATCGCTCGAGCTGGTGCGGGCCGCGCTGCCGGCGGCGCCGGCCGTTGCGGCCGACGAGCTGCGGGTCGCTGCCGAGACGCTGCTGTCGCTGCCGCGCCGGCTGGCGGCGGCGCAGGCGACCTTCGCCGCCACCGGCGGTCTGCATGCCGCCGCGCTGTTCGACGCCGCCGGCGGTCTGGACCTGGTGCGCGAGGACGTCGGGCGGCACAACGCGGTCGACAAGGTGGTGGGCGCCCTGCTGCTCGCCGGCCGGCTGCCGGCGCCCGACCGGCTGCTCCTGGTCAGCGGTCGAGCCAGCTTCGAGCTGGTGCAGAAGGCGGTGCTGGCCGGCTTGCCGCTGCTGGCGGCGGTGGGCGCCCCGAGCAGCCTGGCGGTCGAGCTGGCGCGCGACCACGGCATGACCCTGATCGGCTTTCTGCGCGACGGTCGCTTCAACATCTACTCCGGCGCCGGGCGAGTGTCGCTCGAGGCCTGAGAGCCGGGCCGGTGCCTGCGCCGCCGGTCAGGCGGCGCACCAGAATGTCGCGCCCTCGACCAGGCCCCACGTCGCCAGCCGCTCGCGAATGAGCTGACGAGCCCCGCGCGAGGCGACCGCGGTCACCACCGGCGGGCCGTCGAGCTCCAGCAAGAGGCGCGGCAGCTCGTCGGCCGCCACCACCGGCTGCCGTCGCAGCCGGCCGCCGATCTTCTTCGGGTCGATGTCGAGGAACGCCAGCGGCGCGACGCCCTCGCGCTCGAGGTGCTTGGCCAGCCGGCGGCCGGTCTGTCCGGCTCCCCACACCAGCGGGCGCCGTCCGGCCAGGGGGCCGAGCGCCAGATGGTGGGCCTTGCAGGCCAGGAAGCGCTCGACGGAGTAGCGCCGATCGGTGTGGGTCAGGCGCCCGGGATGGGCGCGCCAGCCGACCAGGCAGCGGGGCAGCTTGCGAAAGCGCGCGCCGGCCGCCGCCAGGCGCAGCCACAGATCGTAGTCTTCCGGCCAGCCCTGGTCGCGGTAGCCGCCGGCCGCCTCCAGCACCCCTCGCCGCGCCATCACCGAGGGGTGGGGCAGCGGGCTCTCGATGAAGCGCTCGCGGACGATCTGCTCGTGGCTCAGCAGCCGGTTGAGCCAGCGCTCGTAGACCCGAAAGCCCATTCCGACGTCGGCCGAGGGGAAGTGGCGCACGCGGCAGGAGACCACTCCGAGCCCGGGGTCGGCGTCGAGCGCCCCGGCCTGGAGCTCGAGCCGGCGCCGGGCCGCCAGATCGTCGGCGTCGAGTCGCGCCACGTAGGGCGCCCGGCAGGCCTCGAGCCCGCGGTTGAGCGCCGGCACCAGGCCGCGCCGGGTCTGCCGGAGCAGCCGCAGTCGCGGGTCGCGCCGCGCCGCCGCGGCCAGCAGCTCCGCCGAGCCGTCGCGCGAGCCGTCGTCGACGGCGACGACCTCGAAGTCGGCCAGGGTCTGCGCGCCGAGGCTGGCCAGAGCGTCGCCGAGAAAGGGCCGCGCGTCACGCACGGGCAGCAGGACGGAGACGCGCGGCGTCGCGGACACTGCGGCTGAGTCTAGCGTGCCCCCCGCCAGCTCTTCCTCGACGCCGCCGTGGCGGCGGGAATCTCCGAGACCAGCCTCGGTCGGCTTGTCCATTCCCGACCTTCGACGGCTGGCGACCGTCTTGCAGGGGGCGAGGGTCGTGACGAGCGCCTGCATCGGACGCGTCTTCCTCGCCGGCCTGCTGACCCTGCCGGCCTCGGCGTCGCTCGGTGCCGCCGGGCTGGAGGAGTCCGTCGGCCGCAGCGAGAGCCGGGTCTATTCGGCGGCCTACCGCCTGCGGCGGGGTGTCCGGGTGGGGGATTCCGGCCTCGCCGATCGCCTCGACGCGCTGGGCTACCGGCGCGTGCGGCGCCAGCCCGAGCGGCCGGGGGAGTATTTCTGGGGTCACGAGGTCTTCTGGATCTACCGTCGGGCGCACCCCGACGACCGGGCGGTGCCGGCGCAGCTGCTGCGGCTGCCGATCGAGCGCTCCACCGGTCGCATCCTGTCGCTGCCCGAGGACGCCACGGCGGCGCTCGAGCCGACGCTGCTGGCCGAGTCCCTCGACGGGGATCGGGCGCCGCGGCTTCCGGTGCGGCTCGGCGAGCTGCCCGAGCACCTCTGGCGGGCGGTGCTGGCGGCGGAGGACGCGCGCTTCTTCGACCACCCCGGCGTCGACGCCCGGGCGCTGTCGCGGGCCGTTGTCCGCAACGTCCAGGCCGGGCGGGTCGTGCAGGGCGGCAGCACCATCACCCAGCAGCTGATCAAGAACCGTGATCTGACGCCGCGCCGCCGGTTCGGTCGCAAACTGTCCGAGGCGGTGCGGGCGCTCTCCCTCGAGCGTGCCCACTCGAAAGAGGAGATCCTCCAGGCTTATCTCAACTCGGTCTACCTCGGTCACGTCGGCGGCCTCGCGGTGCACGGCGTCGGCACCGCCGCCGAGGCCTGGTTCGGCAAGCCGGCAGCCCGGCTCGGCCTCGGTGAATCGGCCCTGCTGGCGGCGCTGATCCAGGGCCCCAACCGGCTCCATCCGGGACGCCATCCGGAGGCGGCGTTGGACCGCCAGCGGTGGGTGCTGGGCCGGCTCGAAGAGCTCGGCTGGGTCGAGGCGGAAGCGGTGGCCGCCGCGGAACGAGCCGGCCTGCCGCGGTTGCAGTTGCCGAGCGCGAAGCCGCCACCCGCGGGCGCCTTCGTCCGCTGGGTCGCGGCGTCGCTCGGCGGCCGGGCCGGGCGCCGGCTGGAGAAGGGGCGGGGAGTGGTCGTCGAGACGACCCTCGATCCACTCCTGCAGGCGGAGGCGGAAGGCGTGGTGCGGGCGGCGCTGCGACGTCAGCGGCAGGCCGGGCGCCGGCCGGAGGCGGCGCTGGTCTCGATCGACACCGTCAGCGGCGATGTCGTTGCCTATGTCGCGGGCGATCCCGACGCCGTCGCCGACCGCTTCGACCGGGTGCGCCGGGCGCGGCGCCAGCCGGGCTCCGCGATCAAGCCGCTGGTCCTGCTCGAGGCGTTCGCCGACTGCGGCGAGCGGGCGCCGCTCTATCCGTCGCGGCGCGTCCTCGACCAACCGATCCGCCTCGATCTGCCGTCCGGGCCGTGGCAGCCGGAGAACTTCGGCCGTCGCTACCGCGGCACGGTGGATCTGCGCCAGGCCCTGGTCGACTCGCTCAACGTGCCGCTGGTCCGCGTTGGACGCTGGTGCGGCTTCGAGCAGGTGGCGGACCGCTTTCGCCGCGCCGGGCTCGACGTGCCGGCGCCGGCGCCGCCGGCGCTGGTCCTGGGCGCGGTCGAGACCTCGCCGCTAGCCCTGGCGACCGCGTTTACCGCCTTTGCCCGCGACGGCCAGCTGGTCGAGCCGCGGGCCTGGAGCCGGGCCAGGCGCCCCGCCGGGCGCCGGCTGGGTCGACACGGCGTCGACTCGCGCCGGATCGCCGACCCTGCCAGCGCCTATCTGGTCCGTGACCTGCTGCGCGACGCGGTCGAGCGCGGCACCGGCACCGCCGCCGCGCTGGACGGCGTCGCCGCCTGGGGCAAGACCGGCACCTCCAGCGGCGGCCGTGACGCCTGGTTCGTCGGTGGCGCCGGCTCGCTGGTGACCGCGGTCTGGATCGGGGTGACCGGCGCCGAGGGCGGCGGGCTGCGCGGCGGCGCCGACGCGGCCCCGGCCTGGGGACGCTTCATGCGACGGGCGGCCCCGGCCTATCCGGCGCCGCCGCCCGCCCGGCCCGACGGCGTGGTCGAGCGCTGGGTGGAGCAGAGCAGCGGGCTGCTGGTCCGCAGAGCCCGCGACGGCGCGCGCCGAGAGCTCTACCGCCGCGGCTACGAGCCGCCGCGGCGGCGCCTGCTGCGCGCCGATCGGCCGCCGGCGCCGCTCGAGTAGGAGGCCCTGGCGGCGGTCAGCCCGACTGCGAAGCCCGGGGTTAACCGATGACGCGTTCCAGCAGGATGCGCCAGCGGCCCTCTTCGATCCCCAGCTCGAGCTGCTTGCGCACCGTGTCCTCGAAGCGGTCGGAGCGGTAGTTCTGGAAGAAGGTGGCGCGCATCCGGTCGGCGGCGAGCACTTCCAGTTCGAGGGCGGTGATCGAGACCCGGATGTACTGCGCCGAGCTCAATCGCTCGGTCCGGCTGGCGCGCCACTGGCGCAGGCCGAGCCCGTTGGCGGGGGTGAAGTCGTCGGAGTAGTACGAGAGGTACTCGTCGACCCTACCCTCGGACCAGGCGTCGGCCCAGGCGGCGATCAGCTCGCTGGCGGCGCTGGTCGGGGAGGCGGCACCGAGCACGACGGCTGGCGCGGCGGCCGCCGAGTCGTCCGTTGCGCCATCCGTGGCCTGGTCGGCTCCGGCCGCGGTCGGCCCCGCCACCGCGCGGGAGCCTCCGCCCCGAGCGCCATCGAACGGCGCCAGCCTCAGGATGAGCCACGACAGCAGGCCCAGCAGGCCGAGGCCGACCGCCACCATCGCCAAGCGGCGGGTGAACGCCGCCCGGTCGGCGGCGCCCGACCTGCCGGATGCCGCGGCCGGCGGTGATCAGCTGCTCGTCGCCGCCGAACGCCTCGCCGAGCGCCTGGTCCGCGGTCTGGCGCAACTCCTCGAACTCGAAGGTGTCGCCGCCCTCGCGGGCGTGCTTGTCGACCATCCAGTGGATCAGCCGCCGGCTCTGCGGATCGATCTCGAGGAAGCGGATGCCCATGCCGGCCGGCGCGTCGGCGCCCTCGTCCTTGCTGCGCACCCAGATGACCCGGCCACGGCCCCGGATCAGCTTCCAGTCGTCGGCGACCTTGAACTCGAGGCTCAGGTCGGTGCCGGGATCGAGCGGCTCGTGCGTGCGGATGAAGATCCCGGTGGCCGAGATGTTGGCTGAGTACTCGGTGACGAAGTTCTCGAACCTGGGGACGCGAAAGCTGATCTCCCGCTCGAGCGGGATGCGGCGCGATTCGCTGGTACGGGGACGGAACTTGCCGAGCGCCTTGGGCAGCATCTCCGGGATTATAGCGGCAGGGGCAGCCCCGTCTCTAACCTCGGGAGTCCGCCGCGCGGCCGCCGAGCAGCCGCCGCCCGACGGCGAACAGCACCAGCAGCGCGCCCAGCATACAGACGATTGCCGGCCCGCTGGGCAGGTCCCAGCGGTAGGAGGCGAGCAGGCCGAGTGCGCTGGCCAGCAGGCCCACGATCCAGGCGAGGGCGATACGCCCCGCCCAGCTGTCGGCCGCGGCCAGGGCGATGATCGCCGGCGCCACCAGATAGGCGAAGACCATCAGGACGCCGGCGATCTCGACCGAGACGGTGATGACGACCCCGAAGGTGAGGTAGAAGAAGAAGTCCCACCAGCGGACGTTGATGCCGGCCGCGAACGCCTCGTCGGGACGCTCCGAGATCATGGCGAACCGCCGTCGCAGGAAGTAGTGGATGACTCCGACGGCGGCGCACACCGCCAGGATCTTGATCACCGTCGGCCAGGTGACCCAGAGGATGGCGCCGGCAAGCAGCTCCTTGATGTGCTCCGCCCCCTCGGGGGCCCGGTCGGCGATGACGATTGTCGCCGCCGAGGCGATCACGTAGGTGATGCCGATGATCGCCTCCTGGGGCACCCGCTCGTGCCGCATGCGGGAAACGGCGAAGATCGCGGCGCCAAACGTGGCGGCCCCGAGCGAGAAGAGGGTCGATTCGAGGGTGCCCGGCTCGTGGCCGAAGTAGAAGGCCACCACGGCTCCGAAGGCGGCGATCTGGGCCAACGCCAGGTCGACGAAGATGACCTTGCGCAGCAGGACGTGCAGCCCCAGATAGCCGAGGGCGCCCACCAGCACGACGCAGGCGGCGAACGGGGCGGCCAGGAAAATCAGCTCGTCGGCCATGGGCACCTCATCTCACTGTGCGTTCTCGGCGGCCGCGGCGAGGCGGTCGACCCAGTCGTCGACGAGCTCGAAGTAGCTGTCGCCGCTGATCTCGGGCGGGCCCAGCGGCACCTGTACCGTCGCGATCCCCGTGCGCTCGGCGATGAGGTCGATCTGACGCGGGCTGAAATAGCTGGCGGCCAGCAGGATGCGAATGCCCTCGCGCTCGACCTGTTGCACGAGCTCGTGGACATGTCTTGCGGAGGGCGGGATCCCGGGCTTCGGCTCGACGTATCCTACGACCTCCAGCCCGAAGATGTCGGTGAAGTAGATCCAGTTCTTGTGGTAGGCCAGGATGCGTTTGCCGCGGAAGACGGCGCCCTTGGCCAGCCAGCCGCCGAGCTTGCCGGCCAGTGGCACGCCGTCCAGCTGCTGCCGGGCCAGCCAGTCGACCAGCTTGCCCTGCCGCGCCAGCGGATCGAGCACCTCCGAGCCGAGCAGCCGGCTCAGTTCGGCGCCGTAGATCGTCTCGTCGATCCGCTGCTGGAAACTCGCCAGGTTGGCGTCGTAGGCCGCCGCGCCGGACGGGTCGACGCGGCGCAGGCCGGCGGCGATGTTGGCGGCGACGATCTTGGCGTTGAGCGGGCTGGTGAAGATGTGGGGATTGCCGTAGATGTGCACATCGCCCGCCGAGCGGTCGACACCCGCCGGGATGTCGAGCAGCTCGACTCCCTGGCTGGCGTTGACGAACCCCGGCTGGCCGTCACGGATGGACCGGTTCCCCGACTTGTCCACCAAGGTCGGCGCCCAGAGCTCCAGGTCGAGGCCGGTGGTGACGAACAGATCGGCGCTCTTGAGCATCAGGGCGAAGGAGGGTTTGGGCTTGACGAAATGGGCGTCCTCGTCGCCTCGCGAGATCGACTGGGCGTTCACCCGGTCGCCACCGACCGCGCTGGCGATGGCGGCGTAGACGGGCACCGTGGTGACGACCTCGATCCGAGCCGCGCCGGCCACGGCGGCTCCGGCGAGAGCCAGGATGGACAAGATGGCGGTCGCGGGTCTCATCGGCGATCTCCTCAGTAGGTCTCGTGTTTGTGCGGCCCGGCCGCCCAGGTGAGCTGCAGCGCGAAGCGGTTCTCGGTCTCGCCGGTCGACTCGTCTTCGAGACGGCCGTACTCCGCTCGCAGACGGACGAACTCGCTCTGCCACCAGGTCAGGTAGGGCACGATGCCGCGCAGCCGGCGCTCGGGGTCGAGCGGATCCTCGGCCCAGTCGAAGCGCAGGCCGGCCCACAGGTTGCGGCGAAAGATGCCTTCGAGATAGGTGTAGCCGCCCCATGCCTCCTGTCGCGCGCCGCCGTCGTCGTCGCGCTCGGAGCGCAGCAGCTCGCTGCGCCAGGTCAGGGCGCGGTACTTGGCGCGCGCCGGCGGCTGCCAGCTGAAGGTGATGTCGGTGCCCAGGACGCGGCTGTCGCCGCCGGCGGCGGTCTTGCCGCCGACACCCGACAGCCCCCACTCGAAGTAGGCGGCGTCGGAAAGCTGCCAGAAGTTCTGCACCCGGGCGAGGATCGCCAGGTCTTCGAACAGCTCGCCGCCGAACGCCTCTTCGTTCTCGCCCGAGGTGATCTGGATGGCGACCTCGTTGGAGGTGGCCCAGGGACGGGGCAGCAGCCAGGCGAAGGAGATGCCGGTCTGCGCCAGGCCCTCCTCGCCGAAGTAGGTCTCGAGCGCCAGGGGATAGGTGCTTTGCGGCA
The DNA here is from genome assembly GCA_963781065.1 of Thermoanaerobaculia bacterium. Classification (GTDB taxonomy): domain Bacteria; phylum Acidobacteriota; class Thermoanaerobaculia; order Multivoradales; family JAHEKO01; genus CALZJC01. Next base: position 183,674 of record CAWAET010000002.1, on the reverse strand, counting down.
AGGCGTGCAGATGCTGCCGGTTGAGGGGGCCGAAACGCTGGCGGAACTTGCCCGCGGTCAGCTCCAGGCCGCCGGGCAACGAGCTGTAGAGGACGTAGCCCTCCTCGATCTCGGCCCCCTCCTCGCCAAAGGCGATCGTCCAGCGGGTGCGCGAGAACGGGTCGAGAGCGGCCTGCAGATCGAGCTCGAACTCCTGCAGGCTGAACTCCTCACGGCCGGCGTCGGAAGTCGCGCCGAGGACCATGCCGGTGAACGAGATCTCCGGATTGAGGCGATTCAGGTTGCGCTCGCGGCCCACCGCCGCGAGCGCCGAGCCCGTCGCCGCGGCGGCGGGTGGCGTGGCGCCGCCGGCGGCCTCGCGGGCGGCCAGGCGCAGCCGTTCCAGCTCGCCCGTGACCGGCGCGGCGCTGGCCGTGTCGCCCTCCAGGGCCGCGAGCCTCGCTTCCAGTGCCGCCAGTCGGGTCTCGTATTCCCGGCGCAGCTCGGCGATCTCGGCCCGCAGCTGGTCGAGCGCGGCCTCCTGGCCGGCGGCGACCGGCGCTGACGGGCCGAGCGTCAGCACGATGGCCGTGAGGATCGGTACCACGGAACTCTTGATCACATCCCACTCCCTTCCGTTGTCGATCTGCGCCGCCTGGCGGCGGCATGCGTCGCAGGGTGCCCCCGCGACGGCGTCAGGCCAACCCGGAAGGCGGAGGAGCGCGGGAGCGTTGGGATCGGCCGGCGCCCGAAGTCGGCAGCCCGGTGGATGCCGGAAGCGGCGCCCGCTCGGCCTCGGCTTGGAGATGACCGACGCTGTCCGTCGCCGGCGGCTCGAGGGGCTGTGCCGGCAACAGACAGGCGGCGCACTGGCGCAGCCGGACCGTCTCGGCGGCCTCCCAGTGGGCGGCCAGCCCGCCGTGGGCGGCGTCGGCGAAGACCGGTGTCGCGATCTGGCCGGCGGGGTGCTCGTGGTGAAGCGCAAGGCTGCCGGCGAGCACGAAGGGCAGCTGAGCGAGCAGCAGGGCGCCGGTGATGCGCCCAACGATGCCACCGTTGCGGTGAACTCCCACGGCGTCTCGACAATAGCAAATCGCGGGTGAATCGCGTGCCGGGCATGCGAGAGGCTCGATTCGGAAGAGCGGACGGGGCCCTCCTGGCCGCGGCGGGAGGCGGCGATCTCGTCTGGCGACAGACCGAACGAACGCTCGGCCGGATTCTGGTGGCCGCAGGGAAACCCTTGAGCGCGTTGGTCTTAGGAGGCTTGTGAAAACTTTCACAAAGTGCTATAGTGTCTTCAAGTCGACGCGATCAGCGTTGGAGGGAGGCTCCCTCAAACAAAGTTCCTACCAACTTTGATGGAGACCGTAAGACGTCTTCAACCCATCACCAGCATCCCGCCCCGCTCTCTGGTATTCCCAGAGTAAACTCCTAAAACACTCACCCTGAACGAGCCTCCCGTTCCTTTCCCTCTTCCGCAGCAGCGCCGAAACACTCGCCCCCGGTTGACAGCTCCGCCGCCCGGCAACCAAGATCGCGCCGTGCGCGCGAGGCGGCCATGAAGCTCGAAGGAAGCGTCTCCCTGGTGACCGGCGCGTCGCGCCGCCTCGGCAAGCAGATCGCCGTCGCCGTGGCGCGTCGCGGCAGCGCGGTGGCGGTCCACTACCGCAGCTCCCGCGACCAGGCGGAAGCTACCGCCGCCGAGCTGCGCCAATTGGGCGTCGAGGCCGAGCCGTTTGCCGCCGATCTCGGCCGGCCGGCGGAGATCGATCGCCTGTTCGACGAGTTCGATCGACGATTCGGCCGGCTCGATCTACTGGTCAACAGCGCCGCCAGCTTCGAGCGGGGGGCGTTCGAGGAGATCGCCGCCGACGACTGGGACGCGGTCCTGGCCCTCAACTTGCGCGCGCCCTTCCTCTGCCTGCAACGGGCGGCGCCGTTGATGCGGCGGCTGCCGCGACCGGGAAGCTCGCCCGCCTCGGTCGTCAACGTCGCCGATCTCAGCGGCCTGCTGCCATGGAGCCGGCAGGCCCACCACGGCGCCAGCAAGGCGGCGCTGATCCACCTCACCCGCCTCGCGGCGCGCGACCTGGCGCCGGACATCCGAGTCAACGCGGTCGTGCCGGGGGCCATCCTGCCGCCGCCGGGCATGGAGGCGACCGACGCCGCCTGGCAGGAGACGGTGAATCGGCTGCCTTTGCGGCGGGCCGGCGAGCCCCAGGAAGTGGGCGACGCGGTGGCCTTCCTGGCCGCCAACGACTTCGTCACCGGGGCGACGCTGGTCGTCGATGGCGGCGAGTCGCTGCTGGGCGCGGGCCATCACTAGAGGGGGCTGGAGATCGCGGGAGAGATGAGATGAGTGACGAGAGCGACCGGATCCTGATTCGCGACCTGCTGCTGCGCGGCATCATCGGCATCAACGACTGGGAGCGGGAGAAGCCGCAGGACATCCTGATCAACCTGGCGCTGTACACCGACCTGCGCGCCGCGGGCGCCAGCGACGACGTTGCCGACACCCTCAACTACCGCACCCTGACCAAGGCGGTGATCGCCTACGTCGAGAGCTCCCGGCACTTCCTCGTCGAGGCGCTGGCCGCCGGCATCGCCCGGATCTGCGTCGTCGACCACGGTGCCGCGCGGGCGGTGGTGAAAGTGGAGAAGCCGGGCGCGCTGCGCTTCGCCGAGTCGGTCGGCGTCGAGATCTCGCGTGGGCCGGCGGATTTCGCGAGTGGCTGAACCGGCGCCGACCACGGTGTTCATCACGCTGGGCTCGAACATCGAGCCGCGCGCCAACCTCGAGCGGGCGATCTCGCGGCTGCGGCGCGAGCTCGACCTCGAGGCGGTCTCCGGCGTCTGGGAGTCCGAGCCGTACGGGGCGCCGGGGACGCCTCGCTTCCTCAACGCGGCCGTCCGCTTCCGCACCGCGTTGGCCCCGGCGGCGCTCAAGCGTCTGCTGCGTCGAATCGAGGCCGATCTCGGGCGCCGCCGGCAAGGCGACCGCGACGCCCCCAGGACCATCGATCTCGACATCGCGCTGTTCGGCTCGCGGGTGATCGACGACCCGGCGGCCGGACTGCGTATCCCGGATCCCGAAATCCTCGATCGGGCCTACTTGGCCCTGCCTCTGGCCGAGGTCGGCCCGGACGTGTGCCACCCGGTGACCGGAGAGCGGCTGGCCGAGGTGGCCGCCGGCCTCGTCGGTGGCGAGGATCCGCCCCGCCGCATCGCCGCGCTGCCGCGCGGCGGCGCCGAGGAGACGCAGGAATAGCGGTCGACCCGCCAAGGTTGAACCTGCCGAGGTGGGGTCGCGGCCGGCCGGCCAGCGGCTTGCCGGCCGGCGGCCTGGTGCGACCTGGCGCTGGCCGGGTATCGTGTCCACGAAGGACGGCGCTGCCACCGGGAGACAAGCGATCATGGGCGACCTGACAAAGCTGAACGCGATGGATGAGCTGGAAGGCTGGCTGGCGCGCTCGCGCAGCGAACCGGTCTGGATCTTCAAGCACAGCCTGACCTGCCCGATCTCGGCGGCCGCGCTGGAGGAGTATCGGGCCTTCGCCGGCGAGGCCGGCGCCACGGGCCACGCCCTGATCGAGGTGCAGACCGCGCGGCCGCTCTCCGACGAGCTTGCCCGCCGCACCGGCATCCGGCACGAGTCGCCGCAGGCGATGCTGCTGCGCGACGGCAAGGCGGTCTGGCACGCCAGCCACTGGCGCATCCGCGCGGAAAGCCTGCGCCGCCAGACCGTAGAGCCGGCCCGAGCCGGTCCGCGGTAGGATCAGCCGACAACCCGCACGCGGAGGACCGTTCGATTTGCGCCTGATAAAGATCGCGGTGGCAACCGTCAGCCCGACGGTGGGCGCGGTGCGCTCGAACACCGATCGGCTGATCGAGATGGCCGCGGCGGCGGCTGCCGACGAGGTCACCCTGGCCTGCTTTCCCGAGCAGGTCATCGGCGGCTATCCGCCGGAGGACCTGATCCAGTGGCGCGGTTTTGTCGCCGCGCAGCGCCGCCAGCTCGACCGGTTCGTCGAGGCCACCGCCGCCTGGCCGACGGTGTTCGTCCTCGGCACCACCATCGCGGACGGCAGCCAGCTGTTCAACTGCGCCGCCGTGGTGCACGACGGCCGGGTGATGGGCTTCGTGCCGAAAGAGAAGCTGCCGACCTACAACGTCTTCTACGAGGAGCGTACCTTCTCGCGCGGCGGGCCGAGCCTGGAGGGCGAGGTCGGCGGCGTGCCGCTGGGCGATTACCTGTTCCGCTTCGACTTCGGCCTGGTGGCGGTGGAGGTCTGCGAAGACGCCTGGTCGCCGGACGGGCCGGCGCGGCGGCGCTGCTACTCGGGCGCCGAGGTCGTGGTCAACGCCTCGGCCTCACCCTACCGGGCCGGCGTCATCGAGACGCGGCGCGAGATGTTCGCCACCCGCTCGGCCGACAACCAGGTCACCTACGTCTACACCAACGCCGTCGGCTGCCAGGACGGCCTGATCTTCGACGGCGGCGGCTACATCTTCCAGAACGGCCGCCTGGTGCTCGACGCGCCGCGGCTGGTCGAGGGCTCGGCGGCGGCGGTGGTCGACCTCGATCGCACGCTCCAGCTGCGCTCGGAGAACACCACCTGGCGCCGCGACAGCAACGAGTTCATCCAGCGGAACCGCCGGATCGCGGTGCTCGACTGCGGCGGTGCCACCGCGGATCGGTCGCGGCTGGACTATCCCTCCCCCGTGGGCGGCAGCTTCTTCCTGCCCAGCGACGAGATCCCGGATCGCTCGCCGCGCCAGGAGCAGCTCGACGAGGTCTTCGAAGTGCTGGCCCTGGGGGTCAAGGACTACTTCGTCAAGACCGGCGGCTTCCGCTGCCTCGGTGTCGCCCTGTCCGGCGGTCGCGATTCGACCCTCACGCTGCTGGTCGCCTGGCGGGCGGCGCAGCTGCTGGAGGCGGTCGAGGGCCAGGAGACCGAAGGGCTGCTGCGCGCCTTCTACATGCCCACCCGCTACTCCGGCGAGGGCACCCGCGCCGCCGCCGAGACCCTCTGCCGGGATCTCGGGGTGCCGCTGCGGACGGTCTCGATCGACAACGCCTACGAGCGCGAGGTCGAGGCGGCCCGCGAGATGCTCGGTGGCAGCGAGCCGTCGCCGGTGGCGCGGCAGAACATCCAGGCGCGGCTGCGCGCCCAGCGGATGTGGAACTGGGCCAACAGCGCCGGGGGCCTGTTCCTCCAGACCGGCGACATGAGCGAGAAGGCGGTGGGCTACACCACCATCGGCGGCGACCTCGAGGGCGGCCTGTCGGTGATCGCCAACCTGCCCAAGACGGTGGTCGTGGCCATGCTCGAGCGGCTGCACCAGCGGTTCGGCTTTGCCGGCATCGCCCGCACCCTGGACACCATTCCGGGCCCGGAGCTGGCCGCCGACCAGACGGCTGAGTCCGAGCTTATGCCGTTCCCGGTCCTCGATGCCTGCCTGCGCCTCTACGCCGGCGACAAGCTGACCTCGGCCGAGGTGGCGCGCGCCCTGCGGTCGCTGTTCCCCGACCAGGATCCCGAGCGGCTGGCCGACTGGGCGCGGGAGTTCGTCGAGCTGTTCACCCGCTCGATCTACAAGTGGGTGCAGGCGCCGCTGTCGCTGCACGTCGGCTCGCTCGACCTCGACCGCGAGCGCGCCCTGCAGCTGCCGGTGGTCCAGCGGCTCGAGTGGGACCGCGACTCCGACAGTTAGCTGCCGGCTACGAGCCGGCGGCGGCCGGCTGGTCGAGAAAGCTGGCCGCGAAGCGCAGGAAGTGCTCGACGTCGGCGAAGTTCGAGGCGATGCCCAGCGACACCCGCACCGCGCCGGTGCCCTTGTCGTCGATGCAGGTGCGGAACTCCTCGTAGGTCATGCCGTCCGGCCGCTGGCCGAAACAGGTTACGAGCTCCTCGCGCGACAGCCCCAGGGCCATCTCGCCCGCCCCCGGGTTGCAGAAGCAGCCGGTGCGCAGCGAGATCCGGCGGCGCCCGGCCTGCTCTTCGATCAGCTCGTGGTCGAGCAGCTGGCCCGCGGGGTCGCAGAAGTTGAAGGTCACCGTCCCGCCGCGGCGGCCGGGCCGGCGCGGGCCGTACAGCATCACCAGCGGGCGGCCGCCGGCGTGGCGCAGAGCGAGCAGCTGTTCGATCAGCCAGGAGGTCAGGCAGCCCACTCGCCGGTGGATGCGGTCGAGGCCGGCCTCGGCGAGGAAGCTCAGGCCGGTGGCCACCGCCGGGATGTTGGCGTAGTCGAGCGTCCCGTCCTCGAAGGCGGCGGCGCCGGCGGCCAGCACGTGGCTGTCGGCCTGGACCGAGGCGACGGTGATGGTGCCGCCGGCGAACCACGGCCGGTGGAGCTTGGCGAGCGCCGGCCAGCGCGCGATCAGCACCCCGACGCCGGTGGGGTAGCCGAACATCTTGTAGAACGAGACCGCAACGTAGTCAGGCTTCCAGCGGCCGAGATCGAGGCGGGTGGTGCCGACGTAGGCGGCGGCGTCGAGCAGCACGTCCCAGCCGGCCGACTGCGCCCGGGCGATCCACTCCAGCGGATGCTGGACACCGGAGAAGTTGGACTGCGCGGGGTAGGCGAACAGGTTGTGCCCGCCGGGCCGGGAGGTCGCCAGATACTCGTCGAGCGTCGCCTCGTCGACCACCATCTCGGGCGGCACCACGGGGACATAGGCCGTTTCGGCGCCGTGGGCGCGGTCGAACTCGCGGATGCCGTTGACCGAGTTGTGGTTGTCGAAGGTGAGCAGGAACCGGTCGCCGGGCTCGAAGGGGTACGACTCGCCGACCAGCTTGAGGGCTTGGCTGGCGTTGGCGGTGAAGATCACCGCGTACTCCTCCGGCGTGCCGTTGAAGAACTCGAGAACCTGCCGGCGGCAGGCCTCGACCCGCTCGGTGGCGGCCCGCGAGGTGGGGTTGGTCGAGTGCGGGTTGCCGAGCACCGTCTCGAGCAGGAACCGCTGGTGGGTCCGCACCTGGCTGGCGCCGTAGAGCGAGCCGCCGGTGTAGTCGAGGTAGATCTCGCCCGCGGCGTCGAGGCGCGAGTACTCGCGCTGGCGCAGCTCGTCCAGCTCCAGGGTCGTGCCGTACTCGGGGTAACGAGCCAGGAACTCCTCGTAGGAGCTCGTGGCCAGGGCGGCCCCGCCGTGCTCGATCGATCGGCTCACGAACGGGGAGGCTATCGGGTTTCGGGCGGCGGCGAAAGGGCAGGTCGAAGGTCGCGGGCGCCGCGCCGGCCGGCGAAGATCTGACGCGCCGAGGGTCGCCGCGGAGTGCTATGCTCGCGCGGGCCCGAGCTCGGGCGTGAACCTCCCGCCCGCGGATCCGCCGACAGAACAGAGAATGGAAGACCGGTTGTCATGACGGAGAGCTTGGGCGTGGAGAGCGCCGAGGCGCGGGGGGAAGGTCAGGCCGCCGCGGCGGTGGCGAATGCGCCGACAGGGCGGTCGTGGCCGCGGGTGGTGGTTCGGGTGACCGCGGAGCAGCCCGGGCCGACGCTGCTCGTCGTCGGCGGCCTGCACGGCAACGAGCCTGCCGGGCTGCTGGGGCTCGAGCGGGTGCTGTCGCGGCTCGGCGAGGTTGGGCTGGCGCGCGGCGAGTTGCTCGGTCTGGCGGGCAATCTCGAGGCGCTGGCGGTCGGCCGCCGTTTCATCGACGAGGACCTCAATCGGATCTGGCTGCGGCCGCGCCTCGAGGCGTTCGACGTGACCGAGCCGGTGTCGATCGAGGACCGCCAGCTGCGCGAGCTCGAGCGGGAGGTGCGGGCGGCGCTCGGGCGGGCGCGCGGCGAGGTCTACGCCCTCGACCTGCATACCATCTCGGGGCCGGGGCCGGCCTTCGTGGTGATCGACGACACGCTGCTCAACCGCCGCTTCGCCAACCGATTCCCGGTGCCGCTGGTGCTCGGCCTCGACGAGGAGTTGAGCGGCACCATGGCGCACCACCTGACGGCGGAGGGCGTCATCCCGGTCGGCTTCGAGGCCGGCCAGCACGACGAGGCCGAGGCCGCCGTCCGCGCCGAGGCGGCGATCTGGATCGCTCTCGAGGCGGCCGGCCTGCTGGCCGACGGCCATGCCGAGTACGCCGCTGCGCGCACTCTGCTGGAGAACGAGAGCCGCGGCCTGCCGGTCGTGGTGGAAGTGCGCTACCGCCATGCGATCAGCTCGGAGGACGGTTTCCGCAGCCGCCCCGGCCTGGTCAGCTTCCAGCCGGTGGCGAGCGGCGATGCGCTGGCCACCGACCGCGCGGGCGAAGTGAGGTCGCCGTTCGACGGCATGGTGCTGATGCCCCTCTACCAGGACCAGGGTGAGGAGGGCTTCTTCCTGGTGGATCCGGTGAATCCGTTCTGGCTCCGCCTGTCGGAGCGGGTGCGCCCCTGGCGGCTCGAGCGATTCCTCCACTGGCTGCCGGGCGTGCGCCGGGATCCCGACAACGAGGGCGCCTTTGTCATCGACCGCCGAATCGCCCGCTGGGAGGCCCTGCAGTTCTTCCACCTGCTGGGCTTTCGGCGGCGCGGCGTCGCCGGCCACCGCCTGGTGATGGCCCGCCGTCGTCAGGGGCGCGGTTGACTCTTCCGCCCCGGTCCTGTGTTAAGCTCTGCGCCAGTGATTGCTTCCTGCCAGTCCTCCGCAGCGCTTCCGGTCGTAGCTTGAGCGCTCCCTCTCGGTATCCCCTCTCCGGTCGCGGGCTGTCGCCAGCCCGGTGCGGAATCGCGCCTGTCGCCCCGAATTCGTGAGACGCCGAGCGCCAGCGCCCAAGGTCCAGGAGCCGCGGACCAATCTCCGCATCCGGCGCAGCCCGGTGCGGCTGATCGGTCCCGAGGGCGAGCAGATGGGCATCGTCTCGATCGAGGACGCGCGGCGCGAGGCCCAGGAGCGCGGCCTGGATCTGGTCGAGGTCGGCCCCACCGCGGACCCGCCGGTCGTCCGCATCCTGGATTGGGGCAAGCTCAAGTACGAGCGCGAGAAGAAGAAGCGCGAGTCGAAGAAGAAGACGCATGTCATCGATGTCAAGGAGATCAAGTACCGACCCAACATCGAAGACCACGACTACGACATCAAGACGAAGCGCGCCCGCCGCTTCCTCGAGCAGGGCAAGAAGGTCAAGGTGACGATCTTCTTCCGCTACCGCCAGCTACGCCGGCCCGAATTGGGGGCCGAGATCCTGGACCGGGTCTCGCAGGAGCTGGCCGAAATCTCGGAGGTCGAGGGCCGCACCACCGGTCTCGAGGGTCGTCGCATGGTGATGGTCCTCGCGCCGACGGCGACCCCGCACTAGCAGCCCGGCGCCTCCTACGGCCGGCAACTGAGTGATGAGACGGCGGCTGTTGTTGCTGTCGGTGGTCGTGGCGGTCTGCTGCGCCGGGACGGCTCCGGCCGGCGCTGCCGATCTCGACCTGCGCCAGGTCTGCGACGCCTACACGGCGCTCACCCTGATCGGCGTCGACACGGTCGCGGGCGTGGCCCTGTTTGCCATGCCCAGCCGGCAGGAGGCGATCCCCGGCTGGATCGTCGAGCTGCGGGCGCTGGCCGGGGTGGCGAATCTCTACCCGGACTGGCGTGAGCGGCGACGGTTGGGCGGCTCCGTGGCTCCCGGCCCGGTGCTGGTTCTCAGCCGCTGCGGCGACGACTGTCTGCAGCTGATGAGTTGGGCCGACGGCGGCTGGCAGGCGCTGGGGGGGGCCCTTGCGGCGGCCTCCTCGGCCACCGCTTATCCGACGCGTGACGGCGACGGCACGCCCTGGGTCGTCCTCCACCGGCCGACCGACGAGGCCGGCGTGGTGCTCGCCGAGGCCTACCGACTGACCGCCGGGGGGTGGGAGGAGGAGGGCAGCCTGCCCGTCGCGGCGGTGGGCAGTCCGGCGGCGACGGCGACGGCGGGCGCCGGCGTCTTCACCGGCAGCGGCCGCTTCCTCGCCGGCCTCAGGCCGTCTTCCTGGGTGACCGGGCTGCCGGGTCTGCCGGCGCGCGAGCGCGGTCACCTGGTGCCGCGGCCGGGCGACGAGGTCGCCTACCTGGCCCGCGACGGCCGGATCTACCTCTCCCCGGACGGCGGCGCCGGCTGGACCGTCAACCGGTGGCTGCCCTGGGACGGCGACGCTTCGGCGCCCGGGGCCGAGCCCGCCTGGTCGGTCGATCTGCCGGTCACCGACCCCGCCGCGCCCCTGTCGGTGGCCTGGTTCGACAACCGCGGCCCCGGCCTGCCCGAGCTCCACCTGAGCGAGCGGCCGCCCGGCGGCCCCTGGCGGGTCGTGGCCAGCCTGCCGGCCGCCGAGCCGGTGGCGGGCGACGAGGTCGGCTACAGCCATCTGCTGCGCCTGGCCAACGGTCGCTGGCTGCTGCTGGCTGGCTGCGAGGTCACCGGGCGCGGCTGCGGCCTGCGGATGCGGACCGTGGAGCCCGACGGCAGCAGCCTGGTGCTCACCCTGCGGCTACGCCCGTCGTGGCTCGACGGGGGCTGAGCTGGCCACGCTGCGGATCAACCTCTGGTCGGGGCCGCGCAACGTCTCGACGGCCCTGATGTACGCCTTCGGCCAGCGGCCCGATACGCGGGTGGTCGACGAGCCGCTCTACGGCCACTACCTGCGGGTCAGCGGTGCCGACCATCCGGGCGGCGGCGAGGTGATGGCGGCGGTCGACTGCGACGGCGACCGGGTGGTGCGGCGGGTGATCCTCGGCCCCTGCGACCGGCCGGTCTTGTTTCTCAAGCAGATGGCCCACCATCTGGTCGAGCTCGACCGGAGCTTTCTGGCCGAGACCGCCAACGTCCTGCTGATCCGCGACCCGGCGGAGGTGCTGCGCAGCCTGCGTCACCAGCTGGCGGCGCCGCGCCTGGCCGACACCGGCATCGCGATCCAGAGCGCGCTTTTCGACGAGCTGCGCCGGTCCGGCGCCGAGCCGCCGGTGGTCGACTCGCGCGAGCTGCTGCTGGCGCCGGCGGCGGTGCTCGAGAAGCTCTGCCGGCGCCTCGGCCTCGAGCCCGATCCCGGCATGCTGAGCTGGCCGGCCGGCGGCCGGCCCGAGGACGGCGTCTGGGCGCCGCACTGGTACGCCAACGTCCACCGCTCGACCGGCTTTGCGCCCTACCGGCCCAAGACCGGCCCCTTCCCCGAGCGGCTGCGGCCGGTCCTTGAGGAGGCGCGGCCGCACTACCTGAGGCTGCTGGCGCACGCCATTCGCGGCGCCTGAGACCAGCTTCTCGCCGCCGCTTGCGGCCGGGTCGGCCGCGATCCCTGCGCGGCGACCCCCGCGGCCTGCCGGCACGGGCGAACGTGGTGGATAATGCCTCAGCCCATGGCCGACTATCTGCCCCAGGAGCTTGCCGATCCGCGCAACGCCGAGATCCAGGTCTGGGTCGGCGACCGGCTGTGGCCGCGCGCCGAGGCCCGGGTCTCGGTGTTCGACAGCTCGGTCCAGGGCGGTGACGCGGTGTGGGAGGGGCTGCGGGTCTACGACGGCAGGGTCTTCCGGCTCGCCGACCACCTGGAGCGGCTGCTGGACTCGGCCCGGGCGCTGCGGTTCGAGCCGCTTCCGGACCCGGCCGCGGTGCGCCGGGCGCTGTTCGCCACCCTCGAGGCCAACGGCATGCGCGACGGCGCCCACGTCCGGTTGACCTTGACCCGCGGTCCCAAGTCGACCTCCGGCATGAGCCCGCGGTTCAACCGCAAGGGCACCTGCCTGATCGTCCTCGCGGAGTGGAAGCCGCCGGTCTACGACCCGGCCGGCATCCGGCTGATCACCTCCTCGATCCGTCGCAACCCGCCGCAGTGCCTCGATTCCAGGATCCACCACAACAACCTGCTCAACAACATCCTGGCCAAGCTCGAGGCCGACGCCGCCGGCGTCGACGACGCGGTGATGCTCGACCTGCGCGGCTTTGTCGCCGAGACCAACGCCACCAACATCTTCCTGGTCAAGTACGGCGAGCTGGCGACCCCCATCGCCGACGGCTGTCTGCCGGGGATCACCCGCAAGGTGGTGCTCGAGATCGCCCGCGAGGCCGAGATTCCCACCCGCGAGGCGCGCATCACCCCGGCCGAGCTGTGGACCGCCGACGAGGTCTTCACCACCGGCACCATGGGCGAGCTGTCGCCGGTGCTGGAGATCGACGGGCGACGGATCGGCGACGGTGGTGCCGGGCCGCTGACGCGGCGACTGCGAGAGTTGTTCCGCGAGCGGACGGCCCGCGACGGTGAGCCGCTGCCCTTCTAAGAGCGCCGCCCTCGAGTTTCCGGTCAGCCGGACCTAGGAAAGGCAAGCTGTTGCAGCCGATCGGGGTGTAGAGTCCGACCTAGTCGTGCCGCAAGCCGCCGCCCAGGAGGAGTACCCGCGCCGGCTCGGGCAACGCGAGGCCGAGATCGCCCGGCTGGACCGGTTGGACCGGCGGCTGGGCAACGCTCGCGTGGCGGTCTTCCTGGTCGCCGCCGCCATGGTGTGGCCGGTGCTGGTCAATGGCACATGGCACCCGGCCTGGCTCGCCCTGCCGGTGGCTGCGTTCGTCGCCCTGGTGGCGGCGCACGGTCCGGTCGTCTCGGCGCTGGCCCGGCGAAGGCTGGCCGCCGCCTTCTACCGGCGGGGCCTGGCCCGGCTGGCCGGAGATTGGTCCGATCCGCTCGACGAGGGCGCCGAGTACCGCGATGAGGAGCATCCCTATGCCGAGGATCTCGATCTGTTCGGCCGCGGCTCGGTCTATGCGCTGCTCTGCACGGCGCACAGTCTTCCCGGGCGGCAGACGCTGGCCGCGTGGTTGTCGGCTCCCGCCACGCCGCAGCGGATCGCAGGCCGTCAGCAGGCCGCCACCGAGCTTCGTGAGCGGCTCGATCTGCGCGAGGAGCTGACGATCCTGGCGGCCGACCTGTCGCCCGAGGTCCGGGGCGAGGATCTCGATAGGTGGGGCCGCGCGCCAGCGCGGCTCAGCGGGGCGGCCGGGCCGGTCGTCGCGGCCGTGCTCGGAGCGATCAATCTAGCCGCGCTCGCCGCCTGGCTGTCGGGGCCGCTCCCCGGCCGCTTCGTTCTGCCGGGGCTCGCCGTCGCCGGGCTGCTGGCGCTGGCGGTGAGGGCGCGCGTCAAGGAAGTGCTGGCCGGCCTCGCCGCGCCGGCTGGAGAGCTGCGCTTCCTGGCGGGGCTGCTGAGCCGGCTCGAATCGCAGAGCTTTACTAGCGCCCGGCTGCGCGACCTGCAGCGCCGGTCCGCCGACGCCCGGCAACGGCCGAGCGCGCGGCTCCTCGAGCTGGCCCGGTTGATCGAGTGGAACGACTCGCGGGGCAACCTCTTCTTCCAGCCGATCGCGGCGCTGCTGCTCCTGGGCACCCAATTCGCCTTCGCCGCCGAGCGCTGGCGGGCGCGGCACGGCGCGGCCGTGGGCGGCTGGCTGCGGGCGATCGGCGAGTTCGAGGCGCTCAGTTCGTTGGCGACGTTTGCCTACGAGAACCCGGAGTACGTCTTGCCGGAGATCCTTGACGGGCCGCCGCGGCTCGAGGGTGGCGACCTCGCCCATCCGTTGCTGCCGGTCGGGGCGAGGGTGGCCAACACCGTCGTTCTGGGCGGCTCCGCGACCGGTGATGGGCCGCGGCTCCTGCTCGTCAGCGGGTCCAACATGTCGGGCAAGAGCACGCTGCTGCGCACGGTGGGCGTCGCGGCGGTCCTCGCGCTCGCCGGTGCACCGGTGCCGGCGAGCCGGTTGCGGCTGACCCCGCTGCAGGTGGGTGCCAGCATCCAGCTGCACGACTCGCTGCTCGAGGGGGTCTCGCGGTTCTACGCCGAGCTGCAGCGCCTCAGTCAGATCGGTGAGCTGGCGGCGGCCGGGCCGACCCTGTTCCTGCTCGACGAGATCCTGCACGGCACCAACTCGCACGACCGGCGGCTCGGTGCCGCCGGGGTGATCCGCGGGCTGCTGGATGCGGGGGCGATCGGCCTGGTCACCACCCACGACCTGGCGCTGGCCGAGATCGCCGACGAGCTGGCGCCGGCGGCGGTCAACGTCCACTTCGAGGACCACCTCGAGCAGGGTCGCATGGCCTTCGACTACCGGCTGCGGCCCGGTACCGTCACCCGCGGCAATGCCCTGGCCCTGATGCGCTCGCTCGGGCTGCCGGTGGCGGAGGAGTAGGGAGGAGGGGGCGCCGGCTCCCCGCCGGGAGCCGGGAGGGGGCGAGGCCTGGTGCGGCTCGGCCTACCGTGGCCTCTTCATCGAAGAGGGCCAGGCTTCAGGAGTACGGTGAGGCTCGGAGATCGCGCTGACCGCTCTGCCTGTCGCCAGTGCTTGTGAGAGACTGGCTTTAAGGTTCCGATTTCAGTCCGCGTCAATGTCTCGAGGAGAACTCGGTGACCGATCCACGAATCGAAGCGGCCGCTGACGGCGGTTCGGGCTCGAGCGAGCAGTGTGGAGACGAATGCTGAGCCGGAGTTGCGTCGCGCGACGGTGGCGGGCGGCGGCGCTTGCGGGCGCCCTGGTGCTGGGCGCCTGCCCCGCGGCGCGGGAGGAGAGCGTTGAGCCGGCAGGCGCCAAGGCGGAGGCCATCGCTGTGTCGACGCCGGAGAGCGCCGGGAACGAAGGGCTGCCGCGGCTCTCGCTTGGTGAGCCGATCGAAGGCCGCGTCTTGCCGGGCGAGGTCCACGACTATCTACTGGTTCTCGAAGCCGGCGACTACTTCGACCTCGAGGTGGAACAGAGGGGCATCGACGTCGGCCTGAGCCTGTTCGGGCCGGACGACGGCCTGTTACTCGAGATGGACCTGCCAATCGCCGATCTCGGCGTCGAGCCCATGCTCGGGGTCGCCGTGCAAAGCGGTACCCATCGGCTTCGGTTGCAGGCGTGGGAGAGCGAGGATGCCGGTGGCGACTACGTGCTCTCCCTGGTCTCTCTGCGCCGAGCCGGCGTTGGCGAGCAGCTCAGAGCGCAGGCGGCGCGGAAGTTCCACGAGGGCGAGCAGCTGTACTGGGACGGGAGATACCGCGAGGCCCTGATCCCGTTCCAGGACTCGCTGGAACGGTGGCGCCGTGCCGGGGACGAGTTCTGGCAGGCGGAGAGCCTGGACCGGATCGGCAGCACGTATCGCCATCTCGGCGACTGGGCCAGGGCGGCCAGTTTCCACGAGCAGGCGGTGGCGGCCTTCGAGCGCCAAGCCGCGCCGAGGTTCCTCGCGGTCAGCTTGGGCCATCTGGCGACGGACTGCTTCGAGCTGGGAGAGATGGAGCGGGCGATCGGCTACAACACCCGAGTGCTGGCGCTGAATCGGGAGTTGGGCGATCGTCGCGGCGAGGGGATCTCGCTCGGAGCGCTGGCCAACATCTACAAGATCCAGGGAGAGACGCAGAAGGCGTTGGACAGCTTCGAGGGGTCTCTGGCGCGGCTCGATCGGCCAGAGGATCGTCGCTACCGGGCTTTCCAGCTGCACAATCTCGGCACGCTCTACCGCCAGCAGGGCCGGCGAGAAGCGGCCCTCGAGCAGCTGCGAATGGCCGAGCGCGAGTTCGCGGTGCTGGGTGAGGAGAGCTGGCAGGCTTCCTCTTTGAGCCAGATTGGCCAGCTGGCCTTCGAGTCCGGCGACACCGAGCTCGCCCTCCACACTCTGCGCGATGCCCTGGCTCTCCGCCGCCAGCGGAAGGACCGGAGGGGCGAGGCCGTCGCCTTGCGGGAGATCGGCTCGGTTCTGCTCGCCAGCGGTGACGTCGAGCAGGCACGCTCGAGCTTCCTGGAGGCTCTCGAACTGCTCGAGTCCGTCGACAGTCCGAGGTCGAAGGCCGCTCTGCTCACCAACCTCGGCGATCTTCACAGTCGGCTCGGCCGGGGCCAGGAAGCTCTCGACTACTACCGCGCGGCCCTGGAGATCTACAACGTGATCGGGGACCCCCTCGGCAAGGCGCGAGCGCTCCTGGGGGTGGCGACCGCAGAGCGTCAGCGGGGCGAACTGCAACCGGCGCTCGCGGCGGGCAGACGGGCTCTCGAGATCATCGAGGGGTTGCGGCTGAAGCCGTTCAGCGAGGAGCTGCGTGTTTCCTTCTTTGCCGCCGTGCAGCAGTACTTCGACTTCTACATCGACCTGTTGATGGAGCTTGACCGGACCGACCCCCTGGCCGGGCACGCCGCGCTCGCGTTGCAGGTGAACGAGCGCGCGCGGGCGCGATCACTGCTGGACCTGCTCAGCGAGGCCGGGGCCGAGATCCGGGACAGCGCTGCGCCGCAGCTTCTCGAGCAGGAGCGGTCCATGCAGCGGGTGCTCAACCGTAGCGTCGAGGTGATGGAGGATGAGGCGGCTGGCGAGACGCAGAGAGCGGCCGCGGCAGAGGCGGTCGGAGTTGCCTTGGAACGGCTTGATGCGGTCCGGGCCGCGATCCGACGCCAGAGTCCTCGCTATGCCGCCCTGACCCAACCGCCGCCGCTGACCGTGGGAGAGATCCAGGACAGCCTGCTGGACGCTGACACCGTGCTGCTCGAGTATCGGCTGGCTCGCGAGCGGAGCTACTTGTGGCTTCTCTCCACCGAGGAGTTGGCCGCCTTCGAGCTGGCGCCGGCCTTGGAGATCGAGAGCAAAGTGCGGGCGATCCGCGAGCTGCTACAGGAAGGCCCTCGGCGGCAGAGCGAAGGGCGCGCCACGGCCCTGCTGTGCGAGTTGAGCCGCCAGCTCCTGCAGCCGGCGGCGAGCCGGCTGGGGAGCAAGCGGCTGCTCATCGTCGCCGACGGCGCCCTGGAGTACCTGCCGTTCGGGGCCTTGCCGGAGCCGTCTTCCCTGGACCGCTGCCTGACCGCCGAGCCGCTCGTCGTCAGCCACGAGATCGTCCACCTTCCCTCCGCCTCGACGCTCGCGGCGCTCCGACGAGACGACGGCCGGCAGAGGCCCAGAGGGACGATCGCCATTCTGGCGGATCCGGTGTTCGGTCCCGACGACAGCAGGGTCGTCGGGGAAAGCCGCGGGTCGCAGAGCCTGGTCAGGGCTCCGGCCGTTTCGCCGGCGAGAGACGGGCAGATCGACTCCGGCCCCTGGCCGCGGCTGCCGCAGTCACGAGCGGAAGCCGAGGCGATCCTCAGCCTGGTGCCGTCGGAGGGGGCCTTCCGAGCGCTCGACTTCGACGCGACCAAGCAGAACGTTGTTTCGGGCCGGCTCGCGGGCTATCGGATCGTTCATTTCGCGACCCATGCCGTGTTGAACGCCGAGCAGCCGGCCCTCTCCGGCATCGTCCTGTCGCAGGTGGATCGTCGGGGCGAGCCGGTCGACGGGCTCCTCAGGGCGCACGAGGTCTACAACCTCGAGCTGCAGGCTGACCTGGTGGTACTGAGCGCGTGCGAGACCGCGCTCGGCAAGCAAGTGCGGGGCGAGGGGTTGGTCGGTTTGCCCCGCGGCTTCATGTACGCCGGCTCGCCGCGGGTGATCGTCAGCCTCTGGAAGGTGCGCGACCGTGCCACGGCAGATCTGATGAAGCTCTTCTATCGCGGTTTGCTCGTCGAAGGACTCGCGCCAGCGGCGGCACTCCGCAAGGCACAGCTGACTCTGCGAGCGAGTCGCCCGCACCCGTACTTCTGGTCCGGTTTCATAATCCAGGGTGAGTGGCGCCCAGCCGCGTCTATCCAAGAGCCCGTGGAAGCCACGCGAGCCTCCGAGGTGAGGCCGGTTTCGCATCCACCCAACGCAAGAGGGAGAGGCAGATGACTCGAGAAGGACCGTTCTTCCTGTCCGACCCACGGCCGATTGACATCGGCGATCCCGACGACCCACGGCCGATTGACATCGGCGATCCCGACGACCCACGGCCGATTGACATCGGCGATCCCGACGACCCGCGGCCGATTGACATCGGCGATCCCGACGACCCGCGGCCGATCGACATCGGTGATCCCGACGACCCGCGGCCGATCGACATCGGCGATCCCGATGACCCGCGGCCGATTGACATCGGTGATCCCGACGACCCGCGGCCGATTGACATCGGTGATCCCGACGACCCCCGGCCGCTGGGTATTGGCGATCTTGACGATCCAGGAACCCAGCGACTTCTGCGGCGGCTGTGTGGGCGCCTTGCCGGACGGCGGCAGGGGGCGAGTCGTCAGCGGTGTTCGCCGCGCCGCCGGAGCAGAAGCTTCCCGATCCAGCACAGCGGTAGGATTGTCGTCCGTCTGTCGCCCGAGCTGGACCTGAGCCTGGCGGACGAGGTGGACGATCTGCGCGAGGCGGCCAGGCGGCTGGAGCTCGTCGGGCTGCGGCGGGTGTTGCGGCGGCACGGGATCTCGGCCGACATGACCGGCCGGCTGGTGGACGTGGTGGACCGCGGCAGAGAGCGCGCGCCGGACGAGGACCCGCCAGAGGACCGCGGCAGAGAGTGCGCGCGGGACGAGGACCAGCCAAGGGAGCGCAGAAAGGGCAGGCGAAAGGGAGCTCGAGAGGAGCGGCCCAAGCCCAGGCCCACGACCTACGAGCTCGAGCGGCGGGCGGCGCGGTCCACGCTGCCGCCCCTCAACCCGCTGTCCTCGTACTGGCGGATCGA
The DNA here is from genome assembly GCA_963781065.1 of Thermoanaerobaculia bacterium. Classification (GTDB taxonomy): domain Bacteria; phylum Acidobacteriota; class Thermoanaerobaculia; order Multivoradales; family JAHEKO01; genus CALZJC01. The sequence goes on along the minus strand of CAWAET010000002.1, from coordinate 165,214 downwards.
TGCGCGCTTCCTGCACGTCGAGATCGAGGCGGCGCCGGGCGAACGTCGCGTCAACGGCTGGGAGCCCTCCTATCGTCAGGTGGCCCGGCGATTCGTCCGCCAGCTCAACGAACTGCCCGAGGTCGATCTCGCCTATCGCGAGCTCGCCGCCACCGACCCCTCGCCGGACGACACCTACCTCGGGGTGCAGGAACACCTGGACCGGGCTCCAGCCGGGCTCGGCGTCCGTTGGGCCTGGCGCTACACGCCCGACGGCGCGCTCGACGTCGGCTTCATGGACCTCGAACAGGGCTGGCTCGAGGACGGGGCGGGCCGGCTGGCGCACGAGGATCTGAACGTCGACCTCGGCACGGCTCTTGTCTTCGGTGACAACCGGCACGACTTCGGCGACTACCGGGGACATCACGGCACGGCGGTTCTGGCCGAGCTGCTCGCCACGCGGGGCAACGACAAGGGCGTGCGCGGCATCAGCAAGGGCACCCATCGGCTACAGCTGGTCTCCCACTGGGACCAGGGCCAGCAGACCTCCGGCAACGTGGCCAACGGCATCCGCCACGCCATCGATCGGCTGGACCCTGGCGACGTGCTGCTGCTCGAGGTGCAGCGCAGCTACCTGCCCACCGAGGTCGACCCGGCCGACCGTGACGCCATCCGGCTGGCGGTGGCCAATGGCATCATCGTCATCGAGGCGGCGGGCAACGGCAACGCCGATCTCGACCGCTATGTCGACGAGCGCGGTGAGCGGGTGCTGAACCGCCGCCATCCGCACTTCCGCGAATCGGGCGCCCTGATGGTCGCCGCGGCGCGCTCGGCGCGGCCCCACGATCGCCTGTCGGGCCGGGTGGGGGTGGGCTCGAACCATGGCTCACGCATCGACTGTTTTGCCCACGGCGACCGCGTGGCCACCGCCGGTTACGGCGACATGAACGGCTATCTGGAAGATCCGGAGGTGGCCGAGGAGGTGGCCGCGAGACGGGCCTACACGGCCTATTTCGGCGGCACCAGCGGCGCGGCGCCGATCATCGCCGGCGCCGCCCTGCTGGTCCAGGGAGTGCGCGAGCGGCTGGCCGGGACCCGGCTCTCGCCATCGGAGATGCGGCGGCTGCTCGCCGATCCGACATACGGCACCCGCCAGGGCCGCGGGGTGCGCGGCCGGATCGGCGTCATGCCCGACCTCCGGCGCGTCCTGCGCCAGGGGTTGGGCCTGGTGTCGGATCTCGGCATCCGCGACTGCCTGGAAGACGAGGGCGCCGTGCCGGTGGCGCGGCGGACCTGTTGCAGCCCCGACATCGTGGCGCTGGCCGTCGGCGAGAGCCCGACGGACCCGCTGCAGGAGGGTGCCGCCGAACTGGCGCCGATGACGCCCGGAGCGGCCTACTCGGTCCACGTGCGGCTCCACAACCGCGGCCTGCAGCGAGCCGAGCAGGCGGACGTCAAGCTCTACGGGTGCCCGGTCGCGACCCTGCTGACACCCGACCTGTGGAGCGAGCTACCGGCCGCGCCCGGCGGCGGCGCCGTGGCGGTGGCCGAATCTCCGGTCTGGTCCGGAGCATTCGCCCTCGAGGCGCCCGCTGAGGGGCGTTGCGGCTTTGTCGCCACGGTGCAGGATCGGCGCGACGAGGAGGGGACCCCACCGGGCCTGGCGGTGCCGCCGCATCGCTGGCCCTACTTCGACTGGCGGCGCTATCTGTCGTTTCTCGACTGGCATGCCGGTGTCGCCTTCTGCAACGTTCACCGCGTCCCGGCAGGCCGGAAGGCTGAGCTGTCCTTCCTGATCACCGGCACTCCGGACCGGGCGCGGACCTTCGACTTCGAGATCGTCCGCAACCTGGCGCCCCCGGCTACCCTGGCGCTCGACGCGCAGGCGGCGCTGGCCTCGCAGATCGGTCGTAGCCGTCTCTGGCGGACGCCGGAGAATACCGGCAGGCCGGAGCAGGTGCGGCTGGTGCCCCCGAAGCAGCCGCGGGTGGCGATCGGGCGGCTCCGGCTGCTCGCCGGGGCGCGGTTCGACTGCGCCTTCCACGTCGACGACGCCACCCGGCCAGGCGACAGCCTGGCGATCCGGCAGCTCTACCGCGGTCGCGAGGTCGGTCGGATCACCTGGAGGTTCCAGGTGGAGTAGGGCGACGGGAACCCGCCCGGCACACGAACCGGTCGGCGAAGGCGCGGGATCCGACTCGCGAGGATGCTCGACCGAGGGAAGTCCCGCAGATTCAAGTGCAGGCGTCGGCGCAGTAGGGAGTTGGTGAGAAACTCCGGCTAGCTCAGCAGCATCCGTAGATCGTCGGCGGTCAGCTCCTTGAGCGGTCCGCCCTCGCCGCCGAGGATGGCGTCGGCGAGCTTGCGCTTGGAGCTCTGCAGCTGGAGGATCTTCTCCTCGACCGTGTCCTGGGCGATCAGCCGGTAGGCGAAGACCGGCTGGGTCTGGCCGATGCGGTGGGTGCGGTCGATCGCCTGGGCCTCGACCGCCGGGTTCCACCACGGGTCGAGCAGGAAGACGTAGTCGGCGGCGGTCAGGTTGAGGCCGACGCCGCCGGCCTTGAGGCTGATCAGGAAGAGGTTGCAGCTCGGCTCGGTCTGGAACCGCTCGACCACCCGACCGCGGTTGCGGGTCTGGCCGTCGAGGTAGGCGTAGTCGATGCCGCGCTCCTCGAGCCGCTCCCGGACCAGACCGAGCAGCTTGGTGAACTGGGAGAAGACCAGCACCTTGTGCCCCTCGTCGAGCACCTCGTCGACCAGGTCGAACAGGGTGTCCAGCTTGGCGCTGCCGGCCTCGACCCACTCGTCGTTGACCAGCCCCGGATGGCAGGCGACCTGGCGCAGCCGCAGCAGCGCCTCGAGCACCTGGATGGCCGACTTGCCGACGCCATCCTGCTCGGCCTGGCGCAGCAGGGTGGTTTGATAGCCGGCCTTGAGCTGGTCGTAGATCTCGCGCTGACGCGGGTTGAGGGTGCAGTGCAGCACCTGCTCGGTCTTCGCCGGCAGATCGGGCAGCACCTGTGCCTTGGTCCGCCGCAGGATGAAGGGGCGGATGCCGGCGGCCACCTTGGCCAGCTCGTCGGCCCCCGCCTTGCGGCCGCTGGAGAGGATCTCGAGGGTCGGCAGCCGGCCCAGCAGCCCCGGGTTGAGGAACTCGAACAGCGAGCAGAGCTCGCCCAGATGGTTCTCGATCGGCGTGCCGGTCAGCGCCAGCCGGTGGCGGCCCTGGAGCAGCCGGCTGGCCTTGGCGGCCTGCGAGTCGCGGTTCTTGATCGCCTGCGCCTCGTCGAGGACGACGGTGTCGAACTCGACCGTCGCCAGATACCCGATGTCGCGGCGCAGCGTGCCGTAGGTCGTCAACACCAGGTCGTAGCTGTCCAACTTGCCCTGCAAGGCCTCGCGCCCGGGGCCGCTGTACTCGACCACCTTGAGCTTGGGGGTGAAGCGCGCCGCCTCCTCGAGCCAGTTGTAGAGCAGGCTGCGCGGCACCACCACCAGCGAGGGCAGGCCGGTGGTCTTCGAGGGCGTGCGGTTGAGGCGCAGCAGGGCCAGCAGCTGCACCGTCTTGCCCAGCCCCATGTCGTCGGCCAGCACGCCGCCGAGGCCGAACTGGCGCATGAAGTCGAGCCAGCCGAGTCCCTCGCGCTGGTAGCCGCGCAGGGTGCCGCCAAAGCCGCGCGGCTCCTTCTTCGGCTTGATGCGGTCGAACGAGCTCAGCTTCTCGCGCAGCTCGGCAAACGTCTTGTCCACCGCCGCCGGCGGCATCTCGACCAGCAGGGCATCGACCAGCATCGCCTGCGACGGCAGGAAGCGCAGCCCTTCCTCGCTCGTGTCCTGGGCCAGCTGGGCCAGCGAGCCGTAGGCCTCGCTCCACGACGACGGCAGCAGTCCCTGCGAGCCGTCCTTGAGGGCGACGAATCGCTGGCCCTTCTTGACCGCCTCGAGGATCTTCTTGAGCTCGACCTCGTTGCCCGCGAACTCCAGCCCGCCGGCGAGCTCGAACCAGTCGATGCCGCTCTCGATCCTCAGCGCCGGCGGGCCCGGCGCCCGCAGCGAGGCGCCGCTGATCTCCACCTCCCAGCCCTCCATGAGCAGCAGCTCGGCGGCGGCCGGGACCTTGTGCGGCGACAGCTCGATCTCGTTCTCCTGGCTGCCGGGGACCGGCTCGACGCCGGCCTCGAGCAGGCGGATCAACAGCTGGTGCTCGCGCTCCATGTCGCGCCGCAGCAGGGTCGGGCCCGGCCACTCGATGATCGTCGGCCGTGCGTCCCGGGCGCTGACCTCGAGCTCGCCGTAGCGGAACGAGAGCTCGGCCAGCAGCGGCGCGTGGGGCAGTACCGAATTGGCGTCCTTGGTCAGCATCAGCCGCGGCCGCGGGGGCGAGGTCTCCTCGGCGGCGCGCAGCTCATCGGGGATCTCGAGGCTGGGCAGGTCGGGAATCTCGAGCAGCTCGGTCAGCGCGTCTTCGAGGTCGCGCTCGGGGATGACGATCTCTCGCGCGTCGCGCAGCAGCGTGATCCAGTGCAGCTCGCTTTCGGCGGCCCGCAAGACGCCGATGGTCTCGGCGAAGACGACCAGCGAACGGCCCGGCTTGGCGGTGGGCAGGATCAGCAGCGGGGCAGTCAGCGGCACCCGGTCGCCGTTGCGCTCCAGGCTGCCGGCCAGCTTGGCGCCGCCGGCGGCCGCCGCCAGCCGCAGCCTGAGCCGCCACGGCCGACCGGTGTCCCAATTCAGGGCGGCGCCTTCGCTCAGCCGGCGGCCGTCCCAGGAACCGAGCACGCCCGCCGCGGCCAGATTCGAGAGCACCGCCTCGTGCAGGCGATCCGGCAGGCGGAAGCGCTGGATCCTGCCGTTGCTCTGCTGGCCGCGCCGAGCCCGCCCCTGCCGAGCCTTGGCCGCCGAAGCCAGGGCGGTGATCACCGGCAGGTCGCCGTTGGTATCGGCGACGGCGCCCTGGGGCAGCAGCAGCCGGCTCAGCGCTTCGGGCTCGAGGCCGGAGCGCTTGAGCTTGCCCGGCCGGCCGCCGGGGCCGAGCCTGCGAGTGAAGATATCCAGAACCAGGCCGTCTTGATTGCGACTGGCCGAGGTGTTGACCAGAAAGCGGGTGACGACCTTGGCGTCGGCGGTCTTGGGGGCGCCTACCGCCGGCGTCGACAGCCGGCCGACCTCGGCGCGCAGTGAGTCGAGCTGCGACCGCCAGGAGGTCGCGGAGTGGCGTGCCCCGGCGGTCCGACTGCGCTGGGTCGAGCGTGGCGGCGGCGGCGCCTCTTCGACCGCTACTGCCAGCGCCAGGGCCTCGGGCGAGATTCCCAGGTCGTCCCAGGCCGAGGCGCGGTCCTTGCGCAGCGAGACGCGGTCGCGTCCCGGCGGCTGGATGCTCTTGCCGTGACCGGCCAGGGCCAGCAGGGTCGCCCAGATGTGCTCGCAGGGCTTGCCGGCCGCGAACCGACGGCATTCGCAGAAGGCATGCAGCGCCCGTTTCGCTTCCACCTGGGACCAGTCGAGCCCGACCGCGTAGGTTTTCTGGTCGGCGCCCTCGACCCGCGCCCGGCTGCGCATGTCGTCGACCTCCAGGGTCACCCGTCCCGCCTCGAGGTCCTGTCGACCGCGCTCGCGCACGGTCGGCCGGAAGTGCGAGCTGCTGCGCTTGTGCAGCGGCACCGGTCTTGCCGCGCCGGGGCCACGCCGTTTGCGCGGCGGAGAGCCGGCGCTTTCGTTCTGTTCTGGAGTTTCCACTCAGATGGGCCGCTGTGTGGCTTCTGGCGCGGTTGGTGCGGTTCGCACTTTCGAGTCGCGGGACGGCGTCGTCGCCGGTCGGAGGAGCGCCCTGTGAGAGGGTCGGGATTCCCGATTCGACCTTCGGCTCTTCGAAGGGCCCAGCAGCTGCTCGGCCGTCGAAGCTCTCCCCCGCCGTCGGACTATAGCAGTTGGAGGGCTGTGCCTCAAGCGGTTCTGGCGGGGGTGCGCCGCCGGGCGCGGCGCGGCCGCTCGATCGTGCGCCGCCGCGCTCGCGGTACCGGTTCCGCTGCTAGGATCCAGCCGGTGCACCCCAATGCCCGATTGATCGAGACCCTCTACCGCGCCCTCGCGGCGCGCGATGCCGCCGCCATGGCGGCCTGCTACCACCCGCGGATCCACTTCACCGACGAGGTCTTCGATCTGCGTGGGGCGGAGGTGGCGGCGATGTGGGCCATGCTCTGCGAGCGCGGCGAGGACCTCCGGATCGAGTTCGGCGGCATCGAGGCCGGCGACGACCGCGGCCGGGCGCGCTGGGAGGCGCGCTACACGTTCTCGGCCACCGGCCGGCCGGTCCACAACTCGATCGACGCCCGGTTCGAGATCGCCGAGGGGCAGATCGTCCGCCACGTAGACACTTTCGACTTCTGGCGCTGGTCGCGCCAGGCCCTGGGCCTGCCGGGGCTGCTGTTGGGTTGGTCGGGCCTTCTTCGGTCCAAAGTGGCGCGGACCGCCGCCCGCAGCCTCGAGCGGTACATGGCAAGCTGAGCCGGCGGGAGCCGAGCGGCGCTGGCAAACCGAATGGCTCCAGAGCCGCAGCGGCCAGAGCCTCGATCGGGAACGCCGCGGGACGTCCGCGGGTCTGTGGCCTACGCCCGTCGGCGGAGCAGGGCGGCCCGGGCGTGGGCTTCCAGCCCCTCCTGGCGGGCCAGCCAGACCGTGTCGTCGATCAGCCCCTCGTCGACCGCGCCGGCGTCGCCGCGCATCCAGGTTCGCAGTCGCAGGAAGCTGAGCACCGACAACCCGCCGCTGTGACGGGCGGCGCCGCCGGTGGGCAGGACGTGGTTGGGGCCGGCGCCGTAGTCGCCGAAGACCTCGGCGGTGCCCTCGCCCAGGAACAGGGCGCCGTAGTGCCGCAGCCGCCGCGACAGCCGCTGGGGCTGGGCGATCGAGAGCTGCAGGTGCTCGGGCGCCAGCGCGTCGGCCAGCTGGACGATCTCCCGCTCGTCGCGGCAGAGGACGGCGCCGCCGCCGGCCAGCGCCGCGCGGGCGGTGGCGGCGGTAGGCAGGCCGTCGAGCTGCCGTTCGAGCTCCGCCTCGACGCGCCCGATCAGGGCTTCGTCGGTGGTCAGCAGCCACGGCCGGGCCAGCTCGTCGTGCTCGGCCTGGGCCAGAAGGTCGGCGGCGATCCGGCGCGGGTCCGACCCGGCATCGGCGATGACCAGCAGCTCGGAGGGGCCGGCGGGCAGATCGATCGCGACCTCGCCGGCCACCAGCTGCTTGGCGGCGGTCACCCAGGGGTTGCCCGGGCCGACCACGACGTCGGCGGCCGGCACCGCGCCGGCGCCAAAGGCCAGCGCCGCCACGGCCTGGGCGCCGCCGGCGGCCAGCAGGCCGTCGACACCGGCAACGGCCGCCGCCCACAGCACCACCGGTGCCGGCCGCGGGCTGGCCAGCCAGACCGTTTCGACCCCGGCGACGCGCGCCGGGATGACGGTCATCAGGGCGGAGGAGGGCAGCGGATAGCGGCCGCCCGGGGCGTAGCAGCCGGCGCCGGCGACCGGCGCCAGCGCGTGGCCGGCCTCGCCGCCCGGGACCGGCACGCTCAGCGGTCGCACGGCGTCGAGCTGCGCGGCGGCGAAGGCCCGGATGCGGCCCGCGATCCGCTCGAGGCGCCGGCGGGCCTCGGGTGGCGCCCCGGCCAGGGCCGCTTCCAGGGCCCGGCGGTCGTAGACCAGGCGCCCGGCCGCCTCCAGCCCGTCGAAGCGCTCGGCGTATGCGCGCAGCGCGGGCTCGCCGCCGGCGCGCACCGTATCGACGATCGCGGCGGCGCCGCGGAGGATCTCGGGATCGTCCGCCGCCCGTCGCGGTCGGTCGAGGGCGTCGGCGGACAGACGGGGCAGGATCATGCCGGCGCCTCGCCGGTAGCGGCGCCCGAAGCCTCGGCCGCGGTCCGCTTGGCCCGCATCGGGCGGCGGGTCAGGCGCAGGCTGCGCCGGCCGAGCTCGCGTTCGATCTCGTCGAGCCCGATCCCGGAGCGCACGGCCGCGACCAGGGTGAAGTAGAGCAGGTCGGCAGCCTCGCGGGCGACCTCGTCGGCGCCGCCCGCGGCGGCCAGCTCGCGCGCCTCCTCGAGCAGCTTGGCGGCCAGCAGATCCGGGTCGCCGGAGGAGCCGGGCGGTGCCCGAGGCGCCCGCCGCCGCCGCCGCCGGCACGCTCGCGCAGCCGCCGCTCGAGCCCGCCGAGCGAGAATCGGCTCGGCCAGCAGCCGCGCTCGCCGGTGTGGCAGAAGCCGCCCTGCTGTCGAACCGTGAAGCGGAGGGCGTCGCGATCGCAGTCGAGATCGGCGCGCAGCAGCTGCTGCCGGTTGCCCGAGGTCTCGCCCTTGCGCCACAGGCTGCGGCGCGAGCGCGACCAGTAGATGCCGCGACGCTCGTCGATCGCCGCCGTCACCGACTCGCGGGTGCTCCACACCAGGCCCAGGGCGGCGCCGAGCTCGTCGCAGACGACGGTCGGCCACAGGCGGTCCTCCACTCCCTTGTCGAGCAGCGCCGCGAAGCCGGCGCCGAGGGTCAGCCGGCCGGAGTAGAGGGCCATGCCGATCTGGGCGTCGGCGCCGAGCCGCGCCAGGCGGGCGATCTCGTCGCCGGTGGTGATGCCGCCGGCGGCGGTCAGCCGGCGCTGCCCGGCCGCCGCGACCGCGCGCTCGACCAGGGCGAAGTCGAAGCCGCCCATGCAGCCCTCGTGCTCGACCTGGGTGAGCAGAAAGCCGCCGACGTGCTCGCGCAGCTGGCCGATCTTGGCGATCGGATCCTCGCCGGTGCGGGTGCGCCAGCCCTCGACCACCACCGCGCCCCGCTCGCTGTCGACCGCCGCGATCACCCGCTCGGCCGGCAGGGCGGCACAGATCTCGGGCGTCGCGGCGGTGCCGAGGACGACGCGAGCGGCGCCGGCGTCGAGCCAGCGGCGGGCCGCCTCCAGGTCGCGGATTCCGCCGCCCACCCGGCAGGGGGCACGACGGACCATCTCGCGGATCAGGGCGGTGTTCGAGCCCCGGCCGAGAGCGGCGTCGAGGTCGACCACCGCCACCTCGCCGACGACCGCCAGCTCGTCGAGCCGGGCCAGCGGGTCGCCCGCCTCGATGACCGTCTCGCGGCCGCGGCGCAGCTGCACCGCCTGGCCGTTCATGATGTCGATGCTGGGAACGATCATCGGCGTACCGGAACTCCTTTCTCGGCGAGGTAGCGCTTGACGCCGTCGGGCGTCTCTTCGCCGTCGTGGAAGATGGAAGCGGCGAGCACCGCGGCGGCGCCCGCCTGCCAGGCGTCGAAGGCGTCGCGCCGCGAGCCGACGCCGCCCGAGGCGATCACCGGCACCGGCACCGCGCCCGCGACCCGTTCCAGCAGCTCCAGGTCGTAGCCCGTCGCGCGTGCCGTCACGGTCCCAGCTGGTGAGCAGGATCTCGCCGGCGCCGCGCTCGACGCCGCGGCGCGCCCAGGCGATCGCGTCGCCGCCCTCGGCCACCCTGCCGCCCACCGTCAGCGTCTGCCAGGAGTCGCCGGCGCGGCGGGCGTCGATCGCCAGCACCACGCACTGCGAGCCGAACGCCTCGGCCAGCCGCCGCAGCAGGTCGGGCTCGGCGACCGCGGCGGTGTTGACGCTCACCTTGTCGGCGCCGGCGGCGAGCAGGCGCCGGGCGTCCTCGACCGAGCGCACGCCGCCGCCCACGGTCAGCGGGATGTGCAGCCGCGCCCGCACGGCGCGCACGGTCTCGATCTGGGTGCCGGCGCCCTCGGGCGAGGCGGCGACGTCGAGCACGACCAGCTCGTCGGCGCCCTGGCGCTCGTAGAGCGCGGCCCGCTCGGCCGGCACTCCCGCCTGGCGCAGGCCCTGGAAGCGGACGCCCTTGACCACCTCGCCGTGGCGCACGTCGAGGCAGGGCACGATCCGCAAGGTCAGGCCGCGGCTGGGCGGGCGGCCGTGCGAGGGCGCCGGACGATCGGCGCCGGCCAGCCAGCGGCGCAGCAGGCCGAGCCCGAACTCGCCCGAGAGCTCGGGGTGGAACTGGCACAGCAGGGTGCGGCCGCGACGCAGGGCGGCGACGAAGGGCCGGCCGTGCCGGGTGCGCGCCACCGCCCAGCCCGGCGGCGGCGCCGGCAGGCAGTAGGAGTTGGCGAAGGCGGCGTCGCCCGAGCACAGCACCGCGTCGGGAGTCGACACCTCGACCCCGTTCCAGCCCAGGTGCGGCACGGTGACGGTGGCCGGCAGGCGCTCGAAGGTGCCGGGGAAGAGGCCGATGCCGCGCTCGCCGGGTGCCTCCTCGCTGGCCTCGCCCAGCAGCTGCATGCCGAGGCAGATGCCGAGAACCGGGATGCCTTCGTCGGCGGCCCGGCGGATGGCGACGTCGAAGCCCCGCTCGCGCAGCGACTTCGCGGCCGGGCCGAAGGCGCCGACGCCCGGCAAGACCACGTGGCTGGCGCCGGCGAGCCCGTCCGCCTGGCGGACGACCTCGGGACGGGCGCCCAGCTCGTCGAGAGCGCTCAGGACCGAGGCCAGGTTGGCGACGCCGGAGTCGATGACCGCGGCGCGGTTCACGCCTCCGCCCTGCCGAGCGTGCCCTTGGTGGACGGCACGTCGGCGTAGCCCGAGCGGGCCACGGCCTGGCGCAGGGCCAGCGCCAGCGCCTTGAAGGCGGCCTCGGCTCGATGGTGGTCGTTGTCGCCGCGCAGCAGGTCGACGTGCAGGGTCAGCCGCCCGGCGATCGCCAGCGACTGCAGGAAGTGGGGCACGTTCTCGGTCGACAGCCGGCCCAGCCGCTCGCGGCGCAGGCCGAGGTCGACGGCGGCGAAGGGGCGCCCGGACAGGTCGACCACGGCGCGGGCCAGCGCCTCGTCGAGCGGGCGCGTAGGCGCTGCCGAACCGCTGGATGCCGGCGCGGTCGCCGAGCGCCTGGTCGAGCGCCTGGCCCAGGGTCAGGGCGCAGTCCTCGACGGTGTGGTGGTCGTCGATCTCGAGATCGCCGCGGCCGTCGAGCGTCAGGTCGAAGCGGGCGTGGCGGGTGAGCGCGGTCAGCAGGTGATCGAGGAAGCCGATGCCGGTTGCGATGTGCGGCCGTCGCCGCGGCCGTCGAGAGTGAGGTCGACCGCGAAGGCGGTCTCGGCGGTGGCGCGCTCGACGCGCGCGGAACGGAGTTCGGTCATAGCAGCTCCTCCAGGTCGGTCGTCGTCGTCGAGCACGACGGCGGCGCCGGCGCCGACGCAGCGCCGCGGCGGTCTCGGCGCCCGCCTCGCCCGGCGCCGGCACGCCCAGCGGCACGACGCCGGCGCGCGCCGCCGCGGCGAGGTCGTCGGGCGTGTCGCCGACCATCCAGGCGCGCGTCGACGCCGAGCCGCTCGAGGGCGAGGCGAACCGGCGCCGGGATCGGGCTTGGCGGGCGCGTCCTCCTGGGCGACCAGGGCGGCGAACGAGGTCGGCGAGGCCGTGGCGGCTGAGAAACCACTCGGCCTCCGCCCGCGGCCGTCCGGTGACCACCGCCAGCGGCAGCCGGCCGGCCCAGGCGGCGAGCCGCTCGGCCGGCACCAGCGGCCGCTCCCGCTCGCGCAGCCCGGGCGTGCCGTCGGCGCCCAGGTAGAGCGCCTGGAAGCGGCGCGTGACCTCGTCGAGCGAGGCGATCGACGCCGCGCTCGGCGAGCAGGCGGCGGCTCAGCTCCCAGTCGTTGTTGGCGTTGCCGGCGAGGGTGGCGGCGCGCAGCTCGTCGCGGCTCGAGCTCGGCGCCGAACGAGGCCGACCGTGGCGAGGATCGCCGCGCGGTAGGAGCCCTCGACGTCGGCCAGCACGCCGTCCAGGTCGAACAGCAGCGCCTGCGGCTCGAGGACCGTCGCCAGCGCCCGCAGCAGGCGCTCGAACCCGTCCGGCTCGCCCGGGCAGGCTGATGCGCAGGGCGTCGGCGATCTCGGGCCGGTGGGGAAAGGCGCGCACCAGCGACGCCGAGGGCGGCCAGGGCCCGGCGGACGAAGCCGGCGCGGCGGCCGAAGTCGGCGAGCACGAAGTTGCCCTGCGACGGCGGCACCGCCACGCCCCGAGCGGCCAGCCAGTCGCTCAGCTGGCGGCGCTCGCGGCGCACCCGCGTCGACGTGCCGCCGCATCGCCTCGCCGCCGCGGTCGAGCCGGCGCCGGGCGATCCGCGCCGACAGCGCCGCCACCGGGTAGGGGTTGCCGGCGTTGCGCAGGGTCGCCGCCACCTCGGGCGCGGCCAGGGCGTAGCCGACGCGGCAGCCCGGCCAGGCCCCAGGCCTTGGAGAAGGTGCGCAGCACGACGACGTTGGGGTGCGCCAGCGCCTCGGCCGGTCAGGTCGTCGTCGGCGTACTCGGCGTAGACGTGGTCGAGCAGCAGCAGGGCGCCGGCGGCGGCGGCACGGCCGGCCAGCTCGGCCAGCTCGGCGGCCGAGATGACCGCGCCGGTGGGGTTGTTGGGCGAGACGACGGCGACCAGCGCCGTCCGCGGGCCGATCCGCTCGGCGATCTCGGCCAGGGGGAAGCGCGTCGACCCAGGGCACTTGCGCCACGTCCGCGCCGCAGCCGGCGGCGAAGCGGTGGATCATCTCGAAGGTGGGAACCGGCACGAGCAGCTCGCGTCCGGGCTCGAGATAGGCGCGGAACAGCCGGTCCATGGCGTCGTCGGCGCCGTCGGTCACGACCACTCGTGCCGGCTCGACCGAGTGGCGCCGGGCGATTCGCTCGCCCAGGGCGGTCAGGTCGGGGTAGTCGCGCAGCAGGCCGGCCGGCTGGCCGGCCAGGTCGCGCAGCAGCTCCGGGTCGGGCAGGCTGCCCTCGTTGCCGTCGAGCCGCAGGCTGTCCGGCGGCGATCGGGGAAGGGCGGTTGTACGGCGTGCTCGGGATCCGGGTCGCGGGCAGGGCGGGCCTGGCTCATGGCACGATCTGCCCGACGCGGGTCACCACCACGTCGGAGCCGCCGGCGGCCTTGACCGCGGGGATGACCACCGGCAGCTGGTCGCGGGGCACCGCCGCCTTGACCGCGAAGCCGGAGTCGCCGTAGAGCGGGGACACGGTGACCTCGCGCATGCAGGGCAGCAGCGCGACGACCGCCTCCAGCCGGTCGGCCGGGGCGTTGACCTCGACCATCACCCGTCGCGGGCCTCGAGCACGCTCGCGAGCAGCAGCGCAGGTCCTCGATGCGGCGCTTGCGGTCCGGGTCCTCGAGCGCCTGGCTGCCGGCGTAGAGGCGGGTGGAGGAGCCCATGATCTCGTCGACGATCTCGAGCCCGTTGGCCTCCAGCGTGCTGCCGGTGGCGGTGTTGTCGACGATGACGTCGGCGTCCTCGGGCGGGAAGACCTCGGTGGCGCCGTAGGAGCGGACGAAGCGGGCATCGAGCCCGCGCCGCTCGATCCAGCGTGCGGGTCAGCCGCTCGTACTCCGAGGCGACGACCAGCCGGCGGTCGGGGCAGCGCGCCGCCGGTGAGCAGCTCCCTGGGCGCCGCGGCGACGATACGCACCGGGTCGAGCCCGGTGTCGAGCAGCTCGACCACCTCGCCGTCCAGCTCGGCGACCCAGTCGGCGCCGGTGAGCCCGACGTCGCGCGAGCCGACCTGGAGCATCTCGACGATGTTCTGCGGCTTGAGGATCTTGACCTCGCAGTCGGGCAGGGAAAGGCGAGGCCGGTAGCCGCGGGCGGTGGCCAGGATGCGGATGCCGGCGTCCTCCAGCAGATCGACCACGCCGGCTGCATCCGCCCCTTGGGCAGCGCCACGCGCAGCGGGCTTTGTCGACGACCGTTCATTTCGAGACCTCCGTGAGGCCCTTCGGCGGTCGGCGTTGCGAGGTTTCAGAATGCGAAAACGCCGGCCGCTTGGGGGCCGGCGTTTCGGTTCACTCGCGCTGCAGGACCGTCACCGGACCCCGGAGGGGCCGTGATGCAGATGGTGGTGGTGACGACGGTAGGCGCGAGCAGCATCCATGACCGCGGCAGTATCTAAAGACGGTAGCCGGTTTGTCAAGCCGAGGTCCGCCGTTCGATAGGGTCGTGTGTTAGGTTCTCGCCAGCCATTCAACCAGTCTGCTCGACGGGCGTCAGACAGGCGCCGAAGGGAATTCATGCGCAGGTTTCTTCTCTACAGCACCGCCATCCTGATCCTGCTCGGTGCGTGCGCCACGGCGCCGGTCGGCGGGCCGCCCGGCGGCGTCGAGGGCCCGACGGTCTCCGGCGGGCAGGCGGCGACGACCTGTGTCGGGGGCGAGCCTCCCGCCGGCAGCGCCAGCTTTCTGCACCTTTCCGATGTTCACCTCGACACCGCGGGCACCTCGCCCGGCGATACCCAACCGGGGCTGTGGAGGATCACCAAGGCCAAGCTCGCGGCCAGCCTGGCGGGCCCGGACCCGCCCGATTTCGTCCTCTACACGGGGGACCTGCCCGCCCACTACCGCGGCAGCACTCCGCCGCCCTCTCACGGCACCGACATCGATACCGTCCTGACCGATCTTCACGCGCTCGTCGACGGCACCGGCATCCCGCTGCTCTATCTGCCGGGCAACAACGACTCCCTCGCCGGCGACTACTATTCCTTCACCGACGGCAGCGGCCGGACCCCGCTTTCGGTGGAGCCGGCGAGCGACGGCTGGCCGGCGGTCAACGCCGCGAGCTCCTGCGGCTCGCCGCCCTGTGTGGCCGCCTCGAATCCGGCCATGGGCTACTTCAGTGCTTCGCCGGTGCCCGGACTGCGGGTCATCTCGCTCAACTCCGTCGTCCTCGGGACCGACTACACCGAGGCCGACGGCACTATGCAGGAGGCCGCCGGTAAGGCCCAACTGAGCTGGCTCGGGACCGAGCTCGATCGCGCGGCGAAGGCCGGGGACAAGGTCCTCATCGCGATGCACATCCCGCCCGGGCTCAACGCCTACAACGTCTCGCACCACAAGACCCCGGGCCAGATGTGGACTCACGATCCCGCCGGCCAGGGGCATTCGATTCAGGGCCACACCCCCCACTGGCAGGACCGGTTCCTTGACCTGGTGGGCGCGAATGCCGCCACGGTTGTGGGCATTCTCTACGGCCACACCCACATGGACGAGCTGCGCCGGCTCCACGTGCGCAGGCAGCCCGACAATCCGGCCACCGTGATGGAGTTGGCGCTGGCAGCGCCGGGGATCACGCCGCTGCACGGCAACAACCCCGGCTTCAAGATGGTCTACTACGATCCCGCCAGCAAGGAGATTCTCGACTTCATCACCCACTACACGAGCCCGACGGCCGCGACCTGGGGAGACCGGACCTACAGCTTCTCGGGCTGCTTTGCCTGTGGCGGGCCGACCGTCCTGGACTGCCTGAAGCCCCTGGATACCGGCGAGGTCGAGGCCTTCATGAACAAGATCTACACGGTCAAGAACGGCAATCCGCAGTACCAGACGGGATCGGGCATCGAGGTCAGGAACGGCCAGTGAGGGCGGCTGCCGCAGGCGCCTGACCCGGACGATCCGGCGCCGGCTGGAAGGGGCGAGCGTCGCTCCCGACCACGAGATCCAGCGCCCGCGCCAGCCCGTCGGCGACCGCCAGCCCGGCGCGCGTGGCGCTCAGCCGGCTGCCTTCGACGAGGAGCAGGTTCTGCTCGCAGAGCGTCGCGCAGCGATCGCGATTGGCGGCCACGAGGTCGATCCCGTGGCGGGCGGTGAAGCGGTCGAGGTCGATTCCCTCGACCGTGCGTAGGCCCAGCATCAGCTCTTCGAGGGCGAGCTGGTTCGCGGTGAGGACCTCCTCGCCCTCGATCGGTCGCCGGCCCCGCGCCACGTCTTCCGACCAGGGACCGATCTGCCGCTGGTTCCACCAGCGCCGGCGGCCGTCGAAGGAGTGGGCCGAGGGGCCCAGCCCCAGGTAGGGCAGGTGGCGCCAGTATTTCGGGTTGTGCCGTGAGCGATGCTCGGGCGCGGCGGCGAAGTTGCAGGCCTCGTAGGGCTCGAAGCCGTGGTCGGCGAGCCAGGCGTGAGTGAGCCGGAACAGCTCGCCCTGGGCCTCCTCGGGCAGCTCGCGCAGCTCGCCCCGGCGGTGCAGGGCGGCGAACGGCGTGCCCGTCTCGACGGTCAGCTGGTAGCAGGAGAGGTGCTGCGGCGCGAGCGCCGCGGCGGTCTCGAGCTGCCGCCGCCAGCTCTCGGCGTTTTCGCCCGGCAGGCCGTTGATCAGGTCGACCGAGACCGTCTCGATGCCGGCGGCGAGCGCCGTCGTGACCGCGGCGCGCGCCTCGGCGGCGGTGTGACGGCGGCCGAGGAAGGCCAGCGACTCCTCGTCGAAGGACTGGACACCGAGGCTCAGGAAGCGAACGCCGAGCCGGCGCCAGGCGGCGAGCCGGGCCGGCGTCACGTCCTCCGGGTTGGCCTCGAGCCCCAGCCACGGCGCCGCGGCCAGGTCGAGCCGGGCCGCGAGCGCCGCCACGATCTGGGCCAGCTCGTCGGGCTCGAGCAGCGACGGCGTGCCGCCGCCGAGGTAGACGGTGTCGGCGGCGGGTGGCGCCGGCGCGCCGCGCCAGGGATCGCCGGAGACGAGCTCGATCTCGCCCAGCAGCGCGGGCAGGTAGCGCTGCCGGCGGCCGCCGCTGGGGGTGGTCACCGCGAAGTCGCAGTAGGGGCAGATCGCCGAACAGAACGGCACGTGGACGTAGATGCCGGGCCGCTCACCACGGCCGCCCGGCGGCGGCGAGGAGGCGTCGCGTGCGGATGCGGGGGAGGGCATCTCGGTGGAGCGCCCTCAATCGACGTCGGTCTTGAGCACCGCCACGAAGGCCGACTGGGGGATCTCGATCGCCCCCACTCGCTTCATCCGCTTCTTGCCCTCGCGCTGCCTTTCGAGCAGCTTGCGCTTGCGCGTGATGTCGCCGCCGTAGCAGCGTGGCGGTGACGTCCTTGCGGTAGGCGTTGATCGTCGAGCGGGCGATGACGGTGCCGCCGATGGCGCCCTGGATGGCGATCTTGAACTGCTGTCTGGGGATCGTGTCGGCCAGCCGCTCGCAGTAGTGCAGCGCCCGCTGACGCGCCTTGTCGCGATGCACCAGCTGGGCCAGGGCGTCCACCGGCTCGCCGTTGACCAGGATGTCCACCTTCACCAGGTCGGTGGTCCGGTAGTCGAGGATCTCGTAGTCGAACGAGCCGTAGCCCTGGGTGACGCTCTTCAACCGGTCGTAGAAGTCGAACAGGACCTCGGCCAGCGGCATCTCCGAAGTCAGCTCGACCCGGCCGACCGCCAGGTATTTGAAGGTGGTGTTCTCGCCCCGGCGCTCGCGGCACAGCTCCATGACCGCGCCGATGTAGCGCTCGGGCATCATCACCGAGGCCTTGATGAACGGTTCGGTGGCGCTCTCGATCTCGCCCGGGTCGGGATAGAGGCTGGGGTTGTCGACCCGCACCTCCTTGCCGCTCGACAACGTCATCCGGTAGCGCACCGACGGCGCCGAGAGGATCAGCGACAGGTCGTACTCGCGCCGCAGCCGTTCCTGCACCACGTCGAGATGGAGCAAGCCGAGGAAGCCGCAGCGGAAGCCGAAGCCGAGGGCGCTCGAGGCGTCCTTCTCGTAGGTCAGGGCGGCGTCGTTGAGCGCCAGCTTGTCGAGCGCCTTGTTCAGTTCCTCGTACTCGTCGGTCGACACCGGGTAGATCGACGAGAAGACCACCGGTTTGGCCTCGACATAGCCCGGCAGGGGCGTGTCGGCCGGCCGCTCGGCGTCGGTGACCGTGTCGCCGATGGCGATGTCGCGCACTGTCTTGATGCCGGCGATGGCGTAGCCGACGGTGCCGGCGCCGAGCTCGTTGCGCTTGACCTTCTTGAGCTGCAGCAGGCCGACCTCCTCGACCTCGTACTCCTTGCCGGTGTGCATCAGACGCAGCGTCTGGCCGGCGCGCAGGGTGCCCTGGCGGATCCGGAGCAGCAGCACGACGCCGCGGTAGATGTCGTACTGGGCGTCGAAGATCAGCGCCTGCAGCGGCGCCTCGGGATCGCCCTGGGGCGCCGGCAAGCGGTGGACGATCGCCTCGAGGATCTCGTCGATGCCCTGGCCCAGCTTGGCCGAGGCCAGGACGGCCTCGTAGGGGTCGAGGCCCAGGTCCTCGGAGATCTCCTCGCGGGCCCGCTCGACGTCGGCCGCCGGCAGGTCGATCTTGTTGATCACCGGCACCAGCCCGAGGTCGAACTCGAGCGCCAGGTAGAGGTTGGCCACGGTCTGGGCCTCGACGCCCTGCGAGGCGTCGATGAGCAGCAGCGCTCCCTCGCACGACATCAACGAGCGCCGCACCTCGTGCGAGAAGTCGACGTGGCCGGGCGTGTCGATCAGGTTGAGCTGGTAGGTCTTGCCGTCGCTCGCCTGGTACTCGAGCGTCACCGTGTTGGACTTGATGGTGATGCCGCGCTCGCGCTCGAGGTCCATCGAGTCGAGAATCTGGTCGCGGAACTCCCGCTCGGCGACCCCGCCGCAGCGCTGGATCAGCCGGTCGGCCAGGGTCGACTTGCCGTGGTCGATATGGGCGATGATGCAGAAGTTGCGGATCTGGTCCATGGCGCGGGGCGGGAATCGGGGGTGGGGGAGCGGCGTGGCGGCGGTGAGAGTCTATCTCGCCGGGCGGCGCGCCGTGCGGCCGGCGTACAATGCCCCGATGTCCAAGCCCGCGCAGTGGATTCGGCGGCGGTGCCCGCCCGGGGTGCCGCGCGCGGCGCGGCAGCTGGCCGCGGCGCTGATGCTGGCCGCGGTCGTGACGCCGGCGGCGCCGGCCGAGACGGCCGCCGACGCACGGCTCGACATCGTCGCCCGCGCCATCGAGCACCACGGTGGCGAGCGCTACCGCCACAGCGAGGCCGAGCTCGAGCTCTGCTCGGGCTCCGGCTGTTACCGGATCCGGGTGCGGACCGACGGCGGTCTGTACGAGCACGAGGTCAGCGGGCCCTATCGCGGCCGCAACCGCACCGTTCGCGCCGACAACGACTCGGTGTCGGTGCTCCGGGACGGCGAGCCGCTGGTGGTCCTTGCCGCGGCGAAGCAGGCGCTGCGCGACTGGGCGACGGCGAGGATCTACTTCGCCTTCTTGCCCTATCGGCTCGAGGATGCAGGCGTGGTCCAGCAGGATCTGGGCATCGAGCTGTGGGCGGGGCGCCGCCTGCACCGGGTCAAGGTGAGCTTTCTGCCCGGCACCGGCACCGACGCCGGGGACGAGTATCTCTACTGGTTCGACCCCGACACCGCCCGCCTCGAGCAGTTTGCCTACAGCTTCGAGGGGCGGCCCGGCGGCCTGCGCTTCCGCCGCCTGAGCAACTACCGGCGAGTGGGCGGGATCCTCTTCTTCGACCAGAGCAACCTGGGGGTCGAGGGCGACGGGCTGGACGTCGACGAGATCTCGCCGGGATTCGTCGAGCGGCGCATGCGGCCGGTCTCCGAGATCGCCCTTAGCGAGATCACGGTCCGTCCGCTCGAGGTCGGCGGTCAGTGACCCCCGGCCCTCGTGACCCGGTGTCCGGTGAGTCAGTGATCCCAGGGACCCGGTGACCCGGCCTGGCTACAGTGCCGGCGGGATGGGGATGCCGTTCGCGAAGCCGATGCCGGCGGCCAGCCTGAAGGTCCGCGAATCGCGCTTCAGGCTGTAGACCGACTTGCCGGCGTAGCTGCACGCGAGGCTGCCGCCGCCCTTCGCCGAGCCGCCCTCGAGCCCGCAGATCCGGGCGTCCTGGATGCGCAGCAGGACTCCCTCGAGCTCGATCGACAGGTCGATCTCGAGCGCCAACCGGCCGATCTCCACTTCCTTGAACAGCAGATCGATGTGGGGCGCGTGGGTCGAGCGGACAGCGTGATTGAACAGCGGCACCAGCGCCGATTCGCCGGACGGGTGGAGGTCGGGGTCGCGGTACTCCTGCAGCATCTCCAGGCGTTGCCAGGCTGGCGCCAGCACCTTTTCGGCGATGCCGAAGTCCAGCACCCCGGCCACCTGCCTGCCGATCTCCTTGGCCACCACCTTCCAGCGCGCCTTACCGAGCTCCTTGCCGAGCGCCTCGCGCAACTCGTCGAGCTGACCGCGGCGTTCGAGGTCGCCGCCGGGTTGTTTGGCGCCAAAGAACAGGCGCCGGACCGTCATCGGTTCGTCAGGCAAGGGTTCCTCCGTCCGTCTCCTGGGGGGTGACAATCGTCTGCCGGCCCGCATCCCAATGAGGCCGCAGCCGGAAAGCCGGCGGGCCGGTGCTGCCGGCCGCGGCCTCGACCTTCGCGTTGCCGAAGTCGGTGTGGCCCTCGACCTTCAGCCCGCGCGGCAGCCGGCGCAGTCGCGCCCGCAGCAGGCTGGCAAGGGCCGCGATGACGGCCAGCCAGAGCCAGGGCCACCGCGGCTCGGGCAGCGGCGGGTCGAGGCCCGGTCCCAGGATGAGCAGCACCTGGGAGCCGGCGGGCAGCCAGGAGCCGGGCGCCGGTTGCTGCCCCACGACCCGCCGCCGCAGGCTGCCGACCATCCGGGGCTGGGGGCGGCCGAAGTCGAGACCCAGCGCCTGGATCACGGCCTCGGCGTCGGCCGGATCACGCCAGCGGAGGTTGGGCATCTCGACCTCGAGGCTCGCAGCGACGGCTGTCCCGGTCGCCACGCTCGCCCTCGCCGGGGGTTGTTGGGCCGCCAGGCGATAGGCGACGGAGTCCCCGGCCAGCCGCTCGCTCGCGGCGCCATCCCGCACGGCGAGCCGCAGCCCACGGGTGGCGAGCCGCGCCCGGGCATCGTCTACGGTGGCGCCTTCGATCTCGGGAGCCAGGACGCTTGTCGCCACAAGAATCGCGGCGCCGGGCGATGCCGGGTCCCCGGCCGGCGGCCGCTGGCTGCGCACCCGCTCGCTGCCGGCATCGGCCGGCGCCGGCGAGCGGCGTCGCAGCCGGAGCCCGCGCTCGGCCAGCAGCCGGCTCGCCGCGGCGGGGGAGAGGCCGCCGAGATCCGGCGCCGGGGTCCGCGCCTCGAGAAAGACCTCCTGGCCGAAGAGTGCCGGCTCGCCGCGGTCGGGGCGCTGGGCGGCGACGGTGTAGGCCGCGGCCACGTCCGGCGCGATGCCTTCGACGGCACCCCCGACGACTGGCCTGAGCCCGCTGGCGCGCAACCGCCCCACCGCCTCCGCAACCGGCTGGCCGAGCAATTCGGGCAGCCGCAGGGCCACCTGTGACGCCACCTGGCTGCCGGCGGGCACCATGACGCCGGACTCGGGATCCTGACTGTCGATCTGGTAGTCGAGCACCCGGTCGAGCTCCACCCGGCTCGGGCCGGAGCTGGCCACGAGATCGAGCGAGAGCGGCGCCAGCACGTCTCGCGCCGTGGCCACCAACCGGCCGACGATCGAAGGCATCGCGACCATTTCCTGACGCGAGACGACCAGATGGATCGGGTCGCCGGTCGCGATCTCGCGGGCCGAGCCCACCGCGGGCTCCTGCACCACAACGACGGTGTTCGGCTCGCGGGAGCTGACCTCCTCCAGGTCGCCGACCGTCAGGTCGAGGGCGGCGAGGATCGACCGCGCCTCGGCCAGCGGTCGCCCGACCAGGTGCGGGATGCCGACCGGAACGCAGCGGGTCCGCCTTTCGTCGGCACGGGCGCTGCTGGCGGTGTCCAGCACCAGGCAGGTGCGCTGGCCGTCCTCGTCGATCGCTTCGAAGGCCAGCACTTCGCCGCCGGCTTCATTGCGGGCGATGCAGTCGGGAGGTGGTGCCGCCTCGCGGCTGACGGTCAGCCGGCGCATGCCGGTAAGCGGGGCGCGCGCCCACAGCCAGGTCAGGGTGCCGTCGGGCCACTGCACGAAGAGCTGAGGATCGACGCCGCGGGTCGTCAGGGACGACCGCGACACCGGTCGGTTGCCATCCGTCGTCGCCAGCCCCAGCCGGACCGGCGGGTGGGCGCCGTCGGTCACCGAGATCCGGTCGCGTGAGCGGTCCTCGGGTCGGGCCGGCCGGCCGAGAGCGATGGGCATCTCCGTCACCGGCCGCCAGCATAGGCGCGGCGCCGGGCCGGCCGGCTGGGCCGCTGCCGCCGATGCCAAGATCGTCAGCAGGGCGATGGCGGCCGCGATCCGCTCGCAGCGCCGCTCGAGACCCAGGCGCGTCGGGCTGGCCGTTGTACCGGTGAGGTCGAGAAGTCGAATAAAGGAATTATAAAGAAGATTACGGCGCCGGTCCAGGGCCGGAAGGCGTGGGGCGGCCGTTCGCTTCGCGCAGCGCCAGCAGATAGAACGCGGCCACCACCAGGGCGTGGCTGATCTCGCCGGAGCCGATCATCGCCGGGATGTCGGCCAACGCGGCGGTCTCGAGCTCGATCTCCTCGCTGCCGTCGCCGGTCGGCTCACCGACCCTCACCAGGTCGGTGGCCAGGAAGGTGCTCAACCGGTTGCTGAGAAACGCCGGGTTCGGATGCAGGACGCCCAGCCTCTCCAGCCGACCGGCGCGGTGCCCCGTCTCCTCCTCGAGCTCCCGGGCGGCCGCGGCGCGTGAGTCGCCCTCATCCACCATCCCGCCGGGGATCTCGAGGGTCTTGGCGGCGATGCCGAAGCGCCACTGGCGGACGAGCAGCACCCGCCCATCGGCGGTCAGCGGCACGACGTTGACCCAGTGCGGCGCCTCCATCACCAGCGCCTCGCGGCGATCCTCGCCGGCCGCCAGGTGGTGCCGCCACAAGGAGAGGATGCGGTGCTGAAACAGCCGCTCGCGCCGCTCGGGCCGCCATTCGCGCATGGCCGAGGATACCTGTCTCGCCCCGGTCGGTGCCAGGCGCGATCGCCCTAGAACGGGTGCGGTGGCGCCGCGATTTGCGGCGGCCGGCCGGCGATCTCGCGCAGGGCCGCCTCGGTGTAGCGGGCGGTCATGACGCCCCGCCACTGAGCGAGGAAATCCGTGTTGTCGAGCGGCGTCGCGACCTTGCGCGCGGCGGCCGCGGCGGCGGCGATGGACTCCTCGTCCAGCGCCCGGCCGATCAGGAGCCGGGCGGCGTCGGGGACCGCCAGCGGCCGCGAACCGACGGCGCCGAGGAAGAGCCGCGCCCGCGTCACCGTGCCGTCCGGGGCGCACCACACCGCCGCCGCCACCGACATCACCGCGAAGTCGATCGCGCCGCGCCGCCGCAGCTTCCAGAAACTCGAGCGGCAGGCTGGTGCGGCGGCGGCGGCAGGGAGGGTGATGCGGGTGAGGATCTCGTCGGGCCGCTTGGCCAGGTAGTCGATGCCGTCGTCGCGGTAGAGGCTCTCGACCGGCAGGGTGCGCCGCCCGCCGGCCGACACGAGCTCCACCTCGGCGCCCAGCGCGCAGAGCACCGGCGCCGAGTCCGAGGCGGTGTGCGCCCAGCAGCGCGCCGAGCCGGGCGCCACCCAGCAGACGGTGCCCTGCTCCTTCATGCAGTAGTCGATCGAGCGCCGCCATTCCTCGGTCTGGTTGTAGTAGGTGCAGCGGGTGTCGACGCAGAGATTGCCGCCGATCGTCGCCATGTTGCGCAGCGGCGGCGAGGAGATCGACTCGACCGCCCGCGCCAGGGCCGGGTAGCGCTCGCGCACCGCCGGGTGCCGCGCCACGTCGTCGAGGATGGCCGTGGCGCCCAGCCGCAGCTCGCCGTTGGCGGCAATCTCGCGCAGCTCCGGCAGGGCCATCAAGCTGACCACGGTGCGCGCGCTCTGGTGGCGCCGCT
This sequence comes from Thermoanaerobaculia bacterium, assembly GCA_963781065.1. Classification (GTDB taxonomy): domain Bacteria; phylum Acidobacteriota; class Thermoanaerobaculia; order Multivoradales; family JAHEKO01; genus CALZJC01. Next base: position 141,611 of record CAWAET010000002.1, on the reverse strand, counting down.
TCATGTTCGGCCACAGATCGGTGCCGCCGGCCACCAGGCGGGTCTCCGGCCCCTCGCCGGCGAGCAGACGCGCCGCCTCCCCGAGGGATCGCGCGATACGGAAATCGAAAGCGGGCAGGCGCAGCATGGCGGTCGGGTTTGGCGGTCCTATTCGGTGGTCAGCGCGGCGTCCTTGCGGGCCAGCGCCTCTTCGCGCAGGGTCATCGTGCCGCTGGCGGAGCTCATGCCGCGGCGCCGGTGCTTGGCGTCGTTGACCGCCCGCCCGTCGCCGCCCTGCTCGGGCGTCGGCACCACCAGCGTCTCGCCGAAGTCGATCGCGGGGAAGTCGCGTGGGCCGAAGCGGCGGTCGCGGGCGCGCAGCGCCGCCAGCACCATGTGCGGGTGGATCGGCACCTGGTCGACGCGCACGCCAACGGCGTCGTGGATCGCGTTGGCGAGGGCCGGCGGCACCGGCAGCAGCGGTCCCTGTCCGACCTCCTTGGCGCCGTAGGGGCCTTGCGGGTCGGGGTCCTCGATGAGGTAGCTGGTCACCGGTGGCATCTCGAGGAACGTCGGGCTCTTGTACTCGAGCACCGAGGGCATCTTGTGCACCAGGGCGTCCGAGCGTCGCGGCGGCAGGCGACGGAACGCCTGCTCTTCCATCATCGCCTCGCCCAGGCCCATGTAGACCGAGCCCTCGATCTGCCCCAGGACCAGCACCGGGTTGAGCGCCTTGCCGATGTCGTGGGCGATCCAGACGTGCAGCGGGCGGTAGATTCCGGTGGCTTCGTCGACCTCGACCTCGATCACGCAGGCGCTGTAGGAGTAGGTGGGCGAAGGGCCGACCCCGGCGCCCTTGTAGCGGCCCGGCGCCCGCGGCGGGATGTACGAGCCCACCGTTCCCAGGGTGCCGAAGCGCGCCTCGGCAACGACCACCGCCTCCTGGAAGGCCAGCCCCTCGTCCGGCCGCTCGGCGTCGAACACCCGGCCGTCGGCAAAGACCAGCCGTTCCGTGCCGCACATCGAGCTTCTCGGCCACCGCCCGGGCCACCAGATCGCGCGCCCGCTCGGCCGCCTCGAGCGCCGCGTTGCCGGCCATCAGCGTCACCCGGGAGGAGTAGCTGCCCAGGTCGACCGGGGTCAGGTCGGTGTCGGCGACGCACAGCCGGATGTCGGCGAGGTCGACCCCCAGCACCTCCGCCACGATCGCCGCCACCACCGAGTCGGAGCCCTGGCCGATCTCGGTCTCGCCGCAGAAGACCGTGACTCCGTCCCGAGCGGTCGAGCTGCAGCTGGACCCCGGACTGGGGCATGTGGTTCCAGTAGATCGGCAGCCCGGCGCCGCACAGGTAGGCGCCGCAGGCGAGCCCGAGCCCGCGCCCGCGCGGCAGCTGGCCGCGGCGCTCGCGCCAGCCCGAGCCCGCGACCACCGCTTCGATGCAGCGGCCGAGCCCGATCGAGCCGAGCTGCATCCAGTTGGCCGTGATCGAGTCCGGCCGCGGCCAGGTTGCGCAGGCGCAGGTCGGCGGGGTCGATGCCCAGCCGTTCGCGCCGCCTTGTCGAGATGGACCTCGAAGGCGAATCGCGGCTGCGGCGTGCCGTGGCCGCGCTTCGGGCCGCACGCCGGCTTGTTGGTGAAGCAGCGGACCGCCGTCGAAGCGGTAGTTGGGCAGCTTGTAGGTCACCGTCTGCAGGGCGCCGGTGTAGTAGGTCGAGGCCACGCCGTAGCTGCCGTAGGCGCCGCCGTCGAGGGCGCACTCGAGATGCTGGGCGGTCATCGTGCCGTCCTTGCGTGAAGCCGGTCTTGATGCGCATCAGCACCGGGTGGCGGCCGCGGTGGCAGTAGAAGACCTCCTCGCGAGTCAGCACGACCTTGACCGGCCGTCCCAGCTCCAGGGCCATCTTGGCGACCGCGATCTCGTGGTTGAACGGATCGCTCTTGCCGCCGAAGCCGCCGCCGTTGGGGCAGGCGATGACGCGGATGCGGCTGGCCGGCAGGCCGAGCACCCGGGCCAGGGCGCGGTGGACGTAGTGCGGCGTCTGGGTCGACGAGTAGAGCGTCAGCCGGTCGTCGTCCTCGGGCACCGCCACCGCCGCGTGCTGCTCCATCGCCAGGTGGGTGTTGCCCTCGTAGAAGGCCGTGTCCTCGAGCACCAGGTCCGCCTCGGCCAGGCCGCCGTCGACGTCGCCGAACAGCAGCGAGACCTCCTTGTGCACGTTGCCCCGGGCGCCGTAGTCGTGGATGCGGGGCACGTCGAGCGCCAGCGCCTCCGCGACCGTGGAGATCGTCGGCAGCGGCTCGTAGTCGATCTCGACCGCCAGCGCCGCCTCGTGAGCGGCGTCCTCGGTCGTCGCGGCGACCGCGACGATCGGGTCGCCGACGTAGCGCACCCGGTCCGGGCACAAGGCGTGCTCGTCCTGGGACACCGGCAGGATGCCGAAGGTCTCTGGCATCGCCTCGCCGGTGAGGAAGCCCAGCACCCCCGGAACCTGCCGCGCCCGCGTCAGATCGCAGCCACGGATGCGCGCGTGCGGCCTGGTCGAGCGCACCAGCTTCATGTGCGCCATGCGCGGGAAGACCAGGTCGTCGGCGAAGAGCGTCCGGCCGGTCACCTTGGCGCGGCCGTCGACGCGCCGGAAGGGCTGGCCGATATAGCGCTTTCGGCGCTCGGGCTCGGGCTCGCGCTCGGGCGTCGTCGTCGGCGGATCGGGTAGCGGCTGCGCCATCAGCTCTCAGTCGCGTCCCTGGTCGCGACCGTTGGCGAGGGTCGAGGCGTCCTCGAGCGGGCGGTAGATGCCGACGAAGACGTCCTGCCACTGCTTGCCGGCGTCCTTCGAGATCCGCCAGTGCTGCCGGACCGTGCCGTCGCCGAGGTCCTGCCAGCTGATCTCGTGCCGCACCTCGCCGCCCTCGGGACCGGGCATGGTGCCTGTCAGGACCATCCTGCCGGCCTGGTCGAGGCCACCGGCGAGATCGAGCCGGCCGCCGTTGCCGTCGACCCAGCTCTGGTGCCAGCGGCCGTCGCGGGCGTAGTACATGTTGAGGCTCTTGCCGGTCGATCCCTTCGCGCCGCGCCAGCTCTCCTCGAGGGCGCAGCCGTTGAGCACGCTGCTGATGGTGTTGTGGCCGGCGAGCTCGCCATCCGGGGTCTCCACTTGCCAGGCACCGAGCCAGAAGTCGAACTGGCGGTGCTCGGCGGTGGTGCAGGGCGCCGGTGGCTGAGCGGCGGCGGCCCCGGCGCCTGCCAGCAGCACGGCCAGCCCGGCCGCGAGGAGTCTGTTGGCTGTTCTCATCTCGGATCCTCCTGGTTGTCGTCGTTTCCGACAGTGGGCAACGGGGCGCCCCAGAGCGTTTCGTGGGCCGGCGCCGCCGCTTCGCCGCGCTCCAGCGCGGCCGCCCACTCCACCGCCTCGACGATCTTGTGGTAGCCGGTGCAACGGCACAGCACGCCCGCCAGGGCCTGCGAGATCCGCTCGCGCGACGGCGCCGAGTCATCGGCCAGCAGCGCCTTGGCGGTCAGCAGGACCGCGGGAGTGCAGTAGCCGCACTGGGCTCCGCCCAGATCCGCCATCGCCGCCTGCAGCGGATGCAGCGCGTTGGCTCGCTGCATGCCCTCGACGGTCTCGATCCGGCGGCCCTCCATCTCGGCCGCCAGGGCGAGGCACGAGAGCACCGGCCGGCCGTCGACCAGGACGGTGCAGGTGCCGCACTCGCCCAGCTCGCAGCCGTGCTTGGTGCCGGTCAGGCCGCACTCTTCGCGCAGGACCTCGAGCAGCGTGTGATGGGTGGGGAAGGCCACGGGCCGCCGCTCGCCGTTGACGATCAGCGTCAGGCTGCTGAAGCGGTCGCTCATGAGCTCAGGCCTGCTCCCCATCCGCCGAGGCCGGCGCCGTCCGGTCGGCGATGAAGCTGATGATCGCCTCGCGGTCCTCCTGGCTGATGGAGTCGAAGTGCACCGCCAGGCCGACCAGGCCCTCGGCGTCGCGGTTGGTGTAGCGCACCACCCGGCCCCGGGCCTGGATGTCGCGGGTGCTGTAGGGGAGGCTGAACCGCAGATCCACCTCGGTCTCGAGCGGCAGCGACCGCTCGCTGCGCAGCAGCAGGCCGCTCGCCGAGATGTTCACCGATTGGCAGGCGCGCAGGATCTGGGCGGCGCCGAGCTCGACCCGGATCTGGACCATCAGCCGGCTGGCGCGGCGGGCGGCAACGCCGAGGCGGTTGGCGGTGAGCATCAGCAGCTCGTCGGGGTCGGCGTAGAGGGTGTGGAAGGTCAGCCGCGGGTCGTCGAAGGCGGCGGCCAGCGCCGCGGGATCTTCGCGGGTGAGGACCAGCACCGGCGCCTCGGCCGAGCGCGAGTTGGAGCCCCGGATCTCGCCGAGGAGCTCTGCGAGATCCATGTCCGGCAGCGGATGCTCCGCCACGACCAGGCTGAAGCTCAGGTTGCGCACCAGAACCAGCGATCCCTTGCCGTTGGTCGCGGTGCTGATGTCCAGCGTTTCGCGGCTGAGGAACGGCTTCAGCTTGTCGAACAGCTCGCGACTGAGCACTATGGCGAGGATGCGCTGGGGTGAGGGCGTGGACAAATCGGTCTCCCGGCAAGCGCCAAGGGTTCGGACGCCGATTCTATGGCCTGGCGGGTCGAGCCGACCGGCGGCCGGAGGCTGGGGTGACCGGTCGGCCGTTACCGGGGCGGATCCCAGGCCCGATACGGCGCCGCGAAATAGACCGTGAGGCGGGCGCGCCGCGCGCGGTCCGAAGCCTCGTTGACGAACAGGCCCCAGATCACGTTGGCGCTCGGCTCACGGGCGACTCGCGGCTGACCGACCCAGCGGGCTTGCCCTACGGCACAGGGCCGGTCGGCCGGGCAGTCGCCGACGCCGGTCGCGTCCGCCGCCTCCATGCGCGCGCCCCGGAAACGGCCCGCCTTGGGGATCACGACGGCGACCAGCCGGCAGGCGTCGGCATCGCTGCCCAGCAGCTCGGCGGCGCGCGCCGCGGGCTCGGTCGACCCCATCAGGCCGACCGCCGTGGCGGCGGTGGCGGCGACCTCCTTGATCTCCAGGTCGATCGAGCCGCCCAGCAGGGCCGCGAGCTCGTGGCCGTCGGCCTCGAGCGCGCCGCCGCAGGGCGCCGTGGCCGGGCCGATGACGGTCTCGACCGAGATGGCGAACTCGCCCGGCCGGCACTCGACGCAGGTGCGGTCGCGATAGGCCCTCAGGGTCGGGCCGAGCGGCCCCGGGGCGGGCTGAACGGTCACCGGCGCTGCCGGGGGAGCCGGCGGCGCTGGGGTAGCCGACGGCGTCTCGGGCGTCTCGGGCGTCTCGGTCGCCGTCGGCGGCGCGGGCATCGTCTCGGCCGCCGTTGTCGGCGGTTTCACTGCGGCGCGCGGCGGTTCGGGCGGCGCCGGCCGTTCCAGGGCGGGGGGCTCGGCCGGTGCCGGCATCGGCTCGACGGCTGGCGGCGGCTCGACGGTTTGCGGCGGCTCGACGGTTTGCGGCGGCTCGACGGCCGGCATTGGCTCCACGGTGGGCGGCGGCTCGGGCTCGTCCGGCGGCGTCTCGGGCGCCGGGAGCTCGGCGGCCGGCTCGGGCTCGGTCGTGGTTGGCTCGGCAGCCCGCGGCGGCGCCAGTACGGCCGCCGCCGGCATCGGGGCGGCCGGCTCGGGCTGGGCCGCCGGTGCCGGCGCCGGTGCGGCCGGCCGGGGCGCGGTCGGCGCCGGCTCGGATTCGGCCTCGGGCTCGGGCTTCGGTGGTGGTGCGTCCGCTTTCGGGGCGGGCTTGGCAGGGGGCGGCGCCTTGGGCGGCTCGTTCTGCGAGGCGGTCGGGGTCTGCGGCATTGGCGGCTCGGGCGCCGCCGGTGGAGGCGGCTCGGGGGACCCTTCCGGCCGTGCAGTCGCCGGCAGCGGGCGAAGCTCCGGCTCGGGCATCACCGTCTCGGGCGGCCGCGGGGAGGATCGAGCGGCACGGGGCGGCTCCGGCGCCGCGGTGTCCGGGCCGCGCGCGGGCGGCGGCGGCCGCCGCTGGGCGAGGCGGGCGGCCGCCTCGGGGGGCAGCGGCACCGAGGCGCTCGGGGTTTTGCCCTTCCCGTCCATGAACTTGACCCGGATCGGCGTCAGGGAGCTGCCACTGGCCTGGAGGAAGGACGCCTGCACCGCCGGCTTCTTGCCTCTCTGCACCAGCACCAGGGCGACGAACGAGAGGAAGTCCGGGTGGCTCACCTCGACCTCCCAGACGCCCTCGGCGAGATCCGCGACCACCGCCCGCCCGGCGGTGTCGGTAAGCACCGGCCGCGGGCCGGCGGCCGGGTCCATCTGCTGGAAGCGCAGGATGACGAGCGCCTCGGCGACCTCGCCGCGCGGCTTGCCCTTGACCTCGAGCGCGACCGAGGCCGGCCCGCGCCACTCCTGCGCCTCGAGAGCCGCCGACGCGATGCACAAGAGCGCGGGCAGGATGAGTTGGCGGGCTCGTTTCATGGGAGGCCTCCAGGGCGGCGCGAAAGCGTAGAAACTCCAGTCTAGCCTGGATTATTCACCACGCCACGGCTGCAAGCGCGAACTGCCCGCCATCCCGGGCCGTCCTCGCTCCTCAGTCCTCGACGTACTGCAAGTACGCCTGCGTCCCTCGTCGCTGCGGTTCGGCCCGAGCTGACAGACATTCCGCACTTTCGCTTCGCGCCGTGGTGAATAACCCAGGCTCTAGCAGTCCGCCTACCGGCCATCCGCCGGGCTCCCCCGTCCGTGGGGTGGGCAGAGCCACGCCCCAACGGGCCGGTTGCGCGCCCGGTCCGATCGGTTACAATCGAACTCATATGATGCAAAGCTCATTAAAGACTCCGTGGATCTGGATGGACGGCGGCCTGGTTCCCTGGGACGAGGGCCGGGTTCATCTGCTGACGCACTCGCTGCACTATGGGCTGGGCGTCTTCGAGGGCACCAGGGCCTACCGCCAGAGCGATGGACAGACCGCAGTCTTCCGTTTGCGCGACCATATGCGGCGGCTCAAGCAGTCGGCGCGCATCGTCCGTATCGAGATTCCCTTCGATAACGCGGCGATGGAGAAGGCGAGCCTGGATCTCGTCGCGGCCAACAAGCTGGAGAGCTGCTACCTGCGCCATCTCGCCTTCATCGGCGACGGCACCATGGGGGTGGATCCGGGCGAGAACCCGATCCGTCTGGCCATCGCCTGCTGGAAGTGGGGCGCTTACCTGGGCGAAGAAGGGATGCGCCGGGGCGTCCGGCTGGCGGTCTCGACCCACGCGCGGCTCTCCTTCGCCTCCTCCTTCAACCGCGCCAAGGCGACCGGCAACTACATCACCTCGGTGCTGGCCAAGCGCGAGGTGGTGCTGCGCGGCTACGACGACTGCGTGATGCTGGATTCCAACGGCCACGTGGCGGAGTCCAGCGGCGCCAATCTGTTCATCGTTCGCGACGGCGTCATCAAGACGCCGCCGCCGCCGGCGATCCTGCCCGGCATCACCCGCGACACGGTGATGTGGTTGGCCGAGCAGCGGGGCTGGAAGGTGCTGCAGATGCCCTTCGCCCGCGACGAGATGTACTCGGCCGACGAGGTCTTCCTCACCGGCACTGCTGCCGAGGTCACGCCGGTGCGGGAGATCGACGACCGGCCGATCGGCGACGGCGTCCCCGGGCCCTTCGCTCTCGAGCTGCAGGACGCTTATCTGAAGATGGTGCGCGACGCGGCGCTCTGCCCCGAGGACTGGAGCACGCCGGTGCCGGCGGCCGAGCTGGTCGAGGCCTGAGCGGCGCGGCCGCCCTCGGGGCCGACTCTTCAAGCTGGAGCTCCCGCCAGGGAGACCCGACTCAGACACTTGGAGGTGCGCATGAACCCGTTGCAGCTTCTGCGAAGCCAGGGTCAAGCCATCTGGCTCGACTACATCCGGCGCGACCTGCTCACCAGTGGTGAGCTCGAGCGGCTGATCGCCGAGGACGGCGTCACCGGAGTCACCAGCAACCCGGCCATCTTCCAGAAGGCGATCGGCGAGAGCGACCTCTACGACGCCGACATTCGCGAGCTGATCGACGGCCGGCCGACGCTGTCGGCCGTCGAGCTGTATGAGGAGCTGGCGGTGCGCGAGATCCGCCTGGCCGCGGACCTCCTGCGGCCGGTCTACGACGCCGAGGATGGCGCCGACGGCTTTGTCAGCCTGGAGGTCTCACCCCATCTGGCGCGCGACACGGCGGGCACGCTGGCCGAGGCGCGGCGTCTGTGGCGCTGGGTCGACCGGCCCAACCTGATGATCAAGATCCCGGCCACCGACGAGGGGGTCCCGGCCATCGAGGAGGCGCTGGCCGAGGGGATTCCCGTCAACGTCACCCTGATGTTCTCCCTCGCCGACTACGAGGCTGTAGCCGGCGCCTTCCTGCGCGGCGTGGCGCGCGCCGCCGAGCCGGCGCGGGCGGCTTCGGTGGCGTCGTTCTTCGTCAGCCGGGTGGACTCGAAGATCGACGGCAAGCTGGAGGCCGTCGGTAGCGACGAGGCCAGGTCCCTGTGCGGCACCATCGCCATCGCCAACTCCATGCTGGCCTACCGCCGCTACCGCGAGCTGTTCCACGGCGAGCCCTTCGCCGGTCTGCGGCGGCGCGGCGCCCGCCCGCAACGGGTGCTGTGGGCGAGCACCAGCACCAAGAACCCGGCCTACCGGGACGTGATCTACGTCGAGGAGCTGATCGGCGCCGAGACCGTCAACACCGTGCCGCCGGCGACGCTGGAGGCTTTTCGCGAGCATGGCGAGGTGCGGCCGAGCCTCGAAGAGGGCATGGCGGGGGCCGACGAGCCGATCCGGCGGCTGGCGGCCCTCGGCATCGACCTCGACGCCGCCACCGCCGAGCTGCAGCGCGAGGGGGTGGAGAAGTTCGCGACGCCCTTCGACAGCCTGCTGGCGACGCTGGAGCGGAAGCGGGCGACGCTGGCCGGCGCCGCGGCCGCGAAAACGGTCGGCTGACGACGCCCGGCGGAGGCCGGTCGCGTTTCGGAGTGAGCTGCTGCCGAGGTCGCCCGCCGCGCCGCACGCGAAGTCCAGTTGACGATGGGCACCAGCCGCCGCTTGAGGTACCTGGTCCTCGACCCCCGGGTTGACTCCAACGGATGAGCTTCTCACCGCCCAGCGCGCTCGCGGGACGGCCGGCGGTGCCGCTGATCCTGTGGCTGACGGCGGCCTATTACGTTCTCGGCCGCCTGTCGCTACCGCTGGCCATCCCGCCCGGCTTCGCGAGTTCGGTCTGGCCGGCAGCCGGCGTCGCGCTGATAGCTGTGCTGCTGGCCGGGCGCCGTGTCTGGCCGGGGGTGGCCCTGGGGTCGTTTCTCATCACCGCCTTCACCACCTTCGATGGCCTGGGTGGCGCAGAGCTGCTCAGAGCCGCGGCACTGGCGGCCGCGATCGGCGGCGGCGCGACGCTCCAGGCCCTAGCCGGCGCGTATGCCATCGGCCGCTGGGTCGGCCTGCCGCATAGCCTGTCGGATAGCCGCAACATCTTCCGCGTTCTGCTTCTTGGCGGGCCGGTCAGCTGTCTGGTTAGCGCCACGGTCGGCGTCGCGTCACTCGTCGCCAGCACCGCCATTGACCCGTCACACGCCGCCTTCCACTGGTGGACCTGGTGGGTGGGCGACACGATCGGCGTGCTGGTCGTTGCGCCGCTGGCGCTGGCCTTTGTCGGCGAGGGGCACGGCACCTCGCTGCACTGGCGAAGACGCGTCTTCGCGCCGCTGGTGGTCGCCGCCGCGGCCGTCGTCATGATCTTCTTCTACTCGCGCAACCAGGAACGGCACCGGTTCGAGCTCGAGCTGAGCCAGCGGGCCCTATCGCTGGCCCACACCTTCGAGAAGTACACCGACCGCTCCCTCGATGGCCTGGTGTCGATCGAGGGCCTGTTTGCTGCCAGCCAGCTGGTTTCGCGGCAGGAGTTCCGGCGGTTCGCCGAGCGCCTTCTCGAACGCAATCCCACCTTCCAGGCGCTGTCCTGGAATCCCTGGGTGCCGCAGCGCGAGCGGCCTTTCTACGAGGCCGCGGGCCGGGCTGACGGCTTAGCCACTTACCAGTTCACCGAGGCGGTCTCGGGGCGCCTGCAGCCGGCCGCCGAGCGCTCCTACTACGTGGTCGTCCACTACATTGAACCGTACGCCGGCAACGAGCGCGCGCTGGGCTTCGACATCGCCTCCGATCCGTCACGGCTGGCCGCCCTGCTCAGCGCCCGCGACAGCGGCCGGGCGGCGGCCACCCCGGGCATTCGGCTGGTACAGGAGACCGGCGAGCAGACCGGAGTGCTGATCCTGATGCCGGTCTACGCGGGCGGTACACTGCCTGCGACGGTGGCGGAGCGCCGGCGTGCCCTGAGTGGCTACGCTACCGCGGTGCTGCGCGTGGGTGACGCGCTGCGAGCGGCCCTCGCCGACCTGCCGGACGCGGGCTTTGCGGTGCGGCTTGTCGATCGCTCGGCTCCGTTGCAGCCGGTCCTCATGGCCGCACTGCCCGGCGATGACGGGCCGGCCGGTCCAGAGGACCTCTCCTGGAGCTTCGAACGGGACGTCGGTGGGCGCACCTGGTCGCTCGAGTTCGCTCCGACCCCAGGCTCGCTGGCCTCGCACCGGAGCTGGTCGGTGTGGCTGGTACTCGTGGGTGGCCTGTTTCTGGTCAGTCTGCTCGGAGCCCTGCTGCTGGTCCAGAACGCGCGTGCGACAGAGATGGCACTGCTCAACACGCAGCTCGAAGAGGGCATGCAACGGCGACTGCGCCTGGAGAAACGGCGCAAGCGACTGATCGACGAGCTCGAGCTCCGCAACGCTGAGCTCGAGCGGTTCTCCTACACCGTCACGCACGACCTCAAGAGCCCGCTGATCACGTTCAAGGGCTATCTCGGCCTGCTGGAGAAGGACCTGGCGGCAGGCCGCCAGGCCGAGGTAGAAGCCGAGATCAGCCAGCTTCACAGCACAGCCGACCGCATGCGTGAGCTGGTTGCCGACCTGCTGGAGCTGTCGCGGGCGGGCCGGGCCGCAGGCCCTGCCGAGACGCTGTGTATCGGCGAGATCGCCCGCGAGGCGGTGGCTCAGCTGTCGGGCAGTCCGGTGGCCGCGACCGTCCGCATCGACGTGGCCCCCGATCTGCCTCGGGTCACCGCGAACCGCGGGCAGCTGCTGGAGGTCTTGCAAAACCTACTGGACAACGCGATCAAGTTCATGGGCGACCGCGACGACCCGCGAATCGAGATCGGCGCCACCGTCCAGGGAGACCGGGTCGTGTGCCACGTGCGGGACAACGGGATCGGACTGCATCCGGCCCATCACGAGCGCATCTTCGGGCTCTTCAACCGCCTCGACGCGACCCTAGACGGCACCGGCATCGGCCTCGCCCTGGTACGCCGCATTGTCGAGACGAGCGGCGGCTCGGCCTGGGTGGAGTCGGCCGGCGAGGGGCAAGGCAGCACTTTCTTCTTCACTCTCCCGGCCGCCTGATTCGGACGCCGGAGGAGCGCCGCCTCGATCCAAGCCCTGTGGTAGCTTGATCGTGTCCGTGAGCCCGACGACTCCCATTCGTGCCGGCGGCGGTGGCGGCTTCGGGCTCACCGGGCCGGTGCCGCGGGACATCTGGCTGCTGCTGGGGGTGGTCCTCGGCACCTTTGCCCTGCAGTTCGTGGCCGCCCTCGCCTGGCTGCCGGCCGCGCTGCGGCTGACCCCGCAGATCTGGCAGCGCGGATTCCTCTGGCAGGCGGTGACTTATCCCTTCGTCGGCATCGGCGAGCCGGGCATCTGGTTCATCCTCGAGCTGCTGATCCTGCTGATGTTCGGCCGCGACGTCTACGGCAGGCTAGGGCAGCGCGGCTTCTGGGCGCTGCTGTTCAAGGCGGCGCTGATCTCGGCCGCGGTGGCGTTGGTGGCGGCGCTGGCGCAGGCGGCGCTCGGTGGCGCGCCGTCGCCCTACCGCTTCCTCCTGATGCAGGGGCAGCATTTCCTCATCACGGTGCTGGTCGCCGCCTTTGCGGCCCTCAACGCGAACGCCACGATCCTGCTGTTCTTCGTTCTGCCGATCCAGGCCCGCTGGTTTCTGCTGCTCGAGATCGTCTTCGCCTTCATGGGACTGTTGCGTACCGGCGACCTGGCGGGCTTCTTCGGCTTGTGCGCGGCGGTGGGGGCCGGCGTCTGGCTGGTCGGGCGCGGGCTCGGCGCCGGGCCCTGGCGCGAGCTCGGCCTGCGCGCGCGCCAGATCTGGCTGCGCGCCAGGTTGGCCTGGCTCAAGCGGCGCCGCGGTCTGCGGGTGGTGCGCGGCGAGGACGACCGCGGCCCGGATCGGTGGATCCACTGACGGGAATTCCGCCCGGCCGCCAGGCGTTATCGACGTTGCCTTCCAGGCCGGGATCGTCCGTCGCCCCGGCCCCGCCAGCCCGGCCCACGACCTGGGGCCTTTCGGCCACCTGACAGCGAGAATCACTATGTCCGAGACCCTGACCCTGCCTGTCTTGCCGTTGCGCGAGACAGTGATCTTCCCGGGCGTCAACAGCGCCATCGGCGCCGGCCGCCCCGCCACCCTGCGCGCCATACAGAAGGCGGCGGACAACGAGGGCAAGCTGCTCTTCGCGGTGTCCCAGCGCGAGAACCTCGACGAGGTGCGGCCGGAGATCCTCTTCACCATCGGCACGATCGCCCGTATCGGCCAGCTGCAGCGCGTCTCCGGCGGCGTGCAGATGCTGCTGCACGGCGTCAAGCGAGGCATCGCCATGCGCTACAGCCCGGCCGAGGACCACCTGGTGGCGGTGGTGCGCGAGGTCGAGGAGCTCGAGGCGGTCGATCCCAAGGACCCCGCCTTCCTGGCACTGCTGCGCGAGCTGCGGGCGCGGGCCGGCGAGGTGGGCCAGAAAGCCGGCTTCCCGGAGGAGATCGTCCGCCAGGTGCTGGAGCAGGTGGACGCGCCGGGCAAGCTGGCGGATCTGGTGGCCAGCTATCTCGAGCTGCCGCACGCGGAGAGCCAGAGCCTGCTCGAAACGCTGTCGATCGAGGAGCGCCTGCGCCGGGTGCTGGTCAACGTCCAGCGCCAGATCAACGTGCTGGACGCGCAGCAGGAGATCAAGAGCAAGGTGCAGCAGGAGATCGGCGATCGCCAGCGGGAGATCTTCCTGCGCGAGCAGCTCAAGGCGATCCGCCGCGAGCTCGGCGAGGAGGAGGAGGGCGAGGAGGTCGACGAGCTGCGCAGTCAGCTGGAAGCCCTCGAGTTGCCGGACGAAGCCCGCAAGGAGGTCGATCGCGAGCTCGGCCGGCTGGGGCGCATGAGCCGGGAGTCGATGGAGTACCAGGTGATCCGTACCTACCTCGAGACCATCGCCGAGCTGCCGTGGCAGGAGCGCAGCGCCGACGACTTCGACCTCGGCCGGGCGGGCAAGATCCTCGAGGAGGACCACTACGGCCTCGACGAGGTCAAGGACCGGGTGCTCGAGTTCCTCGCGGTGCGCCGGCTACGCGCGGCCAAGGAGGCGGCGGCCGAGAAGGTGGAGAAGGCCGCCGCGGCGCAGGAGAAGCGGGCCGCGGTCGAGAGCGGCGGCAACGGCGGCACGGCGAAGCTCGACCCGGAGGCCGGCGAGGAGGCCGCGGAGGCGCCCGCGGCCGCGGAGGATTCCGAGGAGCCCGGGCCGGCGCCGCGCGGCTACGTCGACGACCGCGCCCACGGCCCGATCCTGCTGTTTGTCGGGCCTCCGGGCACCGGCAAGACCTCGATCGCCCGGTCGATCGCTCGCGCCATGGACCGCAAGTACGTGCGGGTGTCGCTGGGCGGCGCCCGCGACGAAGCCGACATCCGCGGCCACCGCCGGACCTATGTCGGGGCGATGCCGGGGCGGGTGCTCAAGGGGATGAAGGACGCCGGCACCAAGAACCCGGTATTCCTGCTCGACGAGGTCGACAAGCTCGGCGTCTCCTATCAGGGGGACCCGGCCAGCGCGCTGCTCGAAGTGCTCGACCCGGCACAGAACTACAGCTTTGTCGATCACTATCTGGGGGTGCCGTTCGATCTCTCGGAGGTGCTGTTCATCGCCACCGCCAATTTCCTCCAGTCGATCCCCGGCCCGCTGCTCGACCGCATGGAGATGGTGGAGTTCTCGGGCTACACCGAGCGCGAGAAGCTGGAGATCGCCCGCCGCTACCTGGTGCCGCGGCAGGTCGCCGCCAACGCGCTGGACGCCGATCAGATCGAGTTCAGCGACGAGGCGATCGCCGAGGTGATCAGCCGCTACACTCGCGAGTCCGGAGTGCGCCAGCTCGAGCGCGAGCTCGGCAAGCTGGCGCGCAAGGCGGCGCGGCGGATCGCGGCCGGCGACAGCGAGCACGTCGAGTTGACCCCGGAGCTCGTGGCCGAGCTGCTCGGCCGGCCCAAGATGCACCCCGAGAAGGCGGCGGCGGCCGACCAGATCGGCGTCGCCACCGGCATGTTCTACACCCCGGTCGGGGGCGACATCATGTTCGTCGAGACGACCCTGATGAAGGGCAAGGGCGAACTGGTGCTTACCGGGCAGCTCGGCGACGTGATGAAGGAGTCGGCGCGGGCGGCCTGGAGCTACGCCCGATCACACGCCGCCGACCTGCAGATCCCGAGCGGGGACTTCTCCGAGCGCGACGTGCACGTCCACTGCCCGGCGGGGGCGATTCCCAAGGACGGCCCGTCGGCCGGCGTCACCATGGCCACGGCCATGGTCTCGGCGCTGTCGGGCCGGCCGGCCCGGCACGACATCGCCATGACCGGAGAGATCACCCTGTCCGGCAAGGTGCTGCCGATCGGCGGCGTCAAGGAGAAGGTGCTCGGGGCGGTGCGCGCCGGCATCAGCCGGATCATCCTGCCGCAGCAGAACGTCGCCGACCTCGAAGACCTGCCGGACGAGGTGCGGGACGGCCTCGAGGTGATCGCGGTGGAGGAGCTGGGGCAGGTGCTCGCCGCGGCGCTCCGCGGCGGCTCGCTCGAGGGCGGCCGGCTGATGTTCGCCGACCAGGGCGCCGGCGGTGCCGACGCCTCCCGGCCGGCGGTCTGACCCTCGCCGACTCCGTCGCCGCGGGGCGGTCGGACCGCCGCGCGCGGCAACGAGCGCCGGCCGCCTACCCGGCGGGCTCGGTGTAGTTGATCGCGATCACCGTCTCGCCGTCCTCTTCGCTCACGATCACGGTGACCGTGCGCTGCGTCGCCTCCGAGCTGCCGTTGAGCGCGCCGCCGGCGGAGCCCTGGGCGGTGAAGGTGGTCTTGCTGACCTCCATGCCGGAGGCCTTGAGCGTCCTCTCGTAGAACTCGAGCACGCGGGCCACCGGATCGGTGCTGCGGCAGGAGACCGTCCCAGTCCGCTGGTCGCCGGTGGTCGAGCTGTAGACGCCCTGGGGCTCGGAGGCGCCCGGGTAGAGCTCGATCCATGCCGGCACGTCGCCGCCGGCGGTGCCGCCGAAGGTCGCCGTGCCCTCGGGGCCCTCGATGGTGACGCCGCCCTCGCCCTGGGGGTCGAAGGAGATCGACGACTCACCCTCCTCGGTCTCGAGGCTGAACCGGCCCTCGGCGATCTCCTCGAAGTTGAGGGTGACCTCCTTGCCGGTCGACTTCTGCAGCACGGTCATGGTGCCGTTCTCCTCGTCGGTCGAAACCAGCTCGAGGTCGGGATTGAAGCGCACCGCGACCTCGGCCGCCGCCTTGACCGGGTTGGCCTCCAGTTCGGAGGCAAAGTCCTGGGCCTTGTCGGCGACAAACCAGGTGCAGGCGCCCATCAGCAGCAGAACGATGACGATCAGGACCAGGCAGCCGCCCAGGACCCAGATCCAGGGACTCATCTTCTTCTTTGCCGCGGTCGGCGGAGCGGGAGGCGCGGGAGGCGCGGGAGGCGCGGGAGGCGGGGGTGGTGCCTGAGGCTCGGACATGGGTCGATCTCCTTGTCGATTCTGGCGTTCTCGCCAGCAAGATTATCACGCGCGGATCAGGGCCTGAGCTCGCCGAGGTAGGCCCGCCCGCCCTGCATCATCGTCACGAACTCGGGCTCGTCCCCCCGGGCCACCGCCTCTTGCAGACGGCCCACCGCCGCGCGCAGCGCCGCCAGGGATTCGTCGCCGAACTCGTTGAGCCGCTGGATCTCGAAGTAGAGGTGCGGATTCTCGCGGGCGACCGCCCGGGCCACCTCGAGCTGGCGGTCGAAGGTCGTGCTCGACAGCCGGGCGAGCCGGGCCGCGGCCTCGCCGCTGTCGGCGAGGGCGGCGGAGAAGGCGATGTTGAGCGCGTGCGACAGGCCCAGCACGTAGGCGATGCAGCGGTCGTGGTCCTCGACGCTCATCTCCACCAACTCGGCCATGGTCGAGGTGAACAGGCTCCTGGCCACCCGGTTCGCCTCCGCCACGCCGGCGTCGACCAGGATGACGTGCCGGCCCGAGAGCAGCTCGGTATCGGGTCCGAACATCGGGTGGAGCGAGGTCACCCGCACACCGGCCTCCGCCAGCCGGCCCAGACCGGCGGCCAGCGGTCCCTTGAGCGAACCGATGTCGAAGACCACTCCCGGCGGTCGCCGGGCCGCCAGCGAGTCGAGGATCCCGGCCGTCACCCGCAGCTCGGTGGCGAGGACGATCAGGTCGTGGGTCAGGTCCGATTCCCGCCAGTCCGGCCGGAAGGCATGTCCGGCGACCGGGCCGGCGGGGTCGGCGACCTCGACCGCGAAGCCCTGCGAGGCGAGAAAGCCGACAAACCACCGCCCCATGCGACCGGCGCCGCCGACCACCAGGGCCCGTCGCCCGCCACCGCCGCCGTGGGCGGCGACACGTTGGCGCTCCTGGTCGGTCAGGGCGGAGGCGATCAGGCCCTGCATCAGCGTCGTGGCGACAGTCTCCGACACCCCCAGGTCGCGAGCCGCGGCTCGAGCCCGCTCTAGCACCTCGCGCTCCTGGCCGAAGTCGCGGATCGGGCGCCCGGCGCGCTGCTTGGCCAGGCCGACCTCGCGCACCAGCCGCTGGCGGCGGGCTACCAGCTCGACGAGGCCGCGGTCGACCGCCTCGAGCTCCCTGCGCAACTCATCGAGATCCAATGCCGCTCCTCTCTGGGATCGTCCGACGACCGGGAGCAGATTCTACGCAGCCGCCGACCGCCGGTGCGGCGCCAGGCCGGATGAAGGCGGCTACTCGCCGTCGCCCTGCAGCCGGCGGAAGGCCGAGGCCAGGGCGTTGAAGCCGTCGCCGGCGTCGGCTTGGCGGCTCTGGCGCTGGAACTCCTTGTAGTCGGTGCGGCTGCCCTCCAGGCCCGAGCCTTCGAGCGCCAGGGCGATCCGCTGGCGGCGCGGGTCGACCGAGACGATCTGCACCGAGACCTCCTTGCCGGGAGGATAGGCGCGGGCCGGCGTGGTTTCCCTGGGGATCGACATCAGTTTGGCCGGCAGCAGACCGGTCAGGCCGGGCGCGAGCTCGATGAAGGCGCCGATCTCGTTGGCCCTCTCCACGGTGCCCTTGACCACGGCTCCTTGCGGGAAGCGGTCGGCCAGGTCCTTCCATGGATCGGCCTCGAGCGCGCGCAGCGACAGCGAGATGCGCCGCCCGCCCTGCTCGACCTTGAGCACCTTGACGCGCACCTCCTGGCCCTCCGAGAGGATTTCCCGCGGATGCTCGATCCGGCGGTGCGCGAGCTCCGAGACGTGGATCAGGCCCTGGGCGCCGCCGAGGTCGACAAAGGCGCCGAACTCCTTGAGCGAGGCCACCGTGCCGTCGAGCACGGCGCCCGCCTGCAACTTCTTGCGCAGCTGGTTGCGCTGTCGCGACATCTCGCGGCGCAGGTGGGCGGCCCGCGACACCACGATCCGGCGGCCCTTGCCCTGCAGCCGGAGGACACGGAACTCGAAGGTGCGATCGAGGTAGCTCTCGGGCTCCTGCACCTCGCCGACTTCCATCTCTGATCGGGGACAGAAGGCGGCCAGATCGCCCAGCGCCAGATGGAAGCCGCCGTTGTTCCAGCCGATCACCCGGCCCTCGAGGGGCTGCCGATTCGCCAACGCCTCGTAGACCACGCGGAGCTCCGGCCGGTCCGGCGGCGCTTCCTCAACCGGCTTCGCCGCCGCTGCCTTCTTGGGGCGCTTGGGCGGTCGGGCGGGCGCAGGCTTCGCTTCGGCGGAGCTCCCCTCGGGGGGTAGCTCGCTCGCTTCCGCGGAGCTCTCGCCGGGTCGGGCCATCTCGACTTCGGCCGCGGGCTCTTCCGCCTCGACTTCGGCCGTCGGCTCTTCCGCCTCGACCTCGGCCGTCGGCTCTTTCGCCTCGACCTCGGCCGCGGGCTCTTCCCCCTCGATCTCGGCCGTCGGCTCTTCCGTCTCGACTTCGGCAGTCGGCTCTTCGGTCTCGACTTCGGCCGTCGCCTCTTCCGCCTCGGGCTCGGCCGTCGGCTCTTCGGTCCGGGCCTCGGGCTGCGGCTCGGCGGCGCCGGCCGCGGCCTCCCGGGTGGCGCGGGCCAACGCCTCCGCGGCGCTCATCTCGACCGTTTCCTCCTGACCGCTCGCCGGTTCGACGGCAGTCGCGGCGTTGTCGGTCGCGGTCGGAAGCTCTTCGTTCGAACCGCTCAACGGACTGGGGATAGAGGGGGTAGGGAGGTGTGAGAAAAAGCGCTGCGTGGGGAGCGGCGCCTCGAGCCAGTGGGGAGAATAGCACATCCGGCGACCGGTCCGTGAACGGCCGATCTCGAGCGGCGTAGAATGGCGCCGGACCAAAAAAGGGGAGAGACCCATGGAGCTTTCACCGGCCGAGAGAGCCGTTCTGCGGCGGTACCACGAGAAGACCCGAATCGCCGGCGGCCCGCGCAAGGGCTTTGTGCTGCGACAGCAGGCGATCCGCTACGCCGAAGCTGACACCGAGGCCGGCGACCTCGGCGCCGGGCTGGACGGCCTGGTGGACAAGGGGGTGCTGACGGCCAGCGAGGACCGACGGTTCTTCTTCCTCACCGAGGCGGGCGTCGAGCTGTTGACCGACTGGCGGTAGGGATGCCGCCCGGCGGTCAGGCCGGCGGCCCGGCTGCCAGACGGCCGTCCAGGTCGAGGGCCCCGGCGACGCCCTGCATCGCGCCGAGCACGTTCTGGACGTGCTGCCACAGCTCGAGCGCGCCGCCAAAGCACTCGCGGCTGAAATCGGCGGTGGCCGTCTCGACCTCTGGCCGATCGACGCCGCGGGCGAAGGCGGTCTCCTTCCAGCGCTTGCGCAGCGACTTCAGCTTGACGTCACGCACGTCCTTCGACGGCCGCACCAGCGACGAGGCGATGACCAGGCCGGTGACCTCGTCGCAGGCCAGCAGCGCGAAGTCGATCGGCCGCGAGCGCTCGACGCCGGTGCCGGCGGTGTTGTGCGACAGGATGGCCTGCACCACCGTTTCGGGGCAGCCGTGCTGGCGGAGGATCGGCGCCCCCCGAGCGGGGTGGTCCTCGAGGGTCGGGTGGATCTCCCAGTCCCAGTCGTGGAGCAGCCCGGCCAGGCCCCAGAGGTCGGTGTCCTCGCCCAGCTCGGCGGCGTAGAACCGCATCGCCGCCTCTACCGCCACCATGTGGCGGCGCAGCCCGGCCGCCTCGACGTGGCTGGTGGCCAGCTGCCAGGCGGTGTCGCGGTCCATCAGTCGAGCTCGGCCAGCGCCTTGTCGATCTCGGCCTTGAAGGCGCTGAAGGGCTGCGCGCCGCGGAGAAACGCCACGCCCACCACCTTGCTGGGATCGGCCGGGTCGGTCTTGGCGAGGATGAAGCTGGGAGTGCCGGTGGCGCCAGCCTTGCGCGCCTCGGCCATGTCGGCCCTCACCGCGTTGGCGTGGGTACCGGCCGCCAGGCAGCCGTCAAAGGCGGCGACGTCGAGCCCCAGGGCATCGGCGTGACCGCTCCAGGGCTCCAGCGCCTTCTGGAAGGCGAACAGCCGGTCGTGCATCTCCCAGTACTTGCCCTGGTCGCCGGCGCAGTGCGCCGCTTCGGCCGCCTTGAAGGCCAGCTTGTGGATCCGCTCGAGCGGCAGGTCGAGAGCGGCATACCGGACCTTGCCGGCGTCGATGTACTCCTTGGCGATCTGCGGGACCGTCTCACGGACGTGTCTGGCGCAGTACCCTCACTGGTAGTCGAGAAACTCGATCAGCGTCAGGCGTGCCGAAGACTCCCCCTTTACCGGGTTGGCCGCCAGGTTGAAGACCTTGCCGGCGACCGAAGGACCGCCGGCCGCGGGACGCTGCTGCTGTTGCAGGAGCTTCTTGATCTCCGCCATCTCCTGCTGCATCTGTTTCTGCCCCTGCTTCAGGGCATCGAGCTCGCGCCGCAGTTCCTGGTTGTTGTCCTGGCCCAGGGCGGGCGCCGCCAGCATCAGGGGCAGCGCCAGCGCAGCCGCGCCGCTTGCGAATCTGTGTCTCATCGTCGTCATCGATTCTCCTTGTTCCGGCGGCCAAAGGTAACCGAGCCGGCTCGGCCGGTCAACTCCCGGTTCGCGGCGGTGCTCAGTCCGCGGCGTCGAAATCCTCGAGCTCGTGCATCATCGGGTCGCGGGCGACCCGATAGTAGTGCTGCGATCCGTAGAGGGCGAAGTTGCGCGCCCGAGCCGTGTAGAGGCAGGCATAGGAGTCGAGCTGGCCGGCGAATCGGGTCTTGCTCGTGCCTTGCTTGAACAGCGAGCCCCAGTAGGGATGGTAGGCGGCGTCCAGCTTCACGGCGCTCTCGGCCAGCTGCCGCACGCCGCGCAGATGGCGGCGGCCGACGGCGGCGAACCGCTGCCGCCAGCTGTCCAGATCGGCCGCTTCGACGGCGGTGCCGTTGCCGGCCAGGGCCTGGCCCAGGTCGACCTGGTCGCGGACGTGGTCGAGCTCGTGGCCGAGCGTGCCGAGCTCGCGCATCAGCTCGAGGTGGCGCTCGCCGAGGTCGCCCAGCGCCAGGCTGGCGCGGATCTCCGCCTCGAGCTCGCGCACGATCAGCGCGATCCTCCAGGTGGACTCCTGCTTCGAGGTCACGGCGTCGCCGTAGATGTGGTCGCCGACATAGAGCACTTGCTCGCCGGGCAGTTCGATGCGGCGCATCAAGCCGTCGAGGCAGCCGCCGCTGTAGGCGCCGCCCCACTCGGGAACCTCGAGCTCGCCTGCCGGTGCGCCACCCGCGTCCAGCCGGGTGAAGGGCCGCTCGTGGCGGAAGAACCCCGGCTTGCGGGCGTCGACGATCACCAGGTCGAACAGCTGCCGCCAGCTGTCGAGGCCCGGCAGAATGCCGTCGAACAGGAACGAGCAGAGCCCGCTGGCGTAGCGCCAGTCGGAGTTGGTCAGCAGGACCAGCGGCCGGCCGCCGAGGCGCAGCCGCAGCAGCGCCAGGGCGAGCAGCCGGTCGCGCTCGAGGTAGCGCCCGGTGTCCTGCAGCACCCGCGTCTTCAGGCTGCCCTCGGCGTGAACCCAGTCGATCGCCGTCCGGACATCCTCGAATAGCTGCCGGTAGCCGCGCTCGGCCAGCCGCGGCAGCCGCCTGCTGGCCTCGACCAGCTCGGCGTAGAGGTTGGCCTCGGGCAGCTCGAAGAGGCTGTCGATATGGTAGAAGCGGTCGCTCGCCGGCTGGATGGGCTCGTAGCGGTAGAGCTCCTTGAGCCGGTCCCGGCCCAGCCGCTCGCGGCCGAAATAGGCCAGGTTGACGAAGCGATGACGGCTCATGCGCAGCACCGTGCCGGCCTGCTTGTCGATCAGCAGGCCGCGCTGGGGGAAGCCGGGGCGGAAACCGAGCTGGCGAACCTCCGGCGGATGGTCGTGATGCTCGACCAGGCGGTCGATCGTGAGATCGAACATCAGCCGCTCGAAGGGCAGCCGCCGGTAGTCTGCCAGGGTCCAGTCGAGGTCGAAGCCGACGCAGCGGACGCTCTCCATGCGCAGGGTTCGGTTGACGAAGATTCGCTGCTCGGGCGCCGGCTCGTCATCGCCGGCCATATGGCGCAGCAGCTCTTCCTGCAGCCGGTCGGGCAGGCGTGGCTGGGCGAAGCTGACCTGTTGCGGACGGCTCATGGCGGCTCTCGCGGGGATTCTACGTTTGCAGAAGCTCGCAGAGGGTGGGCAGCAGGGCCTCGGCCGGGGCTGCCAGCGTCTCGATGCCGGTCCGGCCGGGCTGGCGCCCAGCGCCCGGGTCGACCGAGAAGCGGGGCACGCGACGCAGGGCGGCGGCGTGCACCAGCAGCTCGGTGACGCCGACCGAGAACGAGGTGCCGACGAAGATCATCAGGGCGGCCTCGTCGGCCGCGCGCTGAACCTCGTCGAAGCGGTAGTCGGCATGCTCGTCGTACATCTCGTCGAAGAACAGCACGTGCGCCCGCAGCGGCGCGCCGCAGGCGGGGCAGGTGGGCAGGTGGCGCTGCTCGGGGGAGGCACGGAACCGGCTCAGGTCGATCGGCGCGCGAGCGAGCGACCCGGCGGGCGCTCCGTTGACGCAGCCCTGGCGCGAACAACGCAGCCGGTCGGAGCTGCCGTGGACCTTGATCAGACGCCGCGAACCGGCCTGCTCGTGCAGCGTGTCGATGTTCTGCGTGACCAGCAGGAACTCGCCGCCGCGCCCGGTCTGCCACTGCTCGAGCTCGACCAACGCCCGGTGCGCGGGGTTTGGCCGGGCTTGCTCGAGCCGCTCGAAGCGCCGCAGGTACCAGGACCAGTGGGCGACCGGGTCGACCTCGAGCGCGTGGCGGGTCGCCAGGGCGATGTCGTCCTGCTTCCAGACCGCCTCCGGCTCGCGACCGCGAAACGTCGGAATGCCGCTGGCGTGGCTGGCCCCGGCGCCGGTGACCACCAGGACGAGTCGTCGGTCGGCGGCGCGGATGGCCTCCGCAAGCCGGCTGGTCAGGGGATCTGGAAGCCCGTTGTTCAGAAGCGGATGATACCATCCAGACTGCCGCCGCCGGGTGGCCCGACCCTCGATCCCCAGCCCGAAAGCGCCGCATGGACACGGAGTTCTGGAACGGCCGTTCCGTATTCGTCACCGGCCACACCGGCTTCAAGGGCAGCTGGCTGACTCTCTGGCTGCGGCGGCTGGGGGCGCGGGTGACGGGCTACTCGCTGCCGCCGCCGACCACCCCGAGCATGTACGCCGCCGCCCGAGTCGGCGACGGCATCGATTCGGTCGAGGGTGACATCCGCGACGCGGCGGCGCTGGCCACGGCGCTGCGCCGCGCGCGGCCGGAGGTGGTCTTCCATCTCGCCGCCCAGGCGATCGTGCGCACCGGCTACGAGGATCCGCTGGAGACCTACGCCACCAACGTGATGGGCACCTGTCACCTGCTCGAGGCGGTGCGCGGCGCTTCCGAAGTGCGCGCCGTGGTCGTCGTCACCAGCGACAAGTGCTATGCCGACACCGGCGGCAGAGTCGCCCACCGCGAGGAGGATCCGATGGGCGGCCACGATCCCTACTCCAGCAGCAAGGGGTGCGCCGAGCTGGTCACCGCCGCCTATCGGCTTTCGTTCCTCTCTGCCGGGGACGGCGCCGAGAAGCCGGCCGCGATCGCCTCGGCGCGGGCCGGCAACGTGATCGGCGGCGGCGACTGGGGCGACCATCGTCTGGTTCCCGACGTGGTTCGCGCCGTCGCCGCCGGCGAGCCGGTGCGGGTTCGCTCGCCGCGGTCCGTCCGACCCTGGCAGCACGTGGTAAACCCGCTTTCGGGCTACCTCCTGCTGGCCGAGGAGCTCTGCCGTCGTGGCGGCGAGGTTGCCGAGGGCTGGAACTTCGGTCCGGACGAGCTCGACTGCCGGCCGGTCTCGTGGCTGGTCGAGCGGGTGACGCGGCGCTGGGGTGACGGTGCCAGCTGGCAGGCCGAGCCCCACCCCGGGTTCCACGAGACCGGCTTCCTGATGCTCGACTGCGCCAAGGCGCGGGATCGTCTCGGCTGGCGGCCGCCGGTGGAGATGGAGACCGCCGTCGACTGGCTGGTCGACTGGTATCGGCTCCATGCCGCGGGCGGCGACGTGCGGGGGCTGACCCTGGAGCAGATCGCCGCCACCCAGGACCTTCTCGGCTCGCCGCGCTCCACCGCCGGGTAGCCTGACCTCTCACCAATCGATCAGGCCGTCGCCAGGCGCGCCAGCACCCGCTCGGCGATCGCCCGGCCGATGGCCAGCGACGCGGTCGCCGCCGGCGACGGCGCGTTGAGCACATGCACAGCGCCGGGCTCCTCCTGGATCAGGAAGTCGTCCACCAGCCGACCGTCCGGGGCCACCGCCTGGGCTCGTACCCCGGCGCCGGCGGGTCTCAGGTCGCTGGCGGCGAGGCCGGGCATCAGTCGGCTGATCTCGCGCGCCATGGCGGCGCGGTTGAGCGATCTCCAGGCCTCGGCCACACCGGTGCGCCACCAGCGCGAGGCCAGCCGCCAGAAACCGGGGTAGGACAGCGTCTCGAAAGTGTCTCGCGGCGAGATCCGGCGCCAGCTGTAGCCGTGGCGGGCGAGCGCCAGCACGGCATTGGGCCCGGCGTCGACCGAGCCGTCGATGTGGCGGCTCAGATGGACGCCGAGAAACGGCAGCTCGGGGTCGGGCACCGGGTAGATCAGGCCCCGCACGCGCCGCGCCTGGGCTTCGACCAGCTCGAGATACTCGCCGCGGAACGGCACGATCCGGATCCGCGGCCGGTGGCCGCAGAGGCGGGCGACCCGGTCGCACTGCAGCCCGGCGCAGTTGACCAGCAGGCGACCGGTGAGCTCGCCGCCGGTGGTCGTCAGACGCTGGGCGCCGGCGTCGCGGCGGACGGCGGTCAACCGCCAGCCGGTGCGCGTCCGCACGCCGGCGGCGGCCAGCCGTTCCACCAGCTTGGCCGCGACCGCGCGATAGTCGACGATCCCGGTCTCGGCCACGCTCAGGCCGGCGACGCCGGCCGCCGCCGGCTCGATCTCGGCGATCTCGCCGGCCGACAGCCGCCGCAGACCGGTGAGGCCGTTGGCCCGTCCGCGCCGCTCGAGCTCGTCGAGGGCCGGCAGCTCGTCCTCGCGGGTCGCGACCACGAGCTTGCCGCAGCGCCGGTGGGGGAGGGCGTGCCGCTCGCAGAAACGGTACATCTCGGCCCGGCCGGCGGCGCAGGTCGTGGCCTTGACCGAGCCCGGCCGGTAGTAGAGACCAGAGTGGATGACGCCGCTGTTGTTGCCGGTCTGGTGGCCGGCCGGCCGGTCCTCCGCCTCGATGCACTACCAGGCCCTCACCCAGCAAGGGCGCCAGCGCGCGCGCGGCGGCCAGTCCGACGATGCCGCCGCCGACGATCACCACCTGGAATCGCTGCCCCGTCATCGGACTTGGGGAGACTAGCAGGGCGGTGGGCGGCCGGCGAGGGCTTCGCGGCGATGGTATCCTCCCCCCGCTGGCGCCAGACCGCGTCGGACATCAGCCAAGGAGCTTTTCGCGATGAGTGAGACAGTTATCGGCGAGCGCGGCTACGCTCGGCCCGATGTCCTGGTGGACACCCAGTGGGTGGCCGACCACGCGGACGATCCCGGGATCCGCATCGTCGAGTCCAACGAGGATCCGCTGGTCTATCCCTCGGGGCACGTGCCGGGAGCGGTCGAGATCGACTGGACCCGCGACCTCAACGACCAGATCCGTCGCGAATATGTCGACGGCGAAGGGTTTGCCCGGCTCTGCAGCCGGTTGGGCATCGGCCCGGAGACCTCGGTGGTCTTCTACGGCGACAAGAACAACTGGTGGGCCGCCTACGCCTACTGGGTATTCCAGCTATTCGGCCACACGAACGCGCGGCTGATGGACGGCGGCCGGATCAAATGGAAGCAGGAAGGGCGCGAGATGTCCCGTGAAGTGCCCTCGTACCCGGCGGTTGCCTACCCGACCCCGCGTCGCGACGATGCGCCGATCCGCGCCTATCGCCTTGACGTCGAGGCGCACCTCGAGGCCGGCGGAGCCATGGTCGACGTGCGTAGCCCCGAGGAGTACACCGGCGAGCGGCTGCACATGCCCGACTACCCCAACGAGGGTGCGCTGCGCGGCGGCCACATCCCGGGCGCCAAGAACGTGCCCTGGAGCCGGACGGTGAACCCGGACGGGACCTTCAAGACGGCCGACGAGCTGCGGGCGATCTATCTCGAGGGGCAAGGCTTGAAAGCAGAGGACGACGTCATCGCCTACTGCCGCATCGGCGAGCGCAGCAGCCACACCTGGTTCGTGCTCACCCGCCTGCTGGGCTTTCCGCGGGTGCGCAACTACGACGGCAGCTGGACCGAGTGGGGCAATCTGGTCGGCGCGCCGGTCGAACGGCCGACGTGACCCCCGCCGAGCCGTCTGCCGGCCTGGCGCGGCTGCTGGACCATCTGCGGCTGGTCGAGGACCGCACCGAGCGCATCGAGCTGCTGATCGACATCGCGGAGCGCTACCGCCAGGTGCCGGCCTCTGTCGCCGCCCGTCCCTATCCCAAGGATCGCCTGGTTCCCGCCTGCGAGTCGGAAGCCTACTTCTGGCCCGGAGACCGGGACGGGGGGCAGGGCCCGTTCGACATCCACTTCGCGGTCGAGAACCCGCAGGGCATCTCGGCCCGGGCCATGGCGGTCATCCTGGACGAGACGCTGTCGGGGCGGCCGCTCGCGGAGTTGGCGAATCTCGACCCGGACCTGCCGTTGACGATCTTCGGCCGCGAGCTCTCTTTAGGCAAGAACATGGGCCTGGCGGGCATGGTCGGGATGGTGCGTTCGGAGGCCCGTCGGCGGCTTGGCGCCTCCGGCCAGGGCGTGGCAATGTCATGACAAACGCGGTTCTGGGCCGTTCTGCTCTAGACTCTAGGGCGGGTCGGTCGCGGAGGGGGTTGAGGAGGACTCGCAAGCGACCATTGGAAGGTGCGGTGGAGGGCAGGGCTCGCGCTCGCTCTTCGCCGGTCCGCGGGAGACCGTGAGGTCGTCGGGGCGACCGCTGGGACGGAACGTTCGCCGCGCCTTCATGCCGCCACCTGCCGTAGGGTGGAGGCGGCGGGGATGTCATCGAGGCGTCCCTGCTGCCAGGTTCGGCTATCGCCGGAACCGCGACGGGGGAAACGGAAAGGCGGGCAAGATGGCAAGACGTTCTGATCCGGAGATGGGGAGTTGAACGCCAGGCAGCGGGACGATTCGCCGACCCGGTCCGGCACGGGCAACGGCCCGCACCCGGGCTGGGAGGATCGCCGCCTGGTCAGCGGCTGCCTGCGCGGCGACCAGCGGTCCTGGCACGCCTTGGTCGACAAGTACAGCCGGCTGGTCTACGCGGTCGTCCTGCGCTATGGAGTCGACTCGGCGGACGCCTCCGACCTGTTCCAGAGCGTCTGGGTGAACGTCTATTCGGATCTCGAGAAGGTGCGCAAGCACGACTCGCTGCGATCCTGGCTGATCACCGTCACCCGGCGCCGCTGCTTTCACTGGCGCCAGGAACAGCTGCGCCGCCAGCGCCTGCTGCGGGAGACCCGGGACGAGCCGATCGAGCAGGCGGTGGAGCCGGCGGACGTGGAGGGGCTCGAGAACGACCAGCGCGTGCGGGAGGCGGTG
Organism: Thermoanaerobaculia bacterium; assembly: GCA_963781065.1. Lineage (GTDB taxonomy): Bacteria > Acidobacteriota > Thermoanaerobaculia > Multivoradales > JAHEKO01 > CALZJC01. The sequence continues at coordinate 114,185 of CAWAET010000002.1, read as the reverse complement.
TTTCGCCTGCCCGAGAGGTGTCGAGAGATGATCGGCATGCTGTTCTACGCCGACCCGCCGATTCCGTATCGTGAGGTGGCGCGCAAGCTCGGGCTGGCCGTAGGGTCGATCGGCTTCATCCGCGGGCGCTGTCTGCGCCGGCTGCAGAAGCTGCTGGAGTCCGAAGGCCTGGTCTGATCCCTACCGGACGCGAGGCACCGGCTGGCGCCGCCGGTGCGGATGGCGTATCGTCCGCCGCGGATAGAAAGTGAGCGAGTCCCCCGGCGGCCGCCCCGCGGCAAGCAAGGTGGCGGGCGGCATTCTCATCAGCCGCCTGTTGGGTCTGGTGCGCGAGGCGAGCCTGGCCACCTTCTTCGGCGCCGGGCCGCATGCCGACGTCTTCCGCACCGCGCTGCGCGGGCCCAACATCCTGCAGAACCTGCTTGGCGAGCAGACCCTCTCGGCCTCGTTCATCCCGGTCTACTCGCGTCTGCTGGCGCAGGGCCGGGCGCACGAAGCGGGCCGCTTCGCCGGGGCGATCTTCGGCCTGCTGCTGGCGGCCACCGGGGGTTTGACTCTGCTCGGCGTCCTCCTGGCCGAGCCCCTGGTGACCGTGCTGTCGGCCGGCTACCTGGCCGACGCGCAGCGGGTGGCGGCCGGCGAGGCGACGGTGGATCGGTTTCCGCTGGCGGTCGCGGCGGTGCGGGTGGTCTTTCCGATGGCCGGCCTGCTGGCGCTGTCGGCCTGGTGTCTGGGGATCCTCAACTCCCACCGCCGCTTCTTCCTGCCGTATCTCGCCCCGGCGCTGTGGAACGCCGCGATCATCGCCGTCCTGTGGTGGGTCGGCGCGCCGTTGCTGGCCGCCGCCGGCAGCGACGGGGTCTCGCTGGCGGATCGGGACGGGCTGCTGATCGCGGCCTGCATCGGGGCGCTGGCCGGCGGCCTGCTGCAGTTCGCGGTTCAGTTGCCGTCGGTCTTCCGCCTGCTCGAGGGCTTCCGGCTGTCGCTCTCCCTCCGGGTGCGGGGGGTCGGGGAGTGTCTGCGCAACTTCGGGCCGCTGGCCGCCAGCCGCGGCGCCGTGCAGCTGTCGGGCTATCTCGACCAGCTGCTGGCCTCGTTCCTGGCGGCCGGCGCGCAGGCGGCGCTCGGCTGGGCGTTTCTGCCCTACTTCCTGCCGGTCAGCCTGTTCGCGCTGTCGGTGGCGGCGGCCGAACTGCCCGAGCTGTCGCGACTCGACGAGCGCGACGGCGGCGGCCAGCTGCGCCGCCGGCTGGTCGCCGGCTGGAGGCTGATGCTCTTCCCCATGATGCCCGCCGCGGTCGGCTACCTGCTGCTGAGCTATCCGGTCGTCACCGTGCTCTACCGCCGCGGCGCCTTCGGCGCCGAGGACCACTGGCTGGTGGCGCTGGTGCTCGCCGCCTACAGCCTGGGGCTGCCGGCTTCGGGCAGCTCGCGGCTGTTCACCAACGTCTTCTACGCCCTGGGCGCCACGCGCGTGCCGGCCCGTATCGCGGTCGAGCGGGTGGTGCTGTCGGCGCTGCTCGGGCTGGGGCTGATGGTCTGGCTCGACCGGTTCGCCGTGGCCGCGCTGATGCCCGAGGCGCCGCCGGTGCCGCGGCTCTATCTCGGCGCCGTCGGGCTGGCCGCGGCGTCGGCGCTCGCGGCCTGGTACGAGCTGGCCCGGCTGAGCGTCGCCGTGCGTCGCCGCATCGGCCGCCCCGGGCTGCCGCTGGGGTACGCCGGGCGTCTGCTGGCGGCGGCGCTGGCGGCGGCGCTGCCGGCGCTGGCAGTATGGCGCTGGTCGCCGCTACCGCAGCTGGTGACGGCGCTGGCCGCCCTGGGCCTCTACGGCGCGGGATATCTGGCGCTGACCCGGCTCGCCGGCATCTCGGAGGCGGCGCGCTGGCTGTCGCGCCGCCGCCCAACCACAGACGAGGAGCGTGAATGATGAGAATCGCCCTGGCTTCAGACCACGCCGGCTTCACCTACAAAGGGGAGATCGCCCGTCACCTGGCCGAGGCCGGGCACGAGGTGGAGGACTTCGGCACCGACTCCGAGGCGTCGGTCGACTACCCGCTGTTCGTCGGCCGCGCGGCCGCGGCGGTGGCCGCCGGCGACTGCGAGCGCGGCATCGTGCTGGGCGGCTCGGGCAACGGCGAGGCGATGGCCGCCAACCGGCGCCGTGGCGTGCGCTGCGCCCTGTGCTGGAGCGTCGAGTCGGCGCGGCTGGCGCGCCAGCACAACGACGCCAACATGATCTCCTTCGGCCAACGGCTGCTGCCGCTCGACCTGGTGCTCGCGATGGTCGACGTCTGGCTCGAGACGCCCTTCGAGGGCGGCCGGCACGTCGCCCGGATCGAGCAGCTCGATCGGGTAGAGTAGGCCGCGACGGTGGACGTACTGCTCAGTGTCGGTCTCGGTCTCGGCCTGGCTGCCGCATGCGGCTTCAGGCTCTTCGTGCCGTTTCTGATCCTCAGTCTGGCCGCCCGGGGCGGCTTGGTGGCGCTCGGCGGCGGCTTCGACTGGATCGCCTCGACCCCGGCGCTGATCACCCTGGCGGTGGCGACCGTCCTCGAGGTCGGCGCCTACTACGTCCCCTGGCTGGACAATCTGCTCGACTCGGTGGCGACGCCGGCCGCGGTGGTGGCCGGTGTCGTGGTCACCGCCTCGGTGGTCACGGGCATCGATCCCTACCTGAAGTGGTCGCTGGCGGTGATCGCCGGCGGCGGGGTCGCCGGCGCGGTGCAGGGGTTTACGGTGGGGGCGCGCGGCGCTTCCTCATTGACCACCGCCGGGTTCGGCAACCCCCTGGTGGCGACGGCAGAGGTCGGCGGCTCGGCCCTGTTGTCGGTGATGGCGATCGGCCTGCCGGCGCTGGCGGTGCTGACGGTCCTGGTGCTGCTGATCCTCGCCACCCGACGGCTGCGGCGCCGGCGGCCGCGCGCCGCCGCCCGCCCGGTCTGACCGCCGCGGATGCCGGTCTCCGCGAGCCCGCCCTCCCCAAGGGGTCGCTCGAGTGTGCCGGGGATCTGGGAGCTCTGGATCGACACCGGCGGCACGTTCACCGATTGTCTGGCGTGTGACCCCGGCGGTCGCCTGCACCGGTCCAAGGTGCTCAGCAGCAGCCGGCTGCGGGGGCGTGTGGAGCGGCCCGGCGGGCGCCGCCTGACCTCGCCCCTGGTCGCGGGCCTGCCGGCGGACTTCCTGCGCGGTTACGGCTTTCGGCTGGTCGGCTCGAACGATCGGCCGGTGGAGGTGGCCGGCAGCGACCCCGCGACGGGGGAGCTCGAGCTCGCCGGCGCGCTGGCGGTGCCGCCGTCCGGCGGCGACCCCTTCGAGCTGATCTCGCCGGAGGAGGCGCCCCTTCTGGCCAGCCGCCTGGTGACCGGCCGGCGGCTCGACGAGGCGCTGCCGCCGGTGCGGATGCGGCTGGCCACCACCCGCGGCACCAACGCCCTGCTCGAGCGGCGGGGCGCCGCCACGGCGCTTTTCATCACCCGTGGTTTCGCCGACCTGCTGCGCATCGGGACCCAGCAGCGGCCCGATCTTTTCGCCCTGCGGATCGTCAAGCCCGAGCCCCTGTATGCCGCGGTGGTCGAGGTCGACGAGCGGCTCGATGCCGACGGTGGGCGGATCCGCCAGCTGGACCTCGAGCCGGTGCGCGAGCGTGCCCGGGAGCTCGTCGGGCGCGGCATCCGGAGCGCCGCGGTGGCGCTGCTCCACAGCTACCGCCAACCAGCCCATGAGCGGTTGGTGGCGCGCTGTCTACGCCGCGCCGGATTCCGCCATGTCTCGGCCTCGGCCGATCTGGCGCCCTTCATCCGCATCGTGCCGCGGGCCGAGACCGCGGTGGTCGACGCCTATCTGGCGGAGGTCATCGAGGAGTACCGCGAGCGCGTCCGCCGGCCGCTCGGGTCGGGCATGCTCCACCTGATGACCAGCGCCGGCGGGCTGGTCGGGGCCTCCGAGTTCCATCCCAAGGACAGCCTGCTGTCCGGGCCGGCCGGCGGCGTGGTGGGCGCGGTGGCGGCCGGCCGCCGCAGCGGGCTGACGCGGGTCATCGCCTTCGACATGGGGGGAACCTCGACCGACGTCTCGCGGCACGAGGAGCGGTTGAGCTACCGTTTCGAGACCCGGGTCGGTGGCGCGCGCCTGCTGGCGCCGGCGCTGGCGATCGAGACCGTCGCCGCCGGCGGCGGCTCGATCTGCTCGCTGGCCGGCGGCCGGCTGCGGGTCGGACCGCGGAGCGCCGGCGCCGCGCCGGGACCGGCCTGCTATGGCGCCGGCGGCCCGCTGACCCTGACCGACGTCAACCTGCTGCTCGGGCGCCTCGAACCGGCCCGGCTGCGCATCCCGGTGGTGCGCGCGGCGGCGGTGGCGGCGGCGCGGTCGCTGGCGGCACAGCTGAGCGGCAAAGCGGCGGCGCCGGTTTCCGGGCCGCCGGCCGGCGGCGAGGAGCCCTCCGCGGCGCTCACCGCGATGCTCGCCGGCTGCCTGCAGATCGCCAACGAGACCATGGCCCAGGCGGTGCGCCGGATCTCGATCCGTGAAGGGCGCGACCCGGCGAGCTACGCCCTGGTGGCGTTTGGCGGCGCCGGCCCGCAGCACGCCTGCGGCCTGGCGGAGCTGCTGGGCATCGAGCGCTGCCTGGTGCCGGTCGATGCCGGCCTGCTGAGCGCCTACGGGCTGGGCGCGGCGTCGATCGAGCGGTTCGCCCAGCGCCAGGTGTTGCGGCCGCTGGCGGCGGTGGCCGACCGGGTGCCGGGGTGGCTGGAGGGGCTCGAGACCGAGGCCGTCCGCCGCCTGCGCGGCGACGGGGTCGAGCTCGAGGACGTGGAGATCCGCCGCCGGCCGGTCGAGCTGCGGCTGAGCGGTCAGGACTCGACCCTGCTCGTCGAAGCCGGCTCGGCGGAGCTCGCTGGCCGGCGCCTTCGCCGAGGCCTACCGCGAGCGGTTCGGCTACCCGCCGCCCGACCGCCCGCTGGAGCTGGTCTCGCTTCGGGTCGTGGCGGCGTCGGTCCGGCCGGCCGCCGCCGCGCCGGCGAGCGAGCGGCGGGCGGAGGCCGACGCCGTTGGCGAGCGGCGCGTCTGGTTTGGCGGCGGCTGGCGGCGGGCGGCGGTTTTCGAGCGCGCGCTGCTGGCGCCCGGGGACGGCTTCTCCGGGCCGGCGCTGGTCGTCGAAGAGCACTGCACGACGGTGGTCGAGCCGGGCTGGCGCGGGCGCGTCGATCGGGCCGGGGCCCTGGCTCTGCGGCGGCGGGCCGGCGGGGAGGCAGCCGGAATGAGCCGGCGGCGCTCCACGCCGCCGCGGGCGGTCCAGCTCGAACTGTTCGCCAACCGCTTCCGCGGCGTCGTCTGGCAGATGGGCGAGACGCTGCGGCGGACGGCGCTGTCGGTCAACGTCAAGGAGCGGCTGGACTTCTCCTGCGCCCTGCTCGACGGCGACGGCCGGCTGGTGGTCAACGCGCCCCACATCCCGGTCCACCTGGGAGCGCTCGGTCCCTGCGTGCGCTCGGTGACGGCCCGGCTGGAGCTGTCCCCGGGCGACGTGGCGTTGACCAACCACCCGGCCTTCGGCGGCTCTCATCTGCCCGACGTGACGGTGATCACGCCGGTGTGGCCGAGCGCGGGAGCGCGCCCGTCCGCCTACCTGGCCAGCCGCGCGCACCACGCCGAGATCGGCGGCTCGCGGCCCGGCTCGATGCCGCCGGACGCCACCTGCCTGGCCGAGGAGGGGGTCGTCCTGGAGCCCCAGCTGCTGGTCAGCGCCGGCAGCCCGCGGTGGGAGACGATCCGCGCCCGGCTGGCGGAAGGGCCCTATCCGTCGCGCGCCGTCGAGGAGAACCTGATCGACCTGGAGGCCGCTGTGGCGGCCAACCGGCAGGGGGCCGCGGCCCTCGCGGCGCTGGCCGGCGAGCACGGCGAGGCCGCGTTGCGCGATTGGATGGCGGCGCTGGCCGGGCACGCCGCGAGCGAGGCGCGCGCGGTGCTGGGACGGCTGCGGCAGGGGCGCTTCGCCGCCCGCGAGGAGCTCGACGACGGCACGCCGCTGGCGGTGGAGCTCGAGATCGCCGACGGCGGCGCGCGGATCGATTTCGCCGGCTCGGGCGGGGTCCACCCGGGCAACCTCAACACCACGCCGGCGGTGGTGCGCAGCGCCGTGCTCTATGTTCTGCGGCTGCTGGTCGCCGAGCCGCTGCCGCTCAACGAGGGCCTGCTCGAGCCGGTCGAGATCCTCGTGCCGCGGGGGCTGCTCAACCCGGACTTCTCCGGTCCGCCGGAGTCGGCGCCGGCGGTGGTGGGCGGCAACGTCGAGACCAGCCAGCGGCTGGTCGACCTGCTGCTCAAGGCGCTCGGGGTGGTCGCCTGCAGCCAGGGGACGATGAACAACGTGGTCTTTGGCGATGGCACCTTCGGCTACTACGAGACCGTCTGCGGCGGCGCCGGCGCCGGGCCCGGCTTCGCCGGCGCCGACGCCGTGCACACCCACATGACCAACACCGCGATCACCGACCCGGAGGTGCTCGAGCATCGCTATCCGGTGCGTCTGGAGCGGTTCGCGATCCGCGCCGGCTCGGGCGGGCGCGGCCGCCATTCGGGTGGCCGCGGGGTGATCCGCGAGCTGCGCTTCCTGGCCCCGGTCTCGCTGTCGCTGCTGACCCAGCACCGGCGGCAGGGCCCCTACGGCCAGGCCGGCGGCGGCCCGGGGCGACCGGGCCGGCAGCGACTGCTGCGCGCCGGCGGCGAGGTCGTCGAGCTGGCGTCGGTGGACGGGATCGAGGCGCTGCCCGGCGACCGGCTGCTGCTCGAGACGCCGGGCGGCGGCGGCTGGGGCCGGCCGCGGCGGGGCGACGGCGAGGAGGGACCTTGAAACGGCTGCTGTCCGTCGTGTTGTGGTCGATCCTGGCGGCGGCGTTCATCGGTCCCGGAACGATCACCACGGCGGCCTCGGCCGGCAGCCGGTTCGGGCTGGCGCTGCTGTGGGCGCTGACCTTTTCCACCGTCGCCTGTGTCGTGCTGCAGGAGGCGAGCGCCCGGCTGACCCTGGCCTCCGGCAGCGATCTCGGCCAGGCGCTGCGGCGGCGCTTCGCCGGCGGCTGGCGCGGCGCCGCGGTCCTGCTGCTGGTGCTGGGTGCCATCGTCGTCGGCTGCGCCGCCTACCAGGCGGGCAACATCCTGGGCGGGGTCGCCGGGGCGGCGCTGGCAGTGGATCTGCCGCGGCCGGCCCTGACCCTGGCGACCGGCCTCGCCGCCGGCCTGCTCCTGTGGTTCAACCGGGCGACGACGCTGGCTCATCTGCTGGGCGCGCTGGTGGCGGTCATGGGGGGCGCCTTCCTGGTCACCGCCGTGGCGTTGCGCCCGGACCCGCTGGCGCTGGCGCGCGGCGCCCTGCTGCCGGCGCTGCCGGCCGGCTCGGCGGTCCTGGCGCTGGGGCTGGTGGGCACCACGGTGGTGCCCTACAACCTCTTCCTCGGCTCCGGCCTGGCGCGCGGGCAGGGCCTCGGCGAGATGCGATTCGGCCTCGCCGTGGCGGTTGGGCTGGGCGGGCTCATCTCGGCCGGCGTGCTGGTGGTGGGCACGGCGGTCGAGGGGGAGTTCTCCTTCCCGGCCCTGGCCGCGGTGCTGGCCGGGAGGTTGGGAGAGTGGTCGGGGCTGCTGGTGGCGGCGGGCCTGTTCTGCGCCGGCCTGTCCTCGGCGGTGACCGCGCCGCTGGCGGCGGCGGTGACGGCGCGCAGCCTGTTTGGCGCCGGCGAGGCGGCCGAGTGGCGCGAGGGCTCCTGGCGCTACCGGGCGGTCTGGCTCTCGGTCCTCGGCGCCGGCCTGGCCTTCGGACTGAGCGGCGTCCGGCCGATCCCGGCGATCATCATCGCCCAGGCCCTCAACGGCGCGCTGCTGCCGCTGGTGGCGGTCTTCCTGCTGCTGGCGGTCAACGACCCTGTCCTGATGGGGGGCGAAGCGGTCAACGGCCGGCTGGCCAACGCGATCATGGGCGCGGTCGTCGGGGTCAGCCTGCTGCTCGGCGCCTCGGGTCTGCTGCGGGCCGCCGCGGCGGCCGTGGGTCGGCCGGCGCCGGCGCCGCTGGTCGCGATCGTCGTGGCGGCCCTGGCGGCGGTGCCGGTGGCGGTTGCGGTGCGCCGGCAGCGAGATCGGTAGAATCCCCGACAGGCGCTCGGCCGGCGCCGCCCACCGTTAGAGGAGATCCAGGATGATGCGAAGAACAGTGCAGACGGGTCTACGGCTTTTGGCGGCGACCGCGGCCGCGTCGCTGGTTGCCGGCTGCTCGGTCAACCCGGCGACCGGCGACCGGCAGCTCACCCTGATCAGCGAGGCGCAGGAGATCCAGATGGGCCGCGAGGCCGATCAGGAGATCTCGGCCCAGCTCGGGCTCTACGACGACCCGGCCATGCAGAGCTACGTCTCGGCGCTCGGCCAGGCGCTGGCCGCCAGGTCCGAGCGGCCGGACCTGCCCTGGTCGTTCAAGGTGGTCGACGACCCGATCGTCAACGCCTTCGCGCTGCCCGGCGGGTTCATCTACGTCACCCGCGGCATCATGGCCCACCTCAGCTCCGAGGCCGAGCTGGCGGCGGTCGTCGGGCACGAGATCGGCCACGTCACCGGCCGCCACTCGGTCGAGCGTTTGAGCAAGGCGCAGCTCGCCAACGTCGGTCTGGGCGTCGGCATGGTCGTCAGCCCGAGGTTCCGCCAGCTCGGCGACCTGGCGCAGATGGGCATGGGGCTGCTCTTTCTCAAGTACTCGCGTGACGACGAGAACCAGGCCGACGAGCTCGGCCTGCGCTACAGCATCCGCGGCGGCTACGACGCCCGCGAGATGCCCGAGGTGTTCACCATCCTCAAGCGGGTGGGCGACATGGCCGGCGCGGGCGGCATCCCCAGCTGGCTGGCGACCCATCCCGATCCCGAGGCCCGGCGACAGCGGATCGAGGGGATGCTGGCGGGCCGCGATGCGGACTTCGAGGGGCTCAAGATCGAGCGCGCGGGCTACTTCCAGCGGCTCGACGGGATGACCTTCGGGACCGACCCGCGCGAGGGCTACTTCAAGGACGGCGTCTTCTACCATCCGGACCTGGCCTTTCGGATGGACTTCCCGGCGGGCTGGAAGACCAACAACACCCGGCAATCGGTGGCGGCCGTCAACGAGGCGCAGGATGCCATGCTCCAGCTCACCCTGGCCCAGGACGACGACCCCGGAGCCGCGGTACAGCGATTCCTCGGCCAGGAGGGTGTCGAGGGCGGCCAGGCCCGCGGCACGCGGATCAACAACCTGCCGGCCTCCTGGTCCACCTTTCAGGTGCCGGACGAGCAGAGCCCGTTGAGCGGGCGGGTGGTGTGCGTCCGCTACGGCTCCAACACCTTCCAGCTCGTGGCGCTGGCCAAGCGCGACAGTTGGGCGCCGAACAGCGCCGCGCTCGAGGCCAGCCAGGGCAGCTTCGCCCAGCTCACCGATCGCCGCTTTCTCGACGTCCAGCCGGCGCGCGTCAAGCTGGAGAGGATCCCCCGGGCGATGACCCTGGAGGAGTTCGCGCGGCGCTACCCGTCGAGCATCGATCTCGAGACCCTGGCCCTGATCAACCACGTCGAGCCGGGCGACCGGCTGCCGGCCGGAGCCACGGTAAAGCGGGTCGTCGGCGGGATGGAGGGCTAGCTCCTCCCCTCGGCGGGCTGCGGACGGATGATGTCGAACGATTCCACCAAGGGCCACGGCGCGTCCGGCGGCCGCTCGGGCGCGCCCCGCGATCGCCGCGCCACGCCACGGGCGGCAATCGAGATCCCGGCGGTCTTGAAGATGGGCTCCCGCGAGGTGCCCTGTACGATTCGCGACCTGGGCTCGCAGGGCATTGCCGTGGCGGTCCGGGAGAGCGTCGTGCCGGGGATGGTCGTGCGGGTGGCCTTCCGGCTGCCCAACGCCCGGCAACCCGTCGAGGTTGCCGCCGTCCCGCTGCGTAGCGATGGCGGGCGGGGCGAGGGACGGGTGGGCCTGAGCTTCATCGATCCGGACCCCGACGCGGTGCGGGCGATCGAGACGTTTGTCGCCAGAAACAGGTCCGACCAGCCGTTCTCCCGCCGGCGTGCCGCGGCGGTGGGCACGGCCGGCGCCGGCGCCAGCGAGTCCGGCCAATCGCTCGACGACCTGTACGACCGCGCGGTTTCCGCGGTCGACGAAAAGGTCGACAAGCGCCCGGGTCTGTTCGAGCGGTGGCGCCGGCGCGGCCGCTGAGCGCAGGCCGCGGCACACGTCCGAATCCCCTGTCGCCTGCGTAGAAGGTACGTCGGGGCCGGCGTGCCGCCGCGGTCCTGCGCGGGCCGGGCACCGGCCGAATCGTCGGGTATGCTGCCGGATCAGCGGACGCGGCCCGCTCACAAAAGGAGTCAGCGACCTTGTTCACAAAGAGAATCCCGGCCCCCGCCATCCTGGGTCACGTCCTCATTCCGCTGCTGCTGTTCGCCTCCCTGATGGCGGCGCCGGCCTGCTCGGCAGCCACCGACAGCGAGCTCGCGAAGGCCACCTTTGCCGGGGGCTGCTTCTGGTGCATGGAGCCGCCCTTCGACGCGATCGACGGGGTCGTCTCCACGACCTCCGGCTACTCCGGTGGGGTCGAGAAGGACCCGACCTACAAGCAGGTCTCCTCCGGCAGGACCGGTCACGCCGAGGTCCTGCAGGTGCTCTACGACCCGGCCAAGGTGAGCTACGAGCAGCTGCTCGAGGTCTTCTGGCGCAACATCGACCCGACCACGGCGGATCGCCAATTCTGTGATTGGGGCTCCCAGTATCGGACCGGCATCTTCTATCACGACGAGGCGCAGCGCACTCTGGCCGAGGCGTCGAAGCGGAAGATCGTGGAAGGCGGCAAGCTCGGGGCGCCGATCGTCACCGAGATCACCGCTCTCACCGCCTTTTACCCGGCCGAGGAGTACCACCAGGACTTCTACAAGAAGAACCCGGCGCACTACAAGCGTTACCGGACCGGCTGCGGCCGCGACGACACCCTGCGCCGCATCTGGGGCGAGTAGCCTCGCTGGGGGGCTAGGGCGATCCGTCGGCCGGCGAGCCCGCGCCGGCGTTCGGGTCGGGCTGGCCTTCCGCCGGCTGCGCGCCCGTCGGAGGCTGGCTGTCCGCTTCCGCTGCTGGTTCCGCCTCGGCGGCTGGCTCTGGCGCGACTGCCGGCTCCGACGACGGCTCCGTCGCCGGCGCCACTGTCCTGGCGCTCTCCTCCTCTTCCGGTGCCTCGAGCTCCGCCTTGCGGACCCGCACGATCTCGGGGTCCTCGACGAAGGGGCGGTAGCCGTCGAGCGCCAGCCCCACCGTGTCGCCCTCGGCGATCAGCAGATCGATCTCGGACAGGCGCTGGGTGAAGGTGGCGAGGACCGCGCCCTCGCCGGTCACCACGGTCAGCAGGAGGCGGCCCTCTTCCAGCCGTTTGCCCTCGATCACGCCCTCGGTCGGCGGCTGCCGCAGGCTCGCGGGCAGCAGACGGTCGCGGAGCCCCGGAAGCGCGACGGCGGCGGCGACCCCGATGAGGATGCCGAGCAGCAGAAGGAGGCCTTTGGCTTTCATCCCATGACCCTACTACGAGTCGAGGCAGCGCGCCTACGACTCGAGCGCGCCGCGGTAGCCGGCCGGAGGCCGCGGCGTCAGCTCACAGCAGCGGCATCTCGAGCGCCACCGCCTCCTCGCCGTTGCGCACGTACAGCCGGTCGCCCACCAGCACCGGGTGGTTCCAGGTCTTGGCGTCGAGCACTTCGACCCGCGACAGCTCCTCGAGGCCCTGCGGGCTGGCTCGCACCAGCACCACCTCGCCGGTCTCGGTCAGCACCAGCAGCTGATCGGCGTCGGGCAGCAGGAGCAGCTGGCCGTTGCCGTAACGGCCGCCCTTCCACTGCCGCTCGCCGCTCTCCAGGTCGATGCAGGCGAGGATGTTGGGGTCGAGCCCGTAGAGGAATCCCTTGTGGGCCACGTAGTCGTTGAAGTCGGGTTTCAGCCCGCGCGAGGTCCAGCGCTCCTCGCCCCTCAGGCCGTCGCCGTCGCGGCGCAGGTCGAGGCGGCGGGTGCCGACGCCGAGGCCGGTGCTCACCAGCAGCGTCGCGTCGCCGATAACCAGCGGCTGCAGCGTCCGGTACTGCTCGAACGGCCAGTCGTGCCGCCAGAGCACCGCGCCGTCGGCTGGATCGAGCAGGGTCAGCCCGGCGTTGGTCACCATCGGCACCGTGGCTCGGCCGGCGATCGTAGACAGCTGGGGCGAGCTGTAGCTGTGGTCGCCGGCGGGAGCTCCCCAGCGCAGCTTGCCGTCGTCGACGCCGTAGGCCAGCACGCCGCGGTCGTCCTCGCCGCCGGCGTGGACGATGACCAGGTCGCCGACCACCAGCGGTGACGAGGAGAAGCCCCAGGTCGGCGGCTGGCGCGCCGCATCCTGGCGGAGGTCGGCCTGCCAGACCACCTCGCCGGTCGTCGGCTCGAGGCGGTGCAGCAGCCCTTCGGCGCCGAGGGTGAAGAGCATCCCCCGAGCGAGCGTCGGGGTGGCTCGCGGCCCGGCGCCGCCCAGCGCCTCGAAAAAGCGCGAGCGGTACTCGCGCGCCCACAGCTCGGCGCCGGTGTCGGCGTCGTAGGCCGCCACCACCTCGAGCTCGCCACGCTGCTCCTGGGTGAAGAGCCGGCGACCGGCGACGGCGAACGACGACCAGCCGGGGCCGACCCGGATGCGCCACAGCTCACGCGGCGGCCGGGCGACCCAGTCCTCGGCCAGGGCCGACCCCGCCACCACCGCGTCGCGCCCGGGGCCGCGGAAGCCCGGCCACTCGGCCTGGGCCAGCGGCGCGGCTACGCTCGCGCCGCCGCCCTCCGGCTGGTGCTCGGCGAGGAACTGCTCCTCGGCCGTCGGCTGCCACCGCCAGGACCGCTCGGTCCGGAAATCGCCCCACACCCCGTCCGCCCGCACCAGCGCCCAGAAGCCGAAAGCCCCGGCCGCGGCCACGAGCGCGATGGCGGTGCGCCGATCGGGCTTCACCCAGCGAGCCGCCAGCAGGCCCGCCACGAAGGCGGTGAAGCCCCACGGCACGGCGCTACCGAGAGTGCCGAAGCCGCGCATCGAGGGGTGCGACAGGGCGGTGCTGACCACCAGTAGCGCGACGATCCCGGCGGCGCCGGCGAGCTTCTCGCGCCGCGTGGCGCGGCTGGCGGCCAGCCACCAGACCAGGATCAGCAGGGCGCAGACCGCGGGCCCCAAGAAGGCGACCATGAAGACCGCCGGCGACAGCTCGTCGAGCATCGCCGGCACGCTGCGCAGGGCCCAGATCAGGGCCGCCAGCACCAGGGCGGGCCAGAGGCGCAGCGGCGACAGGTCGGAGATGGTGGGCTTGGGAGTCATGGTGCCTCCGATGCGTGTTGGACTGGAGGCGCGATCCTAGCCGATCAGGGGCGCCGGGCGGCGTGCGGCCGCGCCGCAAGCAGGCGGAGAACGCCGCGGGAGCCGTGAAGCGGATCGCGCTACCATCCGCCGTTCAGATGTCCGCCCCCTCGTCGCACCTGCTCGACTCCCTGGCCGACGTCTACGACGTCGAGGTCGTGGCGGCGCCGCGAGCGAGCACCGCGGCACCGCCGGATCTGCTGATCGAGGTGCCCCACGGGGCGACCCGGGGCCGGCATTTCGCGGCGACGCGCCGCCGGCTGATCGGACCGTTCCCCGAAGACCTCGAGCAGTTCTTCCACGTCAACACCGACGTGGGCTCGATCGAGTGCGCGCGCCACGTCGCCCGCATGGTGACGCGCCCGGATCGCTACGCGGAGCTCGCGGAGCTGCTGGACGACTCCGGTGAGGCCGATCGCGGCGGGCTCGCGCGCGTGCTCATCCTGCGTGGGCTGGTGGCCCGCACTTTCATCGACTGCAACCGGGTGATTGCCGGCGGCCCTTCGAGCCAGCTGCGGGGGGGCCTCACCCCCGGTCTGCCGGCCTACGTCAGCCGAGCGGAGGACGTGCGGACCCTCGAGGCCATGCACCGCGACTACCAGGCCGCCGCGGCCCGCGCCTACGCGATCGTCTGCGGCGCCGGCGGCACCGGCCTGATCCTCCACACCTACGCGCCCCGGTCGGTTGAGATCGATGGGGTAGACGGGGAGATCGTCGCGGCGCTGCGCCGCGCCTACGAGCCGGCCAACTGGGATCGCTGGGAGCGACGGCCGGCGGTGGACCTGATCTCGGAGACCGTCGACGGCCGCCGACTCGCCCCCGAGGGACTGGTGCGCGGTCTGCGGGAGCGCTATGCGCGGATCGGCGTCGCGGCTGCCGAGAACGCCACCTATCGGCTGCACGAGTCGACCCTGGGCTACGTCCACTCGTCGACCTATCCCGGCCGGGTCGTGTGCCTGGAGATCAACCGCGAGCTGCTGGCGGATCCCTTCACGCCCTTTGTCGAGATGTCGATCAGCGACCGCAAGGCGCGCCGGATGGCGGCGCCGATCGCCGCCGCCCTGCTGAGTCACGCTTCGAGCTGACCGCGACTCCCTGTGCCCGGCTGTTGTCGACCTGACCCGCTCAGGCCCCGTTGCGCAGTTCCAGCGGAACCAACCGATCCGGGTTCTTCTTCAGCAGCTGCGCCAGCCGCCGTGCCATGTGCCGCTGCACGACCTCGGCGGTTGCCCGCGGGTCGTTGTCGTTGACCTCGATCCAGCCGCCGGCGATCATGCCGTGGCCGCCGCCCTTGCCGCGGCGGCCGAGGATGCGGCGCATCAGCCGGCCGGCGTCGGCGCGCGGGTTGGTGGTGCGCAGCGACATGTAGAGCCGGTTCTCGTAGGTGCCGGTGCAGGCGGACCAGGTCTTGCCTTCGAGGCGGAGGAGGAGGTCGGCGATCTCGGGCACGATGTCGGGCTGCTCGACCGGGCCGAGATGGCTGATCACCAGGGTGCTGACGGTCTCGAGGCTCTCGAGGGCGCGGTGGAGGGTGGCGAAGTAGCTCTGCGGCAGCCGCGGCGCCTGGATACGGGCGAGGGCGCGGATGTCGGCCTGCGGGAAGACGAGGTCGAAGGCCGCCTTGTCGGCGCCACCGAACTCGCGGCCGAAGTCCTGGGTCTCCGAGCGGATGGCGTAGACCAGGGCGGTGGCGAGCCGCTTGTTGGACTCGACGCCGCTGATCTCGAGGTACTCGGCCAGGATGGTGGCGGTGGCGCCGTAGTCCGTGCGGATGTCGGTGAAGCGGGCCTTCTGGGCGGCGCGGCGGATCGGGTGGTGGTCGAAGATCAGGTCGGGCACCCAGTCCTCGGGCAGCTGGTTGTTGCCGGTGCCGGGCTGGCAGTCGACCAGCGCCACGTGCCGGTAGTGCTTCCAGTTGAGGTGCCGGGAGTGGGTCAGATGGATGCCCAGCGACTTGACCATCTCGCGGTTCTCGGCCCGGCCGACGATGCCGCCGTAGGCGGTGGTCACCGGGTGGCGGAAGGCGATCCTGAGGATGCGGCTCAGGGTTGCCGCCGCGGCGATCGAGTCGGGGTCCGGGTTGTCGTGGGTCAAGATCAGCCAGCGGCCGCCGGCGTCCAGGCCCTGAACCAGCTGCTGGAACCGCGGCCAGCGCTCGCGCGTCCGATCGCTGATCATCGGTCGCGGCCCCGGTGCCGCGAGCCGGGGCCCCGATCCGGGGGGAGGCACGCAAGGGAGGCGGGCGGGCGCGGCATGGAGTTGGTCGTGACGGGGCGGCCCAGCGGTGAGGCGTTCCCCGGACGGGCTTGAATCTGATCGAGCCAGCCTATCGTATAGTCGTTGGCGGCGGGTCGCCGGCCCGCCTCCGTTTCCCAGCCTGCCGATCACGAGGCCTGCCGGTTCTGTCGATGCGAAGCTCTGCCGCCGCCGCCGCTCTGCTGGTCCTGGCGGCCACGGCCCAGCCCGCTTGCAGCCGGCCGCCTGTGGCGGCGACTCCCGAGGAGTCGGCGGTGGACGACGGCGATCCGGCGCTGGTCGCCTGGGCAAGGGTGCTGGCCGATTTCGCCCGCGACGGCGGGGTCGACTACGCCGCGCTGCAGGCGCGCCCCGAGGACCTCGAGACCTACCTCGCCTCGCTGGCCGCGGCTCGCCCGGAGAGCCTCGAGCCTGCCGAGGCGCTGGCCTTCTGGGCGAACGCCTACAACGCGGTGGTCCTGCGCCACGTGCTCGACCGCTACCCGGGGATCGAGTCGGTCAAGGCGGTGGATGGTTTTTTCGACGAGCTGACCTACCCGGTCGCCGGCGCCGACCGGACCCTCGACGAGATCGAGGGCCGCGGTCGCGACCTCGGCGACGCTCGGATCCACTTCGCCGTGGTCTGCGCTTCGACCAGCTGCCCGGACTTGATGGAGGAGCCGTTCCGCGGCGCCGAGATCGACCGGCAGCTGGAACGGCTGACGCGCGGGTTCCTCGCCGACCCGTCCAAGGGGATGCGCTACGACGGCGCGACGGACACGCTCCACCTGTCGTCGATCTTCAAGTGGTACGCCGGGGACTTCACCGGCGGCAGCACCGTGGTCGCCTTCTTCGCCCGCAGCGGCGTCGCCGACTGGGTGCGTGCCCGGCTGCCGCCCGAGGTCGCCGCAGATATCGGCGACTCCTTCAAGGTCCGCTATCTGGACTACGACTGGGGCCTGAACGACCGCCCGGCCGGCGGCTCCGGTTGACGGGGCCGCAGTGCTAGGATGAAGCCCGCGCCGGCGGCACGGTCGCCGCGCCAGGCACGTCCCCGACCCGCACCGCCTCCGCGCCCAGCCGGCCCCCCATGATCCGCGAGCTCTTCAGCATCGGTCCGATCGCCATCAGCCCGTTCGGCGTCCTGCTGGTGGCCGCGTTCCTCACCGCCTACGCCGTCCTCAGCTGGAACGCCAAGAGGCTGGAGCTGGGCAACGAGGAGGACGCCAGCGCGCTGCTGCTGGCGGCCGGGATCGGCGGCGTGGTCGGCGGCAAGATCTACTATGCCGCCCTCTACGGCGACTGGCGGCTGCTGTTCGACCGCTCGGGGCTGGTCTTCTACGGCGCCCTGGTGCTGGGCGCGGCGGCGGTCCTGTGGACGGCGCGCCGGCGCGGGCTGCCGATGGCGCGGGTGGCGGACGCCGGGGCGCCGGCGGTGGCGGCGGGCTACGCCATCGGCCGCATCGGCTGCTTCCTGGTCGGCGACGACTACGGCCGGCCCACCGACCTGCCCTGGGGAGTCGGCTTCCCGGAAGGCCTGCCGGGGCCGACCACGGCAGCTTTCTTGCGCTCCGAGTACGGTCTGGAGCTGCCCGGGGTCGACGCCGGTGCGCTGGTGCCGGTCCACCCGACGCAGCTCTACGAGACCCTGGCCGGCCTGGCGGCAGCGGCGGTGGGCATCTGGATGATCCGACGGCGGCCGGCGCCCGGGACGGTGGCCCTGACGGTGCTCTCGCTGCTCGCCATGGAGCGATTCGGGGTGGAGTTCCTGCGTCTGAAGGACGATCGCTTCTTCGCCGATTTCACCCTGGCGCAGATCATCAGTCTGTGCCTGCTGCTGCTGTTCGCCATCCTCGAGCTGCTGCGCCGGCGCTCCCTGGCCTCGAGCCGGGGAGGGTAGCTCCGGGGCCGGGTCCCGCCATGTCCACCCGCAGACGCCTGGTCGGCCGCTTCTTCGGCGGCCGGCTCTTCGCCGCCGCCCTGGCGCTCGCCACCGCGAGCGGCGCCTGGGCACAGGCCACGCAGGGGCCGCTGCCCGGCGGTTTCAGCGAGATCGTCGACGTGCGCGTCGTCAACCTGGAGGTGGTGGTCACCGACCGCGCCGGCGTGCCGATCCGCGGCCTCGGCGCCGACCAGTTCACCCTGCTGGTGGATGGCGAGCAGGTGCCCATCGAGTACTTCTCCGAAGTGCTCGGCGGGCGCACCGTGCGGCCGGCCGAGGGCGGCGCGACCCGAGCGGTGCCGGGCCTGAGCGAAGTCGCGCCGGGTGGCGACGTGGGGACCAGCTACCTGGTCTTCATCGACAACTTCTTCTCGCTGCCCACCGACCGCAACCGCGTCCTCAGGGCGCTCTCCGAGAGCCTCGTTCTCGGTCCCGAGGACCGCATGGCCATCGTCTCGTTCGACGGCCGCGACCTGAAGATGCTGAGCACCTGGAGCCAGTCGGAGGTGGACCTGCAGCGGGCGATCAACCGATCGCTTGGCGACCCCGCCTTCGGGCTGCAGAGGGCGAGCGAGCGGCGCCAGTTCGACTTCGACAGGCTGCTGGTGGAAAGCGCCCTGGTTCTCGGCGGCCCCGCCGCGCGGCGCTCGTCGATCTTCAACTTCCTCGGCCCCAACGAGCGCTACCACGTGCTGCGGCTCGCCGAGCAGGTCGAGCGGTCGGTGGCGGCGGCCTCAGCGACCCTGCGCAGCTTTGCCATGCCCCCCGGCCGCAAGGTGATGCTGCTGCTCAGCGGCGGCTGGCCGCTGCTGCCGGCGGACTTCCTGCTCAACGACCGGAACCGGTTCGTCATCGACCGCGAGATCCTCGGCGGCGAACCGCTCTTCCGGCCGCTGGTCGACACCGCCAACCTGCTGGGCTACACGCTCTATCCGATCGACGTGCCGGGGCTGAGCGACGAGTCGATCGGCGCCGAATTCTCGGGGGCTTCACGCTTCGGCTTCGGCGGCACGACCTCGCTCGGCGGCTCGGCGTTTCTGCGCGAGACCGACGTCCAGGCGACGCTGCGCTATCTGGCGCGGGAGACCGGGGGCAAGGCGCTCATCAACGCCCAGCGAGTCGAGGCATTCGAGCGGGTGTTCGAGGACACCCGGTCCTACTACTGGCTCGGCTTCACCCCGAAGCGGGGCTGGGACGACAGCCGGCACGAGGTCGAGATCCGCACCGGCAACCCCGCCCTGCGGCTGCGGGCGCGGCAGGGCTATCTCGACTCGTCGCGCAATCGCGAGGTGGCGATGGCGGTGGAGAGTGCGCTGCTTTTTGGCAGCCCGACGACCGAGGAGCTGCTGCAGGTCGAGTTCGGCGAGCCGCGCCGGGCCGGCCGCGGCAGGGTCGAGGTGCCGCTCGTGGTGCTGGTGCCGCTCGACCAGCTGACCTTCCTGCCGGCGGGCGACGGCGTGCAGGCGGACACCGAGCTGCGCCTGGCGGTGGTCGATGACGGCGGCGACCGTTCCGACATCCCGACCGTGCCGCTCATCTTCCAACTCGCTGCCGGGCCCGAGGCCGGAACCTACGGCCGCTACGAAACGAGCCTCAAGATGCGCCGCCGGCCGCAGCGCGCGGTGATCGCGCTGTACGACAAGGCCAGTGGTAGGATTCTCTCCGCCGGCGCCGACCTCGATTTCTGAGGCCGCCCCGGCGGTCGGGCGTCCTGCCGGCCTCGTCGGACCCCTGCAATGAGAGCCGCGCGTCGCGACAGCAAGCTCTGGGCCCTTCTCGCTTTGGCGCTGGCCGGGGCCGCGGTCGCCCAAGGAGCCCGCGACCGGGCCCGTGACCGGACCAGCCGCCGAGCCGCCGCCGGCCGTCGAGGGCGGTGCGGAGGTCAGCGGCGAGGAGGTCTTCTTCGAGACGGTCGACGTCAACGTCGTCAACGTCCAGGTCTTCGTCACCGACAAGAAGGGCAACCCGATCACCGGTCTGGGAGTCGACGACTTCGAGCTCTTCGAGGACAAGCGGCCGATCAAGATCAGCAACTTCTTCGCCGTCGAGGGACGGCAACCGATCGTCGCCGCCGCCTCGCCGCCGCCGGCCGAGCCCGCGCCGCCGCTGACGCCCGAGGCGCAGCCGGAAGATCAGCAGCTGCATCTCGTCGTCTACGTCGACAACTTCAACATCCGGCCGTTCAACCGCAACCGGGTGTTCACCCGGCTGCGCGACTTCCTCTCCAACAAGCTCCAGCGCGGCGATCGCGTGATGCTGGTCACCTACGACCGAACGCTCCACTACCGGCACCCCTTCACCAGCAGCCCGGACCTGATCGCGGCCGCCCTGTTCGACCTCGAGAAGCTCTCCGGCTTCGCCTTGGGGTACGACTCCGAGCACGGCGAGCTGATGCGGGAGATCGAGGAAGCCGGGGGTATCAACCAGGTGGGCTATCGGGTCCAGCAGTTCGCCGAGTCGCGCTACAACGACATGACCTTCGCCCTCGACGGGCTGCGCGAAGTGGTCGACTCGTTGGCCGGCATCCCGGGGCGCAAGGCGCTGCTCTACGTCAGCGACGGCCTGCCCATGACGCCGGGCGAGGACCTCTTCCACGCCCTGCAGCACAAGTTCCAGGACACCAGCGTGCTGTCGCGGATGCGCGACTTCGACCTGAGCCGCAAGTTCACCCGGCTGACCGACGCCGCCAATACCAACGAGGTGACCTTCTACACCATCGACGCGGCGGGCCTGCGCGTCGCCTTCTCCAACACCGCGGCGAGCAGCCGGCGCGGCAGCAGCACCCCGGGCCTGTGGCAGGTGGCCGAGTCGATGCAGATCCACAACCTGCAGAGCCCGCTGCTGTTCATGGCCCAGCGCACCGGCGGCACGGCGATCTTCAACACCAACGACATCGGGGACGGGCTGGAGCGGGTGGCGTCGGACTTCGGCACCTACTACTCGCTGGGCTACCTGCCCGCCCACAGCGGCGACAGCCGCTTTCACAAGATCGAGGTCAAGGTGGCGGGGCGCAAGGGGTTGCGCGTGCGCCACCGCCACGGCTACCGCGACAAGCCGTTGCCGGCACGGATGGCCGACAGCACCCTGTCGACCCTGCGTTACGGATTCGATCGCAACCCGATGGGTATCGCGTTGCGGGTGGGCGGCCAGCAGCCCCACGAGCGCGGCAACTACCTGGTGGACCTGGTGGTTTCGATCCCGATCGGCAAGGTCACCCTGGTGCCCCGGCCCGAGTTTCACGAGGCGCGGGTCAAGCTGTTCGTGGCGGCGATGGACGAGGAGGGCGCGATCGCCGACGTCCAGGAGGAGCTGGTGCCGATCCGCATCCCGCTGGCCGAGATCGAGCAGGCCCTCGGCGCCGACTTCCACTACGCGATGAGGCTGCTGATGCGTCCCGGCGGCCACCGGGTCGCCATCGGCATCCGCGACGAGATCGGCGCCGAGACGGCGTTCATCTCCCAGATCATCCAGGTGGGCACCTGATGAGCGGGTGCGCGGCCGAAGCGGCAGCGAGAGAGGCGGGCTAGATCGTGCGGCGGAGACTACTGGCAGGCTGGCGAGCGTCGGTGCAGGCCCTGGGCGGCGCCTTCAGCGAGCTGGCGCGGGCCGAGCTGGCCGCCCTCGGCGATGACTTCTCGCGCAGCGGCCGCCGGCTGGGCGGCGCATTGCTGCTGCTCGCGGCGGCGCTGTTCGGCCTGTTCTGGGCGATTGGCCTGGCGATCTATCTGGCGGTGGAGGTGGCCACCAGGTGGCTGCCGCGGTGGGGCGCCGTCGGCGCCGTGTTGGCCGTGGCGCTGCTGGTCGTGGTGCTGCTGGCCGCCATCGGTTGGCGCCGGCTGCGGCGGCTGGAGAGCCCCGCGGAACTGCTGGAGCGCCGCTGGACGAGCCACCGGGATTGGTGGCAGGACCAGTTCCCCGCGGGCCGGCCTGGCGGGCCGCACCACGGCGGAGCCGCCGTCGCGGAAGCGGACGCGGCGGACGAGGCCGACAGAGCCTCCGACTAGGCCGACGTCAGACGCCGGCGGCCTGTGGCCGCTTGAAGACCATGGCGATGTTGTCGGTGGCGCCGCTCTTGAAGTTCACCGAGGTGATCGAGATCAACTCCCATCCCTCGGCGCCCAAGGCGTTGAGCGGAACGACGGCCTGGGGATCCAGGCGGTAGTTCTCGCTGCGGATGTTGATGATGTGGTATTCCCATCGCGTCATCGCCACTCTCCTTCTCCCGACGGCTCACCCGGCTGGCATGCCCCTGCGCCTCTTGACTATTACAACAATTCTAACGCACTTTCGCGACGCTTGTCGCGGTAGGATCTGAGCGTGGCGTTCGACCACTGCCTCGTCCTCTTCACCAAGCCAGCCGTTCCCGGCCGCGTCAAGACCCGTCTGATTGGCGAGTTGAGCGCCGGCGAGGCGGCGCGGCTGCATGCCGCGTTCGTCGACGACCTGGTGGAACGGCTGCGGGAGGGGCCTTATGAGCTGCGCATCGCCTGGGCGATGGACGGTGACGCCGAGCTCCCGCGGACAGGGATTCCCGCCCTACGCCAGAGCGGCGCGGACCTGGGCGAGCGGCTCTATCGCGGCCTCGCTGCCTGTGCCGCGGGCCACGCCGCGGTGGCCGCGATCGGCAGCGACCATCCGGATCTGCCGCGGGCTCGGGTGGAGGAGGCCTTCGACCGCCTGGCGGCCGGCGCCCCGGTGGTGCTGGGGCCCGCCGAGGACGGCGGCTACTACTTGATCGCCGTCCGCAGCGAGCGGTTGCTGCCGGAGCTGTTTGCCGGCATCGACTGGAGCACCTCGCGGGTCCTGGGCCAGACGATCGAGCGCTGCCGGTCGCTGGGCCTCGAGCCGTCGTTGCTCGAGCCCTGGGCCGACGTCGATCAGCCGGAGGACCTGCGGCGGCTCGCCCTCGCGATGGCCGCCGGCGGCGCCGCCTGTCCGCGCACTCGCGAGTTGCTTTCGTCGTGGGGCAGGCTGTGAAGATCCTGACCCCGGAGGCGATGCGCGCCGTCGACCGGGCGGCGATCGAAGAGGTCGGCATTCCCAGCCTGGTGCTGATGGAGAACGCCGCCATCGGCGTCGTCGACGCCCTGGCCGAGCGGTTCCCGGAGGCCGCCACGGTGACGGTGGTCTGCGGCCCGGGCAACAACGGCGGCGACGGTCTGGCGGCGGCGCGCCACCTCGCGATCCGCGGCTACCTGGTGCGGGTCTTCCTGGTCGGCGAGCGCGAGCCCGCGGGGGACGCCGGCATCCAGCTGGCGATCTGCCGCAACCAGGGGCTCGAGATTCGCCGGACGTCCGAGCCCGGCGGCGAGCGGCGGCTGATTGCCGCCGCGGCCGAGTCCGACCTGGTGATCGACGCTCTTTTTGGCACCGGCCTGAGCCGACCGCTCGAGGGTCCGGTCGCCGAGCTGGTGGAGGCCCTGAACCGGCTGCCGGTGCCGCGCCTGGCGGTGGATCTGCCAAGCGGTCTGAACGGCGGCAGCCAGCTGATACCCGGGCCGCATCTCGAGGCCGAGCTGACCGTCACTTTCGCGGCGGTCAAGGTGGCGCACGTCCTGCCGCCCGCCTCCGACTCGATGGGCGAGGTGGTGGTCGCCGACCTGGGCATCCCGCCCGAGCTGGTAGAGGCGGCCGCCGGCGACCTCTTTCTGCTGCAGGCGATGGAGCTGGCGACGCTGCTCATGCCGCGGCCCGCCGACGGCCACAAGGGTGACTTCGGGCACGTTCTGCTGTGCGCCGGCGGTCCCGGCAAGGCAGGGGCGGCAATCCTCGCCGCTCGCGGCGCGGTTCGGGGCGGCGCCGGGCTGGTGACGGTGGCCGTGCCGGAGCCGATCCTGCCGGTGGTGGACGGCGCTTCGCTCGAGTCGATGACCCTGCCGCTTGCGGTGAGCGGCGCCGGGCTGGCGGCGGCCGCCGCCGACCAACTGCTGGCGGCGGCGGCCGGCAAGGAGGTGCTGGCGCTGGGGCCGGGCCTCGGCCTCGAGCCGTCGACGGTGGAGGTCATCCGGCGGGTCTGCACGCGAGGCGCGCCTGCCGCTGGTGATCGACGCCGACGGGCTCAACGCCTTCGCCGGCCAGCCGGAGGCGCTGTCCGCGCGCGCCGCGCCGACGGTGCTGACGCCGCACCCGGGCGAGCTGGCGCGGCTGCTGGGAGTCGAGGTCGGGCAGATTCTGGCCGACCGGGTCGGCGCCGCGCGGCAGGCCGCCGTGGCGGCCCGGGCGGTGGTCGTTCTCAAGGGCCATCTGTCGTTGGTGGCCGACCCGGAGGGGCGCGTCTGGGTCAACCCGACCGGCAACCCGGGCATGGCCACGGGCGGCAGCGGCGACGTGCTCACCGGCATCCTGGCGGCGCTGGTGGCGCAGGGCTACGAGCCGGAGGCGGCGGCGCAGCTGGGGGTCTTTCTGCACGGCCTGGCCGGCGATCTGGCGGTGGAGACATACGGCATGACCGCCCTGGCGGCCGGCGATCTGCTGGATCACCTGGGCGCCGCGTTTGACCGTCTGAGCCGCGCATGAGGAGCTGGCGCTCGCGGACCGAGGCCGAGACGCGAGAGATCGGAGCCCTGCTGGCGGGCGAGCTGGAGCCCGACGGCGTCCTGCTGTTGAGCGGCGACCTCGGCGCCGGCAAGACCGTGCTCGTCCAGGGTCTGGCCGCGGCGCTGGGGATCGACCCGCGCCACGTCCAGTCGCCGACCTTTACCGTGGTGCGCGAGCACCACGGCGGCCGCCGGCCGCTCACCCACGTCGACCTCTACCGGCTCGAGCCCGAGGAGGCGGCGGCGCTCGGCGTCGAGGAGATCCTGGCGGGGCCGGGGATCAAGGCGGTGGAGTGGGCCGAACGGCTGCCCTGTCCGGTCGCGGCCGGCGTCTGGCTGGAGCTCCACCGGCAAGGCGAGGAGCGCTCGATCCGCGAGCGGCGGATAGACTAGGTGGCCGCAGGCAGATAGGCAAAGGAGAGTCGAGATGACGATAGAGAAAGTGGCCGTGCTGGGGTGCGGCCTGATGGGTTCGGGGATCGCCGAGGTTTGCGCCCGGGCGGGGCTCGAGACGACCGTTCGCGAGGTCGATGACGAGCTGCTCGAGGCGGGGCTGGGCAGGATCCGCAAGTCGCTCGGCCGCGCCGCGGCCAAGGGCAAGCTGGACGAGAAGCAGGTGGACGAGATCCTCGGGCGGATCTCCGGCACCACCCGGATCGCCGATCTGGCCGATGCCGACCTGGTGATCGAGGCGATCGTCGAGAACCTGGAGGTCAAGACCGCCACCTTCGCCGAGCTCGACCGGACGGTGCAGCCGGCCGCCATCTTCGCCAGCAACACCTCGTCGCTGACCATCACCGAGCTGGCGGCCGCCACCGAGCGCACCGACCGCTTCATCGGCCTGCACTTCTTCAACCCGGTGCCGGTGATGAAGCTGGTGGAGATCGTGCGGGTGATGGGCACCTCGGAGGAGACGGTCGCCGCGGCACAGGAGTTCGTCCGGGCGGTCGGCAAGCAGCCGGTCCTGGCGCGGGACAACTCGGGGTTCATCGTCAACCGGCTGCTGGTGCCCTACCTGCTCGACGCCATCCGCGCGGTCGAGGAGGGCGTCGGCTCGATCGAAGACATCGACCAGGCGATGCAGCTCGGGTGCGGCCATCCGATGGGACCGCTGACGCTGCTCGACTTCGTCGGTCTCGACACCACCTATTTCATCGCCAACATCATGTTCGAGGAGTACCGGGAGAAGCGGTTCGCGCCGCCGCCGCTGCTCAAGCGGATGGTGCTGGCGGGCCACAACGGGCGCAAGAGCGGCCGCGGCTTCTACGACTACGCCAAGTAGCGCCCGCGAATGGCCCAGCTGACCCTGCCGGAGCGCGGCATCGAATCGCTCTTCGGCACCCATGACGAGAACCTGAAGCGCATCGAGCAGGCGTTCGAGGTGCGGCTGGCGGCGCGCGGCAACCGGCTGCAGATCAACGGCGACGCCGAGGCGGCGCCGGTGGTCGAGCACCTGCTGTTGCAGCTCGGGGCCCTGCTCGAGACCGGCTACCAGCTCAAGCCGGTCGATGTCGAGACCGCCATCCGGGTGATCCAGGAGTCGCCGGAGGCGTCGCTGCTCGACTTCTTCCTGGCCGACGGCGTGCTGGCGGCGGTGCGGCGAAAGGTGACGCCACGCAGCCTCAACCAGCAGCTCTACCTGCGGGCGATGATCGACTACGACCTGGTGATCTCGATCGGCCCCGCCGGGACCGGCAAGACCTATCTGGCGGTCGCCATGGCGGCGGCGCTGCTGCTCGAGCAGCAGGTCAAGCGGATCATCCTGGCGCGGCCGGCGGTGGAGGCCGGCGAGCGGCTGGGCTTTCTGCCCGGCGACCTGGTCGAGAAGGTCAACCCCTACCTGCGGCCGCTGTACGACGCTCTCTACGACATCCTGGGCTTCGACAAGGTAGCGCGGATGATGGAGCGCAACACGATCGAGGTGGCGCCGATCGCCTTCATGCGCGGCCGCACGCTGAACGAGAGCTTCATCATCCTGGACGAGGCCCAGAACACCACCAGCGAGCAGATGAAGATGTTCCTCACCCGGATCGGCTTCAACTCCAAGGCGGTGATCAACGGCGACGTCACCCAGATCGACCTGCAGGGCAAGGTTTCGGGCCTCAACGAGGTGCGGCAGGTGCTGGACGGGGTGGCGGGGATCAAGTTCGTCGAGTTTGGCGAGCGCGACGTGGTGCGGCACAAGCTGGTGCAGGCGATCGTCCGCGCCTACGACCGCTACGGCCACGGCCGCCAGAAGGGGGGCCACAATGGCGACCGTGGCTGAGCGCCCCCTGGCGCCGGCCGCCGGCCGGCCCGAGATCGCCTGGCAGAATCCCGCCCGATCCAACCTGGGCTTGCCCCGGGAGTGGCTCGAGCGGCTGCTCGGCGAGTTGGCGCCCGAGGCCGGCAGCCTCGGCGTGCGGCTGGTCTCGCGGCGCGAGTGTGCCGAGCTCAACGGGCGCTTTCGCGGCCGGCCGGAGCCCACCGACGTGCTCTCCTTTCCGGGCGAGGCCGGGCCCGAGGGACTTCATCTGGGCGACATCGTGGTCTGCCCGGCGGTCGCCCGCGCCCAGGCGCGACGCGCCGGCCACGGCCCGGAGTCCGAGCTCAAGACCCTGCTGCTGCACGGCGTGCTGCACTGCCTGGGGCACGATCACGAGACCGACGCCGGCGAGATGGAACGACTGGAGCGGCGTCTGCGGCGGCGCTGGATCGGCTGATGGCGGCCGAAGCCGGAATGTCGGCCTATCTGGTGTGGCCGGGCCTGGCCGTCCTGCTGCTGGCAACCGGCCTGCTGGCGGTGCTGGCGTCCGTGCTCGAGCGCGCCGGGTCGATCCGCCTGCGCCACTGGGTGGAGGAGTCCGGGGGGCGACTGCAGCGGCTCAACGAGTCGCCGCCCCATCTGGCGGCGTTCCGTTTCCTGCTCAGCCTGCTGGCCCGCGTGGCCATGCTGTTGCTGTTCCTCGCCCTGCTGCGGGAGATCGGCGTCGGCTCGGCACTCGCCACGATGGTGGTTTGGCTCGCCCTGCTCGAGGCCCTCAACCGCGTGCTGATGAGCCGCGATCCCGAGATGGCGCTGCGAAGTCTGACCCGCGGCTACCGCTCGGCCTTGGCGCTGCTGGGCCCGCTGGTGGCGCTGATGGCGGCCCCGCTGGGCGGCCCGATGACCGATCGCCGGGAGGACGAGGACCAGGTCTCTGAGGGAGAGATCGAGGCGTACATCGACGTCGGCACCCGCGAGGGGATTCTCGAACCGGGCGAAGACGACCTGATCATGCGGGTGATCGACTTCGGTGACGCCGCGGTCAAGAGCGTGATCACCCCGCGTATCGACATGGTGGCGGCCCCGAGCGACATGCGCCTGGACGCCCTGACCGACCTCTTCCTGGAGTCCAAGCACACCCGGATTCCCCTCTACCGCGACTCGGTCGACCAGATCGTCGGGGTGCTGCACCTACGCGATCTGCTCGCCGGTCTGCAGGCGCCGACGGCGCCGAAGGCCGTCGAGCTCGCGATGCCGCCCTACGTGGTTCCGGAGACCAAGCCGCTCAACGAGCTGTTGCGGGAGTTCCAGACCTCTCGCCAGCAACTCGCCATCGTGGTCGATGAGTTCGGTGGCACGGTCGGCATGGCCACCGTCGAGGATCTGCTGGAGGAGATCGTCGGCGAGATCGTCGATGAGCACGAGGAGATGCCGAAGGCCAACGAGGAGCTGCCCGACGGCAGCTGGAAGCTCGATGGGGCGACGCCGGTCGACAGTCTGCACGTCCTGTTCGGGGCGGACGTCGGCGACGAGCCGGTCGAGACCGTGGGCGGCCTGGTGTTCAGCCGGCTCGGCCGCCTGGCCGAAGCCGGCCAGCGTATCGAGGCCTTTGGGCTCGAGCTGGAGGTCAAGCGGGTGGAGGGCCGGCGAATCAAGTCGGTGGTCGTGCGGCCGGTTTCGGCCGCCCCGGAGGAGAGCGCTTGAGCGCCGATCGGGCGGCGGAGCCGGAGCCGCGCGCGGGCACCGTGACCCTGGTCGGGCGCCCCAACGCCGGCAAGTCGACGCTGCTCAACCGGTTGCTGGGCGAGAAGCTGGCCATCGTCTCGGATCGGCCGCAGACCACCCGCCACCGGCTGGTCGGCATCCTCAGCGAGCCTCGCGGACAGATGGTTCTGCTGGACACGCCGGGAGTCCATCGGCCGCTGCATCGGATGAACCGGCAGATGGTGCGGGAGGCCACCGACAGCCTGGGTGAAGCCGACGCGGTCTGCATGATCGTCGATGCCAGCCAGCCCTTTGGCGGCGGCGACCGTTATCTGCTGGAGCTGGTCGGTAAGTCGCCGACGCCCAAGGTGGTGGCGTTGAACAAGATCGACCTGATGCGCAAGCCGAGCCTGCTGCCGCGGATCGCGATCTACGCCGAGGCCGGCGGCTTCGGAGACATCGTGCCGCTTAGCGCCCGCAGCGGCGACGGCATCGACCGCCTGCTGGAGGTCCTGTGGGGCCTGATGCCGCCGGGCGAGCCCCTCTACGACCCCGAGCTGCTCACCGTCCATCCCGAGCGCTTCCTGGTCGCCGAACGGATCCGCGAGAAGCTGCTGCACCATACCCACGACGAGCTGCCGTTCACCACCGCGGTGCTGATCGAAGACTGGCAGGAGAGCGCCGGGCTGTTGCGGCTCCACGCCACCATCCTGGTCGAGCGCGCGGGGCAGAAGAAGATCGTCGTCGGGCAGGGCGGCAGCATGCTCAAGAAGATCGGCCAGGCGGCGCGGCTCGATCTCGAGGACTACCTGGGCAAGCGGGTCTACCTCGAGCTCTTCGTCCGCCACGAGCCCGACTGGCGCGAGAACCGGCGGCTGCTGGCGCGGCTCGAGCGCGACCTGCACCCGCTGGTCTGAGACTAGCCCGATCTTCTCACCGACTTTCGACTACGCCGACGTATGTACCTGAATCTGCGAGACTTCCCTCGGTCGGTCATCCTCGACGTACTTCGAGTACGCCTGCGGTGCCCTCGGTCGGCAAGTCCCACATCTTCAGTCACCTACGCCGGCTCGCTGCGAGAGCCGGTGAGAAGATCGGGCTAGGCGCGGCGGCCGATGCGGTAGAGGGGCAGCCCGGCCGGGTGGCGGATCGGCGTCAGCCGGTAGGTCCGCCGGCCGTCGGGGCGCAGGTCCTCCACCAGGATGGCGCCGTCGGCCAGCTTGGTGATCGCCAGCAACCGGCCGGCGGTGGGCTGGGGCACCGGGGCGCCGCGGGTGAGCCAGCCCGGCCCCCGCACCTCGAAGAGACCCAGATAGCGCCCACGCGGCGCCTCGGTGGAGTAGAAGCGCAGTTTGTCGGCCAGCTGCAGCTGATGCCGGTCGGCTCCGGTGGGCATGAATGGCCGGATCAGGCGGGCCGCGGTCCGCAGCAGCCGCCGGCGTTCCGCGGGCGCCGGATCCGCGGCCGCCTCGAGCCGCAGCCGGTCGACGGCCGCGGGCGGGACCCCCAGCCGCCCCAGGCCCTGCCGGGTGCGGGGATGGGAGAGCTCGGCGATCAGCCCGTCGAGCTCGGCGGCCAGGTACTTGGGCAGCAGCCGGGAGTAGATCGCCTCGTTCTCGACGCTGCGGCGCTCGGCCACCTGCGCGCCTTCCGGCATCCACGGGTAGAAGCGCAGCCGGCCTTGCTCGCTGTAGACCAGGCCGCCGGAGCTCATGCCCGTTCTGCTGTAGGAGAGCCGCGCTAGCGCCGACAGGGTGGAGGGCTGGCGCAGCAGCGGGATCAGGTTGTCGGTATCGCTGTGCAGCCTGGAGAAGTACCGCACCACCGCCTGCCCGGGCACCCCGAAGCGCAACTCGAGGGCGACGACGCCGGCGGCGCCGGCGACCGCGACGAGAGCCAGGCCGACGACGGCGGCACGAAGGTAGGGGCGGTGCAGCAGCGCGCGCAGGCGGCGAAGCTCTTTCATCGAGATCTCCCGAGCGATCTGGCGCGAGGCTAGCGCCGTGGCGTCAGGAGATCATCAGGAGATCAGCGCCGCTTCTTCTTCTCTTTCGCCTCTTCGGCGGCGTGCTCGTAGAACTGAACGTCCGCTTCGGCCGCCTCGCGAACGCACAGGGCGCGCAGCTGGTAGCTGTAGTTGACGCTGCCCGAGAACCGTTTGCGGTAGCGGAAGCTGAAGTTCCAGGCCGAGGTCTCGCCGCTGCGCGTGGTGCTCCAGGGACAGCAGCCGGTCAGCCGGATGCCCGGGGGCAGCTTGTAGAGCGAGATGGACCGGCGGTCGTGCAGGCCTTCGAGCTCATCGATGCTCGGCAGCCGCCAGTCGGCCCAGTCGGCTACCTCGAGATCGCTGCAGTGCGCGCCGGCGGCGTACCAATCGAGGTCGTCGCCGTTGTCGGTGCGCGTCCAGATCAGGCCGGTCTGCTCCTGCAGGTAGGCGCCGGTGAGCCGCTCGGTCTCGGTTCGCTCGAGCTCGATGCGCGCCGTCACCTCGGCCAGGAAGCCGGCGGTGAAGAAGGCGACGGCCAGGTCCCGGGTTGGGGTGGTGGCCTCCACCAGATCGGCGCCAGCGGCTGTCGGCTCATCGGCAATGGCGGACGCCGGCAGCCCGGACCCCAGGGTCGTCAGCGTCAGCAGCAGGGCGGCGGTGCGGGTAGATCGTGCGGCCACGATGCGCAACATACCAGAGGTGCGGCCGAGAGCCATCGCGGAACCGCGCAACTGGTTGATGAAAAAGGGACTTATCCACGATTTTGGCCTGTGCTAGCATGACGGGTTCCATGACGACACCCGAGAGATCGCGCCGCAGCGAGCTGCTCACCGCCACCCTGCGGCGCTTCGTCAACCGCGGGGCGCGGGCGAACATCTCCAAGCTGCTCGGCAAGACCCGGCCGGAGGACGTCGCGGTGGCCTTCCGCGCGTTGACGACCGACGGCCAGATGGTGGTCTTCAAGGTGCTTCTGGAGGACTATCCGGACAGCGCCGCCGAGGTGCTCAGCGAGGTCGACACCCCCGAGCTCCAGTCGCTGGTCGAAGAGCTGTCGGACCGGCAGGTCGCCGCCGTCTTCGAGCGCATGTCGGTGGACGACGCCGTCGCCGTGGTCGAGTCGCTGACGCCCGAGCTCGAGCAGAAGGTGCTCGAGATCGTCGACGTCCGCAACCTCGACGAGGTCCAGACCCACCTGACCTACCGCGACGACTCGGCCGGCCGGCTGATGGTGCCGGCCTACCTGGCGATGCAGGCCGAGACCACGGTGCAGGAGGCGATCGCCCGGGTTCGCAGCTCGGAGGACGTCGACAACGTCTTCTACCTCTACGTCGTCGACCGCGACAATCACCTGGTCGGCGTCGTCTCGTTGCGGCAGTTGCTGCTGTCGGCGCCCGAGAAGGCGCTGGCGAGCCTGATGACCCGTTCGGTCATCAAGGTGGACACGAGCACCGACCAGGAGGAGGTCGCCAGGCTGGCGGGCCGCTACGACCTGCTGGCGATCCCGGTCACCGACGACATGAACCGGCTGCTCGGCATCGTCACGGTCGACGACATCATCGACGTGGTCAAGGAGGAGGCGACCGAGGACATCTTCAAGATGGTCGGCACCTCCGACGTCGAGCTGGTCTACCAGGACCGCTCGCTGAGAGTGGCCGGCTTCCGGCTACCCTGGCTGCTGGTCAACCTGGTCGGGCTGATCGGCGCCGGCATGCTGCTCAAGTACTTCGAGGTGACCCTCAAAGAGGCGATCGTGCTGGTCTTCTTCCTGCCGGTGGTCATGGGCATGGGCGGCAACGTCGGCAGCCAGACCTCGGCGATCGCCGTGCGCGGCCTGGCCACCGGCCGCATCGGCCGCGGCCGTCTCGCGCTGCGCAAGTTCGTCTGGCAGCAGTTGAAGGTGGGCATGATCCTGTCAGTCGCCTGCGCGGTGGTGGTGGCGATCGGCGCTCTGTTGCTCGAGAAGAACCCGATCTATGCGGTGATCGTCGGCGCCTCGCTGCTCGTGGTCATCGTGCTGGCGGCGCTCAACGGCGCCTGCATCCCGCTGGTCTTCCAGCGTTTGGGTATCGACCCGGCGGTGGCGTCGGGGCCGCTGGTGACGACCTCCAACGACATCACCGGGATCCTCATCTACTTCGGCATCGCCTATCTGCTGATCGACGTCCTGCTGCACTAGCCGGCCGGGCGGTGCCCGGGCGCGAGCCGCGAGCCCCTCCGGGTGCGGCCGCGACGGCACCACCACCACCGGCGCCTCTACCGCCAGTCTGCCCGCCATGAGCCTCAACACCGCGGATGCCCTGCTGCTCGACGTTTTCGACCTCCAGGAGCAGGACCGGATCGTCACCTTCCTGACCGCCGAGCACGGCAAGAAGCGCGGAGTGGCGCGTGGCGCGCGGCGCAAGCACAGCCGCTTCGCCGGCGAGCTGCAGTCGCTCGCCCGGGTGCGGGTGACCTGGTTCGAGCGCTCGACCAGCGAGCTGGTGCGGCTCGGGTCGCTCGAGCTGGTGCGACCGGCGACCTTTCTCGGGGGCGATCTCGAGGGGCTGCTGCTGGGCTCCTACCTCGCCGACCACATGCTCGAGTTCGCGCAGGAGAACGAGGCCAGCCCGGAGCTGTTCCGGCTGCTCGACACCACGCTGGAGGCCCTGGCGGCGGGGGTCGACCGCGACCTGGCGGGGCGCTACTACGAGATCTGGGTGCTGCGGCTTGCCGGCGTGTTTCCCTCCGTCGCCGGCTGTTCGGCCTGCGGCAACGAGCTTGCTTCGGGCGCGGTGCTGCCGTCCTCGGCCGAAGGGCTGCTGTGCCGGAAGTGCGGCGGCGGTGGCGGCACGGCGGTCGGCGCCGAGGTCCTCGACCTGCTGTGTCGCAGCGCACGGGAGAATCTCGAGTCGCTGGGGCGGCGGCCGCCGTCGGCGGCGACCCTGGCGGCGACGGCCGAGCTCGCCGCCCGCGTCCGCCGCACCTTCCTCCAGCACGAGCTCAAGAGCTTCCGGGTCATCCGCGAGACGCTTGCCGGGCTGCCCCCCGAAATGGCTTAGAGTCTGGACGGTCGCGTTGCGGGCGCCATGGTTGAGTTTGCGGGATAATCCGGGACTGGCGAGATTGCGATGAAGAGCTTTCAAGAGTTGATCCTCACCCTTTCGGCCTTCTGGGCCGACCGCGGCTGCGTGCTGCAGCAGCCCTACGACCTCGAGGTCGGCGCCGGCACCATGCACCCGGACACCCTGTTGCGGGTGCTCGGGCCGGAACCGTGGAACGTCGCCTACGTGCAGCCGTCGCGCCGCCCGGCGGACGCTCGCTACGGCGAGAACCCGTTCCGGCTGGGCAAGCACTACCAGCTCCAGGTCATCCTCAAGCCGTCGCCCGCCGACGTCCAGGCGGTCTACGTCGCCAGCCTCGAGGCCCTGGGCATCGACCTGGGGGTCCACGATCTGCGCTTCGAGGAGGACAACTGGGAGGCGCCGACCCTGGGCGCCTGGGGGCTCGGCTGGCAGGTGATGCTGGACGGGATGGAGATCACCCAGTTCACCTACTTCCAGCAGGCCGGCGGGCTCGAGCTGGCGCCGATCAGCGCCGAGATCACCTACGGGCTGGAACGGCTGACGATGTTCCTCGGCCTGTCGCAGTCGGTCTATGACATCGAGTGGGTTCCGGGCGGGCCCACCTACGGCCAGGTGCGGCGGCAGGACGAGGTGGAGTTCTCACGCTACTACTTCGAGCTGGCCGACGTGGAGTTCCTGCAGCAGCGGTTCCAGGGCCACGAGCGCGAGGCCGGCCGCTGTCTCGACGCGGGCCTGGTGCTGCCGGCCTACGAGAGCGCTCTCAAGTGCTCGCACCTGTTCAACGTTCTCGACGCCCGCGGCGCGGTCTCGGTCACCGAGAGGGTCGGCCTGATCGGCCGCGTGCGCAAGCTGGCGGTGCGCTGCGCCGGCGAGTACGTGGCGCGGCGAGAGGAGCTCGGCTTCCCGCTGCTGCCGGAGGAGCCGGCGGCAGGGCCGGAGAAGGACGGCGCGGACGAGGTGGCGGATGGCTAAGGGCGAGCTGCTGCTGGAGGTGCGCTGCGAGGAGATCCCGGCGCGGATGCTGCGCCAGGGCATCGAGCAGCTGGGGACCCGGCTGTTCGAGGGGCTGATGGCCGAGCGGCTGACGCCCGCCAAGGTCGACACCGGATTCACGCCGCGCCGGCTGGTGGTGGTGATGCGGGGCCTGCCCGCCCGCCAGGAGGATCGTCGCGAGCAGCTCGTCGGGCCGCCGGTGGCAGTCGGCCTCGATGCGGCCGGCGAGCCCACCGCCGCGGCCGCCGGCTTCGCCCGCAAGGCCGGCGTCGAGCCGGCCGAGCTCGAGCGGATCGAGACTCCCCGGGGCGACTACCTGGCGGCCACCCGCACCGTGGCGGGGCGGCCGACGGTGGAGATCCTGGCCGAGCTGATCCCGCGGGTGGTCGCCGACCTGGGCTGGCCGAAGCTGATGCGCTGGGGGGCCGGCCAGGGCCCCTGGGTGCGGCCGGTGCACGGCGTCGTCGCCCTGTTTGCCGGCGAGGTGGTGCCTTTCGAGCTCTTCGGCATCGCCAGCGGCCGCGAGACCTGCGGCCACCCGTGGCTGAGGGGGCGGCCCTTCGCGGTCTCCAGCGCCGCCGACTACCGGCGCAAGCTGCGCCGCCGCGAGATCGAGATCGACTACGAGGTCCGGCGGCAGCGGCTGGGGGACGAGTTTCGCCGCCAGGCCGAAGAGCTCGGCGGCGAGCTGGTGGCGGACCCGGAGCTGCTCGACCGGTTGGCCGCCGTCTGCGCCATCCCGGGCGTCGTCCGGGGGCGGTTCTCGAGCCGCTTCCTGGACCTCGCGCCGGAGGTGCTCAAGGTGTCCCTGCGCGACCACCAGAGCGCCTTCATGGTGGAATCCAAGGGCGAGCCGCTGGCCGGCTTCCTGACCGTGATGGACCGCTCCGACGACCCCGCCGGCCGGGTGCGGGCCGGCAACGAATGGGTGGTCGAGGCGCGCCTGGCCGACGCCGCGTTCTTCTGGGCCGAGGACCGCAAGCGGACCCTGGCCGAGCACGGGGCGGACCTCGATCGGCTCACCTTTCACGCCCGGCTGGGCAGCTATGCCGAGAAGACCGCCCGGATCGAGCGCCTCGTCGGCCGGATCTGCGACGAGCTGGGATGGCAGGAGGAGAAGCCGGCCGCGATCGCCGCGGCACGGCTGCTCAAGGCCGATCTGGGGACCGAGATGGTCAAGGAGTTCACCTCGCTACAGGGCGTCATGGGCGGCGTCTACGCCCGGGCGGACGGCGAGCCCAAAGCGGTCTGGCAGGCGGTCTACGACCAGTATCTGCCCGCCGGGGGCGACGACCCGGTGCCGCGGGGGCGGGTGGGGGCGGTGACCTCGCTGGCCGATCGCATCGACACCCTGGTCGGGCTCTTCGGGCTCGACCTGCTGCCCTCGGGCAGCAAGGACCCGTTCGGGCTGCGGCGAGCGGCACAGGGGGCCGTGCGGATCGCCCTCGAGGCCGATCTGCCGCTCGATCTCGACCTGGTCGCCGCCCGCGCCGTGCGCCTCTATGGGGACCGCCTGGTCCTCGGCGGCGACGAGATCCTTGCGGCGCTGCGCCCGTTCCTCTACGATCGCGTGCGCCACCTGCTGGGGCTGGACGGCTACGCCTACGACGAGATCGAAGCGGCCCTGGCGGCGGGCGGCAGCATCTTGCCGGACCTCCGCGCGCGGGTGGACTCGCTACATCGGGCTCGGGATCAGCCGGGCTTTCTCGAGGCGGTCCTGGCCGCCAAGCGGATCTCCAATATCGTCAAGGACGCACCCGAATACCGGATGGACGGCGCCCTGCTGCGTGAGGAGGCCGAGCGCGAGCTGGCAACCGCCGCCGACCGCCTGCGCGAGGCGACCGACCAGGCCTCGGCCGGCAACGACCATGACGGCTGCCTGTGGGCCATCGCGGCCTTTGCCGATCCCCTGGAGAAGTTCTTCAACGAGGTTCTGGTGATGGACGAGAACGAGGATCTGCGTCAGAACCGCATCGCGCTATTGCAACGAATTCAACGCACACTCTCGCGCACGGCCGTGCTCACCGAGCTGGTGGTCGATCGCGCCGAGCATCGCAGGCAACAGGAGGACAACAGCAAGGCATGAGCACCAAATACACCTATTTTTTTGGCGGCGGCGACGCCGAGGGCCGCGGCGACCAGAAGGAGCTGCTTGGAGGCAAGGGCGCCGGATTGGCCGAGATGAGCAGCCTGGGGCTACCCGTTCCGCCCGGCTTCACCCTGACCACCGAGGCGTGCATCCTCTACCATCAAAACGGCGGCAACTACCCTGAGGGCCTCGAGGATCAGTTCGAGGAGCATCTGACGCACCTCGAGCAGGTCCAGGGCCAGCGCTTCGGCGATCCCGCCGACCCGCTGCTGCTGTCGGTCCGCTCGGGCGGCCCGGTGTCGATGCCCGGCATGATGGAGACGGTGCTCAACCTGGGCCTCAACGAGGAGATCATCGCCGCCCAGATCGAGCACGGCGTCGACGCCCGCTTCATCCGCGACTGCTACCGCCGGCTGCTGACGATGTTCGGCGACGTCGTGCTCGACGTGCCGCACTCGAGCTTCGAGCGCATCCTCGCCGAGCAGCGCCAGGCCGAGGAGGCCCAGTTCGACTCCGAGATCTCCGCCGACGGGCTGGCGGCCGTGATCGCTGGCTACCACGAGCTCATCGCGAGCCACGGCAAGAGCTTCCCGACCGACCCGCGGGAGCAGCTGTGGGCCGGCGTGCGCGCCGTCTTCGACAGCTGGAACGTGCAGCGGGCGCGCGACTACCGGCGGCTGCACGGCCTGTCGGAGGACTCCGGCACCGGCGTCAACGTGCAGACGATGGTGTTCGGCAACCGCGGCGCCGACTGCGCCACCGGCGTGGCCTTCACCCGCAACCCGGCGACCGGTGAGAAGAAGGTCTACGGCGAGTACCTGGTCAACGCCCAGGGAGAGGACGTCGTGGCCGGCATCCGGACGCCGCTGGACGTGGCGCCGTCGAACGGCCACGGCGGTCTGGGGGCCGACTTCCCCGATGCCCATCAGGGGCTGCTCGACGTCTGCGCCAAGCTCGAGGCCCACCGGCGGGAGATGCAGGACGTCGAGTTCACCATCGAGCACGGCAAGCTGTACATGCTGCAGACGCGCGACGGCAAGCGCACCGGCGCCGCCGCGGTGCGGGTCGCCGCCGAGATGATCGGCGAGGGCTTGATCGAGGGCCGCGAGGTGGTCGCCCGAGTCCACCCCGACCAGCTGATCCAGCTGCTGGCGCCGGTCTTCGACCCGGCCGAGAAGGCGCAGGCGATCGCCGACGGCCGCCTGCTGGCCAAGGGGCTGCCGGCCGGGCCGGGCGCGGCGGCCGGCCGGATCGCGCTGACCGCCGAGCGCGCCGCCGAGATGGCGGCGGCGGGGCCGGTGCTGCTGGTGCGCGACGAGACCTCGCCCGAGGACATCGTCGGCATGCACGCCGCGGCCGGCATCCTGACCTCGCGCGGCGGCATGACCTCGCACGCCGCGATCGTCGCCCGCGGCATGGGCAAGCCGTGCGTCGTCGGCGCCGGGGCGCTGCAGGTCGACGACGTGGCGGGGGAGCTCAGGGTCGCCGGCAAGGTCTTCCACGAAGGCGACGAGCTGTCGATCGACGGCACCGCCGGTGAAGTGGTCCAGGGCGGCCTGGCGGCCTACCCCTCCGAGGTGCTGGATGAGCGGCCCGAGGCCGCCGAGCCGACGCCGGCCGTGGCCTCGTTCAACCGGGTGATGGAGATCTCCGACGAGCATCGGCGCCTGCGAGTGCGGGCCAACGCCGACACGCCGGAGGATGCGCGGGTCGCCCGCCGGCTGGGCGCCGAGGGCATCGGTCTGTGCCGCACCGAGCACATGTTCTTCGCCGAGGACCGGCTGTCCTGGGTGCGCCAGGTGATCCTCACCGACGAGCCCGCGGTCCAGGCCGAGGCGCTGGCCCAGCTGCTGCCGGTCCAGCAGGAGGACTTTCGCGGCATCCTCGAGGCGATGGACGGCCTGCCGGTGACGATCCGGCTGCTCGACCCGCCGCTGCACGAGTTCCTGCCCCGCGAGCGGGCGGCGCTGGCGGCGATGGCCGAGCAGCTGGGTATCGCCGTCGAGGAGGTGGCGGCCAAGGCCGAGGCGCTGGCCGAGTTCAACCCGATGCTGGGCCACCGCGGCTGCCGCCTCGGGCTGACCTCGCCGGAGATCTACGACATGCAGGTCGAGGCCATTGTCCGCGCCACCGCGACGCTCAAGGCGGCCGGCGGCGACCCGCGGCCGGAGATCATGGTGCCGCTGGTCGGCAGCGAGGAGGAGATGGCGCGGCTGCGCGAGCGCACCGCCTCGGTGCTTGCCCGGGTGGAGGAGGAGGTCGGGTTGAAGCTCGAGATCCCGATCGGCACGATGATCGAGGTGCCGCGGGCAGCCCTGGTGGCGGACCACATTGCCCGCCACGCGGACTTCTTCTCCTTTGGCACCAACGACCTGACGCAGATGACCTTCGGCTTCTCACGCGACGACATCGGCCGCTTCCTGCCGCAGTACCTGGAGTCGGGAATCTTGAAGAAAGACCCCTTCGAGAGCCTCGACCGCACCGGCGTCGGCCAGCTGGTCGAAATGGCGGTGGAGCGGGGCCGCCGCGAGAAACCGGGGCTCAAGATCGGCATCTGCGGCGAGCACGGCGGCGAACCGACCTCCGTGAGCTTCTTCCACCGCTGCGGTCTCGACTACGTCTCCTGTTCACCGTACCGCGTGCCGGTGGCCCGTCTGGCCGCGGCGCGGGCCAACCTCGGAGTTGACGAATGAGTGTCGTACGCGTAGGGCTGGCCGGCCTCGGCAGGGTCGGTCGCAACCTGTTCCGCATTCTCTACCAGAGCCAGGATGTGCAGATCGTCGCCATCGACGACACCGCCAACCACGAGGCTCTCGAGTACCTGATCCGCTTCGACACCCTGCTCGGGCCTTTTCCGGACGAGGTCAGCCTGAAGGAGGGCAATCTGTACGCCTACGGCCGCCAGATCCCGATGCTGGCGGGAGACCCCGACTGGGCGGCCCACGGCGTCGACATCGTCGTCGAGGCCACCGGCCGGCCGCGCACCCGGGCCGAGATGGAGGTCCATCTCGAGCGCGGCGCCAAACGCGTGGTGCTGTGCGTGCCGCCGGTCGACCCGCCCGACCGCACCGTGGTCATGGGCATCAATCACGACCACCTGGTTGCGAGCGACCGGATCGTCTCGAACGCCTCCTGCACCGCGCACTGCGCGGCGCCGGTGATCAAGCTGCTGGACGAGGCGTTCGGCATCGAGCGGGCGTTCTTCACCACGGTGCACGCCTACTCCAACGAGCAGCGGCTGGCCGACGTCCCGGCCGAGGACCCGCGGCGGGGGCGCGCGGCGGCGGAGAACATCATCCCGCAGGAGAGCAACGCGGCCGAGGTGATCGTCGGCCTGTTTCCCCATCTCGCCGGGCGGCTCAGCGGCCAGGCGATGAACGTGCCGGTGGCCAACGGCTCGGTGGTCGACCTGGTCTGCTGGCACGAACGGCCGGTTTCGGTCACGGCGATCAACGAGGTGGTCCATACCGCCACTTCGCGCTGGCCGGGCATCCTGCACTACGAGGACGACCCGATCGTGTCGAGCGACATCATCCGCTCGAGCTACTCCAGCACGTTCGACTCGAAGGCCACGATGGTGCTCGGCGATCGGGTGTCCAAGACCCTCTCCTGGTTCGACAACGGCTGGGGCTACGCCCACCGGGTGGTCGACCTGATCCGAAGAATGGCGGCCCTCGACGGGCCTGAGGAGGCGGGCTCATGAGCTTGCGCATCGGCATCAACGGCTTCGGGCGGATCGGCCGCAGCGTCTTCCGGATCCTGAGTGAGAGGTCGGATATGCAGGTGGTGGCGGTCAACGACCTGTTCGACAACCAGCAGTTGGCCTATCTGCTCAGCTTCGACACCGTCATGGGGGTCTTCCCCAAGCCGGTCCGGGCTGACGAGACCCACCTGTACATCGGCGACGAGAAGGTCCTGATGACCGCCGAGCGGGATCCCGCCGCAGCTGCCCTGGGGCGAGCTGGGAGTGGATGTCGTGGTCGAGTCCACCGGCGTCTTCCGTCACCGGGCCAAGCTCGAGAAGCACCTCGAGGCCGGCGCCAAGAAGGTCGTGCTGACCGTGCCGGCCAAGGACGAGATCGACGCCACTGATCGTGCTCGGCGTCAACGACGAGGCGCTCAAGCCGGAGCACCGGATCGTCTCCAACGCCTCGTGCACCACCAACTGCCTGGCGCCGCTGGCCAAGGTCCTGGACGACGCCTTCGGCATCGAGGAGGGCTTGCATGACCACGGTGCACGCCTACACCAACGACCAGCGGCTGGCCGACGTGCCCCACAAGGACCTGCGGCGCAGCCGGGCGGCGGCCGAGAACATCATCCCCACCACCACCGGCGCCGCCCGGGCGGTGGGCAAGGTGCTGCCGCAGCTCGACGGCAAGCTCGACGGCATGGCCATGCGGGTGCCGGTTCCCGACGGCTCGATCGTCGATCTCGCCTGCCGGCTGCGGGAGCAGCCTTCCCGCGAAGAGGTCAATCAGGCGGTTGCCGACGCCGCCGCCGGCCCGATGGCGCGGATCGTCGAGTACAGCGAGGCGCCGCTGGTCTCCTCCGACATCATCGGCAACCCGCACTCTTCGATCTTCGACTCGCTGTCGACCGTCTCGAACGGCGACGGCTACATCCGGGTGGTCTCCTGGTACGACAACGAGTGGGGCTACTCCAACCGCGTGGTGGACCTGATCGAGCTGCTGGGCTCGTTCGACTGAGCCGGGCACGGGCCTGGGCGGTGCCACAACCGCCCTGGCCTGGCCGTCAGGAGCTGAATGCCAGAGATCCGGATCCTCGATGACCGGCTGGTGAGCCAGATCGCCGCCGGCGAGGTCGTCGAGCGACCGGCCTCGGTGGTCAAGGAGCTGGTCGAGAACGCCCTCGACGCCGGCGCCACCGATGTGCGCGTCGAGCTCGAGGGCGGCGGCAAGCGGCGCATCCGGGTAACCGACGACGGCCGCGGCATGGGCCGCGACGACGCCCTGCTGGCCTTCGACCGTCACGCCACCAGCAAGATCGAGGTCTTCGAGGACCTCGAGCGGGTCGCCAGCCTGGGGTTCCGCGGCGAGGCCCTGGCGTCGATCGCCGCCGTCGCCCGGGTCGAGCTGGTCACCGCGCGCGAGCCCGGCGACGGCACCCGGGTGCGGATCGAGGGCGGCCGCGTGCGCTCGGCCGAGCCGGCCGCCCAGCCGCGCGGCACCCGGATCGAGGTGGCTTCGCTGTTCTACAACGTGCCGGCGCGGCGCAAGTTCCTCAAGCGCCCGGCCACCGAGCTGCGGCGCGCCGCCGAGGTGGTGCAGGGCTACGCCCTGGCGCGGCCCGAGATCGGCTTCAGCCTGCGCCACGAGGGCCGGGTCATGCTCGAGACGGTGCCCGGCGGCGAGGGGCCGGAGGGGTCCCGGGCGAGGATCCGCGAGGTCTTCGGCGCCGAGCTGACGCGCCACCTGGTGGAGCTGCCGCCGGGCAGCCCGGTCGACCGGGAGATCGTCTGGGGCCATGTCGGCGACCCCTCGACCGCCGGCTCGCAGCGGCGGTTCGTCTTCGTCAACCGGCGGCTGCTGCGCGACCGGGCGGTGCTGGCCACCTTCTACCGCGCGGTCCGCGAAGAGTGGCACGGCGACGGCTTCCCGGCGCTGTTCCTGTTCCTCGACCTGCCGCCCGAGCTGGTCGACGTCAACGTCCACCCGCAGAAGAGCGAGGTGCGGTTCCGTGAGCCGGCGCTGCTCGATCGGCTCTTCCGGCGGCTGCGCCACGGCCTGGCCGCCGCCCGCGGCGAGGAGCCGGCGCCGTTGGGCGCGCCGGCCGAGCGGCCGCAGGCTGCGCCGCTCGCCTGGCGAGGCCTGGGGGAGCGGTCGGCCGCGGGCGAGGTGCGCGAGCCCGGCGAGTCATCTCCCCTGGCGGGGACAGGGCCGCACCTGGCGGGGGCCGGGCCGCACCTCGCCGAAGCGGTGTTGGCGCCCCTCGATCGCCCGATGGTGCCGCTCAGCGGCCGCCGCGGCGAGCGCCGTTCCTTTCGGCTGCTCGGGCAGTACAAGGGCACCCTGATCCTGCTCGAGGGGCCGCGCGGCCTGATGCTGATCGATCAGCACGTGGCCCACGAACGGATCCTCTACGAGCGCTTCCGCCGCGCCCTGGAGGGCCAGCGGGCGGCCAGCCAGGCCCTGCTCGAGCCGGTGCTGATCGAGCTCTCACCGTCCGAGGCGCTGCGTCTGGCCGAGCTCGTCGACGGGCTCGAGAGCTGCGGCTTCGAGCTGCGACAGCTCTCGGGCGGCAGTTTCGCCATGGCCGCCGTGCCGGCCGAGCTGGGCCTCGAGGCGGCCCGCGAGCTGGTGCTGGAGGTGGCGGCCAGCGGCGAGAGCGTGGCCACCGCCGAAGAGGTGCGCGAGCGGATCCTCGACGGCCTGGCGGCGGGGCTCTCCTGCCGGGCGGCGATCAAGATGCACCACCCGCTGACCCCGCAGGAGATGGAGGCGCTGGTGGCCGAGCTGTTCGTCGCCGACCAGCCGTACGCCTGCCCGCACGGCCGGCCGGTGGTGCTGGAGATGACCGATGCCGACCTCGAGCACCGGTTCAAGCGCCGATGAGCGACCGCGACGACCTGCTGCGCGGCTTCGAGGACCGCCTCGGCTACCGCTTTCGCCGCGCCCAGCTGCTCGAGCGCGCCTTGACCCACCGCTCGTACGCCAACGAGAACGGCCTCGAGGAGAACTACGAGCGTCTCGAGTTCCTCGGCGACGCGGTGCTCGGCCTGGCGACCGCGGAACGGCTGTTCGCCGAGACCCCCGAGCGCCAGGAGGGCGAGCTCACCCGCAGCAAGGGGCATCTGGTCAGCTCGCGGGTGCTGGCGGAGGTCGCCGAGGAGCTCGAGCTGGGCCCGCTGCTGCGGCTGGGGGTCGGCGAGGAGCGCTCGGGCGGACGGAGCAAGGGGTCGCTGCTGGCCGACGCGCTCGAGGCGGTCCTGGGGGCGGTGTTTCGCGACGGCGGCTACGAGGAGGCGCGGCGGGTGGTGGTCAGCCTGCTGGCGAGGGCGCCCAGGCCGGCGCGGGGCATCGACGCCCGGGACGCCAAGACGAAGCTCCAGGAGCTGGCCCAGGCCCGCGGCCAGGGGCAACCGAGCTACGTCGAGGTCGCCGCCAGCGGCCCGGACCACGACAAGCGCTTCACCGTCGAGTGCGTGCTCGACGGCCGCACGCTTGGCGCCGGCATCGGCCGGTCCAAGAAGCGGGCCGAGCAGCGGGCGGCGTCGGCGGCGCTGGCGGTGCTCGAGTCGTCGCCGGACGCGCCGGCTTGACCGCCCCGGGCCGCCTCCGTACAGTTGGCCGCGATGGACTGGATTCGAGATCTCCCCGGAAGGGTCGGCGATCGCGTGGAGCTGCGCGCCTGGCTGGTCAAGAAGCGCTCGAGCGGCAAGATCGGCTTTCTCCAGCTGCGCGACGGCAGCGGTGAGGTGCAGGCGGTGGCCAGCCGCGGCGACCTCGACGAGCACGAGCTGGGAGGCGATCCAGCAGGTTACCCAGGAATCGGTCGTGCGGGCCACCGGGACGGTGAGCGCCGATCGGCGGGCGCCCAGCGGAGTCGAGCTGCATCTCGCCGGGCTGACGATCGAGCAGCTCACCGAGGACTACCCGATCACCCCCAAGGAGCACGGCACGGCGTTCCTCATGGAGCACCGCCACCTGTGGCTGCGGTCGAGCCGACCGCGGGCGATCCTCGGCGTGCGCAACGAGGTCTGCCAGGGGATCCGCGACTTCTTCTACGAGCGCGGCTTCGTGCTGATCGACTCGCCGATCCTGACCCCGGCGGCCTGCGAGGGCACCTCGACGCTGTTCGCCACCGACTACTTCGGCGACCCGGCCTATCTGTCGCA
The DNA here is from genome assembly GCA_963781065.1 of Thermoanaerobaculia bacterium. Lineage (GTDB taxonomy): Bacteria > Acidobacteriota > Thermoanaerobaculia > Multivoradales > JAHEKO01 > CALZJC01. The sequence continues at coordinate 70,136 of CAWAET010000002.1, read as the reverse complement.
GTCGGGCCAGCTCTATCTCGAGCCGGCGGCGGCGGCCTTTGGCAAGGTCTACTGCTTCGGCCCCACCTTCCGGGCCGAGAAGTCGAAGACCCGGCGCCATCTGATGGAGTTCTGGATGGTCGAGCCCGAGGTGGCCTTCATGGAGTTCGCCGAGCTCGGCCCGCTGGCCGAGGAGTTCGTGGTCTACCTGGTCTCGCGGGTCCTCGACCGCTGCGCGGAGCAGCTCAAGGTACTGGAGCGGGACACCGCGCGGCTCGAGTCGGTGGCGGCGCCCTTCCCGCGCCTGACCTACCGCCAGGCGATCGAGCGGCTCAACGAAGGCGGCACCGCCATCGAGTGGGGAGATGATTTCGGCGCCGAGCACGAGACCGAGCTGGCCAGCGGCTTCGACCGGCCGGTGATGATCACCCACTTTCCGGCGGCCATCAAGGCGTTCTACATGGAGCCGGATCCGGACGACCCGAGCCTGGCCCTGGCCCTCGACGTCATCGCGCCGGAGGGTTACGGCGAGATCATCGGCGGCAGCCAGAGGATCCACGACCACGACCTGCTGGAGCGGCGTATCGCCGAGCACGACCTGCCGCGCGAGGCCTTTCAGTGGTACCTCGACGTGCGTCGCTACGGGACCTTTCCCCACAGCGGCTTTGGCATGGGCATCGAGCGCTTCGTGGCCTGGGTGACCGACGCCAAGCACCTGCGCGAGACCATTCCCTACCCGCGGATGCTCTACAAGATCTATCCCTAGGCACCTCTGGTCGCAACTGCAAACGCGTATCGCGAGTCGATGCATCCACGCTGGCGGTGTTCTTGCCCGCCTCCCGGATGCCCCGGAAGCCGGGCGGCGGTCGCGGGCGACTCACGTCGCCCTTGGAAGCGCTCCCTGCGGCATAGCTACGGCTATGCCTCAGTCGCGCGCCTTGCCAGCGCGGCGCCTCGCCTCGCGCTACGCATTCGCAGTTGCGACCAGAGGCGCCGAATCCTCGAAGAGAGTGACTGACGAGCTGGAGGCGGCGGGTAAATGCCGCAGTCGTCTTGATTCTTTGTCGCAGTGCGGCAATAATCCGGCCAGCAACGCCGGCAGCCGTATTCGAGTACGGGTCGCCTGAACGACGACCGACAAGGAGACTGAACCCATGAGTGAGAGCCAGAAGCGGCACGTGAGCGAGCAGGAGTCGATGGCGGTGGCGGAAGCCTCGCGCGAGAAGAAGTGGCTCAAACCCAGCTTTCTCAAAGAGCTCTTCATGGGCAGCTTCCGGCTCGACCTGATCCACCCGTTCCCGCTCGACCAGCCGCGCAGCGAGTGGCGGCCCGAGTTCGCCGAGTTCTACGAAGCCATGCACCGGCTGCTGGTGGATGACGTCGACTCGGTCGAGATCGACCGCACCGGGCTCTATCCCGATCACGTGGTCGCCCGGCTGCGCGAGTTGGGCGCCTTTGGCATGAAGATCCCCGCCAAGTACGGCGGCCTGGGCTTCACCAACGCCGAGTACCAGCGAGTCATCCAGCTGGTCGGCAGCGTCGACGGCAGCATCGGCGCGCTGCTGTCGGCCCATCAGTCGATCGGCGTGCCGCAGCCGCTCAAGCTGTTCGGCAGCGAGGAGCTCAAGCAGGAGTACCTGCCGCGCTGCGCCCGCGGCGAGATCTCGGCCTTCGCCCTGACCGAGCCGGACGTCGGCTCGGACCCGGCGCGGATGTCGACCACCGCGCGCCGCACGCCTGAGGGCGACTACATCCTCAACGGCACCAAGCTGTGGTGCACCAACGGCACCATCGCCGACCTGCTGGTGGTCATGGCGGTCGACCCCGAGAGCCGCAAGATCAGCGCCTTCGTCGTCGAGATGGCCTGGGAGGGCGTCAAGATCGAGCACCGCTGCCATTTCATGGGCCTGCGCGCCCTGGCCAATGCGGTCATCAGCTTCACCGACGTGCGGGTGCCGGCCGCCAACCTGATCGGCAAGGAGGGCCGCGGCCTCAAGATCGCGCTGACCACGCTGAACGACGGCCGGTTGTCGATCCCCAACGGCTCGGTCGGCTCGGTCAAGGCGAGTATGGAGATCTGCCGCCGCTGGGCCTCCGAGCGCGAGCAGTGGGGCAAGCCGGTGGGCAAGCACGAGGCGATCTCGCACAAGCTCGCCGACATGGCCACGATCGGCTTCGCCATGCAGTCGATTGCCGAGATGACCACCGCGATGGCCGACCAGGGCAGCTTCGACATCCGCCTCGAGGCCGCGGCGTGCAAGGAGTGGAGCACCTGCCGGGCCTGGGAGATCGTCGACGATCTGATGCAGATTCGCGGCGGCCGCGGCTACGAGACCGAGATCTCGCTCGAGCAGCGCGGTGAGCAGCCGATCGGCGTCGAGCGACTGATGCGCGACTACCGGATCAACAAGATCTTCGAGGGCTCGAGCGAGATCATGCACCTGTTCATGGCCCGCGAGGCGGTCGACAAGCACCTCGAGATCGCCGGCGCGCTGATCGACCCGCGGCAGCCGATCGGGGCCAAGCTGAGCGCCCTGCTGCAAAGTGGCCTGTTCTACCTCTGGTGGTACCCGACCCGCTGGCTGGGCTGGGGCCGCTGGCCGCGCTATGCCGCCTTCGGCCGGCTGGCGACGCACCTCAGGTTTGTCGAGCGCTCCAGCCGCAAGCTGGCGCGCCAGATCTTCCACGGCATGATGGTCCACCAGGGCCGGCTGCAGAACAAGCAGGGCTTTCTGTTCCGGGTCGTCGACATCGCCAATGAGCTTTTCGCGATGGCCGGCGCGGTGAGCCGCGCCCACGCTCTGGGCCGGGCCGGTGACGCCGACGCCCGCAATGCCGCCGAGCTGGCCGACCTGTTCTGCCGTGGCTCGCGGCGCAAGGTCAAAAGTCTCTTCCGTGACCTGTGGCGTAATGACGACGCGCGCAAGTACCGCGCCGGGGTCAAGGTGCTCGAGGGCGGCCACGCCTGGTTCGAGACCGGCATCCTGACCCTGGAAGAGGCCATGTGGAAGGGGCCGCGGCAGCCCGAGGCGGTGCCGGCCGTCGCCGAAGAAGAGCGCGAGCGGGCCACTGCCTAGCTCGTCCTGCGCACCGGCTGGCGGCGGCGGCCACGCCGAGCGGGTCGCGGTGCCGGCGGGGCAGCTGATGGCGGTGCCCGAGAGCTTCTCCTGGGTCGAGGCGGCGGCGCTGCCGGAGGCGGCGCTCACCGCCTGGACCAACCTGGTGGCCGAGGGCGGCCTGGCGGCCGGCGAGACGGTGCTGATCGCCGGCGCCAGCGGCGGCGTCGGCAGCTACGCGGTCCAGCTGGCGCACGAGTTGGGCGCCACCGTGGTGGCGCTGGGCCGCGATCCCGAGCGCCTGGAGCCCCTGCGCCAGCTGGGCGCCGATCATCTCGCCCGCGACGACGACGAGCTGCCGTGGGCCGTCCGGCGGCTCACCGGCCGGGGCGCCGACCTCGTGTTCGACGCCGTCTCCGGCGACCGCCTGGCGAGCCATCTGGCGGCGCTCGACGATCGCGGCCGGCTGGTGCTCGTGGGGCTGATGGCCGGCGCGCGGACCGAGGTCGACCTCGCCCGCGTTCTGCGCCGCCAGTTGCGGCTGATCGGCTCGGTGCTGCGGGCGCGGCCGCGGGCCGAGAAGGCGGCCCTGGTAGCCGCTTTCGCCGGGTTTGCCGCCGGCCGCCTGGCCGCCGGCCGGCTGCGTCCGCTGGTCGATCGCACCTTCCCGTTCGGGAAAATGGCCGACGCCTACGCCGCCATGGAGGGCGGTGGCATGCTCGGCAAGATCGTCGTCGAGCGGTCGGGCGAATAGTCGCCCGTCGACTCGGTGAGCCTGGCGGCTCGGCGGCGCCCGGGGCCTGATCCTCCGGCTCGGGCAGGACCGGGAGGGTCGTAGCATGGACGACCCGAGCCGGAGCGGGTCCGAGGAGCGCAGCCGGCGGGGAATCCCCGAGCCTGGGCCGTCCAACAGGGTGTCGAAGGAGGCAATCGATGAATCCAGAGAACGGTCAGCCCGAAGCACCGGAGACGGCCGAGCCGCGGGCCAACCCCGGACCGCCCGTACCCGAGGAGCCGGTTCCCGAGGAAGCGGCACCCGAATCAGCGGCTCCCGAGGAGGCGGGATCGCCGGGATCGGAGCGCGACGCCATCGTCTTCCTGGCGGGTATCGGCACGGTAGAGGTCGGCGACTCCATAGATGCCGCCGCCCGCCGCATCGCCAATGCCCTTGACGACGAGGCGGATCCCGCGGATCAGTTCATGCTCGAGGAGGGCGTCGATGAGGACTACGGTGCCTCGCAAGACGGCAAGAAAGCCAGCACCAGGCGGATCACCGTCGTCCGCAAGGCCGGAGCAAAAGGTCCAGAAACACCGATCGTCGACCTCTACAGCCTGGACTACCGCAGCACGCTGATCGGCGATCTGCCGCAGAAGACGCCGATCAAGAAGCTGCTGCTCATCTTTCGGACTTTCCTCTTGCTGGCGCCCAAGCTGCTGGGCGCGACCCGGACCAGATCCAAGTCCGCGACCGAGAAGTGGCAGGTGCGAACGCTCTGGCTCCTGTTCTTCGGGCTCGGCTTGTACGCCTTCCTCGTTGCCGCGGCCGTCCTGGGTACGCTGCCGCAGATCGCCGACGCATTGTCGAACGACGCCGTGGTTGGCGTGTCCAACCCGCCGGCCGCGGCGCCACTGCCGCCGCCGCAAGGGCCCCCCGCACCCGGCGCGACCGGCGCCCAGCCACCGAGCGACATCGCGACCCGGGCCGAGAAGCTGGCGACCGACCTCATGGGCTGGCTCGGCTCCAGCCTCAGGCCCGTGACGGTGTTCCTCCAGGGGTTCATCGTCTGGATCACGGCGGTTGGCCTCTTCAGCAAGTTCGACTTCAAGGCGTTCATCGAAAAGTCCGGAGCCGAGACCCTGTCGGTGAGCAACTACCTCTCGGCCGACCAACGCAAGGACTCCATCGCCCAACAGCTCAGCGCTCTGCTCAACCACCTGGCCGAGAAGACAGACGTCGAGTACCACAGCACCCACGTCCTCACCTTCAGCCTCGGCGGAGTCGTCGCCATCGACGCCCTTTTTCCGAAGACCCAGCCGAGAGGCAGTTTCCGCCGGGTGACGCAGCTTGTGACCATCGCCTGTCCATTCGATTTCGTCCGCACCTACTGGCCCGACTACTTCACCAGCCGTTGGGTCGGCTACACCTCGCGCCGGTGGCTGAACATCTACGCTCCCGCCGACATCCTGAGCTCCGACTTCATGGACGCTGCCAACGGCAACGGAGCCGCCAAGGAGGCCGGCGTCGGCGTCGTGGACGGGACCGAGCTCGTAAGACCGAGCAAGAGCGTCCGCTACGGTGACCGCAGATCGCTGGACGAGTACCCGCGCGGCGAGCGCCTTCTGCTCGTCGGCTTCAAGAACCACGCCGGCTACTGGGAGGAAGAGACCGCCGGCTGTTTCGGGATCGTCGTCAGGGAGCTCTTTCCGGACGCGGTAGCCCGAACGTCGGGCTAGACGCCACCGTGGCGCATCGCCCGCACCACCCAGGCGGCGGCGAAGCCGGCGGTGCAGACGAGGACGATGGCCGCTCCCGAGGGCAGCCCGAAGCGCACCGACAGCCACAGGCCGGCGACCGCCGAGGCCACGGCCAGCCCGGTGCCGAGGGCCATCATCCGCGGCAGGCTGGCGGTCAGCAGTGAGGCGGCGGCGGCCGGCGTGACCAGCAGGGCGGCGGTCAGCAGCACCCCCACCGCGCGCACCGCCGAGACCACCGCCAGGGCGATCAGCCCCAGCAGCAGATAGCGCAGCCGGTCGGCCCGGATCCCCACCGACTCGGCGTAGACCGGGTCGAAGGAGGTCAGCTCGAGCTCCTTGTGGGCCAGCGCCAGCGCCGAGAGCACCAGCAGCGCGACGACGCCGAGCAGCACCAGTTCGCCCCGGCCGACGTTGGCCAGATCGCCGAAGAGCAGGGCGTTCAGCTCGTGCGGGTCGCGCCCGGCGGCCAGGAGGACGCCGAGCGCGAACATGGCGGTGAAGACGACGCCGATGGCGGTGTCCTCGCGCAGCGCCTGCCGCCGGGTGAGCCAGCCGATGCCGAAGGCGGTCACCAGGCCGGCGACCAGCGCCCCGACGAACGTGCTGCGGCCGAGCAGCATGGCGACCACCAGCCCGGGCAGCACGGTGTGGGCCAGGGCGTCGCCGACAAACGCCATGCGGCGCAGCACCACATAGACCCCGAGACAGGCGCAGGTGGCGCCGATCAGCACCGCTGCCACGATGCCGGGCAGAAGGGAGGGCTCGGGGCTCAACCGGCGGCCTCCGTTGGCGTCGCGGCCGGCGGCGTCACGATCCGGCCCTCGCTCAGGAACAGGGCGTCGTCGTACTCGCCTTCGCGGCGGCCGATGTCGTGTGTCGCCACCAGCACGGTGGTGCCGTTGCGGCGCAGCTCGTCGAGCACCTCCGCCATCACCGCCCGGGTCTCCACGTCGACCGCGCTCAGCGGCTCGTCGAGCAGCAGCAGATCGGCCTCCTGGGCCAGGGCGCGGCCCAGCAGTGCCCGCTGCTGCTGGCCGCCGGAGAGCTGGCCGACCAGGCGGTCGGCCAGAGGCTCGAGCTTCAGCCGGGAGAGGACCCGGCGGACGATCTCCTCGTCGCGCGATGAGGGCCGCTGCAGCCAGCCGAGGTGCACGTAGCGGCCGGTCAGAACCAGCCGCGACACCGACAGCGGGAAGCCCCAGTCGAGGTCGCCGCGCTGCGGCAGGTAGGCGACCCGATGGTGGAAGGCCGCCTCGGGCTGCCCATAGAGCCGAATCTCGCCCGAGATCGGCGGCAGCAGCCCGGCGATCACCTTGAGCAAGGTGGACTTGCCGGCCCCGTTGGGCCCGACGACGGCGACCCGCGCGCCGGCGGCGGCCGCCAGATCGATGCCGCTCAGGGCGACGCGGCGCTCCGCCGGATAGCGGCAGGAGACCCCCCTGAGGGCCAGGGCGGGCTCGCCGGGGACGCGCCGGGCGTGGCGCCGGCCGCGGTAGGGCAGGCGGGCGGCGCAGTGGCTCTCGGCCGGCTCGACGGCGTCGCCGGTGCCATCCCGGAGGAGCTTGCCCCACTGACGCAGGTCGCCGACCACCTCGCGCAGCGCGGACCGCCAGGAGCCACGGGCGAAGCTGGCTCCCAGCAGAACGGTCAGGACCGCCGCCGCGGCCAGCCCCAGCCCCCGGCTCTCGGGGCCATGGCCGGCGGCGAGCCGCGGCAGCATCGACCAGCCGGCGGCGGCCGCCAGCAGGTCGAGCGCCAGCCCCGACGCCAGGGCGGTCACCGCGACGCTGCCGAGATAGATGGCCAGGAAACGGCGGCCGAAGAAGCGGGCGATGAGCACCAGCGACGAGGCGTTGGTGGCCGGTCCGGCGAGCAGGAAGACCAGGGCCGCGCCGGGGCTCAGCCCCTTGAGCATCAGGGCGGCGGCGATCGGCGTCGAGGCGGAGGCGCACATGTAGAGGGGCACGCCGAGCAGCAGCATGGCGAGCAGGGCGAGCGGGCCGCGGCCGATGCCCTCGCCGATGAGGTCGTCCGGGACCAGGGCGGTGATCACGCCGGTCAGGACTAGCCCGAGGACCAGCCAGAAGCCGATCTCGTCGACCATGCCGCGAAAGCCGTAGCGAAGGCCGCGGCGCAGTCCTGGCCGCGCCGGCTCCGGCATATCGTCCGCCGGCTCCGGCGCCGGGTCGGCGCCGGCCGGCTCCGAGCCGCTGAGCCGCGACGAGATCGCCGCCACCAGGCTGGTGGCCAGCGCCGCGATCGGGCGAGCGACGGTCATCACCGGCCCCATCAGGCCCCAGGTCAGCAGCATCGAGTCGACCCCGGTCTCGGGTGTCGACACCAGGAAGGCCAGCGAGGCCTCGCGGCTGGCGCCCTTGCGTGACAGCTCCAGGGTGACCGGCACCACGGCGCACGAGCACAGCGGCAGGGGGATTCCGAGCAGCGCGCCGCGAGCCATCGAGCCCAGGCCCGGGCGGCCCAGCCAGCGAGCCACGCGCGCGGCGGGCAGCAGCCCATGCAGCAGGCCGGCCGCTGCCAGCCCCACCAGGATGTAGGGGCTGGCGAGCAGGTAGACCTCCCAGGTCGCCGTCGCGACGGCCCCGGGCAGTTCGGCAAGCGCGCTCACGGACTGGCATCGTAGCCCGTGGAGCGGCCGGCGGCAACGAGCGCGGCTGTGGGGCCGGGCCAGGGCCGGGCCGCGTTCTCGAGACCGATCTGGGGTACGATACCCGTCAGTCGGCTCGGCGTTCCGCCGGGTCGAATCATCCCAAACGACAGCTCCGGGCACGGCCGGTCCGGCGCGCCCCCCGCCACACGGGGACGGAAGAAGGAGCGTAAGAATGTTGAAAGAGTTCAAGGAGTTCGCCATGAAGGGCAGCGTGCTGGACATGGCGATCGGTATCGTCATCGGCGGCGCCTTCAGCCCCATCGTCAAGTCGCTGGTCGACGACGTGCTGATGCCGCCGATCGGGCTGCTGCTGGGCGGCGTCGATTTCTCCAACATGTTCACCGTGCTGAAGGCGGGCGCCGAGATCGCGGGCCCCTACGACTCGCTGGCGGCGGCGCGCGAAGCCGGCGCCGTGACCGTCAACTACGGCGTGTTCGTCAACACCATCATCACCTTTCTCATCGTTGCCTTCGCCATCTTCATGATGGTCAAGAACATCAATCGGTGGAAGCAAGAGGAAGAGGCGCCGCCGGCCGAGCCGACGACCAAGAAGTGCGACTTCTGCGACACCGAGATCCCGATCGCGGCCCGCCGCTGCCCGCACTGCACTTCCGAGCTGAAGGCCGCCTGAGCGCGGCCGCACGCCACCCCAAGCGGCCCGAAAGCTCCGTCGGCCGCGCATACTCAACCGCTAGAATCGACCGCCGTGAGCGACAAGATCCCGACCGCCGGCCGCGTGGGCCTGATCAGCCTGGGCTGCGCCAAGAATCTGGTCGACAGCGAGGTCATGCTGGGCGAGCTGGAGCGCCGCGGCCACCGGATCGTCAACGACCTGGACGAAGCGGAGACGGTGATCGTCAACACCTGCGGCTTCATCGATGAGGCCAAGCAGGAGTCGATCGACGCGATTCTCGAGGTGGCGCGAGCCAAGGCCGGCACGAAGAAGCGGCTGCTGGTCGCCGGCTGCATGGTCAACCGGTACGGTCCCGAGCTCGAGAGCGCCATCCCCGAGATCGACGGCTTCATCGGCCTCGACGATCTGCGCCGGGTGGGCGATCTGGTGGAGATCGGCGGCGAGGCGCCGCCGCCGTCGCCGTCGCACCTGGTCTTCGACCACACCGCGCCGCGCAAGCTCACCACCCGCGGCTACGCCTATCTCAAGGTCGCCGAGGGCTGCGACAACCCGTGCACCTTCTGCGCCATCCCGCTCTGGCGCGGCCGCTTTCGCAGCCGCCCGGTGGCGGACCTGGTGGCCGAAGCCCGGCAGCTCGAGGCGCAGGGCGTGCGCGAGCTCGTCCTGATCGCCCAGGACACCACCCGCTACGGCGAGGACCTGGGGCTCAAGCGAGCCGGGATGCGGCGGCTGGTCGAGGGCCTGCTGGAGGCCACCGAGCTGCCCTGGATCCGCTTTCTCTACGCCTATCCGACGACTCTCGACGAGGGCCTGCTGCGGTTGATGGCGGCGGAGCGGCGCTTCGTGCCGTATGTCGACATGCCCCTACAGCACAGCCATCCGCAGATCCTGCGGGCGATGCTGCGCGGCGGCTCGCCCGACGGCTACCTGCGCCTGCTCGATCGGGCGCGCGAGCTGGTGCCCGAGATCTCGCTTCGCTCGACCTTCATCGTCGGCTTCCCGGGCGAGCGCCGAGAGCATTTCGACCACCTGATGCAGTTCGTCGAGCGCGCCCGCTTCGACCATCTCGGGGCCTTCGTCTACAGCCGTGAGGAGGGCACGCCGGCGGCCGAGCTGGGCTCCCGAGTGGCGGCCGCGACGGCTCGCGGCCGTCATCAGCGGCTGCTCGAAGCGCAGCGGCCGATCGCCCTCGCCAGCCGGCAGCGGCTGGTCGGCCGCCGGCTCGAGGTGCTGGTCGAGGGCGTCTGCGGCGAGAGCGAGCACCTGCTCGAGGGCCGCCATCGCGGACAGGCGCCGGAGATCGACGGCCGGGTGCTGATCAACGACGGCACCGCGCCGGCCGGCTCGATCGTCGAGGTCGAGATCACCGACGCCTGGCCGGACGACGTGGTGGGCCGCGTCGTCGGGCCGAGCGGCGTCCCCGGCGTCGAGGTGGCCGCCGCCTGATGCGGGTCGTGCGCGACGCCTGGGGGCGCGACGACCTGCCGCGCGACCTGGTCGTGACGGTGGGCAACTTCGACGGCATCCACGTCGGCCAGCGGCGCATTCTCGAACTGGTGACCGCCCGGGCGCGGGAGACCGGCCTGGGATCGGCGGTCGTGACCTTCGAGCCGCATCCGCTGAGCATCCTGCGTCCCGAGCAGGCGCCGCCGCTTCTGACCACCGAGGGGCAGAAGCAGGCGCTGCTGGAGGAGTCCGGCCTGGATGCCCTGATCGTAGTGCGCTTCACGCCCAGCTTCGCCGCGCTGCCGGCGCGGCGGTTCGTGCGCGATTTCCTGGTCGGTGCGCTGGCGGTCAAGGAGGTCTACGTCGGCTCGCGCTTCGCCTTCGGCCGCGACCGCGAGGGCGACCTGTCGCTCCTGCGGACCACGGGCGAAAGCTTCGGTTTCGCCGCCTTCGGCTGCGCCGAGGTGACGAGCGGCGGCGAGCCGGTCTCCAGCACCCGCATCCGGGCCGCGGTGGCGGACGGCCAGGCGGAGGAGGCCGCCCGGCTGCTCGGCCGGCCGTACGCCCTGAGCGGCATCGTCGTCCGCGGCGACGGCCGCGGCCGGGGGCTGGGCTGGCCGACGGCCAATCTCGCGCTGGACAACGAGCTGCTCCCCGCCGATGGCGTCTACGTCAGCCGCCTGCGGATTCCGGCGTTGGCCGAGGATCTGCCGTCGGTGACCAACGTCGGCAGGAGGCCGACGGTCTACGCCGAGCATCCTCGCCTCGTGGAGTGTCACGTGCTCGATTTCGACCGCGACATCTATGGCGAGCGGGTCGATCTCGAGGTGCTGCACCGGCTGCGCCCGGAACGCAAGTTCCCGTCGGCCGACGCGCTGCGCGAGCAGATCGGCCGCGACGCGGAGGCGGCGCGAGAATACTTCGCCGCCACCGGCTGTTACCAGAACCGTAGCGCGCCCGCCGACTGACCCATCGCGGCGGAATCGCCTCGCAGCTCCCCCCGCCTGATCCCACCAACCGACAGACCAAGCAACAGATCGAGGGACCGAATCGATGGCAAGCGAGAATGTGCTGACCGTGGACACCGAAAACTTCAAGAGCCAGGTGCTGGATTCCGACGTGCCGGTGCTGGTGGATTTCTGGGCCGCCTGGTGCGGGCCGTGCCGCATGGTGGCGCCGGTCCTGGACCAGATCGCCGACGAGATGGCCGGCAAGGTGAAGATCGCCAAGCTCAACGTCGACGAGAACCAGGCCCTGGCGATCGAGCACCAGGTGCAGAGCATTCCGACCTTCATCCTGTTCAAGAAGGGCGCTGCCGCCGACCGCACGATGGGCGCCCTGCCCAAGGCGGCCTTCGAGAAGTTCCTCGACCCCCACGTCCAGCCCGCCTAGCCTCCGTCAGCGCCGATGGACCGAGCCGCCTCGACCGGCCCCGCGGCGGCATCGCCGGCGCCATGGCAGATGCTCGACGGCGAGCTCGAGTCCGCCGGCTGCCGCGCGCTGCTGGTGATCGCCTCCTCGTCGGCCGATCCTGACCTGGCGCCATTCGTCGGCGACGCCCATCTCGGCGAGAGCTTTCTCGTCGCCCGGTGCGGCGTCGCGGGACCGCCGTACCTGGGCTACCTGACCGCCATGGAACGGCAGGAGGCCGCCGGCACCGGCTGCCGGGTTCTGACGCCCTCCCGCCTGGGGCTGGCGGGGCTGATCGACCGAGGGCTGCCGCCGGGCGAGCTCTGGGCCGAGCTCTTGCGCCGCGGCCTCGAGGCGGCCGCGGTGGCGCCGGGTGCGGTGGCGGTGGCCGGCCGCCCGGGCGCCGGCGTGCTGCTCGCCGCGGCCCGGGCACTGGGCGAGGCCGGCTGGGAGCTGGTCGACGGCGGCGCGGTGACCCGGCGGCTACGCAAGCGCAAGACCGAGGCGGAGCTGGCGGCGGCACGGCGGGCCGCGGTGGCCACCGTGGCGGCGCTTGCCCGGGTGGCCGAGCTGCTGGCGGCCGCGGCGCCGCGCGGCGCCGAGCTGTGGCTGGACGGCGAACGGCTGACCGCCGGCAGGCTGCGCGGCGAGGTCGGGGCGATCCTGGCCCGCGAGGGCCTGGAGCAGCCCGAGGGGAACATCCTCGCCGCCGGGGCGGACAGCGCGGTGCCGCACAGCCGGGGCGCCGACGATCGCGTGCTGCGGGCCGGCGAGTCGATCGTCGTCGACCTGTTTCCCCGCCGCCGGCTGTTCGCCGACTGCACCCGCACCTTCTGCGTCGGTGAGCCGCCGGCCGACCTGGCCGCCGCCCACGGTGCGGTTCTCGCGGCGTTGGCCGCCGCCTACCGCTCGAGCCGCGCCGGCACGTCCGGCTGGGAGCTCCAGAGCGGCGCCTGCGTCGGTTTCGAGGCGGCCGGCTATGCGACCGTGGTGCAGGACCCGGAGACCGTGCGCGGGTACGTCCACGGCCTGGGCCACGGCGTCGGCTACGAGCTGCACGAACTGCCCAGCTTCCGGCGGGCGGCCGCCGGCGGCGATGGCACCCTGGCGGTGGGCGACCTGTTCACCCTCGAGCCCGGGCTGTACGACCCCGAGGCCGGCTGGGGCGTGCGGCTGGAAGATCTCTGCTGGCTGGGGCCGGACGGGGTCGAGAACCTGACGCCGGCGCCCTACGATCTCGATCCGCGCGCCTGGCGGGAGTGATCTCAGCTCCCTACCGGTTGCCTGGCGCGCTGGGCGGGCGATAGCCTTGGCCGGGCACGCGCCGGTCGGGCCGTTCCGTCAAGACCCCCTGGAGGAAAGATGAGCCAACAGAGCTACGAGAAGCTCGGCGCCTTCTACCTCGGCCGGCAGTACGACCTCGAGGCCGGCGAGCCGCGCGACGGGCTGCTGCTCTACGACTCGAAGGACCTGACGACCCACGCGGTCTGTGTCGGCATGACCGGCAGCGGCAAGACCGGCCTCTGCATCGCCCTGCTCGAGGAGGCCGCGATCGACGGCATCCCGGCGCTCGTGATCGACCCCAAGGGCGACCTGGGCAACCTGCTGCTGACCTTCCCGGAGCTCGCGCGCCGAGCGACTTCCGGCCCTGGATCGACGAGGACGACGCGCGCGCGCAAGGGCCTGACGCCCGACGAGTACGCCGCGGCGCAGGCCGAGCTGTGGCGCAAGGGGCTCGCCGAGTGGGGCCAGGACGGCGAGCGCATCCGCCGGCTGCGCGAGGCGGCCGAGTTCGCGATCTACACGCCCGGGCAGCGACGCCGGGCATGCCGATCTCGATCGTCTGCGCTCGTTCGCCGCGCCGCCGCCGGCGCTGCTCGAGGACGGCGACGCTGCTGCGCGAGCGGATCGCGACCACCGTCACCGAGCCTGCTCGGCCTGCTCGGGATCGACGCCGACCCGATCCGCAGCCGCGAGCACATCCTGCTCTCGACGCTGCTCGACCGCGCTGGCGCGAGGGGCGCGACCTCGACCTCGGCGGCGCTGATCCGCGGATCCAGAGCCCGCCGTTCGAGCGCGTCGGCGTGCTCGACCTCGAGTCGTTCTTCCCGGCCAAGGACCGCTTCGAGCTGGCGATGCGGCTCAACAACCTGCTCGCGTCGCCGGGCTTCGCAGGTCTGGATGGAGGGCGAGCCGCTCGACGTCGGGCGCGCTGCTCTACACCGAGACGGGCAAGCCGCGGATCTCGATCCTCTCGATCGCGCATCTCTCCGACGCGGAGCGGATGTTCTTCGTCACGCTGCTGCTGAACGAGGTCGTCGCCTGGATGCGCTCGCAGCCCGGGCACGACCAGCCTGCGCGCGCTGCTCTACATGGACGAGATCTTCGGCTTCTTGCCGCCGATCGGCCGAACCGCCGTCGAAGAAGCCGATGCTGACGCTGCTCAAGCAGGCGCGCGCCTACGGGCTCGGGGTCGTGCTGGCGACGCAGAACCCGGTCGACCTCGACTACAAGGGGCTCTCGAACACCGGCACCTGGTTCCTCGGCCGGCTGCAGACCGAGCGCGACAAGGCGCGGGTGCTCGACGGGCTCGAGGGCGCTGCGGCGCCGGCGGCCTTCGACCGCCGGGAGATCGAGCAGATCCTCGCCGGGCTCGGCAAGCGCGTCTTCCTGATGAACAACGTGCACGAGGACGGGCCGGTGATCTTCCACACGCGCTGGGCGATGTCGTACCTGCGCGGCCCGCTGACCCGGCAGCAGATCGGCCGGCTGATGGAGGGGCGCAAGCAGGAGGCGCCGGCAGCCCCGGCCGCCCCGGCCGCGGCGGCCGACGAGTCGCGCGTGCCGGCCGCGGCTGCCGCCGCCGCGCCGCCGGCGCCGCCGGCCGCCGGCCGGCCGGTCCTCGATCCGGCGGTGCCGCAGGTCTTTCTGCCGCTGCGCGACGATCCGGCCGGGATGGTCTACCGCCCGGCGCTGCTGGGCCTGGCGCGGGTCAGCTATGTCGACCGCAAGAGCCGCGAGACGCTGCGCACCGACGAGACGTCGCTACTGCTGCCGCTCGACCCGAAGATGATCGACGTCGACTGGCAGAAGGCGGAGGAGACCGCCCTGACCGAGGCCGACCTCGAGCGCGAGGGCGAGGAGGGCCCGTCCTGGGGCGAGCTGCCGCGGGCGGCCGGCAAGCCGAAGAGCTACAGCGGGTGGAGCCGGGAGCTGGCCACCACTCTCTATCGCGGCAGCAGCATGGACCTGTTCAAGAGCGCCACCTACGGCCTGGTGTCGGAGCCCGGCGAGAGCGAGCGCGAGTTCCGCGTCCGGCTCGCCGAGCGGGCGCGCGAGCGGCGCGACGAGGAGATCGACGAGCTCAGGAGCAAGAACCGCTCCAAGGTCGAGGCCCTCGAGGAGCGGATCCGCAAGGCGCGGCAGGCGGTCGACGTGCAGGCGGAGCAGGTCTCGCAGCAGCGCATGCGGACCGCCATCAACTTCGGTTCGACCCTGCTGGCGGCCTTTACCGGCCGCTCCTACCGCGGCAGCGCCGGCTCGGCCCTGGGCAGCCTGGGCCGGACCTCGAAGGAGAAGCAGGACGTCAAGCGGGCCCAGGAGACGGTCGAGACGCTGACCGCCGAGGTCCAGGAGCTCGCCACCGGGCTCGAGGCCCAGATCGACGAGCTCGAAGAGCGCTTCGACCCGCAGACCGAAGAGCTGAGCCGCCAGTCGGTGCGGCCGCGCAAGTCCGACATCGAGGTGCGGCTGGTGGCGCTGGCCTGGTGCCCCTACCGCCGCAGCGGCCTCGAGCCGGCCTGGGAATGACCGCGGCGGAGAAGCAGCTCGGCGGGCTCGGCTAGCGCTCGACCCAGTAGTTGGGCGCTTCCTTGGTGATCACCACGTCGTGAGCGTGGCTCTCCTTGAGCCCGGCGGCGGTGACGCGGACGAAGCGTGACTTGGTGCGCAGCTCGTCGATCGTGGCGCAGCCGGCGCAGCCCATGCCCGAGCGCAGGCCGCCGATGAGCTGGGGCAGCAGCGCGTGCAGGCTGCCCTTGTAGCGGCACCATCCCCTCGATGCCCTCGGGCACCAGCTTGCCGAGCTCCTCGCCGTCGCTCTGGAAGTAGCGGTCGGCGCCGCCGCCGACCATCGCCGGCAGCGAGCCCATGCCGCGGTAGGCCTTGAAGGTGCGGCCCTGGTAGAGGATCGTCTCGCCCGGGCTCTCCTCGGTGCCGGCGAACAGCGAGCCGATCATCACCGAGTTGGCGCCGGCGGCCAGCGCCTTGGTCACGTCGCCCGAGAACTTGATGCCGCCGTCGGCGATCACCGGCACGCCGCTGTCGGCGGCGGCGGCGACGCACTCCTGGATGGCGGTCACCTGCGGCACGCCGGCGCCGGTGACGACCCGGGTGGTGCAGATCGAGCCCGGCCCGATGCCGACCTTGACGGCGTCGACGCCCCGCGTCGATCAGCGCGGCGGCGCCCTCGCCGGTGGCGACGTTGCCGGCGATCAGCTCGACGTCGGGGAAGGCCTCGCGCAAGCGCGCGCAGGCCTCCAGCACGCCCGCGCTGTGGCCGTGGGCGGTGTCGACCACCAGGACGTCGACCTTGGCCTCGACCAGCGCCCGGGCGCGATCCACCGCGTCGGCCGAGGCGCCGACCGCGGCGCCGACCCGCAGGCGGCCGAGATCGTCCTTGCAGGCGTTGGGGAACTGGTTGGCCTTCTGGATGTCCTTGACGGTGATCAGCCCGTTCAGCGCGCCGTCCTCGTCGACCACCAGCAGCTTCTCGATCCGGTGGCGGTGGAGCAGCGCCTTGGCCTCCTCGAGGGTGGTTCCGTCGGGCACCGTGACCAGGTTCTCCGTGGTCATCAGGTCGGCGATCGGCCGGCTCTGGTCGGTCTCGAAGCGCAGGTCGCGGTTGGTCAGGATGCCGCAGAGGTGGCCGTCGGCGTCGGTGACCGGAACGCCGGAGATCTGGTAGTGGGTCATCACCTCGAGCGCCTCGCCGATCGTCTGCTCGGGGCGCATGGTGATCGGGTCGACGATCATCCCGGCCTCGCGAGCGCTTGACCTTGTCCACCTCGGCGGCCTGGTCCTCGACGGAGAGGTTCTTGTGGATGATGCCGATGCCGCCCTCCTGGGCCAGGGCGATGGCCAGCCGCGACTCGGTCACCGTGTCCATCGCCGCCGAGACGAGCGGGATGTTCAGCTCGATCCCGCGGGACAGGCGGGTCGAGAGGTCGACCTGGTTGGGATGGACTTCCGAGCGGCCGGGGACGAGCAGGACGTCGTCGAAGGTGAGCGCCGTCGGCGGCGGGTCGGGAGGCCCGGCCATCAGGCGGTGACCCCGGCCGGCGAGCCGTGGCACTTCTTGTACTTCTTGCCCGAGCCGCAGGGACAGGGGTCGTTGCGCCCGACCTTCTTGTCGCCCCGCTTGACGGTCTGCGGCCGCTGCGGCGCGCTCGTCTTGGGCGGGGCGGAGAAGCGCAGCCGCTCCGAGGACTGCCGTCCCTTTTGCTGGCGGCGCTCGGCGAGCTGCTCCTCGGAGAGCGGTTCGAGCCGGAAGAGGGTCTTGATCAAGCTGTCCTCGATCCGCTCCTTCATCGCCTGGAACAGCTCGAAGCTCTCGCGCTTGTACTCGATCTTGCGGGTCGCGCTGGCCGTAGCCGCGCAGGCCGATGCCCTCCTTGAGGTGGTCGAGCGCCAGCAGGTGGTCCTTCCACGACTGGTCGATGACCTGCAGCAGGATGTCGCGCTCGAACTGCGCATCAGCTCCGAGCCGAGCCGCTGCTCCTTGGCCTCGTAGCGGGCGTGGACCGCCTCGCGCAGGGTGTCGCCCAGCTCGTCGATGCCGAGCTCGTCGAGATCCACCCCGAGCTCGCCGACGTCGAGGTTGAAGTAGGCGACCATGTCGGTGCGCACCTCGGTCAGCTCCCAGTCGCGCGGGTCGGCCTTCTCCGGGCAGTGCTGTTCGATGACGTAGCCGAGCAGGTCGTCGGCGACGCGCAGCACGTAGTCGCGCCCCTCGTTGCCGTCCAGGATGTCGCGGCGCAGCTCGTAGATCGCCTTGCGCTGCTTGTTCATGACGTCGTCGTACTCGAGCAGGTGCTTGCGGATCTCGAAGTTGCGCCCCTCGACCTGCTTCTGCGCGCGCTCGATCGCGCGGGTGACCATCCGGTGCTCGATCGGCTCGCCCTCCTCCATGCCCAGCCGCTCCATCAGCCGCCTGCACGCGGTCGCGCGCCGAAGATGCGCATCAGGTCGTCCTCGAGCGAGAGGAAGAAGCGCGACGACGCCGGGGTCGCCCTGGCGGCCGGAGCGGCCGCGCAGCTGGTTGTCGATGCGCCGCGACTCGTGGCGCTCGGTGCCGAGGATGTGCAGGCCGCCGGCCGCGAGCACCTCCTCGCTTCTCGCGCGGCGCAGACCTCGGTGTAGCGCGCGAGCGCCTCGGCGTAGGCCTCGGGCTCGCGTCGTCGGGGTCGGCCTCGCTGCGGGCCAGCGCCTCGGGGTTGCCGCCGAGCAGGATGTCGGTGCCGCGGCCGGCCATGTTGGTGGCGATGGTCACCGCGCCCTTGCGGCCGGCCTGGGCGACGATCTCGGCCTCGCGCTCGTGGTGCTTGGCGTTGAGCACGACGTGCGTGACGCCGCTTGCCGCTGCAGCAGCTTCGACAGCATCTCGCGAGTTCTCGATCGAGATCGTGCCGACCAGCACCGGCTGGCCGCGTCTCGTGGCACTCGCGCGATCTCCTCGACGACCGCGTCGCACTTCTCCGGCTCGGTGCGGTAGATCACGTCGGCGTGGTCGATCGCGCGACCAGCGGCCGGTTGGTCGGGATCACCGACCACGTCGAGCTCGTAGATCTTGCCGAACTCGGCCGCCTCGGTCTCGGCGGTGCCGGTCATGCCGGCCAGCTTGTCGTACATGCGGAAGTAGTTCTGGAAGGTGATCGTGGCCAGGGTCTGGTTCTCGCGCTCGATCTTGCACGCCCTCCTTGGCCTCGACCGCCTGGTGCAGGCCGTCGGACCAGCGCCGGCCGGGCATCAGGCGGCCGGTGAACTCGTCGACGATGACGACCTGGCCGTCCTTGATCACGTAGTCGACGTCGCGCTTGTAGAGCGTGTGGGCGCGCAGCGCCTGGTTGATGCCGTGGATGCACCAGTCCATGTTCGTCCGGGTCGTAGAGGTTGTCGACGCCCGAGCAGCTTCTCGACCTTGGCGACGCCGGCGTCGGTCAGCGTCACGGTGTGGGCCTTCTCGTCGACCAGGAAGTCGCCGCTGGTCGATTTCGAGCCGTCGCCGTGCTCGATCTCCTCGCCCTGCGCCAGGCGCGGGACGATCTGGTCGATGCGGTAGTACTTGTCGGTCGACTCCTCGGACGGGCCCGGAGATGATCAGCGGCGTGCGCGCCTCGTCGATCAGGATCGAGTCGACCTCGTCGACGATGGCGTAGTGGTGGCCGCGCTGGACCATGCGTCGTCGAGCGTCGAACTTCATGTTGTCGCGCAGGTAGTCGAAGCCGAACTCGTTGTTGGTGCCGTAGGTGATGTCGGCGGCGTAGGCCGCGCTGGCGCTCGGCGTCGGGCATGTCGTGCTGGATGCACGCCGACGCGTCAGGCCGAGGAAGCGGTAGATCGCGCCCATCCACTCGGCGTCGCGGCGGGCCAGGTAGTCGTTGACCGTGACGACGTGGACGCCCTTGCCGGTCGAGCGCGTTGCAGGTAGGCCGGCAGGGTCGCGACCAGGGTCTTGCCCTCGCCGGTCTTCATCTCGGCGATCTTGCCCTCGTGCAGCACGATGCCGCCGATCAGCTGGACGTCGAAGTGGCGCATGGCCGAGCGCGCGCCGCGCCGCCTCGCGCACCACGGCGAAGGCCTCGGGCACCAGCAGGTCGTCGAGCGGCTCGCCGTCGCTCAGCTGCTTGCGGAACTCCTCGGTCTTGCCCCGCAGCTGCTCGTCGGTCAGCGCCGCCGATCTGCGGGCTCGAGCTCGTTGATGGCGGTGACCATCGGCTGCATCCGCTTGACGTCGCGGTCGTGCTTGGTGCCGAAGACCTTGGAGAGAGCCTTGTTGAGCATCGGGGGAGTCGCGGTTGGAGCCTGGTGGAGGACGGCGCCGGTCGGCGCTGCCCGTGAGAACCGGCCTCAGTCTAGCAAGATTCCCCGCCGTGCGGCCCCCTCACGCGGCGGCTGCCGTGGCTGGAAGGGCCTGCCGCGGCCCGGTCGAAGCGGGTCGGGCTAGCCCCGCGTGCCGTCGAGGATATAGGCGAGCGGATTCACCGCGCCGCCATCGACCCGCACCTCGTAGTGCAGGTGATAGCCGGTGGCGCGCCCGGTGGCGCCCACCCGGCCGAGCATGTCGCCCCGGCCCACCCGCTGGCCCGGCGTCACCTCGATCGAGGCGAGGTGGGCGTAGCGCGTCGTCACGCCGTAGCCGTGCGAGACGTAGACCGCCTTGCCGAGACCGCCGATGCGGCCGGTGCGGACGACAATGCCGTCGGCGCTGGCCATCACGCTGCTGCCCGGCGCGGTGGCGATGTCGATGCCCCAGTGCCGGGCCGGCTTGCCGGTGATCGGGTCCTTGCGGCCACCGAAGCTGCTGGTGAGGATGCCCTTGACCGGCGCGATCGCCGGCGTCGAGGCGATCAGCCGCTGGCGCTCGCTGAGCTTGGCGTCCACCTCCTCGAGGCTGCGGTCGATCTCGGTCGACCGCTGGCCGAGGGCGGAGAGGTCGACCTGGCCGTCGAGGTACGACTCCTGGCCGCCGATACCGGCCTGCTGGCCGATGCCCAACTCGTCGAGGCCGGCGACGATGGCCAGCTGCCGCGTGCGGTCCTCGAACTCGCCAAGCTGCTTCTGCAGGGTGCGGATCGAGTCCTCGAAGGAGCGGTTGACCTGGCGCAGCGACTCGTTCTCCTCGCGCACCTGCTCGAGCTCCTTCAGGTCCACCGTCTTGGTGAAGAACGACCAGGTGGTGAAGATCGAGGCCAGGGTGACCGCGGCCAGAGCCGCCACCGCGACCACCAGCTGACGGTTGCTGATCCGCAGTTTGCGGAACCGCGCCCGGGCGTGGGGCACAACGATGACGGTGTGGTACTTCAAGAAGCTTCTTCTCTGCGTGGAGCCTGTCGGCGCGTCGCTGACCGCTTGCTGGTGACTCAACCGACCATCTAGTGGACGGCACATTCTCTCGGCCGGTCGGGGGATTGTCAAGCGTTGGGGCCGACGGCCCGGATCGCACCGGCGGCGCCGCGGCGCCGTCGTCCCATCGCCCGGCCGCCGGCTCGCGACGAGAGCCGGTGCTAGTGCACGTCGTAGGCGCTGCCGCCGATGAACTCGCGCAGCAGCGAGGTCTCGGGGACGGCGGAGTCGTCGGCCACGTCCTCGATCGAAGCCAGCAGGTCGTGGATGCGGCGAGCCCGGATGTAGCCGTCGAGACGCCGGTCGTCACCTCGCCAGCGGCGGATGAACTCGGGGAAGTGGTGGAACAGGTGGAGCTTCAGGAACGGCAGCTCGTAGGCCAGGGCGCCGTTGATGTGGAAGTCGGCCCGGCTCTGGTGCGGGATGATGTGCTTGAGCTCGCTGCGCCGGACGTAGTGCCAGTGCTGGATCGTGCGCTCGGGCTCGTAGCC
The DNA here is from genome assembly GCA_963781065.1 of Thermoanaerobaculia bacterium. Taxonomy (GTDB): domain Bacteria; phylum Acidobacteriota; class Thermoanaerobaculia; order Multivoradales; family JAHEKO01; genus CALZJC01. The sequence goes on along the minus strand of CAWAET010000002.1, from coordinate 48,854 downwards.
GCGGAACTTGGCGTCCCGGATCATCCGCCGCAGCAGCCGGATGTCGGTCCAGCGCATGTAGCGGCCCTCGGCGGTCTTGAGCTGGCTGATGGTCTCGATGTAGAGCCGGCACTTGCGCTCGTCGGGCACGCTGGCGGTCAGCCCGTCGTAGAGGCCGTGCAGCGTGTCGAGCAGCACGACGCTGCCGGGCCCGGCCTCGAAGGGGGTGGTGCGGTCGAGCCGGTTGCCGGTCTTGAAGTCGTAGACCGGCACCTCGATCGGCCGGCCGGCGTCGAGCTCGGCGAGGTGATGGTTAACCAGCTCCAGGTCGAGGGCCTCCGGGGTCTCGAAGTCGTAGTCGCCGAGCTCGTCCCGGGGGTGCAGCCTGAGATCGAAGAAGTAGTTGTCCAGCGCCAGCGGCACCACCGACAGGCCCGCGGCCTCCAGGTGGCCGGCCAGCTTGCTCGTGGTGGTCGACTTGCCGGAGCTCGACGGCCCGGCGACGATGAGAAAGCGCAGCTCCTCGTGCCGCTCGAGCACCGCGGCGGCGATTTGTTCCAAGGTGCGCTCGTAGAGCTCGTCGGCGGCGCGGATCAGCCACGGCAGCCGGCCCTCGCGGATGACCTCGTTGAGGCCGGCGACGGTGTTGCAGCCGTGCTCGACCGCCCAGTCGAGCGCCTGCCACATCGCCTTGTACGGAATCGGCTCGACCCGCTCGCGGCGCCTCCGCGACCGCATCTTGGTCCGCTCGCCGCGGTAGAGGATGTACCGCTTGGCGACCTCCGCGTGGCCGCCCTGGATCAGCACCCGCTCGACGAAGTCCTGGGTGTCCTCGACCGTCGGCAACTGCTCGCCGGTATAGGCCGCCTCGAGCGCCGCCACGACCTGGCCGGTCAGCCCCTCGGCCAGCTCGCGGTCGTGGGCGCCGCCGGCGGCCATCGCCTTGTAGATGGCGACGGTGATCTTCTCGGGGTCGAACGGCACCGCCTCGCCGTTGCGCTTGATGATCGTAGTGGGGGGCATCGGGAAAGCCAATCTACTACCAGGTAGTGCGAACCGGATAGGCGCGAACTTCCTCGTCGGGGGTGAGGATGGTCAGGCCGTGGACGATCGCCTGGCATATCAGCATGCGGTCGAATGGATCGCGGTGGATGCCGGGCAGGCGGCCGGCCTGCAGAGCGGACTCTTCGTCGAGCGGCAACGAGGCGATCTGGTAGGCCTGTCTGGCCTCGGGGATCAGCTCCTCGGGGCGCCGGCCCAGCCGCAGCTTTCCCAGCGAGTGCTTGATGGCGATCTCCCATCCCGAGACCGCGCTGAGGTGGATCTGGATGGCCCTGTCTTGGACGAGCCGCCGCGCGCTCTCCGACAGGCGTGGCGAGCCGCTGGCGAGCCAGAGGAAGGGCGCCGTGTCCAGCAGGATCCTCAATCGACGTCTCGCTTGCCTTCGAACGCCTCGAGAAGGTCGGCCGGCAGCGGGTCGAAGAACGCCTCGGGCACCTCGATCTCGTCCTTCCACAAGCCGGGTTGGGGCACTTCGTCGCGCGCCGGCGGCAACGGGCGGATCTCGGCGATGGGCACATTGCGACGGCAGAGGACGATCGTCTCGCCACGCTCCACCCTCTCGAGATAGCGCGAAAGGTGCGTCTTGGCCTCGTGGATGTTGAGTCGCATGAGTCGATAGTGAACTAGATTGTGAACTCGGTCAAGAGTGACCGCTCCGCCATCGGGCTAGATCCCGAGACACTCCAGGCCCAAGGCGCTGGAGGCCTGGGCCAGGGCGCGGTCGTGGGTGAGCATCACCAGATCCAGGTCCAGGGTCTCCGACCAGAGAAGGGCCGTGGCGAGGTGCAGAGCGTCCAGCGAGCCGAGTGGCGCCGGCAGCGGCTGGCCGGCGCGAGCCAGCACCGGCCGAGTGATGCCGACGATCTCGAGCGTGCCGGTGAGCCGGTACACCCCCTCGCGCAAGGTGACCGACTGCTCGGCGGTGAGCTCGCCGGCGAGGCTCAGGCGGTCAACGGTTCGCAGGCACTCGAGCTCGACCAGTTCGCTGGCCACGCCACGCTCGAGCAGGGCCCATTCCGCCAGCGCGTCCGGCTGGCCCAGGATCAGGCGGAGCGCCACCGAGGAGTCCACGTAGCCGATCATCGGCCCCCGGCCCGGTCCTCGAGCAGCAGGTCGACCACGTCGCGAGCCAGCGGAGTCGGCACGGGCAGCTCGACCTCCCCGGGCCGGGGCGCCCCGGGCCTGGGCCTTCGAATGTGCAGCGGCGTCGCGGCCTCGAGGTAGGGCACGATGCGGGCGACCGGCGTCGATCGGTCGAGCACCGTCAAGGTGTCCCCAGCGCGCACGCGGCGCAGACAGGCACTGAGCCTGGCCTTGAGCTCGGCGATGCCGACTTCGTTCATGACCAGATGATAGTCATGACTAGTCATCTGTGCAATCCCCAGCTTCATGGTCGGGAGCAGACCTCCCGGCAGGGTGGCTGCCGCCGTCGAGGCTCACGGCGTCAGCCGCCGGTCCAGGGTCCGGTACTGGATCGCCTCGGCCACGTCGGCGGCCGCGATCTTCGGCCGGCCGGCGAGGTCGGCCAGGGTGCGGGCGACCTTGAGGATGCGGCTCATCGCCCGGGCCGAGAGGCCCAGCCGCTCGAAGGCGCTGTCGAGCAGGCCGCGGGCGGCACCCTCCAGGTGGCAGAGGGCGCGCACCTGGCGGTCGGTGAGCGCGGCGTTGACCCCGGTGGCGGCGCCGTCGGCCAGCCGCAGAGCCTGGCGCCGGCGCGCCGCCGCCACCCGGGCCGCCACCGCGGCGCTGGCCTCGCCGGCGGCGGCCTTGAGCTCGCTCAGGCTCACCGCCGGCACCTCGACATGCATGTCGATGCGGTCGAGCAGCGGTCCCGAGACCCGCGCCCGGTAGTGCTCGACCTCGCGCGGCGTGCAGCGGCAGTCGTGGCGCGGGTCGCCCAGGTGCCCGCAGCGGCACGGGTTCATCGCCGCCAGCAGGGCGAAGCGGGCGGGGAAGCGCAGCCGCGCCTTGACCCGCGCGATCAGCACCTCGCCGTCTTCGATCGGCTGGCGCAGCGCCTCGAGGGCGTCACGCCGAAACTCCGGCAGCTCGTCGAGGAAGAGCACCCCGTGGTGGGCCAGGGTCACCTCTCCCGGCCGCGGGATGGCGCCGCCGCCGATCAGGCCGGGGGTGCTGATGCTGGTGTGCGGGGCGCGGAACGGCCGCCGGGTCGCCAGGCCGCCCAGGGGCGCCGCGGCCCCCAGCGACTGGATCTTGGTCACGGTGATCGCCTCGGCCGCGGTCAGCGGCGGCAGCAGCCCGGGAAGCCGGCGCGCGAGCATCGTCTTGCCCGAGCCCGGCGGGCCGATGAAGAGAAGATTGTGGCCGCCCGCGGCAGCCACCTCGAGCGCCCGGCGGGCGCCGGCCTGGCCGCGAACGTCGGCCAGGTCGGGCTCGGCCCCGGCCTCCCGGTCCGCCGCAAGGGCTTGCGCCCGCGGCAGCCGCCGGCCGCCGGCCAGGTGGTCGATGGCCTCGGCCAGGCCGGCGAGGCCGACCACCTGCAGGTCCGCCAGCGTCGCCGCCTCGGCGGCGCTCGCCGTCGGCAGAAGCAGCTCGCTTACCTCCAGACTCCGCGCCAGCTCGCCGATCGCCAGCCCGCCTCGGATCGGTCGCACGGTGCCGTCGAGGCCCAGCTCGCCACAGCACAGCCGCCCCTCGAGCCTCTCCTGCGGCAGCTCGCCATGGGCGGCCAGCAGAGCGAGCGCGATCCCCAGGTCGAGGTGGTTGCCCTCCTTGCGCAGGTCGGCCGGCGCCAGGTTGATCGTCACGGCCCTCGGCGGCAGGTCGAAGCCGCAGTTCTTGACCGCGGCCCGCACCCGCTCGCGGCTCTCGCGCACCGCGGTGTCGGGCAGGCCGACGATCTGGGTCTGCGGCAGCCCACGGCGCACGTCGACCTCGATCTGGATCGGTCGGGCCTCGATCCCCCAGGGGGTGGCGGCGGTGGCGCGCGCCAGCATCGCCCGGTATGGACGAAAAGCGGTGCGGCGATCTTCGCGTTCTGTCAGGTTTTCTAGGGAGAGCTTGCCAAGGACCGGCGGAGCCGGCGGTCCTGGGCAGGCGCGCTCGGTAGCGCTGAAGGCAGCGGGTCGCTCGTCTGCCGGCTCGTAGCTGCAGCAGGGTGGTATCGTCCCGCTGTCACGCGCCGCCGTCGGGCGGCATCACAGGAGGTTTGCTGACATGGGGAAGATCGTCGCCATCGGTTGTCTGGTTCTCGTCGTCCTGACCGCGGGGCTGCTCGTGGTCTGGGGCGTCGGCATCTACAACGGCCTGATCAATGCCGAGGAGCGGGTGACCGAGGCCTGGGCCCAGGTCGAGACGACCTACCAGCGCCGCGCGGACCTGATCCCCAATCTGGTCTCGACGGTGCGCGGCGCGGCGGACTTCGAGCAGGAGACCCTCAATCAGGTGGTCGAGGCGCGCAGCCGCGTCGGGCAGGTGAAGGTCGAGAACCCGGGCGAGCTGATCAACGACCCGGCGGCCTTCGCCCGCTTCGAGGCCGCCCAGGGAGCCCTCTCCTCGGCCCTGCAGCGACTGCTGGTGGTGGTCGAGCGCTACCCGGAGCTGCGCGCGGTCGCCGCCTTCCAGGACCTGATGGTCCAGCTCGAAGGGACCGAGAACCGGATCAACGTCGCCCGCACCCGCTTCAACGAAGAAGCGCGCAACTTCAACGTCCGTCTGCGCCGGTTTCCCAACCGCTGGCTGGTGGACGCCCTCGGTTGGGGCTTCGAGGCGAAGGCCTACTTCGAATCGCGGCCCGGCGCCGAAGAGGCGCCCGAGGTGAGCTTCGAGTAGGCCCGCGGACGAGACGGCCGGCCAGGACTGACGGCCGGGTGGCGCGGCCTCAGGCGACCGAGGCGCCGGCCTCGGGCGTGTCCCGCGCGTCCAGGATGCGGCGCACGCGGTTGGCCAGGGTCACCGACGAGAAGGGCTTCTGCAGGAACTCGACCGGCGCTCCCGCGAGCCGCTGCTCCATCAGGGCCTCCGGCTTGTCGGCGTGTCCCGACATGAGCAGGACCCGGAGAGACGGCTGCTCGGCCGTCAGCCGGCGGGCCAGCTCGACGCCGTTCATCCTCGGCATCACGACGTCGCTCAGCAGCAGATCGAACTCGCCCGTCCAGCGGCGCGGCGACCTCCAGCGCCCGCACGCCGTCGCCGGCAACCACGACCATGTAGCCCAGCCGGCAGAGCAGCGAGCGCAGGTACTCGCGCACCGCGGGCTCGTCCTCGACCAGCAGCACCGTCTCATCGCCCTGCGGCATGCCCAGCGAACGCGCCACCGGGCGCGTGGCGGTGGGCTCGCCTTCGACCCGCGGCAGCAGGATGCGGAAGCGGCTGCCTCGGCCCGGCTCGCTTTGCACCTCGATCTGCCCGCCGCTCTGGCGGACGATGCCGTAGACGGTGGCCAGGCCGAGCCCGGTGCCCTTGCTGCGCGACTTGGTGGTGAAGAACGGCTCGAAGATCTGGTCGCGGATCTCCTCGTCGATGCCGACCCCGCTGTCCTCGATCGCGAGCATGACGTAGGCGCCTTCGCCCAGCCCCAGAGCGGAGACCGCCTCCCGGCTCTTCACCTCGACGTTGCCGGTACGCAGCGTCAGCACGCCCCCGTCCGGCATGGCGTCGCGGGCGTTGACGCCGAGGTTCAGCAGCACCTGCTCGATCTGGCTGGGGTCGGCGCGCACCGCGCCGAGACCGGGATCGAGCTCGATCACCAGCTCGATGTCCTCGCCGATCAGCCGCCGCAGCAGCTTCTCGATGGTCGTCACGGTCTGGTTGAGGTCGAGGGTCTCGGGGGCCAGCACCTGCCGCCGGCTGAAGGCGAGCAGCTGGCGGGTCAGGTCGGCGCCGCGTTGAGCGGCCGCCTTGATCTCGTCGGCGTTGTGGCGCAGAGGACTGTCGTCGGGCAGCGCCAGCGCCATCAGGTCGGCGTAGCCGAGGATCGCCGTCAGCAGGTTGTTGAAGTCGTGCGCGACGCCGCCCGCCAGCCGCCCGACCGCCTCCATCTTCTGCGCCTGGCGTAGCTGGTTCTCGAGGTCGCGCTGGCCGGTGACGTCGCGCAGCATGCCGCGCATCGAGACCACGCGGCCGCTCTCGTCCCGCTCGGCGCTGGCGGTGGCGAGCACGGTCAGTCGCTTGCCCTGCTTGGTCTGGACCCGCAGCTCGAGATCCTGGACGTACCCCTTCTGGCTGAGCTCGCGCAGCATCTCGGCGCGCTCCTCGCTGCGCAGGTAGACCTGGGTCGTCAGGTCGACCTCGAGCATCTCCCGCGCCGAGTCGTAGCCGAACAGGCGGACGCCGGCCGGATTGATGTCGAGCAGCCGGCCCTCGGGGGTGCTGATGTAGATCGTGTCCTGGGACTCTTCGAACAGGGTGCGGAACTTCTGTTCCGAGCGGCGGATCGCCTCTTCTGCCAGGCGGCGCTCGGTGATGTCGGTCAGCGTGCCGACGAAGCCGCTGATCGCGCCCTCGCCATCGCGCAGCGGCACGGCCTGGCCGACGACCCACTTCTCGCTGCCGTCGGGCAGCAGCATCCGGTACTCGCCGCCGCTGACCGGCACCCCGCGCTCGAGCGCCTCCGCCCAGTCGGCGAGCTTGCGTTCGCGGTCCTCCGGGTGGATCGCCTGCTGCCAGCCGTTCCCCGCCGCCTGTTCCGCCTCCATGCCGGCGATCTCGCACCAGGCGCGGTTGACGTAGACGGTGCGCCCGGCGGCGTCGGAGTGGAAAATGCCGGTGGGGGAGTTGTCGGCCAGGGTCTGGAAACGCAGCTCGCTGACCCGCAGGCGCCGCTCGGCGGTGCGCCGCTCGACGATCTCGCGCTCGAGCTTGCGGTTCGCCGCCAGCAGCTCGGCGGTGCGCGCGGCCACCCGCTGTTCTAGATCGTGGCGATCCAGGCGCAGCTCGGTGTTGGCCTCGAGCAGCTCTTCCGAGGTCAGGTCGAGCGAGCGCTCGAGCAGCTCGCGATCGGCGTCGGCCTGGTGGTAGGCGGAGTCGATGGCGGCGACGAACGCGGCCAGCTCCTCAGGCACCCGCTCGGCGTCGCCAAAGAGCCTCTTGAGCTGCCGGCTGAGGAGCTTGTGCACCGCCCCCCACCTACCTCTCGGCGAGCGTGGTGATCGTCATCGTCTGGTTGTGCAGCTCGCAGCGCGCCGAGGGGGTGAAGGGCGAGATCTCGCCGTAGGAGTAGAACCCGGTCAGGATCGTGCTCTCGCCGAGCACCTCGCGGACGCTCTCGACCTCCTCTTCGGTGCGCTGTTTGAGCACCATCCGGCGGCCGACGCAGCTGATCAGCAGGGCCAGCTCCGGCGTCTGTGCGCCGAGGGTCTCGTAGCTGGTCTTGGCGGCCAGGGTGGCGCCGTCGATCAGCCGCTCGAAGTTGGCCTTCATGAAGCGCGCGTACTCGCCCAGGGGCATGTCGCCGGCGAAGGTCATGCTCTCGGCCTTCTCGTCGATCGACAGGATGGTCCGCACCACCGGCGTCTGGCGCTCGCCTTCGCGGCGCAGGGCGAGCGGGAAGAGCAGGGCGCTGGCGGGCAGCTCGCGGGCGTAGTCGCCCAGGTAGGTCTTGTAGAGGCCGAGGGCCGAGCGGCCGTCGAGCTCGAACAGCACGTTGCCCTCGGACCGGGTGATCAGCCGGTCGGGTCCGAAGGGATCCCAGCCGCCCAGCGAGCCGAAGCCGATTCGCAGCCGCTCGCCGTAGAACCCAACCGCCGCGATATTTCCCACCCGCGGCTCGCAGCCGACGAAGACCAGGGTCTCCTCGAAGCGCTCGCCGTCGCCGGCCAGCCCGCCGGTGACCTGGACGCCTTCCGGCAGCTGGTCGTTGAGTCCGCGCACCAGCGCGCTGCCGTTGACCAGGGTGCCGTCGGCGAGAACCACGACGTGGACGAGCTCCTCCGGCGGCAGCTCGAGGGCCAGCCGCCGGCCGGCCTCGTAGCTGTCGGCCGCCTCGTCGAGCTCCAGATGGGCGGTGCACACCCGGCTGTGCTCGAAGGCGATGGCGGTGGTCACCAGCGAGTCGTCGGAGACGCTGGTGCCGGCGATCTCGCCGGCCGTCGAGCAGCCCACGACAAAGGCCCCCGGATACGCCGCGCAGACCTCCGGCAGGGCGAGGGCGGCGGCCAGCACCTCCTTGCTGCCGAAGGCCAACACCAGGGCGGCCTCCTCGCCCAGCCGCGCCGGGCCGGCCGGCGACCAGCCGTGTCCGGAACACCACCTGCGCTGCTCGATCTTCATCCTCGGACCCACGGTGGGATCGAAACCGCCAGGAACCCCCTGTAATGGCCTCGAAGCCAAGCCATCATAGCGCGGTGCCGGGCCAACCGGCGCGAGCCCTCCATTGCCGGAGCGTACTTTGCCGAGAGGCGAGAGGATAGACTCGGTGGGCGTCATGAAGACCATCGAGCTCGACGGCGCCAGCCTGACCCTCGAGCAGTTCCGGCGGGTGGCGGGCGGCGGTGAGGCCTGCCGGCTGACGCCGGGAGCGCGCGAGCAGATCGCCGCCGGGCGCCAGGCGCTGCTGGACCTGCCGGCCGATCGGGCGGTCTACGGCGTGAACACCGGGTTCGGCGACCTCGCCTCGGTGCGCATCGAGCCCGATCAGCTGCTGACGCTGCAGCGGCGGCTGCTGCACAGCCACGCCGCGGGCATGGGCGAGCCGCTCAGCGAGCCGGCGGTCCGCGGCATGCTCCTGCTGCGCGCCAACACCCTGGCGCGCGGCCGCTCGGGGGTGCGCGTCGAGCTGGTGGAACGGCTGCTCGAGCTGCTCGGCAGGGGAATCCTGCCGCGGGTGCCGAGCCATGGGTCGGTCGGCGCCAGCGGCGACCTGGCGCCCCTCGCCCATCTCGCGCTGCCACTGATCGGCGAAGGAACGGTGCTCTGGCGGGGCCGCGAGATGGCCGCCGCCGAAGCGCTGGCCGACGCCGGGCTCGAGCCCCTGCGGCTCGAGGCGAAGGAGGGCCTCGCCCTGATCAACGGCACCCAGGCGATGACCGCCCTGGTGGCCCTGGCGGTGCTCGAGCTCGCCCGCCTCGCCCGTCTCGCCGACCTGGCGGGGGCCCTGACCACCGACGCGCTGCGCGGCTCGGACGACGCCTTCGATGCCCGCCTGCACGCCCTGCGGCCGTACCCCGGCCAGCGCGACAGCGCCGCCAACCTGTGGCGCCTGCTGCTGGGCTCCGAGATCCGCGAGTCCCACCGGGTGGGCGATCCGCGGGTGCAGGACCCCTACTCGGTGCGCTGCATGCCGCAGGTGCACGGCGCGGTGCGCGGTCTGATCGCCGACGCCGAGTCGCGGCTGGCGGTGGAGATGAACTCGGTCACCGACAACCCGCTGGTCTTTGCCGAGGACGGCGCCGTCCTCTCGGGGGGCAACTTCCACGGCGAGCCGATCGCCCTGGCGGCCGACATCCTGGCCCTCGGGGTGGCCGAGCTCGGCTCGATCTCGGAGCGGCGGGTGGAGAAGCTGACCATCTCCTCCTTCTCCGGCCTGCCGCCCTTTCTCGCCGAGGATCCGGGGCTCGACTCCGGCTTCATGATGGCCCAGGTCACGGCCGCCAGCGCGGTCGGCGAGCTCAGGGTGCTGGCCCATCCCGCCTCGGTCGATTCGATCCCGACCTCCGCCGGCAAGGAGGACCACGTCTCGATGGGCATGGGCGCGGCGCTCAAGCTCCATCAGGGCCTGCCGGCGCTGCGCCGCATTCTCGCCATCGAGCTGGTGGTCGCGGCGCGGGCCATCGACCTGCTGCGGCCGCTGCGCACCAGCGTGCCGCTCGAGGCGCTGCACGCCGCCCTGCGGCGGCGGGTCGAGCCCTGGCGCGAGGACCGGCCGCTGGCCGGCGACCTCGAGGCGGCCGACCGTTTCGCGGCCGGCGAGGTCGATCCCCACCTCGAAGGCCTGCTCTAGAGCAGCCTGCGTCAGCGCGCCTTGCCGGCTACGCCGCTAGCCCATACGGCAAGGCAAGTCGGAGACACTCCACTAGAATGGGCGCGTGACCGCTGCCTCCGACTCCGGCGCCCGCCCGGTCCGCGCCCCGCGGGGCCTCGAGCTCAGCTGCCGCGGCTGGCAGCAGGAGGCGGCGCTGCGCATGCTGATGAACAACCTCGACCCCGAGGTGGCCGAGCGGCCCGACGACCTGGTGGTCTACGGCGGCTCGGGCAAGGCGGCCCGCGACTGGGCGCTCGTTCGACGCCATCGTGGCGACGCTGCGCCGGCTGGGCGACGACGAGACCCTGCTGGTCCAGTCGGGCAAGCCGGTGGCGGTGTTTCCGCACCCACGCCGAGGCGCCGCGGGTGCTGATCGCCAACTCGCTGCTGGTGCCGCGCTGGGCGACGGCGGACGAGTTTCGCCGGCTCGAGGGCCTGGGGCTGACCATGTACGGCCAGATGACCGCCGGCTCGTGGATCTACATCGGCACCCAGGGCATTCTCCAGGGCACCTACGAGACGCTCGCCGAGTGCGCTCGGCAGCACTTCGGCGGCACCCTGCGCGGGCGGCTGACGGTGACCGCCGGTCTTGGCGGCATGGGCGGCGCCCAGCCGCTGGCGGTGACCATGAACGAGGGCGCCTGCCTGGTGGCCGAGGTCGACCCCGAGCGCATCCGCCGGCGGCTGGACACCCGCTACCTCGATGAGCGCATGGGACGATCTGGACGGTGCCATCGACGCGGCGCTGGCGGCCCGCGACGCCGGCCGGGCGCTGTCGATCGGCGTCGAGGCCAACGCCGTCGACCTGCTGGCGCGCCTGATCGAGCGGCAGATCGTGCCCGACGCGCTGACCGACCAGACCTCGGCCCACGACGCGCTCGAGGGCTATGTGCCGCACGGGCTTCCCTACGCCAAGGCGCTGGCGCTGCGCGCCGCAGACCCCGAGGAGTACATCCGCCGCTCGACCCGCTCGATGGCCGAGCACGTGCGCGCGATGCTGACGCTGCATGGAGCGGGGCGCCCTGACCTTCGACTACGGCAACAACCTGCGCGGCCAGGCCCGCGACGCCGGCGTCGAGAGGGCCTTCGACATCGGCGGCTTCGTGCCGCTGTTCATCCGGCCGCTGTTCTGCGAAGGCAAGGGGCCGTTCCGCTGGGCGGTGCTGTCGGGCGACCCCGACGACCTGGCGGCCACCGACGAGGCGATCCTGGAGCTGTTTCCCGACGACGAGCCGCTCGCCCGGTGGATCCGGCTGGCCCGCGAGCGGGTCGCCTTCCAGGGGCTGCCGTCGCGGATCTGCTGGCTCGGCTACGGCGAGCGCGCCAAGGCCGGCCGGGCCTTCAACGACCTGGTGGCCAGCGGCCGGGTGACGGCGCCAATCGTCATCGGCCGCGACCACCTCGACTGCGGCTCGGTGGCCTCGCCCAACCGCGAGACCGAGGCGATGCGCGACGGCTCCGACGCCATCGCCGACTGGCCGATCCTCAACGCCCTGCTCAACGCGGTCAACGGCGCCTCCTGGGTGTCGGTCCACCACGGCGGCGGGGTCGGCATCGGGCTATCGCTGCACGCCGGCATGGTGATCGTCTGCGACGGCAGCGCGGCGGCGGCAAGGCGCTTGCAGAGAGTGCTCACCGGCGACCCCGGGATGGGAGTCGTCCGTCACGCGGACGCCGGCTACGAGCGGGCCCTCGAGACTGCTCGGCGGCACGGGATCTGGCTGCCGATGGTCGGCTGAGGCCCCGCGGCGATGCCGGCTCGCTGAGAGCCAGGGAAAGGGCGCGCGAGCGATCATGGGCACCTTCACCGCCAACCCCGCCGCCCGCTCGTGGCTGCTCGCCGCGCTCGCCGCGGCCACCCTGGCACCGGGCCGCTGGGCGGCGCTGGCGCTGTTGACGCTGCTGGCGCTGGCCTGGCTGGCGACCCGCCCGCAGCGGCGCGAGCTGCTGCCCGTCGGCGCGGCGGTGCTGGCCGCCCTGGGCCTGCTGGCGGCCGAGCTCGTCCTGCGCCCCGGCGCCGAGGGGGCGGCGGAACGGCTGGTCGAGAGAGGCCAGCGGGGCTACTCCGAGCTCTGGCATCAACTCGACCAGCTGGCCGAGACCGCGGCGGCCGAGCTCGAAGCGCCGACCGACGACGATGCCGGCCGGCTCGAGGCCTTCGAGTCCCTCGCCCGCGTCCTGGAGCGGACCGACGACGACGAGTCGACCCTGCTGCTGACCGACCCCAACGGCGCCGCCAGGGCGTGGGCCGGCCCCGGCCTGCTGCACGAGCCGCGCGAGCCGGACCTGGCGCGCGGGCCGCGCAGCCACATCGCCGGCTTCAGCGCCGTCACGCTGTTTCGCGGCGTGCCGCTGGGCAGCGGGACGCTGGGCACTGCGCCGCCAAGTACTGGGCCGCCAAGTACTGGGCCGCCAAGTACCGGGCCGCCAAGTACGGGGTCGCCGAGTACCGGGTCGCGGCCGTGGCGGCTGGTCGCCGGCCGCAGCCTGTCGACCGACCGGCTGCCGTTCGGCGGGGTGGGACAGGGCGGGCAGCCGTTGCGCTGGACTCTGGCGCCGGCCGGCGCCGGCGCGCGGCCTGGCCTGCTCACGGTCCCGCTGGCGGACGCTCCCAGCCTGCTGATCGAAGATCCCGGGGGCCGAGCGGTCGCCTCGCCGGCCGCCGATCTCGCCCGGCGGGGCGCCATGCTGGCTATCGCTCTGGGGTTGCTGCTGGCGGCGGCGCGGGCTCCATCGGTCGGCGCCCTGGACCTCGGGCGCTGGCTCCGGCCGCAGGTCGGGTTGGCCTTGTTCGCCTTGGCCGTTGCCCTTGGCGCCGGGCCGGTCCGCGCCGCGGGGCTGGTCGCGGCCCTCGCCTGGGCCGGCCTTTCGTGGCGCGACGCGGCGGCGCGGTCAGAGGGCGGGGGCCGGCTGAGGGGCACGGCCTGGGGTCTGGCGGCGGCCGCCGCTGCACTGGGGATCGCCCTGGCCCTGCAGTTGCGCGGCGAACCGCTCGACCTGGGCGAAAGCCTGATCTCCGGCGCGGGTCCCCTGGCCCTGCGCCTGGCGCTGGCCGCGCTCGTCTTCGGGCTGCTGGCCCGCGGACTCGGCGGCGCCGGCGCCACGGGGCGGGGCACCCGCTGGGCCTGGTGGGCGGCCGCGTTGCTGCTGGCGGCGGCGGCGGCGCATGATCTGCCGCTGGCGGGAGGGGTGCTGCTGCTCGCCGGAGCCGCCGCGGCCGGCCGCTGGGCGGCGGGCCGGCGGGGAGGCGCGGCGACCCTGGGGGTGCTGACCCTCTGCGCGGCGCTGATCGGGGCCGGGGGCTGGGAGCTGGCGTACAGGGTGGGCCTGAAGCGTCACCTCGAAGGGACGGTCCTGCCGCGGCTGTCGCTGCCGACGAACGCCGAGCTCAAGGAGCTTTCGGGCGAGGTGCGCGAGTACCTCTCCCGGGTCGATCTCGAGCGGGTGGCCCTGCAGGACCCCGACCTGCTCGACCGCCAAGACCTCGCCTACGAGCTGTGGCACCACTCGCCACTGGCGGTGCGGGGCGTCCTGTCGGCCCTGGCCGTGGTGCCCGAGCAGGGCGCCATCTCGCGCTTCGCTTTCGGCCTGCCGCTGACCGAGGCCGGGCGCCCGGACGACTCGCCGCTGCGCCAGCCCGAGCCGGCACTGCCGATCTGGGACGACATCCGCGAGTCGGGCAGCGTCGAGCTCAACCGCGCCGGCCGCCGCTGGGGCGTGGCCCGTTACTGGCTCGAGCCGCGGCCCGGCTTCCGGCTGGAGGCGTTGCCGCTCGAGGACCTGGCGGCCCGCCTGCTGCGCGACGGGCCGTTCCTCAGGCCGCCGGCGGAGGAGCTGGCGGCGCCGGCCAGCTTCGCCCTGTTTGGCGAGGACGGGCTGCCGACCTATACCGCGTGGGGAGAGGGGCCCCGACTCGGCGAAGAGCTTCTGGCCGGCGGCCGTGGCGAGGTGGCGACGCCGGCGGGCGCGGCGACCATCTACACCGCCAAGGGGACCGAGGGTGTGCGCGCCCTGGTGCTGCCGCACCTGCACCCCGGACGGGCGCTGGAACGGGTCGGGGTGAACTGCCTGAGCGTCCTCGGAGTGCTGGGTCTCGCCCTGCTGCTGGCGGCGCTGGCCGGCGGCGGGCGCTGGCTGGCTCCGGCGCTGCGCTCGGCGTCGCGCTCCTACTCGCGACGGATGCTGGCGGTCTACGGGCTGCTGCTGCTGGCGCCGGTGCTGCTGCTCAACGCCGTCTTCGTCCGCTTCATGAGCGAGCGGCTGCAGCGCGATCAGCGCGTCGCCGGCGAGGCCGCGCTCGAGTCGGCACAGCGGGTGCTGGGCGAGTACGTGTTGAGCCTCGAGACCGGCTTCGTCATCGATACCCAGCTCGACAACGAGCTGCTGGCCTGGCTGGCCGGCGTCATCCGCCAGGACGTCAACCTGTACTGGGGCAGCACGGTCTACGTCTCGAGCAAGCCGGAGCTGTTCACCGCCGGCTTCCTGCCGCGGCGGATCCCGGGCGAGATCTACGCCCGGCTGCTGCTGCGCTCGCGCGAGCGGGCCAGCCGGCGCAACCGGGTGGGCGGCACCGACTACCTCGAGCTCTACGGGCCGCTCGAGGTGCCGGGGGTGGCGCTCGACCGCGCGCGGCTGTTCGTCTCGGTGCCGCTGCTGGCGCAGCAGGAGGAGGTGGCGGGCGAGATCGCCGCGCTGCGCCGCCGCGCGGTGCTGGTCACCAGCGGCCTGATCCTGTTGATGGCGGCCGTCGGCGTCCGTCTGGGGCGGGGCTTCAGCGAGCCCCTGATGCGGATCGTCCGCGGTACCCAGGACATCGCCGAGGGCGCCGCGTCGCTGGCCTTCCAGCCGGCCGACGAGGAGCTCGCCACGCTGGCCCGGGCGATCGACCGGATGGCCGGCCGCATCGCCGAGGGGCGGCGGCGGCTGACCCGGGAGAAGAAGGTCATCGAGCTGATGGTCGAGAACATCAACGCCGCGGTCGTCTCGCTCGACGCCGAGCGGCGGGTGGTGCTGCACAACCGTGTCGCCCGCGAGCTGCTGGGCGCGCGAGTCGGCGAGCCGATCGGCGGCGCGGACTCGGACGCGAGCGGTCTGGCGGCGGTCCACCGCTTCGCCGCCTCCTCCGGCGACGAGCCGCGGCAGCGGACAATCCGCCTGCCCGGCGACGACGACCAGCCCCGCGAGTGGTCGCTGGTCTGGGCGCCGTTGCCGGGCCGCGGCGAGCCGGCGGCGCTGCTGGTGGTCGAGGACGTCACCGAGGTGCTGCGGGTGCAGCGGCTCGAGGCCTGGGCCGAGATGGCGCGCATCATCGCCCACGAGATCAAGAACCCGCTGACGCCGATCCGCCTGTCGGCCGAGCACATGCGGCAGGTGTGGCGCGAGGAGCCGGAGCAGTTCGAAGGGGTCCTCGAGCGCTGCACCGCCAACATCCTGCAGCAGGTCGAGGAGCTGCGGGTGATCGCCATGGAGTTCTCGACCTACAGCAAGATCCCCCGCATCGAGCGCAGCGAAGCGGACCTGGCCGCCACCGTGGCCGAGGTGGTGGCGGCCTACGAGAGCGCGCCGCGCGGCGCGGCGGGGGTGCGCTGGCAAGGCCCGGAGGCGCCGCTGTGGCTCGCCATCGACGTCCGGCTGCTGGGCCGCGCGGTGCGCAACCTGATCGAGAACGCCCTGCGGGTGAGCCCCGACGGGGCGCCGGTCGAGGTGACGCTCGAGACCGAGGCCGACGAGGCGGTGATCCGGGTCGCCGACCGCGGCCCCGGTGTCGATCCCGCCCTGTTGGGCAAGATCTTCGATCCCTACTTCTCGACCCACGACACCGGCACCGGCCTCGGCCTGCCGATCGCCCGGCGGATCGCCGAATCCCACGGCGGCACCATGCGGGCCCGCAACCGCGCGGGCGGCGGCCTGGAGGTGGCGATTCGGCTGCCCCTCGGCGGCGGCGGCCCGCAGCGGGAGCCCGGCCCGGCGACCGCGACGGCCGCGGCCCCGGTGGCGGCGGGGTACGCTCCGCCACCGGAGGCACCGGCCGATGAATAGAACCACCACCAACTGGCTCGCCCCGGCGTTGCTCGCCACGTCCCTGCTGGGCGCGCCTCCGCTCGCCGCAGCCGGGGCCGCCACGGACGGTCCGGCGGTCGAAGAGGCGGGCTTTGCCGAGCGCACCGCCGAGATGGCGCCCCGCCGCGGCCTGCTGACCCTCTGGGTCGACGCGGAGGCGGGCGGCATCTGGCTCGAGGTGCCGCCCGCCGCCGACGGGCTCATCGGCGAGTACCTCTACGTCGAGGCGCTGGTCACCGGTCTGGGCTCGAACCCGGTGGGCCTGGATCGGGGACAGCTCGGCCGCAGCCGGCGGGTGCTGCTGCGGCGCCTCGGCGGCAAGCTGCTGGTGGAGGAGCGCAACCTCGGCTTCCGGGCCCTCGACGCCGCAGAGGCCGAGCGCCGCGCCACCGCCGAGTCGTTCGCCACCTCGATCCTCTGGGCCGGGCCGATCGAGAGCCGCGACGCCGACGGCCGCGGTCTGGTCGACCTGACGCCGTTCCTGCTGCGCGACGTCCACGGCGTGCCGGCGGCCCTGGCGGCGGCGGATCAGGGCGAGTTCCGGCTCGACCCCGAGCGCAGCGTGGTCGATCTCGAGGCCTGTCTGGCCTTCCCCGCCAACCTCGAGCTGGAGGCCCTGCTGACCTACGTCAGCGACGCTCCGGGGCCGCTGGTCCGGGCCACCGCGGCGAGCGGCGACGCGGTGACCCTGCGCCAGCGCCATTCGCTGCTGCGGGTGCCGGACGGCGACTACCGCCCGCGCCCCTTCGACCCGCGCGCCGGCTCCTTCGCGGTCGGCTTCTCCGACTACGCGGCGCCGCTCGACGAGTCGATCGAGCGCCGCTGGATCGTCCGCCACCGCCTCGCCAAGACCGATCCCGCGGCGGCGGTCTCGACCGCCCGCGAGCCGATCGTCTACTACGTCGATCCGGCCATCCCCGAGCCCGTGCGCTCGGCCGTGCTCGAGGGCGCCGGCTGGTGGGCGCCGGCCTTCGCGGCGGCCGGCTTCAGCGACGGCTTCCGGGTCGAGATCCTGCCGGCGGACGTCCACCCGCTGGACGCGCGCTACAACGTGATCCAGTGGGTCCACCGCTCGACCCGCGGCTGGTCCTACGGGATGGGGGTCGTCGACCCGCTGACCGGCGAGCGGCTCAAGGGCCACGTCAACCTGGGCTCGCTCCGGGTGCGCCAGGATCGGCTGATCTTCGAGGGACTGCTGGGGGTCGGGGCCACCGGCTCCGGACGGCCCGACGACCCGGTCGAGTTGGCGCTGGCCCGCATCCGGCAGCTCGCCGCGCACGAGGTGGGCCACGCCCTCGGGCTGGCCCACAACTTCGCCGCCAGCACCTACGGCGGGCGCGCCTCGGTGATGGACTACCCGGCGCCGCTCGTCCTGCTGCGCGAGGACGGCTCCTTCGACCTCGGCCAGGCCTACGGCGTCGGGGTGGGGGAGTGGGACGTCCAGGCGATCCGCTACGCCTACAGCGAGGTGCCGCCGGGGAAGGCGGGCGAGGATGGGTTGGCGGCGATCCTGCGCGACGGCTTCGACCGCGGCCTGCTCTTTCTCAGCGACGAGGACGCGCGGCCGGACGGCGCCGCGCAACCGGCGGCCAGCCTGTGGGACAACGGCGACGACCCGGTGGCGCAGCTCGAGCACGAGATGCGGGTCCGGCGGCTGGCGTTGGCGCGGTTCGGCGCCGCCAACCTGGCCGCGGGCCGTCCGCTGGCCCTGCTGCAGGAGATCTTCGCCACGGTCTACCTGCGCCACCGCTACCAGCTGGCGGCGGCGGCCAAGGTGCTCGGCGGGGTGGACTACCGCTACGCCGTCAACGGCGACGGCCAGCCCCCGGCGCGGGCGCTGCCGGCCGCGGCGCAGTCGCGGGCGCTCGCGGGGCTGCTCGCCACCCTCGACCCGGGCGAGCTGGACATCCGCGAGGAGGTCCTGGCCCTGCTGCTGCCGCGGCCGACCGGCTACGAGCCCAACCGCGAGCTGTTCGAGCATCGCACCGCGCCGATCTTCGACGCCCTGGGCGCCGCGGCCACCGCCGCGGAGCTCACCGTGGCGGCCCTGCTCCAGCCCGAGCGGGCGGCACGGCTGGTGGATCAGCGGCGGCGCGCGCCGGAGCTGCCGGGCTTCGAGACCGTCCTCACCCGCCTCGCGGAGACGGTCTTCGCCCAGCCGCCTGGCGAGAGCGCCCGGCGCGCCGGGATTCGCGCCGCCGTCCAGGAAGTCGTGGTCTCCCGGCTGATCGGCCTCGCCCAGCAGGCGCCGAGCGGTGCCGTTCGGGCGCTCGCCGAATGGCAGCTGGGGCGGCTTGCCGAGCGCCTCGAAGGCGCCGACCCGAGGGCCCCCGAGGCCAGCGTCCGGCGGGCGCTGGGCGCCCGGATCCGTCGTCACCTGGAGCGGCCCGGGGTGTCCGGGGCGGCGCCGCCGGCCGCCCCGCCGGCGCCGCCGGGCTCGCCGATCGGTAGCTGGGCCGGGGCGCCGGACCTCGGCGCCTGCAGCCGCGGCTCGGGCGGCGGCCCTGGCGGCGGCCCGTTCGATCCGTAGTAGCATTCCGGCTTCCATGAGCGAGACCAGCGGCGCACCCCAGGGGCTCAGCCGGCAGGCGTACGAGCCGATCCCACCCGGCGAGAGCTACCGGCCCTTCGTGCCGGCGAGCGACAGCCCGGCCGAATTCACCCTCAAGGCGGTCTGCGCCGGCATCCTGTTCGGCATCCTGTTCGGCTTCGCCAACGCCTATCTCGGGCTGCGGGTGGGGCTGACCATCTCGACCTCGATCCCGGTGGCGGTGATGACGGTCGCCGTCTTCCGCGCCCTGAAGGGCATGGGCGTCGGCAGCAGCCTGCTCGAGGCCAACACCTCGCAGACCGTCGGCTCGGCCTCGAGCTCGGTCGCCAGCGGCGTCATCTTCACCCTGCCGGCGCTCTTCCTCTGGGGGCTGGCGCCGGGGCTGCTGCAGATGACCCTGCTGGCGATGTGCGGCGGCCTGCTGGGCGTGCTGTTCATGGTGCCGCTCAGGCGCTTCCTGATCCAGGGCGAGCACGGCCGGCTGCCGTACCCCGAGGGCACCGCCTGCGCCGAGGTGCTGGTGGCGAGCGAGATCGGCGGCGCCAAGGCGCGCAACGTCTTTCGCGGGCTGGCGGTGGGGGCGCTGTTCAAGTTCCTGCTCGGCTGGCTCAAGGTGCTGCCGGACGGCCTGCACGCCCGGGTGCCGTTCATCCGCAAGGCCGAGCTGGGGCTCGAGAACTCGGCGGCGCTGTTCGGCGTCGGCTTCATCCTCGGGCCGCGGATCGCCGCCATCATGGTCGGCGGCGGGCTGCTGTCGTGGCTGGTGATCATCCCCGTGCTGGCCTGGTGGGGCGAGGGGCAGACGGCGCCGCTGTATCCCGAGACCGTCCAGCTGATCGCCGACATGGAGCCCTCCAGGCTGTGGACCCGCTACGTGCGCTACATCGGCGCCGGGGCGGTGGCCACCGGCGGGCTGGTCACCCTGATCCGCTCCATCCCGACGATGATCGAGAGCTTCAAGGTCGGCGCCCGGCAGCTGCGGGCTCGCCTCGGCGGCGGCGGCGGCGTCGAGGAGCGCACCGATCGCGATCTGCCGCTGTCCTGGATCGGCGGCGGCGTGGTCGCTGCTGGTGCTGGTGCTGGCGCTGGTGCCGCAGATCTTCTCCAGCCTGCCGAACCTGAGCGGGCGGATCGTGGCCGCGGTCCTGGTGGCGGTGGCGGCCTTCTTCTTCGTCACCGTCTCGTCGCGCATCGTCGGCCTCGTCGGGGTCACCTCCAACCCGACCAGCGGCATGACCATCGCCACGCTGCTGGCCACCTCGGGGATCTTCCTGGCCCTCGGCTGGACCGGCGACGTCGGCAAGGTGGCGGCGCTGACCGTCGGCTGTGTGGTGGCGATCGCCGCCTCGATCGCCGGCGACACCTCGCAGGACCTCAAGACCGGCTTCCTGCTCGGCGCCACCCCGGCCCGCCAGCAGACCGGCGAGCTGATCGGCGTGCTGACCTCGGCGACCTTCGTCTGCATGGCGGTGCTGCTGCTCGACCAGTCCTACGGCTTTGGCACCGAGGAGCTGCCGGCGCCCCAGGCGACGCTGATGAAGCTGGTGATCGAGGGCGTGCTGCAGAGCTCGCTGCCGTGGGGGCTGGTGGCGATCGGCGTCGGCATCGCCCTGGTCTGTGAGCTTCTCCGCATCCCCAGCCTGCCGTTCGCGGTGGGCGTCTATCTGCCGGTCTCGACCATGGTGCCGGTGTTTCTCGGCGGCGCCGTGCGGTGGTACGCCGAGCGACGCGCCGGCGACGAGGACGAGCGCTCGGAGCGGCGCGAGCAGGGGGTCCTGTTCGGCTCCGGCCTGGTCGGCGGCGAGGGCCTGCTGGGGGTCGGCATTGCCCTGGTGGCCTATGTGCTGGGCCGGCCGCCGGACGGCATCGGCACCGAGTGGGCCGGCGCTGCCGGCCCGTGGCTCTCGCTGCTGCTCTTTCTCGGCCTGGCCGGGCTCTTCTGGCGCCTGACCACGCGCCAGGCCTAGCCCACCCATGCGGTCGGCGGTGAGGGAACGGACCGGGCGGGGCGGAGCGTGCCCGGGGGAGGCCCGCCGCCGGCCACGCGCCTGGCTGGCCGCCGGGATCGCGGCCTGGCTCGTGGGCGGGGCTTGCGAGGGCGTCGCGGCGCCCCCCGCCGGCCGGCCGGAGAGGCTCACCGTCGAGGTGCGTCGGACGCTGCCGCACGATCCGACCTCCTTCACCCAGGGTCTGGTGATCGCCGGCGGCGAGCTGTACGAGAGCCGCGGCCAGTACGGCGAGAGCTCGCTGCGCCGGCTCGACCGGGCGACCGGCCGGGTGCTGGCCGAAAGGCCGCTGGCGCCGGATCTCTTCGGGGAGGGGCTGGCGGCGGTGGGCGACCGGTTGGTGCAGCTCACCTGGCGCGAGGGGGTGGCGATCGTCTGGGACTCGGCGACGCTCACCGAGACCGGCCGCTTCGCCTACCCGGAGGAGGGTTGGGGCCTGTGCGGCGACGGCCGGCGGCTCTACCACAGCGACGGCAGCGCTCGGCTGACGGTGCGCGACCCGCGCACCTTCGCCGCCCGCGGCCGGATCGAGGTCACGCTGGAGGGCCGGCCGGTGACGCGGCTCAACGAGCTCGAGTGCGCCGAGGGCTGGATCTACGCCAACCTGCTGGGCGCGGACGCCATCGTCCGGATCTCGCCGCAAGACGGGCGGGTGACCGCGGTGATCGACGCCTCGGGGCTGCTCACGGCCTCCGAGCGGGCGGCGGCCGACGTGCTCAACGGGATCGCCTACGACCCGGAGGCGAAGGTGTTCCTGCTGACCGGCAAGAACTGGCCGAAGATGTTCGAGGTGGTCTTCCGCTAGCCCCGCCTGCCGGTTGGTCGGTCAGCCGACCGGCGCCTCGACCTTCAACATCCGCCCCCAGGCGGCGCGCAGGTTGTCGGGCAGATCGAGCCGTGGGAACAGCTCCCGGACCTCGTCGCGGCTGACGAACTCCCAGATGTCGTCCCACTGGGCGTAGCGCAGCAGATGCGAAACCGCCCAGGCCCGGCGCTCGTCGTCGTCGCCGGCGAGGATCTCGCGCACCGCGTCGGCGCCGATCGCCTCGTCGGGAAAGAAGTAGACGGTGGCCTGCCCGCTGCCGCTTTCGCCGTCTTCCGCCATCGCCAACTCAGTATAGCGATTGCCATTCTCGACGCAAGGCGGCCCAGCCGACCCGGCCCGAGCCTTGACGCCCTTCGCGGCAGTCGGCTAGATTGACCTTTGCGTTTTGACGCCGATCCGGCGGGCATAACTCAGCTGGTAGAGTGCAAGCTTCCCAAGCTTGATGTCGCGGGTTCGAGTCCCGTTGCCCGCTCCAGAAAACGGCCTGCCGGCTTGGCTCGGCGGCCCAGTGACAGACCGAGGGAGACGATGTCGATATTCCAGCGAGAAGGCGGTGACACCTCGAGCGAGTCCGACGGCTTCGCGCGCCGCTCGGCGCCGGCGGCGGCTGGCATCCAGACCACGGTGGTGGCGGCCGGCTCGCGCGTTCAGGGCGAGATCTCCGGCGCCACCGACGTCCTGGTCGACGGCCAGGTCGAGGGCCAGCTGGTTCTTGGCTCGAGCGTGGTGGTGGGCGAGGCGGGCGAGGTGCACGGCCAGATCCAGGCCAAGCGGGTCAAGGTCGGCGGCAAGGTGCACGGCGACATCCGCGCCAGCGAGCGGATCGAGGTGCTGGCCTCGGGCCGCATCGAAGGCGACGTCAGCGCCCCCCGGGTGGCGATCAACGCCGGCGCCTTCTTCAAGGGCAAGGTCGAGATGACCTCGGACACCCCGGCGGCCAAGCCGGCCTCCGAGGGACAGCCCAAGGCCGGGCCGGCGCCGGATGGCCAGCGGCGGCTCGACGGGAAGCCGGCCGCCGAGGGCGGCTCCGGCACCCCACCCCCGGCTGCCGCCGGGAGCTGATCCGCCCCGCCCGGGCCCGCTGCCGAGAGCCGGCCGGCCCTGCCCGGGTGTTGCCGAGAGCGGACCCGGGGCCGGGACTCAGATCGGCAGTTCGCGGCCGGCGAGATCGCGCCACAGCGCCCGCAGGTCGGCGGGCGGCGGCGCCGTGAAGGCCATCGGCTCGCCCGACGTGGGGTGCTCGAGCTCGAGCTGCCAGGCGTGCAGGGCCGGCCGCGTGAACCGCTTGAGCACCGCCTGGCGGGCCGGCGGCTGCTCGCGCCAGCGGGCCTCGCCGTAGACCGGGTCGCCCACCAGCGGGTGGCCGACCGCCTTCAGGTGGACGCGGATCTGGTGCGTCCGGCCGGTGAGCAGCGTCAGGGCCAGCAGCGACATCCCGCGGTCGACGTCGAGCGTCCGGTAGTCGGTCAACGCCGGCCGCCCGTGCGGCCGGACCGCCATCCGCTTGCGGTCGGTGGGGTGACGGCCGAGCGGCCGATCGATCCGCCCGGCCGCCGGCCGCGGCTCGCCGTAGACGACGGCCAGGTAGCTCTTGCCGGTGCGGCGCTCGGCAAAGGCCTCGCTGAGGCGCAGATAGGCCTGCTGCGTGCGGGCGACGACCATCACGCCGGTGGTGTCGATGTCGAGCCGGTGGACGATCCCCGGCCGCCCCGGCCCGCCCACCGCGGCGATCTCGGGGAAGCGGCCGAGCAGCCGGTTGGCCAGCGTGCCGTCGGGCCGGCCGGCGCCGCGGTGGACCGCGAGGCCGGCCGGCTTGTCGATCGCTACCAGGTCGGCGTCCTCGTACAGCAGCCGCAGTTCGCCGGTCTCGGGGGCGAGGCCCGCCGGGTCGGGCGCCGGCGGCGGCTGGCAGTCGATGCGCTCGCCGGCGGCGACCGAGTGCGACGGCTTGACGGCATCGCCCTCGACCCGGATCGCCCCCTCGCGGATCCACCGCTGCACCCGGCTGCGGGTCTCGCCCAGCCGCCGCGCCGCGTGGCGGTCGAGCCGCTCGCCCTCGTCCGCCTCGGCGACGCACCAGCAGACGGGCGCGTCCGTGTCGACCATCAGGCCTCCGCCGGCTCTTGGTCGCGGCGAAACAGCGCGTCGAGCGCCATCAGGCAGATGCCGACCGTGATCGCGCTGTCCGCCAGGTTGAAGGTGTGGAAGTGGTAGCTGCCGTAGTAGAAGTCGATGAAGTCGGTCACCCCGCCGCTGAACAGCCGATCGATCAGGTTGCCCAGCGCGCCGCCCAGAATCAGCGCCAGCGAGCCGAGCAACAGCCGTTCCCCGGGCGGAGTGCGGTGAAAGTAGAGCCCGATGATGGCCATCGCCGCCAGGCCGAGGGCGGTCAGCGCCAGGGTCCCCCAGAGATGGCCCCGGGAGGCGAAGAGGCCGAAGGCGACGCCGGTGTTGCGCACGTGGGTGAGGTCGAGCAGCCCGGGCAGGACCGTCCGCGACGCCAGCAGCGGCAGGTGCTGCTCGATCAGCCACTTGCTCCACTGGTCGGCCACCACGACCGCCAGCGACAGCAGCAGAAAGCGTTTCTTGAGCGTGTTCATGCGAGGGGAGGGCGGCTGGTGGACGGGTCGCCGGGTGCGCTGTCGGGCTCGTGCCGGGAGGGAGCCTGCCTCCCCGTTCGCCGGCGCGACAGCAGCCAGGCGTCGAGGTCGTGCGCGCCCCAGACCAGGTGGAGCAGCCCGAAGCCGCTCACCGCCCCCCGCACCCAGGGCCGCAGGGCGGCGAGCTGCAGCTCGACCAGCGGCAGGCCGAGCGCCAGCCGCTCCCAGTACGGGCTCCACGGCACCACGACCAGCAGCGTGCCCACCTCGACACAGTAGAGGATGAAGAAAAAACCGATGAGTCCGCGAGCAGTCATGGGCGCCCGGGATTCTACGCCCGACCGGGGGGTCCTCGCAGATCGAGCCGCCGCCGCCGCCGGGCTGGCCCGCCCGACGCCGGATTGCCCTTCGTCCCGCGACCGCCGAGGCGCCCGATCGCTGCCCAGGATTCGAGGCTAGCTCGGCGGCCGGCGCTTGGCCGCGCGGCCGCGCGAGGACCCCGCCGCCGACTGCCGGTTCGACGAGCCGCGGCTGGCCCCGGCCGAGCTCTTGCGGGAAGAGCCGCCGCTGCCGCCGCGGGCCGCCGGTTGGCGCCGCGGCGCGCTCGATTGGCCCCCGGTCGAGGAGCGCCGCTGCGGCTCCGAGCGGGGCTTGGCGGCAGGCGGGCGTGGCCGAGACTGGGTCGAGGGCGCGGTCGCAGGCGGCGTCCCGGCGGCCGGCGGGGCGGCGGAGGGAGTCGCCCGCTGGCGGTCGCGGATGCCCTCCCACACCCGGCGCACGACCGGAGGCCGCGCGCTGGCCGGGGCGGTCGGCTCGCCGGGGCGCGCCTGGGCGCCGCGGGGGCCTTGCGGCGTCTGTGGGATGCCTCTTGGAGCGGCGCTGCCGGACCGGTCCCGCCACCAGCGGGAGGGTTCGGCGGGACGGTCACCCGATGTCGTTGGTCGGGTCCCCGGGGTGGCGGTGCGGGTCCCCGGGGTTGCCGATCGGGCTCCCGGCCTTGCCGGCAGGGCTCGTGGCGCCGCCGGCCGCGCGGTGGGAGAGGCGCCGGCGCGCAGCCGGCCGCTCTCGCGCCGCCACGCCTCGATGCTCTCCCGGCTGTCGACACGGGGCACGGCGGCGAACGAGCGCGTGCTCTCCACCGGCGTCCGCCGCGCGCCCTCGGGTCGTTCCCACTGGTCGTCCCGCGAGACCGCCCGCCGGTCGCTGAAGACCCGTTCCGAGACCTCCCGCGACAGGTCGCTCCGCCGCGCCACGAAGGCCGTGACGTCGGGCAGCGAGTCGCCGTCCGGGCGGCTGGAGCGGTCGCCGAGCGACGCCCGCCGACGGGCCTCGCGCCGGCTGTCGGTAGAGATCAGGCCGCGTTCCAGGCTCCGGCTGCGGGTGTCGCGGGCCAGGTAGTCGCCGCGGCGTGTGTGCCGGCGCAGGTCGCGCCGGTGATAGTCGCGCGTCGAGCAGAAGGTCCAGTCGGCGAAGTACGACCAGCTGCCACCCGCCCAGCCGTGGACGCCCAGGCGGAAGCCGCGGCCGTGGTGGCCGTAGTAGCTCGAGTAGTAGCCCACCGGCACCCAGGCGACATAGCTCGGCCCCCAGTACCAGTAGACCCAGGCGGGGGAGAAGCGGAAGCCCGGCCGCCACACCCAGCCGAAGCTCGGCGACGGCACCCAGGAGCCGTAGTGGTAGGTCACCCAGCCCCAGGGCTCGCTCGACACCCAGACCATGCCGGTCGGGGAATCGGCCCAGTAGCCCTCCTCGTAGGGCCGCCAGCCGGCCCCTACGGCCGGGCGCCAGGCGCGGTAGCCGTCGTCGGTCACCCAGCTGCCGTGCCGCTGCAGGGGCGCGGCGGCGTAGGCGAGATGATCCTCGACCGGGGGCTCGCGGTAGGCGGCCAGCTCGCCGTCGAGCTCGCCGCCCCACCGTTCCAGCTCGTCCGCGGCGCCGGCGCGCTCGACGCCGATTCGCGGCCAGCGGCCGCCTTCGACCCAGGCCTGCTCGCCGCTGCGGACCACGCTCGATCCGGCCTCGGTGGCGATCTCGGCGAAACCGCCGCGGACCACCACCTCGGTCCAGCCGTAGCCGTCGGTGGCGATCCGGTAGGCGCCGGTCCCCTGCAGGTAGACGGTGGCGTTGGCGGTATCGACCCGCGGGCGCTCGGCCACCGGCAGCAGGTCGTGCACCAGGAACTGCATCTCGCCGCGCAGCAGGCGCAGGGCGGTGGCGGTGTCCTCGGTGTCGGCCGACAGCGCCAGCCGGTCGAGCAGCAGCTCGCTGCCGCCCTCGAGCCGCACCACGTTGAAGTCGGGCAGCGACAGCTCGAGCCGGCCGCCGGGATCGACCTCCAGGGCGTCGCCGGCGAGGATCGGGTAGTTGGCCTCGACCTCGATCCGCGCGCCGCTCGCGGCCTGGACCACCTGCCCCGGCCCCTCGACCGTGCGCAGATAACCGTAGCTGGTCTCCTCGCCGGCCGGCAGTGAGGCCGCGGCGGGGACCGCGGCGACGAGCAGTGCGATGGCGGTGAAGGTGTTGGCGATTGGTTTCATGGCGGGCCTCCCGACTATCTCCGAGGTTCTTCAAAGCAAGCATCGCGCCACCCCTTGGCGGCGCGGCAACTCCGCTATAATCGGCCCGTTTGGCGGTGACCATGTAGCCGGACGAAGGCACCCGCGTCACCGCCAGGACACACACTCCGCCGGATCCGGCCCTCAGACCCGCAACCGCAGCCCCTCACGGTCATGGCCTTCAAGAAGTGGTTCCCCGGTCGCGAGAACAAAGCCGAGTCGGAGGCGGCGCGGCTGAGCATCGACGACATGATCGAGCTGCAGCAGTACGAGCAGGCCGAGGATCTGCTGCGGGCCAAGATCAAGGCCAACATCAACGACCTCCACTCGCAGCTCAAGCTGGCCGATCTCTACCGGCGCAGCGGGCGCGGCGCCAAGGCCGTAGACGAGTACATCTCGGTGGCCGACGCCTACGCCGCCGACGGCTTCTTCGACAAGGCCACGGCGCTGCTGCGCAAGGTCGCCAAGCTGGCCCCGGGTCACGAGAAGGTGCCGCTGAAGATCGAGGCGCTGCGGCGGGCCAAGCGGCTCAACCACCGGCGCGAGGTCGTGACCGAGGCGCTGCAGTCCGGCACCCGGTCGGGACGCACCGTCTCCGCCTTCAAGGTGCAGCGGATGTGGCGCGACCTGAGCCATTGCCCGCTGATCGAGCGGCTCGAGGAGGACCGGCTGCGGCGGCTGTTCGGGTCGCTCGAGCTGGTGCAGATCTCGCCGGGCGAGATCCTGGCCGAGAAAAACGAGCGGATGGAGAAGATGTTCGTCATCGCCGAGGGCATGGTCGAGGCGGTGGCGGTGCTGCCCAACGGCGCCGAGACGGCGATCCGCGGCTTCGGCCCGGGCCAGATGATCGGCGACCGGGCGCTGCTCGAGCACCAGCCCTGGCCGACCGTCTATCGCGCCAGCGATGACTGCTTCGTCCTCGAGCTCGACAAGGAGGGGCTGGCCAAGGCGCTGCAGGGCGATCCGGACCCGCGCCAGTTCCTCGACGCCCTGCGCGAGCAGCGCAACGACCAGGACGTGGTGTGGTCGGTGCAGAAGCTCGAGCGGAGCTGAGTGCGCCCATGCCGCTGCTGCCGATCCGCCTCTACCCCGACCCGGTGCTCCGCCGGCGCTGCCCGCCGGTGACGCGCTTCGACGACGACCTGCGCCGGCTGGCGGCGGACATGATCGAGACCATGCACGCGGCGCCCGGCATCGGTCTGGCCGCCCCCCAGGTGGGGGTGGAGACGCGGCTGGCGGTGGTCGACCTGACGGCCGGCGAAGACCCCGAGGCGGTGCTCGTGCTGGCCAATCCGCGCATCGTCGAGAGCACCGGCTCGGGCGTCGAGCTCGAGGGCTGCCTGTCGATCCCCGACCTGACCGACAAGGTCAGCCGGCCGAACCGGATCACCGTCGAGGCCGAGGATCTCGAGGGCGCGACCGCGCGCTTCGAGGCCGAAGAGTGGCTGGCGCGGGCGATCTGCCACGAGATCGACCATCTTGACGGCGTGCTGTTCCCCGACCGGCTGCGTGGTCTGCGCAAGGAGCGGGCGCGCCGAGCGCTCAAGCGCCTGCGTGAGGAGAGCGAGGTGATGGCGTGATCTCTCGAAACACCCGGCCGCGACTGCGATCGCCGCGCGCCGGGGCACCGCGCGGCGCCGCCGGGGCGCTGGCCTGCCTGACACTCGCCGGCCTGCTCGGCTGGTTCGGTGCCGCCTGTGGCGGCGGGGGAGGCGGCCCGACCGCGCCGCCGGCGCCGCCGCCGGCGCCGGCGGTGCCGGTCACCTTCAGCGCCGCCGGCACGCCGGGCGCGCTGACCGTCCACCTGACCAGGGCCGGCGGCACCGCCGACAACCTGCTGCGGATCGAGGTGCGGGCCTCGGAGTTCACCGACCTCTTCGGTCTCGGCTTCGACCTCGCCTATCCCGCCGGCCTGCTGGACTATCTCGGCGGCTCGCACGCCGACGGCGGCTTCCTCTCCGCCGACGGCACCCGGGTCGAGGTCTTCGCCCGCCAGGTCGACGACGGCAGCGTCATTGTCGGCCTGTCGCGGATCGGCGACGTCGGCGGCGTCGAGGGCTCCGGGCTGATCCTGACCCTCGACTTCACCGCCGTTGCCAACGGCTCGGGCGAGTTCTCCTTCGTCGCCAACAGCGCCTTCGACGGCGACGGCGACCGGTACGAGGAGGCCGTTTGGCAGGCCGGCACCGTGACGGTCAACCTGCCGTAAGACGCCGTGGAACCGTCCGTCATCCCCCGCTTCTTCAACACCTTGACCCGCGGGCTCGAGCCGCTCGAGCCGCGCGAGCCCGGCAAGGTGGGCTTCTACAGCTGCGGCCCCACCGTCTACGGCCACGCCCACATCGGCAACCTGCGCACCTTCCTGTTCGAGGACCTGCTGCGCCGCGCCCTGCGCCACCTGGGCTACGAAGTGACCCAGGTCATGAACCTGACCGACGTCGACGACAAGACCATCAAGGGCGCCATGGCCGAGGGCGTCGGGCTCGACGAGCACACCGCGCCGTTCATCGAGTCGTTCTTCCGCGACCTCGACCGCCTGCACGTCGAGCGCGCCGAGCAGTATCCCCGCGCCACCCGCCACGTGGCCGAGATGATCCAGCTCATCGAGCGGCTCGAGGCGACCGGCGCCACCTACGCCGCCGACGGCTCGGTCTACTTCCGCATCACCGCCGACGAGGACTACGGCCGCCTGTCCGGCTTCGACCTCGACCAGATGCGCCAGGGCGAGCGCGTGGCCGACGACGACTACGACAAAGAGGACGTGCGCGACTTCGTTCTCTGGAAGGGGGCCAAGCCGGGCGAGCCGAGCTGGGAGAGCCCCTGGGGGCCGGGCCGGCCCGGCTGGCACATCGAGTGCTCGGCGATGAGCATGAAGTACCTGGGCGAGAGCTTCGACATCCACTCCGGCGGGGTGGACAACATCTTCCCCCACCACGAGAACGAGATCGCCCAGAGCGAGACCGCCACCGGCAAGCCCTTCGCCCGCCTCTGGCTGCACTCCAAGCACCTGATCGTCGACGGCGAGAAGATGTCCAAGTCGCTGGGCAACTTCTACACCCTCGACGACCTGCTCGCGCGCGGCGCCGACCTGCGCGCGGTGCGCTACCTGTTCCTCTCGGTCAACTACCGCAAGAAGCTCAACTTCACCTTCGACTCGCTGGCGGACGCCGGGGCGGCGCTCCGGCGGGTGGACGAGATGCGGTTTCGGTTGGGGCACGCGAGCGAGCGGAAGGAGGCCGGCGGCCAGAGCGGGGAGCAGGGGAGTCGCCGATCCCGGCCGCCATCGAGCGCCTCGAGACCGACTTCGCCGCCACCCTGGCCGACGACCTCAACGCCTCCGGCGCCCTGGCGGCGGTGTTCGTCTTCGTCAAGGCGGTCAACGTGGCGATCGAGGAGGGGAGCCTGGCGGCGGGCGACAAGCAGCGCGTGCTGGAGGCGCTGGGCCGGGTGGATCGGGTGCTCGGGGTCCTCGACCCGGCTGCTTGGGCGGCTGCGGACGGCGAAGAGGGGGGTGAGGTCGATGGCGAGGACGCCGAGATCGACGACCTGGTCGCCCAGCGCCAGGCGGCGCGCGAGCGCAAGGACTTCGCCGAGGCGGACCGGCTGCGCGACGAGTTGACCGCCCGCGGGATCGTCGTCGAGGACACCCCCCAGGGCCCGCGCTGGAAGCGCACTTGACCTCACGGAGCGGGCAGCGCCGTCAGGAGAGAGTCTCCCCGGCGTAACGCCCTGGCGACTCGGCGGACTACGGTCGAGGGACAGGACCTCGTTCCCCCGGCCCCTTCCGAAACCCGACCCAGCCCGAGAACGGGGTCCTGTCCCCCTTGCCTTTGGCCGGCGTCAGCTTCCCCGTACCGGTCTGGCTCGCCCTCCCGGCCCGCCCGATGACCAGCTATACCGAGTTCACCCACCAGCCCCACACCCGCGCCCGCGGCCGCTCCGCCGAGGCCGCCGCCACCGCCTGGCTCGAAGATCACGGCTACCGCATCCTCACCCGCAACCACGAGACCCCGGCCGGCGAGATCGACGCCGTCGCCCTCGACGGCGACACCCTCTGCTTCATCGAGATCAAGGCCCGCGCCACCGACGAGCACGGCTCCCCGCTGGCGGCGGTCAACCGCCCCAAACAGCTCCGCCTCGGCCGCGCAGCCGCCCTCTACCTGCTCGAAGAGCCCTGGGAAGGCCCCTGCCGCTTCGACGTCCTGGGCCTCACCGGCAGCGACGACGGCTGGCGCTACGACCTGGTGGAGAACGCGTTCGAGCTGCCCTAGCGGCGGGGCCGACATCAGCCAGGAGTTGACATCACGAACGCGGAGACCTAGCGTCCAGTGATGCGCAATCGAACGCCGGTGAGCCTCGACGCGGACATCCTCTTGAAGCTGGAGGCCGAGGCACGCCGGTGCGGGCTTTCGCTCGACGAGACGGTCAACTCGCACCTGCGAAGATCACTCAACGACCTGCCCCAAGCGTCTGACGCCAGGCCATTCAGGATCGAGGCACGCGACATGGGGCTGCGGCCCGGCTTGGACCTCGACAACATAGGCGAACTGCTGGACAGAATCGATGGACCGCTGAGGCGCTAGAGGCGCCCGAGATCCTGCCAGCGGCCGACCCACGTCGTCTTGACAGCCCCTACGCCCTTGGCTAGTCTGCTCCCTGCGAGCGGGAATAGCTCAGTGGTAGAGCACAACCTTGCCAAGGTTGGGGTCGCGGGTTCAAATCCCGTTTCCCGCTCCAACTCATCCCCGTTCTTTGCCAGCGGCCGGCCCTCCCAGAGCCGGCCCTTCCCGTCTTCGGACGGCTCCCGCCGTCCAAATCCAAAGGCGACGTAGCCAAGTGGTAAGGCAAGGGTCTGCAAAACCCTCATACGTGGGTTCGATTCCCACCGTCGCCTCCAAACAACCAAGACCAGCAGCGTGCTGGAGTCCCGGGGCGAGAGCCGGCTGCGGTACGCGGTTCAGCTGCCGATCAGCTCCAGGCCCGTTATGTCCTCGAAGTGCCTCGCGTTCCGGGTAGCCAGGGGCGCGCCGTGCTGGATGGCCCAGGCGGCGATCCAGAGGTCGGGTTTGGAGCGGCCGATCAGGGAGCCGGCTTTTCGCAGTCGGGCGACGATCTGGGCATAGCGATAGGCCGTCTCGAGATCGACGACGCCGATGCGGAAGAGCCTGAGAAGCTGGAGCGACTGCGCGAGTCTCTCGGCCGAGACGTTGGCTCCGCCCTCGAGAAACTCGCCCGCGGCGTGGGCCGGCACCACGAAGTCCTCGCCGGGATGAGCGGCGATGAGGTCGCGGACCGGAGAGTTGGAGAGGTCTCTCTGACGCCAGAGGTCGATCAGGATGGTGGTGTCAGCGCAGATCACTCTCGGTCCAGCTCTCGTCGGCCCGGTTTTCGCGGATGACCTCGAGGAAGACCTCGGCATCGGCCGCCGAGAGCGGCGGGAGGTCTTCGAGGCCTCTGAGGATGTCCCTGCCGGTTCCGGTCGACTCGATCTGCGTGAGGATCCGGTCGAGGACCTTGGAGAAGGACTCACCTTCCTTTTTCGCCGAGGCGAGGCGGTCGTAGACGCGCGAGTCGACAGCGATCGTTTTTGTGCTCATTACATGCAATTCTACATGTAGGAGATGTTGGCAGTCAACGCACGAGCTTCGACGGCTTGGTGCAGAACCGCTACGACCCCGGCAGCCGCCCGTCTCGAGGGGAGCGTCCCCGATGAGGCCGTCCGCTCGGCGATCGTCGACAGGGCCGGGGAGATCGTCGGTGTGGTCGATGGTGTCGACGAGCTCGAGATTCGGCGCGCCCGGGCCGGACAGCTATTCCACTTCGGAGTAGTAACTCTTGCGACAACGCACCCGGTACCTGGGGTGTGCCGGGATCTCCACGCGCAGGGCTCGCTCGCCGGATGGCCCCGCGGGTGGGTCGTAGGCGAGGCGGTACTGGGCCCTGAGATCGTCGAGGATGGAGTCGAAGGCCTGTGGCAGCTGTTTGAACTTCTGGATGATGTAGAGCTCGCCGCCCGTCTCCTCGGCCAGGAGGCGCAGGTCCTCGCGTTCCTCTCCCCGGCGGAAGGCGACATCGTCGTGGGCATGCGCTTCGCCCATGGCCAGCAGATAGGCCGGACCCAGCAGAAAGGGCCGCAGCTCGCGGGCCAGCCGTTGCCGGGCCTCGGCGACGCTTTCGAGCTGCCGGGTGAGCTTCTTCGGCTTGTTGGCCTTGCCGACTCGCAGGAGCGTCTCGAGGAGCCGCTGGCGGTCGATCGGTAGCAGTCGCGCCCGTAGGTCCTTGTCGGTCAGGCCGGCCGCGAGCTCGTCACCACCAAGGCCGCGGACGAGCCCGCCCGGGAGCGCCCTCGCCCGCTTCGGGCAGCGACTCGAGCAGCGAGCTGCGCCACCGCGAGCAGATACTGCTGGACGACGTCCGGGCGGGTGAGCTCCAACTCGTCGAGGACGCCAAGGACGGCGGGGTAGTTGTCCGGGCGCAGTTCTCGACGCACGCTACGGCACGAAAGTCAAGAAGTTCGACTCCCACTTCTCGTCTTCCTGCGTGTACGTCAAGAGGACCTGGTTCAAAGTGACGACGAACCTGTCCGGGGACTCGTCCACCGTGCCCAGGAGCCGAGCTATCGCAGCGGTGCCGCCGGGCACGACGATGGCCTCGGCATCTGGCGTCCCGGACGAGGCGAAGGCGGCTATCGGCCATAGCGCGACCGCCAGCCCCACGGTGGCTAGCCAGGGGATCGCGGACCGGAGTCTCATGCTCCGCGCTTTCGAGCTCAAGCCGCCAGTCTAGCAAGCTGGCAGGCGGCTGCGGGAACGGCAAAGCCCTCATACGTGGGTTCGATTCCCACTGTCGCCTCCAACGCAACTCATACGCTTCAAGCGGCTTGCCTCAGCGTCGGTCGATCCCTGTGTCGAGCGCTTCGCCGTGACCGGTCGGGCATTGCCGCAAGCACCGCGGGAATGGGACAGGCTGTTGACCTGCCGCCCTCGAAGAGAGATCTTGGGCCATGTTCGACGAACTCGAAGCGATCTACGCCCGACCTGAGCCGTTCGGGTTCTACACCGCCGACGAGCTGTGGACCGACGAGCACACGTCCGCGCAGATGCTCGCCTACCACCTCAACGACGAGGTCGACCTCTCCTCCCGCAGCGGGGCGTTCATCGATCGCTCTGTGGAGTGGATCGTCTCCCACCTGGGCGTGGGCAAGGGAACAAGGATCGCCGACTTCGGCTGTGGGCCTGGGCTGTACACCACCCGGCTGGCCCGCCGAGGGGCGGTCGTCACCGGCATCGACTTCTCGAAGCGCTCCATCGACCACGCCCGCAAGGCGGCCGCGGCGGAGGGGCTGTCCATTCGCTACATCAACGAGAGCTACCTGGAGTTGGATCTGGATGGCCGCTTCGACCTCGTCACGATGATCATGTGCGACTTCTGCGCGCTCAGCCCCGAGCAACGGCGCACCATGCTGCGCAAGTTCGACGGGCTGCTCGAACCGGGGGCGCGGTACTGCTCGACGTCTACTCCCTGGCCGCCTTCGCCGGGCGCAAGGAGCTGGCCATTTGCGAGATAGACCTCCTGGACGGCTTCTGGTCGCCGCACCGCTATTACGGCTTCCTCAACACGTTCAAGTACAACGAGGAGAAGCTGGTCCTCGACAAGTACACCATTGTCGAAGAGGCGCGCACCCGCACGATCTACAACTGGCTGCAGTACTTCAGCCCCGAGAACCTCGAGCAAGAGCTGAAGGGCTGCGGCCTCGAGGCCGAGGGGCTTTTCGCGGATGTGGCTGGCTCGACGTACGAGCCCGAGCACACCGAGTTTGCGGTCGTGGCCCGCAAGCGGTAGGACAGGGAGTGATCAACGACGAGTTGTCTCGTCGGCGCAAGCGGGTCAGCAGGGCCACTGGCGGAGTGGCGGACTGACTGAGTGTTCTCTGGTGTACATTCCCCGGGCGATGACCTCCTTCGGCATCTGGTCCCTGCTGCCGCCTTTGGCGGCCCTCGGCCTGGCACTGTGGAAGAAACAGATCTACCCCGCCCTTCTTCTCGGAGTCTGGATGGGCTGGTGGGTCGTGAACGGTTGGAACCCGATCGCCGCAACGGGTTCGACGGTCACCTCGATCGTGGCGGTCTTTCAGGATGCGGGCAATGCCCGGATTCTCATCTACAGCCTGATGGTCGGCTCGGTCCTGACCCTGATCAGCGCCACCGGAGGTGTCGAGGGTTTTGTCGCCTGGATTGCAAGACGTCGCTGGGTTACCAACCGGCGTCAGGCCCAGATGGTTCCTTTTCTGCTCGGGATCCTGATCACGGTGGAAAGCTCGATCACAGCCCTGGTGGCAGGAACCGTCGGGCGGCCCCTGACGGACAGATACAAGGTGAGCCGCGAGAAGCTCGCCTACATCTGCGACTCGACGTCGGCTCCGGTCTGCATCTTGGTGCCGTTCAACGGCTGGGGCGCCCTGGTGATTGGACTGCTTGCGGTGCAGGACGTCGCCAACCCGGTGGCCGTCCTTCTCGGCAGCATCCGCTGGAATGCTTATCCCATACTCGCGATTGTCGTGGTTCTCGTGACGATCCTGGCCGGCTGGGAGATCGGACCGATGCGCTCGGCCGAAAGGCGGGCGAGGGAGGAGGGGAAACTCCTGGCTGATGGCGCCCAGCCGATGGTGGCCGAGGAGGTCCTGTCGGTGACCCCGGATCCAGGGATCAAGCCCCGCGCTGTCTATCTGGTCCTGCCTGTCGTAACGATGGTCGGTGCCATCATTGTCGGCATTCTCGTGACCGGCAGGCTGGGAACCTCTAGCGATGCAGGCCTGTGGGAGATGATCCAGGCCAGCTCCGGATCGACCGCTGTTCTGTGGGCGGTGCTTGCGAGCCTGGCGATCCTTGGCGTTATCGCGCTCGGCGCGTGCCGAATGTCGGGAAAGGTCTTCATCGACCATGTCTTCAAGGGGATGGGCGGCATGATTCCGGTAGTCACGCTTCTCGTGCTCGCATTCGCGCTCGGTGGTGTCGTGCGGGAGTTGGGCACGGGGGCGTATGTAGCCGAGATCATCAGCGGCGCCGGTAGCACCAAGGTAGCGGTAGCCGGATCGTTTGTGCTCGCCTCCTTCATGGCCTTCGCAACCGGCACCTCGTGGGGCACCTTCGCCCTGATGGTGCCGATTGCCGTGCCGCTGGCAGTGGCTCAGGGCGGGCCGTTGCCCCTCTATCTGGCCGCGGTCCTCGGCGGCGGTGTCTTTGGCGACCACTGCTCGCCGATTTCGGACACCACGATCATCTCCTCGATGGCCTCGGCGTCGGATCACATGGACCACGTCCGGACCCAGATTCCGTACGCCATCTTGGGTGGCGCCGCAACCGTCGCTTTCTATCTGATCGTGAGCTAACCTCTCTCCCGGCTCCCACACCGCCTGGAAACAGCTGCGGCCCGGCCGTCTCGCACTCAGCAGCCGATGTCTTCCGAGAGCCACTCGACCGGTCGGAGGCCTCTACTCGTAGCCACGGTCGTCCTGCAGGTCGCTCTTGCGCTGATCCTCGCGCGGACCTACCTGTCCGGCCACAACACGCTGTACAACAACGGCAACTGGACCTCCACGAAGGCGGAGCTCGCCCGAGGCGTCATGGGCGCCCAGTCCTTCGTCTACGAGCTCCAGCCCCTCGCGGGCGGGGGCCTCAACCTCGCCGCCTGGCACGGCTACCAGGAGGTGATGTCTCGAACGGCGTTCGATATCGCCTCCGTGGAGCTCCGGTTCTACATGGAGCGCCGTGGTTATCTGTCCGTCCTCTTCCAGGAGGCCGACGGCGACTACGCCGGGGTCCGGATCAGCAAGAACAGGGACTACCCGTCGATGCTCTTCACGGCGACCAGGGACGGTGAGTTCACCTCCAGAACGGAGATCAAGAAGCTACGCCAATTCCCGGTCTCGGAATGGCAAACCCTCAGGTTCGAGCTGGACGGCGAGCGCCTCAAGATCTTCCGCGACGAGGAGCGGCTGCGGATGCTCGAGCTCCAGGTCGGGTCTCCGCTACGAGTCGGTTTTCGGGGCGGCAAAGAACTCGTTCTGGTGGACGACATCCGCGTCGAGGAGCGCAACGGACAGGTCTTCCGTGAGAGCTTCAGCCGCCCACGAAACTGGCTGCTGGTCAATCTGGTCTGCGCCGCGATCGTGCTCGGACTGTCGGCGGTGCTCTTCTTGGCGCTTCGCCGGATCCCCACCCTGACCGACACCAGGCTGCTGGCCTACTTGCTGATGTTCAGCGGAGTCCTGGTGGTCATCAGCCTCATGCTCCTGGGTTTCGGGACCTACGCGAAGCGTTTCTACCCCGACCAGAGCGCGAAGCTCGAACGACAGGAGGAGTACTGGAAGGACACCCTCAAGCAGGCGGTCGCCCGTCGCCTCGAGAGCGAGTACCGGCGCCCGCCCGCTCAGGGTACCCGGCGGGTGATCTTCCTCGGATCCTCACAGACCCAAGGAGCCGGGGCGGCGATGCTGGACGAGACCCTGGTTCGGCAGACCGAGAGACTGCTGAACGAACTACCGGGCGAGGTGCGTTTCGAGTGCATCAACACTGCAGTAAGCGGCCAGAGAATCGCGGACATGGCCGGCGGATACTTCCAGCGCTGGATCGACCTCGAGCCGTCGATCGTCATCGTGAACGCCTCCAACAACGACATCGGCCACGGCAAGCGTCAGTTCCGAGAGTGGCTCACGAGGCTGGCTGAACGGAATCGGGAGCTGGGCATCGAGCTCGTTCTGGTCATGGAGCCGAACTCGCTGGAGCGCCGTGTCCCGGCGCTAGGCCGTTTCCACGACATCATGCGAAGCGTGGGAGAGGAGTACGGACTCCGGGTCGTCGACATGCACGGCTATCTCCTCGAGCGCTACGACGACGGTTTTCTGTGGTGGGACTGGGTGCATCTGACTTCGTTCGGTCAGAGGCTCTTCGCCGAGAGACTGGTGCGGGAGCTGTCGGAGCTGGAGGACGACCCCGCCTGATCGCTTGGGCAGTTCAGCCGTCGATCAGCTCCAGACGGTTTTCGCGAATGACGTCGAGAAAGAGCTGGCGAACGCCACCGAGAGCTCCCAGCCGCGCCGGGTTCGGTGAGGACCGGGCCAACCCGGTTGTGCGCCAGGATCGTCGCCTCCATCTGGCATAATGCCAAGACGTGGAAAAGCAGATGGTCGATCGCGAAGAGGCCCTCGGCGTCGCCCGGGCGCGGGTCGATACAGCGCGGGCTCGCGAGTGAGGGTCGGCGGCCCGAGGACCGGGGAGGCTGGAGCAAGGGGCGCCGGGCTGCTCGTCGCGGGCCTGGTGGTCCTCGCCCTGGCGAATCCGCCGCGCCTCTTCGCGCAGCTCGTCGTCGAGAACCCGGGGCGGAAGTGGAAGGCCGGGGAGGTCGTGGAGTTGATCGTGCGCGGCCGGCAGGTGCAGGCGGGAACCCGGATCGAGGAGGTGAGGTTCGACGACCGGCCGATCGCCTTCGATCTGGTGGATCCGGGGGCCGGGGACGAGCTCATCCGCATCCGGATTCGCGTTCCCCGGGTGATCCGGCCGGGCGCTCATCGGGTCTCGGTGCGGTTCTCCGAAGCGCCGGCGGTGCCGGTGCCCCCGAGCACCAGCCAGGTGCCCGCGATCGTCGGCCTGTCGGTCGAGCAGGCTCGGCTCGAGCTCGACAGGGTCACCCTCGGGCTGGTGGTTGCCGGCGAGCCGTCGTCGGCGCCGGCCCAGACGGTGGGGCAGCAGGATCCGCCGGCCGGCGCGAGCGTCGCGACCGGCTCCACGGTGACCGTGGAGATGGTGGTCACGGTGCCGGACCTCGTCGGCACCCGGGTGGAGGAGGCGGGGCCGATTCTGGAGGACGCCGGGCTGCGGCCGCGGATCGCCTTCGTCGACCCGTCTGGGGGCCCTTACCGCAGTGTGGTCGGGCAGGATCCGCCGGCCGGGCGGAGCGTGCCGCCGGGAAGCCCGGTGGGGCTCGTGTTCGAACGCCTGGCGGATCTGCCGCCGCCGCGCCTGCCCTGGGCCTGGATGGCCGTGACTGCCGCGCTGGCCGGTCTGCTGGCGCAGCAGCGGGTTCGGGTCCGGCGCGTGCGCAAGAGCTTTCGGGTGCGGGCGAGCAACGATCTCGACGGTCTGCGCAAAAGCGCCACGCCGCCGGTCTGGAGCGGGCCCGAGCTCAAGCTCGATCTGCGGCTTCTCGGCGTCCCGGATCGGGGCCGCCAGACGCTCGAGGTCGAGGGCCCGCTCGTAGTGGTGCTGCCCGTCGGGGGGCTGCCCGTCGGGGGGCTGCCCGAGCCATGAACGAGCTGACGCTCAACAACCTGTTCTTCCCGACCGATCCGGACGCCGGGGGGGACGCGTTGGCCGAGTCGATCCGGGGCCAGGGCGCGGAGAGCCTCGTCGCGCTCAAGGGCGAGCTGAAGCAGCAGCTGCCCAAGCTCTCCTTCAAGGTGGTGGAGAAGGAGATCACCGCCAAGATCGGCGAGGTGCTCGACGTCGGCTTCCAGGAGCTGCTGGTCTCGGGCTGGAAGAAGTACCAGGAGTTTCAGGCCTACGCCGACCCTGAGCTTCATCCCCCGGAGGAGACGATCCTGGTGCCCCTCGCGGAGCACACCATCCAGTCGGCTCACCAGCCGCGGGTGGACCTGATGGTCAAGGACTTCCTGCTTGGCAGCATCGGCCTGGACGTCCAGCTGTCCCTGGCGCTCGAGGGAGTCGTGCTCAAGATCCAGGGCGGCAAGATCCTGGAGATTCGGGCCGGCTCGTGCCAGGCCGCCGGCAGCCTCAAGGCCACCTTGACGTCGAAGGTGGGTGAGAAGGAGCTGCTGGCGCTGGATAGGGAGACGCCTCAGTTTCAGCTCGGGGAGGCGCTGAAGCTCGGCAGCGGCGTGGCGATCCCGAGGCTCGCCGCGGCAGGTACAGAGGCTGGAAACCGCATAATCGAAGCGTTAGAAGAAGGGACTGGCTGATGATCAGGACACGGATGGGACTCGTTGGGCTCGCGATGATCGGCGCTCTGGGGCTACCGAGCGCCCGCGTGAGCGCGCAGGAGGGGACCGGGCAGATCTCCGGTACCGTATACGGACCCGTCCGGGACGGCGCTGGCGGGGGTCACCGTGTCGCTGTCGGGAGCCGCTGGCCCCGGCTCGTCGCGGCAGACCGACGCCGCGGGCGGCTACCGCTTCAGCG
This sequence comes from Thermoanaerobaculia bacterium, assembly GCA_963781065.1. Taxonomy (GTDB): domain Bacteria; phylum Acidobacteriota; class Thermoanaerobaculia; order Multivoradales; family JAHEKO01; genus CALZJC01. Next base: position 9,102 of record CAWAET010000002.1, on the reverse strand, counting down.
CCCTGCCGCGCGGCGTCTACGAGCTGGAGTTTCGCCGCCAGGGCTTCGCTCCGGTGAGCCTCCGGAGTTTGGTGGTGGCGGAGGGCACCACTGCGATCGAGAACGTGACTCTCAGGGCCGCGAGCGAGTACTCCGTCGCGGTGAGCGTCGATTCCGGCACCACCAGCATGATGACCAACCAGTCCAGGGTCGCGACCTCGACGCCGGAGGCCCGGCCGGGCGACGAGGCGGTTGCGGAGGACACGACGGTGACGACCCAGGCCGATCTGGCGAGCGCCATCAGTGCCTCGGTCGATCCCGTGATCGCCGGAACCGGAATGTCCTACACCGTCACGGTGACCAACGGCGGCCCGTCGGTGGCGCGATTCGTCGAGGTCACCGACACCCTGCCCGCGGGCGTCACGTTCGGTTCCACCCGTGGCTGCGCGGAGGACCCTGACGGTCATCCGGTCTGCACGCTGGGCACGATCGCGCCGGGCGATTCGGCGCGCTACACCATCGCGGTCCAGGTGGGCTCGCGCACGCTCGGCACGCTGGTCAACCAGGTCAGCGTCAACTCGCAGACGGTGGAGATCGCTCCCGGCGACGAGTCGGCCCGCGTAGAGGTCGCGGTCGACACGCGCGCCGATCTGGCAATGACCCGCAGCGTCGCTCCCGATCCGGTGGTTGCCGGCACCCGGCTGGTCTACACCGTCACGGTGGCGAACAAGGGTCCGTCGGATGCCCGGGCGGTGGTGGTCGAGGACGCTCTCCCGGCGGGGGCGTCTCTCGAGGCGACGGCCGGCTGCGCCGAGGACCCGGCGGCGATTCCCAACTGCAGCCTGGGCGCGATCCCGGCGGGCGGCTCGCGGCGGTACACGGTGGCGGTGGTTGTCGCCGCCGCCGCCAGTGGTGTTCTCACCGACCGGGCGAGCGTCGGCTCGGCGACCGCGGAGGCGAGCCCCGGCGACGAGTCGACCTCGGTGACGGCCGCGGTGACGACGCGCGCCGATCTGGCGACGAAGGTCGACACTCCGGATTCGGTGATCGCCGGCACGCAGGTCAGCTACGCGATCACGGTAACGAACAACGGCCCGTCGGACGCCCAGGGGGTGGGGATCACCGTCAATCTGCCCCCGGTGGCGCGGCTCGAGTCGACCAACGGCTGCGACGAGGATCCGCGCGGAGCTCCGACGTGCTCGCTGGGAACGATCGCGGCCGGCGCCTCCCGGCAGGTCACCGTGGTTGCGGCCGTGGACTCCGCCGCGCTCGGCGGGATGCAGGCGCAGCTGGGCGTCAGGTCCGAGACCCCGGAGGCCCGGCCCGGTGACGAGTCGCTCGCTCGGGATACCGCGGTCGGCGCCCGCGCCGATCTCGTCATCACCACCCGCGACTCGGTCGATCCGGTGATCGCCGGCAGGCCCCTGACCTACACCGTGACGGTGGTCAACAACGGCCCGTCCGACGCCCGAGACGTCGTCGTCAACGGCGAACTGCCGGCTACGGTCTCCTTCCAGGCAACCGACGGCTGTGCCGAGGACGACCAGCCGGGGGGAGGCCTCGAAGCCTGCGCCCTGGGCAACATCCCGGCCGGCAGCTCGAAGAGCTTCACCATCTCGGTCCTGGTCGACCCCGATGCGACGGGGGTGATCACCAATCGGGCCGACGTCACCTCGTCGACGATCGAGGCTCGGCCCGGCGACGAGACGGTCCCTCCGCCGGCGAGCATCCGAGGTAGGGCGTCGGAGCCCGCCGCCGCCGTGCAACGCTGGGCGGCCGCCTGGTCCGGGAGGCGGATCGACGACTACCTTGCCTTCTACTCCCAGCGGTTCCAACCACCCGACGAGATGAGCCGCGACGACTGGGAGGCCTATCGCCGATCGCGGATCCAGTCGAAACGGAGGATCGACGTGCGGCTCAGCCGGATCGAGGACGAGGTTCTCGGCCCCGACCGGGCCCGGGTGGTCTTCGATCAGTCCTACAGCTCGGACGACTACAGCGACACGGTCCGCAAGACGCTCGAGCTGGTCAAGGAGGGGGACCGGTGGCTGATCGTCGAGGAGCGCAGTGAAGGCTGACCGGACGGCAGTAGCGCCTCTGTGGGCCCCCGCCCCTACCGGCCTCGGTCGGCTGGGTCGGGCAGACGAACGATGGTGATCTCGGCGGTTCCCTTGTTGTTGGCGTAGAACCGCCACCGATCCAGGCACCAGTGGCAGGTCACGTCGTTGACGTAGGCGACCAGTCTCCCGGTGCGCCTGGCCTCGAGCTCGGTCGGCCCGGCGCCGATCGAGAACCGGCTGTCAGAGCAGCCGTCGATCTGCCCCAGAAGCTCGAACCACTCGGGCCCAAAGGAGCGCTTGAGCGGGCGAGCCGCGCGATAGCGCAGGCGCCCCGCGTCCGTCGAGTTGAGGCCCGCGGGGCTCGCCGCGAAGTTCTCGTCCTGCCAGGGCACCTCGCCTACCTCGACGGCAACGCTGTAGCGGGCCCCGGCCTCCAGGATCACGTTCGAGCCGGCCTTCGGGCAGCGAGTGTCGAAGGTGAAACTCCGGCTGTCTCCTTGTTCGAGAGTTTGGGGAACGGCCGTGCTACCGCATTCGTGCGGCGCCGGCGGTGGTGGCGTCAGGCAAAGCTCCCAGATCCAGGTCCCGAGGAGGCCGAGAATGAGCACCGCCGCCCCGGCGATGACGAGCTTGGGCAGGATCTTCTCCTGGAAGGTGGTGAAGCTGTTCTGGATGCTCGACCGGCGGATCAAGGAAGCCAGGCGGAGGTACCCAGGGCGCTTGGGCTCGGCGCCCGGGGCTCCTTGCTGCGGCCCTGTGCCCGGGGCCCCCTGCCGCGGCCCGGTGCCGGGCGGCGGCAGGGTCTGGCGCCAGGCGGCCAGGCAGCTGTCGACGGTGAGCCGGCGCAGACGGGTCCGGAGCATGAGCATCAGGGCGGTGGCCAGGGCGAAGGCGGCGAGCCAACCGGGGTGGAGGCGAAAGGCGCTCAGCCAGCCTTCGAGCGCCGCCGGGGCGGCCCAGATGGCGAGGTCGAACAGGGCGTTGAGCGGCACCAGCAGGCAGTTTGCCGACTCGCAGGCCTCGGTGGTCTCGCAGGGTCGGCAGGGATCGGGCCCGCCGTCGGAGAGGGCATGGCCGACGCCGATGGCGATCAGGGTCAGCCAGACGAAGCCGAAGTAGAGGAGCTTGCGCCACCAGATCAGGTCCCAGGCGGTCTCGAGGAGCCGGCCGCGGCCGGTGCGGTCCCGTTCCTCGAGCTCCTCACGGAGCTCCTCCGGCGCGTCGACGAGCTCGTAGTCCTCGGGGATCAGTGCCGGCGCGTAGTTGGCGGTGGCGCGGCGGATGCGGTCGAGTACGGTCCAGTGGATCCGGGGGGTTCCGGCGCCGCCCTCCTCACACAGCGCCTGGATCTCGCGGGGGCGGTAGCGGTAGTAGGAGCTGAGCCCCGCTCGCGAGTCGTAGAGCAGGGCGTGCACGCTGGCCTCGGTGCGGTATTCGGCGCACAGGTCCTCGTTGAGCTCGAGGCCGGCCGCCTTGGCCCTGTCGATCATCCAGGTGAGGCTGACGAGGGCCATCTGGTCCTTGAGGTAGCCGCCGCCCACGTTGGAGTGGACGCCCGAGAACCAGACCTGCTCGACGATCTGCTCGTCCCGCTTGGTCTGCTCGTTCCAGAGGATCGGGTGGAAGGTCAGGCGCTCGTCGTCGATGGACAGGGCCTGGTAGCTGTGCTCGACGCAAGGCAGCAGCCCGCAGTTGGGGAAGCGGAACGGCTTGATCTTGTCGAGCGCGTCGGTCAGCTCGTCGACCGGCAGGCCGATGGCGTCGACCGTGTCCCAGACGCCGATGAGCTTGATCGGCACGTCGCCAACGGCCTCGGAATCGCCGGCGCCGGGTTGCGCCACGCCGTGCTGGCGGCAGAACCGCTGACCTTCCGGCCAGGCCTCCGGGCGGCGGCAGCGCTTGTAGATGCGCATGGCCTCGGCGACCCGCCGGTCGAGCTGCGAGCCGAAGTAGCGCCGGCGGTCGATGATGCCGCAGCGACAGATCAGGCCCGCCAGCGCGCGCACGGTGAAGGCGCCGCGACTGAAGCCGAAAAGGTAGATCTGGTCGCCCGGGTCGTAGTTGGAGACCAGGAAGGTGTACAGCTCGCGAATGTTCTGGCTCAGCCCGTAGCCGCAGGCGCCGCCGAGGAGGCGCAGCGGCCGGAAGTGGCCGGTGCCGACGCCGTCGTCGTAGAAGAGGATCTGCGGCCGGGACGCTGTGTGGACGTCGACCGCGCGGTAGAGCTTCCAGACGTTCGTGCCCCGGCCCTTGCCGCCGGTGTTGCCCGTCCCGTCGGACAGGAGAACGATGTTCTTGCCTTGCATCGGGGGCGCCTCCTTGGCCTTGCCTGTGCGCGCTGGGTGGGAACGCCCCCTTCGCTCCTTTCTATTGGGTTCAGACGGACCCTTTCGCCGGATTCCCGCCTGGGCGCCGGGCGTCAGGCTTTTCTGTAGCGCGCGAGCTGATGACGGTCCAGCTATGCTCGCCGAACGGGGAGGTTCATGAGGCGGCCGTCAACCACCACAGAGTCTGGCCCGCGAAACCTGCTGTTTGCCGGTCTGCTGCTCTCCCTGGGCTGCCTGGCATCCCACTCGGTCGCTTCAGCCAACACCTACCAGGTCACCGGCATCCGAGCCGTCGACGGCGATTCGATCCGCGTCCGTTTCCCCAGCGGCCTTGAGGTCGAGGTTCGACTGCTGTCTATCGACTGCCCGGAGAAGGGGCAGCGGTTGGCCGACGAGGCGAAGCGTTTCACGGCGGAGGCCGTCACCGGCGCCGAGCTGGTCCTCGAGACCGGGCCGCGGGAGCGGGATCGCTATCAGCGGCTGCTGGCCTTCGTCGAGGTGGGCGGCGACTCGCTGAACCGCCGCCTGGTCGAGCAGGGGCTGGCCGTGGCCTACGTCATCCCGCCGAACACGGAAGGCACCGACTCGCTGCTGGCGGCGCAGGCCCGGGCCTACCGGCTGCGGCGGGGAGTCTGGGCCGAGCCGCCCCTCGAGGAAGAGCCCCGCTCCTTCCGGGCTCGAAAGTGGGATCCAGGACCGAGCCGCCCGGGTGCTGCGCTACGAGAACCACGTGGTCATCGGCAACGCCCGCAGCCGCGTGGCCCACTGGCCGGCCTGCGGGCACGTGGACGAGATCCTCGAGAAGAACCGGCGCGTCCTGGGGACGGTGGGGGAGGCGCTCGCCAGGGACTATCGGATGGAGCGGGGGTACCGCTAGCGGCCCTTCTCGCCGAGGATCACCGGCCTGCTGTGCTAATCCCGCAGGTCCTCGACAAAGTCGCAATCACCCGCTCCGGCCCCGAACGTCGTCCTGGCCGATGGCGTGCCCCAGCATCCGATAGCTCTCGAACTGGGACTCGTCGACCCACTGGTCGCCGCTGGTCAGCTGGGGCTGGACCCGAACGGCGCCCAGATCGACAGGTGCGATCTGGGCTCGATCGTCAGCGACAGGTCGAGCGCGGTCGACGGACTGCCGTAGACTCGAAAGGCTGTCCGTCTAAGGCATCGGCCGGCAGTCGCGGCACACGCATCGGATCGATTGAAGAACTACAAGGAGACGAGGATGATACCGACCGAGAGTGACTGGAATGGAACCGAGTGGAAGGTCACCTACGCTGCTCGGCAAGATCGCCAACACCCTGCCCATCAACGCCAAGGTGTCGGTCTCCAAGATCGCGAGCCGCAAGTTCGAGGTAGTCATCGGCACCCAACCACAGCCGATCATCGAGGAGTACGATCTTCAGCAATCCGGAATGCTGCTTCACATCAAGCCGCAGAATGACAAGTACTTCTGTTGCACCATTCACCTCGTCCCGGGAGGCAGCAACCTCTCGGTCGCAAGCGCTCGATTCCCGATCGGCGATACCTTGCCCGAGTCCACCGGTGTCTGGGGCGGCGGCGGCACCTAGGCGGGCCTCGCCCGTCCATCAGTTGGTGAAGTGTCCTAGCCGCAAGCCATGGTAGAGCGCTCATCGGACCGCCCGGCACCCACCTTTCGCGTGCGTCGGACCGAGCTCCGCGACGAAGAGCGGAGTCGCCTTGCGCGTGCCCTCGGAGTGCCTGCGGACCAGTTCTCGCTGCCTTACGCGGCCGGTGGTTTTCCCGGTCCTCCGAGACCCTGGGCGGGGGGCACCGCCGATGGAGGCGGCCAGACGCGCGAGCGGCGATCAATACCGCTCGAGCACTTTCGCGATTCGCCGCCGCTGGCTATCGACCAGGCGGTGGCAGGTACTCTCGAGGTGCTCGAGTCGGCAGACCTTGCTCTCGACGCGTGGTCGCCGATCGAGGCCGATGGTGATGCCCATGGCGCGCCGTCGTATCTGGAGGTCGCGCTCGCGCAGGACGAGGGTCTGGAGCGAGAGACAATCCACGTCGACACTCACGTCGGATGGCACCTGAGGTTGGCGGGCATTCCCCTGGTCGGGGTCGGGGGCCAAGATCAAGTTTGTCTGGGGTGCCGACGGCACAATGCAGTACCTCTGGTACCAGATGCCGCGGCTCGAGGAGCTGGAGGCCACTCCTCTCATCTCTCGTTCCGAGGCGATCCGGCGCTGCGCCGACTGCCTCGCCTGCCAGGCGGATGACCTGCGGGCGGAGGCACGGCTGGTCTATTACCTGGCGTCGGGGCCTCCTGAGGATCGAATCCTGGTTCCCCAGTATCGCGTGGCGGGCACGGTGCGCTCGGCAGACGAGCGGGTCGGGCGGGTGGAGTTCCAGGCCCTCTACGTGCGGGCGGACCGGAGCGCAACACTTCAGTTGGCGATCGAGGTTCAGGAGGAAGGCGACAGGCTCCGCGCCACGGCCCAGGCCACCGGCGGCCTGAGCCCATACCGGTACTCCTGGCACTGCTCCGGGCTGACTCCCGGCGCAGCAGGAGGGCAGCAGATCGAGTTCGCCAGGCCTTCCTCTCTCGACGGAGTCGAAGAGCATCTCGTCGCGATCGTCGAAGACCAGGCGCGCGCAAGCGCCTCGGCGGTGACCCTGATAGCCACTCGTCCGCAGAGCGGCCCGGTCGACCCGCTCACAAAGGCCGGATCGGAATGGGCGGGCATCTCGGACTCTTCATCGACTGGCGCGTTCGTCGGTGCCAACGCTCACGACTTCCTGGCGATCCTGCGCGAGGCCGGCTGGAAGTGTCGCCTTCAACCGGGGTGAGGGCCTCAGCCAAGAACGTCACTTCATCGATCCGAACCACCCCACCCGAACCGATGGCAATGACTCGGCCTACGCCGACAACGCCGCTATCGTGCTCTTCTGTGGCCACGGCGACGAGAGGGGTTTCAGCTTTCCGACGCAGCAGAAGTACGGGCTGCTTGCCTTCGGCCAGGAGCCGCGGTGGGGGAACGGAGATCTTCGATGGCTGATTCTGAACGCCTGCTCGGTTCTGAGTGTGGAATCGTTGTATGGCGACTGGGCCTCCCGATGGGGCCGAGCTTTCGCCGGCCTTCGCCTCATGCTCGGGTTCACTAACATCACGGGCAACCTGCCGGGCGTGGGAGCGGCCATGGCCGAGAAAGCCCTCGGTGGCCACACGTTGGTGAACGCCTGGCTGAGCACATCCATCGCCATCCAGGAGTCGGACGTTCGTTGGGCGGCGATGGGCGTAATCGATCAAGACGGGATCGCCCACTGGGATGACCGACTCGAGACCGCGGACCTGAGCGAGCCCGCGCCCCACCGCGGCGCTGCGGCCTTCCGCGGCTACTGGCTCTTCCACGGATCCTCATAGGACAGGCTCGGCCGGCGCTGGGCCGATCGATGGTCCTGCCCCGTTTCTGTAGACAAAAAGCGATCTAGGTTCGTCATCGTATCCCCGGGTGGGGGGAGGCGCTGGCTTTGGCCGCGTCAGCGGTCAGAGACAGCGCCCCAGAGGTCTGGGTGAGCCAGGGCGGTGGGGCGAGCTGCTCGGCCTCGAGCGGCGTCCGGTAGTCGAGGCCGGAGTGCAGCCGGCGCGTGTTGTAGAAGCCCTCGATGTAGGCGAAGAGCTCGCGCTCGGCCAGCTCGCGAGTCAGGAAGCTGTTTCCCAGCTCGGCCTTGACCGTCTTGATCAAGCTCTCGGCCGGCGCGTTGTCCCAGCAGTCCCCGCGACGGCTCATGCTGGCCTCGAGCCCGGCGGCCTCGAGCGCCTTGCGGTAGGCCCGGCTGGCGTACTGCGCCCCGCGGTCCGTGTGGTGGATGAGTCCCTCGGGCGGGCGGCGGGACTCTAGAGCCCGCCTGAGAGCCGTCAGCGTCAGCTGCTCGTCGATCCGGTCGCTCAGCGACCAGCCGACGATGCGGCGCGAGTACAGGTCCATCAGCAGCGCCAGATACAGCCAGCGGCGCCCCTGGGCCAGGTAGGTGATGTCGCCCACCCAGATCTGGTTCGGCTGCTTCGCATCGAAGCGGCGTTGCAGCAGGTTCGGGGCCGGCCGGTAGGCATGATCGGAGTCGGTGGTGACGCGAAAACGGCGCCGACCTTTGGCCCGCAGCCCGAGCTCGCGGCGCAGACGAGCGACCCGCTTGCCGCTGGTGGCGATGCCCTTGCGGCGAAGCGCTCGCAGGATGCGTGGCGTGCCGTAGCGCCCCTGCGCCGCGCTGTGCTCGGCGAGGATCTTCTGCTTGAGACGGCGATCTTCCCGGACCCGGGCCGGCGTCTCACGGCGGCGACGAGCGTAGTAGCCGCTACGTGAGACCCCGAGCACCTTGCAGACGCGCTGGACCGGGTGACGCTCAGCCAGCCGAGCCACGAGCTCGGGGCTCACGGACGTCGTTCCGAGAAGATCGCCAACGCTTTTTTTAGGATGTCGCGCTCCTCGCGCACCCGTGACAGCCGCTGCTGCAGACGCAGGATCTCCTGCTGCTCGGTCGTCGGCGCACGCCCCGGTTCGACACCGGCAAACCTCCGCCGCCAGCGACGGATCAGATTGGGGCCGACATCGAGCTCCCGTGCCACGTCCGTCAACCGACGACCGCTCTCGTACGCCAGGCGCACCGCCTCGCGCTTGAACTCGTCGCTGAACTGCCTGCGCTCCCTCGCCATTCGTGGACTCCTTTCTGGCCATTGTGCGGCCTAACTTGGGTGTCCACAAAATCGGGGC
>CAWAET010000001.1:0-76648 GCA_963781065.1 Thermoanaerobaculia bacterium | reverse complement strand
ACCTGAACGTCGTGCTCGCGAGCGTCGTCGGCCAAAGGGACCAGCGCTTCTCCCGGAAGCAGGGTTCCGTCGAGGCTGACCCGGGATACGCCGCGGCAAACTCCGTTCGGATTCTCGACCGTGATGCGATAGAGCGCGTCGCCATGACGGTAGGTGATCTCGAAGCGCTTCCACTCCGTGGGAATGCACGGATCGATGCAGAGGTCGGAGCCTTGCTTGCGGAATCCGAGAATCCACTCCAGGCCCGCGCGGTAGAGCCAGCCCGCAGCCCCCGTGTACCACGTCCATCCCCCCCGGCCTACGTGAGGAGGTTCGGAGTAGACGTCGGCCGCGACCGCGTACGGCTCCACCTTGTAGCGGTGAAGATCCGCGCGACTGCTCGCATGGTGGATGGGGCTCAGCAGGTTGAAGAGATCGACGGCCTTGTCTCCCTCGCCGAGCATGGCGAAGGCCACGACCGACCAGGCCGCGGCGTGCGTGTACTGGCCGCCGTTCTCCCGAATTCCGGGAAGGTATCCCTTGATGTATCCCGGGTCCAGAGGGGTCCGGTCGAATGGCGGGGAAAGCAGCAGCAACAGCCCGCTGTCCCGGCGGACGAGCCGTCGCTCCACGGACTCCATGGCCTGGCGTGCCCGCTCCTCGCTGCCGGCGCCCGAGATGACCGCCCAGGACTGGGCAATGGAGTCGATCTGGCATTCGTCGTTTGCCGCCGATCCGAGCGGCGTCCCGTCGTCGAAGAAGGCACGCCTGTACCACGCGCCGTCCCACGCCTCCGCTCCAGCGACGCCTCGACAGAAGCGGCCCCCTTCCGCCACCTTGCCGCACGCTCCGCCTCCGCGCGCGACTCCGCGATGCCGGCGAACTCCCTCAGATTTGCGAACAGAAACCAGCCCAGCCAGACGCTCTCGCCCCGGCCTTCGTGGCCGACGCGGTTCATGCCGTCATTCCAATCACCAGCCCCGATCAACGGGAGACCGTGGCTGCCCACCTCGAGGCTCCGGTCCAGCGCCCGCGCGCAGTGTTCGTACAGCGTTGCCCGGTCTTCCGACTCCGTGGGCTCGAAGTAGGCTTCTTGCTGGCCCTCTTCCAGGGCCGGCCCCTCGAGCCACGCAACCTCTTCGTCGAGCACCGCCCGGTCCTCGGTCGTCTTCAGATAGTGGGCCACCGCATACGGCAGCCAGAGGCGGTCGTCGGAGATGCGGGTCCGAACCCCGCGGCCCGTCGGGGGATGCCACCAGTGCTGGACGTCCCCTTCCCGGAACTGCCGCGCAGCGGCTCGCAGTATGTGCTCGCGCACGAGCTCGGGCTTCGTCACCGCCAGCGACATGACGTCCTGCAGCTGGTCGCGGAATCCGTAGGCTCCGCCCGATTGGTAGAACGCCGAGCGAGCCCAGATGCGGCAGGAGAGCGTCTGATAGAGAAGCCAGCGGTTGAGCAGGAGGTTCATCGAGCGGTCGGGCGTCTCGACCTGGACCGTACCCAGCAGCCGGTTCCAGTGCTCATCGACCTCGCGGAGAGCCTCCGTGCAATCCATCTTGCGGTAGCGATCGACCAGGGATCGCGCCCGCTCATCGCTCTCCCCCTGGCCGATGAAGAACAGCACCTCGGTGCGTTCCCCCGGTTCGAGCTCCAGTTTCGTCTGCAGGGCGGCACACGGATCCAGGCCGGCGCCGACCTTGCCAGAAAACTCCGCGCCACGCTCCAGCGCCGCGGGGTGGTCGAGGCTCGCGTTGCGGCCCAGGAACTCGAGGCGATCGCCGGTCCAGGAGGTTTGGCGGCCGCCCAGGTCGGTGAACGCGACCCGGTCCGGAAACTCCCGATTCCAGGCGTTTCGCGCGAACATGGCCCCGGTCACGGGGTCGATGTCGGTGACCACGAAGGGCGCCGAGCCTGTGCGCCCGACACCCAGCACCCACTCGGCATAGGCCGTTACCGAGAGCCGCCGTTTGTGGCCGGACCGATTCTCCAGAGTGAGCCGAGAGATCTTGATCGGATCACGCAGCGGCACGAACTGCAGGAGATCCAGTGCGATGCCGTGCGATGTGTGCTCGAATCGACTGTAGCCCTGACCGTGCCGGACGACATAGGGCGAGCCTTCTTCGCGGATGGGGAGACACGTCGGCCCCCAAAGCCGACCACTGTCCTCATCGCGCACATAGAACGTCTCGCCCGGAGTGTCGCTGACGGGATCGTTCGACCACGGCGTGAGCTTGTTCTCCCGGCTGTTCTCGGACCAGGTATAGCCCGAGCCCGACTCGGAGACCTGGAAACCGAACTCCGGGGTGGCCACCACGTTGATCCAGGGAGCCGGGGTCCATTGCCTCTCACCCAGAATCGTGACGTATTCCCGGCCGTCCGGTGTGAATCCGCCGACGCCGTTGAAGAACTCGAGATCCAGTGAGGGGGCGGCGACCGTCTTCGCCGTCTCGTCCGGCGAACCGAGCTGCGGCGGAGCCGGCCCCGGCCTCGACCGCTCCAGCCGCACGACCTGCTCGGACAGCGTGCCCCGGCGAGCGAGAATCACGACCCGCGCCGCCGCGTTCAGGAGGATCTGGTCGCTTGGCGGCACGAGGTCGGCGCGCAGCAAATACACGCCTTTGCGTCCCCCACGCTTTTCCTCCCCCGCCGCCCGGCTCGCGCGCACCATGCCCTCGAGAGACTCCTGGAGACCCTGGGCGTAGGAGGCGCCGGTGGCGTTGAGGATCACCAGATCAGCGGCAAGCCCCTTCAGCTGCCAATACTCGTGCGCCCGCGCGAGCTGCCTCACGACGCCCAGCTCCTCGTTCCTCTCGATGCGCACCAGAGCGATCGGAAGATCGCCGGAGATGCCGTAGGCCCAGAGCCCGGACGGGCCACCGCGGTTCTTGGCCAGCACCTGCGGCGCCGCGCGCAACGTGCGATCCGTGTACAGCAGACGATTGGCCAGACGCTGGAAGAGATGGGCCTCGTCCTGGGTGATCCGGAGATGGTGCAGCTGGACCTGGGCTTGTGTCCAGGCCAGCGAGCTTGCCCGCCCGAACGTCGCCGGCTGGCGGTACTTCTCCGCAATCTCGAGCGCCTGTTCGCGGGAGCGCGCCACGAGCGTAGTGAACACGAGATGGACCGTCTCTCCGGCGGCAATCGCCATGCGGTGCCGGAGGCTCACGATTGGGTCCAGAACCGTTCCTACCGTGTTCGACAGAGCCCCCCCTGCAACCACGGAGTGCGGCGTCCGAATCCCATGGCCGCGGCCAACAAAGCGTGCGCGGTCGGTCTCGTACTGCAACGTGCCGACCGTCTCCCCCTCGGCCGCGGCCAGATGGGCGAGCCAGACCTGGGGCTCAACTGCCGAACGAGGGCGCCGCGTGGCCAGCAAGGTCCCGAGCGTGGGAACGAACTCCGTCTCTACGAACAGGTTCGAGAACGCGGGATGGGCCTCGTCCGCGCCCTGCGGCGCCAGCACGACCTCGGCATAGGACGTGACATCGATCTCACGGTCATGGTTCCCGAGATTGGTCACCGTCAGCCGGCGAAGCTCGGCGTCATCCTCGGGAGAAACCACGACCTCCAGGCCGATCGACAGGGAGCGGTGCCGCTGCAGGATCTTGGCCCGGTCTTCGGAATAGACGACCTCGTAGCCTTCCGCTTCGGTCCCGCTAGGCTGAAATCCAGCGGACCAGACGTCACCGGTCCCCGCGTCGCGCAAGAACAGGTACGAGCCCCAGCAGTCACGCGTTGTGTCCTCCCGCCAGCGGGTGACGGCAAGGTCCCCCCACCGGCTGAACCCGGAGCCCGCCGCCGTGACCATGACCGTGTAGCGGCCGTTGGAAAGAAGATGCGTGCGGGGCGTGATGTCATGCGGCGATTCGAATCGCCGCAGGGTCGCGGGAACGAGCTCGCGCACGAGGGCGGCCTCGCGCACCTCCTCGCTCCGCGGCCGGGCCACGGCCACCGCGCGCGGCGTTCGCTCCTGGAGCAAGAGCTCCGCAGCCTGGACCAGGGGATGGGCGTGAAAACGCCTCGGGGACAGACCATCGTGAACCACGTTGGCCAGGGCAACGAGCGTCATCCCCTGATGGTGGGCCATGTATGCACGGACCACGGCCACCCGGGTCCGCTCCGGCAACCTCGAGGGGGTGTAGTCGAGGGCTTCATAGAACCCGTAGACGCCTCGGGCACCGGCTTGCTCGAGGCGGGTGAAGTTGGCCAGGGCCGCCTTGGGATCCACCATGGCCGCCAGCGCGGTGGCATAGGGAGCCACCACCACGTCCTCGAACAGGCCTCGCTTGAGCCCCAGGCCGGGCACGCCAAAATCCGAGTACTGATAGGTGAGTTGCGTGTCGCGGACGTTGTAGGCCGATTCCGAGACCCCCCAAGGAACCCTCTGCTCCGCGCCGTATCGGATCTGGCGCCCCACAACGAGCCGGCAGGTGAGATCCAAGAGGCTGTGGGCGGGCTGCCGCATCACAAGCAGCGGCATCAGGTATTCGAACATCGACCCCGACCAGGAGAGCAGGGCCGCGCCACCCCCCACCGGCGTGAGAGACCGGCCGAGGAGAAACCAGTGCCGGGGTGAAACGTCTCCCTTGGCGATCGCTACGAAGCTCGCCAATCTGGCCTCCGAGGCCAGCAGGTCGTAGCTACTGGGATCGAGCGTGCCATCGGCCACGCGATAGCCGATGGAGAAGAGCCTGAGCGAGGAGTCGTAGAGGAACCGGAAGTCCATGGCCTGGACCATCCCCTCGGCGAGCAGCGCGAGGGCGGCGAGACGGTGGCCAAGGGTGGCCGCCGCCTCGGGCGAGGTCGCCTCGAGATCGCGAAGATGGCTCCGGACGGAGCCCCGAACCGCCCTGGCCCAGGTCAGGACCTCGGACCGGGAACCGTCCTCGCTGTCTTTGGAAAACGCGCGCGCGATCTCCAGAAGACCCTCCGCCTGGACCTCCAACTCCTCGAGCCGCTCGACCCACTCCGGGAGGCACGTCGGGACATGATCGAGAACGGCCGACATCGCCGCCGCGGCTTCGCGCAGCCGCGCCGCCGTGCCTACCTGCTTGCGCTTGGGGATGCTCGGCCCTCTCCACCGAATCGAGGACCAGCCGGAGGGCGTCGCGGACTCCCTCCAGGATCTCCGGGCCAAAGGGAGGGCAATGCATGAACTCGCGACACGCTTGCGCCAGGGCGATCAGGTGTCCGGCCAGATTGCCGCTGTCCACGGTGGAAACGTAGATGGGCTCCAACGGCCGGAGATCCCGGGTGTCGTACCAGTTGCAGAAGTGGCCTCGGACCCGGCGCAGGCTGCCCATGGTCTCCAACGTGGCTTCGAGCCGTTCCGTCGTTTCCAGAATCCCAATCCAGCCGAAGTCGCGCGCGGCGGTCGTGCTCAGCAGGTACAGACCCAGATTCGTCGGCGAGGTGCGATGTGCTTCGACAGGCTCGGGGTCTTCCTGAAAGTTGTCCGGCGGGAGGGCATTCTCTTCCCGGTCCACAAACATCTCGAAAAAACGCCAGGTCCGGCGGGCGATGAGCCGCAGGGAGCGCGTCTCCTCGGGCGAGACAATCTGTGACTTCGCGATCTTCGCCGGGACGCTAATCCACCACGCGAGTACGGGCGCCACCAGCCAGAGGAGCGCGAGCGGCGCGGCCGCGGGCCAAGCCCCGGGTTTGAAGACAAGGAAGAGCAAGCCGGCGCCGACAGCGAGGATCACGCCCCAGCGAAGGTGCCAGTAGAAGACCCGGAGCCTCAGGTCGGCCCCGTAGCCCGCCTGTGCAGCCGTTACCCACTCGAGGAGGTTCCGCTTCGTGACGTAGAGACGCCAGAGCGTGCGGACCACGGCATCCACCATGAGCCAGGCCTGGTGGGCCATCATGCTGACGGCCAGGAACGTCTGCGACCCGGCCACGAAGATGTCGTGCCCCACGGCGCGCAGGTGGCTTCGCTTGGAGATCCCCCATCGCCGAGGGAGGAGGCCGCCGAGCACCGGGATCGCGGCCGGAACAACGACGGCCCCGACGATCAGGCCGGTCCACAGCAGGGGCGGAACGGCGGGTAGGATCCAACTGGCCACCAAGACCAGAAACGAGAAGGGCGCGAGGAGGCTTCGGCGGAGATTGTCCACCATCTTCCATCGGCCCCGAGTGGAGATGCGAGCCCACCGCCTCCGTCCCGCCGCGTCGCGCGCATGGCCCAGGATCCAGGGTAGGAGCTGCCAGTCGCCCCGCACCCATCGATGCAGGCGGCGCGCGGCGACTTCGTAGTTGGTGGGAAACTCCTCGAATAGATCTATATCGGTCGCCAGCCCGGCGCGCGCGAACAGGCCTTCGAACAGGTCGTGGCTGAGGAGCGCGTTCTCCGGCACCGTCCCCTCGAGCGCCGCTTCAAAGGCGTCGACGTCGTAGATCCCCTTCCCCGTGAAGGACCCCTCCCCGAAGAGGTCCTGATACACATCGGACACCGCCGCCGCGTACGGGTCCACGCCTCCGGGGCCCGAGATGATCCGCTGATAGACCGTGCTTGCCGGACCTGTCGGCAAGGACGGCGTGATCCGGGGTTGTAGGACCGCGTAGCCTTCGACGACACGTCCCTTCCGGGGGTCGAAGCGCGGCCGGTTCAACGGGTGCGCCGCCGCTCCGACGAGGCGGTACGCGCTCGCCTTGGGAAGCCGGGTGTCGGCATCGAGGGTGAGGACGTAGCGAACCCCCTGGGGCACCGCGGGCGGCTGCCCGCAGACCGGCAGGAACGTGGTGTCCTGGGCACCGCGCAGAAACCGGTTCAGCTCATGGAGCTTGCCTCGTTTCCTTTCCCAGCCGATCCACTTGCCTTCCTTCTCGTTCCAGAGACGCCGACGATGCAACAGGAGGAAACGGCTCCCGGCTCCAGCCGGACCTTCGTGTCTCTGGTTGAGGCCCGCGATGCCGTCAGCCAGCGCGGTGAGGAGATCCTCGTCGCCGGGCATGTGCTCGCTGGGCGCGTCCGCCCAGTCGCTCAGCAGGGCAAAGTGGAGATCGCCTTCGGGATTGGCCAGGTAGTGAACCTCGAGCCGCTCGACCTGCTCTTCGATGTTTTCTTGGCTCGTGAGCAGCATCGGCACGACGACCAGGGTTCGAAGCTCCGGCGGCACGCCTCGGGCCAGCTCGAGCTTGGGGAGCAACCTGGGTTGAACGAGCATCGGAACCAGCCGGTGGACCACAGACACCGCAATCTCCGAGGCGGGCACGAGACCCAGAACGCCCAGCAGGACGAGGACCGAGAGGCCTGCACCGGCCGTCCATGTGTAGAACAGCAAGGCCAAGAGCAAGAGGGTGGTGAGGCAGGCAATCGTCCCCAGGTAGCCGGCGGTCGCATGGGCGCGATGGAAGCGGCGGAGCCGGATTCGCCACGGAACGCGAAACCCCAGACGCTTCTCCAACGCGCGTCTACCCCGGGACAGGAGGTAGTACCCCGGGTCCTCCTCGGCGCGCTTGGGAACACCGGGAAGCCGCGGCTCGCTTCCCCGAGCGTCGGCCTCCACCCCGGCGCCGGCCGCTTGCGCGTTCCCCCGGGCTGCGTTCCCCGCCAGGAGCACGCTTTCGCGCGCCACCTCGACCTCCGGTCGCCCCGAACCCCGGGAGAGCAACTCGATCTGGGCTCGGTACTCGTCCCGCGTCCTGAAATCGGAGGCCGCGAACCCCGGAGCCGGGCGGAGGACTTCGTCCACCAGGCTGACACCTTCGAAAAACTCGAACCAGTCGATGGAAGACATCCACCGCATGCTGGTGATGATGTTGCGGACGGTGACGTTTGCCGCGGCCTGGGCATGGTGTTCCTTGGCGACCGCCTCATCCGCCGACATCCCCTGGGCGCTCAGCTTCTCGTCGAGCCAGACGAGGGCCGGCACGATCGAAGGTCCCCTGGTCCCGAAGCCGCTGGACGAGCTGCACGGCGAACGGGCGGCGCAGCGGGGCGTCACCCAGACCCCCCAGGACATCGTCTGCGGACTCGGCCGGCCGACCGCTCAGACCCAGCAGGCGGTCCGCCAGATCGTCGGACCGGGCTCGCGCCTGCCGAGAACGGACGATCAGCTGCGACAGCCGCCGCAGGTTCTCCACCAGGGCTACACGGAGGTGGATGGGCACCGCCCAAAGCTCGCCGATGGTGAGCGGCTGGACGCGCTGGTAGGCGCTGACGAACCGCCGCAGCGTCTCCAGTCCGAACCGGCTGTCGGTGTGGGCCACGTACGCCCAGACCAGCCCATAGACCCGCGGGTATCCCGCGAGGTGGCCATCGGCGATCTTCGGCAACACCCGGTAGTAGCTCCCCGGAAGGTGGTCCCGGATCCCCCGGATCTGCTCCTCCACAACGTGGAAGTTGTCGAGAAGCCACTCCGCCGCGGGCGTGATCTCGCCCTTGTCGCGCACCGTCTCGGCGACGTTTCGGTACCCGGCTAGAAGCGCTTGTGCGTTCTCGCGGACCCTCGGGAGGAGATTGCGCCCTTTGGACGGCTTGTCGGTCGCACGCTGTGCCGCGGCCAGGCTCTCAGCGTGTTGCTCCAGGCGCTCGATGCCGAAGAGCTCGGCGCGGATCGGTTCTTCCCACTGGGGAGGAGCGACAATGACGGGGTCGGTGGCGTTCACTTCGAGTTCCACGTCCCGGGACATAGTCGGTCACGGCGAGCGGAACCGTTCGTCACTCTCGTCAACTTCGAGTCGTCATTTTCTAAGACCGGCCCTTTTATCAGACTGTCAGTGCATCACTTTGCGCTTGCTGACACAAGGAAGCCAGCTGTTGGCGAAAAGTAATGCGCTTCACCTGTTCGTACATGTTAGCCCGAGCCTTGCGCTTCAATCCGATGCCGGCTTCCGGGAGTGATCCCGCCAGGGCACCCCAACGGGATCCCAGCGACCAGCTTGGGTAGCCCAACGGGTTTTGAGCCCATCCCCGAGAGGTCCGCTACCCCGGCTGATCCGCCCCGGGCCTGCCGCTCACTCCTTGGCGTAGCGCCGCTGGAACTCCTCGCGCGCCTGGCGCCGCCGCTCCTGCTCCTCCGGGCTCAGATTGCCCAGGTACCAGGCGTGCTCGGGCCGGGCCAGCAGCTCGTCGATGGCGGCCTCGAGCTGGCGGCCGCCCTCCTTGAGAGCCGGGTCCGCCGCGGCCTGGCTCTTCGCGGCGATCTCGCGCAGCTCGGGCAGAAACTTGGTGTACCAGTGCTTGGCCACCTCGTAGAGGCCGTGCCAGTGGGTGTAGTCCGGCGCCATCATCGAGGCGCCGTGGCGGGCCACCCGCCCCTCGTGGTGCCAGATCTCCCACCAGGTCCACTCGACATCCTCGTCGAACTGGGTGTCGCTGATCAGCTCGTGCTGGCGCAGGATCTTCATGAAGGCGAGTCCGGGCTCGGCGAACTTGGAGTTGTAGAGCTCGATCAGGGCGTCGTACTGCTCGTAGAAGTTGCCGACGTAGCTGGTCGTGTGGCAGACCGTGCAGACCTCGACCATGTTGGCGCGGCGCTCCTGCCAGCCGACCTGGGCCATCTTGTCGAGCCCCAGCTTGGCGTCGGAGATCTCCGGCCGGATCGAGGCCGGCGGCCGGTTGTTCCAGGAGATCCTGAGGCCGACGTCGTGGGTCACCGGCACCAGCTCGCCGTCGGAGGTGCGCACCGCCGACATGTGGCAGGTGGCGCAGGTCGGCGCCGCGGTGTAGTCCTCGCCCAGCACCCACTTCGCCCGATCGAGGTTGAGCTCGCTCTCGTGGGCGCGGTAGGCGAGCCGCCGTAGAAGTTCTTGTCGCCCTCGACGACGTCGGCCAGGAAGTTGTCGAGCGAGCCCAGGATCAGGCCCGCCTTGGCGTGGTGGCTCTCGTCGAACTCGCGCACCTCCTTCTCGTGGCAGCCGGCGCAGTCGCGCGGCGAGACGATGATGCTGATGGTGTTGCCCATGTGGTCGAAGGCGTCCGCGTCGGCCGGGTCGGCGCGGTGGCACTCGAAGCAGCCGACGTTGGCGCGGAAGTGCTTCGAGGCGCCCCACTCCTGGTAGATCGCGGCGGTCTGGGCCGCGTGGCACTCGTTGCACTCGAGCGTCTCCTCCGAGAGCTCGGTGGGGGTGGTCTTCTGCGCCGCGACGGGCACGGCCGCCGGCGCGACTCAACCCGCCAGGCGCTCGAGCATCAGAGAGGCCAGGCTGAGGGTCAGAAAGAAACCGCACATGTCCGTCACCGTGGTGAGGATGGGCCCGGATGCAAGCGCCGGGTCCAGGCCCCGGCGGCGCAGCAGGAGCGGCACGGTGCCGCCGATGAGCACCGCAACCACCGTGTTGACGGCGAGCGCCGCCCCGACCACGGCTCCGAGGTAGGGATTGCCGGTGTAGAGCAGCCCCGCGAGCGAGATCAGCAGGCCCAGGACCAGGCCGTTGAGCATCCCCACCACTCCCTCCTTGGCGGCGACGTGGAGCACCTCGAAAGGCTTGACCACGCCGAGGGACAGCTCGCGCATGCTGACCGCTACGGCCTGGTTCCCCGAGCAGCCGCTCATGTCGGAGATGATCGGCAGAAAGACGGCGAGCGCGATCACCTGGGCCAGCGTGTCCTGGTAGAGGGCGATGACGCTCGCGGCAGCGATATTGAGCAGGATATTGACGCTCAGCCAGGAAAGCCTCCGCCGCGAACGAACCAGCGTCGGCATGCTGCGCAGCTCCTCCCCGCCAACGATACCCACCGTCTTGAGGTGATCGCCGACCTCCTGCTCGGTCACGGCTTCCCGGGTCGCGGAGCGCTTGACGATGCCCACCAGGCGCCCGTCGTCCAGCACGACGGGCACGCCGAAAAACGCGTGGTCGTTGAAGAACTCCGCGAGGCTGAGGAGCGGAGCATCGACTTTCACCGACAAGGGCCTCGAGAGCATGACCTCGGTCACCTTGCGCTCGGCTTCGGCGAGCACGATGTCTCGCAGGCGCAAGACGCCGACCAGTTGCCCGGTCGCCGACGTGATGTAGACGTACTGCACCTCGTAGTCGGAGTACCGGGCGGCATTGCGGCGCAGCTCGCCGAGTACCTGCCCGATCGTGAAGTCCTCCGAAAAAGCCAGCAGCTCGGTGACCATGATCCCGCCGGCCGTGTCCGGCGCATACTGGCCCAGCAGCCGCGCGTCCCGCGCCTCCTCCGGGTCCATCGCGGCCAGCACCGCCTTGGCCCGGGGGTCCGTCAGCTCGGCAATCAGGTCGGCCTGCTCCGCGCTCGGAAGCACGTTGAGAATGGCCGCGGCTTCGGCCGTCCCCAGCGACTCGATCATCCCGGCGGACTGCACGTCGGGCAGCTGATCGATCAGATCGGCCGCCGCCACGGGCGTCATCGCCGCCAGGACCTCGCGGCGCTCGTCGACGTCCAGGTGCTCGACGGCCCACGCGGTATCGGCGGTCGATAGCGTATCGACGTACTCCTCCAGGCGTTCCGCCGACGCCTGGCGCGCCAGGTCGATCATCGTCTCCCACGGTTTGTCAGTCATCACCATCTCCTCTCAGGCCTCTCCGGCCCGCTCTCGATGCCCCGGCCGGCCACTCCGCCGGGGACGTGCCTGCATTCTCCGCCATTCGGGGCCTGAGCGCTCAGACTATCTGTAGCCGAAGATCCGCGATCGCGCCAGGACCGCTCACCCGGGCGATTGCTATCCTCTCGGACACACCGCGACCATGACCGCGCCCATCTCCACCCGTGCCCTCGCCGAGCGGATTCCCGACACGCCGCAGTGGATCGACCTGCGAGGTCTGCTGCTCTCGGAGCGCTGTGACGTCTGGGCCGAAAGGGACATCGAGCTCGGCTTCGTGGCGGGCTCGTGGGACTTCCCGTTCGCCTCTGTCCACGGCCGGCCGCGGCCCGAGCTGATCCTCGCCGCCACGGCAGCTGGGCTCGCCGCTTACCGGGACCGGCGCACGACGGAGGAGTGGGAGCTTCTGGCCACACCCGAGCACCGGCCCCTGGTCGCCGCGGCCCTGCCCGGCTGGCGGCGGCAGGGCATCGTGCTGCATCGCTGGGAGAGCAGCCCGGAGCCGCCGGCGCGAGGCCTCGCGGCCGAGATCCGCCTGCTGCAATCAGGCCACCGCGGGGCCGGGCTGGCGCTGGACCGAGTGCCCGCGCCGAGCCTGCGCGAGCTGGCGCTCGACTGGGTCTCCGAGCGGCCGATGGCGGTGGCGGTTGTCGACTCCCGGCCGGTCACCTTCTGCTACGCCGCGTTCACCACCGAGAGCCTGTGGGACGTCTCCATCGAGACCCTCGAGCCGTTCCGCCGGCGCGGACTGGCGGCGGCCTGCTTCCTGGCCCTGGCAGCGCACATGAAGCGGCAGGGCAAGGCCCCGGCCTGGGGCGCGATGGAGGACAACCCGGCCTCCCTCGGGCTCGCGGCGAGGCTCGGATTCGTTCCGGACTCGGCCCTCGACGGCTGGTCCCCGGAAGAGTGACGAACTCAGCCGTGCTGCCAGCAGAAGCTCGAGCCCGGCTCGGCGGGCCGTCTGCACGGCGAGCCGGAACGGGTGCGGGCGGCACAGCCGCGCGGCACGGCCGGCGCTGGGCCGGCGCCCGCGTCCGCGCCGGCGCGCCGCTCGGTGCGCAGCAGCGAGGCGCCGAACACTCCCAGCCCTACGGCGATCGCCGCCAGCGTCAGTCCGCGAAACATCGCGTCAGGGTAGCAGCTTTGGCTTCTCGGCGCCGGTCGCGAAGCGCGTCAGGTCGCCCTCGCGGATGAAGTGGTAGGTCGTGTCCGGCGTCTTGCCGTCGAGCCCGAGCCGCGGCCGGGCGTAGTACCAGACCTCGAGCTCGCCGTCCTCGGACCGCCGCGCCGGCTTGTAGTCGACCTTGTCGGGCGGGCCGTAGAGGATGAAGACGGTGCCGCGGTCGGTGCGGCAACCGTGGTAGGTCGCCTCGCCGAACCGCCGGTCGGCCTCGGCGGCGAGGAGCTCGAACTGCTGCCTCGCGGTCATGCCCGGTACGCCTTCCAACGGC
Source organism: Thermoanaerobaculia bacterium (assembly GCA_963781065.1). Classification (GTDB taxonomy): domain Bacteria; phylum Acidobacteriota; class Thermoanaerobaculia; order Multivoradales; family JAHEKO01; genus CALZJC01. The sequence continues at coordinate 63,711 of CAWAET010000001.1, read as the reverse complement.
TGGCGGTCGGCCCAGAACTCGTCGATGAAACGCTCCGCCTCGCCCTCTTCGGTGATCCCGAGGTAGACCTCGATCTGATCCTCGCTCAGCAGGCGCGCAATCGGCCCCACCAGCCACTGGGCCCGGCCCGGCGACAGGAAGACGTTGACCAGCTCGTCGGGCGAGCGCTGCTTGCCGCGCTTGGCGCCCGCCGCCGGCGCGACGGCCAGCAGGCTAACGACGACGACCCAGCAGATCGAGGAACTCTTCACGGACCGGTCGCTGGTGGAAGGAGCCGCGGATGGCGGAGGTGACGGTCAGCGCTCCCGGCTTCTTGACGCCGCGCATCTCGACGCACAGGTGGCGCGCTTCGATCACCACCATGGCGCCGCGCGGGTCGAGCCGCTCGACCAGGTAGTTGACCACCTGCTCGGTGAGCCGTTCCTGCAGCTGCGGCCGCTTGGCGTAGAACTCGAGGATGCGCGAGAACTTGGACAGCCCGATGATGCGGTCCGACGGAATGTAGGCGATGTGGGCGTGACCGTAGAACGGCACCAGATGGTGGGCGCACATGGAGTAGAACGGCAGATCGCGCTCCATCACCATCGCCTGGTAGTTCTCGTCGTTGGGAAATGTCGTGACCTTGGGCTCGGCGCCCTCCTTGAGGCCGTGGAACATCTCCTGGTACATCCTGGCCACGCGAAGGTCGGTCTCCTTGAGGTTGGGGTCGCCCAGGTCGAGGCCCAGCTCCTCGAGGATGCCGCGGACGTGCACGGCGATCCGCGCGGCCTGCTCTCCGGTGGCGCTTTTTGGGGGGGGCGCGGCCAGCTTGGCGACCGCGGCGTCGTGCTTTCCACTCATGGCTGCACCTGTTTGGGGCTCATGGCTTTGCTTCCTCTCGGTTCGCTTCCGATCCTACCCCGGCGCGGCGCCGGGGCGCTGCTATGATGACCGCCGGAGGGGGCTGATGATCACGATCGAATACTGCGTCGTTTGAAACTACAAACCTCGCGCCGCCGGTCTGGCGGAAGAGCTTGAAGCGAAGTTCGGGGTCAGTCCCGAGTTGATCAAAGGCAAGGACGGAGCCTTCGAGGTCGTCAACGACGGCCACCTTGTTTATTCGAAGAAGGCCACCGGACGGTTTCCGGAGCCGGGCGAAGTCGAGGGCCTGCTGGCCCCACACCTGGCCTGAGGTCGAGTCCGCCCGCGGGCGGCCGCCAACGTCGCCCTGGCCTGCCTGGAGCCGCCCCCCGGCGACGGGCGCGGCTCCTCTCCCGCGACCCGTGGCGCCCGCGGCGGGATACGATCGCCCCGTCCCATGACGAGGGCTTGCTGACTTGGTGAATCCGTGGCGATGGCGGGTGGACGGGTGGCTGCTGCTGCTGCTGTTCGCCGTCGGGCTGGCGGCCGGCACCTATCTCCACTGGCCGGCGCTGACCGAGCCCAGCCGGTACAAGTCGGACATGCGGCAGGAGCCCCACTGGGTCGCCTTCCACGAGGACTCCTTTCGCGACGAGGACCCGATCCTCGAGTACGCGCACTTCAACGAGTCGCCGCTGCAGAACTCGATCTACTGGGTCGCCACCCTGTTCGGCGAGATGCTCTGGGTGAGCAAGGTCATGGCGGTCGTCAGCTACGGCTTACTGGCGGCGGTCTTTTTCGCCGTCGGCCGGCTCTGGTTCGGGGCGCGCTGCGGCGCGCTGCTGGCGGTTTTCATCACCTTCTTTCCCGACCAGTTCGAGTTCTCGGCCGGGTTCTACTCCAAGTTCTGGATCATCCCGGCCGTCCTGATCGGCCTCTACCTGCTGTCGAGCCGCCGCTGGCGCGGCCTCGTCCTGCTGCTGCCGGCGGCCGCCCTTGCCTACCCGGTGGCGGCGGTCGTCGTCGGACTGATCTCAGCGATCTACCTGGCCATGCTCTGGCTCGAGGAGCGCGAGCGGGCGGCGCGGCTGCTCCGACCGCTGGCGATCGGCAGCCTCCTCGCGGTCGCGATCCTGGCGGTCAAGTACATCTCGCCGCCCGAGTTCCTCGGCCCGATGCGGCCGCGGGCGGAGCTTCTGGCGATGCCCGAGATGGTCGAGGGCGGGATGAACAACGCGCCCTACGTGCCGATCCCCTCGCTCGTCGACGAGCTCGAAGAGCGCCTCTGGCACCCGTTCGTCGTCTTCAGCTCGGTCTTCTACTTCCTCGTCCTGGGCCGGCGCGGGGTCGGCTGGCAGCGGAGCTGGACGGCGCTGTTGCTCGCCGCGATCGTCGGCTACATCGCCGCCGACCTGCTCTTCATGCGCCTCTACATCCCCAACCGCTACACCCGCTACTCGCTGGCGGTGCTGGTGGCGCTGTGGCACGCGCGCAACTGGGACCTGATCCTCGACCGGGTGCCGTGGCGGTGGGCCCGGGTGCTCGCGGTCGTCGCGCTGCTCGCCGTTGGCGGCTACGCCTACCGCGACACCTTCCGCATCGGCAAGGACACCCAGGACCGCAGCCGCTACGATGGGCTGTGCGAGTTCGTCGCCACTCTGCCCGAGAAGAGCCTCATCGCCGGCCCGCCGCGTCGGCTCGACGACATCATGCTGCGCTCGAAGCGCTCGGTGCTGACGACCTACAAGCTTGCCCACCCCTGGTTCACGGGCTACTACGGGCTGATCGAGCAGCGCACCCGCGACGACCTGCGAGCCTTGTTCGCCGACACCCCGGGCCCGATCAACGCCCTCCACTCCACCTACGGCGTCACTCACCTGGTGATCGAGGACAACCTCTATGACCGCGCCGCGCGACGCCGGTCGGTCTATGTCGAGCCCTACGATGAGTTCATCTACCGCGAGCTCGTGCGGAGGGACAAGCGCTATCTTCTGCGCCAGCCGCCCCCGGAGTCGGTGTTGTACCGCGATCGGAGATACACGGTGATCGCCCTGCCCCTGCCTGGGCCTTCGACGGCGACCGTGCCATGAGCGGCGCCACCGCGGCCGCCGATCGTCCGCTCGGCGCCTGGCGGCGCCGTGGCGCCCAGGCCGCGCTCGCGGCCGGCCTCGCCGCCGTTGTAGCCGTCTTCCTCGGCTGGCCTTCCCTCACCCAGGCGGACCGCTTCCACGAGAACTGGCGGCAGAGCCCGCAGTGGCAAAGCCCCGACAAGCAGCACTTCCAGGACGACGACCTGATCCTGCGCTACTCGGAGTTCAACACCTCTCCCTTTGGGAACGCGCTCTACAAGACCTTGGCCCGCACCGGCCACGACATCGTCTGGGGCAAGGTGATGACGATCGTCCTGATGGCCGCCGGCGCGCTGCTGCTGTTTCTGCTCGCCGACGCGATGGCCGGCCCGGCTGCCGGCTGGGTGGCGGTGGCGGTCTTCCTCTTCTTCCCGTCGCTCTACGAGCACTTCGCCGGCGGCTACATGGCCTGCTTTTCCTGGCCGCTGCTGGCCGCGGCGGTGCTGGTGATCTACCGCCGGAAGTGGTGGTGGTCGGTGCCGCTGGTCGCCTTCAGCGCCCTCGCCTATCCGATGGTGGCGCTGCACATCGGCATGATGTTCGTCGTCGACACCGTCTACCACGACCTCGTGCCGGGGCGGCTGGCCGACCGGGAGCTGTGGCGCACCAAGCTGCTGCCGCTGGCCCTGGCGGCGGTCGCGGTGCTGTCGATCCTCGGCGCCAAGTACGTCGACGACCACGGCTTCGGTCAGCTGGTGACGCGGCAGGAGATGCAGGACCGGGTCGACTTCACCAAACAGGGGCGCTATCGGATCCTGCCGACCGTCCCGCTGTGGACTCGCTTCGAGCGCCAGTGGGAAGACCCCTTCCACCTCTCGCTGCTGCTGGTCGCGGTCTACTTCCTCGGCCGCAATGCCTTTCGCCTGCCGCGCGGGGTCTACAGCCTGCTGGTGGCGAGCATCCTGATGTACTACCTGGCCGACGTCCTGGTGATGCGGCTCTACCTGCCGAGCCGCTACCTGCGGCGGTCGCTGCCGCTGTTCACCTGCCTGCTCGCCGGGATCTGGTGGGCCCGCATCTACCATGGCGCCTGGCGCGACAGCGCCGCGGGAAACTCCCGCGACGGCGCCGCCGGCAACGCTCGCGCGAGCGCCGGCGGCAGGGCACGCCAGGGCGCCGGCCGAAGGCCGCTGCGCCGCCTGGTGCCGCTAGCCGTGTTGACGGTCGTGCTCGTCGGGCTGGGGTGGCGCGAGTTCGAGGACGAGTTCGAGCCGGGAGAGTACAGCCACGTCTACGACCGCCACGGTCTCTACGAGGCGATCCGCGCCCTGCCGGGCCGCCCGATGATCGCCGCCTGGCCGAAGCTGGCCAGCGAGTTGCCGCTGATGACCGGGCGCACGGTGCTGGTCAACAAGGAACAGGCCCACCCCTGGTGGACGGACTACTGGGACGAGGTCACCGAGCGGACCCAGGAGTTCTGGCGCGCCTACTACACCGAGGACCCGGCCGAGCTGCGGCGGGTCGCCGACAAGTACGCGATCGACTACTGGGTCGTCGAGCCGCGCCACTTCGCTCCCGGCTACGTCGGGCGACGCCGGGTGCACTACGAGCCGCTCAACAGCTGGCTGCGGCGGCTGCCGCGCGGGCGTCGCCCGCTGCTCTCGCGGGTGCCCCCGGCCTACCGGCTCTACGATGACTCGCGCCGCTTCCTGGTCTCGTCGGAACAGCTGTTTCGCTGGCTGGAGGCGCCGTGAGCAAGGCCGTCGAGCCGCCCAGCCACGAGCACGATCCGCGTATCGGGCTGCCGCCGGCCGTGCTGCACTTCTTCCCGGTGGCGCTGGCGATCTTCATCCTGACCATGTCGGTGGCCGGCGACAGCGTCTTCTACGGCTTCGAGGAGGACGAGCCGATCACCTGGATGAGCCTGACGCTGATGCTGGTGGTCCTGGTCACCCTGGTGGCGGTGATCCGCGACCGCGCCCTCGAGCCGGTCAAGCGCTGGGCGGCGATGGCGCTCAGCGCGGTCACCGCCTTTGCCCTGCTCGACGAGAGGCTCCGCTGGCACGAGGCTTTCGGCCGCTGGGTCAAGAACGATCTCGAGCTGTTCAACCGTGACGTGCGGCACTACACCGACGACGTGGTGGTGGTGCTCTTCGCCCTCGCCGGCACCCTGCTCTTCTACCTCTTCATCCGCAAGCTGGAGAACCCGCGCCAGTACCTGCCCTACGTCGCCTGCGCCGGCAGCCTGGCTCTCGCCCACGGGCTGCTCGACATCCTCGGTCACGGCCGACGGCTCTGGCGGCTGCTGATTCCCGCGATCACCGACGAGCAGGTCGCCCTGCTGACGGATGTGCTGAGCGTCTACGAGGAGGCCTGCAAGCTATGGGCGGAGTGGTTCGTGCTGCTGCTCGTGCTGCGCTTCTTCCACCGCCGAAGCGGGCCGCTGGCCTGGTCGCTGCTGGTGATGGCCGGCTCGTTTCTCTCGTGCATCGGCCTGTGGGCGATCGAGGACGCGAGCGCCGGCGTGCCCTACATGGTGATGGAGGACACGCTGCGGCTGCTGCGCAACTACCACCTGCTGTTCGCCCTGGCGGCGATCTTCACCGTCTGGTCGGTGGCGGCCTGGCGGCTGTTTGGCGACCGGCCGGCGCGGCAGGCGATGGCCGGCCTGTTCTTCCTGGCGCCCTTCTACGCCGTCCTGCCCGCCATCACCCGCGCCCTCCAGGGCCTGCTCGCCACGCTGGGAGCGGTGGGCACGGCCCTGGCCGCGGCGGCCTTGCTGGCGGCGGCCGCCCTGCCGGCGCTGCGCCGGCCCGCGGCGGTGCGGCTCGGCGCCGGCGTCGTCGCCGTCGCCCTGGGCCTCGCCGGCTTCTCGGTCGACCGCCTGGCGGGCCAGCCGCTGCTGCTGCTCGCGATCGGCGGCGCCTTCTTGCCGCTGGCGGTGTTCCTGTCGGCCCGCGAAACCGCCCGCCGGCGCGGCCAGGCGCTGGCCGCCGCCCTCGCGGTCGCCGCCGCGGCCCTCTTCCAGAACCCGCTGTGGCTGCTGGCCGCCTTCGGCGTCGCGCTGGCGCTCGCGGTCGAGCGTCTCGAGCTGCCGGTATCGCGCCGCTCCTGGGCGCTGTGGCTCTCGCTCCAGGCGATCGCCATCGCGGTCGTCTTCTTCCTGCTGGCGTCGCCGATCCTGCCGGAGTACCGTTTCCGGGCGCCGGAGAAGGTGCTGTTCGAGACCGGCACAGAAGAGATCGACCCCGACTACTACCGGAGCTACGAGTGAACGGCCTGGTCGCCATCCCGGTCTACAACGAGGCGCAGAACCTGCCGGCGGTGATCGCCGCGCTGGCCGAGCGGCTACCCGCCGAGAACCTGCTCTTCATCGACGACGGCTCGGCCGACGGCTCGCACCGGCTGGTCGAGGCGGCCGGCCTGCCGCTGCTGCGCCACCCGGTCAACCTGGGTTACGAGGAGTCGCTGCGCACCGGCATGCGCGAGGTGCTTGCCGGCGGCCATCAGTTCGTCGTCTTCTTCGACAGCGACGGCCAGCACCAGGTCGACGACCTGCTCGAGATCATCGCGTTGCAGGAGCGCGACCCGCACGACCTGATCATCGGCAGCCGCAACCTGGGCGGCAGGAGCGGCGGCTGGTCGCTGCGCGCCTTCGGCATCAAGTTCTTCTCGGTGCTGACGACCCTGCTGGCGGGCATCCGCATCACCGACGTCACCTGCGGGCTCAAGCTGATCTCCCGGCGCTTCATCCCCGTGGCCCTCAAGCTGCCGACCGAGGACATGCACGCCGAGCTCATCGTCGGGCTGGCGAGATGCGGCGCGCGGATCCGCGAGGTGCCGATCACGGTGCTGCCGCGGGAGGCCGGCGAGTCGATGTACAACTTCAACAAGGCGGTCTTCTACCCGGCCAAGACCTTCGTCTGCCTGCTTGGAGAGCTGATCTTCTACCGCCGGCTCCTGGCCGAGCTGCGGCGCGACGAGCAGGCTTCCTAGGGAGTCCCCAATGTCGATCCAGAGCGCCCTGGTCATCAGCGCCATCCTCGCCGGTCTCCTCGCCTGGCTGTTGTGGAACTCGTTCCAGAAACGGCTCAGCGCCGGCCAGACGCTGTTCTGGCTCGTGCTGCTCGCCGGCGGCGAGGTGCTGACCCTGTTCCCCAGCCTGATCGACCGGCTGGCCCTGCTCTGGGGCGATCTCTGGCCCGTATCGTGGATCACCTTCTGTGCCCTGACCGTGGTGATCTTCTACCTGCTCTACCTCACCGTGCGGCTCAACGCCTACCGCAAGTTCAACGACCTCGCCCGCAGCATCGCCTACCTGGAACGGCGGCTGCGCCAGCTCGAGGCGGCGGCCGAGCGGCCGGCCGCCGACGGAGCGTCGCGCGAGCCTTGATCTGCCTCACCTTCGACGTCGAAGAGCGCTTCCATTCGCATCTGACCGGCGCGGACGGGGCGCGGCAGTGGCAGGCCGGCGACCGCATCGCCCGCCTGCTCGACCTGCTCGAGCAGCGCGGCAGCGCCGCCACCTTCTTCATCGTCGGCGAGCTCGCCGAGCGCTACCCGCAGCTGGTCCGGCGCATGGCCGACGGCGGCTTCGAGATCGCCTCGCACTCGCACAGCCACCTGAAGATGGATGCCGCCAACCGGCGCGGCTGCGAAGCGGACATCCGGCGCTCGAAAGACGTGCTCGAGCAGATCTCGGGCCGGCCGGTGCGCGGCTTTCGCGCCCCGAGCTGGACCGCCCGGTTGACCGACGACTGGCTGTGGGACCACCTGGTGCGCCTCGGTTTTCGCTACGACTCGTCGCTCTTCCCCTTCCGCACCCATCTCTACGGCTCCAACAGCAACCCGCTGCGGCCCTTTGAGCTGCGGCCGGAGCTGCGCGAGATCCCGCCCTCGGTCGCCGGCTTCGGGCCGCTGCGGGTGCCCTACGGCGGCGGTTTCTACCTGCGGCTCTACCCGATGTGGCTGACCCGCGCCCTGCTCGGCCGGGAGCTCGGCCGGGAACGGGTGCCGATCGTCTACCTGCACCCGTGGGAGCTCGACAGCCAGCAGGGCGAGGTCATGGAGTCGGGCTGGCTCAACCGGTTCATCGGCAACTACGGCGCCGCCCGGGTCTGGGGACGCCTCGACGAGCTGTTGCGCCGCCACCCCACGAGCACCATGGCGGCGCTGTGCGCGCGGCTCTAGCCTGAGCTTCTCACCGGCTCTCGTAGCGAGCCGGCGTAGTTGCCTGAATCTGCCAGAGCCGGCTAGAAACCGGGCCTGGCTTCAGGGAACGTAGCGCGCCAGCCGCGGGCCGAGCAGCGTCGTGAGGGCCAGCGGCAGGCGCTTCCAGACGCCGGTGGCCAGCCGGTAGGCGGGCGGCAGGGTCGCCACGTTGCGGTAGACCCGGCGCGGGTCGACCACCAGGTGGTTGTAGCGGACCGCGACGTCGCGGGCCCCCCATTTGCGCTTGAACCGGATGTGGGTCGACTCCCGCGGGCTGCGGCCGAGCTCGAAGCGGCGCGCGCCGTGCTCGAGGCAGTGCTCGATGATGCCCCAGTACTGCAGGTAGTTTGCCCGCAGGTGGCCATAGCGCCGGAGGCTGCCGATGAACGGCGTCAGCACGGTGTCGCCGAACCTCATCACCACGCCGGCGGCGATCAGACGGCCCCGGTGCCGCACCTCGGAGAACCGGGTCTCGTCGGCGAAGTGGCGCCGCAGCAGCCGGAACATGCGCCGGCCGTGGAACGGCGTGCCCAGGGCTCGCAGAGCCCGGCGCAGCAGATCGTGGCACGGCCGGGGGTCCGACGACAGGCCGAACTCGAGCTCGGACCGGCGTGCCCGCCGCACGTTCTGGCGGGCGTTCGACGACAGCTGCTCGGTCCACACCCGCTCGGCCGTCGGCCGCAGGTCGAGATGCGACTCGAGGAAGTTGTCGGCCGCCGCGAAGGGCGGCGGCAGCGCCTGGCTCAGCCGCAGCTCGACGAAGTCGACGCCGAGCTCGACGGCGGTCTGCCGCACCCGGGCGAGCAGCCGGTCGCGAACCTCGTCGTCGTCGGCGTAGAGGCCGCCGTAGCCGAAGAACGGGCTGCTGACCAGCATGCTGCCCATGAAGGGCGAGCGAAAGTGATAGAGCGACACGACGCCGGCCGCCTCGCCGCCGGCGCCGCCGCCGCGGCGCGCGATGTAGGAGTAGTTGGGAATGCCGTACAGGTCGCGGTAGAGCCGCCGCCACTGGCCGTGGTCGGTGGCGTGGGTGTCGCCGCGGGCGGTGACGTAATCCTGCCAGCGGGCGAGCTCGGCGGGGTTGTCGAAGTCGACCCGGGCGATGCCGCCCATCAGGCCTGCTTTCGCGCCTGCCGCCCGTGCTCCCAGGTCCGCCGGATGATCTCGTCCAGCCCGACGGTCGGCGCGAAGCCGATCAGCTCGCGCACCCGGGTGAGGTCGGGCACGCGCCGCCGCATGTCCTCGAAGCCCGATTCGTAGGCTTCGCTGTACGGCACGGTGACGATCTCGGAGCTGCTGCCGGTGACGCGCTTGACGCGCTCGGCGAGCTCCATGATCGTGACCTCCTCATCGCTGCCGATGTTGACCACCCGGCCGACCGCGGCCGGCTGCTCCATCAGGGCGGCCAGGGCGCGGGTCACGTCGCCGACAAAGCTGAAACAGCGCGACTGGCGGCCGTCGCCGAAGACGCGAATCGGCTCGCCGAGGACGGCGGCGTCGACGAAGCGCGGCACCACCATGCCGTAGCGACCCGACTGGCGTGGGCCGACGGTGTTGAACAGCCGCGCCAGCACGATCGGCAGCTCGTACTCCTTGTGGTAGGCGAGAGCCAGGAACTCGTCGATCGCTTTCGAGCACGAGTAGCTCCAGCGACTCTTGGTGGTCGAGCCGAGCAGCCGGTCGTCGTCCTCGCCGAACGGCACGTCGGTGCTCTTGCCGTAGATCTCGGAGCTCGACGTCAGCAGAGTCTTCTTGCGATAGCGGGCGGCGACCCGCAGCACCATCTCCGTGCCCAGCACGCAGCGCTCGATCACCTCGACCGGCTGGCTGACGATCAGGTCGACGCCAACCGCCGAAGCCAGGTGAAAGACCACGTCGCACTCGCTGACCAGGCGGTCCATGACCGTCTCGTTGCGGATCGTCTCGATGGCGAAGTGGAATCTCGGCGACCGCCGGGCGCCGGCCAGGTTGTCGAGCGACCCGGTCGACAGGTCGTCGATCACCGTCACCTCGTGGCCCTGCCCGAGCAGCAGCTCGGCCAGATGGGAGCCGATGAAGCCGGCGCCGCCGGTGATCAGCGAGCGCGTCATCGCCGGCCGCCGGGCAGCCGGCCCGGTCTTGGGAGGATGTGCTCGTAGGGCTCGCTCACGCGGCGGCAGATTACCACCGCCCCGGGGCCGCCGCCGCCCGAGAAGCGCCGCGGGGCCCGAGCGGCCGGCAGCTCACCGCGGCGCCCTACGCCGCCGCCACCAGCTGTACCACCGCCTCCATGTGGCCCGTCTGCGGGAACACATCGAGCAGCGCCCAGCTCTCGACCCGGTAGACGGCGGTCAGCCGCCTGAGGTCGCGCGCCAGGGTCGGCGGGTCGCAGGAGACATAGGTCAGCCGGTCCGGCCGCAGCGACTCGATGCCCTCGAGGACCTCGCGGCTCAGCCCCTTGCGCGGCGGATCGACCAGCAGGCGGTCGCACGGGCGCGGCAGCCGCGCCAGCGCCAGCTCGGCCCGCAGCGTCAGGACGTCGATCGCCTCGAAGCCGTTGCGCCGCGCGTTGATGCGCGCGTAGCGGGCCGCCGACGAATCCACCTCGACCGCCGCCACCCGGCCGTAACGCCGCGCCAGCGGCAAGCTGAACAGGCCGACGCCGGCGTAGAGATCGCAGGCGGCCTCGCCACGCCACGGGCCCACCGCGGTGTCGATCAGCCGCGACAACAGGCCGCGGTGGGCCTGGAAGAAGGCCCGCGCGTCGTAGCGGTAGGTGATCTCGCCCACGGTCAGCTCGACCGGCCCGCGGGGCAGCCCCTCGACCACCGGCGCCGCGGTCCAACGGCCCTCGTCGCCCACCGCCATGTCCAGCCGGCGGGGCGGCGGCTCGGGCAGGGCATCGGCGACGCCGCGCAGGGCCGCCTCGAGCTCGGGCGCCAGGATCGGGCAGCAATCCACCGCCACCAGCTCGCGGCTGCCGCGCGCGAAGAAGCCGACCTCGGTGCGGCCGTCGGCGCCCGTCGCCGCGTGCACCTGCGCCCGCAGGCGGTAGCCCCAGGCGTCGCCGGCGATCACCTCGGGCGGCGGCATCTCGAGGCGGCCGAGCCGCCGCAGGGTCTCCTCTACCGCCGCCGCCTTCAGCCGGGGTTGCAGCTCGTCCTCGATCTGCTGCAGGTCGCAGCCGCCGCAGCGCTCGAACCAGGGACAGGGCGGCTGCCGGCGGCCCGGGCCCGCCACGAGCACCTCGACGATGGCGGCGCGGGCGTAGTCCGGCCGCCGCTGGGTGAGGCGGACACGCAGGCGGTCGCCCGGCACCGCCAGCGGCACGAAGATCGGGATGCCCTCGTAGCGGCCCAGTCCCTCGCCGCCCATCACCAGCTTCTCGATATCGACCTCGAGGAACTCGAGGTGCGCCAGCCGGGCCACCGCCTGGCCGCGGATCCGGCCGGAGTCGGGGGCGCCCGAGGAATCGGTGTCGGTCATCGGCTATCTCCCCAGACGTGGACCTCGAGCCGCTCGGCCAGGCCCGGCAGCAGGCGAGCGACCTCGGCCTCCAGGTCGCGGCGGTCGAAGCGCCGGCTCAGGTGGTGCAGCACCAGATGCCGGTTGGCGAAGCGGTCCGCCCGCTCGGCAATGTCCTCGATGTGCAAATGGCCGTAGCGGCGTCCCTTGCCGCGGGCCTTCGGCCCGATGAAGGTGCATTCGAGCAGCAGCACCTGGGCCTCGAACAGCCGCGGCTCGCCGTCGAACACACCCGCCCCGGTGTCGCCGCAGTAGGTCAGGCGCAGCACCTCGCGCTCTTCCTCCACCTCCTCACCGGCCTGCCGACGGGCGACGATCTGTTGCGGCGACAGGCCGCGGCAGGCGGCGGCGAGCCGGCGGCGGCGCTCGATCAGGTGATAGCCCAGGCTGGGCACCACGTGGTCGGTGGCGAACGCCTCGACCACGAACTGCCGGCCGAGCTCGACCCGTTCGCCGGCGGCCAACGGCTCGATCCGGGCCCGGTACTCCACCCCTTCGAGCCGCGCCGCGGCCCGCACCAGCGCCTCGAGATCGGCGGCTATCGCCCGCGGGCAGTAGACCCGGGTGTCGCCGGCGGCGTGCAGGGTCCGATGCGACAGCATGAACGGCACGCCCAGGGCGTGGTCGAGGTGGCCGTGGGAGAGGAAGAGCCGTTCGGCCCCGGACAACTGCAGGGCGCCCCGTCCGGCATCGAAGGCGACTCCCGACGGGTGAACCCGGAACCAGGTCTCGTCGCCGGCGTGGGAGGCGCCCTCGATGGTCAGGTCGCCGAGCTTGAGGCTGGCCCTGGCCATTGGCACCAACCTAGATTTCGCGAAACACGAAGCGGCGCAGGGGCGCCAACCGCTCGCCCACCGTCTTGGCGTCGGGCTTGATCAGCCACAGCGCCGCCGCGATCGACGACATCAGCGAGTTGCCGTCCTGGGGCGTGAAGCAGAAGCCGGTCACCTCGCGCCGGTGCCGCACCAGCAGGGTCGGCAGCACCACGACCGCCTGCGACAGGATGCGGCCGTAGTAGCCGTGATCGCGGCCGAAGCTGAAGATCTCGTTGGCGTAGTGCTTGTCGGTCACCGCCACCCGGTGGTTGTCACGCAGCCGCTGCTCGACCTCGGCCGCGTCGATGTCGCGGCCGAGCCGGAACTGGAACCAGATCGAGTGCATGTACTGCGTGTTCAGCTTGACCGCGCTCGAGAAAAGGTCCAGGTCGAGGTCCATCGTCTGGAAGAGCCGGTTGGCGTCGCGCGCATGGTGGGTGCCGAACTGGGGGTCGTCGTGCCGGCCGACATACGGCGCCGGCACGTAGCTGCCGACCTGGGTGATGTCGTTCGCCCGCCGCATGCAGACAAAGCTCGCCCCCTCGAGGCAGTAGCCGGCCTCGCCGTCGTCGCAGATGGTCTTGACCAGGGTGGTGATGTTGTGGGTGTTGCAGGAGACGATCTGGATGAATCGGTCCTCGCCCGGCACCAGCGCCGAGTCGTTGACGCCGCGGGCGTAGGGCTTGCCAAAGCCGGCCTCGCTGCCCTGCGCCAGAAAGCCCCTGGGGCCCTCGAGGTCGGCGTAGAGGCGTTGCTTGTTGTCGTTGCCCGCCGGCGTGCAGTCGATCACCACCGTCGCGCGCTCGAGCGCCTCGCGGGCGCCAAAGCTGACCTTGTGGCCGAGCTTCTCGAAGTCGGCGACGCGGTCGTCATCGGTGCAAAGCACGGCGCCGCGCTTCATCAGATGGCCGATCCGAGCCCGGTCGGCCGGCAGCGGAGTGCGCTTGTGGAAGGTGACTTCGTCGACTCCCAGGTAGTGCTTGAAATCGGTGAACAGGCCGATCAACGGCTCGCCGATCGTGCCGGTTCCCACGACGTGGACGATGCAACTCATCTAGGGCTCCTGTGAGGATGGGCGCCGCGACCCCGGGGATCGCTCGCCTGGAGCGAGCTCTGTGCGGCGAATTCCGAGACTAGCACGAGCGCCCGCCGGTCGAGACGGCTAGTCGGCCCCGCCGTGGCGGGCACCGCCCTTCCACCCTGGATCGCGGCGGGCGAACTGATCGAGCTCCGCCGGCACTTCGAGCAAGGTCCGGGTCACCGCGGGATCGCAGATGTCGTTCTCGCACTCGTAGGTGTAGACGTTCCACTCCTCGCGCCGGCCGAAGCCGCAGAGGGTCTGGTAGGTGTCGCAGCTGCCGCACTTGATCGACAGGTTGCGGATGTCGACCATCGGCGGCCCTGCAACGGCGGCCGGCGGCGCCTCGGTACGGTCGCTCATCCGGCGGCCCGGGGCTCGGGGCCGACGGCGCCGGCCGCCGACAGGGCGTCGGTCAGCGTCGGGCGGTCCGAGATGCCCGCCCGGAGAAAGGCGATGCGGCCGGCCCGGTCGAGGACCATCACGGTCGGCAGAGCGTAGATGGCGAGGTCCACCCCCAGCCTCTCCTCCGGGTCCATCAGCACCGGATAGGGAAAGGCGTTCTTGGCCACATAGCGCTCGACCGTGGCGAGGTCCTCGCCCAGGTTGATGGCCAGGAACTGGACCCGCTCGCCGAGCTCCTCGTGCAGCGGCGCCAGGATCTTGGCCTGCAACCGGCACGGTGCGCACCAGCTGGCCCAGAAGTCGACCACCACCACTTCGCCAGCGAAGTCGCCGAAGCTCATCGCTCCGCCGCCCAACGCGGCCAGTGAGACGTCGGGCGGACGCAGCGCCTCATCCCCCCGGGCCTCGCTCGTCGGGGCCACCTCGGCCAGACGCCATCCCAAGACGGCCGCGCCGGCGACCAGCAGCACGGCGACGGCCACCAGCCAGATGGTCGGTTTGGGCGCCTTGTTCGTCATCCCGCCTAGCTTATTCGACCGGGCAAACGAGCGACAGCCTCGGCCGGCGGCGCCCGCCGGCCGAGGTCCCGCCAACCCGCGATCCGGGCGCGCGGCTACTTCTTGGCCGCGCGCTTCTTGGCCGGGGCCTTCTTGGCCGCACGCTTCTTGGCTGGGGCCTTCTTGGCCGGAGCCTTCTTGGCTGGGGCCTTCTTGGCCGGAGCCTTCTTGGCCGGAGCCTTCTTGGCCGGGGCCTTCTTGGCTGGGGCCTTCTTGGCCGCACGCTTCTTGGCTGGGGCCTTCTTGGCCGCGCGCTTCTTGGCCGGAGCCTTCTTGGCCGCGCGCTTCTTGGCCGGGGCCTTCTTGGCCGCGCGCTTCTTGGCCGGGGCCTTCTTGGCCGCGCGCTTCTTGGCCGGGGCCTTCTTGGCCGCGCGCTTCTTGGCCGGGGCCTTCTTGGCCGCGCGCTTCTTGGCCGGAGCCTTCTTGGCCGCGCGCTTCTTGGCCGGGGCTTTCTTGGCGGTCGTCTTCTTTGCTGGTTTCTTGGCCATTGCAGCGGCCTCCTTGAGGAGCGTAGCGACATTGCCACGCTCGGGTGTGGAACCTATTGACGCTCTGGATACCTAACGGAAGCGCCGGGCCTCCTGCCCGAGCGCCCGCGTCCGCCCTTCGAGCGCCGGCCTGACCCCGGGGTCAGCTGCAGCCGCTCGTCGAGCCACAGTTCATGCATTTGTAGCAAGTTCCGTTGCGCACCATGATGGAGCCGCAGTCGTGGCAGCTGGGGGCGTCCTGCTGATAGAGGAACGCCACCCGGGTCGGCCCGGTGACGGGCTCGGCAGCCGCCGCCGGCTCGTCGCGCAGCACCACGCCGGCCGCATGCTGGTCCTCGCGGTTGAGGAACTTCGAGGCCAGCCAGCGGAAGATGTAGTCCATGATCGACTTGGCGATGGGGATCTCGGGGTTGTTGGTGAACCCCGACGGCTCGAACCGTGTGTGGGTGAACTTGTCGACCAGGGTCGGCAAGGGCACGCCGTACTGCAGTGCGATCGAGACCGCGGTGGCGAAGGCGTCCATCAGGCCGGAGATGGTCGAGCCCTCCTTGGCCATCACCAGGAAGATCTCGCCCGGCTGCCCGTTCTCGTACAGCCCGACCGTGAGATAGCCCTCGTGGCCGTTGATCGAGAACTTGTGGGTCATCGCCTGCCGCTCGTCGGCCAGCTTGCGCCTCCGCGCCGATCGGTCTTGGGCGCCGGTCGGCTCGGCCTTGTCGCGCCGTGTCGACAGCGGCTGGCTCCGCTTGCAGTTGTCGCGGTAGATGGCCACTGCCTTCAGCCCCATCTTCCAGCCCTCGACGTAGGCCTCGCCGATCTCCTCGGGGCTGGTGTCCTCGGGCATGTTGATCGTCTTGGAGATGGCGCCGGAGACGAACGGCTGCACCGCGCCGAGCATCTTCAGATGGCCCATGTGGTGGATCGAGCGCGAGCCGCTGGCCGGCTTGAAGGCGCAGTCGAACACCGACAGGTGCTCGTCCGCGAGATGCGGCGCCCCCTCGATGGTGTCGTGCTCGTCGATGTACTCGACGATCGCCTGGACCTCGTTCCTCTCGTAGCCCAGCCGCTTGAGCGCCCCCGGCACGGTCTGGTTGACGATCTTGATCATGCCGCCGCCGACCAGCTTCTTGTACTTGACCAGGGCGATGTCGGGCTCGATGCCGGTGGTGTCGCAGTCCATCATGAAGGCGATGGTGCCGGTGGGGGCGATGACCGAGATCTGGCTGTTGCGCAGACCATGCTTCTCGCCCTCCTCGACCACCGTCTGCCAGCTCTTCTTGGCCGCCTGCAGCAGCTCGAGCGGCACGTGCGCGGCGTCGACCTGCTTGACCGCGTCGCGGTGCTTGCGCATCACCCGCAGCATCGGCTCGCGGTTCTTGTCGTAGCCGTCGAACGGCCCCTCGACCGCGGCGATCCGCGCCGACTGGGCGTAGGAGGCGCCGGTCATCAGGGCGGTGATCGCTCCGGCGTAGTCGCGGCCGGAGTCGGAGTCGTACGGCAGCCCCCGCGCCATCAGCAGAGCGCCGAGGTTGGCGAAGCCGATGCCCAGCGGCCGGTAGGCGTGCGAGTTCTCCCCGATCGCCGGCGTCGGGTAGCTGGCGTTGTCGACGATGATCTCCTGCGCCGAGATCACCACTTCACAGGCATGCTGGAAGCTGTCGGCGTCGAAGCGCTCGGTCTCCGGGTCGTAGTAGGACATCAGGTTCATCGACGCCAGGTTGCAGGCGGTGTCGTCGAGGAACATGTACTCGCTGCAAGGGTTGGAGGCGTTGATCGGCGCGGTTTCGGGACAGGTGTGCCAGTCGTTGATCACGGTGTCGAACTGCATCCCGGGATCGCCGCACAGCCAGGTCGAGCGGGCGATGCGGTCCATCAGGTCGCGCGCCTTGAACGTGTCGATCGGCTGGCCGTCGGTGACCGCGCGAGTCTTCCACTCGCGGTCGTCGATCACCGCCTGCATGAAGTCGTCGGTGGCCCGCACCGAGTGGTTGGCGTTCTGGTAGAAGACCGAGTCGTAGGCGCCGCCCTGGACGTTGAAGCCGCCGTCGTAGCCGGCGTCGATCAGCGCCCAGGCCTTGCTGCTCCTCGCCCTCCTTGCAGTCGATGAAATCGACGATGTCCGGGTGGTCGGCGTTCAAGATCACCATCTTCGCCGCCCGCCGGGTCTTGCCGCCGCTCTTGATCACCCCGGCGAAGGCGTCGAAGCCGCGCATGAAGGAGACCGGGCCCGAGGCGGTGCCGCCACCGGCCAGCGGCTCCCGCGACGAGCGCAGGGTCGACAGGTTCGAGCCGGTGCCCGAGCCCCACTTGAACAGCATGCCCTCGGTCTTGGCCAGCTCGAGGATCGACTGCATGGTGTCGTCGACCGCGTTGATGAAGCAGGCCGAGCACTGGGGCTTCTCCTCGATGCCGACGTTGAACCAGACCGGCGAGTTGAAGCAGGCCATCTGGTGCAGCAGCAGGTGGACCAGCTCGGCGTGGAACGCCGCCGCGTCCTCGTCGCCGGCGAAATAGCCCCCGGCGACACCCCAGTCGAGGATGGTGTCGGCGACGCGGCCGATCAGCTGGCGCACGCTGGTCTCCCGATCCGGCGTGCCGAGATGGCCGCGGAAGTACTTCGAGACCACCACGTTGGTCGCGGTCTGGCTCCAGAACCGGGGCACCTCGACGCCCTTCTGCTCGAAGACCTTCTCGCCCTTCTCGTTGGCGATCACCGCATCGCGGATCTCCCACTCGACGGCATCGAAGGGGTTCACCCCCGGCTCGCTGTAGCGCCGCCGAAAACGCAGACCACTCCGTGGCTGCTTCGCCTCGCCGGCCGCCGCGGCCGCCGCGCTTCCGGTCTGCTCCCGTGGGTTGGTGGATCCGTTCGCCATTTTGCCTCCAGTCGCTGCTTCTTTGTGGGTTCTGGTGTCGCGCGCGGCTCGTCGCCGCCGGCCGCCACGGCGCGGCCTTCAATCGGCGGCGGTCTGCCCGCCGCGAAGCTCCGACCCGACCCCTTCCAAAGCGCTGTTTCCTGCGTTTTCCACAGCCTCAGGCCATAGCTTCGCCATCCCGATAAATGACCCCAATCGCTTGTCGCGGGTCGGCGGTACTCTGCACGAGATCTGGCGGTCTGTCAAGAGCAGACCACTAGATGTTGTGGTTTTCCCGGCCTCCACGCCCCCTCCGATCGCGCTCGCGGGTCACCGGCGGGACAGCCTATAATCGGCAGGTGAGCAACCCGCCCAAAGGCGGCGCCCCCCCGACCCGCCGCACCACCTCCGGAATCGAGCTGCGCCCCTCCTACGGGCCCGAGGAGGGCGCCCCGGGAAAGTTTCCGTACACCCGGGGCCTGTACCCCGAGATGTACCGCGGGCGGCTGCTGGACGATGCGCCAGTACGCCGGCTTCGGCGACGCCGCCGAGACCAACGAGCGCTTCCGCTACCTGCTCGAGCAGGGCACCGACCGGCCTCTCGGTGGCCTTCGACCTGCCGACCCAGATCGGCTACGACTCGGACCACCCGCTGGCCCGCGGGCGAGGTGGGCCGGGTCGGCGTCGCGATCGACTCGCTCGCACGACATGCGGCGCTGTTCGACGGGATCCCGCTCGGCCGAGGTGTCGACCTCGATGACCATCAACGCCACCGCCGCCATCCTGCTGGCGCTCTACCTGGCGGTGGCCGAGGAGCAGGGCGTCGGCCTGGCAAGCGCTCGGCGGCACGGTCCAGAACGACATCCTCAAGGAGTACATCGCCCGCGGCACCTACATCTACCCGCCGGGCCCGTCGCTGCGGCTGGTCACCGACATCATCGCCTTCTGCGCCGAGCGGGTGCCGCGCTGGAACCCGATCTCGATCTCCGGCTACCACATCCGCGAGGCCGGCTCGACGGCGCCGCAGGAGGTCGCCTTCACCCTGGCCAACGGCCTCGCCTACGTCGAGGCGGCGCGTCGACCGCGGCCTCGACGTCGACAGCTTCGCGCCCCGGCTGTCGTTCTTCTTCAACGCCCACAACAACTTCCTCGAGGAGGTGGCCAAGTTCCGCGCCGCCCGCCGGCTGTGGGCCGAACTGATGCGCGAGCGCTTCCGGCCGGCCGACGAGCGCTCGCTATGGCTGCGCTTCCACACCCAGACCGCCGGCTCGACCCTGACCGCCCAGCAGCCCGACAACAACGTCGTGCGGGTGGCGATCCAGGCGCTGGCGGCGGTCTGCGGCGGCACCCAGTCGCTGCACACCAACGCCCGCGACGAGGCCCTGGGGCTGCCGACCGAGGAGGCGGCGCGGCTCGCCCTGCGCACCCAGCAGATCCTGGCCGACGAGAGCGGTGTGGCCGACGTCGCCGATCCGCTCGGCGGCGCCTGGGCGATCGAGGCCCTGACCGACGAGATCGAGGCCCGCGCCCGCGCCTACATCGAGCGCATCGACGAGATGGGCGGCGCCCTGGCGGCGGTCGAGGCCGGCTTCCAGGAGGGCGAGATCGCAGAGGCGGCCTACCGCCACCAGCGGGCGGTGGAAGATGGCTCCACCCGGGTGGTCGGGGTCAACGTGCAGCGCTCGGCCGAGCAGAGCCCGACCCGCGTGCTGGAGGTCGACCCGGCGGCCGAGGCGCGTCAGATCGAGCGGCTGCGCGAGATGCGTGCCCGCCGCGACGGAGCGCGGGTCGAGGCGGCACTGGCGACGCTCGGTGACGCCGCCGACGGCGACGACAACCTGATGCCGCTCATCCTCGACGCGGTGCGAGCCGAAGCCACCGTGGGCGAGGTGGCCGACACCCTGCGCGCCGCCTTCGGCGAGCACGACGCCCGCCCGTAGCGGTCGACCTCCGTGTCGACCGACTGCCCATGCGGCGAGAAGGTCGAGACCAGCTCGCCAAACGGTCGACACGGAGGTCGACCGCTACGGTGGGTGCCGGCGGAGCGGGGATCCCACCATCCGGTCTCGGGTCAATCCTCCGGCGCCGCCTCGAGCTCGGTGTCTTCGGCCGATGACGCCTCGGCGCTGCGCGCCTCCGCCAGCTTGAGCTCGAGGTCGGCCACGGCGCCCTCGCTGAGCCGCAGAGTCGCCTCGCGCCCCTCCACCCGCGCCGGGCTGACGCCGTCCTCGCCGGCGGCGTAGAGCATCAGGGTCTCCTGGCGCGCGTCGTCGTCGCCGCTGAGCTCCAGCGTCAGCACCGGCTCGGCCGCCGGGGGGGCGCCGCTGGCCGCCGACTCCGCCTCGATCCCGGTCAGCGCGTAGAGCAGTTCGCTGACCGGCTCGTAGGCGGCCGGCGCGCCGGCGCGCAGCCAGTCGCCGCCGGCGCGCTCGAACACCGTCTCGCCCGCCGCGTCCCGCGCCGTCAGCCGGTCGATCTGGTAGACCTCGAGCGCCGTCCAGGCGCGCGAGCGCCACTCCTCGGGGCCCCGGCCCAGGGCGGAGGCCAGCTCGGTGCGAATCTCGACCAGCTGGCCGTCGACTCGCGCCAGCCGCAGGTCGTCCGCCTCGCCAACCGGGCCGCCAAGCCCGACCCGCAGCGCCGCCTCGCGCCCCGCGAGCACCACCTCGAGCGGCAGCATCGCCGGCAACGCCTCGGGTGCCGGCGGATCGTCGACAAACCGCTCCACCCGCAGGCCGGTGATCTCCCCGAGCAGCGCCGAGACCAGCTGCTTGTCGGCCCGGTCGACATAGGGCGACTCGACCCAGAACGACTCGCCGCGGCGGCCGAGCGACACGGCCCCGTCGCCGGTCCCCAGCGAGATCCGCTGGATCGCCTCGCGGCTGCCCGGTCCCAGGTCGCGGCCGCGCCAGTCGCCGGCCGGCTTCTCGAGCTCGCCCCACAGGCTGTCGGCGACGACATAGGCCTCGTCGCGCCCGCCGACGCCGAGGATCATCGACGTCGACGCCGGCACCGCGCTGCCGACCAGCAGCTCGACCGGCCCGTCGGCGGTCTCCAGGACGACCCGGCCGCGGGGCTCGGCCAGCCCCAGCTCGGCGGGGTCGGCTTCCTCCAGCGTGCGGTCCTTCTCGAGCCCGGTCAGCTGATCGACGAGCCGATCCACCGCCGCGGCGTCGGCCACGGCGTCGAGCGGCTCGCGCAGCCGCCAGCCGCCGTCGCCGTCTTCTTCCTCGTCGTCGTCCTCGCCGGCGGCGATCTCGAGCCGTTCGAGCCGCACCGTGCTGTCGCCGCGCGTCAGCCGCAGGCCCCGGACCTCGTTGGGCTCGAGCCGCAGCACCCGCCGCGCCAGCTCCACCCGCTCGTCCGAGGAGGGCAGCTCGCGTTCGTGGAACCAGATGAACGCCAGCAGCCCGGCCACGAGCACGAACAGCACGGCGAGGGTGCGCGGGCGCACGGCGCTATCTCCGCCGCTTCCGGTAGACGAGCACGCCGCCCGCCAGGGCGAGGCCGGGCAGCAGACCCAGCACCGTCCAGGTGACGCCGCGCAGCTCGGAGCCGGTCAGGCTCAGTCGCACCTGCTCGGGCGCCTTCGGCGGAATCGAGATCAGGCTCTCGCGCTCGACCAGCCAGTTCATGGTGTTGGCGATGAAGGTGGCGTTGGGGGCGCCCTGCATCTGGCCGTTCGACGCCAGGTCGGAGTCGCCCAGCACCACCAGCCGCAGCCCCGGCGCCGGCTCGGTCTCGCCGTCATCCCCGGCGCCCGGCTCCGGCTCGGCCCCGGCCGGCGTGCCAGCGGGCTCGGCGGGCTCGGCAGGCTCCAGATCGTCCGGCTCCAGCTCCCCGGGGCCGCCCTCGAGGGCGTCCGCGGCCGGCCGCTCCACCGCCACCCCCAGAGACACCGGCCCGGCCAGATCCTCGTCGCCCCGCTCGACGGCGCCGAGGTTGACCAGATCGGTCTCTCCCCAACCCTCGCCGCTGGTGCGGAGCAGCTCGACCAACTCCAGCCCCGGCGTCGAGACCGCGCTCACCGAGCGGCCCAGCGGCACGACCACCGGCAGCTGGGCCTGGTCGAGCGGCCGGGTGATGACGTGGTCGCCGTAGGAGCCGATGAAGATGGTCTCGGCGCCGAAGAACGGCAGCGGGTTCGCCGGGTCGACGACGATGTCGTCCCCGACGTCCACCCCGAAGTCGGCCAGCAGCCCCTCGAGGCCGGTGGCGACCATCCCGCTGTCGTCGAGCGTCGGGTCGAGCATCACCAGCAGCCGGCCGTCGGCCGCGAGATACGACCTGAGCAGCGCCTGCTCGGGCGGCAGGAAGGTCGAAGTGGGCCCGGCGACAACGACCAGGTCGGCGCCGTCCGGCACCGCGGTCTGGCCGAGCAGCCGCCACTGCTCCATCTCGAAGTTGTCCTTGCCCAGCAGGTCGCGCAGCGAGCTCATCCCGCGGGGCGAGAAGTCGTCCAGCTCGAGCTCGCCGTGGCCGGTGGTGAAGAGGATCTTGGGCTTGCGGCTCTCCATCAGGTCGATCAGGGCGCCGGTAAAGGCCGCCTCGCCCTTGAACCCGGACATCTGCGGCGCCTGGCCCATCTGCATGCCCGAGTAGTCGTAGTCGGCCAGATCGGCGGCGTCGATCACCCGCCGCCCGGCCTCGCTGTCGAGTACCACCACGCCGAGCCGGTTGAGCTCGAACCGATCGACCAGCTGCTGCGCCTCGAGCAGGTTCTTCTGCGCGTCGACCAGCCGCACGCTGAAGCGCGGCGATTCGGCGTCGTAGCGCGTCAGCAGCTCGCGCACCGGGTCGTAGAGCTCGTCGCTGGGGTCCATCAGGACGACCGCCTCGACGTCGCGGTCGAGGGTCGCCAGGACCGACTCGCTCTTCTGCGACAGGCTGTAGAGCCGGCTGGCGGTCCAGTCGAACCGCTGGTGGTACTTCCAACCGAAGTAGTTGACGATGCCCACCAACAGGGCCACCAGGATCACCCCGGCCCACAGGCTGGACGATCGGCCGAGGTTCTGCCGCGTCGTGTCGCCGAGCTCCATCTCTACCTCCACTTCTTGGCGGCCAGCGAGCGGGCCGCGAGAAACAGGAACAGCGCCGACACCGACACGTAGTAGACCAGCCGCCGGCTGTCGACGATGCCGCGGCTGAAGTCCTCCATGTGGCGGGGCAGGCTGAGATACGCGAAGACCTCCTTCAGGGTGTCGCCCGTGAAGAGGAACTCGAGAAAGCCGATGGCGAACAGCGGCCCGGCGATGGCGAAGGTCAGGACCGCCGCCACCAGCTGGCTGCGGCTCAGCGACGAGGCCAGCACGCCGGCGGCGAGCAGCAGCGCGCCGATCCCCACGATGCCGACGTAGCCGGCGGCCACCGGCCCCCAGTCGACCTCGCTGTAGCGCGACAGGATCAGGGCGTAGGCCACCGTCGGCGCCCAGAGGAACAGATAGAAGACCAGCGCCGCCAGGTACTTGCCCACCACCACCTGGGCCGCGGTGACCGGCGCCGTCATCAGCACCTCGATGGTGCCCGAGCGGCGCTCTTCGCTGAGCAGCCGCATGGTCACCACCGGGGCGACGAACAGCAGCACCAGCCAGAAGAAGACCGTCTGGCCGAAGAACAGCTCGAGCGGCGCGCCGATGCCGGCCCGCGGGTCGTTGAGGTAGCTGACGATCAGCCAGAAAACGGCGCCGTTGACCAGCAGCAGCAGGGCGGCCACGACATAGGCCAGGGGCGAGAAGAAGTACGCCCGCAGCTCGCGGGAGAGGATCGCCATCAGGGCTCTCACGACACCACCTCCTCGCCGCTCGCCGGCGCCTCGGCATCGCCGGCGTCCTCGCCGGCCGCCTCGTCGCCGGTGGTCAACCGCACGAAGACGTCCTCGAGCGACGCCCGCTCGCGCAGCAGCTCGAGCAGCACCCAGCCGGAGGCGACCGCGGCGCGGAAGACCTCCTCGCGCGGGTCGGCGCCCTCGGCGCAGTCGAGCAGGAAGGAGCCCGCCTCCTCGCCGGGGCGCACCGCGCTGACGCCGGCCACCGCCGCCAGGCCCTCGGCGACCCCCGCCGCGGGCTGCTTCAGGGTCACCCGCAGAGTGGTCGTGCCGACCCAGCTCTCGCGCAGGCTGTCCGGCGTGCCCGAGGCGATGATCCGGCCGCGGTCGATGATCATCACCCGGTCGCAGAGCAGCTCCACCTCGGGCAGGATGTGGGTCGACAGCAGCAGGGTGCGCTGGCGGCCGAGCTCGAGGATCAACTCGCGGATGGCGACGATCTGCTTCGGGTCCAGCCCGACCGTCGGCTCGTCCAGCACCAGCATGTCCGGCTCGTGCAGGATCGCCGCCGCCAGCGCCACCCGCTGCCGGTAGCCGCGCGACAGGGTGCCGATGATCTGGCGCTCGACCTCGCTCAGCAGGCAGCGCTCGACCGTCTCGCCGATGGCCTTCGCCGCCCGCGACCGCTCCATACCCATCAGCTGGGCCCGGTAGCCGAGGTACTCGGCCACCCGCATGTCCGGGTAGAGGGCGACGTTCTCCGGCAGATAGCCGATCTGTCGCCGGACCGCCTCGCCGTCGGCGAACAGGTCGCGGCCGCCCAGGGTCACCCGGCCGCTGGTCGGCGGCAGGAAGCCGGTGATCATGCGGATGGTGGTGGTCTTGCCGGCGCCGTTCGGCCCCAGGATGCCGACGATCTCCCCCTCGTCGACGGCGAAGGAGACCCCGTCGACGGCGGTGAACTCACCATAGCGCCGGGTCAGCTGTTGAGCTTCGATCATGGAATAGCCCTCGTGTCCGGTCGCCTCGCGACCGCGCGGTTCAATCGAACAAGAAGCAAAAGCGATGCCGCGACGCATCTCGCCGGCAAGCTCCCTCGGAGCAGCCCCAATCGGCGCCTCGCTGCCCGACGTCTTCACCAGCTCTCGACTACGCCGCGGGTGGGAGAAAGGCCGGGCCGCGACCGAGCCGCGCCAAGTTGACGCGTGGCCGCGCCGTCCGGGCCGCGGCCGGCTCAACCCTCGAGGCAGGCGGCCACGGCCGGCGCCACGTCGAGGATCGAGCGCAGCGCGGCGAAGCGGCCCGCCAGCGGGCCGGCCGCCACGAGCGGCACCGGGTTGCGGGTGTGGCCGCGGCTCGACGAGGCTTCGAGATTGCCGTGATCGCTGGTCAGGAGGATCGTCAGATCGCCCGGCGCCGCGGCGATCAGCCCGTCCAGCAGGCCGTCGACCCGGGCGATCGCCTCGCCGGGAGTGACCCCCACCCGCCGGTGGCCGGCGAGATCGGTGAGAAAGGTCTCGAACAGCGTGAACCGGTGACGGCCGGCGACCGCCGCCAGATCGGCTCCCGCCGCCGCCGCCGTCACCGGGCCGACCGCGGCGCCGGTGCGGGCCGCGAACAGCTCGCGGGTGATGTCCCAGCTCACTGCCCGGCCGGCGGCCAGGTCCGCCTCGGTGCGGAACCGGAGGCCCGCCGACTGGACCAGGCAGGTGGTCACCGAGCGGCGCACCGCGCCGCGCTCGAGGCCGCCCAGGTACTCCCTCGAGTAGGCGTTGGCGAAGGTCACCGCGTGCCCCGCCGCGCTGAGCCGGCCGAGCAGCCCGTGCCGCTCGATCAGCCGGCGCAGCCGCGGGCCCGGGAAGGCGCTGACGTGCCGGCCGAGCTCGGCGGCGGCGTTGACCCCGGTAAACAGCGCCGTCTGGCCGGTGGCGCTTTGCGGCAGCCCCTCGACGCCAAGCGTGGCGTCCAGCGCGGCCAGCACCGAGCCCCTTGCGCCACCGACCCGCTCGACCACCAGCGGCCCGCCGAGCAGCCGCCGCAAGGTCGGCGCGGGCGCCGTGGCGAGCGGGTTGCCGGGCCCGGCCGGCGCCAGCCCGACGCCGTCGACGAACACCAACAGCAGCCGCGGGCCGGGGCTCGCCGCCGGCCGGCGGTGGTAGTCTCGCGACGTGTCAGGCAAGGACGACAAGGCCTCGGGCATGAAATCGGCCTACGAGCTGGCGCTCGAGCGGCTCGACAGCCAGGGGATCGAGCGGCCGGAGGCTCTCGACGAGGCGACCCGCGCCCAGATCGCCGAGGTGCGGAGCCGGGCCGAGGCCGAGCTCGCCAAGCTCGAGATCCTCCACCGCAAGCGGTTGGCGACCCCGTCCGAGCCGGGGGAGGCCCGGAGCGACGACGAGGAGTACGCCATCGATCGGCGGCGCATCGAGGAGCGCCGCGACGATGCCATCGCCCGCTTGCGCGACGCCTAGCACGACTTGCTCTGACTGGCAGCCAGCCTAGCCCTGGGGGAAGACCTCCAGGTACCGTCGCGTCGCCGCGGTGCTGCCGCAGACGTAGACCGCGTCCTCGGCGGCGAAGCGGAAGTCCGGGCTGAACTCGATCAGCGCCTCCTCGCCCCGTTCCACCGCCACCACCGAGCAGCCGGTGCGGCCGCGGATCTCGAGCTCCGCCGGATGGTGCCCCACCAGGCCCTCGGCGGCGACCTTGAGCACCTTGAGCTGCGGATCCACCGACACCGCCTCCTCGCCGAGCAGCCGGCGGGCCAGGATCTGGCCCGACACCTGGCTGATCGACAGCGCGAAATCCGCCCCGGCGCGGTGGATCCGGTCGACGTTCTCGGCGCTGTTGACCCGGGCGATCACCGGCACCTCCGGCGCCAGGTCCTTGAGGATCACCGTGCTGAACAGCGTCGCGCTGTCGGTATCCACCGCCAGGATCACCGCCTGGGCCTCGGCCACCCCGGCCCGCTCGAAGACTCCGGGCGCCAGCACGTCGCCGACCACGTCCACGGCATCGCTCTCGGCCCGGTCGATCAGCCGTACCTCCTCGCCGGCGTCGCGCAGCAGCTGGGTCACCTTGGCGCCCACCTCGCCGGCGCCGGCGACCAGGAACGGCCCGGCGCGGCGCAGCGGCTGGGTGGCGTGACAGAGCTCGCCAAAGCGGGCGATCGCGTCGTCGCTGCCGATCAGTACCAGGATGCCGTTGGCCTCGAGACGCATATCGCCGCGCGGCTGGGTCAGCAGCGTGCCGCCCACCCACTGGGCGATCACCGAGACGCCCGTGCGCTGGCCGATGCCGGCTTCGGCCAGGCTCTGTCCGACCAGCGAGCTGTGCCGGCCGATGCGGATCTCGGCCACCCGCAGCCGCTCGCTCAGCTGCTGCGTCCCGGCGACCGTCGGGCTGACCCGCCGCGAGGCGCGCGCCGCCAGGGCGGCGCCCAGGATGTGCCGCGGCGTGTAGGCGGCGGTGGCGCCGGCCAGCATGATCGGCCGGCGGTGGAACGGGTCCTCGACCAGCGCCAGGACCTCGCCTTCGAACTCGAGCTGGCGCGCGGTCAGGATGACGGCGGCGTTCTCGTCGTCGGTGCCGTTGGCGATCAGCGTGCGAGCGTCCGCCAGCCAGGCGCGCCCCAGCGCGTCGTCGACCAGATCGCCGTAAATCACCTTCTGACCCCGCCCCACAATCCGCCGTGCCAGCCCCTCGTCGCTCTCGACCACCACCGTCTCGAGCCCGGCGCGGGCCAGCTCGGCCAGCAGCGTCTCGACCGCTGGGCCGTAGCCGTAGATGACGACGTGGTCGCGCATCTGCGGCACCGCCTTGGGCAGCCGCACTTCGAAGCGCTCTTCGAGAAACGGGATCAGGTAGAGCGGGAAGATCAGGAAGACCAGGAAGACACCGATGAACTGGAGCACGACGACGAAGATCACCATCACCGGGTGCCGCCAGGTCGTGTCGCTGCCGTAGCCGGTCGTCGACAGGGTCTCGGCGGCCCAGCTGACCGACTGCCAGAAACCGCGCGGCTCGCCCTCGAACTGCGCCATGCCAACCATGTAGAGAAGCGCCCCCAGCACCACCAGCACGGGGAGCACGGCAACGAGGCCGAGGAGTCGCTTCTGGGATCTTTCCATGACTGCTTCCGGGACGGGCCAATCCTGTCACCGAAGACGAGGCGCCCACAAACACGGGCGGGCGCTCCCGCGGCGCTGATCCGCCGGCGGCGCGGGCGCTTCGCGGGGCTCGGGGGGGCTCGGGGCTCGGGGCTCGGGGCTCGGGGCCAGGGGCCAGGGGCCAGGGGGCCCTGCGGGTATCCTCGCACCGGTGCAGGTACGTCTCGACAAGTGGCTGCAGGTGGCGCGGGTCTTCAAGAGCCGCAGCCAGGCCACCCGCGCCTGCCAGCTGGGGCGGGTGCGGGTCAACGGCAGCACGGCCAAACCGCACCGCTCGCTGGCCCTCGACGACCGGGTGGAGGTCGACCTGCGCGAGTGGACCCGCGTGTTGGTGGTGCGCGAACTGCGCGACAAGCCGCTGCCCAAGGCCGAGGCGGCGCGGCTCTACGAAGACCTCAGCCCGCCGCGGCCGCAGCTCGACCCGCTGTCGCGGCTGCTGCGCGCCGCCCCGGCGAAGCGCGAGCGCGGCGCCGGCCGGCCGACCAAGCGCGAGCGGCGGCGGATCGAGCGCTGGCGCAAGTCCTGAGTCCTCTCCCTCTGGCAGAATCAGTCATGGCCCGGTCGCGGATCGCTCGCCGCCCGATAACGATCGGCCTCGTCCTGCTCTCCCTGGCAGCGCTCGCCCCGGGCCAGGAGACCCCGCCCGCCCCGTTCGGCGTGCCGGGCTTCGAGATCGAGCGGGTGTCGTGGGTGGGCACGGTCGCCGCGGGGGGCGGCCTCGTCGTGCGCAACCGCTTCGGCGACGTCAGGGCCCGATTCGGCGGCTACGAGGGCCGGGTGGAGCTGTTCGGCAACGTGCAGCAGTTCGCCGAGGAAGGGGCCCGCCTGGAGGTGGCGACCGAGGAGACCGCGGCCGGCATCGAGATGACGGTGGGCTACCGCGAGGCCGAGACCGGAGAGTTGCTGGCGACGCCCCTCCCGGGCCAGAGGAAGCGCGCCGACATCGTGGTCTTCGTGCCCCGGGGCGTGCCGCTCTCGGTCGCGACCGGTGACGGTCGGGTGGAGGCCAGGGGCCTCGAGAGCGACGTCCGCGCCAGCACGGAGGGCGGCGCGATCACGGCGCGGAAGATCGCCGGCGGGCTCCACTTCCGGACCTCGAGCGGCGACCAGCTGGTGGTCCTCGCGGCCTGGGACACCCCCCGGCAGCACTCCTTCGCCTCCCAGTCCGGCGACCTGTCCGTCGTCTTCGGCGGCGAGGTCGACGCCGACCTGCGCGTCGCCACCAGCGGGCTGATCAGCACCGACCTGTCGCTCGAGATCGACTACCAGGCCGGGCGGCGGCCGATCCGGCGCGGCCGGGCGCTCGTCGGCAAGGGCTCCTGCACGGTCTCGATCTCCAGCACCGAGGGCGACGTGATCCTGACCCGGCTGCCGCTGGCGAGCAAGGCCCGGAACCAGCCCGGGGCGGCTGCCGAGCCATGATCGGCGCCCACCCCCGGAGCGACCAGGCGATTGCGGCGGGCCGGGCGGTTCCGGTGGACCGGGCGATTCCGGCGGGCCTGGCGATTGCGTCGCTGGCGCTGGCGCTCGCCGCCGGTGCCCCGGCGAGAGGCGAGGAGCTCTGGCGCGGCCCGGCGGGCGCCCGGGAGTGCCGGCTCGAGCTGGTCAACGAGCTGGGCGGCGTCCGGATCTCCGCCGGCGACCCGGCGGCATCGGCCGCATTCGTGTATGGCGACCCGGCGTTGAAGATCCGGGAGTCGCCTTCCGCCCGGGGCCCGGTGCTCGCGGTGGCCCGGGCCGGCTCACCGGGCGATGTGCCGGGCGGCGTACCGGGTGACGGGCCGATCGAGGTACCGGGCGAGGTCCCGGCCGAGGTCGCGATCCTGGTGCCCCCGGGCTGTCGAGTCTCGGTGCGCACGACCCAGGGCGCCGTCAGCCTCGAGGTCGGCCGCGCCGCCTTCCCGGTCCGGGTCGACACGGTGACCGGCGACATCACGGCCTGGGTGCACCCCGATACCGATGCGAGCGTCGTCTTTGCCACTTCGGGTCGGATCACCACCGATTACACGGTCGAGATCGAGTATCGCTATCATGCCGAAGCCTGGAAGCACGGACGGATAACCACCGACGCGAAGCCCTCGATCCCGGCCGCACGGGCCAAGGTACGGCTGAACAGCCGCGGCGGTGCCGTGCGAATGCTGCGGCCGACTCGAGACCATCCACTGCCGAGCCCCGAGACTCCCCATGCCGAACGAGAACAAGACTAGCGGAGCCACCCCACGGGGCCCCACTCCACGGTGCCCCACGCCGCGGTGCCCCACCGGCCGCCTCGCCCCGCGCCGTGGCGCGGCCGGCGCGCCTGGCGCCCGGCGCGTCGCGGGACTGCTCGCGGTCCTGATCTCGCTGCTGCTCACCGGCGCCGTCGCGGCGCAGGATAGCGGCCGGGTGATCGCCCGCGGCGCCGAGTCCTACGGGCCGGTCACACCGCTGCGCACGGTTGCCCTGCGCGACCTGCCCCAGCTCGCCCCGTGGCGGCCCGGCGACCCGATCCGGGAGGTGCCACGCCGGTTCTTCCCGGTGCCCGGAGAGAAGCGCCCGGCGCCGGCCGAGGGCCTGCCCGACCCGCTGCCCGAGCGCCAGCTCGCCCGGGGGGCCGGGCGCGCCCCGACGATCACCCCGGGCGTCGACATCGAGGCTCAGACCTTCACCGGTTTCTCGCCGCCCGACACGGTGGGCGACGTCGGCCCGAGCCACTATGTGCAGGCGGTCAACGCCAGCCGCATCGCCGTCTACGACAAGACCGGCGCGATGCTGCCCGGCTTCCCGATCGACCTGGAATCGCTGGCGCCCTCGGGCCCCTGCACCAGCGGCACGGGCGACCCGATCGTGCTCTACGACTGGTTGGCCGACCGCTGGCTGCTGCAGGAGTTCACCGGCGGCGGCACGCTGTGCCTCTACGTCTCGACCACCGCCGATCCGACCGGCAGCTACCACTTCTACTCGTTCCTGCCGCCGACCTTCCCCGACTACCCGCACTACGGCGTCTGGCCGGACGCCTACTACGCCGCCACCAACGAGGCGGGCGGCGGCGGCAACCAGACCACCTACGCCTTCGACCGCCTCAACATGCTGGCCGGCGCCCCCGCCACCATGCAGCGGCTGACCGTCGTGCCGCCGGTCTCGGGCTACGGCTTCCAGACTCTGACTCCCGCCGACCACGACGGCGACACGCCGCCGCCGGCCGGCGCGCCCGGGATCTTCATGCGTCACAACGACGACGAGGCGCACAGCGGCTCGCCGGTGCCAGCCACCGACTTCCTCGAGATGTGGGAGATGGACGTCGACTTCGCCACGCCGGGCAACACCACGGTGACCGCCCTGCCCGACATCACGATCACCGACTTCAACTCCTGGATGACGAATCGGAGCCCCCGTGGACGGCTACACATCTTCTACTCGGTGCCCCAGCCCGGCTCCCCTCCCTACCTCGACGCCATCCGCGAGGTGATCCTGCAGCGCCTGGTCTACCGCAACTTCGGCACCCACGAGACGCTGCTGGGGGTCTTCGCCACCAATCGGGATCCGGCGACATCGGGCAGCATCGTCGAGCAGGGAAGCCGCTGGTTCGAGCTGCGCCGCGGCGGCGGCGGCTGGGCGCTGCACGACGAGGGCACCTTCGGCGGCGACGCCAACTCCCCCACCGCCAACTTCTTCGTCGGCAGCGTGGCGATGGACACCCTGGGAAACATCGCGCTGGGCTACAGCAAGACCGACGTCGGCGCCTCCCCGGTCTTCCCCAGCCTCGGCTTCGCCGGCCGCCTGGCGGGCGATGCCGCCGCCACCCTGGGACCGGAGAACGTCGTCGTGGCCGGCGGCGCCGCCAGCAGCAGCGGCCGCTGGGGCGACTACGCCGCGATGAGCGTCGACCCGGCCGACGACTGCACCTTCTGGTTCACCAGCGAGTACATCCCCGGCCCCGGCGGCAGCTGGGGCACCCGCATCGCCTCCTTCGCCTTCGACGAGTGCATGTTCCGCTTCGACCTGACGGCGACACCGGACCAGCTCGACGTCTGCGCCCCCACCGACCCCGACCCGACGGTCGCCGTCGATGTGACCTCGGTCGGCGGTTGGAGCTTCGCGGTCGACCTGGCGGCCGGTGGCGAGCCCCCCGGCACGACCTCGACCTTCGTGCCCGACAACCAGCTGCCGGACTTCACCAGCACCTACACCCTGCTCGGCACCGGCGGCTCGACCACCGGCGCCTACACGATCGACATCATCGGCACCGGTAGCGACGTGCCGCCGACCGTGGCGCAACACCCAGGTCCTGCTCGACCTGGCGGTGGCCGACCCCGGGCCGCCGGCGCCTCGCCGCACCGGCGGACGGCGCCACCGGTGTCAGCTCTGCTGCCCACGCTTCAGCTGGACCGCGGGCAGCGACGCCACCACCTACGGCCTCGAGGTGGCCACCGACCCGGCCTTCTCCAACGTCGTCTACTCCGTCACCGGCCTCAGCGGCCTGGGCCACAGCCTGCCGACCGTGCTCGCGCCGAGCACCACCTATCACTGGCGGCTGACGGCCGCGAACGCCTGCGGCGGCATCACCACCGGCGCATTCAGCTTCACCACCATCCAGATCGCTTGTCAGACCTTCCCGAGCACCGACGTCCCGCTGCCGATTCCCGAGGGGGGCGGCACCCAGGGCACGACCACCTCGACCCGCATCGTCGGCGCGGCGGCCGGCGGCACCATCGCCGACGTCAACGTGCTCGACCTGGCCGGCACCCACACCTGGATGGGCGACCTCGACTTCTACGTCGTGAGCCCGGCGGCGACCTCGGTGCAGGTCCGCGAGCGGGCCTGCGACTCAGCGGACGACTTCGAGCTGGAGTACGACGACCAGGCGGCGCCGGGAGCGCCGCCGTGCCCGCCCACCGGCGGCGGCACCTACCAGCCCGACAGCCCGCTCGCCGCCTTCAACGGCGAGAACTCGGCCGGCACCTGGGCGCTGTCCGTCGTCGACAACTTCCCCGAAGACCAGGGCCAGCTCGACAGCTGGGGCCTCGAGATCTGCATCGAGGTCTGCGTCGACAGCCCCCTCGTGGTCGCCAACCAGACGATCGTCGACCCCCAGACCCGGTCGACCTGCAGCTCCATCACTGTCGGGCCCGCCCTGACGGTCGCGGCCGCGGGCAGCCTGGAGCTCGTCGCTCCGATCATCAAGTTCGTGGACGTCGTGGCGATCGCAGGGGAGCTCTCGGCCGGGAAGCCCTAGGCCCGGGCGCCTGCCGGCAGCCGCCTCAGCCGCCAGGCCGCTCCGGGGCGAACAGCGGCAGCTGGGCGATGCCGCCAGCCACCAGGTTCGAGCCGCCGACCCCCAGCAACCGGACGGCTCGCCGGCCGGCTGCGCTCTTGCGCAGCAGCCGCCGGGCCTCCTCGGCGAGCTCGGCGGCGTCCGCGGTGGGCGCCACCAGGGTCCGGGACCGGGTGAGGGTGGTGAAGTCCTCGTAGCGCACCTTGAGGGTCACGGTGCGGGCGCTGAGCTGGCGCTTTTCGAGCCCGCCCGCCACCCGCTCGGCCAGCCGGCCGAGCTGCTCGTCCATCTCGGCGAGCGTCGTCAGGTCGGTGGCGTAGGTGCGCTCGGCGCTGAGGCTCTTGCGCTCGCGGTGGACCCGCACCGGCCGCTCGTCGAGGCCGCGGGCGTAGCGGTAGAGCCCCGCCCCGTGGCGGCCCATCCTGCCCTCCAGCAGGTCCAGCGGCAGCGCCCGCAGCTCGGCGATGGTCTCGACGCCGAGCTGGCGCAGCCGCCGCTCGGTGGCCGGGCCGACGCCGGGCAGGTCGCGCACCGGCAGCGGGTCGAGAAAGGCCTGCACCCGCGAGGGCCGCACCACGGTCAGCCCGTCCGGCTTGTCGCGGTCGGAGGCGATCTTGGCCAGCAGCCGGTTGGGCGCGACGCCCACCGAGACGGTCAGGCCGCGCTCCTCGCGCACCCGCCGGCGGATCGCCTGCGCCACCGCCGTGGCGCTGCCCCACCCCTCGAGACAGTCGGTGACGTCGAGATAGGCCTCGTCGATCGACACCGGCTGGACGATCTCGGTGAAGTCGCGGAAGATCGCGAAGACCCGCTGCGACTCCTCCCGGTAGCGGGTGAAGTCCGGCTTGATGAAGACCGCCTGCGGGCACAGCCGCACCGCCCGGGCGGCCGGCGTCGCCGAGCGGATGCCGAAGGCCCGCGCCTCGTAGCTGGCGGCGGCCACCACCCCGCGGCCCTCGGGGCTGCCGCCGATCACCACCGGCCGGCCGCGCAGCGACGGATCGTCCCGCATGTGGACCGCGGCATAGAAGCAGTCCATGTCGCAGTGCAGAATGCGACGCACGGGAACGTCGGTTGCCACCGGCCGATCCTATAGAGGTAGAGTCGCGAGCCATGACCCGCTGGCTGCCCGCCGTTGTCGCCGCGACCCTGCTGGGGCTGGGCGGCTGCGCCGTCGACGCCCCCGGCGCCACCGACCCGCTGGTGGTGATCTCGGGGCCGAAGGCGTTTCACAGCTTCGAGCTCAAGGACGCCGCCGAGCAGGTGCTGTGGCGCCTGGTCGCCGACCCGCCCGCGCCGGTGAGCGCGCTGGTCTATGGCGCCGTCCCGGCCGGCTTCCGCCAGGAGACCCCGGCCGGTGACGGCCGGCCGCGCCAGCTGATGATGGGCGAGCTGCTGCGGTTGGAGTCGGTGACGCCGCTCAGGGTGTTCCAGCACGAGGGTTGGGTCGAAAGCGGCCCGCGGCTGTCGATCGAGCACTGGCAGATGAGGCTGCGCCACCCGCCGCCCGAGGTCGCGCTGGACGGCGAGCCGGCGGAGTCGTAGACATAGACAGAAGCGCCGCTGGCCGGCGAGGAGGTCCGACGATGAGACTGAAGCTTGTGATGACGGGCATGGTGCTGGTTCTGGCGGCTCTGGCAGCGCTGGCGATGGCCCAGACGATGGACGAGTCGCCGGAGACCTATCTGGACGACTCCGATCAGCCGCTGGCCGGGCAGGCGGCGCTGACCGCGCTGGCGCCGCCGCCGCTACAGCTGGGCGCCGACCTGGGCAACGCCTGCGTCTGCCTCTGCCGGCAGGCGGCGCCGCCGCGCACCGAGCGCTGGGGCCACTACGAGCGGTCGATCGTCACCGGCTGTCAGTGGACCGGCAGGGTCTGCCTGGTCGACGGGGCGCTGGGCAAGATCGGCGCCTGCACCGAGTCGCCGGCGCCGCTCGGCTAGCCGCCGGCGCCCGCGGTCAGCGAGCCCTGACGGTCTTCTTGTCGCGCATCAACAGCGTGATCACGTCCAGCAGGACGGCAAAGCTGTCGAAGTCGAACGGCTTGACGATGTAGCCGTTCATGTGCCGCTCGTAGGCCTTCAGCCGGTCCCACTCGGCCTCGGAGGTGGTCAGGATGACCACCGGCAGATCCTCGAGGCCGGCGGTGTCCCGGATCGCGGTGAGCACCTCGAGGCCGTCGATCCCCGGCAAGCGGAGGTCGAGCAGCACCACGTCGGGCAGCTGGCGCCGCCGCAAGCACTGCCCGAGCCGGTCGAGGGCGTCCTCGCCGGTCATGACGTGCTCGATCTCGTTGGCGACCCGGTGGTCCTCGAAACCGCGCCGCACGAGCTCGGCGTGCGCCTCGTTGTCCTCCACGTGGAGGATGCGAAGGACCCCTTCCTCGCCGAGGCCGTTCATTGCGGCCCGCCCGTCAAAACAGCGCGTAGATGAAGGGCGCCAAGGCCGAGCTCTCGGTCACTACCAGGAGCACGCCGATCAGCAGCAGCGCCACGATGATCGGCGCCAGCCACCACTTCTTGCGCACCCGCAAGAACTCCCAGAAATCGCGCACGACAGCGAACTTGCCCATAGACGCTTAGCCTATCTCACTTCACGCAGGTTGCTCCATGGGGCCGGCTCCACGGGGCCTACATCACCCCGCCCTCGGTCTGGGCGCGGGCGTCGAGGGCCTCCTCGAGCTCGTCGGGCGGCAGCACGCCCATCTCGGTGGCCAGCTCGCGCACCGTGCGGCCGGTCTTGAACGCCTGCTTGGCGATCTCGGCGGCGCGGTCGTAGCCGATCCTCGGCGCCAGCGAGGTGACCATCGCCAGCGACTTCTCCACCATCTCGGCGGCGCGCTCGCGGTTGGCCACGAGGCCCGCCACGCAGCGCTCGGCCAGCAGCCGCGCCGAGGCGGCCATGATGTGGATCGACTGCAGCAGGTTGTGGGCGATCACCGGCATCATCACGTTGAGCTCGAAGACACCCGAGGCGCCGCCCCAGGTCACCGTGACGTCATTGCCGACGACCTGCGCCGCGGCCATCAGCACCGCCTCGGGGATCACCGGGTTGACCTTGCCGGGCATGATCGAGCTGCCCGGCTGCAGGCTGGGCAGGCTGATCTCGCCGATGCCGCAGCGCGGCCCCGAGCCCAGCCAGCGGATGTCGTTGGCGATCTTGGTCAGCGAGACGGCGATCGTCTTGACCGCGCCGGAGGTCTCGACGCAGGCGTCCTTGCCGCCCATCGCCTCGAACTTGTTGGGCGCGCCGACGAAGGGGTGGCCGGTCTCGTCGGCGACCAGCTCGATCACCCGGTCGGAGAAGCCGGGCGGGGCGTTGAGCCCGGTGCCCACCGCCGTGCCGCCCAGCGCCACCTCGGCCAGCCGCGGCTTCACCGCTTTGAGCCGGGCGGCTCCGTTGGCCACCTGACGGGCGTAGCCCGAGAACTCCTGCCCCAGGCGCACCGGCACCGCGTCCTGTAGATGGGTGCGGCCTATCTTGACCACGTCGTCGAACTCCTCGGCCTTCTCGGCCAGGGCGCCGGCGAGCGTCTCGAGCGCCGGCTCCAGCTCCTCGACCAGGGCGCCATAGGCGGCGACGTGGATCGCCGTCGGGATGATGTCGTTCGACGACTGGCCCTGGTTGACGTGGTCGTTGGGGTGGACCGGGCTCTTCGAGCCCACCACGCCGCCCAGCAGCTCGATCGCCCGGTTGGCGATCACCTCGTTGGCGTTCATGTTGGTCGAGGTGCCCGAGCCGGTCTGGAAGATGTCGAGCGGAAAGTGCTCGTCGAGCTTGCCGCTCGCCACCTCGGCGGCCGCCTGGCGGATCGCCTCGGCCAGCTTGGGGTCGAGCCGCCCGGCCTCGGCGTTGGCCGCCGCGGCGGCGCCCTTGAGCAGCCCCAGCGCGCCGATGAAACGGCGCGAGAACCTGATGCCGCTTACGGGGAAGTTGCGCCGCGCGCGCTCGGTCTGGGCGCCGTAGAGGGCGTCGGCGGGAACCTCGATCTCGCCCAGGCTGTCGGTCTCGATGCGGGTATCGGTCATGGTGGGTGCCTCTTTGGTGATGTTGGCTTGTTCGGGGCTCGGTGCTCGCTCGATGGTAGATGGTACCGGGGATGGGGAAGGGGGACACGACCTGCGGCAGAGCCGCAAGATCATGTCCCCGCCCTCCGATCACCGCCAGGGGACATGACCCGCGGCCCGGCCGCGGGATCGTGTCCCCCTCTCCGCTAAACCGGCGCGGCCGGCGCCGGCGGCCGGCCGGCCGGCTCGAACGGCGGGCAGCGCGACTGCAGCGACCGCACGTCGAGCTCGTGCCGGCGCACCGCGGCGATCCCGGCGACGGCGGCGCGGGCGCCCGACAGGGTGGTGATGCACGGGATGTCGTACTTGAGCGCCGCCTGGCGGATGCGCGCGTCGTCGAGGTGCGCCGAGCCGCCCAGCGGAGTGTTGATCACCAGGTCGATCTCGCGGTTGACCAGATGGTCGAGCACGTGCGGTCGGTCCTCGTGCGCCTTGCGCACCGTCTCGACCACGATCCCGGCGGCGGCGAGCGCCGCCCCGGTGCCGGCGGTGGCGGTCAGCCGGAAGCCGAGCTCCGCGAGCCGCCGCGCCACCTCGACCGCCGCCGGCTTGTCACCGTCGTTGACCGACAGGAAGGCGGTGCCGCCGAGCGGCAGCTTGTGGCCGGCGCCCAGCCAGGCCTTGGCGAAGGCGCGGCCGAAGTCGTCGGCGGCGCCCATCACCTCGCCGGTCGACTTCATCTCCGGGCCGAGGACCGGGTCGACCCCGGCCAGCCGGCGGAAGGGGAAGACCGGCGCCTTGACGAAGACCCCCGGCACCGCCGGCTCCGCGGTAAAGCCCACCTCCTCGAGGGTGGCGCCGGCCATCACCCGCGCCGCCAGCTTGACCAGCGGCACCCCCACCGCCTTGGCGATGAAGGGCACGGTGCGCGAAGCCCGCGGGTTGACCTCGAGCACGTAGATCGTGCCCTGGTGCAGCGCGAACTGGACGTTCATCAGCCCCACCACCCCCAGCCGCAGGGCCAGGCGGCGGGCGATCTCGCGCATCTCGTCGAGCTGGGCGTCGCCCACCAGCACCGGCGGCAGCACCGCCGCCGAGTCGCCCGAGTGGATGCCGGCCTCCTCGATGTGCTGCAGGATGCCCGCCACCACCGCCTGCCGCCCGTCGCACAGCAGGTCCAGGTCGAGCTCGATGGCGTCGTCGAGAAAGCGGTCCAGCAGCACCGGCTGGCCGGCCGCCACCTCGGCGGCATCGTGCAGGTAGCCGCCCAGGGTCTGCTCGTCGTAGCAGATCGCCATCGCCCGCCCGCCCAGCACATAGCTCGGCCGCACCAGGATCGGAAAGCCGATGCGGCGGGCGATCTCGAGGCCCTCCCGCTCGGTGGCGGCGATGCCGTTCTCGGGCTGGCGGATGCCCTCGGCGGCGAGCAGCTCGCCGAAGCGGCGGCGGTCCTCGGCCAGGTCGATGGCGTCCGGCGAGGTGCCCCAGATGGCCAGCCCGGCCGCCTCGAGGCCGTGCGCCAGCTTGAGCGGCGTCTGGCCGCCCAGCTGGACGATGACGCCGTCGGGCTTCTCGCGCTCGGCCACCGCCAGCACGTGGTCGAGGTCCAGCGGCTCGAAGTAGAGCCGATCGGCGGTGTCGTAGTCGGTCGACACCGTCTCCGGGTTGCAGTTGACCATGATGGTCTCGAAGCCGGCCTCGGACAGGGCGAAGGCGGCGTGGACGCAGCAGTAGTCGAACTCGATCCCCTGGCCGATCCGGTTGGGCCCCGAGCCGAGGAT
The DNA here is from genome assembly GCA_963781065.1 of Thermoanaerobaculia bacterium. Classification (GTDB taxonomy): domain Bacteria; phylum Acidobacteriota; class Thermoanaerobaculia; order Multivoradales; family JAHEKO01; genus CALZJC01. Next base: position 24,914 of record CAWAET010000001.1, on the reverse strand, counting down.
CATCACCTTGGGCCCCGGGCCGGGACGGCTTTCGTCCTCGCTGCCCCAGGTCGAGTAGAGATAGGGCGTGCCGGCCGGGAACTCGGCGGCGCAGGTGTCGACCCGCTTGAAGACCGGCCGGATGCGGCGCCGGCGGAGCTCGGTGGCCAGCTCGTCCTCGGGACAGTGCAGCAGCTCGGCCAGCCGGGTCACCGACAGCCCCGAGCGCCGCGCCCGCCGCAGCAGCATCTCCGGCACGCTGGCCAGGTTCCAGCAGCCGACCTCGGCCTCGACGGCGACGATCTCGGCGATCTCGCGCAGGAACCAGGGGTCGATCTGGCTCACCCGCGCCACCTCCTCGACCGCCCAGCCCTGGCGCAGGGCGGCGAACAGGGCGAACAGCCGCTGCCAGTTGGGCGTCGCCAGCCGCGCCCTGAGCTTCATCGGGTCGGCCATCCGCGCCTCGCGCGCCGCCACGTCGCCGTCGAGCTCGAGCGAGGCCAGCCCCTTCATCAGCGCCTCGCGGAAGGTCGCGCCGATCGCCATCACCTCCCCCACCGACTTCATCGAGGTGCCCAGCACCGGCGGCGTGGCGGGAAACTTCTCGAACGCCCAGCGCGGGATCTTGACCACCGTGTAGTCGAGGCTGGGCTCGAAGGCGGCCCAGGTCTTGCCGGTGATGTCGTTGCGGATCTCGTCCAGGGTGTAGCCCACCGCCAGCAGGGCGGCGACCTTGGCGATCGGGAAGCCGGTCGCCTTCGACGCCAGGGCCGAGCTGCGGGAGACCCGCGGGTTCATCTCGATCACCACCCGCCTGCCCGTGGCCGGGTCGACCGCGAACTGGATGTTGGAGCCACCGGTGGCGACGCCGACCCGGCGGATGACGGCGAAGGCGTCGTCGCGCATCGCCTGGTACTCGCGGTCGGACAGCGTCTGCTGCGGCGCCACGGTGATCGAGTCGCCGGTGTGCACGCCCATGGCGTCGAAGTTCTCGACCGAGCAGACGACGATGGCGTTGTCGCGCCGGTCGCGCACGACCTCGAGCTCGTACTCCTTCCAGCCCAGGACCGACTGCTCGAGCAGCACCTGCCGCGCCGGGCTGGCGTCGAGCGCCACCGCCACCTGGCCGTCGAGCTCCTCGCGGTTGTAGACCACGCCGCCGCCCTCGCCGCCCAGGGTGAAGCTGGGCCGGATGATCAGCGGAAAGCCCAGCTCTTCGGCGATCGCGCGCCCTTCGCCCAGGCTGCCGGCGTAGCCGCTGCGGGGAACCTCGAGTCCGATCTCCTCCATCGCCTGCTTGAACAGCTGGCGGTCCTCGCCCAGCCTCAGGGCCTCGAGGCCGGCGCCCAGCAGCTCGACCCCGGCACGCTCGAGGGCGCCCGACTCGTCGAGCGCCAGGGTCAGGTTGATGCCGGTCTGCCCGCCCACGGTGGGCAGCACGGCGTCGGGCTTCTCTTTCTCGAGGATCAGCTCGGCGATCTCGGGCGTCAGCGGCTCGACGTAGGTGGCGTCGGCCACCTCCGGGTCGGTCATGATGGTCGCCGGGTTGGAGTTGACCAGCACCACCCGGTAGCCCTCTCTTCTCAACGCCCGGCAGGCCTGGGTGCCGGAGTAGTCGAACTCGCAGGCCTGACCGATGACGATGGGGCCCGAGCCGAAGATGAGGATCGAGCGGATGTCGTCGCGGCGGGGCACGGTTCGGTCTCTTGGCGGGCCGAGAATAGCGTCATTGATCGAGGGCCGCTACAAGGCGCCGCGTGTTCCACTGGCGTCGCGGCTGGCCGCTGCAAGCCACCGCATGTCCAACCGTCGTTGCGGCTGGCCGCTACAAGCCGCCGCGGCGTCGCTCCGTGGCACTGTCGCCCGCGTGTGGAACGTGGCGATGGTGGGCCGCGGGCCGAAGCGACTTCGGGAAGGCCCGTTCGCCGGGTCACGCAGGAGCCGGCAGCCAGTCTCTGAGAGATCGCACTGACACCGCGCCGCCGTCGAGGGGAGGAGGGAGGCGGAAGAGGAACCGCCAGTGGTGCTCAGGAAAGGTGAGTTGGCACTCGAGGTGTCCGCCTTGGAGATCAGGGTTCGCAAGAAGATGGGGACCGCGTTTTCGCTCCGGCCTTGCTCTTCATCGTCTTCCACCGGAGGTCGGCGTAGGAGACGAGAGATGGGGGGTTCCAGGTAGCTCGCGAGCAGCGCTACAGCACCAGCGACCGGAGGCTCCCGCCGGTCCGGCGCGTCGCGAGCGCGCAGGCGAGGCCACCCCCCGAAGTCCGACTGAGCCGAGCCGGTACCTGGGGCCCCCTTTCTCTCGGCTCCGTAGCCGACCGGCCCCCAACTCCTCGACGCCTGGAATGCTCGGAGCCAGGTGTCGTACCTGGCATCTTCGGAGAACCGGCAACCTCCGGACCCCGATGCTCGTATCAAGAATGTCCGAAGAGCCTCGAAGCAAGGGGAGCCCGCATGCGTTCACCAACCGTTGGCACAGCCGTCCTCATTGCCATCCTCACCTCTACCCTCGCAGCCTCCCCCACAACGGCCCAGAACCGGGGCGACTGCCGGGGGCAGCAGGCCGAGAGCTGGTCGATCGTCATCGCCGGGCCCGAGGAGCCGGGGACGCGGATGGTGGTCGAGGGGCGAGTCGTGGCGAGCGACGGCGAGACGCCGGTCGCCGGCGCCACGGTCTTCGTCTTCCACACCGACGACGCCGGCTACTACTCGCCCGGCGGCATGGACGAGTCCGACGCCCGCCTGTGCGGCTTGATGCTGACGGACGAGACGGGCCGCTACCGCTTCGAGACCGTCAAGCCCGCCCACTACGCCACCGGCGGCCCACCGGCCCACGTCCACTACCGCGTCTGGGGCCCCGATCTCCCCCGCCAGAGCTTCTCGCTCAACTTCGAAGGCGACCCGCTCCTCGGCGAGCGCGGCAAAGACGCCTCCGCCAACCCCACCTGGGCGACGATCCGGCCGGTCGACGGGAGCGATGGCGGCATGCTGCAGGTCGTGCGAGACCTCAAGCTTCGCCCGTAGCGGTCGACCTCCGTGTCGACCGTTCGGCGACCGCCCACAACCGGTCGACACGGAGGTCGACCGCTACGGATCGCGGCGGAACCGCCGCGGATCATCCACGGCTTCCGCGAGATCCCAGACATCCTCCGCATCCACGACAGGAGGTCGGCGGCGGAGACGAGAGATGGGGGGTTCCAGGTAGCTCACGAGCAGGGCTATGGCACCGGCCTTCGGGGTCCTCGACCGACGCCGCCCGTCGCGAGTGCGCAGGCGAGGCCTACCCCCGAAGTCCAACTGAGCCGAGCCGGTACCTGGGACCCCCCATCTCTCGGCTCCATAGCCGACCGGTCCCGGGGCAACCACGCACCAGCCGGAAAAGACCATCTCGGCAGCCACCAGCGCAGGTCGGCGGCGGAGACGAGAGATGGGGGGTTCCAGGTAGCTCACGAGCAGGGCTATGGCACCGGCCTTCGGAGTCCTCGACCGACGCCGCCCGTCGCGAGTGCGCAGGCGAGGCCTACCCCCGAAGTCCAACTGAGCCGAGCCGGTACCTGGGGCCCCCCATCTCTCGGCTCCATAGCCGACCGGTCCCGGGGCAACAACAGCCCGACTCAAGGCCTTGCCCTGCTCCGTGTCGACCGTTCGCTCCCATCAGATCCACTCACGTAGCGGAGAGCCGCTGAGGTGACCGGAGTGGCGAATAAAGCGGACCGCTGCTCGACCCACCTCGACCGCCCGCGAGACCACAACCGACAGCCGAGCCTCGACGCCCCGCATCACGCCAAGGGAGCCATCGCCACGGAGCGTCACCTCAGCGGCTCGTAGCGGCCCTGAGCCCCAGCCCGGAGCGTCGCGCTACCGCTTCGTCGGCGCCGCCATCCGCCCGCCCTGCGCCAGCTCCGGCGCCTCCTTGAGGCAGGTCCAGAGGATCCCGAGCGACGTCCAGAACGCCTTGATCCCGGTGCGCTTGATCTCCGCCGGGTGCTCGCCGATCTCGGTGAAGCCACGCTCGTCCGGAGTCAGGTTCTCCCACTCGCGGAACAGCCGCCCCCAGACGCTGTCGAGCACCTCGGCCATCTGCTTCTTGGCCAGGAACGGGTACCAGAAGCTGTCGTGGTAGATCACGCTGGCGAGATAGGCCCAGGGCGCCAGCACCGTCTTGAGCGTCCACTCGATCGGCTTCTTGAGCGGCCCCCAGTAGATCTTGTGCTGCATGCGGGCGGCGAAGGTCATCTTCTTGAACGGGCCGACAAAGCCCCAGCGCTCGGCCGCCGCCCCGGCGTCGCCGACGTACTCGATCTCGCGCACGTCGCCGCAGCCCAGCCCGGCCTCGTGGGCCAGCCGGATGAACTTGATCGACATCGGGTCCAGACCCATCATCGCCGCCGCCGTGGCGTCGATGGCCACCTGGTCGGAGGAGGCCAGCAGGACGTTCTTGACGTGCGGGATCATGCAGCGCGGCCCCGGGCCGTCGCCGGCGAAGGTGCCGTCCATCACCGCGAACACCCCGCGGTGGATCTTCTGCTGGATCCGCAGCAGGTCGACCAGCGTCTCGTGGATCACCGGGTGGGTCCAGTGGCGGCGCTCGTTGAGCAGGCCGCCGAAGGCGTTCTTCATCGCGCCCGTCGTGGTGGTGAAGATGTGAGTCTTGACCGTCGGCAGATGGATGATGTTCTCGCCCAGGAAGCGCTTGGGGATGTGGAAGCCCTTGGGGTAGACCTCGTTCAAGCAGAGGAACTGGTCGGTCAGGTCGCCCACCGCATCGCGGATGTTGATCCACTCCTCGTCGCCCTCATAGAGGTGGATGTTGCGCAGACCGTGCGCTTCGACCACCGGCAGCTGCTTGTTCTCGCGCTCGCCCAGGTGGGCGTCGATGACCACGGTCCGGTTGTGGCAGGCGTGGATCAGGTCGCGCGAGTAGCCGTCGGCCTCCATGGCCCGGATGACGCCCTCGAGCTGCCAGGGCGTGGTCGAGGAGCCGGGGTAGAAGAAGTGCCAGGAGATGTTCACCTTGAGCGCGGTATCGGCCTGCCGGTCGACCACCTCCTGGTAGCCGGCCAGGTTCATCAGCTCGTGGTAGTCGGCCAGGACGGTCCGGGGACTGGTGCGGAGGACGGCGACGCGGCTTGCGGTCATTGGCGCAGTCTAGCCTGAGTGGCGGACCGCCCGACGGGACCGGGCCTCGCAGCCGGCCGAGGTCGAGCTCGGCCCGGGCGCCGCTGCACCAGCCGATTGCATCCACCCCGGCGGGTAGGCGGGGGCCACCTGAGTGTGATGACGCGAGCCACCCGCCCGGCAGTGGCGTCCGCAGGCGTCGAAGTCCATTCTTCGGGTTAGCAAAAGCCGTCGTTTCGTGCCGGAACGGCCGACCGCCGGCCGAGAGACTCGCCCATTGAGTTATCAGAACCAGGCCCTCTGGGACCGACTCCTCCATGTAGTCATCGGACTGGTGATGCTGGTGGCCGGCTGGTGGCTGTGGCCGGACGGCATCCTGGGCGCCGCGCTGAGGATCTTCGGCATCATCCCGCTGGTGACCGGGCTGATCGGCTGGTCGCCCTTCTACTCCCTGTTCGACTGGAGCACCCGCCGCACCGACCGCCGGCCGACGCGGGCCGAGCCGGAGGTGGCCGACCGGCAACAGCGGCTCCCTGACTCGGATCGACACAGGCAGAGCGGCCACCCCGAGAGCGGATAGCGCCCCGCGGGAGCGGTGACGGCCGCCCCGCCATCCCAAGGGACTGCCAGCCCCAGGCAGCCCCGGCACCCGCGATAGGATCGCCGCCGTCATGCCTGGGCACTCACAGAACCGATGAACCTCACCCGTCTCAAGTGGGTCTTCCTCGCGACCCTGGTCGTCCTCTTCGTATTCGTCGAGTTCGCCCGCTTCAACCTGATGCCCTTCCTCGAGACCTGGCAGGGCCGGGTGCTGATGGACCTGGTGATCCTGGTCGCCAGCCTCTTCTTCTTCGGCATCGTCTTCACCTCCCTGTCGCGGATGCACGGACGGGTGGAACGGCAGAACCGCGAGCTGCTGGCCCTGCACCGGGCCGGCCTCGACCTGTCCGGCGACCTGACGCTCGACACCCTGCTCGAGAAGGTGGTGAAGCGGGCCGCCCGGCTGGTCGGGGCGCGCTACGGCGCCGTGGCGGTGTTCGACGGGCAGCGCCGCATCCAGCAGTTCGTCACCACCGGGCTGTCGCCCGAGGAGGCGGCGAGAATCGGCGCCCCGCCCGCGGGGCGCGGCCTGCTGGGCGTGGTGCTGCAGGAGGGCCGCCGGGTGCGGCTGGACAGCATCGAGGCCGACCCCCGTTCCGCCGGGATGCCGCCGAATCACCCGCCGATGCGCTCGCTGCTGGCGGTGCCGATCGTCTGCAAGGGCCCGTTCCGCGGCAATCTCTACCTGACCGAGAAGACCACCGCGCCCAGGTTCAGCCAGGAGGACGAGGAGACCCTCGCCCGCTTCGCCACCGCCGCGGCCACGGCGATCGACAACGCTCACCTCTCGGAGCAGCTCAGGTCGCTGGCGATCGCCGAGGAGCGCGGGCGGATCGCCGGCGAGATGCACGACGGCATGGCGCAGATCCTGGCCTACGTCAACGCCAAGGCACAGGCGGTGCAGGCGCACCTGGCCCGCGGCCGCCACGACGAGGCCGCCCGCCAGCTGGATCAACTGGCCGACGCCGCGCGCGAGGTCTACACCGACGCCCGCGAGGGAATCCAGGCGCTGCGCACCGAGCTGGGACCGGGGACGGACTTCCGCCAGGCTATCGAGGAGTACGTCGACCGGTGGCAGAGCCAGAGCGGCATCGCCGCCCGGTTGCGGGTCGAGGGCGAGATCAACCTGCCGGCCACGGTCGAGCTGCAGCTGCTGCGGGTGGTCCAGGAGGCGCTGTCAAACGCCCGCAAGCACTCGGGCGCCAAGCGGGTCGACATCGTGCTCGCTCAGCAAGACGGCAGGATCGTCGGCGAGGTCACCGACGACGGCGACGGATTCGACCCCGCCGGGCCTCGGCGGTCCGACTTCCCCCGCTTCGGCCTCGCCATCATGCGCGAGCGCGCGGAGAGCATCGGCGGCCGGCTGGCCGTCGATTCCGAACCCGGGGGCGGGACAAAGGTTAGGATAGAGATTCCGCTCATGGGTTGAGGGGGGCCCGACTATGCGAATACTCATTGCCGACGACCACACCCTGTTTCGCGACAGCCTGCGCAGCCTGCTCGAGGCCCACGACGTCGAAGTCGTCGGCGAGGCCGAGAACGGCGAGGAGGCGATCCGCCTCGCCTGGCAGCTCAAGCCCGAAGTTGTGCTGATGGACCTGAGCATGCCGGTGCTCGACGGCATGGAGGCCACCAAGCGGCTCGCCGCCGAGCTGCCCGAGGTCAAGGTCGTGATCCTCACCGCCTCGGACGACGACAGCAACCTCTTCGAGGCGATCAAGAGCGGCGCCAAGGGCTATCTGCTCAAGGACCTCGAATCGCGTCAGTTCTTCTCGCTGCTCGAGGGAGTCGGCCGCGGCGAGCCGGCGCTGACGCCGTCGCTGGCCCGCAAGCTGCTCGACGAGTTCGCGCGGCCGAAGAGGCGCGCCCGAGAAAGCTGGGATCCCGACGCCCTCACCGAGCGCGAGCAGGAGGTGCTCGAGCTGATGGTCACCGGCGTGACCTCGAACCGGCGGCTGGCCAAGCAGCTCGGGGTGAGCGAGAACACGGTCAAGTTCCACGTCCGCAACATCCTCGACAAGCTGCATCTGCACAACCGGGCGCAGGTGGTCTCCTACGCGCTGCGCCACGGGATGGTGGAAATGCCGCCCGTGGAGGACTAGCCCGATGCCTCTCTACGAGTACGTCTGCCGCGACTGCGGCAGGGCCTTCGAAGTGCTGCAACGGATGGGCGAGCGCGGCGACCGGCTGCACTGCCCGCACTGCGGCCGGGTGGGCGCCGAGCGACAGCTGTCCACCTTCGCCGGCCATGCCTCGCATGGCGGCGGCGGCACCGCTGCCGCCGCGCCGGGCTGCGGCCCCGGCGGCTTTACCTGAGCCAACTGAGCGCGGCCCGGTCGGGGCCGCCCGTCGACCCGCAAGCCGTCCCGGAAGGCGTCGCCCGGGCAATGTCCCCGCTGAGCGTCGCCCGGCTGGCTACTTCGACTCCCCCGCCAGGAGCCGCAGCAGGTCGGAGGTGCTGATGATCCCGACCACCTTCTGTCCCTCGATCACCAACAGCCGGTGGAGATGGCCGTCGAGCATCGATCGGGCCACATGCGACACCGGTGCATCGGCTTCCACGGCGAAGACCGTCGGGGTCATGATGTCCTTGACCTGCAGCCCTTCCTCCTCGACGTGCAGATCCTCGAGATCGTCGACGTCGAGGCTGGCCCCGGCCCAGCTGCGAAAGAACGGGTGAGCCTCCTCCGCCGACGAGCCGCTCTCGAAGGCGGTGCGGGCCAGATCGGTGGTCGAGACGACGCCGCTCAGCCGGCCCTCGGAGTCCTCCACCGGCGCGCCGGAGATCTCGTGATCGGTGAGGAAGGTGGCCAACTCGTGCGCCGTCATGTCCTCGGTCACCGTCAGGATCTCCGAGTTCATGACGTCTCGTGCGGTCGCTGAGATCATCGGGGCCTCCCCTCGTACGGGCCAAGCGCTTCTTCGACCCTAGATTGCCATCTTAACGGTCGGCACACCTTCCCAGGTAGTGGCCGCGGGCGCGCGCGGGCAGGGATCCCCTACCCCGTGGGGGGTACGCCCGAGGGAGCGGTTCTTGTGTATGATCCGCCGCACAGGCCCGAGTGATGGAATCCTCCGAGATGCCCTCCGGCACGGCGCCAAACCGGCGCAGCTTTCTCAACTGGCTGCTGGGAACGTCAGTCGGGGCGCTGTTCGCCTCGCTGATCTACCCGGTGGCGCGCTTTCTCAGCCCGCCGGACATCCCGGAGGCCTCGACGGCCCAGGTGGAGGCCGGCGCGGTGAACGACCCGGAGCTGCTCGAGAAGGGCTTCAAGATCCTCCGCTTCGGCAGCGAGCCGGTGATCCTGGTACGCGTCGGCGACGAGGACTTTCGCGCCTTCGCCGCCACCTGCACCCACCTCGACTGCATCGTCGAGTTCCACAAGGAGCCCGGGCGGATCTGGTGCAACTGCCACAACGGCGAGTACGACCTGCGCGGGCGCGTCGTCGCCGGCCCGCCGCCCAGGCCGCTGGCGAGCTTCAAGGTCGATCTGGTGGTCGAGACCGCCGGCCAGCCCAAGACCGTGGTGGTGTCGCGAGCATGAGCGGCGCCGGGGCCAGGATCTCCGACTGGCTGGCGGAACGGCTGCCGCTCGCCGCGGCGAAGGAGTTCGCCGCCCACAAGACGGTGCCGATGCACCGCTACTCCGTCGTCTACTACCTGGGCGGCATGACCCTGTTCTTCTTCCTGGTCCAGGTCCTGACCGGCATCCTGCTGATGCTCTACTACCGGCCGTCGGCGGCCGAGGCGTTCGAGTCGGTGGAGTTCATCATGACCACCGTGCCGTTCGGCTGGCTGATCCGGTCGATCCACTCGTGGTCGGCCAACCTGATGGTGTTCTTCGCCTTCATCCACCTGGTGACGGTCTACTTCACCAAAGGCTACAAGAGCCCGCGCGAGATCACCTGGCTGACCGGCTGCGCCCTGCTGTTCCTGTCCATGGCCTTCGGCTTCTCCGGCTATCTGCTGCCCTGGAACCAGCTGGCCTTCTTCGCCACCAAGGTGGGCACCGACATCGCCGGCGCGGTGCCGCTGATCGGCGAGTGGTTGCTGCGCTTCCTGCGCGGCGGCGACCGGGTCACCGGCGGCACCCTGTCGCGCTTCTACGGCTGGCACGTGGCGATCCTGCCGGCGATCTCGGTGGTGCTGCTGGGCATCCACCTGCTGCTGGTCCAGCTGCAGGGGATGAGCGTGCCGCCCGCGGCCAAGGAGGAGGCGAAGCGCCGGCGACCGATGCGGTTCCTACCGAGCTTCGCCCTGCGCGACCTGTTCGGCTGGGTGCTGGCGCTGGGGGTGCTGCTGGCGGTGGCGGCGCTGTTCCCCTGGGAGCTGGGCGAGAAGGCCGATCCGTTCGCGCCCGCCTTCAAGGACATCCGCCCCGAGTGGTACTTCATGTTCATGTTCGAGACCCTCAAGCTGGTGCCCGGCGGCGAGATCGCCGGTATCGAGTACGAGGCCATCCCGATCCTGCTGTTCGGCGTCGCCGGGCTGCTGCTGGTGCTGGTGCCCTTCCTGGACAAGAAGTCCACGACCACCGGCCGCAGCCCGACCTTCACAGTCATCGGCGTCGTCTGCCTGATCTACATGGTCGGCATGACCAGCTGGGGCTACCGATCGCTGGTGCCGATCTACGCCGTCCTGGGGACCGTGCTGGTCATGGTGGTGCTCAGCCTCGGCACCCGGCGAGCGCCGCGTGTCGGGCCGGGCCCGGGAGACGGGAGATCGTGAGACAGGCGATCCCGAGACGGGCGATCCTGACGCTCGGACTGCTGGCACTGGCGTCGGCGGCGCCGTCGGCCGCCGCCGACGACACCTCCTGCACGGTCTGCCACGGCGACGCCGACCTGTTCGACGAGGCGGAGGCGACGATCGTCGCCGACTGGTCCAAGGGGGTCCACGCGGCGGTCGGGATCTCCTGCCACGACTGCCACGGCGGCAACCCGTCGCTCACCCTGGCCGACGACATCGAGGCCATGGACCCGAGCTTCGAGCCGCACCCCTATGTCGGCGCCCCCGAGCGCGCCGAAATCCCGTCGTTCTGCGGCAGCTGCCACTCCGACCCGGCCTACATGCGCCGCTTCGACCCCGCCGCCCGGATCGACCAGGAGCGGGAGTACTGGACAAGCCACCACGGCAAGGCGCTGGCCGGCGGCGACACCAAGGTGGCGACCTGTGTCGACTGTCACGGCGTCCACGGCATGCTCAGCAGCAACCTTCCCGAGTCCAAGGTCCACCCAACCCAGGTGGCCGAGACCTGCGGCGGCTGCCACGCCGATGCCGCGCGGATGGCCGGCTACACCCGGGACGACGGCAGTCCGCTGCCGGTCGACCAGAAGGCCCGCTGGCGGCAGAGCGTCCACGCCAAGGCGCTGTTCGACAAAGAGGACCTGTTCGCTCCCACCTGCAACGACTGCCACGGCAACCACGGCGCCGCGCCGCCGGGGCTCGACTCGATCAACTTCGTCTGCGGCCAGTGCCACGGCCGCGAGGCGGATATCTTCCGCAACAGCCCGAAGCACGAGGGCTTTGCCGAGCACAACGAGCTGCTGGCCGATGCCGGCGAGGAGGCCTGCGCGGCGTGCCACGAGGCCCCGCAGGCGCAGGTTGTGACGGTACGGAAGTTCACCGAGTGCGCCACCTGCCACGGCAACCACGGCGTCGTCCGGCCGACCGTGGCGATGTTCGGCGTCCTGCCGAACGAGCCCTGCGCCTTCTGCCACGACGGGCCGGCCGGCGATCAGCTGCAGGTGCTGGAGCCCGAGAAGGGCCGCCAGAACTTCGAGCGGCGGCGTGATGAGCTGCTGGCACAAGCGGCGACGGAGGGCCTCGAGGGCGCCGCCCTGTTCGACTGGCTGGTCGACCAGACGCTGACCGCCTCGGCCCACACTCTCGCCGGCGAGGTCGAGGGCGGCGAGCAGAAGCTGCGGCCCGAGTTCGAGACTCTGTTCCGCAAGTTCCGCATCGGCAAGACCCACTACACCTACGAGGACCCGGTCACCGGCCGCGAGGTGCGCGCCGACGTGGTGCGCTGCAGCCTGTGCCACCAGACCACGGCCCTCGATGAAGACTCGCCGACCGGCGCGGTCACCGGCGCCGAGCTGGTCGACGCGATGCGCGACCTGACGGCGCGCACCGCGCGCGCCGAGCGCATCCTGTTGACGGCCAAGCGAGGCGGTGTCGAGACCCGTCAGGCACTGCTCTCCATCGACCAGTCGGTGGATGCCCAGATCGGCCTCGAGGTGCTGGTGCACGCCTTCTCGAGCGCCCCCGAGGGCGAGTTCATGAAGACGCACGACGCCGGCCTGGTGCACGCCGACGAAGCGCTCGAGCAGTCGCAGCAGGCGCTCGACGAGCTCGCCGGGCGGCGCAGCTGGCTGGGGCTGGTGCTCGTCGCCGTCGTCTTTCTGCTGGTCGCCCTGGCCTGGAAGATCCGCGCCCTCTCGGCGGCCGAGTCCGCGGCCGCGGACTCCCCTACCTGATCAGGTAGTCGGAAGGCCGCCGGCCGACCACCCCAGCGGTGGTGGCGGAGAACCCCGCGTCCCGCCATCCTTGGCCTGCGAACGCCGGTCTCGCCCCGACTCCGGCGCCAACGAGCGCCAGCCGGGGCTAGCGACAGGGCGGCTCGCCAAAAGATGGGGGCAAGAGATGAACACCGTCATCGCGCTGTCTTCTTACCGCTCGGGCCATAGCCGGCAGCTCGGCCGGCGCCGGTCGGTCGCGCCGCTCCTGCTGTGGATCCTGGCGGCCGCGATGGCCGCCGGCGCCGCGGCCCAGGACACCGAGGACTGCGTGCTCTGTCACGAAGACCCCGACCTGACCGGCGAGCGCGGCGGCCGCGAGATCTCGATGCACGTCGACCCGGAGGTCTTCGCCGCCTCGCTGCACGGCGGCTTCGACTGCGTCGACTGCCATGCGGACATCACCGACGTGCCGCACGACGACGATCTGGCCCCAGTGGCCTGCGGCGACTGCCACCCCGACGAAGCCGAGACCCTGGCCGGCGCCCGCCACGGCGGCCTGGCGGCCAACTCCAGCCGCGCGCCCGGCTGTTCCGACTGCCACGGGTCGCACGCCATCCAGGGTGCCCGCGCGGCGGCCGACAGCTGCGCCTCCTGCCACGTGTCCCAGGCCCGCACCGAGCGGCGCAGCCTGCACGGCCAGGCGGCGGCGCGCGGCGACGAGCTGGCCCCCACCTGCGGCACCTGCCATGGCTCGCACGAGATTCCGCCGGCGGCCGACCGGGCCTCGCCGACCGCGGTGATGAACGTGCCGCTGCTGTGCGGCCGCTGCCACCGCGAGGGCTCGCCGGTGTCGCTCAACCGCGAGATCCATCAGGACCAGATCATCGAGAACTACTCCATGTCGATCCACGGCGAGGGCCTCTTCCGCCAGGGCCTGACGGTGACCGCGGTCTGCACCTCCTGTCACACCGCCCACAGCATCCTGCCCCACGACGACCCGGCCTCGAGCATCCATCACGACAACGTCGCCGACACCTGCCTCACCTGCCACGGCCAGATCGAGCAGGTCCACCGCAAGGTGATCGAGGGCCGGCTGTGGGAGGAGGAGCCGCACAAGATCCCGGCCTGTGTCGACTGCCACTCGCCGCACAAGATCCGCCGGGTCTTCTACCCCGCCGGGCTGGCCAACCAGGACTGTCTGAGCTGCCACGCCGACGAAGGCCTGACGATGGAGCGCGACGGCGAGACCGTCTCGCTCTATGTCGACGGGGTGGCCTATTCCGCCTCGACCCACAACGGTACCGCCTGCGCCCAGTGCCACGCCGACGCCACCACCTCGCTCGAGCGCGCCTGCGAGACCATCACGGCGCCGGTGGACTGCTCGATCTGCCACGCCGAGCAGTCGACCCAGTACCAGGACGGCATCCACGGCACCCTGCACGCCGCCGGCGATCTCGACGCGCCGGCCTGCCTCGACTGCCACGACAACCACGCCACCCAGGACAACGACTGGCCGAACTCGCCCACCTACGCGCAGAACGTGCCGGCGCTGTGCGCCCGCTGCCACCAGGAGGGCAACCGGGCCGCGGTGCGGATCGACAGCGGGGTGCCGGACATCGTCCAGAGCTACATGGACTCGATCCACGGCAAGGGGCTGTTCGAGAGCGGCCTGGTGGTCACCGCCACCTGCGCCGACTGCCACACGGCGCACGGCGAGAAGCCGCCGGACGACGAGAGCTCGACGGTGCACCACGACAACATCGCCGACACCTGCGGCACCTGCCACCGCGGCATTGCCACCACCTTCGCCGGCAGCGTGCACACGCCGTCCGAGCCCGACGACGAGCACCGGTTCCCGTCCTGCGAGGACTGCCACACCTCGCACACCATCGGCCGCACCGATCGGGTCGACTCCCGCTTCGAGATGATGACCGAGTGCGGCCACTGCCACGAGGCGGAGGCCGAGACCTTCTTCGATACCTTCCACGGCAAGGTCACGCGGCTCGGCGGCTCGGCCGCCGCCAAGTGCTCCGACTGTCACGGCGCACACGGCATCCTGCCCGCCTCGGACCCGGCATCGACCCTCGGCCGGGAGAACGTGGTGGCGACCTGCGGCCAGTGCCACGAGGGGTCGCACCGGCGGTTCGCCGGCTATCTGACCCACGCCACGCATCACGACCCGGACAAGTACCCCTGGCTGTTCTGGTCGTTCTGGGGCATGACCGCGTTGCTCGTCGGCACCCTGAGCTTCGCCCTGCTGCACACCCTGGCCTGGCTGGTGCGGCTCTACCTCAGCCGCGACGAGTGGCGGGCGCAGAAGGCGCTGGGCAAGGTCAACGCCGGCCAGAAGCTCTACCGGCGGTTCAACCGGCTGCAGCGCGGCATGCACCTGGCGATGCTGCTGAGCTTCTTTACCCTCGCCCTGACCGGCATGATCCTCAAGTTCTCCTACATGGGCTGGGCTCAGGGCATCGCCTGGGCGCTGGGCGGCTTCCAGACCACCGGCGCCCTGCACCGCTTCGGGGCGGTCATCCTCTTCGGCACCTTCTTCGTCCATCTCTGGGACGTCTGGCGGCGCAAGCGGCGCGACGGCAAGACCCTGCTCCAGGTCATCACCGGCCCGGACTCGATCGTCTTCAACAAGCGGGACCTGACCGAGGCGGTGCAGTCGATCCGCTGGTTCTTCGGCCTCGGCCCGCGCCCCAGGTACGGCCGCTACACCTACTGGGAGAAGTTCGACTACTTCGCGGTCTTCTGGGGTGTGCTGGTGATCGGCTCGACCGGCCTGGTGCTCTGGCTGCCGGAGCTGTTCACCCACGTCATCCCCGGTTGGTCGGTCAACGTGGCGACCATCATCCACTCGGACGAGGCGCTCCTGGCGGTGGCCTTCATCTTCACCATCCACTTCTTCAACACCCACTTCCGGCCCGACAAGTTCCCCATGGACCCGGTGATCTTCACCGGCCGCATGACGGTGGACGAGCTCAAGCACGACAAGCCCGACGAGTACGCCCAGCGAGTCGCCGCCGGCGATCTCGAGAAGCACCTGGTGGGCCCGCACCCGCGAATGGGCGAGCGAGCGGCGCGCATCTTCGGCTTCACCGCCCTGGCCATCGGGCTCACCCTGATCGCGCTGATCATCTACACGATGCTGGTGGGCTACCGGTAGACCGACCCCTCGTCGGCTCTCGCAGCGAGCCGGCGCGGGTGCCTGATCCCCGCGGAACGCAGCCTAGCCCGACCTTCTCACCGGCTCTCGCAGCGAGCCGGCGTAGGTGCCTGAAGATGTGGGACTTGCCGACCGAGGGCACCACAGGCGTACTCGAAGTACGTCGAGGATGACCGACCGAGGCAAGTCTCGCAGATTCAGGTACCTACGTCGGCGCAGTCGAGAGCTGGTGAGAAGGTCGGGCTAGTGGCAGTCGGAGCAGACGCCCTGGTCGGGGCTGCGGCGCAGCGCCGGGGCCTGGCCGTGGCACTCGGAGCAGGGTAGCTCCATGTCGCCGACGTGGGCGGCGTGGCTGAACTGGCCCAGCTCGACGGTAAAGGTCCGGCGGCCGAGATCCGAGTGGCAGGAGGTGCAGTCTGCCTGCGCGCGCTGGTGGTGGCAGCTCTCACAGGAGCCCGCTGAGATCTTCAGCGCCGCGGCGCCGGCGTCGCGCTCTTCGTGGCTCGCGTGGCACCCCTGGCATTCGAGCTGGGCGCCGACGACGTGCGGCTGGTGGGGGAAGCTGCGGCCGAAGGCGCGGCCCACCACCACCTCGGCGCCGGCGTGACACTCGAGGCAGGGCGACTCGAACGGCGCCCGCGGCCAGGGCGACCCCAGCCTGCCCAGGCCGCCCGCCTGCCGCGCCTCGTTGATCTGCCGGTGCGCCGCTTCGAGCAGCGCCAGGCTGTAGGGCACGTTGTGGATCCCTCGCCCCCGCTCCACCAGCTCGAGGTTGGACCGGGCGTCGGCGAGGGCCGCCGGGGCGGAGCCGTTCAAGCGCTGGAGAGTGCCGTCGAACTGCCGCCGCACGGCTTCGGTGCGGTCGCCGACGGTGCTCTGCCAGCTGGTGAACAGGTCCCGGTACTGGGGCCCGTGACAGGACATGCAGGAGATCTCGCCGGCGGTGCGGGTGCTGCCGTCGCCGTGGTCCAGGTGACACCCCTCGCACCGCACCCCGGCGCGGAACATGACGTCGGGCATCGAGTCGACGCCGGTGCCGCCCAGGCCGGCATACAGCGCGCGCTGCGGCGAGTGGCCGCCGCCGTGACAGGCGTCGCAGCCGCTCTGCGCCTGCTGCACGTGGCCGCGCGGCGCGTGCTCGATCTCGAGATGGCAGTTGGTGCACTCGACCTTGTGGTCGGTGACGTGGGTCTTGTGCAGCAACTCGCCTTCGTCGTAGGCCGCCAGCCGTTCTATCTGGTTGTGGCACGTCTGGCAGCGCTCGCGCGGCACGTTGCCGGCGCCGAGCGGTGGCGGGTTGTGGCAGGACAGGCAGTCCATGCCGAAGCGCGCCACCTCGCCGTGGTCGAAGGCCAGCCCCTCGGTGGCGGCCAGCCGCTGCACCTGGTGGCACAGGGTGCAGCGGGCGGTGCCCTGGCCCGCCGGCTGGTCCTTGAAGTGGCACAGGGTACAGCTCGTCGCGGTGACCGTGATGTGGCTGCCCTGGACGATCTGCGAGTGGCACGAGGTGCAGCGCAGCCGCTTGCCGCGGCGCAGCTCGCTCAGGTGAGGCCCATGGTCGAACAGGATGTTGCCGAACACCTCGGTGCCGCTCAGCAGCCGCCGCTCGTGGCATTCGAGACAGGCCGAGTCCTCGACCTCGGCCCAGGGGTTGGTGCCGTAGGTCGCCGTGAAGTACCTGGCGACCATCGACAGCGCCTCGTACTTCTTGCGCAGCTCGGCGGTGATGCCGGGCGGGATGTGGCACTCGACGCAGGCGATCTGGTTGTGGTTCGACGCCTTCCACGACTCGTAGTAGGGCGTCATCACGTGGCAGGTGCCGCAGAAGGCCGGCGTCGAGCTGGCCTCCATGGCGCCATAGGTGAGCACCAGCCCCACACCCACGGCCAGGCCCACGGCATAGCCGGCGACGGTCAGGCGGCCGATCTTCATCGTCGCTCGGCCGCCATGCGGCGCTTGTAGACCACCAGCACCGCCAGGGTCATCAGCAGGTAGAACCAGAACAGGCCCAGCCCGACGCGCGCCGGACCGCGGTCCATCTTCTCGTCGAGCTCGAGCCGCACCTCGTCGCCGATCGAGGCCGCCCGGCGGGCCAGGGCCGCCACCGGCTCGAGCTCGACCGAGTGCACCAGCGGCAGCGCCTCGGTGAGATAGGTGCGCGCCTCTTCGATGCGGCTCAGGTGGTCCTCGACGTGCACCGCCGCCCGCCGCGCCGCGACCGTCAGGCTCGCGGCCTCTTCGAGCTCTTCACCGGCCTCGCGCAGCACCGTGTAGAGCTCGCGGCCGAGCAGCACCTGCTCCGAGTCCTTGTCGTGGCA
The DNA here is from genome assembly GCA_963781065.1 of Thermoanaerobaculia bacterium. Classification (GTDB taxonomy): domain Bacteria; phylum Acidobacteriota; class Thermoanaerobaculia; order Multivoradales; family JAHEKO01; genus CALZJC01. The sequence goes on along the minus strand of CAWAET010000001.1, from coordinate 7,268 downwards.
CTCCTCGCACTGGCTCTCGATCGCCGCGAGCTCGAACGAGCGGACCGCGTGGTTGCCGTGGCAGGCGACGCACTCGGGCAGGTCGGCGGCCCGCATCGCCTCGTGGTGCGGTCCCGCCAGGTAGGCGCGCCGGGTGTCGGCATGGCAGGCGCCGCAGACCTTGTCGACGTCGCCGTAGCCCGGCGGCGCCGCGCCGTGGACGCCGTGGCAGCTGGTGCAGTCCGGCGCCGCGCCGAGGCCGCCGTCGAGCAGCGCCTTGCCGTGCACGCCGGAGCGGTACTCGTCGACCACGCCGGGGTCCAGGTCGAACGCCTCCATCAGGCCCCGGTCGCCGTGACAGCGGCCGCAGGTGTCGACCAGCCGCCGGTGGCTCACCGGGCTGTCCGGGTGGGCCGGGCCGAGGATCCGGTGGCTGCCGTGGCAGTCGGTGCAGACCGCGGCGCGCCGCTCGCCGCGGGCGATGGCGCGGCCGTGGTGCGAGGTCTGGTAGACGGCATACTGGTCGACCGGCAGGTTGTAGGGCCGCATCCGGTCGAGGTCGGCGTGACAGTCGGCGCAGGACGCCGGGGTCAGCAGCCGATCGTCGAGCGGCCGGAAGCCGCCGCGGTGGGCGGCAACGGGATCGCGGCTCGCCGGGTCGCCGCCGTGGCAGTCGGTACACGCGACGCCTTCGGCGGCGTGGGTGCTGTCGGCGAAGGCGACCCGGCTCTCGGGGTGGCAGACGCCGCACTGCTCTTCCGCGGTCGCCACGCCCGCCCAGGCGAGCAGCGCGCCGAGTGCCAAAAGCCTCCGTGCCGGCGGCCATCGTGCCGACTGCAGCCGTCTCATGCCGCCCACGCTCCATATACGCTGAGCACCACCCAGAGGATTGCCAGCAGCGCCGCGGCGGCCAGCGCCAGCAGCCGCCCGCGGCCGCCGGACGCAGTGCGGTCGTAGAACGGCAGCGCCACGAAGCCGCTGACCCCCAGGAAGATCAGCAGCCCGGCCAGCCACTGCGGCAGGATCCCCGCGGTCCACTCCATGAAGCCGAAGAAGGCCAGCAGATACCACGGCGGACCGACGCCCGGCGGCGTCGCGTAGGGATCGGCGGCGCCGAGAAACGGCACCGGCACCAGCACCGCCAGGGTCACGACGACCCCGATCAGCACCGTCAGCAAGATCGCCAGATTCGCCAGGTGGAGTCGGAACTGGAGCCGGCCGGCGACCGGCGTCTCCTTGCCCGCCGGCGCCAGGCCGACCCGCCGGACGCCCGAGAAGTGGAGGTAGACCAGGCTGACCGCCAGCAGCGGCAGCACCCCGACGTGGAGGACATAGAAGCGGATCAGGGTCAGGTCGGAGATCCCCGCCCCGACCCCGCCGAGCAGGAAGATCACCAGCGAGCCGTAGAGCGGGATGGCGCCAACGATCTCCAGCGCCCGCACGCTCGACCAGTAGGCCGACTCGGTCATCGGCAGCGCCCGGCCGGTCAGATCGAGATGGAAGCAGACCAGCAGGAGCAGCGCGGCAAAGACCCAGGTCAGCTCGCGCGGCGACCGGTAGAGCCGCTGCAGAAAGAACCTGGCCAGCCGCACAAGCAGCACCGCCAGCAGCACCTGGGCGCCCCAGAAGTGGATCTGGTGTACCAGCGAGCCGGCGCCGACGTCGCGCAGGATGGTGCCCAGGCTGGCGTGAGCCGCCTCGGGCGTCGGCAGGTAGTAGAAGGCCAGCAGGCCGCCGGTGAGCAGCTCGATGGCGATCAGCACCACCACGATCAGGCCCAGGACCCGCGGCCAGCGGGAGTAGGAAGGCGCCGGCCGCGCGGCCGCCTCGCTGAGCGCCTCGGGCAGCGGCTTGCGCGGGTCCACCTCGGCGTAGAACAGCCCGTAGCTGGTCAGCAGCGAGAAGATCTCGGTCAGATTCAGGCGCTCGGAAAGCCACGCCAGCACGCCGGCCGCTCTGTTGCTCGAGCCGGGCATCACAGGTGCAGGTAGATCTGATCCAGCCGGGTCTCGACCCGGTAGCGCCGCAGCGGACGCGGCGGCGGGCCGGTCAGGACGTTGCCGTTGAGATCGAAGGCGCCCTCGTGGCAGGGGCAGGCCAGGCGACCCTGGTCCTGGTCCCAATCGAGCACGCAGTGCAGGTGGGTGCAGACCGCCGACAGGCCGATCAGCTCGCCGCCGGCGGCGCGCAGGACGAAGATCGGCTCGCTGCCGTGACGCACCAGGCGAGCCTGGCCCGGCAGCAGCTCGCTGTCCGAGCCGACCTTGATCACCCGCTCACCGAGGCTGTCGCGTGAGCGCGGCGGCTTGAGGAAGGCGGCGACCATCCACCCCAGGCCCACCGCCCAGAGCGACAGGAAGCCGCGGCTCAACCAGCCCAGCAGCCGGCGGCGCGTCGGGCCTCCGACCCCGTCCTCCTTCGACTCGATCTCTCCCACCAAATGATTCTAGCTCTTTCCACCCGCCTCGCCCGCCGCCTGGCCGTGCCGCGGCGCCAGGCGTTCCCGATCACGGCCCGGAGCCGAGCGGCCGCTCAGCCACGCCGGGTCCATCGGGTAGACCGCGGGGTCGAAGATGACGGCGTAGAAGTGCCAGACGACGATGGCGAGGGTCGCCAGGATCGCCTCGTAGAAGTGGACCGCCGTGGCCACGTCGAGGGCCCAGCCGGGCAGCCAGCGCAGCATCAGGGTCTCGTACCAGAGCATCACCCCGGTCACCCCCATCAGGATCGTGCCCCAGATGACCGCCAGGTACTCGGCCTTCTCGGCATAGCCCAGCCAGGGCGAGTGCGGCGGCGTCTTGCGGCGGCCGAAGTAGTAGCTCAGACGCTCGCCGATCTCGCGCAGGTCCTCGCGTCCCGGCAGCATCTCGGCGATGCAGACCCGGGCGCGGCGGTCGACCAGCAGGTGGATGGCGTGGATCACCCCGGCCAGCAGTAGCGCCACCCCCGCCACCCGGTGGATCACGCCGCGCAGGTCGAAGCCGCTCTGGCGCGCCAGCACCGGCGCCGCCCACCAGGTCTCCGGGTACTTGAGGGCGAAGCCGGTGTAGACCAGCACCACGAAGGAGACCATCAGCAGCAGGTGGGTGCGGCGAAACGCCGGGCTCATCCGCAGCCGCCCGCCATCCCGCAGCGGCTCGCGCTCGGGCGGGTGCTGCGCCTTGCGATAGAGATCGAGCGCGTTGTGCAGCAGCATGCCGCCGATCACCCCGAAGATCAACCACAGGTAAATCCGTCGCACCCAGAAGACGGCCGCGTGCTCGGCGTCGGTCTCGAGCACGTGCACCGGCCCGATGGCGAATCGCTTGCCAGCGCCGGGGTGGCAGTTGCCGCAGGTCTCGGCGAGGTTGTCCGCATGGACGTGTGAGTCGGGATCCGACGACGGCTGGATGTCGTGCACCCCGTGGCAGGAGGCGCAACTCGCCACCGTGGCCGCGCCCGAGCGCATCGCCAGGCCGTGGAAGCTGTCAGCGTAGGCCGGCACCTTGTCGTGGTCCAGCCCGTACTTGTCGGACAGCCGCAGGTCGCCGTGGCAGCGGCCGCAGGTCATCAACGGGATGTTGGTGGCGTAGACCGGCGAGCCGTGCTCCTTGGGCGACAGAATGCTGTGCTCGCCGTGGCAGTCGGTGCAGACCGGCGACTCGCGGATGCCGGCGGCGGCGGCCTCGCCGTGGACGCTGTGGCGGTAGGCGTCGGTGATCGCCGTGTGACAGACACCGCACGTTTCCGGGACGCGTGCGTGATTCACCGGTGAATCGGGATCGGCGGCGGGCAGAATCTTGTGGCTCGCGTGGCAGTCGCTGCAGGTCGGCCCCGCCTCGCCGCGGCTCACCGCCTGGGCGTGGACGCTGCCGCTGTAGGCCTCGACCGGCCGCACCAGGCGAAAGCGGTAGCGGTCGGCCATCTTCGGGTTGGCGTGGCAGCCGCCGCAGGTCTCGGCGAGCCGCTCCGCCGACACCGGCGAGGCGGGGTCGGCGGCGCCCAGCAGCTCGTGCGCGGCGCCGTGGCAGGAGGCGCAGGCCGGCACCTCGTCGTCGGCGACGCCGGCGTGGGCGCCCGCCGCCAGATCCGCCGCGGCATCGTCGTGGCAGCTGCCGCACACGGGCTCCTCGAGCCCGTCGGGATGGTCCGGGTCGTCGGCGCCGGCGTGGCAGTCGGCGCAACCCATCCAGCCGTGGATCGAGTCGGCGACTACCGCGGCCGCCTCGTCGTGGCAGTCGGCGCACGGCTCCTCGGCGGCGACCGGGATCGCCGCCAGCAACGGCAGCAGGAGCAAGGCCCGGCAACGTCCCGACCATCGCCGGTCCGCGGGCGTCGTCGACGGCTCGATCGCCGATGGACGGCGGGCGAGCCCGGTCTGCATCAAGCCTGGCACTGCCACCCCCTCTCTACAGCGTACGGCGCGCCCGTCTCCGGGCGCGCCCCAGCCGCGCTACTCGGCCTTCTGCTCCAGGAGCCAGTCGACCAGCGCCTGCAGCTCCTCGTCGGTTCCCTTGAAGCCCTTCTTGTGCTCCTCGCCGTCGATCTTGGCCTCCTGCTTGATGTACTTGAAGAGGGTCGCCGCGTCGCCCAGGCTCTCGTGGTCGGCCAGATTGACGAGGTCGGGTCCCAGCATCTTCTCGGACGTGGTCTTGGCCTCGATGCCAACCGTGGAGACCGCGTGGCACATGTTGCACTTCTGGTCCAGCACCACCTGCTGCCCCGCGGCAACCTCCCCTTCACCCGCCAACGCCGTGACGGCGATCAACGACAGCGCCGCCAGGGCCAGCGCCGCAACTCCCCAACCGAATCTCTTCATCGTTCTCTCCTTGCTCGTTGTCTGGCGCCCGGCACGCCGCCGACTGACGGCGCCCGGCGCATGCCATTGATACCGCTGCCACCGCGGTTCCTCAACCCCCCGTAAGGCAGAGCCCTGCCATCCCATCGGGTGGGGTGGTCGGAGCTACCCCGGGGGGGCTGGCCGGCTCCGGACAGCGGGGCTAGCTCCCCGGGCCGGCGGCGCCTGGCCGCCCCGCAAAGCGCCCGCAAGCAGCTATGCTCCGCGGCACAGTGCCATGAACCCGCCTCGCCGCAGCGCCGCAAGCCGTCCGCAACCGGTCGACGATCCGAGACCAGCGGACGACGAGCGTCCGGATGAGCGCATCGCCGGCGCGGCGCGGGCGGCCGAGGTCCTGCTGGTCGGCAACCCCAACGTCGGCAAGTCGGTCCTGTTCAAGAACCTGACCGGGCGCTACGTCACCGTCTCCAACTATCCCGGCACCACGGTCGAGGTGGTGCGCGCCCGGGCGCGGCTCGCCGACCGCGCGCTGGAGGTCATCGACACGCCGGGGATCAACGACCTGGCGACCGCCAACGACGAGACGCGGGTGACGACCGCGATGATCGAGCGCCACGCCGACGCGGTCATCGTCCAGGTGGCCGACGCCCGCAACCTGCGGCGGGCGCTGCTGCTGACGATGCAGCTCGCCGAGCTGGGCCGGCCCATGGTGCTGGTGCTCAACATGGTGGACGAGCTGGCGGCGCGGGGCGGGAAGATCGACGCCGCCCGGCTGGAGGCGCTGCTCGGCGTGCCGGTGGTGCGGACCATCGCGGTGCGCAACCACGGCACGGACAGCCTGGAGGAGGCCCTGTCGCGCGCCCGCCGGCCGACGCTGGAACCCGTGGTGGTGCCCGCGGAGGCCGGCGAGTACCAGCGCAACCGGGCGCGGCTGGCGCGGATCCACGAGTTGATGGCGGCTACCTACACCCTGCACCAGCCCGAGCGCCCGGGCTTCAGCGTGCGGCTGGGCTTCTGGGCGATGCACCCGGTCAAGGGCCTGGCGCTGGCGGCGCTGGCTCTCGTGGCGGTCTTCTGGTTTGTCGGGCTGTTCGGCGCCGGCACGCTGGTGGACCTGCTCGAGGTCGGGGTCTTCGAGCAGCGGCTGAGCCCGGCGGCGATCACCGTGCTGGACACGGTGCTGCCCTTCCCCCACACGCACGCGGTGGGCGCCGTCCCCGGCTCGCTGGCGCTGCCGCTGAGCCCGGTGCACGAGGTCGAGCTGTTCACCTGGGAGACCATGACCGTGGGCACCGCCTACGCCCTGGCGCCGGGGGTCGAGCTGACCGGCGTCCAGAAGACCCTGCGCTTCGTGCACGACTTCCTGGTCGGCCAGTACGGGCTGCTGACGATGGCCCTCTCCTACGCCCTGGCGATCGTCCTGCCCATCGTCACCACCTTCTTCCTGCTCTTCAGCGTGCTCGAGGACTCGGGCTATCTGCCGCGCATGGCGATCCTGGTCAACCGGGTCTTCCGGCTGATGGGCCTCAACGGCAAGGCGGTGCTGCCGATGGTGCTGGGGCTCGGCTGCGACACCATGGCGACGATGACCACCCGCATCCTCGAGACCCGCAAGGAGCGGGTGGTGACCACCATGCTGCTCGCCCTGGCCATCCCCTGCTCGGCCCAGCTCGGCGTCCTGCTGGCGATGATGGCCGCGCTGTCGCCGGCCGCGGCGATGGCCTGGCTGGCCCTGATGGTGGCGGTGCTGCTCTTTGTCGGGCGGATGACGGCGCGGGTCTTCCCGGGCCAGACCTCGGAGTTCCTGCTCGAGATCCCGCCGCTCAGAAGGCCGCAGCTCGCCAACGTCTGGCTCAAGACCCGCAGCCGCATCGGCTGGTATCTGACGGAGGTGATTCCGCTCTTCGTCGCCGGCACCGCCCTGCTGTTCCTGCTCGACAAGCTGCGGCTGCTCGGCAAGATCGCCAACCTCGGCGAGCCGCTCGTCGTCGGCTGGCTGGGGCTGCCGCGCGAGATGGCCAACGCCCTGCTGGTGGGCTTCCTGCGCCGCGACTTCGGCGCGGTCTACGTCCTCGACGCCGCCACCGGGCCCGAGGCGATGCTCGATCCCCTGCAGATCTTCGTCGCCATGATCACGATCACGCTGTTCATGCCCTGCTTCGCCAACTTCCTGATGATCGCCCGCGAGCACGGCCAGCGGGTGGCCTGGGCGATGACCGCCTTCATCTTCCCCTTCGCCTTCCTGGTCGGGGGCCTGGCCCTGAGAGCCGGTCGATGGCTGAGCGCTTTCTGACCTGCCCGCTGTGCGGCTTCGGGTTCGAGCCCGAGGACGCCGTGTGCGCCCACGGCTGCCCGCTGAGCAGCCACTGCAGCCTGGTGCGATGCCCGGCCTGCGACTACGAGTTCGCCGAGAGCCCGGCGCGCGGCTCCTGGCTGCGCCGGCTGTTCAGCGGCGCCGCCCCGCCGGCGGCCGCCGAGGGCCAGTGCGAGGCCCTGAGCGTCGACCAGCTGC